>NZ_CP010406.1:2022500-3982168 GCF_000815145.1 Bacillus sp. Pc3 | reverse complement strand
TTCTCTAATCTGATCGTATTGTTTTGCCCGCTTTTCTGCGGCTGAAATGAACGAGGCTGCTTCAAATACTTTCATTTACGGCTCCTTTCTGCTTCTTTCTGTCTAAATTTTACCATAGGATATAAGATTAGATGAATCTCTTGCATTTGTCGAACTGCTTTATTCAAGATCATAAAATTTCAAAGAAAACCTTACACGACGCAATCGGGGATCGGCAAAACAAAGCCAGATATAACATATATTAAAAAATCTCTTGCATTTCCACACCCGCCATGCTATATTGATATAGCGATGAGCTGAATTGTGTAAGCCGATGCACATGCCCTTGCGGCACACACGAATGTGGCGTGTGGTGTATCGCCTCAATACGCAAAAGACGTTTGCTTCTGCAAACGTCTTTTTTTATTATCCGATTTTCGTTCCGTTCGGTACTGTCTGCTCTGGCGTAAGCAGGACAACGTCTCCTTTTTCCGGGATGCCGCCGAGAACGAGAACTTCTGACTTAAATCCGGCGATCCGCCGCGGCGGAAAGTTGACAATAGCGGTAACCTGTCTGCCCGTCAGATCACCCGGTTCGTACCGTTTTGTAATCTGGGCGCTTGATTGTTTTATGCCGATCTCTTCGCCGAAATCTATTGTCATCTTAATGGCCGGCACCTTTGCTTCCGGGAATACTTCCGCTTTTACGACCGTTCCTATTCTAAGATCAAGCTTGATAAAATCTTCGATGACTGCCATATCAAAAACTCCTTTTTTACAATCATGATACCAAAAAAAGAAGCAGTTTATTTAACCGATTTTCAGGATTATTTATCAGATTGAAAGGTGTTTCGGAAGACGCGCGGCGTTATTCCCTTATGTCTGACAAACCATCTGGTAAAGGAAGACAAATTTTGAAAGCCGACCTCCTGACTGATGTCTGTCAGCCGGCATTTTGTTTCAATAAGCATTTGTTCCGCTTTCTTCATACGGAGCTCAGCAATATAAGCTTGCGGGCTTTTCCCCGTCTGCTTTTTAAACCAGTCGGAATAATACGCCGGGTGGTAATGTTCCATTGCGGCAAGCTCTTTAATTGTAAAAGTCTTTGAGAGATTTCGGCGGATATACGCAATTGAATCATTTGTACGGTTTTCTTGTATCTTTTCAGCAATATATTCTGCAAGCAGACTCAATGAATGAGCCGACTGCTGCTTTGTCTCTTCTGTCAGCAGAAACCGAATCGATGTCCAAAAAGGATCAAGCTTATTCAGAACGCCGGGGGCAAATGAACCTTTGAAAAAATATGCCGGTATGTCGAGAACGAGACATTCATTTCGCTCCAAAGAACGGAACCGATGTTCATGCCCGGGCGGAATATACAACATTTGATCAGGTTTTAATCTGATTTTACGTCTTTCTGTCTCCAGGTCCAGCTGTCCTTCGAGCGGAAAGAGCATTTGGCAGTATGTGTGTGCATGAGAATCAAAAATATGTGAATAGGTGCGCCGCTCACAAATGATATGTTGTAATGAATCCATTTGTCCCTCCTTTTACAGGATACGTCTTTTTATTTAGTTTACATAATAATATTATTGCTCCCTCTCCTGCAAACCTCTTAGAAAAGCAACAACTGCAAACTTCCGGCTTTCCTTAATTGATTTGGTTAATTCAAATGCACTCTGTTTTCTCAACACGGCAAATCCGTGAAGAAGGCTCCTCAGTCCTCTCGCAGCATGAATCGCAGTGTCAGACTGTGCATATCCGTTAGCTGTCAGCTGCCTGACAACAAGCTCTACAAGCAGGCTTGACAGATTCTCAATCCGGCCGTCTTTTATCTTTTGAAATGTTGCGTCATATAATCCGGGATTGGCTTCGGCGAAATTGATATAGGCATCGGCGAGAGCAAGCAAAGCCGTTTCGCCCGTCAGTCCTTCTGCAGAGGCCGCCATTTTTTCATATAACATAGTTAAACCGGAGACAGCCAGCTCTGTTTTAATTCCTTGAAGGCCATTGACAAAATTGTAAAGGGAAGGCGGTTTTACGTTTAAGGACTTTGCAACAGCCGCAAGCGTCACTTCGTTCAGCCCTTTTTCGTCAGCGATGCCTGCTGCGGCTCTCAATATCATGTCAAGGCTCATTCCGACTCTCGGTGACATTATGATCGGCCTCCCGGCAGGCTTCGTTCGGCTTCCTCAGCAGCCTCAGCCATCATTTCAACGGGATTGCAGAGAACATTTCCATGTCCGGCGGCCAGACTGCTTGGTTGATGAGCGATAAGTGTTCTTGCTGTTTTTACAGCTTCTTCTTTATTCCACGTAGCAAAAGCCGGAAACGGAAATTTCCATTTCAGCTTCCCTGAAACAGCAAGGCCGCCCCGTACTTGAAAGGCATCTCCGACGATCAGCATATCATTTCTCATATCTTTAAAAGCGAGGCTTCCCGGCGTATGACCGGGAGCGGAAATGACAAGTAAAGATCCGATCCGCTCGCCGCCTTTCAGCAGGCGATCAGGTTCGGTTCGAACATTTTTCGGCACTCCCCCCTTTATCGGCGTTTGTGCTTCATGCTCAAATAATGAAGTGTCACCTTTCAGCAAGAAAGAATCCCGCTCAGAAATACAGACGGAAGCATCCGGAAATTCCGCAGCTAATGAGTCAAGCGAACCGATGTGATCCCCGTGCGCGTGGGTGAGTAATATGTCATTCAGCGGCTTCCCAAGCTGCCGCAATGCTTGTTTGATTCCTTTATGACTGTTAGGCAGTCCGGCGTCAATCAGGGTTACTCCTTCTTCTTCTTCAACCAAATAACAATTCACCGGGAAGAGCGCGGGAAAAAAAGTCAGCTGCCAAACGGTTCCGTATTGTAAGATTCTCATCAAGATCCCCCTAAAAACTAATAGTATTAGTTTATTATAACTAATACCGTTAGTTTATCAAGAGTTTTCTGTTTAAATCCTGAAAAAGGCGCGGGCGCTTCTCTTATGCAAAAAAAAAGAAACGCGCATACTGTGATAAAAGATGCTTTCAGCCTGCGAATAAATCACACTACTAAAACCAGCCGTATAAGCATACACTACTCAACGGAGGGGGAGTTTCACACCATGCATATCACACTTCAAAGCATCTGCCCTGTCTTAATGATTGCCTTTTTTCTGTATAAAAAGGTGAAACGGTCCGTCGGCTTTCAGCCTTTGAAACCCCGCTGGCTTTATACAAGAATGATTTTGTTTTCATTGCTGGCCGCAGCTCTGGCGTTTTTCAGCATCACACACCCGGCTTTATACGGCCATCTTATATTCGGCACTTTTTGCGGCTGGCTTCTGGTCCTGTTTGCTAAACGGAACATTTCTTTTGAAGAACGCCGCGGAAAAATGTATTTTCGCACTCACCTGTGGATTGAACTTATTCTATTAACGTTATTCCTATCGAGATTTGTTTATCGCGTGATTGAAATTTACCGGATCACAGCGGACTTTACCCATCCGGAGGCATACAGCCAAACGGTCGGGGCCGATCCGCTGACCATCAGTATCTTTTATTTCATCGCAGTGTATTACAGCGGCTTCTCTTTTTATGTTTTAAAAACGAGCAGAGACCAAACCAATAACAGTCAGTACGGCTGACATCCCTGTCTAAAAAGCAGGGATGTTTTTTAATCGTGCCGCGTATGGTGAATCATTTGCTGAAGCACATCTAACACATGTTCATCCTCAGGAGAATAATAGATGGATGTTCCTTCTCTGCGTGATTTGACGAGGCGCAGATTTTTAAGAAAACGCAGCTGATGAGAAACGGTAGACTGCAGCAAATTCAGCTTTTCTGCGATATCATTTACCGCGTGCTCACCCTGTGACAGCAAATGGAGAATTCTGATTCTGGTCGGATCAGACAGCGCCTTAAAAGTCTGGGCAACCAAAAATAAAGTTTCCTCATCTAAATCGACAGCGGGGTCATTTTTGTTTCCGGATTCGTGAAATTCAGTCATATACCTCACCCTTCTTTTCTCAAGTAGCCCAATTATACCAAATGTCAATTGATGCAGATACATCCTGCGCCTGACAAAAGAACCGTTATTTTAAATTTATGTTTCAAATACGGGTTTCCGCTTGGTTTCGCGCATTCATCTGTGTCATAATGAAAAAGTCATAATGCTCCTGAAATTGAGGGTGAAACACAGTGGAGAAAAAGAAAAAAGGCTGTTTCGCTGCCGCGGGTCTTATGATGATATGTGTTTTTGTCATGGTTTCCTTCTTCCTCATTCTGCTATTTTCAAATAATGAATGGCTCAAAAGTCTTCCGTTTGATGTCAAGCCGATCGTCCTTGAACGGCTGACAGATTACAAACCGCTTGTTGAAGACGAGCTGGATGAAAAAGGACTCACCAAATATACATCGCTTGTACTCGGCATGATATATCAGGAGTCAAAAGGAAGAGGAAATGATCCCATGCAGTCTTCAGAATCTCTGGGTTTAAAGCGAAATGAGATTAAAAACCCTCAAACCAGTATCAAACAGGGAATCAAACAATTCACTCTCATGTACCAAACAGGCAAGAAAAAAGGCGTAGACTTGGATACGATTATACAAAGCTACAACATGGGAGCCGGCTATATTGATTTTGTGGCTGAACATGGAGGATCGCATACTGAGGAACTGGCAAAACAATACTCCGAGCAGCAGGTCAAAAAGAATCCGAAACTTTACACTTGCGGAGGGAACAAAGACAATTTCCGTTATCCCTACTGCTATGGTGATTACACGTACGCAGAAAAAGTAAAAGCAAAAACAAAAACCGTTGAACAATCCTTAAATGTAACAACACTTGAAACGCTTGAAGAGTAAAAGGCGCCCTGATGAGGCGCCTTTTTCCATCAATAGAAAAAAGCCGCGCAGAGCACGGCTTTTTTTAATAATACGGTGAGATCATTAAGTATACAATGACACCCGTCAGACTGACATACAGCCAGAGCGGCATCGTCCATCTCGCGATTTTTTTGTGGCGCTCCACTTGCATGCTGAATCCTCTGATCAGCGTAAACAGCGCAAGCGGCACGATAACGGCGGAAAGACAGATGTGCGTAATTAAAATAAAGAAATAAATCCCCCGAATGATGCCGTGGCCGCCGAATAAAGTATTTTCAGCCACAGAGTGGTATACGACATAGCAGATCAAAAACAGCAGAGTCGTCGTAAACGCCGCCAAAATAAAACGTTTATGCGCTTGAATATTTTTTTGCTTAATCATAAAGAGCGCTGCCAGCAAAAAGATAAAAGTAAAGCTGTTAAAAATGGCATTTAACATCGGCAGAATATGAATATTGGCAATGCTGACCTGTCCCGATTTCGGCATAAAAAACAGCACCGCAATTAACCCGTTGATCAGAACGGTCAATGTCAGCACGATACCGGTATAACTTTTAGGTTTGTTTTCTGTCTGATTCATCTTATGACCTCTCTCAATTTTACTGACTATCCAAATGGTATGAGAATTCAGCTTTGATGTCAACGGTTTCGTCCGCTTCGTCAGAAATTAGACAAACTTAAGCCCTAAAAAGACCGGGTGTTTGAGACCCGGCCTTTCGTCATATTATGCTTCCTTCAACAGTTCTTCTATCACCTTATGTTCGTTTTCATTCAACAGATTTTTTGGAATGATCCGATCTATCGGTTTATTCATATGCTGATCGAGAATATCGGCTGTTTCTTTGTCCCCTGCGATTACGAGACGCTCCCATTGGTGTGAAGCGGCCTTTCGATCAAGGTTTGAAGCCAATCGTTTATACAGCCTGTTTTGGTTTTCTTCAACATGGGCTTTGGCGGCGTCTTCGTCCATCGATGCGGAGCTTCCGCTTACATCCTGCGGTTTCCACGATTCATTGATGACGTCGTATTGATAATGCTCCACCCCTTCAATTTTTCCGAGTACGGTTTCTATGATCTTCACTTCATTCTGCTGGGTGAGAATAAAAGCCGTGCTCGGAAATTGTTCACGAAGAAGTTCTAATTGATCAAGGACAGCCATCTCTTCCCAATAAAATCGTGTTTCGACAGGCACCTGCAATTCAATCGTCTCCCAAATACCGCTTTCTCCCGATGCAAAAAATACGAGACTTCGCGGCATCTCTTTACCAAGCCCATCGATATATTGATAGACACGTTCCATGATGCGGACGAGAGATTTTTCTTCTTCCGGATCACTGGCAGACAGATACTCTTTTAATCTCCGAAAACCGGTTTTCAAGGCGATTTTCCACTCTCCCCCCTGCTGATCCGGATTTCTCATATCCGTATTGACATATAAGGAAAGCATTTTATCAGGAGATTCCGTCATTACGTACTTCAATTTGCCGATGAGTGAGTCAATTGCCATTATAGATTCCTCCTTTTTCCGCTGCTCACTGTTCCTTTCCCTATCCGCACCGCCTTAAAAACGTCAATCCACATATAAACGGCAGACTTTTCTAAAAAAGTTTTTGCAAAACCCATTTACAAACCAAGACATCATTTACTACAATGGATACTTGTGTTTAACTAAGACTTTTACGCTGTGAAAGGAGTATGATTTTGTTTACTGCAGAAGAAAGAGATCAGAAAGAGCTGGAAAAAGAGCTTCATAAACTTGAATTTCAGATTTTCAGAATGCGGGAAAATCTGATAGATGTATCAAAAGACGCGCGAGTGCTTGGTATTGATCAATCGAACAATGACGATTGGATCATTGTTTCCTCGATTGATGATGGCCAAACATGTAAGATTATGCTGACTGATTGTGAATCAGCCTACCGGGGAAGAGGCTGTTTTTCACTGATCGCCTCTTATTATGACAATGCCATTCATATCGGGGACATTAAAGGCCCGCCGAACCATGGCTACGGCTCGATCTGCATGAAATTTTTAAAACATATCGCCAGAGAGCAGAATATCCCGAAAGTGACGGGCGACATCGCTAAGCGTGATTGGGATCATGTCGACAGGCTCGTTCATTTTTATGAAAAGCATCACTTTGATGTCTGGATTGACAATGATACACAATCAGGCGGCATTAAATGGGTCGACCTGTAAAAAATGATAGATAAACCCTCGTTAATATGGTGTAATAGATTAAACCATTTAAGGAGGGTTTTTTTTGTATCCGGAAAAATTGAAAAAAGGTGACGGCATTCGTATTGTGTCTCCGGCCACAAGCATGTCCGTTATGTCAGATGAAAATATAATTGCCGCAAAGTCAAAATTGGAGGAGCTCGGCTTTCGTGTCTCTTTTTCAGAGAATGCGAAAGAAATAAATGAATTTGATTCATCATCCATTGAATCGCGTGTACAGGATCTGCACGAAGCTTTCGCTGATCCTGACATAAAAGCGATTTTGACGACACTCGGCGGGTTCCAATCAAATCAGCTGCTCCGCTATCTTGATTATGAAAACATCAAGCGGCATCCGAAAATCCTTTGCGGCTATTCAGATATTACCGCTCTCGGCCATGCCATATATCAAAAAACCGGCCTTATTACATATTCCGGTCCCCACTTTTCTTCATTTGCCATGAAAAAAGGGCTGGACTATACGATTGACTCTTTCTTGGCCTGCTGTGCTTCTGACAACCCGTATGAGGTAAAGCCTTCATCCGAGTGGAGTGATGATAAATGGTATTTGAACCAGGAGGACAGACGTTTTTATCGGAATCCGGGACCGCTCGTTATTCAACCCGGATATGCGGAAGGAACACTGATCGGAGGAAATCTATGCACGCTGAATCTTCTGCAGGGCACGGAATACTTTCCGGAGATGGAACAAGTGATTCTGTTTATAGAAGATGATTATATGTCGGACATTCATATGTTTGACCGGGATTTGCAGTCACTCATCCACCTTCCCGCTTTTTCAGCCGTGAAGGGAATTGTCATCGGACGTTTCCAGCATGCTTCAAATGTGTCTGAAGAGGCTCTGCGTGCCGTCATCCGTACAAAAGAAGAACTGGCATCCATGCCTGTTATCGCAAATGCTGATTTCGGCCATACCTCCCCTTTGATGACATTCCCGATCGGAGGAACATGCAGGATAGAAGCCGGCTCAGAAGGCGGACGGATATGGATCGATCGGCATTAATACATAAAGACGGGAAAACCGCCCCGTCTTTTTATTTTGACGCCTTATGCCGCGGCGTGCGCGGAGCGATCATCATTCGTCCGCCGGCCGCTGCCGTCACCCACACGGAAGCTCCTTTATAAAAACGGCTGATCTCTTCATTATATACGGCATGTGTCAGTTCACGTTTATCATGCGTTCCGTCTTGGTTTTTTACGTTTAAAATAAGCACAAGCTCGTGCCTGCCATTCTTCATCACGCCAGTACGTCTCACCTTTTCAATAACGGCTGGCCTTCCTCTCCCTCTGTCAAGCGCCTGAAACAGCCTGACAGCAGGCAAAGACAGTCCGATAACGAGCACAATGGCGAAAGCGGTGCATATACCTGCTTGAAACACCGGTGATTCTGTGAAGGCATTCCATAAACATATAAATTCCGGCTCCATCAGATTCATACATCCCTTCAGATTCCGTTTTCACATCCATTCCTTATTATATTAGAGAAACGCTTTTTCTTTTTCCGCATATAACGATTATAAACAGTCAAAAAAGGGAAGAAAAAAAGAACACAAAGCATTTCGCCTTGTGTTCTTCATCTCTATATGAAACTAGTCTAATACTTTAACATTTACTGTTCTGACGCCCCAGTTGTTAGCGTCACTTTTCTTTGCAACAAATACGTCAATTTTATTTCCTTTAATTGCGCCGCCTGTATCTGCTGCTGTTGCCACTCCGTAACCTTCAACATAAACCTTAGAGCCAAGCGGAATGACACTAGGGTCTACCGCGATGACTTTTGCATCAGGGTTTTTGTTTAAGTCAACACCGGTTGCCGTTACACCGGAAATGCCGCCGTCGTTAGCAGAGTAAGCAGTTGCAGTCATTGTCAGCTGCTTTTTAGGCTCTTGTTGGTTTGTATTTGATTGAACAGGCTGCTGTTTTGCTTCGACAGCCTTCGCTTCTTGTTTAGGTTGTTGTTCTTGAACAGGTTCTTGTTTAGGCTGCTCGTTTTTGACAGCTTCTTGTTTCGGCTGTTCTGTCTCGGCAGCTGGTTTTTGTTCAGTTTGCGGCTGGCTGGCTTCTTGAGCCGGCTGTGCAGCCTGAGCCTGACCTTTCACATTTAACGTTGTGCCTGCGTAAATTATATCTGATTGCAAGTTATTCAAGCTTTTCAGATTGCCTACTGATGTTCCGAATTTCTGAGCAATTTTCCAGAGGCTGTCGCCCTGCTTCACTGTGTACTGCCCAGATGTGGTTGTTTCTACTGAAGAAATAGTCAGTTTCTCTCCTTCAATAATTAAATCAGAAGATAACTGATTCCATTCTTTTAAGTCCTTTAGGTTCACTCCGTTTTTTTGCGAGATCCCCCAGAGCGTGTCACCCTTTTGCACCGTGATTTCTTTAGCAGAAGCGTGAGCTCCAAATGCAGTTGTTGAAATTGCTGCAACTGCGACAAAGGACATAATCGTCTTCTTCATAAGTAAATCCTCCCTTGTTAGCTTTTTATTGGCGGCTAACAGGTGATATCGTAACATATGAAAATGTCAGTTCAATAACAAAACGATTTGAATTAGATTACAGTTCCTTTACATGAAACATTTCTCTCGCTTGGTAAGTCTTGCTGAAACCTTGATACAGCAAGGGTTTTCAAGCTTCTGATTTTTCCGGCGCGAATGAAAAATACAATGTGCAAATTTCTAAAAAAACTTTTTTTCACTCTGTTTCTCTTACATAATTTCGGATTTCTTCTAAAAAAACCGCTCCGTATTTCAATCTTTTTTGTTCCCCGACCCCTTTTACGGAAAGAAGATCCTGATCTGTTTTCGGAAGTTTCGCCGACATTTCTTTTAACGTCTGATCTGAGAACACGACAAATGGAGGCACACCCTGTTCAGCTGCAATCTCTTTGCGGAGACGCCGGAGAAGCTCAAATAATTCATCATTTTCGGTAACGGCGGCGGCCTGTAAGGCTTCTTTTCTCGCGACTGCGCTTTTTCCAAGCAGGACGTCCCTGCCTTTTTGGGTGACCATAAGCGTCGGAAATGTGCCGTCCGCCATTCTGATATATTCATCTGAAATAAGGAATTCGATAAAATCACTGATTTCCGCTGCGGATTGATGCTTCATAATGCCGTAAGTGGACAGGCTGCTGAAGCCGTTTTCCAGCACTTTTTTATTTTTAGACCCGCTAAGCACCTGCGCCACCATCGTTTTTCCGAAGCGCTCATTCATTCTGATGATGCATGACAATACCATCTGCGCTTCTTTTGTGACGTCATGGGCGGTCCTTGTATCAGTGCAATTGCCGCATGCTCCGCAAGCTTCCGCCTCATTCTCGCCGAAATACTTCAGAATAAACCGCTGCAGGCAATCTTCCGTATGACAGTAATCCACCATCTGTCTCAGTTTTTTGAGATCCTGCTTTTGTTTTTCTTCTCCGGCGGCCGATTGGTCTATTAAAAAACGCTGCACCATAATATCCTGCGGCGAAAACAAGAGCACACACTCGCTGTTAAGACCGTCGCGCCCGGCCCGTCCGGCTTCCTGGTAATAGCTCTCCATATCTTTCGGAATCTGCGCGTGTAAAACGAACCTGATGTTGCTCTTATCGATTCCCATTCCGAAAGCGGACGTAGCTACCATCACTTGTATCTGATCGTTAAGAAACCGCTCCTGCTGGTCTTTTCTGTCATCATCCGCCAATCCGCCGTGATAACGGCCGGCATTGATGCCGCTGCGTTTTAATTTCTCATATAAACGGTCGGTTTCTTTTCTTGTCGCTGTATATATAATGCCGGCTTCGTGTTTATTTTTTTCCAGATACCGCTCGATAAACCGGTCTTTGTTTTCGCCCTTTACTACTTTAAACGTTAAATTCTCTCTGGCAAAACCGGTATATACAGTTTGTTCTTTCTTAATATGAAGCTGCTTGCAGATGTCATCATGAACCTCAGGCGTAGCCGTCGCCGTTAATGCGATGATGACGGGCGGTTCTTTTAGTTCATTAAAAAGGATTTCGATATTCCGGTAACTCGGCCTGAAATCATGTCCCCATTGCGATATACAGTGAGCTTCGTCAATGGCGACAAGAGGAACCGTAATATTCTGCAGGATGTGAATGAATTCAGAAGAAGTCAAACGCTCCGGTGTGATGTAAAAGAGCCGGTAAGCCCCTTGTTTCAAACCGGTCAGGCGCTCATAAATGTCACGACTTGTCTGGGTGCTGTTAATATAAGCTGCCGCGATACCCGCTTCTTCAAGCGCGTCGACTTGATCTTTCATTAAGGAAATAAGAGGGGAAATAACGATTGTGGTTCCTTCAAACAGCAGTGCGGGAATCTGATAGCAGATTGATTTTCCGCCCCCCGTCGGCATAATGCAGACCGTGTTTTTTCTTTTCTCTGCAACTGATTGTATCGCCTGCTTTTGGCCCGCGCGAAGACTGTCGTAGCCAAAATAATGCGCCAGAAGGGATTGGGCTTTCTCCAGCATATCTTGTAAAACCTCACTTTGTCTTTGATTCTTTTATTTTATCATACTGATAAAGTACGCTGCTCAAGGGCAATTCAAAATAAAAAGCCATCTCCGCAAGGGAAATGGCTTTCGCTACGTATGCCGTACGCAAGTAAGAAAGTTTTAAACCACCACTCCTCAAAGTGGGTGTTTGCAGAAGCGTTCCTGTCGTCCTCTGCAATGGAGGCATGACATTCCGGCTTCGATATAAAACTCCCTATTACAGCTTAAAGGTTAAAACTTAATTAACAATACGAACAATGTAGCTTCTCTTATATCCTACACCATCAGTCGTATTTTGGCAAGAGGGTTAATTCTTTTACAGAAAACCTTTTTTCTTTGTGAAAAATGCTTTATTCTACATAAAAATTGTTTTTTCGACAAGATATCAATATATCAATATAAGATCAGATCGAAAGCTTCCGCCAGTTTCTTCTATAATAGAAAAAACTCTCACACCCTGTAGGGGCGCAAGAGTTAATGGAAATTAGAATTTTGCAGCCAGATCTTTCGCTTCTTGCAGTCCTTTTTCAATGATCGCTTGAGCGTTATCCGGTGCAGCATTATGGCCTTCAACGACAACAGTGTGAAGATCTTGGACACCCCAGAAACCGAGGACGGTTTTCATGAAGTTTAATGACATTTCAAGAGATGCCATCGGTCCTTCAGAATATACGCCGCCGCGTGCGTTTAAGAGCGCTACTTTTTTATCTCCCATCAGACCTTTAGGGCCTTCAGGCGTGTATGTGAAAGTAACTCCTGCGCGAGACAGGTAATCAACATAAGTATGAAGCACAGCAGGCACTGTGAAGTTCCAAAGCGGGAATGCAAACACGACTTTGTCAGCTTTGACGAATTGATTTAAGTAAATGTCAGCAGTTGACGCTTGTTTTTTCTCTTCGTCTGTCATTTCAATTCCTTTTGAAGCTTTGAATGTTCCGTTAATCATATCTCTTCCGAGGTAAGGAAGGTTTTCTTTATGAAGATCAAGTTCGATCACTTCATCATTCGGATTGTTTTCTTTATAAGCAGCCAGAAACGCTTCGTATAATTTTACGGATACGCCTTCTTCAGCCGTACGGTCACTTGATTTTACAAATAATACTTGAGACATTCTAAATTCCTCCCGGTAATCTTTTAATATTTACTTACAAATAGTATGTTACTTTCTTTTTTATATAAAGTCAATGATTTTATTTCGATTTTGAGATTTTTTATGGAATAAAAAAACAGGTACATATGAATGTACCTGCTGCTATTATTGTGAATCCTGCTCACGATCCAGGATTTCGTAAGTTTGTGAGCTTTTTTGATCAACGGTTTCTTTATTTGAGAGGTCTTTCACCTGCTCGTGAAATTCCCTTTCATATGACGGAGCGTCTGTTTTCACATCCCCTTCTGTTTCTCGCTGCGCTTCGACGGTCATTCTGGCGTACGGCACGGCTTCAAGTCTTTCATAAGGAATTTCTTTTCCCGTTTTCTCGCAAATCCCGTATGTACCTTTTTCCATTCGTTCAAGCGCGGCATTCACCTCATCTAAAAGATTCTGATCGACACCGTCCAGCGTCTGATTCGTGACCCTGTCCAAATAAATGCTTCCGTGATCAGCTAAGTGATTATCTACTCCGTTCGACAGTTCTCCTGTGTCTTCGCTCATTGAATGATTTTCTTTTGATTCTCCCTGAAGACTTTCCTTTAAATCGATTAATTTATGATAAAGGCTGTCCTGCTGTTCTTTTGATAATGACATATTCATCATCTCCTTTTTCGTCTGTATTCTTCGCTGCATCTGTTAATACATACCCTCGAAAAAGGAGGCTGAAACAACGGGGTCAATGCTTTCTCCCCCTGATGGTGACATTGGGTGTCTGCTGCTTTGTCTGTCTTTTTTCTTTCGCAGCATCATTTTGCGGGTTGTCCCGAAATTCTTCAGCGCAGGTTTGTTTGAGCCTGTGCGCCGGTGTATGGTAAGTGGCGCCGATATTCAGCATACCGCTCAGCTCTTCTATACTCAGATTTTCAAAATCAATATTGTATTCAACCTTGTCCACTTTGACGTGCTCAATATGGACATATGTTTTTTCCCCTTCCACCGTCTGCGGCTCAAAATGACACTTATCCTGAAGCTCATCAAGCTGTTGTTCCACTTTCTTAAGCCGGTCTAATTCTTCTTCACACACTTTTTTGAAAATCTCTTTCATTATTTTTTTCAAAGAAAATCACTTCTTTCCCCGTCACTCTTGGAAAGTTCTATGCGCCCCGCATTGCGAATATATAAACATGATATACAAAAAGGAGGCGAATCATGATGTTTTTTCCATCCGTTATCAATTTTGAGTATATAAAAATGAACGGAATCAGCGGCGGAGCAACTTTTAACACCGGCTCTTCCGTTATGGTGAGAAACACAGCAGCCAATAAAAGAAATGAAGGGTACGGTGAACAAAACGGTGATTGCACCCTTGTCGTCATCCCTATCACGAGTATCGATGATTCAGATCTGATAGATGGCACAGCAAACAAGATCAGCCTTCGATAATGATCTGGCTTGCATCCCCCAGATGTTTAGCAATCGATATATATAAAATCCCGTCTTTGAATACCGCCTGCATTCCCTTCGTTCCCTGAGCGGAATGCGGAAGGTCGAGTTTTTTTTCAAAATCGCCGTATTTTCCGGTCTTCTGTTTAAAATCCTGTTCATTAAAAAAGGATTTTCTCGTGCCTTTTACGACGATATATTCTCCGTAGGACAGCAGCTGAACATCTTGTTTCCGGTAGCCGGGCAGATACAGTAAAAATTGGAGCTCATCATGGGTTTCCACAATATCTATAAGAGGAAAAGCATCCTCATTTCTTTTCATTTGCCCATCTCCCTGTTGAAAGGGAAAATGAGAATGGCCGTTTTGAAATGATTTCAGTTGTTCATCATCAAAAACGTTTTTCCAAAAGTCGCCGCCGGACATGTTTTGCGCCATTTCCATCCACTGCTTCATCTTATCGAAATCCATTTTTATCGCCCCCTGTCTAAGCATACGGTCATAACAGCCGGCATACACCTGTATTAAAGGAGGTTTGCCTGTGGTTCAACCAACTCCATATATCAATATTAATATTTTCATGTTGAAAATTAATTCCTTTGAAAATGCTTCAGCGGTGAATGTCGGACAAAATTTACTGGCGGAATGGCAGAATTCTGATAAAAAGAATCAGGGATACGGACAGAACTTCGGAGATGCAAGCGGCTTCATCGGTACGAACGGCAAAGTGGATGACCGGGATCAAATTGATTCTCCATCTGCCTTTGAGTCTGCATGCGATAAAATCCCTGCCGGAAAAGGAGGCCCATTATGATGTTTTCGCCGGTTTTGGTAAATGTAGGAGGCTTTAAAGTAAATGCAGTCGACCGCGGTTCTTCCATTACGATCGGCCCGTATCAGCAAATCGATTATTTTTTATCCAATAAGATCAACTACGGATTCGGTGAAGAAAATGGTGATTTGGCGCCGATTTATATCCCCATCAGTTCTATCGCTGATCCGGATCTCATTGATTCGAACTCCGGAAAAACAAGCATTATATAATAAAAAGGCCATCCGCATGCATTCGGATGGCTTTTATGTGATATTTAACTGCATAAGTATTTTGTTAAGATGGCTTGAACCTCAGTCAAGTCCGTTTCTTTTGCAAATTCCAATTCGAAAGTTTTTCCCCTTGTCATTAATACAAGCCCGGTATCTGGATCAAACATCCCCGCTTCTTGAATGGCGAAACTTTCAATTGTTTTATATGGAAGAAATACGCGCACTTTCTTTTTGGAGAACATTTTATTATCAAAGAAAATCACTCGTTTATTCGTAAAGCATATTTGGTCAACCCGCAGTTTATAAATCGTTTCGATCCGTTCTCCCTCAACGAGCAAAGCCTCCAGCTTTTTTGTGTCGGTTGATCTGCTGACAGAAAAAATTCCCAATGAAGAACCCCACTTTCTGCTTCTATACTATTGTTTTATTACAATCATAAAAAAATAAGTTCTTTATCCCTATATAAGAATACGACATAGACGGCATTTAAACCATTACGAACAGATTACATTTTTAGAACGTTCATCAAAAAAGCCCTTCGCGAAAGGTGCCGCTGTTATGAAGTAATACGGTTCAACGGAAGAAAAGGTTTCAAGAAAACGGTATTTTTTTCGAAAAGTCAGTTTTTTATTTTCGCCATAAAAAACCGCGGCTTCTCCAATGCCGCGGTTTCAACAAAACATCAACGATCCGTATCTTCAATCGTTCCTTCTTTATAGGTATCTGAAATTTGTTCCATCGTCGTGTCGGTGCCTTCTTCAGGTTGCACTTGCTGAAGCTGATCTGATGTTTTATTTTGTTTGTCTTGCTCTGTTTTTTTCATTTTGCAGCCACCTTTTATATGTAGTCTTTTTTAGTATGGCTCAGGCAAAATGAATTCATTCAGCTTTAAACTTCTTCAAAATACTCTTTGTAGAAGCCTCCGACTTTGTTTGTATTGTCTACAACAAAAATGAATTCTTCTGTTTCATTTTTGACTTCATACTCTTTACCCGGCGTCAGCACATTTTTGACAATGTATTTTTTCGCATCTGTATGTACGCATTTGACCTTTTTGACGCTTTCTTTTGTCTGCCAATTATTATGAATCATTTATAAAACTCCTTTTCTTAATCGATAAGCTTATTGTAGCCGTTTTTTCTTGTGAATTGCAATAACGGTTATCAATTGATTTTACCGGGGCTGTTATTATAAAATGACTGTATGCGCTTACTTTGCGCGGACATCAAGATGCTCAAAACAGACCATAAAAAAATTTCGGGAGGTTTGTTACGAATGAGTTCTTTAACGATGCAGATCACAAAAAGGCTGGAAACATTTTTACAGGGCACGAAGAAACTTTATATTGACGGAAAATTTGTTCCGAGCGCTTCAGGATCAACATTTGTCACACCGAATCCGGCAACCGGAGAAACGCTGATGACGCTTTACGAGGCACAGTCAGAAGACATTGACAGTGCAGTGAAAGCGGCACGCAAAGCCTTTGATCACGGCGAATGGCGCACTATGCCGGCCGCTTCCAGAAGCAGGCTGATGTATAAGCTTGCCGATTTAATGGAAGAGCACAAAACGGAACTCGCGCAGCTTGAAACACTTGATAACGGAAAACCGATTAATGAAACGACGAATGGGGATATCCCGCTCGCAATTGAGCATATGCGTTATTATGCCGGGTGGTCTACAAAGATAACCGGACAAACGATTCCGGTCGCCGGCTCATATTTTAATTACACCCGCCATGAGCCTGTCGGCGTCGTGGGGCAGATCATCCCTTGGAACTTCCCGCTCCTTATGGCGATGTGGAAAATGGGCGCCGCCCTTGCCACAGGCTGCACAATCGTTTTGAAACCGGCCGAGCAGACACCGCTGACCGCCCTCTATTTAGCGGAATTAATAGATCAGGCGGGCTTCCCTGACGGCGTCATCAATATTGTCCCAGGGTTCGGCGAGACGGCCGGGGAAGCGCTGACCAACCATGACGATGTCGATAAACTCGCTTTTACCGGCTCTACAGAAATCGGCAAAAAAATCATGGAAAAAGCCGCAAAAAAAATTAAACGCGTGACACTGGAGCTTGGCGGAAAGTCACCTAACATCATTTTGCCTGACGCCAATTTGAAGAAAGCGATTCCCGGCGCTTTAAACGGGGTCATGTTTAATCAGGGGCAGGTATGCTGCGCAGGCTCCCGCGTCTTCATTCACAAAGACAAATATGATGAGGTCGTCAGCGAAATGGTTTCATATGCGAAATCGCTTCAGCAAGGCGCCGGCCTTCACCAAGATACACAAATCGGCCCGCTCGTCAGTCAGGAACAGCATGAGCGCGTGCTTTCATATATTGAAAAAGGAAAAGCGGAAGGAGCCAAAGCTGTCGCGGGCGGCAGCTGCCCGTTTGAAGAAGGGTATTTTGTCTCCCCGACTGTATTTGCGGATGTGGATGACAGCATGACCATCGCAAAAGAAGAAATTTTCGGCCCTGTTTTAGCAGCCATTCCGTATGATACGGTAGATGAAGTCATTGAGAGGGCGAACCGCTCGGAATACGGCCTTGCAGCCGGACTTTGGACTGAGAATGTGAAAAACGCCCATTACATTGCTGACCGTCTCCAAGCCGGCACCATTTGGGTCAACTGCTACAATGTTTTCGATGCGGCATCTCCTTTCGGCGGCTATAAGCAATCCGGCCTCGGGCGGGAAATGGGCTCTTACGCGCTGGATAATTATACAGAAGTGAAAAGCGTCTGGATCAATCTGGAAGATTAATCAAACAAGAAACTGCTGCCTGTCAGCAGTTTCTTTCTTTTGTCATGCCGCCTTTTACATATGAATATATATGCTTCTGAAGGAGTTGAGCGAGTGTGAGCACAATTCATGAAAACGTCAGAAGCCGCCAAAAGAAAACCATCTCTCTATTAAGAGAAACGCAAAATGCGGACGGCTCATGGTCATTTTGTTTTGAAGGACCGATTTTGACAAACGCCTTTCTGATCCTCCTCCTCACTTCTCTTGGAGACAATGATAAAGAACTGATCGCTGAGCTTGCAGAAGGCATTCGCGCGAAACAGCGCCCGGACGGAACTTTTGCCAACTATCCTGATGACCGGAAAGGAAATGTGACCGCCACTGTACAGGGCTATGCCGGCTTGCTGGCTTCCGGTTTATATAGCCGTTCTGAGGCGCATATGATTCAGGCCGAACGCTTTATCATCTCAAATGGCGGCTTGCGCAACGTACACTTCATGACAAAGTGGATGCTTGCGGCAAACGGCCTTTATCCATGGCCCGCGCTGCATCTGCCATTATCTTTCTTAGTCATTCCCCCATCCTTCCCGCTGCATTTTTACCAGTTCAGTACATACGCCCGTATTCATTTTGTACCGATGGCCGTGACGCTTAACAAAAGATTTTCGCTGAAAAATCCCAACGTTCCGTCTCTCGCGCATTTAGATCGGCATATGACTAAAAATCCGTTTACATGGCTTCGTTCCGATCAGGACGAGAACAGAGACCTCTCTTCTCTTTTCGCGCACTGGAAGCGGCTTTTGCAGATTCCTGCCGCTTTTCACCAGCTCGGTCTGCGTACGGCCAAAACGTATATGCTTGACCGGATTGAAGAAGACGGCACATTATACAGCTATGCGAGCGCCACTATTTTTATGGTGTACGGCCTGCTCGCTCTCGGTGTATCGCGCCACTCCCTCGTTATCAGAAAAGCACTTGCCGGCACGAAAGCTTTGCTCACGTCTTGCGGCGATTTACCGTACCTGGAAAACTCAACGTCGACCGTTTGGGATACGGCGCTTCTCAACTATGCGCTTATGAAAAGCGGCATCTCAGATAACGATCAGATGATAACCAGCGCCGCCCGGTTTCTGCGTGAACGGCAGCAGACGAAAGTCGCTGATTGGGCCGTTCACAACCCGCATGCTGAACCGGGAGGATGGGGTTTTTCAAACATCAATACAAATAATCCTGATTGTGATGACACAGCCGCAGTGCTCAAAGCCATTCCGCGAAAACTTTATCCCGCCTCATGGGAACGCGGACTGAGCTGGCTTTTGTCCATGCAAAACAGTGACGGCGGCTTCTCTGCTTTTGAGAAAAATGTCAATCATCCGCTGGTCCGCCTGCTGCCGCTGGAATCGGCTGAGGAAGCGGCCATCGATCCTTCAACAAGCGACTTAACCGGACGGGTGCTGCACTGTTTAGGAGAAGCGGGGCTTTCTTCTGATCACCCTCAGATTGAAAAGGCCGTCCAATGGCTGATCCGCCATCAAGAAGAGGACGGATCGTGGTACGGCAGATGGGGTGTCTGCTATATTTACGGCACATGGGCAGCGCTGACAGGGATGAAGGCTTGCGGCGTGAGCCAAAACCACCCGGCCGTGAAAAAAGCGATCCGCTGGCTGAAGTCCATTCAAAACGAGGACGGAAGCTGGGGAGAATCCTGTAAAAGCGCAGAAGTCAAAACCTATGTTCCGCTTTATTACGGGACGCTTGTACAGACGGCTTGGGCGGCCGAAGCTTTGCTGCAATACGAAAAAACTCATCATCAAGCCGTCACAAAAGGCATATCTTTTCTTATTGAAAACCGGCATTACGAAGGAGCCGCTTTCAGCTATCCGACCGGAATCGGCCTGCCGAAGCAGTTTTACATCAGGTATCACAGCTACCCGTATGTGTTTTCTTTGCTTGCGCTCAGCACTTTTATGAAAATGAGTGAAAAGGAGGAAGAAAAATGAAACGGCACGCTTATCAAACCGAGATGCTGAATTGGTGTGAAACCTTGAAGGAACAAGTTATTCAGCAAGGTCGGTTCGATCGCTTCGCGGCACAAATCGACCGGATTTTTCACACCCTTCAGGATGATGGATTAACGGAGGCCGAATGGTACGAACAGGCATCAGCACTTTACCGGGACATTACTGAACCCGAAGAGCCGGATGAGCGCAGAGCTTATGTGCCGATCGGCAAGCATGTCCTCCCTAAACTGCCTTACAGTTATTCCGCACTGGAACCGTATATTTCAAGAGAGATTATGAAACTGCACCATACCAAACACCATCAGAGCTATGTTGACGGTCTGAATAAAGCAGAACTGGAGCTCAAAAAAGCGAGACAGACGAAACAGTACGACTTAGTGGCGCATTGGGGGCGGCAATTGGCGTTTCACGGGGCGGGCCATTATTTGCACAGTATTTTCTGGTTTTCGATGAATCCAAACGGAAAAAGACGGCCGACGGGGGCGCTCTTTCAAATGATTGATGTGTCATTCGGAAGCTACTCCGCTTTTAAAGAGCAATTTTCTCAAGCGGCGAAAAAAGTCGAAGGAGTCGGCTGGGCTATCCTAGTCTGGGCGCCGCGCGCCGGGCGGCTGGAGATTTTGGCCGCTGAGAAGCATCAGCTCTACAGCCAGTGGGACGTCATTCCTTTGCTTCCGCTGGATGTGTGGGAACACGCTTATTACTTACAATATAAAAACGACCGAGCGGCTTACGTGGATCAATGGTGGAATGTCGTTGATTGGCGGGAGGCGGAGAAACGGTTCGAGCAAGCGCACCGCGTGATATGGCCGCTTTATTAAAAAAGCCCCCGTCTTGAACGGGGGCCTGCTTCTTTTGGTTTAAAAAATACCAAGGACGTGCAGAAAAACGATAATAATGGCTACAGGAGCCACATAACGGATTAATAGGAGCCAGACTGCAAACCATTTTCGTTTTATACCGGAACCGCTTTTCAGTTCGTCAAACAGCATCTGTTTCGGGATTTTCAGCGGTACGAAAACGGCAATTAAAAGCGCGCCCAGCGGCATTAAGACATTGCTGACCAGAAAATCCGCAGCGTCAAAAATACTGCGGTGAAAAATAGAAACATCACTCAAAATTCCGTACGAGAGCGCCGAAGGGACCCCGACAATAAATATAGCAAGTCCCCCGATCCATGCATACCGCTTCCGTTTTGCCGAATCGCCTTTTGACAAAACAGCAACTAAAATTTCAAGCATTGAAAAAGCCGATGTCAGCGTCGCAAATAAAAACAGCAGCAAAAAGGCGAGTAAAAACACGATGCCCAACGGCATTTGGTTAAAGACGGTCGGCAGCACGTTAAATAAAAGCTGCGGGCCTTGATCCGGCTTGAGGCCGAATGCAAACACCGCCGGAAAAATCGCCACTCCCGCCATCACAGCAACAAGGACATTTAATACCGTCACCGATACGGCGGATTGAACAATATTTTCTTCTTTTTCTAAATATGCGCTGTATGTAACCATTACGGACACTCCGACGCTTAACGAGAAAAATGATTGTCCCATCGCATATAAAATGGTATTGGCATCCATCGCGCCAAAATCAGGCATAAAAAAGAATTTTAATCCTTTTGCTGCATCATGCAGTGTTACGGAGCGGATCATTAAGAGAATAAACAGAATAAACAGAGCCGGCATCAGCACCTGGCTCACTTTTTCAATGCCGCTGCTCACCCCTTTTGCCACAACTAAAATCGTCAGCACGATAAACAGCAGCTGGCCGAAAACGGCTGCATAAGGATTTGAAATGGTATCGATAAATAACGTATCAAATCCCGAAGAAAGCGATAAGCCGCCTGTAAAGCCTTTTATAATGTAGATTAATATCCATCCCCCCACTACGCTGTAGAAGGATAATAGAATAAAACACGTAATGATTCCGAGATATCCGATCCAGTGCCACTTTTTCCCCGGCGCGAGCGCCTTATAGGATTCAACGGCGTTTTTTTGTGTTTTTCTGCCGATAATAAATTCAGCAAGCAAAAGCGGCAGTCCGATTAATACAGTAAATAAAATAAAAACAAGCAGAAAAGCGCCGCCTCCGCTGGTTCCCGCTACGTAAGGGAACTTCCATATTGCGCCGAGCCCGATTGCAGAGCCGGCCGTAGCTAAAATAAATCCCAGCTTAGATGACCATTGATTAGCTTCTTTCACTTCAGCACTCCCAATTCATTTCAGTATAAAAATCAATTGTAAGAATATATGTCTGAATAGTCAAGAAGATATTAGTTTACATAATAATTTTATTGAAAACTTATATTTAATATTGAATTATTCAGAACATTATTTATAATGGAATACAGAAAAGTCAGTCATATTTTCTGACTGATTTAATGTAAAAGGAGCTGTGTTTATGGAATGGCTGAAAAAAATAAGCGGGTTTGCGGGCCAAACCTTTGGCTTGTGGGTTATCGTCTTTGCCGGTTTAGGATTCGCCTGCCCTGATTTGTTTTCTTGGATCAGTTCTTATATGACGATTTTCCTTGGTATTATTATGTTTGGGATGGGGCTTACTCTTCAAGCAGACGATTTTAAAGAATTAATCAGAAAGCCTTGGCATGTCGTGATCGGAGTCGCTTGCCAGTTTACGATTATGCCGCTTACGGCTTTCTGTTTATCAATCGGGCTCCGCCTCCCCGCAGAAATCGCCGCGGGCGTCATTCTGGTCGGATGCTGTCCGGGCGGTACGGCATCAAACGTCATGACGTTTTTGGCGAAAGGCAATACGGCGCTTTCTGTTGCGGTCACCACGATCTCAACATTGCTTGCTCCTATTGTAACGCCGGCACTTATTATGCTGTTTGCGAAAGAGTGGCTCCCCGTTTCTTTCGGCTCACTGTTTGTTTCCATTATGCAAGCCGTGCTTTTGCCGATCGTCCTCGGGGTGATTGTGAAGCTGTTCTTCAAAAAACAGGTCGGACAAGCCGTGCACGCGCTTCCTCTCGTGTCGGTAATCGGCATCGTAGCGATTGTATCCTCTGTCGTCAGCGTAAATCGTGAGCATCTGCTTCAATCAGGACTGCTGATTGTGTCTGTCGTCATCTTACATAACGGAATCGGATATTTGTTAGGATTCCTGACTGCAAAGCTGTTCAAAATGGATTATGCTTCACAAAAAGCGATTGCGATCGAAGTCGGAATGCAAAACTCCGGACTGGGCGCAGCGCTTGCGACAGCGCATTTCTCCCCTTTGTCAGCCGTGCCGAGCGCAATTTTCAGCATATGGCACAATCTGTCGGGGTCTGTTCTTGCCACCTACTGGTCTAAGAAAAAAGAGAAAAACAGCGCCGAAGTTGAAGAAACGGCAAAGATTCCGTTTTCATAACTGAACAAGGATAGGATAGGCTGCTGCCGCTCCTATCCTTGTTGATTCTGCAGATCACGAAACAGACGCAAAAGCGCTTTTTTTACATCCCCCTGAAATAAACCTCCATGATAACAAATCAATTGGCGGATATCGTAATCGAGCAGCCGCCGCACAGAACGGACCGCATCATCCATATGTAACGTATAGCCGGGATTAGCAAGGTTCAGCTTTCCGTCTTCAATGACGACCGCATCACCTGTGACCATAGTTTTTTCGGCAGGCAGATAAAGACTGATATGGCCGGGTGTATGACCCGGCGTGGCTACAACGCGAATGCCTCCGCACCAAGGCAGCAGCTCGCCGTCAGTAACTGTCCGGTGAACTGGAGCCGATTCGACTGATTGAAGAGAGCGGATGAACTGTTTTGCATAAGGCTTTGCATCGTCTGGCAATGAACAAAACGTTGATTCAGCCTGCTCAAGCCGTAAAGATTTTTTAGAGCCGTCAATATACGGCGCTTCACGCTCATGTACTGTCACGCTGACATCCGGATGTAAACGGTATAATGCAGCGAGTGAGCCGATATGGTCTATGTCGTGATGCGTTACAATGATTTTTGTCAATGAATGAAGCGACATTCCATGCCGGGCAGCGGCATGTTGAAGATGGTTTGTAAAACCGGGATATCCGCAGTCTATTAATATCGTGTCATGTTCGTCTTGCAGAAGAACCGGAGTGATAGAATGCAATTCTTCATTATATTCAAATTCGATCTCAAGCGGATAACAGCTTTTCATATAAATTCTCCCCTTCTCTCAATAAAAAAGTACACTGCTTGTAAGGGCAGTGTACTTTTTGTCTGTCTCAAATTATCCTTCCAGCAACAGCTGTTCCGGATCTTCAAGCAGGTTTTTAATGGTGACAAGGAATCCGACCGCTTCTTTACCATCTACAATTCTGTGATCGTATGATAAAGCGATGTACATCATCGGACGGTTTTCAGAGCGCTCCGCATCAATCGCTACTGGGCGCAGCTGAATTTTGTGCATACCTAAGATCCCAACCTGAGGGCTGTTTAGGATCGGTGTTGACATAAGCGATCCGAATGTACCTCCGTTTGTGATCGTGAAGGAGCCTCCTTGCAGCTCACCTAATGTTAATTTATTGTTTCGCGCTTTCTTCGCAAGTTCGCCGATCTCTCTTTCAATGCCGGCAAACGTCAGACGGTCAGCGTCACGCACGACTGGGACGACAAGCCCTTCTTCAGCCGCGACAGCAATACCGATGTCATAGAATTTTTTCACGATCAGCTCATCGCCTTGAATTTCAGCGTTAAGGAGCGGGAATTTTTTCAATGCAGCCACGACGGCTTTTGTAAAGAACGACATGAAACCGAGTTTTACTTCGTTTTGCTCAAGGAATTGGTCTTTACGGCGTTTTCTTAGATTCATAACGGCCGTCATATCAACTTCGTTAAATGTAGTCAGCATCGCAGAAGTCTGCTGCACTTCAACCAATCGTTTCGCGATCGTCTGTCTGCGGCGGGACATTTTTTGCACTTCGACAGGTTTGTCAAAGCTTTGCTGTGTTTTTGGAGCCTGCTGTTTCGGCTGTGCCGCAGGTTTTGAAGCCGGTTTTTCATAAGCTTCCACATCTTGTTTGCGCACGCGGCCGAGCGGGTCTCCCGTCGGAATTTGTGATAGATCAATTCCTTTTTCCCTTGCCAGCTTGCGTGCAGCCGGAGACGCTACCGTTCTGGATTTCGCTTCTGATTGTGCTTCCTGGCTGACTTCTTGTGCAGCAGGTTCAGCTTTTGCTTCCTCTTTCGTTTGTTCATTAGCTGGAGCACTTTCTGAAGGGGCGGGTGCAGAACTTTCGCCAGCGCCTTCTGTAATGGTACCGATAATTTCTCCTACTTGGACGGTATCACCCGAATCTTTCAATACCTCTTTTAGAACACCCGATTCTTCTGCTGTCAATTCAACATTTACTTTATCCGTCTCCAGTTCAAGCAAGTACTCACCCTGTTCTACATAATCACCGGGCTGCTTTAACCATTGGGCTATCGTTCCTTCTGAGATTGATTCTGCTAATTCAGGTACCTTAATTTCCGCCATTTTTTCATTTCCCCCTTAGTTTTTGCGAGTCAAGCTATCAGATACAATGCGTTCCTGTTCTTTTTTGTGGACTGTCGGATCTCCTTCTGCGGGACTGGATCGTCTTCTTCGGCCGATGTATTGGACATTTACTCCTTTTGGCGCGATTTCCGTCAGATACGGGCTGATATAACTCCATGCCCCCATGTTCTGCGGCTCTTCCTGAACCCAAACGATCTCTTGCAGGTTCGGCAGTTTGGCGAAAAGCTCCTTCGTATCTTTTGCCGGGAACGGATACAGCTGTTCGATTCTGGCAATATGAAGCCAATCCTTATCGCCTTCCATTTTGTTGAAGTGATCGCTGATATCAATTGACACTTTTCCGCTTGATAATACGACGCGAGTCACTTTTTCGTAAGCATGGGAAAGACCGGACTGCTCATAGACAGGCTTGAATCGGCTTTCGCTCAGTTCCTGCACTTCAGATACCGTATTCGGGTTGCGCAGCAGGCTCTTCGGCGTCATGATCACAAGCGGGCGGATTTCCTCACGAAGCAGCATTTTCGCTTGTCTTCTTAAAATATGGAAATACTGAGCCGCACTTGTCAGGTTGGCCACCGTCCAGTTGTTTTCCGCCGCCAGCTGCAGGAACCGCTCGACGCGGCCGCTGGAGTGTTCAGGGCCCTGCCCTTCGTAACCGTGAGGCAGCAGCATGACCAGTCCTGATTTTTGTCCCCATTTTGCCCGTCCTGCAGATATGAATTGATCAAAATAGACTTGAGCCGCATTGGCAAAGTCCCCGTACTGCGCCTCCCACATCACAAGCGTTTCAGGCGAATACACGTTGTATCCATATTCAAAGCCGAGAACCGATCCTTCAGAGAGCGGGCTGTTATGCACCGTAAATGAAGCAGCGCAGTCGTCTAAGTGATGGAGGGCAACAAATTCTTCTCCTGTTTCGCTGTCATGCAGCACAAGGTTTCTTTGAGCGAACGTTCCGCGCTCTGAATCCTGTCCGGTCAGCCGGATCGGCGTGCCGTCTTTCAAAATGGAAGCAAACGCAAGCGATTCAGCCAATGACCATTCAACTTTACGGTCATCATCAAACGCTTTTGCACGTCTTTCCAGGATTCTTTTCAGCTTGCCGAACACGTTAAAAGATTCCGGCCAGTTGATAAGTTCGCCGTTCAGCTTGCGGAGAACATCAAAATCAATGGCTGTGTCAACATCGGGAAAACCGTTGGACACCGGTTCCGGCAATTCAATTTCCCGTACGGCGTCTTCTTTTTTGGCGGGCACCTTTTTATAGGCGTCTTCAATTCGTTTTGTCACTGTCGTTTCGATGTTTTGCGCTTTTTCCTCGCTGATCAGTCCTTCACTTACGAGTTTTTCCGCAAAGATCCGCTTGACAGTCGGGTGTTTTCTGACGGCGTCATACAGCATCGGCTGTGTCGTTGACGGCTCATCCATTTCATTGTGGCCGTACCGTCTGTACCCGATTAAATCGATTAAGAAATCTTTATTGAACCGCTTCCGGTATTCAACCGCAAATTTAACGGCTGACAGGCATGCTTCCGGATCATCCGCGTTGACGTGAACGATCGGAATTTCATAGCCCTTCGCCAAATCACTGGCATATTTCGTGGATCGTGATTCATCGCTTTCAGTTGTAAAGCCGATCATATTATTGGCGATGATATGAATGGCCCCGCCGACCTGATAGCCTTTCAGAGAGCTTAAGTTCAGCGTCTCGGCGACAATGCCTTCTCCCGGAAACGCTGCGTCACCGTGAATTAAAATGGCGAGCGATTTTGTTTCGTCTTGAACCGGGTACCCCTTTTGCGTTCTTGTTTCCTGTGCCGCCCGCGTGCTTCCTTCAACAATCGGATTGATGAATTCCAAATGGCTCGGGTTGTTTGCAAGCGTAATCCGCGCGCTTTTGGTTTCAGCATCCTGAAGCTGTCTGTCTGCACCGAGGTGGTATTTTACATCGCCCGTCCAGCCGTAGCTGATGCCGGTCGATCCTTCAGACGGCACAAGATCTTTATTCGGCGCGTGCTGGAATTCTGAGAAAATAATCTCATACGGTTTGCCGAGCACATGCGCAAGCACATTTAAACGGCCTCTGTGCGCCATCCCGATATTGACATTGGTTGTGCCCGCTTTCACAGACTGGGCGATAATGTCGTCAAGAACCGGCACAAGCGCGTCTAACCCCTCAATTGAGAAACGCTTCTGACCGACGAATGTCCGGTGTAAAAATTGTTCAAATCCTTCTACTTCCGTCAGTCTTTCTAAAACGGCTGACAGTTTTTCCGGTGAATTTTTCCGGAACAGTTCTCCGGATTCGACCATTTTTGTAATCCATGCGCGCTCTTCGAAATCATGCACATGGTCAAACTCGAAGGAGATGGTTCTTTTATAGGTATTGCGTAAATGCTGGATGGCTTCTAAGCCGTTTGTTATATTGGCAGGTGCGTCTTTACAGATGACAGACGCGGGTATTGCTTTCATTTCTTCTTCTGTAAGCCCGTACTCGGATAACGGAAAGAGCTCGCTCTTTTTCGGATCCTTTCTGAGCGGATTGACGGAAGCGTTCAGATGGCCATAGGTTCGAATATCTTCTGCAAGTTTAACTGCTGCTGCGATCTTTTGAATCAGATCTGCGGTGACGCGTCCCTGTTCCTTTGTTCCCGATGCCTCTTTTATTTGGCTTGGCGGAGCGCCTAGTTCGTCAAACATGTCTTTCAGATCCGGATCAATGCTGTCTGGATCTTCAGCATATTGGTCGTACAGCTCCAGTGCGTAGCCGAGGTTCGGTCCGTAAAAATCTTCCCAATTCATTCTTTGTTTCATATTATTTTGAAACATTTGAATATTACCCCCAACCTAGATAATCAAGTGATCAATTCACTATCTTGAAATAACTTTTGAACGCTGTGCCCAAAATTATGTAATAAAAACGCTTCCAAGGATATTTTACCACTGATTGCGTTTGGATTCTACCTTGATTGTTCACAAAATAGTAAAAAAAACAGATCAATACCGAAAAAATTAAATCATTTTAAAATAAAAAGCGAAAAAGCATAGGAAAAAGCCTATCCTATGCTTTTATGAAGCAGTTTTTTCAAGAGCGGATACAGCACATCGGGCAGCTGATCGACATCCGGAACAAAAATACTGTACTTTCCGTACATATCCTGAATGGTTTTCATCTGTGATTCCTCTATCGCAGTATTGGACAGAAAAACATTTATGACTTCTATCCCTTTTTTTCTCGCTTCGATGACAGCCTCGCTCGTATCGACGATGCCGTTTTGTTCGTATCCGAATGCTGCCGGCTCTCCGTCTGAAAACACGATTAAAAATTTTTGCGCCTCACTCCGCCGCATCAGCTGTTTCGTCATTTGTCTGATGGCGTATCCGTCTCTGTTATCTTCTTCAGGCGCAAGCTGCATGATCAGCGGACCCGCCGCCTGCAGCAGCGACTCTTCAAACGGAATGACGGTATTGAAGAAATTCGGCTGGCTCGTTTCGGTCGCTTCGTTTGTATCCTCCCAAAATCCGACGATCTGGTGCGGTACGGACACTGATTTCAAGGCTTCATGAAAAAGAACGATCCCTCTTTTTGTTTCATCCATTTTGTCGAACATGCTGGCCGAACAATCGACAAGCAATGTAAAAACGGCGTCAATGTCTGAAGACGGGTCCTGCTTTTTATAGAAAAGGCGCGGGTTCCGCTCCGTAAAATAGCGGATCAGTTTGCGATTCAGCCGGCCTGCGTGAAGGTCGGTCCGCGGGAGCGTTTTTTTGTGCTCAAGTGTTTTTTGTATCATCTGCTTCAGGCGTTTTTGATATGATTCTATCGTTTTTGCCTGTTCTTTATAAGACTGCTCCTCTTCAGGAGACGCTTTATGAGGCGTTTGATAAACCGGGAAGGCAAATTTGTTTTCTTTTCCGTCAGCCAGCCCCGCGCCCTCATGTTCATCCTGAATGGATTCAAGCGCTTCCAGTTTGGAGTAATCCTCTCTTTTCGTCTGACGTGCGGAACCTTGGACGGAGCCGAGCGCCTGGTCACCGTCATCGCCTTCTCTGGCCGCGTCTTTCCCAAGATCTGATTTCGCGCCGTGCTCAATATCAAATTGAAGGAAACTTTTTGACGGCGCTTCGGTTTCCCGGTGCCACGTATTCATTTTCTCTTCAAGGATTTCTTCATCTCCGTCGGAAGACTCAGGGAGCGTGAGATCGTCACTTAACGAAGGCTCTTTTTTTACACTTTCGAATAAAGGCTCTTCAGCCGCTTTTTCGTAATCAAGTTCCGGCAGAAAAAAGTACGTGTTCAGCATATCTTTCTCAAGCACTTCATCAAGGCCTTCCATGAGGTCTTCCGTTATTTTTGCGATTTGTTCCGTAGAATCCGCCTCATACACCCGGATGAGCTGACGTTCAATATACGGTATCATCATATCAATATGTTCATGCATGGAAGGAATGCCTTCAAGCGGAGACTCAGCCGTCAGCTTGACAAACATCGCGCAATACAAAGCGTCGGTGAAAATGCTCCGTTCTAAATTCAATGTCAGCTGCGTCGTGAAATATTTCCTGTACATCTCCCTCCGCTTCTGAAAAACACGTTTCGTTCCCGGCCGTTCTTTTTTGATCAGCTCTTCAATTCTGATATCCTCAAGCAGCATAAACAGCTGCTTGGCAAAGCTTTGGCGGGTGAAGTGCCGGTGAACGTCATTTAAAAACCCCGCAAATACCCGAAATGAGCTGCTGCGTGTTCCGACAGCGCGCAAATAGACATCGCTTTTCAGGCCGGCTTCCATATCCCCGGCTGATCGGTCTTTCCAAAAGTGGCTCATGTAAATTTTCTTTTCAAAGGGATTGTAGTAAGACTGCACGCCGTATTCCACTTCAACTTCACTGCTTCTGGTCAGTGTTTTGGCCAGATCAGTCAGCATCATGAACAAAAACGAATCAATCGTGCTGTCATTAAATTTGATAAACTTCATTGTATATCCCTCATTCGAACAGCGTTTCTGCAATATTTCTGACAGCGGCTTTTTCCCTGTCGTCGTCAAGTTTTTCTACGATGCCTCTTTCAATCGCCCGTTTCGGCGGGATGTACGCAGCCAAGTCGCACGTATCAATGAGAGCCCTGATGGACGCCGCTTCTTCTGACACTTGTCCGTTATGCGCTTGTGCGATTAAATCAGAAGACAGCGTCATAAAACGCTCAATTAATTTCTCATCTTTTAAAACAGACTGAGAGGTCAGCACCTGTTTCAGGAGGCTTCCTTTAATATACGGAACATCAATGATGACAAAACGGTTTTTAAGGGCTTCGTTCAGCGGAACGGTGCCGACGTAGCCTTCATTAATCGCGGCGATAACACCGAATCCTTCGCTTGCCTTAATCACTTCTCCTGTAAAGGGATTTGTCATCATTTTTCTGTAATCTAGCACGCCGTTTAGAATCGGAAGGGTTTCAGGCTTTGCCATATTGATTTCGTCAATGTATAACAAATGTCCCTCGTTCATTGCGGTTGTTACAGGTCCGGGAACGAATTCAATTGTCGCCTGTCCCTGTTCATTTTCAATCGTTTTATAGCCGACAAGCGCTTCTGCATCGAGGTCTACGGAGCAGTTGACGCTGTGCATCGGTTTATGAAAATAGTTCGAAAGCGTTTCCGCCAATTTTGTTTTCCCTGAACCCGTCGGTCCTTTTAATAAGATATTTTTTCCCATTGTCAAAGCAATGACGGCATCGAATACAATCGCTTTATCTTCGGCCTCATAGCCTGATGATCCGATTAAATCCCGGAATTCTTGGGAAACGGGATGATTTTGATAAGCCTGCAGTTTGTTTTGTATATCTTCCGGAAGTGATAGGTGCTGTAATTCTGAAGTCATAGGTGATGTTTCCTTTCCATTTGTATTCCATAACCGAGTATACTAAAAAAGCCCTTGTATACTCAATACAAAAGGGCTCATTCCCTGCGGGCGCTTTTTGTCAGGGGAGCGCAGGCGATTCTGGCTCCGGAATTTCCGCTCGGGTTTGTCAAATAATCGTCCGTATGTTCATGAATGACGAACGCGCTTCCGTCCCGGTCGAGCAGGCTGAGTCTGCTCCCTTCTTTTAATGAAGTTTGCGGCGCGTTCATAATGACATCCACTTTACCGTCAGCCCCCACTTCAAGATTGGGGAGATCCCCGGCGTGATGACCCATCGGATTGTTGAAGCCGTGTTCTTTGTTCAAAGGGTTGAACGGACCGCCGGCTGATTCGAAATCAGGTGCCTGACATGTCCCTTTTTCATAAATATGAAACCCGAGAGAAGTGCCGGGCGGCAGATGCCCCGCTGATATATGAATGTCTGACCCTTCATCATCAGATTCCCTCACTTCGATATATCCGATCGTTTTTCCGTTTTGATTGATGAGTCCGGCATGCTCACGGTATGCAGATGCTTCCAATGCGCGGCTTTCCCCATGTTTTTTGGGCGGAACAGGAGCGGGTCTCCCCCCGCAGCCGCAAAGCGTAATTGATGCGAGCATGAGAAAAAGCAAGAGACGATTCATGCTTCCTCCCCCTTATTTTTTTACCCATCAGTCTTGTCAAAACGTGAAAATGGTAAACAAAAAAAGCCCCGAAAGGCTTTTTTTAAAAATAACTGCGCGCTCCTAAATAAGCTTTTTTCCAATACGGATTGCTTAAGTTTGAAACTTCAACCCCGGAGGAGCTTGCGTGAATAAAATCTCCTCCGCCTAAATACATTCCCATATGAGAAGGGCCCGCTTTATATGTCGTAAAGAAGACAAAGTCGCCTGCTGACGGCTGGCTGATATGTTTCATCGTATTCCAATATCCGGCCGTGCTCAGACGGGAAACAGAGCTTACCTTATTTAAAAGGTAATAGATGTAACCGCTGCAATCGAAGCCCGCAGGCGTATTGCCTCCCCAGCGGTAAGGCACGCCGACATGTTTTTTCGCCTCGCCTATCATTCTGTCAATCTTTGACCCTGTCACCGGAGGTTCGGGAGTATTCGGCTTGTTTGGTTTTGCCGGTTTGTTATCCGGCTGCCGTACAGGATCTTCTGTTTTTCCCGTTCCGTTAATCACCAGAACTTGTCCGATTTGAAGCACATCAGTTGTCAATTTATTTTTTTCTCTGATGAGCTGAGCGGTGATGCCGAACCGATTAGCAATTTTCCAGAGGGAATCGCCTGCTTTTACTTTGTAAGTGGATGGCTTCTCAGAAGGGTTTGAATGAGATGGCGGTGTTGTGCCGCTGTTTCCGTTATGTGAAGAACCTTTGATCTTTAACACTTGATTCGGATACAGCATGTCTGATGTTAATTGATTCAGCTTTTTCAGATCGGCGATGGTGATGCCGGTTTGATTGGCGATTTTCCACAGCGAGTCACCCGGCTTCACAGTGTAAGTCCCTGATGCGCCTTTATCAGGCTTTGTCTGTCTGCCGCCTCCGTCCGTGCCGCCGGCAGACCCTTTAATTTTCAGTTTCTGGCCGGGATAGATGACATCTGAACTCAAACGGTTCAGGCTTCTCAGCTCAGAAACGCTCATTTTGTATTTTTTTGCGATCACCCATAACGAGTCTCCGTATGTAACTGTGTAGGCACCCGTGCTTCGTTTTCCCTTTTGCCCCGTTTTATGTGTGCCGCTGCCGTCAGGAATGTGCAGCCGCTGTCCTGGGTGGAGTATCGTTGATTTCAGTTTATTTTCCGCCTGCAGGGCTGAAATACTGGTATGATATTGCCGGGAAAGCTTCCAAAGAGAGTCGCCGCTTTTTACTTGAATGGTTTTTGCTTCAGCGGGATGCACGGCGAAGGTTGAAGTCATTACTGCAGATACAGCCAGTCCGGCTGCGATTTTTTTCTTCATATAACGAAAAACCTCCTATTTATCATTGCTGAAAGGGACATTCCTTTTTTTTGGACGCCGCCTGTTATGCAGGATTCATTCAGAAGTCGACATTAATTCCGATTCATTTGGCCTTAGATCATCACCAATGCCACACATTTTACATAAATTGAGAACATTTCACAAAAGACTTTGGAATCATTTTCATAACATGGCTTTTTTCCGCGACATTCCACCTTTCTTGTCTGTTTTTCATACAATTCTCTTTACGGCGTGAAAAATCCTCCCGAAAAACAATCAAAAAAAGCCCGCTTCCTTTAAAGGAAGCGGGTGACGGCTGATTACAGAACCCGGGTCTCGGCAGTTTTCACGTCTTCTGCTATCAATTCCGCTGCACGCTGTGCTCCGCCGGCCGCTTTCAGGGATTCTCCGATTTCAGAAGCTTTTGTCTGATATTCAGGATTTTCGCTCAATTCTTTTATTGCTTCAGTGAGCAGTTCCGCTGTTACATCTTCTTTTTTAAACATTTTGCCCGCGCCCGTGTTTTCCACTTGGCTTCCGACGGCGAACTGATCTGCGCCCATCGGAATGACGATCATCGGGGTTTTGTAGTAAAGCCCTTCGCTCGTACTGTTCATTCCGCCGTGAGTGATAAATAAGTCCGCTCTTTTCAGGATCTCAAGCTGCGGAACATAAGGCTTGACAATGACATTATCAGGAATTTCATCAAGCTCCGCAGGATCAAGATGTTTGCCGATTGACATGACGGCTTTTCCGTTAAAGTTTCTGACCGCTTTTAAGCATTTATTAAACAATTCCTTCTGATTGTTAAAAATCGTGCCCATGGAAATAAACAGGACTTTTTCTCCTGCAAGCTGTTCAAACGGGAAATCTTGAGCCGCCGCCCTTTCGGTTATGGACGGACCGACAAAGAGATAAGAATCGCCAAACTCTTCTTCTTTCGGCTGAAACGCTCTTGAAGTAAATACGATGGTTTTTCTGCCGTCATTTGAGAAAATATCATACGGCGTTTTAATGTCTGCGCTGAATTCTTCATTGAGCCGGCTGACCGCTTCGGTATAAGCCGGATAATGAGATGATTCCTCTGATACAAGGTTTGTATTTGAAAACACTTCTTTAATAAATGCTTCATTCATTGCAAATGTCGTACAAAGTGAATATGCCGGCAGTTTCAGCTGGTTTCTCACGAGCCTTCCTGCCAGAAAATGATGATCATACAGGATGTAGTCGTAGGATTCATCTTTTACTTCCTCAAGAATACGGAGTGCGGCTTTTTTGGAAGTCTCAATCATTAAAAGCAAAAACTCGGTAGCGTCCCGCTGTTCATCACCCGTTGCGTTTTTTCCGAATTCATCTTTTCGGAAATCTTCATATTCACGGAATTCCGCTCCGCTTGACGCGATTTTGTTCTCATATTCCTTCACGCCGTAATATACGACATGTTCCCCTTTTGCCTTCAGTTCTTTTACGACGCCTAAAGACGGATTGATATGGCCTTCTCCCGGAAAGCCGATCATCAATACATTTGCCATCTTTCCACTCCCTATTCTTTTAAATTTTATGTATATTTAAACGATAACATCAATACAGAAAAAGGTAAAGATGTTCACCTTATTAATATTAAATGGGTACAATATTCCCATTTTCTTATTATTTCGTATGAAGCGCCCGCGGCGAAACAAGCGGATACAGTCCGCCGTCTTTAGCAAAGGACATTTTTCCCGTTTCTTCTGAAACAACGAGCACGAGTGCATCAGTCACGGCCGAAAGTCCCATCGCGGCCCTGTGGCGCGTCCCGTATTTGAGATCGACATGTTTTGTTGTGAGCGGAAGCACATTGGCTGCTGATACAACTCGGTTTTCTCTGACCAATACGGCTCCGTCATGAAGCGGATTGCCGGGATAAAAAATACTCTCAATTAAAGCTGCACTGATCTCGGCATGCAGGCTGGTCCCTTTTTGTATCATTCCGTCCAGCGGATCTGCACGTTCAATCACAATCAGCGCTCCGTGTTTTTCTTCCGCCAGATGCTGCACGGCCCTCGCCAGCTCTGTATAGGAAGGCGTGAAATGTTCGATATATGACTGCAGGTAAAACGACGAAGCGACAGCCTGCATTTCCTGAAACGTATGTCCCAGTTCATCTAATTCGCAAAGAAGGCATTGGTCTTTTTCATTCAATGTCCGCAGTATCATTCCGGCATCCTCTGTAATTTGTTTCAAATACGTTTGAACGGCAGCGGTAAACGCGCTTTCCGTCATTTGAGTGTGGCGCATGTCACATCAGCTCCTTTCCCTTATTTTCTGCATCGTGCGCATGGATATGCGCCGCTGTGTGCACCATAATCATGAAAGGAGGCGCACATCATATGGAATTCGCACGGCTGATGCAATATATCTGCACCTTTTTAGGGGTCATTTCACTTTCATTCATTTATGCCAAGATGTTTAAAAAGCCGAAACCGGACAAAAAAGAGTAGGCCGGCTTTCATTGCTTTTTATACATAAAATGTTATAATTTCTCTCGTTAAAATAAAGAAACGGGGAACCTAACTTGAGAGAAACGAACACGATCGGCCAAAAGGTCAGACAGCTGTTACATATCTTCATTCCGATTTTAATCACACAGGCGGGCCTTTCCCTGATCACCTTTTTGGATACGGTGATGTCAGGGAAAGTGAGCGCTGCCGATTTAGCCGGGGTTGCAATCGGTTCAAGCCTGTGGACGCCGGTTTATACGGGCCTGGCAGGAATATTAATGGCCGTTACGCCCGTTGTTTCGCAGCTGTTTGGAGCCGGCAGACAAAAGGAAGTGCCGTTTTCCGTCATCCAGGCCGTTTATGTAGCGGCCGTTCTCAGTGCGGCGGTTATCCTGATCGGCTTTTTCACCGTTGATATGATCTTGGGACATTTGGGCCTGGAACCTCGTGTCCGGACGATCGCAAAACACTTTTTAGGATTTTTATCCCTCGGTATTTTTCCTTTGTTTGTGTACAACGTTTTGCGCTCGTTTATTGACGCACTCGGCAAAACGCGAGTCACAATGCTTATTACGCTTTGCTCATTGCCTATTAATTTTGTTTTAAATTATGTATTTATTTTCGGGAAATTCAACATGCCGGCATTGGGAGGAGTCGGGGCGGGGCTCGCTTCCGCCCTGACTTACTGGTGTATTTGCGCCATCAGCTTTTTTATCGTCTGCAGATTTGAGCCGTTTGCCGGGTACTCTGTATTTCGGAAACTGTACCGTTTTTCTCCGTCTGAATGCAGGAAGCTTTTGAAAATCGGATTGCCTATCGGTTTTGCGGTATTTTTTGAAACGAGCATTTTTGCGGCTGTCACACTGCTTATGAGCCATTTTCAGACGGTGACGATTGCAGCCCACCAAGCGGCAATGAATTTTGCTTCCCTCTTGTATATGCTGCCGCTCAGCGTATCCATGGCCATGACCATTTTGGTCGGCTTTGAAGCAGGTGCAAATCGCTATAGAGATGCCCGCTCATACAGCTATATCGGGATCGTGATGGCGCTTAGTTTTTCTTTATGCACGGCGGCTTTCATTTTACTGTTCAGGCCGCAAATCGCCGGAATGTATACATCAGATCCGGCGGTGCTCATGTTGACGCAGCACTTTTTAATCTATGCGCTGTTTTTCCAGCTTTCTGATGCCGTAGCAGCTCCGATACAAGGCGCTCTGAGAGGATATAAGGATGTCAACTATACACTTGGCGCGGCTTTTGTGTCGTATTGGATCATCGGGCTTCCGCTCGGTTACGCAGTCGGCACTTATACGAGCCTCGGGGCATACGGCTACTGGATCGGTTTAATTGCGGGACTTGCCGCAGGAGCTGTCGGTTTATTCTTCAGACTGATGAAGCTGCAAACGCGTTATGTAAAAAAAATGATAATTTCATAAAGGAGGAGCAGCAATGCCAAAACATAAACTGCTGTACGATTATTTAACTGAACGGGCGGAGGACATCAGTCAGACATGGTTTGATACGCTTCATGATACGGATCCTGATTCTGTTTATGCTTCTACTGACCCGGCTGTACTCACGAATCTGAAAAAACAAAATCTGGCGTTTAATTATCAGCTCAATCGGATTTTTTCTGAAGAGAAGGAAGTATATACAGCGGCATTGGAAAAGTGGGCGTTTGAAGCCGCACGGGATGAAGAACATTTAAAAACTCCCATCCATTACATCATTCGCGAGTTTATCAGAGTTCGTGATTTGTATGTCGGCCATGTCAAGCAGTTTACCAGACTTCATTCAGACACCTTGACAGAAGAAGATGCCGAAGATATATTCCATACGCTGATTAAATCGTTTGATGTGGTGATTCATATTTTCATAGAGGAAATGTATAAAAACACAAACATTCAGCTTGAAGCGCAAAAAGAATTGATCACCGAGCTGAGCTCGCCGGTAATTGTGCTTTTTGACAATGTCGGACTGCTGCCGCTGATCGGGGATATTGACACGGCAAGAGCAAAAATGATCTTGGAGAATACGCTGCACCAGTGTTCAGAGAAGCGCATCACGCAGCTGTACATTGATTTATCGGGCGTAGCCATGATTGATACGATGGTTGCCCAACAGCTTTTCACCTTAATTGAATCACTCGGAATGCTCGGCGTGAAAGCGACAATATCCGGAATCCGTCCTGAAATCGCCCAAACCGCAGTGCAGCTCGGACTGAGTTTTTCAAATTTATCAATAAGGTCTTCGCTTGCAGAAGCGATCGCTTCCGATCTGACACAAAAAAAGGGATAAGGCATTTCAGCCTTATCCCTTTTTTTATCAGTCTTTCCACGGATATGTCCAATACACTTCTTCTTCAAACCATGTCTGAAGAACCGGCTCGTTATTTTTTATTTTTTCTTCCAGCTCTCTCAGCATGCCTTCCGTTTGGGTGCGGTGCGCTTTTAAGGCATTCATTTTAATATCGGCAACCTCTTTAATATCAAGAATAACATCAGGCTTGCCGACGGCTTCCTCCCTGTTGCGGGTGATTGCCATGCAAAGCGTGCGCGGGCGGTCCTCTTTTTTCTTTCTGTAAAGCGCTCTGATAACCGCTTCGCCGCATGCATCATGATCCGGATGGACGCCGTGCTCCGGATAGAATGTGACAATCAGACTCGGTTTTACATCGTCGATAATCTCTTCCATCATATCCGCGAGCCACTCGTCATCTTCAAATTCAAGTGTTTTATCACGAAGCCCGAGCATTCTAAGGTCAGTAACGTCCATTGCTTTGCATGCGTCGATCAGCTCTTGTTTTCTTAACAGCGGCAGTGTTTCACGGTTCGCGAAAAAAGGATCTCCCATGTTCCGGCCCATTTCGCCAAGCGTTGCGCATGCATACGTAACGGGAATATCTTTTTGTCTGTGTAAAGCAATCAGCCCTGCCACTCCGTATGATTCATCATCAGGGTGAGGCAGGATGACGAGTACATGTTCTTTCATGATTTTCACCCTTTTCTTTAAACTGTAAACGGCTTTTCGCTGATTTGAAGCGAAATCGCCAATTTTCCGCCCGGCAGATGCCCTGCCATTAACAAGCGGTCTTCGTCATCTACTGTATATTCAGTCAGACCTTCTGCGTAAATCCAGCCTTCTTCCGTTTTCAAACCGACGCGGTACGGGCCGTTTCCTTTGATTTTCGCCTGATGGTACGTCACTTTTGCATTGCGTATATAGGCTACAACCGTCATGTTTTTCTCATTCAGATGCGCTGAATAAGAACCGGTCGTTGTTTCCAAATGGATATATACAGGACGATCGGCATATCGCTCTAAAGAAGTTTGCACATCTTCTTTTATGATCGCTTTCATAGCTGCTCCCCTCTTTCTTCTTTTAAAAATTGCAAACGCTTCGTATGTAGTTCAACCAATTCATATTTCTCAATCGGCCGCAGCCGGGAATCTACAATTCGCTGCACCGCCAGAGCAAACTTTTCCTCGGGTGACTTCCGGAGCCTCGGATGTGTTCTTTGATCAAGCAGTTCAAGATCAATTGCCTTCTCCGCTTCTTCAAGAGTTGAAGCCGGGAGAGTGCGGTTATTCCACAGTGCCTGATAGGCTTTTGCTATGTCTTTATCAGTGCCCATTGTACAGCTCCTTTACATACTCGTAATGATTATACATAATTTAAGCTATCGCTGGAAAGCGAAAGGCTTAGCGGCTTTTTATCGGCCGCTTCCATTTTATCTGTGAAAAGGTAAACAAAAGCAATGCTGCCCATATACAAATGAAGGTAAACGCTTTTTGCCCGGAAAACGGTTCATGATACACAAATACGCCGAGCATAAGGGTAATGGTCGGCGCTATATATTGCAAAATGCCGACTTGATACAGCGGCAGACGCTTTGCCCCCTCTGCAAACAGCAACAGCGGCAGAGCCGTAAATACGCCTGCGAAGAATAGGAGCGCCCATGTTCCTGCCCCCAAGGACCCGGGAGTGCTCCCGTCAGCTGTATATCCTAAATAAATAAGTGCAGCCGGGGTAATCAAAAGCGTCTCCAGCGTCAGTCCGATCGTGCTGGACATGCGGGTTCTTTTTTTACATAAGCCGTACAGACCGAAGCTGAATGCAAGCAGCAATGCGATATAAGGAACCGCGCCATATTGAAACGCAGATATGATCACGGCCGCCCCGGCAATAGAAACGGCTGCTGTTTGCATCTTGTTAAGCTTTTCTTTTAAGAATAGGATGCCCAAAAGAACGGAAACGAGCGGATTAATGTAGTACCCGAGACTTGCTTCAAGCAAAAAGCCGTGATTGACGGCCCATATGTACACAAACCAATTAACGGAAATTAAAACGGAAGCGAAAAAAAGCGCCAGCAGGCCCCCTTCCGATTTCAAAAGACGCAGTTCACGCCATCCGGTTTTCCACTTCTTAAGCACAGTTAAAAGCACACACATGAAAACAAATGACCATAAAATCCGGTGAGCTAAAATGTCCAATGCGGGTATTTGTTCAAGAAGTTTCCAATAGACCGGAAACAGCCCCCACATGACGAAAGAACAAGCGGTATAAATGATTCCTTTTCTTGCGTTATTCCCTTGCACGGCCTTCCCCTTCCTTTCTGTAAACAGATTATATTATATCACGGGAAGCTTCCGGCGGGCATATACTATGTTGTCCGTTAAGAAAGGGTGAGATGCCGTGTTTGATTGGAACAGATATTTTCCCTTCCAAAATCAGTTCTCTAAAGAAACGTTTAAAAATGCTGATCCGAAAGATGTCGAGACATATGTCAACCGAGTGATGGAAAGCGTATTCGGCGCCGGTTATGCCGGACAGTTCCCTTTTCGCGACCCAATGTCCAAAAAGGCCGAGCCGGTCGAAGCGGAACCGCCCAAGCCGGAAATTGACCTTTTTGAAACATCCGATCATGTTTTTGCGAAAATTCCCGCCGAACAAGAGGAACTCGACCGTATCAGGATTAAGCATACGTCACACAGCCTCGTTGTAGAGAACAGCAGTCTGGGAGAAGGAAAAAAAGAAATCGTCCTTCCGAGCCTCGTCAAACGGAAAGGAACAAAAGCAGTCTATAAAGACGGGATGATTGAAGTTATGTTTTCAAAACAGGAAGACTACAATCTATCGGAAGTGGAGATTTTAAGATAAAAAAACGGCCCGCGCGATGCAGGCCGTTTTTTCTTTAATAAAATGGCGGATAACCGCCGGCACCCGGCCCGAAACCGCCGTATGGGACGCCTCCGTATCCGTAACCGGCGAACCCGTACGGATAGCGGGGTCTTGTAAAGCCTGTGGCAATCACGCCTCCGAGAAGACCGCCTAAAAATCCGCCGAATAAAGGAGCGCCGAACAAAAAAGGACTTCTCGCCGGAAATCCGGCAGGACCGAAATTCCCGCGATACAATGCATGACGAGGGTACATGTTTTTCCTCCTTTATGTCTGCCTATTCTTAAGCGTATTCATAAAATGAGGAAATTGATTGGGCGATTGTAACAACATGTGCCTCTCTGTGATATTGCATTAATGTATAAATATTTTGGTTATAATTTGATTACATTTTGATTAACTGTTATACTTTTTTACAAGTTGCGACATGATAAAAAACCATCAGGGGGAATAAAATATGCCATTACTTCGTTTTGACGTTATTGAAGGCCGGGATGACGCAGCATTAAAGAAATTACTGGATACCGCCCATTACGCCATGGTTAAAGCTTTTGACGTCCCTGTAACGGACCGTTATCAGATCGTTCACCAGCATCGGCCTCATGAGCTTATCATTGAAGATACCGGGCTCGGTTTCAAAAGAAGCAAAGATCTTGTCATCATCAGCATTGTCAGCAAAGCGCGCACCGAACATCAAAAAGAAACGTTATATCAACTGATGGCTGATCAGCTTAAAACAGAATGCGGCATATCACCCGAGGACGTCATGATTTCCATTACAGAAAACGGGAACGCCGATTGGAGCTTCGGGCTTGGTGAGGCTCAGTTTTTAACCGGGAAACTGTAAAAGGCCTCCCGGCTTGTTCTGAATGATTGCAAACTGAATAAAAGAGGGATGTATGTTGGTTAGTGAGTTGTATCCTTGTTTAATATGCGGATTTAAAGGATTAGAGACAAGTCCCGTTTATAACGGCGAATATCAAAAAACATTTGATATTTGCCCCTGCTGCGGGTTTGAATTCGGCTACAGCGAGGACCATGACGTAAGCTTAGGGTTTATTGTAACGCCTGATCATTTAATTGAAGCGGCATTTCAGTTATACCGGAAACAGTGGATTGAGGGAGGAATGAAACTATTTTCTCCAAATGATGTCCCGGCGGAATATAAAAATGATCATTTCCTTACATTCGATGCTTTATTAAAGCAATTAAAAGACTTGAATCTCAATCTGAACAATTTTGATATTAATGGTTTTTATGACGAGTAAACATGATCATTAAGAAAAGGCTGCCTTGGGCAGCCTTTGTTATTCATCACATGTGTCGTTGTCAGATCCCCCGGGCTCGCAAAAACTGTCTGCCCATTTTTGCATTTCCTGAAAAACGGCTTGCAGGGCCAAGCCTTTATCAGTCAGTTTATAAATGACTTTGACAGGTGTTTCAGGCAGCACCTGACGCTCGACGATTTCATTTTGTTCCAGCTCTTTGAGCCGCTCCGCGAGCATTTTTTGGCTGATTGTCGGTATCGTTTCGGTCATATCTTTAAATCGTTTCGGCCCGTCCATCAGTACATGGATAATGAGGCCGTTCCAGCGCTTTCCCAAAAGAGAAAAAGCGGATTCCATTTTAGGACACATTGTATATCCCACGTGAGTTCATCCCTTCATCTATGAATTGACAAGTTTTTTGTGATCCATTAAAATTAGTTTTCGAGTTACATTTAGTAAGCTTCTAACTTTTCTATTATGATAACACGTTTATCCGAAGGAGGAAACATGATGACATCCGTATTAGACGTTTTAAAAGAACGCGCATCTGTTAAAGAATACGATAAAGACGCGGTCATTACAAAAGAGGAATTAACAGAACTCCTTGAAATCACAACGCAAGCGCCTTCCGCCTGGAACCTTCAGCATTGGCATTTTCAAGTCTTTCACAGTGATGAAGCAAAAGCTGCCCTGCTTCCGGTTGCTTTTAATCAAAAACAGATTATTGATTCATCAGCAGTTATTGCCGTATTAGGCGATTTAAAAGCAAATGAAAATGGTGAAGACGTTTATGCTGAACTGGCTGAGCAAGGCAATATCACAGAAGAGATTAAACAAACGCTTTTAGGCCAGATTAACGGTGCATATCAAAATGATCAGTTTGCCCGTGATTCAGCATTTTTAAACGCTTCTTTAGCAGCGATGCAGCTGATGCTTGCCGCTAAAGCAAAAGGCTACGACACTTGCGCGATCGGCGGATTCAATAAAGAGCAATTCGTTAAGGAATTCGACGTGAGCGAGCGTTTCGTGCCCGTCATGCTGATTTCAATCGGTAAAGCCGTTAAGCCGGCGCATAAAAGCAACCGGCTGCCTGTATCTAAAGTGTCAACTTGGCTGTAAGATGAAAGAAACCCTTAGTCCGCTTAAGCGGACTAAGGGTTTTTTATAGGAATCGCTCACTGTACCAGGTTCGTGCCTGCTCTGCTTCCTGCTGTGTGAGCTGATGACCGCCTTCCTGCCAAACAAGAGAAACGGATGCATGGGCATCTGTCAGATACTGATAAAGCTCCTCCGATTCTTCTTTTGTACATAGGGGATCGCGTTTTCCCGCACCGATAAACACAGGCATCCCTTCCATATCAGGCAGCTTCACTCCGCGTATCGGCACCATCGGATGATGCAGAACCGCTCCTTTCAGTACATCTTTATAATGAAACAAAAGACTTGCTGCAATATTGGCGCCGTTTGAATAGCCGGCAGCAATCACGTTTTCTCTGCTGAATCCGTACATTTGCGCCGCTTCATCAATAAAATTCTTTAATTCTTCCGTCCGTTCAATTAAATCTTTCTCGTCAAATACGCCTTCTTTCAGCCGCTTAAAAAAACGGGGCATGCCGTTTTCCGACACTGATCCTCTGACCCCGAGCAGACTTGCGTTCGGATCGATAAAACGTCCGAGCGACAGAAGATCATGTTCATTTCCTCCCGTTCCGTGCAAAAGCAGCAGAACATTTTCTGACGTTCCCTGTTCAAACACATGTTTCATCATCATTCTCCTTTCTCCATTTTGGGCAGAACAGCTGTAATCTGGCTGCGATGCTCTTCCAGCCATTCCGGAAGCTTCAGCTCTGTTCCGAGATTTTCAAAGGATTCATCCGTCATAAACCCCGGTTCATCGGTTGCCATTTCAAATAAAATGCCGCCGCTTTCCCTGAAATAGATTGATGTAAAGTAAGACCTGTCAAGAATGTCAGATGAAACAAGATGAGAATCAGCAAGAATATCCTTCCATTCCGCCTGCTCTTTTTCGCTAGTGCGGAAAGCGACATGATGAACCGTCCCGTAACCGCCGATACCTGCTTCTTTCGGCGCGAGATCAACATCTATAATATGTCCGATCCGCGCCTCCGATTGCAGCCTGACAATCTGCTGTTCTTCTCCTGTCTTTGAATAACCGAAGCGTTCTATGAGAAATTGAATGGTTGCTTCAGGACGGTACGAGTACAGAAGAACACCTCTCATGCCTGTGATCGCTTCTTTTTCAGTAATGCCCTCAGGAGACCATTCACTCTGTCCGCTTCTTTCATCTTCCATTATGGCAAGCGGCAGGTCTTCTGTATCATTAAAGAGAAGCACTTGTTCAGACAGCATGATCTGTTCTTTTACAGACAAGCCGTTTTCTTCAAGCCGGCGCTTCCAAAACGCGAGTGCTCCTTTCGGCACGGAGAAATAAATTCTTCCGGCCTGCCCTTTTCCCACGGTTCCCGGGCGGCTTCCCTGAAAAGGAAAAAATGTAATGATCGTACCCGGCTCTCCGTTTTGGTTGCCGAAATAAAAGTGATAAGTGGCCGGGTCGTCAAAATTAACGGTTTTTTTAACGAGCCGCAAACCCAGCACTTCAGTATAAAACCGAAGATTTTCAGCAGGATCTTTTGCAAATGCGGTAACATGGTGCAATCCTTGTGTATTCAATGTATTCACTCCTAAATATCTTGATTTCGAGATATTAACTATTCTAATTTAATATGAATGAAGATGCAACTAAAGTGTTTCAGTTAAAAAAGTAATAGAATTCTTTTTTTTCTGAAAAATATCTTGTGATCTTATCTGACACCTGCTATGATAAGGAGCATTATCAAGTTTCAGGAGGAAAGTAAATGGTCAGAAAAGCACTAATTTTCGTTCTCATCTTAATCCCTTTCAGCCAGCTGGCCCTGCTGTCAGTCGCTAATCGGGTTCATCCGATCATTATCGGGCTGCCTTTTTTTCATTTCTGGCTGCTTTTATGGATCGCAGTCACTCCATTATGTTCGTTTCTTATTTATAGGCTGCAGAAGAAACAAGGAGGACTGGACTGATGCCCGCAAATATAACAGCATTGATCATTACAGCCGTCATCGTTTTAACCGTTGTCTGTATCGGCTTTATAGCCGGGAGAGACAAATCATCACGCACTTCTGTTGAGGAATGGTCTGTCGGCGGCAGACGGTTCGGGGGGCTCCTCGTCTGGTTTTTAGTCGGCGCGGATCTCTATACGGCTTATACGTTTTTAGGCTTAACAAGCACTGCCTACACAGGGGGAAGCGTTGCTTTTTTTGCAATCCCGTATTCTGTTTTGGCGTATTTTATCGCGTATTTCTTTCTGCCGAAGCTGTGGAAAGTGGCAAAAATACACAAATTAACGACGCTTGCCGATTATGCCCGTGAGCGTTTTGACAGTAAACTTTTGGCCAGTCTTGTCGCCATTGTCGGCGTACTTATGCTCATTCCTTATATTTGTCTCCAGCTGAGCGGAATTCAAGATACGCTTCAGGTGGCCGGAACGGGTGTCATTAATGTCAATATGGTCGTCATCATCTCTTTTATTCTTGTAGCGCTGTATACTTTTTTCAGCGGAATTAAAGGGCCGACGTTTACGGCGATTATTAAAGACATTCTCGTGTGGGTGATTATGCTGTTTATGGTCGTCTCACTCCCGCTGATCCATTTTCACGGCTGGACGCCGATGATTCACACTTTGGCTGAAAAAGCGCCGCAAATGCTGACGATTCCGGACTCGGGGCCGAAAGGAATTCCTTGGTTTATCACAGCTTCCATCGTATCTGCGCTGGCGCTCTTTATGTGGGCGCATGCGGCAACCGGCGTATTTACGGCAAAAAGCGCAGATGCCGTCCGCAAAAACAGCATGTTTCTGCCGCTTTATAATATTGTTTTGATTCTTGTTATTTTTCTCGGCTTTATCGCGTTTCTTGTCCTGCCGGAAGATACCAATCCGCGGCTCGCTTTATTGAAGCTGATTCAAACGTCTTACGGCGGAGTCGCGCAGGGCTTTGCTTACTCCACGATTGCTCTTGCGTCATTGATTCCCTGCTCTATCATGGCCATCGGAGCATCAAACTTATTTGCGAATAACTTATATCGGGATTTGATTCACCCGAATGTGTCACCAAGCAAGCTGACGATGATCACCCGTTCAATGGTATTTGTCGTCATCGGGCTCGCGCTTTTATTCGGCATGCTGTTCCCGACTGCGCTCGTTACCCTTCAGCTTCTCGGTGTTTCCGGCATGGTTCAGATCTTTCCGGCTATCGCCGTCAGTCTGTTTTGGAAGAATCAAACGAAAGAAGCGACAATTATCGGTCTTCTCGTCGGTCTTATCGTGACATTCACGGTAAATATCACCCAATCCGCCCACGGTATATATGAAGGCTTTTGGGGTTTGACCGCTAATATGGCAGCCGTTATTGTCCTCAACCCGTTTTTTGTAAAAAAAGCGGCTTCAAACGCCGTCAAAGACGGTTTATTCAATAAAGCGCCTTCTGATGAACTGAACCAAAAAGGCGCTTAACAGAAAGAAGCCGGCACGTAAATGTGCCGGTTTTTTACTTTTTCCACTTCCATTTGTAGGTAGCTACGGTTTTAGCCGGGATGACGGCTTCAAACTGCCGATTTTCTGAAACGACATGGAATTTCTGATCGGCGGATGTCTGGTTGATTACGACTGTCACAACGGATTGATCAGGATTAAGGAACGATACATTCGAGACTGTGTTTTTGGAGCCGTAATTACTTTCTATCCGCTTTGCTCCCCGGTCGATAAATTTTGAAAAGTTGCCTGTCATATGAAAGATCGGGATATTCCAATAGCGGTCAGGGTTTTTAGCATCCTGAATAAACAGCGTCGGGTCTGGGGTGCCTATCCAATGATGCGTCTTGATTTGACTGTCGAGCATCGTCACCCACGCATTGTAGCTCGACGCGCCGTTGCGGAAATACTGCGCGATCCGGTCCGCCCCTGCCGTCCCCCAGACAGACCGCTCCGTTAAGTGAATAGATTGATCAGGATATCTCTTTCCGATCTCCGACATGACGGAAAGATCACCGTCATAATCGTGAAAAGCGATGCCGTCTGCCGCCCGGTTTCCTTTTTTATCATCTAAAATCGGCGGAATATAGTTCCACGCCCCGCTCGCATTGTGATCATAAATCCAAATTTTCGTGTCAATTATGTGTTTTTTCATTTCTTTTTTTAAGGCCAGTGCCAGTTTGCGCTGCTGAGACGGCGGCATATACATGCTCGGATAGTCGATTTCCAGCAAAGGTTCATTTTGAAGGGTCATGGCATAAATCGGAATTCCTTGCTTTTCGTACGCCTCAATAAATTTGCGGAAGTAAACGGCCAGTGCGCCGATATATTTATCTTTCAGCTTTCCCCGCTTGAGGTTTTCATTCGTTTTCATCCAAGCCGGCGGACTCCACGGCGAGGCAATGATTTTCAGTTCCGGATTTATCGCCAGCGCTTCCTTGATGGTTGCTGTAATGTGTAAATCAATATCCTTTTGAATCGAGAAATGATGGAGCTTAGGATCTGTTTGGCCTTCAGGCATATCGTCATACGTATAAAATTCCTGTGCCGTAAAATCAGATGTCCCGATCGTTATGCGCATAACGTCCATTCCGATACCATCTTTGGGATCAACCAGTTTTTTCAGCACTTCTTTTCTTTTTGCGGGTGTCATTTTTGATAAATTATGGATTGTGGATTCTTCCAGGGACGATCCTACGCCTAACACACTTTGATAGCGGCGCGACGGATCAATATACACAGCGGCGGAGTCAGAAGCCTTCTTTTTTGTCAATGTAAGCGGTGTTTGTTCGTCTAAGGCGTATTTCACTTCCAGCGGCCCGTCATACCACGTACGGGAAGCCGGATCTTTTTCAGAACTGAACCACACCCTTACTTTGTTTTTGTCTGAAGCCTTCCGATCAGCCGCATACACTTCGGTTTCCGTGCTGCTTGATATGAAAAAGAAAAACATAAGAAAAACCAGGGTCATGTGCAGACCTTTTTTAAAAAACATGAACCACCATCCCTTTCCTTATTTTTATAAGCGATTCTAAATGAAAAGCCGGACAGTCACCTCCTTTCCGCTTAAATGAATACGCTTTCAAAATTACTGATAAAAAGCCGGCTTCACACAACGGTGAAGCCTTCCCTTTTTACACCTTTAAGATACATATGAGCCGTTTGTTTCAATCACTTTTTTATACCATTCAAATGAGTCTTTCTTAAGCCGCCTCATTGAACCGTTGCCTTCATTATCCCGATCAACATAAATCATGCCGTAGCGTTTTTTCATTTCTCCGGTTGTAAATGACACGATATCAATAATTCCCCATGGTGTATAGCCCATTACATCCACACCATCATATGTGATTGCTTTTTTCAAAGCTTTTATATGTGACGATAAATATTCAATTCTTGAAGTGTCATGAATTGAACCGTCCTCTTCTAATGTGTCGATGGCGCCGAATCCGTTTTCCACGATAAATAATGGAATCTGGTAGCGGTCGTATAAGCGGTTTAATGTGTATCGTAAACCGGTCGGGTCAATCGCCCAGCCCCAATCACTCGCTGTAATATAAGGATTTTCCACGCCGTTTGGCAATCCTCCGTTTACGACATCCCCGGTATTATCGTTTGATACATCACTTTTTACGGTTGTAGACATGTAATAGCTGAATCCGAGGTAGTCCACTCGGCCGTTTTTCAAAATCTCTTCATCACCGTCTTCAAAGTGTATCTGATAGCCTTCTCTTTCAAATTCTTTTAACGCATAGCTTGGATAATATCCGCGAACCTGCACGTCCGGGAAGAAAAAACGCTGTCTCATCGTTTCTTCAGCCAGCATCACATCGTCGGGGTGAGATGAGTACGGGTAAATCGGAACATGTGATACCATCGCGCCGATCCTGAACTCGGGATTGATTTTCCTTCCCTTCGAAACAGCCAATGCGCTTGCCAGCAGTTCGTGATGGCCGGCCTGATACATGACTTCTTTTGCGTTTTCGTTTTCTTTGACGGCGACGCCCGAGTTCGTCCATAAAAAGATAGGATTATTCACATCCATCTTATTATTGATTTCGTTAAACGTCATCCAATACTTCACCTTATGTTTATAGCGTTCAAAACACACTTCAGCGAATTTTACAAAAAATCCGACTGTTTTTCTGTTTCTGAAACCGCCGTATTCTCTCGCCAAATGCAGCGGCATCTCAAAATGTGACAACGTGATTACCGGTTCAATCCCATGTTTCAGCAATTCATCAAACACCCGGTCGTAAAAAGCCAATCCTTCCTCATTGGGCTCGGCTTCATCACCTTTAGGAAAAATTCTGCTCCAGCCGATGGACGTTCTTAAACATTTCAGACCCAGCTCGCTGAATAATGCGATGTCCTCTTTATAACGATGATAAAAATCAATCGCTTCATGATTCGGATAAAATTCCCGCTCTTCAATTGTATCTGTTATTTTCCGGGGCACACCATGCGCACCTGCTGTCATAACGTCCACTACACTCGGTCCCTTGCCGCCTTTATTCCATCCCCCTTCAAATTGGTGGGCGGCCAGAGCGCCTCCCCATAAAAAATCTTTTGGCAATGTCCCCATCGTTTATATCCTCCTTTATTTGACTGCCGCTTGCATGCCGAATAAATGCACTGCAGCCGCTTCAAGCATCCGCTTCGCAAGTGCAGAAGAATTCCTGCCTTCATTTTCATATTATACGTTTACATTATAATTGTACCGGTATAATTTATCAATACATAAACAATTATAGTTAATTTACGAAATGGCTTTTAAAAACGATTATGCTATAATTCTGGAAGAAGCGGGACAATAAATGAATGAGGAATGTATATGTTAAAATACCAGCAAATCGCGATAGATATTGAAAAATACATAGAAGAACATCAGCTGCAGCAAGGGGATAAACTGCCTGTGCTGCAAACCTTAATGACCCGGTTTAACGTGAGCAAAAGCACGATCACCAAGTCCTTAGATTTATTAGAAAAAAAGGGGATTGTGTTTCAAGTGAGGGGAAGCGGCATTTTTGTCAGACGGAATAAAAGAAAAGGGTATATCAGTCTGCTTTCTAATCAGGGATTTAAAGAATCGCTGGAAGATTTTAATGTCACTTCCAAATTATTAGCGCTGGAAGTGAGAAAACCCACGCCTGAGGCTGCCCAAAATCTGAATATGCCGCCTGACGGCGACGTGTATTATGTCAAGCGAATCCGATATATTGACGGGCTGACATTGTGTATCGAAGAGTCATTTTACAACAAATCGATTATTACGTATTTGAATAAAGAGATCGTGGCAGAATCAATATTTGATTATATTAGAGAAGGTCTCGGATTAAAGCGCGGTTTTTCAGATTTATATCTGTACGCGGGGATGTTAAATGAGGAAGAAGCGGAGTACTTAGGCCTGTTTACAGGAGCGCCTAAGCTTTGCGTTGAAACGATTTTTCATTTAACCAACGGCCAGCCGTTTGACTTCTCAAAAGTCACCTATCACTATGAGCAATCACAGTTTTTCATTCAGGCGAACAGCCACCTTTTTGAACAGGAAACGACATAAGACGGGCTTTTCGCAAACAGAAAACACCCAATGCGCGAGCGGCGCATCGGGTGTTTTTTACTATTTCATATTCTTATTTAATGTTTCAACGGCTTTTTTCATTTGTGTATCGTTGTCCGCAAGCTGTTTTTGCAGATCCGTCATCAATTTTGCCGTTGTGTCTCCCTTTATAATGCCTGTTTGTTTCAGTTTCTCTTTTGCTTGGAATTGTTTAACGGCTTGTTCAAATGCTTTATCATACGTGCCGTTTACTTTCACGCTGTACCCCAGCGCTTTCAGCATTTTTTGCGCATTTGTGACGGTCGTTCCGGAATCCCCGTATTTGTATGTTTTTTTCGCATCTAAATACGGCAGGTTCGCATATTCAGGAAGCTTAACCTGATATTGCGGTTTGATGCCTTTTTTATGAATCCACTCTCCGTCCGCTGTCAGCCATTTAGCGATTGTCAGTTTAACGGTAGAACCGTCGCTGTAATCTTTTGCCGTCTGCACGGTTCCTTTTCCGAACGTTTTCTCGCCGATCAGCGGAATGCCCGATGATTCATGCAGCGCAGCCGACATGATTTCTGCGGCGCTCGCGGTGCCGTCATTGACGAGGACGACTGTCGGTTTTGTCACTTTGCGCTCTTTCGTCGCTTTCATAACCTCTTTCGTGCCGTCTTTGTATTCGACCTGCATGATATTTTTCCCTTTATCGATAAACATGTTGCTCATTTTGATGGCTTCATCCATCAGTCCGCCCGGGTTGCCCCTTAAATCGAGAATGTATCCTTTCGCTCCTTGTTTTTCGAGGCTGTCAATGGCTGAATTCAGCTCTTTTGCCGTCGATTCGGAGAAGGATGTGATTTGGATTTCGCCGATGTCTCCTTTTTTCATTTCAGAGTACACCGTTTCAACCGGAATGGTGTCACGTTTGATCGACAGGTTCAGATCGCCGACACCCGCTCTGTGCAGCACGAGCTTGACGTTTGTTCCCTTTTTGCCGCGGATTAATGCGACGGCTTCGTTTACATTAAGGCCCTTAACGCTTTTGCCGTTGACCTTCAAAATCTGGTCATTCGGTTTAACCCCCGCTTTTTCCGCGGGTGACCCTTTAATCGGCGATACGATCAGGATACTGCCGTCCTTTTCTTCCACTTGTGCGCCGATGCCTTCAAACGAAGCGGAAATTGTTTCTTCAAAAGACTTTCCTTCCTGCGGGTCCATATAAGAAGAATATGGATCATCCAGGGAACTGATCATGCCTTTTATCGCTCCGTCTACTAATTTGCTGTCATCTGTTTTTTGATAGTAATCACTTTTAATCTGTTCGTAGGCTTTATTGAATTTCTCAAATTTGCTGTTCGTCAAAGCAGCCGAGCCTTGTCCGAAAATGGTCGTATTGCCCGTGATAAACAGCGTAAGCGCCGAGGCTGCGACCGCGGTGATCAATATAATAAAAAACAGTTTAAATTGCCGCTTCAAGAAAACACCACCTTTTTATTCTTACATTATTATCATAGACGAACGCTCATTCGTCAACTTCAAACGTGAGGCGCCCTTCTTTCCCGTTTACCCAAACCTATGTTTTTCTCTCAACATATGCTGAGGAAAAAAGGAGGATTCGGCCTTTGAGCAAATATTTAGAAATGCTGTCCTTATTCGGAGTCGGAGGGGCTCACCCGGGCGGGCTCGCTTTTTCCAAAGCCGTTCTCACAAAAGCGGCTCCTCCTCCTGGCGAACCGATTCTTGACGCCGGCTGCGGAACGGGACAGACGGCCGCTTATCTCGGCCACCTGCTGTACCCCGTCACCTGTGTTGATAAGGATCCCCTTATGCTTGAAAAAGCAGCAAAACGATTTGCCGCTGAAGGCTTAACCATTCCGGGCTATTTGGCGGAGCTTGAGCGGCTCCCGTTTGCTGAAAATCAATTTTCCGCCGTTCTTTCCGAATCAGTTCTCACCTTTTCAAATCTTGATTCATCGCTGTCTGAAATCCTGCGGGTCCTTAAACCCGGGGGTATGCTGATCGGCATTGAAGCTGCTTTACAAAAGCCCATGCCGGAAAATGCCATCACGCAGATAAAAGACTTCTACGGTTTTACCGTATTGCAGGATGAAACGTCATGGAAACAGAGATTGCTTCAGCAAGGCTTTCAAAAAGCGGATTTCATTCCCGCTGTCTATGAAAACAATGCGCAGGAGCCGACTACAGAAATGGATTTATCGCCCGTTATTCAGCCGGTTCACTACGATACGCTGACGGCTCATTACGAGCTTATGCAGACGTACCGTGAATATATGGGACACTGCGCTTTTGTCGCTTACAAGTAAAACGGCGATTGTCCTCCTGTTTTCGTCCAACCTTTTTACCGCACTCTATCATAAGCTGACATAGAAAGATAGGTTGGATAGGAGGAGAAAAGATGCAAAACTATTATCATCTTTGCCGGCAGCACCAGGGAAAAGTAGCAAGGATTACAGAACGAAACGGCAGAGTCCACGTCGGAAGAATCGTACGGGTGACTAACAGCAAAGTGTATATCGCCCCTGTCGGCGGCCGTCACAGAGGATACGGGTTCGGCTATTGGGGAGGCTGGGGAGGCTGGGGAGCAGCCTACGGTATCGGCCTTGGTTTAATTACCGGATTTGCGCTTGGAGGTTTACTCTTCTGGTAATAAAGAAAGCCCGCTTTCTATTTTTCAAGCGGGCTTCTTCTTATTACACTTTCTTTACTTCATTAAAATATTCTTCAAGCGTTAATTGATGGTCATGGATGGCTTTTGCCGCTTTTTTGCCTACATAGCGTAAATGCCATGGTTCATACTCATACTTTGTGACATTTTCTTTGCCTTTAGGATAGCGGATGATAAAGCCGTATTCATACGCATGGTCTTTCACCCATTTGCCGTCCGCCGTGTTTCCGAACGCTTCATTCAGCTCATATCCGTTGCTTTTGCTGGAAATGTCCATGGCAAGCCCCGTCTGGTGTTCGCTTTGCCCCGGATATGCGACGGCTTCTTTCGCCTTTTTTTCACCTTTCAGACTGACTTCATTATCGAAAATAACTTTCTGTCTGTCATAAGAGCGGTATCCTGAAACGGCAACCAGGTCATAACCTTCTTTTTTCCCGGCGCTGAATAGTTTCGCCAAAGCATCGGCGGCAGGTTTGCGGATATATCGTTTCTCGATTTTCTCAGTAAAAGAAAATTCGACTTTCGGGATCACGAGATCATTCGGTTTATAATCTCCCGGCAGCGTGTATGTCTTATTCACGAGCGCAAGTGTATTTGTCGGGTTTTGAATGGTCTCAAGCCCGTTCACTTCTTTAATATCATTAAAATATTTGCTCTCCAATACAAAATCGCTGTTTTCTGCCTTCGTTGTTTTTTTGCTTGATGTGTCATCTGATTGTTTTGTTTCAGCTGCTGTTTTTGTGTCCTTGTGGCTGTCGCCGCCTGAAATGCTGCAGCCGGTTCCCACGATTGCGGTTACGCTGAGAGCGGCAGCGAGCGAGAACCATTTAGTGGATTTCTTCATTTTACACTTACCTTTCTTTTTTTGAATCAGGGCGATGCATAAAGAAGAGGGCTGCTTTAATCAGCATAACCCTCATCTCAAGTTTACGAAACAGTATGCAGCGCCAGTTTAATCATATCATGAAAAGTCGTTTGACGCTCCTCTGCCGTTGTTTCTTCTCCCGTTAATACGTGATCGCTTACAGTCAGGATAGACAGCGCTTTTTTGCCGTATTTAGCGGCAAGCGTATATAAAGCAGTCGTTTCCATCTCTACGCCGAGAACGCCGTATCTGGCAAGCTTTTCGATTTGGGAGTCTTCATTGTAAAACTGATCGGCGGTGAATACGCTTCCGACCGCTACGGGAAGATTGTTTTTTTGCGCTTCCTGGTACGCTTTATGAAGCAGTTCGAAGTCTGCGCAAGGAGCATAATCTACACTGCCGAAGGCGACACGGTTCATCTGTGAATCCGTTGAAGACGTCATAGCCAAAATCACGTCACGCACCTTCACGTCATTACGGATGGCTCCGCATGAGCCGACTCTGATTAAGTTTTGAACATCATAGCTTTGAATCAGTTCATTCACATAAATAGAGATAGACGGAACACCCATGCCGGTGCCTTGAACTGATACTTTTTTGCCGTTATATGTACCCGTAAATCCGTACATTCCTCTGACTTCATTATAGCATTCCACATTTTCAAGATACGTTTCCGCAATAAATTTCGCTCGGAGCGGATCTCCCGGCAAAAGCACTGTATCCGCAATTTGGCCTTTTTCAGCGTTTATATGTACACTCATTTCCTTTTCCTCCTGCCTATTCAAACTCCCACCCATTGTACACTGAATAACGGTAAGAGACAATCATCAGCATGATCAGGGCGATCTTGGGCAGAATATGCGGGATGACAAGCCTAAAGAAAAAGGAGTGAACATAATGGGCAAAAAACAGCGCAACCGGGTGACCGGCCAGAAAAAGAACAATCACGTGCCCGTTTCAGACGTCATTGCAGCTGATGAAGCGCATGGAAAAGAGCATTCCGCCGCTAAACGGAAGCCTTAACACTGTGTTTCCCAGACAATACGGAAGCCGGCTGAAGATTCAGCCGGCCCCATCTTACCTCGGCTGGACGAGCAGCCGGTTAATTTTGCTCCATCCCGCAGGGTTAAGCCTGTAATAGGTCTTTCCTTTTCTTCCTTCGTCTATGAGTATGACATCTCCGGTCGCTATGAATCTGGCTTGATAGTCGTTTGGGACCGTATCAGGCACATTAAAAACAGAAAATGCCCTTTCCAGTGCGTCTTGATGATTGTCAGCGGCCAGCTCTGTCCGATAGACGACCCTGTATCCCTTTTTCTCGCCGTAGCGGGGTGTTTGAAAAATCGTCACATCATAGGCGCAAGTCTTTTTTTTAAACACGGGCAGCGATAACAGCATCAAGATCCCTCCCTCTTATTTCTTAATAGTATTAGCGTTTTTTCTCATTTCTCCTGTCTCTATTTTTGTCGAAACGGATGATACTTTTCGTCAAAGAGCGCAAAAAGCGAAACGAGGCAAAGTCCGAGACTGAATCCGGCAAGCACATCCGTCGGAAAATGCGCGCCCAAATAAATTCTGCTGAATCCGATCAGAATGACGAGAACCCCGGTAAAGACGGTGACGACCCGTTTTCTTTTCGTGAAAAACGGAACATGCTTGATCAAAAAGTAAGCGATGACGGGATACATCACTGCCGAATTCATGGAGTGGCCGCTCGGAAAACTGTATGAGGTTTCATGGACGAGCGGTTCAAAAGCGGGTCTGGCTCTTTCAATCAATTCTTTTATTTTTATGTTTACAATCCGTTCAATGAGAAAGAGAAGCGGCAAAAAAACAACATCCGGCGTTTTTTTGTACATATACAGAGCCGCGCCTGTCAAAAGAAGAAGCGGCAAAAGCACCGCGGTCGTGCCGAGCTCCGTTATCCATAACATCAATTCATTCAGCCAGGCAGCCCTGATCCTGACAGCCGCTTCTATGACACGCTCATCAAAAACCCGGACGGCTTCTATCCGGATCGCTGCTGCGAGCAGAATAAACAATGCGAAAAGGCTTGCTGGCTTGTACAACGTTTTCCCCCCATGTTTCATTCTCCCGAGCTGATTGAAAAAACCGAAGCTTTTTCACTTCGGTTCCGCAGTTTCAGTCTTCATCAAGCTCTTCGTCTATCATACATTTTTCTAATAAATAATCAAAGGTGATGTCGGCTATTTCGAAGATTTCCTCTTCACTCGGTATGTACCCGCGCATAGCAAGCTGACTGTAAAAATAATCAGCTATTTCTTCTGTGTCAATCACAAGATCTATTTCTTTCATGCAAACACCGCCTCCTTTTTTATGTTTTATGAAAAAACCGTTCAAATTATACCCGAAAGTTCTAAACGTTTTGTCCGCTCATATACTTTTAAAAAACAAGCCCCGGAGGGAGAAAAGATGATGACGAAAATGATGGCTTTATTGGACGGAGATGGATTTGATATCGTATTGGAAAAAGTGCTGAAAGGAATGTCGTTTGTCATCTTTGCCGGCTGTCTGCCCTGGTTTTTATATGTCACCGTCCGTTTTTTTGCCGGCTAGCTGAAATGCTCCCGCAGGCTTTCCAGCACAAAATTCATCATATCTTTATATTCTTCGTCACCGAACAAATGATAAAGAATCTTATAATCGTTATAAATATCAAGCAGCTCATCTACAATCGATACCGCCAGCACATGCAGGGCATCGGGATCATCAGCATCGCCTTCAAACTGAAGAAGAGCAGACGCGACGGTATCCTCGCCGATCTCATGAGATGCTTCCCCAACATAGTGGACAAACAGCAGCTGATGCACAAACTGATCCATTTCATATTTTCTCAGAACCAGCGTGAGATCCTCTTCCTCCGTTTCAAGCCACTCTCCGTCTTTCAGCCGAGTCAGCTCATAAATAATATCCTCCCAGCCATCCTCTAAATATCTCCATATTTCAGTTCTGTGGCCGATGACACGGAATAATTCCTTTCCGTAGTCCTTTACATATACGACGTCGCCGATCAGAAATTCATATTCAATATCCAATTTCTCCATATCGACGATCACGCCCTCATAATCTTTATAAAGCTGGATGGACGATTCAAAATAAAGCACTTCATTATGATTGACTTCGTAAAGATAATGTTTATCAATTTGATGAACCTTCGTAATGGTGCCGACGGTTCCGTACATCACGACGACCACGATGTCTCCCACTTGAAATTTCGGTTTATCTGGCTTCATGCTGTCTCCCCCTTGCCGCGGACTGTCATACGCTATCGTATGCCGGCCGCCATCATTTCGCATGGGCATGAAAACCACAGGAAATATCTATTTCTGCACCTGTTCAAAATGGCAAAAACCGCAACATGCTTGTGCGTTTTTTCACTTACCGTAACAGAAGCGTCCGATGACATTCCGCTCTCGATCGACTGAGCAGTAACAGTGCTGAGACAAAAAGCTTCTATTTTTTATGAGTCTTTGTATGACGCAAAGGTAAATACCCGGCCCGAAGGCATGTTGACAATATCACCGCCGTGATGTTCAAGATTTGCCGTGAAACACATCATCGAAGATGTATGGAGACTCAATTCCGGCTGCATATTTGCAATGGCTTGTTTATCATAAACAATCAAACTCGTCTCGGCTTTCAATGAAGCCACAACTTCAATCCGCTTCAACCTTGTCACATAAAATCCCCTTTTCCGTCCAAACGTCAGTGCCTCATCAGTCTTACCTAATGGATCATTTGATTCCTCTCACTTCATTTAAATGTTTGATTATTTCTCCGTGAAAAGTGGTTCCTTACCCGGGACCCCGCCGGCAGCAGGCCTGATCCGGTGAACTCTGCAGCTATACCTTCTCCTTCCTGATTATGATACGTGCCGTCAGGAAGATTTGTTTACGTGCTGATCAAAACGGACGGCGTTGCGGGATTTGATCATACGGCACCTCATAAGCGAGTGATTTCAACAGAAAAAAACCGCACAATGTGCGGTTTTTCGTCAGGCGTGATGTACCTCGGTCTCATATTTTTCCCAAGCTTCATCAAATGTCGCCATCGTTTCTAAATAGTCGGCGCTCAGTTCTAAATAAGAACTGAGCTCGTGATAATCGCTTGACGTTTTCGGAAAGCCGTGATCTTCGTATGCCTGATTCGCAAACTGGCTGATTGCGTCCTGCGGCTTGGGATGCCTGTATTTCATCAAATAGTGATAAAAGGATTTCATGGGTTTCCCCTCCTGATGACTGTCTTTTGTTGTACTATTATACAATTCAAGTGTGAAATTACAACAAAAGAAGACTAGGAGAAGTCAAAATAATTCCGTTTCAAGATCCGTTCTGTCTCCATCAGCTCTTGATATGTGAGTGTTTCCGGTAATTTTTTTGCATTGACTAAAAAAAGCTGATTTTCGATTTCCGCTATGACCGCTTCCTCCTGATAAGTCATGCCGCAGGAGGAACAGGCGAATGAGGGTGTTTCTGTAATTTCTATGGCCCTCGTACCGTCAGGAAGCTCCCAGTACACAGCCGCCTGACAAGCTGACGCCTTCTGATTGCCGCACCACTCGCATGGCTTCACGGCGACTCACCTCCGACTTCCGATCCTGCTTTTTGCTCTTTCTTTTGCTGTGCAATAAATTTCTTTTCTTTCAATTCATCTCTTTTTTCCCTGCGGTCTTTCAGCGTTTCATGATCAGGGTTGGATGTAAACGTTTTCCTTCTGTCGATCCTCGATACATTTTCCGGTGTGAACGAAACCTCTTTGTCCGCGAAAATGGCGCTCAGTCCGACCGGCTCGCGTTTGGCCATCGTTCCCGGAAAAACAGATTCAAAATAGTCGTCGGCTTGATTCGGGATATAGTTTTCCGGCTCGGGATAAGATGTAATCACCCCTTCGAAGTTTCTGATCACAACTTTCTCCGGACTTTGGGAGAGCAAGTAGTTCGGCTGCAGGGCGATTTTACCGCCTCCGCCCGGGGCGTCGACGACAAAGGTCGGCACGGCAAAGCCAGTTGTGTGGCCCCTCAGTCCTTCAATGATTTCCAGCCCTTTCGACACAGGCGCTCTGAAATGGCCGATCCCCTCTGACAAATCACATTGATAAATATAATACGGACGCACGCGGATTTTCACTAAATCATGCATGAGTTTTTTCATAATCGGCACCGAATCGTTAATGCCTGCTAAAATAACGGCCTGGTTACCGACCGGAACACCTGCGTTAACGAGCTTTTCACACGCCGCAACCGATTCTTCCGTCAGTTCAATGCTCGTATTAAAATGAGTGTTCAGCCAGACCGGATGATACTTTTTCAAAATCTGACAAAGGTTATCCGTTATCCGCTGCGGAAATACGACGGGTGCTCTCGTTCCGATCCGGATAATTTCAAGGTGGGGAATGTCACGCAGGTTTTTTAAAATATATTCCAGAATCTGATCGTTGATTAAAAGCCCGTCTCCGCCGGAAATCAGGCAGTCACGGATTTCCGGCGTTTCCCGGATGTAAGCGATGGCCGCATCAAGCTGTTTTTTCGGCACCCCCATTCCGATCTGTCCGGAAAAACGCCTTCTTGTGCAATATCGGCAATACATCGAGCATTGATTTGTCACCAGAAAAAGAACGCGGTCGGGATAGCGGTGCGTAAGACCGGGAACCGGTGAATCTTCATCTTCAAACAGCGGATCTTCAAGGTCATATTTCGTTTTGTGCATTTCTTCTGACAGCGGCACGGACTGCATGCGGATCGGACATCTCGGGTTATCGGGATCCATTAAAGAAGCATAATAAGGCGTAATGTTCAGGGGAATGGTTTTTACAGACATCCTGACGCCTTCTTCTTCCTCTTCGGTCAAATGAATGACTTTTTTCAGATCATCGACGGTTCTTACAGTATGGGTGAGCTGCCACAGCCAATCATTCCACTTGTCTTCCGGCACATCTTTCCACAATTCAATCTCCTTCCAATGACGCTTCGGCTGAAACCATTTGTTTGTCAAACGAATTCCTCCTTATGAATGGCCAAACGTAAAGTCTTGCACCATATATTCATATTTTCGAGCCCTTCTGAAATGCGGCAGTTGTTCACAAGCCTGCCTCTGTAGCCGTATCCCGCATGGTACAAAACGGCATTCATCCCGTAAGACGCTGCACGGGCCAAGGAAAAAAGATGGAAGATTCCCCGGCCCGCGAGTTCCTGCTCCAACGCTTTAAACAAGTGTGCCGTTACGGAGTTCCCCCTGTAAACTGACAGAACCGCGCAATCGGTCATTTCAGCGTGCCCCAATACCGGATTGATATCTGCGCTTGCCGCCCCAATGAGACGATCCTGATCGAATGCGGCATAATAGATGGTGTTTTCTCTCATTGTTTTTTTAATATAAAGGGGATTAAAGACAGGAGTCGGATAGGTAAGAAAAACATGTTTATATAAATGCGTTAAACGGTCTGCATCATCTTCGTCCGCTTTTCTGAACATCAGCGTGCTTTCTGTCTGAGTCAGTCCCCGCCGCGGTGTCTCATATAAACGGTCAACAGTCGAATCTTCTGATACATATGAATCTGACCGTCTCCGCTCCTCTGCTAAATAGCGCACCACCACAACAGCCTCATGCCCGTTGTAATACCCGTCTATGACACCCTCAACAATAAAAAGATGCTTGACAAATTCCGGCTCATCGCCGCGCTTGGCAAAGAAAATTACCTTTTGGGCTCCTTCTTGCTTTGCTTCTGCCAAAACGGCCGGAATAAGCGCCGTGATCTGTCCGTCATAACGAATGACTCTGAGCCGCTCATTGAAACGGTCTGCATCAATCTCGGCCGCTCCCTTTTCAGCCCTCAGTTCCTTTATCAGCTCCGTCACCCCCATCTGCCACCCCGCACCATTCCATGATAAAAAGAGAAATGATTTTGACGGCATCGATTAACGCCCGGATTTCAATGTATTCATTCGCCTGATGCGCCGCCTTGACTTCTCCCGGCCCGAAGACGATGACCGGCGTCTGTCCCGCGTGCTGCAAAAGCCCTCCGTCCGTTCCCCACGGGGACGCTTCACGAACCGGTTTTGCCCCTTTCATTTTCTCAAAAGAAGATTCCAGAGCGGAAATCAGCGGATGCTCATCCGGGAGATCATTCGGAAGCCACTGAGCCCCAAACCATTCTATTTCCGCGGGGTGGTGTTTAAACCATTCATCCCGGTACTCCAAATCTTTCAGCCAGCTTGCCAGCTCTTCTTTTACTGCTTCGGGCGTTTCATCCGGCGCTATTCCGCACCTGCCTTCTATCACCACACGGTCAGCTACCGATGATGGCCACGTTCCCCCTTGGACGGTGCCGATATTAATGGGAACCGGAATCGGAACGTCCCGATAAAGCGGGTCTGTGATACGGGCGTTGCGGACGTGTTCAAGCTCTTTAAGGGCTGTGATGACATGCAGGCTTTTTTCAATGGCGCTCACCCCTTCATAGCGGGTGCCTCCGTGTGCGGACAATCCCCTTACCGTAATGCGGAACCACATAGACCCTTGCTGCTTAACAAACAGCTTTAAATTAGTCGGTTCGGGAATAAGCGCCCCGTCAGCCTTGTAGCCCCTCATAACAGCCGCCAGTGTTCCCGCGCCGCCGCATTCTTCATCTACGACACTTTGAAACAGAACATCTCCTTTTAATGTAATCCCGCAGGCTTCAAGCGCTTCTAACGCAAACAAGAGGGCTGTATTGCCGCCTTTCATATCCGTTGAACCGCGTCCGTAAACTTTGCCGTCCTTTTCAACAGCGGTAAACGGTTCATACGTCCATGCGGCGGGATTTCCTTCCGGGACAACATCAATATGTCCGTTCAGTATCAGTGATCTTCCGCCCCCGGCCCCTTTCTTTACGGCTGTGATATTCGGGCTTTCATGGAAGTCTTCGCGTTCCGATACGAAATAAGGATGCTCTTTCAATTGTTTGACACTCGGCTCCCATACATCAATATCCATGTCAAACTGTCTCAGTTTTTCCAAAACGACTGCCTGTGCGTTAAATTCATGGCGGAACGTGCTTTTTTCCCCGATCAGCCGTTTCAGCAGGCTTACCGCTTTTTCTGTGTTTTCTTCCGCCCACTCAGTGACTTTCTTTTCTAATTGATCCATGGACAGGCCCCCTTTTAAGAAAACATTCTCCCAATCTGATTTCGGCATCCGTTGTTTGAATGACATCGTCTATGGTCGTGCCATTCAGCAGTTCCTCAAGAACAAAAGCCCCATCATCTATGCTGATGACGGCTTTCTCTGTAATGATGAGATCTGCACAGCCCGCTGCTGTAAGCGGCAATGAACAGCTTTCGACCAGCTTCGGCCGGCCTTTCTGATCGGTGTGGCTCATGACGACAACCACTTTTTTCGCGCCTTGGGCAAGCTCCATCGCCCCGCCCATTCCGGGCACTTTTTTCCCCGGCACGAGCCAATTGGCGAGATCACCTGTCCTGCTGACTTGGAGCGCGCCTAAAATGGTAATATCTATCAGCCCTTTTCTGATCATGGCAAAAGACAGAGCTGAATCAAAATAGGAGGCTCCCTTAACTGTACTGACAGGAAATCCGGCCGCATTGCATAAAAGCTCATCCTCCTCTCCGCGCTCCGGACTGCCGCCGATCCCGAGGACGCCGTTTTCCGCCTGCAGCATGACCTCCATGCCGGCCGGCAGAAAGTTCGGCACTAAAGAAGGAATGCCGATCCCCAGGTTGACAATCATACCTGAGGTAACTTCACTGGCGGCCCGCCTCGCGATACTCTCTCTTTCCGCTATTCCCAAGCCCATTTCCACTTCACTCCTTCACTTTGCACGACACCCTCCACGAAAACGCCCGGCGTTACAATATGCTCGCTGTCAAGTTCGCCGGCAGGCACAATCTCTGCCGCCTCAGCAAATGTTCTTTCGGCCGCCGCAGCCATCAGAGGGTTCATGTTGCGCGCCGTTTTGTCAAACGTCAGATTCCCGAATTCATCAGCAGTATGTGCGGACACAAAAGCGAAATCAGCCGTCAGCGCTTTTTCAACTAAATAGGACTTTCCGTCAATCGTTACGGTTTCTTTGTTTTCACAAACGGTTGCGTTATCAATGCCGATATCAGTTAAAATACCGCCTAGCCCCGCTCCGCCTGCGCGAATCCGTTCAGCAAGCGTCCCTTGCGGCGAAAATTCCACCTCAAGCGCTCCGTCAGTCATTTGTCTGCCCGCGACAGGATTTGAGCCGATATGGGAAGCGATCAGCCTTTTTACCCGCTTATGAACGATAAGCGGGCCGATGCCGATTTCCGGAAATCCGGCATCATTGCAGATGACGGTCAGCTCTTTAACGCCGCTTTCCAAAATCGCTTCGATTAATGACGGAGGTGAACCCACTCCCCCAAAACCGCCGAACATAATGACAGATTCGTCCTTGACATCGGCAATTGCTTCATGAATATCGATTTTTTTATGAAAAATAGACATATCAGCTCAATCCTTCTTCATCATTTTTTCAACTTCTTCTGCGGCCTGTGAAAATAGATCTGACAGCTCATCCAGCTCGGCATATGAAATCGTGAACGGCGGGGCGATGATGACGGCGTCTCCTTCTCCGCTGTCAATACCGGGCTTTGCAGGGTAAATAAGCAGGCCCCGTTTTTTTGCCGCTTTAATGATTTTTTCGGTGAAGGCCTGTTTTTTCGAAAAAACGTCCTTCGTCGTTTTATCCTTAACGAATTCAACCCCGATCAGGAGGCCTTTACCGCGGACATCCCCAATCACCCCGCTGCGCTCTTTGATTTCTTCTAATTTCCGCTTCAGCATTACGCCTTTCTCCTCTGACTGCCGAAGCAGCTCGTGTTTCTTAACATAGCGAAGCACTTCAAGCGCCGCTCTAGCACAGTATGGGTTGGCACTGTACGTATGTCCGCTCATAATGACCCCGGAGCCCCGCTTGATCGTTTCAATGATGTCATCAGACGCAACAGCTGCCGCTATCGGAGCGTAACCGGCGCCTAACCCTTTTCCGAGCACCGCGATATCAGGTGCGATCCCCCAATGCTCAGAAGCAAGCATCCGCCCTGTTCTCCCGAGCCCCGTCATGACTTCATCCGCGATAAACAAAATACCGTGCCGGCGGCAGACCTCCTCAAGCGCTTCATAATAACCTGCCGGCGGAGTGATGGCCGCCCCGGCTGCTCCGACAATCGGTTCTGCGACAAATCCCGCGATAAATGAGGAACCGATCCGTTGAACAGCCGTTTCCAGTTCAGCCGCCGCAGCTTTCACAAATTCCTCTCCCTGCAGCTCTGAACGATACATATTAGGCGCTGAAACGGCAGGAAACCGTTCGATCAACTGGGTGAAGCGGTATCTCCGTTCGTAGAACCCCGATAATGAAAGCGCTCCCAAAGTAATGCCGTGGTAACTGCCCCATCTTGATAGGAAGACGGATTTTTGGTATTGCCCTTTTTCCTGCCAATATTGAACGGCTATTTTCATCGCTGTTTCGACTGCCTCTGATCCGCTGTTTACAAAAAATGACCAATTCAGCCCGCCCGGCAGATGATCGGCCAGAAATAAAGCGAGTTCTTCTGCCGGAGTACTGGTGAATTGCGAGCGATACACAAACGAAACAGAGTCAAGCTGCTCTTTTAAAGCTTGTATAATATCCTCCGTGCCGTGGCCGATATTGCAAGTGACCGCCCCCGATGCTCCGTCAAGATACTTGTTCCCCTCCTGATCATACACATATGATCCCTTTCCATGACTGACTGACGGATAATTTGCGTCAAGCTCCGGTTTGATTAAATAGCTCCCCATATCTTTCCACCTCGAAAACCCATTTGCTTCATTGTATGAACAGATGAATAACCGCATTCTTATCCTTCAGAAAGTTTTTTGCAGAAAATGCCTTTCTGTAAAACAGGCTGCCGGAAATGTCCCGACAGCCTGAAGAGCGTTCTGGAAATTCTATTCCTATTGTTGATTTTATTCTTTGCTCAGCTCATCATCACATCATTTTTGATCTGAATCAGTATAAGCAGAAGGCGGAAAATTCCCGTCTTCTTTACTGTATGGGAATTAATATTTCACACAAATGATGATTCACCTTTTGTAAAGTATACCTTTCGATAATGGGCTGTTCTCTGATTGATAAATTATTTTTTTCGATCTCAGAAAAAACAGTGTTCCAAAATCCACTGACTGCCTCTTTTGTATGATCAAGCAAGAAAACAGCGTACTTCCCTCCGGAAAATGTACCGATCCGGGCTGGTTCAGGCACATGGTCTTGATTGATAACAAGACAAACATCATAGCGGCATTTCTCTTTAGGAGTACGATTCGGATGATCTTGCGGAATTGCTAAAATGACAGAATGATCAAGCAGACCATTCAATTGCGCCCAGTTTTTAAATGACTCCATCAGTTCTTTGTTTTGCTTTCCGCCATACTCTCCGACGTTTCGGAAATAAGCAATTCTGGATTCAGGTAATTCTTCAATCGTTATGTTCACATTTTCGCCCCCTTCTCCAGAAAGGTAATATGTATTAAAATGTTTTTCAAGCTGATTTTTCAGCATGGATATAACAAAAAGCCTGCAGAAAGTGATGTTCTCTGCAGGCTGATTTTCATTATAGGATTTTTTCAGTCTAACAAATAAAAGCCGCACCGACGATGATTAATAAAATAAACAATACCACGATCAGCACAAAAGTGCTGGTTCCGCCTCCGCAGCCGCCGTGTCCGTAACCATAGCCAAAACTGCCGCAACCGTAGCCATATCCGTATCCGTACATACGCAAATCATCCTTTCTTCTTACGATATACGGCATTGTATGCGGGCCAACTCCCAATTGGTTTATGCGAATGCCCAACTATGTAAGAAAATAATGAAAAATTGTATGCACGCGCCGAAATCTTTTGAAGCCGAGTTTTTCATAAAAGCGGTTTACACCGTCCATCCCGGACGTCACAAGGTATACGGTTTCCATGCCGTTCAGCTTTGCCGCCGCCATCAGCTCATTCATCAATATCGATCCGTAGCCTTTTCGTTGGAATTGATCCAGAATTGCGACTTCTTCTATTTTTGCGGTTTTATCTGCTTTGTTGATGAAAAGCTCTCCGCAGCCGATCGGAATCGTTTGCGAGGCGTCGCTGTAGCACACAACAAGCATGACCGTTCCGTCCTTATACAAAGGATATTTCCGCTCAAGCTTTTGTTCGGCCGCCGCCTCGCCAATGTAAAGGGCGTCATAGATGTTCATAATAGACGACCCGTCGGCGAGGCTTTTTTCCGTCCCCCAAGCAGTGAGCGGGTGTCCCGCCTGCAGGTCCCCATTTTCCAGTTTCCTTGCAAAAAACAGCTCATCTTCCACTACGCAGCCCTGCTTTACGAGATTTTGTTTCAGAAGAAGCGGAAACGTGTGCTCCGGAGCCGCTTTCACATGAATATAATTGGCTTGAAGCAAGCCCGGAACGGACGAAAAAAACGGCAGCAGTTTGTCTAACGGAAATGTACTGTGCAGCTGAACAAAGTTATGCGAAAAAATCTGCGGCAAAAAAGGGTCCGTATATACACTGAAATGCTCGAACCTCTGAATGCCGGAAGTAAGCTCTATATACTGCTTCTCGGTTTTATCAAATTGATCGGTCATAAAAGCTCTCCTTTTCCTTACACATCCAACTGCATCTCTCAACCTTTTGTTATATTGAGATTTCTCATAATTTCATCGTACACCGGATAGAACGGCATTCCAATTGGTAATTGTTTAATTTGCTGAAAGGAAATGGGTATCGCCTTCTGATTCGCAAAAAAACGTTTCGCTACGTCATGACTGATCGGATGGAGAACCCCTCTCAAATAAACATAAAATTCCCGTTCAATGCGAAACAGCATTCTCCCGGGCAGATGTTGAATACACCCCGATGTCCCCCGGCTGATCGGCGGACCGTCCGGAAGCGCTTGTATTTCGTCCCGTTCTAAAGCCGGGATGTCATGCCGTTTAAATCGGTAAAAGCGAAATGCGCTATGATCAACCAGTCTTTTCTCCCCGTCTTCTATAAAATAAACATGAAACTGATCCCTGACGAGCTGAAAATTCGGAATACTGACGGAGTTCTCTTCCTCATATTGAAATAAAAACGGATCCGGAATGACGACGGTTCGCCCTTCATATAACGAATGCCAGCGCTCGTTTACAGGCTTCCTTTTATTTCGGTCAAGCTGATATACTTTCTGATCCGTCCCCTTTACAAAGGATCCGTCGATCAGGACAGACGGAAGCGATTGATACGTGTTCTGAAATGAGTGGGGTGTTTTATAGGTCGTATCCAACACTTCTTTTATCGGCAGAAATGATGTAAATGTGTTGAGCCTGCTCCAAAAAACAGAGTCTCCGTGATTCCAATGCATAACATCTTCGTCCCAAAAGCTGCCGAACTTCTCTTTCACACGCTCAAGCAATGATCTCCGGTGCATCACTGAACAGTGATCAACGAGAAAAGCGGCCTGATCAAGCACCTCTTCAGCAAAACGATAGAAGTGGAATTGTTCTGCTCCGCGCCCGTTTACATGTATCACCTTCTGGCTGGAATAGACGGCATCAAACTCGCTGTATTGATTAAGCGCTTCCGCCATGCGGCTGAGCCTATCCGGATGAAATACGGTGTCGTCTGTCAAATAAGTGATGTATTCGCCTTTAGCCCGTGAAAGCGCATCATTAATCAAAACGGCATACCGGGTGGACTTCAGCCGTTCGGCAGGATTGATAAAACTGTTGTCATAATATATGCGAGGATCTTTTATATACGTACTGATGACAGCCGAGGTTTCTTCATTTGAATGATCATCCATCACAAACAGCTCCCAATTGCTGTAGGTCTGATGCAAAACACTTTCAATCGCCTGTTTCACAAGATCCGGTTTGTTGTAACTCGTTAAGATAATTGAGATCTTCTTTTCCATCCCATCACCCCTTCTGTAAAACATAAAAAACGGCTCCGAAAGAGACAGAGCCTGATATCCGTTATTAAAAAGCACCCCAGCTGACGATGCTTGAAATCGCGACGTTTGATCTCGTATGATTGAGCGGATTTTGAAAAACGGCCAAATCTGACAGCACTTCTTTGACAATTACGTTTTGCAGTGTGCTGCCGTTAATCAGATTGACGCGTGATACAGGAACCCCAAGCTCTTTTGCCATTACAAGCTGACGCCGCAAATCTGAATGATCTTCGGACGGCTGACGGGATAACAAAAGAAGAAGAAGCAGTACGAGCTGAAATTCCTCCTCAAAACCCCCGTGTTTTACAGTTTCTTCTGAATCCAAAGTATTCCTCTCCTTCATTTTTTAATCTATACAACGTATGTCATACTCTTACAAACCGCATAGGCAAACAAAGCCTGATTCGAAAATTCAGCTGTTTGATTAAATATTGAAAAAAACACAAGCAAAACGGCATTCGACTTATACCAATCTCTTCAATCAGGAATATGAATAAACGTGAGGTTGAAATTGTTAAAGGAGGTGTATGTCCGCATGAGCGAAGATCGTTTGGAGCTTAAAAAGAACTTATTGAAAACTCTTTTAGCCCCTGTATTTGACAACAGCGCTTTATCTAGCGGTACAGATGGAGGAGATAACGTGAAAAACAGCGTAAAAGAATTATTGGAAGCGGCAATTGATGCAAAAGTAGATGAAGCAGCGGTGAAAGACAGTCTCAGCGCACAATCTGTATTGGGAAGCGGTATTTCATTAGCGGCGAGATGGATTTTTGCAAGAATTCAGCCCGGCACTGTCATCAGCATTGTGATGGATTCAGGAGACATGATCGGCCCGGTTCAATTTGTGGCCTTTGACGAAATTCACGGAATCGTTTTTGTTACGCAGGAAAATTCCGTTACACCGGCAGGCTCTGCTACAACATTGCTTGACGTCGACAAAGTTGAAAGTGTCACGTTCACTTCGTAACAGCATATGAACGTTTTATATATCCGTTCAGGATATAAAGGCATATACACGTATTTTGACCGCTGGATCGAGGAAGGCTTTTTACAGTCTTCCGTCCGCTTTTTTTCTGTTTCTGAGTTTGAGGAAGATACCATCCGCAGTATACGGGCATTCAAACCAGACATCAGTCTGATGATGACGGGAGACCGTATTCCGTCTGAATGGCTTCAATGGCTGAAGACAGAACAGATTCCCGTTTATCTATGGATGACGGAAGATCCTTTTTATTTCGATGTGAGCATGACAATCGCCCCTTTCGCCGATGTCGTTTTAACGATAGAACAAAACGCGCTTGATGCTTACCGGCAAATGGGCTTACAGCACGTATATTATGTCCCGATCCCCGTTAATCAGCGGCTTTTTAAGAAACAACCTGCTGAATCTTCTCTTCACACAAATCTGCTTCTGATCGGATACCCGTACCCGAACCGCGTTGAACTGGTGAAAGCAGCGGCGAGGCTTCCGTATACGCTTCGTATCATCGGGAAGGGATGGCGCAGACATCTGCCTAAAAAAATCGCCAGGCAGCAAAATGTGCTCGTAATGGATGAATGGATTGCACCCGAACGTGCCGCATTATATTACAACAGCGCAGACGTGGTCTTAAACCCTCACCGTTCTTATCGGTTTGCGCTCAATCAGAACGGACGCGGCATCGAAAATATCAGTTTAAATACGAGAAGCTTAGACATTGCGGCTTGTCAGGCCTTTCAGCTGACAGACCTTTCTCCCGCGCCCCCGTTTTCATCCTTTGTTTCTTACAGCGGGCTTGCGGATTTTGCGGATAAAATCCATTTTTATATGACAAACCCGGGTGAACGTAAACAAATCGCGGCGCTTAATTATGAAGAGACAGTACCGGCGTACACGTATGACCAGATTCCGGCTGTGCTTGCGGCTATCCGTTCCAAGACTTTCTCATGAAACGCTCTTCACATCAAAAAGCAGCTTGGATAAGCTGCTTTTTTCATGTTTATTTTCCGCTTCTGTCAGTCAGTTTTCTCGGGTCAACCTGTTTATTGACCTGCGGGTGAAAGCCGATTTTATCAGCGATTCTTTCCCAAGGCACCATTTTAAAATTTTGATTGGCCTTTTGGCCGTGATCTATATTTTCTCCGTCCTGTGCGACAAAAAGGCCGAACGGATATTCAGGTCCCAGCCCGAAACCCAGAACGTCAATTCCGTCTGTATCGCTTGTGCCGTCTGTCTCAGGCCCGTCTGTTATCTGAAAGTCCGCAACATATTTGTTCTGTCCCTGTCTTTCATAAATCGCGTAGCTGCTGTTACCCTGGCTTGATGCAAGCAAATAACCTTTCCCGTCAGCAGCGTAGTAAATCGTCAGTCCTTCAATATCAGGGGTTAAATGCCTGCCGTCGGCACGATCGATAACCGTTCCGTTACTGCCGCCGTCCGGCTCAGCGCTGAACTTCCAGATGGCCTCATCTTCTTCTGCGATATAAAGACTGCCGTATTCATCGTCTGCTGCCATCCCTTCTGTCTGAGAATTCATTTTAAACGCCCTTACCTTTTTGCCGGATATGTATCCATTTTTATCAGCATTTAATTCGTATTGTTCAAATTCGCCTTCTTTCCCTGTCACCATCGCGTAATATTTTCCTGTTTTTTGACTGTGGTACAAGCTGAAACCGTATACTTCATCAATTGCTGACGCAATCGGGCGGTCTGGATCCGTAATGCTTTGTAATGTGCCGTTTTTTCCGTCGATGGCGTAAATCTCAATGGTATTCTTTCCTTCAGACCGATTGGATGCCGCCGCAATATCGACTTTTTTTCCGTTCAACGGAAAATCATAGCGGATATCAACATTGTTCAGCTTCCCGGTAGGATAGGAATGAAGCATCTTTCCCTCTAGGCTGTACACGACTAAGCCTGATTTTTTATTAGTTGTGATCAATTTGCTGTTCTGAGGATTCTTGGGATCCAGCCAAATCGCAGGATCATCAGCTGCATCACCTGCTGTATCAACCGGTTCCGTTTCCGCCGCCGCATTTACGGTAAAATGATAAGGATCAGACAGCTTATGCTTGGCCTGGGAAGAAACCGCACCGCATGTGAGCATCAATCCGGCTGCCGCGGTTAACAAAAGTGTTTTTGAATGATTCATTTTCCTTCCTCCTTTTATGAAAGTGTACTTTAATTGTAAAATACATACAGGAAGTTCAGTGTTAAGTTTTTGTGAAGATTGTCCGCATGTGAGAATTTATGAAGAGAAAGAATTGACATGAGCAAATATTTAAAATGAACATTTAGTACAATGTTTTATTTGTTATTTCTATTCTATTAACCAGGTAAAGCGATATAAAAGCGCATCAGATTAATGTTTTTCTCTAATTTTTGATTTATTGGTTTCTTTCATTAACTCGCTGAAATTGTTCAACATATGATGCATGGTAGAGAAACGAGAGTTGGAGGATAAGCCATGCCTAAACAGCAAGCAGTAGAGCTACAACCGTTTTTTCACGATAAAACTGTTCTCGTCACAGGCGGGACAGGATCAATCGGAAGCCAAATAGTAAAACGCCTTTTGCTCTTAACCCCTAAAGAAGTCATTGTGTTCAGCAAAGATGACAGCAAACAATATGTGATGAAACAAAAATACGCGGATGAACAAAGACTGTCGTTTGTGCTCGGCGATGTTCGTGACTACAGAAGAGTCAACCAAGTGATGAAAGGTGTTGATATTGTCTTTCACACAGCTGCGCTGAAGCAGGTTCCGACATGTGAGGATAATCCCTTTGAAGCCATTCAAACCAACCTTATCGGCGGACAAAATGTCGCAGAAGCCGCTTTGCTGCAAGAAGTGACGCATGTGATTAATATCAGTACCGATAAAGCTGTTTATTAAGATACTTACTACTAACCAATTAAAAAAAGAAGCTTACTCTGCAGTTCTTTCCAAAGCAGCTTCCAATAAATGTTGAGCAAATTGTTTATAAAATTCATCTAAGTCATCACTGGCTTCATCCTGTTCTATATAGCGGATACTGTAATTATCTTTATGGACAACCTTTATTGTTTTCTTCTTCAATTCCTCATAACGTTGGTAAGGTTCCAAAACTACACCCCCGCTTTCACAGGAGTATTATATGTATGTAATGGTTCGTCTCTTGACTGTTCTTTCTTTATCAAAACCTCGCAAGCTTGTTCAAATGTACGGTTAACTTTTTTCTTTATCCAGCGTTCAGTACCGATCTCTTCTCATATGAATACGGGAATGCTGGTTTTATTCAAGGTGCCCAGTAATTCAAAAATGTGTTCTTGGCATGTGCCTTCTCTGCACCTGAGTCAACAATCGTCAAATAAATCTTGGGGCAGGATTAAGCCACCGCGAATGAGGTAAGGTTTGAAGACATTATTTCTGTTCAATATGCCGCTTCAGTTTTGCAGCGGCATTCCGAGGAATTACAGAATATGGTACTAAATACTTTCAAACTTTGAGATGTTTGTTTTTGGAGGTGAAGATTCATTTAATTTTTTATACCAAATACGTATTTTTTGTCCTTTGCTCAAGTCATCTTTATTGTTAAGTTGACTAAGTCCCAGTATAACTATATCCGATCTATACTTCTCAATAATTTCTTTTTCACTAAGATTTTTATAGTCTTTAACATCAGCTTTCTCATTAGGTATGAGAATTGCTTGATTCTCTCTTTTTAAGATGACATAGCCGACCATAGTTTGCTCAGCCTCCATAAAATGTTTGTTATGTTGGTTTTGACACCCTAATGTTATACATAACAAAATTAACAGCATTATAAACACTTTATACAAGTTCAAACCGCCCTTCTTGCATATTTGTAACAAGAATAAAACACTGTTTTAGGAAATGACAGACTAAAACGCCTCATGTTTATGAATTTAAACCAATTCCCCCTAGACAAATGGAACACGGCGAGGTCTTCACCATTATAGAACCGTACAATTGCATCATGAAATATTCAATTGGCTGATCAACCACATCACCTTCTTTAAGCGATCTAATGTTTATATAAGGTCTTATAAGTCTATACAGCTCCTCCGCTTAATCATTTTGCTTATCTCTAAGCAGTTTACATTAACTAAGGGTATTTACAGTTTTTCAGACATGTTCAGCTTGTCCTTGAAATGCCGGATTGCTTTATCTTGTTCTTTACTTAAAATGTTTATCATTTAATCATGCTGACTTAATATAATGTTTAAGTGTTTTTATATGGGGGGAATATGTGTAAGGAGGCGGTTTATTTGAAAAACGATCAGAAAATAACACTAAACTCTTCTTTTGCGTTATCCACTCTTATTGTCTTACTTATTGCATTGTACCCGTCCTATTCTTCTTGGTTTGTCACAATATTCTTTTTAGGATTTGCACTGATATACACATTTGAAAAAAAGAGCAAATCTTCAAAACTAATTGCTATTATCTCTTATCCACTATTTATTGTTGCGTTTGTTTACAGCTTAATAAACAGCATGTAATAATCCTCCCACCTAAGGCAGGATTATTTTTTATCACATTGCAGCAACTTTTGGGCCGCCTTAGTTTGAGATGATAAAGCTGTCACTCCCGATTTTTTCTTTCGATCCTTATCTTCATCAATCGTTACAAGGTGTTTTGTCATTAAAGTTGCCCCTGCCATCTTAAATTCCTGCCTATCCTTAAAGTAAACAATTTACATTCACCTAGAATGATCATATTAGCTAATCCAGCTAAATAAGATGACCAACCCCCTGTAGGCAAATTTAAAAGCAAATCCTATGTTTGAACGACAGCGGCCGTTGAGTACTTTTCAAATTTGGTATCCCGTATGTAGTTCCGGCATCCTCCCAATCATCTGCAGTTGTCGAGTAACTTAGGGTCTTAATATTTGAGGCGGTTTTAAGTTAAGTATATTGACTGATTGATTAAAGGTAGATGTTGCTTTCAGTATCATTCCTAGTCTGAGTTAGCTCTTTCGCATTAACTCCTGCCCAAAATCATAAAGCAAACCACTCCAGTAAAATTCCAATCTTGCCAATGGTGTTTCTCAAACCTAATTCCCCCCTCTGAGTGTTTTAACACTCAGACGTTACCCTGAAAATATTTGTTTTTGTTAAAATTACAGTTTTATTGAATCTTCTCCACGGCATAAAATGGGCATCCCCAGTGAGACTTTCGGTTCTTTTTTAAAAAAGTTGTGTCTCGTATAATAACAAAAGTATGTTTTTAAAATTCTTGTTCCTTCTTTTATAACTGAAAATTTTAATGAAGAAAAAACCTATTTCATTTATCATGGTGTTCACGTTGGCTGTGCTGACTATATCAGTTGTTTCTCCTGGCTATGCAAGTGCAGCAGAAAGTAAAAAAGCACCTGTAGTTCAAAATAGCGTACAGGCTCCTTTAGCTTCAAATTCTGAAGTACATACACAGGGCATTCCTTTCGCTAAACAAATATTAGTAAAAGCACTTAGGGTTGGCGGTCCCGCTTTAGGAAACCTTATTAAAAAGATCCCATATAAATGGGCTCAAAAAGCTGGTGATGCTTGTTCTAAGTGGGGACACAAAGCGGCGGACGTTATAGATGAACTTACAAATTTCGGAGAAACAGCTGTTACTGTGGCCTTAGTGAAAGCCGGAATTCCATTAGCTGATGCACAGTTAATTGCGAAGGTTGTTGTGTTCTTTTTGGTATAACTATACATTAAAAACAAGAGAGTGAGGCTTACAACCTTCACTCTTTTGTTTTAATTAGGTAAGGAGAGATCACCATGAATCTGCTTGTTATGACGTTATCAATTTATCTTTTATCTCTCATCGTCTTTTTTATTTTTATGTACAGAGGAGAAAAGAAAGAAGCTGCAGAAAAAAACACAAATGAAAAATTTTTATTATCTACAGTAATAGGAGCTTTGGTTTTATCACTCATTCCTACTGCAGTCATAATGGTGATAATCTTATTTGCAACAGGATCAGCAAATGTGCTTGTAAGCTTCTTTGAATTAGAAATAGAATTTAAACAGATTGTTATAACAAGTGTGTGTATGGTTGTTTATTCTTTTACTTTTGATAATATTTTTGTGGCTGTTGGAAGGCATCTCATTGGGGATAACTTCTTCAAGTTTATATTTGCCTCATTGTTTAGGTTTTTATTCATTTATATAGTGGGTATCTTATGTTCAATTGGGAACAGCGACAATTTTAAATTATCATTAGGATTAACTTTATTTTTTCTTTTGTTAGAATGTATTTTCCCTAAAAAGTCTGATCGTGCCCAGAATTTAAAATCTTAAGGACGGGCATTTGGTGAGAATATAATGCATATAAAAAAGGAATAATGTTCAAAAAGATAAAGCAGGCTTAATGTCTGCTTTATTTAATTAAAATCCCTCTTCATACAGTGCTTTCTCTAAGAAATTCAGCTCCTAAAGCTCACACTGAACCTTCATGCTTTATACTTCGTCACAACAATAAAGTAACAAGCAAGTTCCCAGAACTCTCGAATCTTGATATGCTAAATGGTACTGTTGTTTTTGCAGCCCAAGGTGGTGTTCCTGGCTTTGAGACTGTAATGGGACGCTAGCTTACTTTAATCTGCCAAAGAAAAGCATCTTGAAGGAATCGTATTAAAAAAGCCCCCATGAGATTAATAAACATTCTTATAGCTGGCTGAAAGTGATTATAGATTTAAGACTACATGGTAAACCCCGCATACATTCCTTTGAATCTTGGAGAGTATAATCTCTCCGTTACATAACTCCTTAATGCTTAGCCCCTTAAAATGAACTGAAAATTTAGTACATAATACAATAAGTTATCCTTCACCAAATGCTCTTCATATTTTGTGACAGATTCATTCCAGTTTGAATAAACCTATTGACCTCCTAAAATTAAGTGTTATTATTTACTTTAATTTACAAATAAAGGAGTGTTTAATTTGAAAAAGTTGTTTAGTTTTATTGTTTGCACCATGGTGGCCATTCTTTCTCTGAGCTTTGCCACTGCCGCGTCTGCTGAGACCGGCAATTCTAGGTTTTCAACTAAGCTTACTAGCTCTGCCGAAGGTGAATTTAAAGCTTTTGGTCTTAACCCTCCTAATTCAAATAGCATTGTAAATCTTACGAAAAACAAATTGACATTCGCTGGACAAGCAACTGGCAATACATTATATTCAAACAGTTATTTTCAAGGAAAATCTTCGATAAGCTATTCAATTACAAACAATATTGGAACTAAACTAACTGTGAAAGTTTGGAATGATTCCGACTGGATTTTTGCTACTGAAACACTAACTGTAAATGCTAACGGTACAGCTACAGGAACAATAAAAAATCTAGATGCCAATGCGCTTTACTATCTATCTTTCTCTGCTCCGAGCGACTTTTCTGGCTATGTTCAATAAAACGTAATTTAAGCTCCATTCGTGGGGCTTTTTGTATTCATTAAAAACTATCGTAAGACAGAAATGAATTATTTGTAAAAACATGATATATTGATAATACAATCGAAGATTCAAGGCTCCTACACAAAAAACAAGCCAGTGATAAAATCCTTCTTCTTTTATCTAGACTTGTTCAGCTCTCTCCAACATTTCAAAGAAATTGTGCCGCAATTAGTTTGGCATTGTAGTCTTCAACCTCTTTCTTTGTGCTGCCCAATTTATCAAAAGCTCACCATTATGAATTTTGATAAAAGATTTAATCCTCAAGCCATCAAAACAAACATCTAAAATTAGCCTGTTGCCTGAAGTGCCATCAATTTTGCTAAAGGCAGCTTCTTTATTGTCACCAGCATAATGCACCTCTTTAATTGATTCATTGGTAAAGTACTCAGTTTCCCTGGTTGCTACATAGGTTTCATTTCTTCCTCTTACTCCGTTTAAAATCACGATTTCATCTTCACGTCCTAGTGATCTTAAGTCCTTTCTCAATATACGCAGAGCTGTATTATGAGTTCGCATAGTATTTAATGAATTGTATTTGATATCAATCACTTCAATATTAATTGACTCTGCTCTTATGAAACCATTTAATAGCCTATCAATTTCAACCCATTCACCATTGCAATATTCATCTTGGAATAACGTTATTTTAATCATTGTCTAACCCTTCCTTTAATGAACTGCTTTCGTTTAACTTTCGGAAAACATATTAATCTGCTAACATTAATAGCTCATCGACATTATCATTGTATTCACCATATTCACCAGAGTCCCATTCAACACCTACAGAACCTCGATTTGTCGTCCACAATATAATTCCCATTTCTCCATTCTCAAAGACCTTACTTGCTCCCCTTTTTGACAACCGAGCATATTTCAACCCCTTTCTTAAAATAATCACATTTTTAAGTTAACTTTAAACTGCATTATGTTGAGAATATCACCTTTAATTGGTAAGCTGACATCTAAGGTCATACTTATACAAAGCAGGTGATATATTGAACAAAATAATCGGAATGACCGGATTAATTATCTCCTTACTTGTGCAAGGGTTCTCAGCAAGTGATTCATTGACTCATAAGATCGCCATGGCTTGTCTATTTTTGTTCTTATTGGTTTATAATTTTAACCATACTAAGGAGTTCTCTAAAAAGTCTCTGGCGATTATAGGCGCTTCCTTTATTGTGCTAATGCTTGGAATTTATCAATTCCTCTTTTTTACCAGTGATTACTTTGAAAGTCGCGGTTTAAATTTTGGATTTATCCTCTTACTTGAAATTGTTTTAGTTATTGGATTAGTGACTGCTGCGCTGAGTTTAATTAAGCATATTGCAGACCGCTTAAGGAAAACACCTGATGGTAAAGAGCGTTGACTCTTTGCCTTTTTTTAGCTAACCATTTCTTTTTATGCCGTCTTTCTATGTACAAAATCAAACGCAATATCGACTTTTGCCGGCTCTCTTCTGTCAAATGATGAATTGACTCCAGACATTGCATCTTAATGGGCTCTTTTTCATTTTTCACCAGAATTTCTCGATCAATTACCTTTTTGACACTTTACAAAAGATCCAGTCGCATTGCTCTCTTTGATAAGAACTCTACATTTCTAATAGCAAGATTGAATATTGTTTGTTATTACACTTGGCCCCAACTTTTGCGTCTTAGAATTTGAAAGGCGTACTTGCACTTTAACATTTGTCATTTCAGCCGATATGGAATCAATCCTTCCAGCCCAATTAGGGCTCTCTTCCTCGGGAGTTGGATATAGTTTAAATCGCCAACTGATCTCCCCTGTTTTGGCGGCAAATCCTTCATAACCGTCGTAGCTTCCATAAGAAGATGGCTGAGGAAGGTGGACAGCAAGAATACTCATATTCGTTCTTGCAGCACTTGGCGGGTATAACTGCACTTTATAGATTAGTGCCGCACCCTTCGCATTTTTCAGTTTTTGATTTACCGGTTCGAGTACTGCACTACAAGGCATTGGACTTGCTTTCATTTGAGTTGGAGAGGCAATAACAGCAGCCAATAACGGTATAACCAAGATAAATCGTTTCATCTACATTCCCTCACATTTTTTTGTTAATTTCCCTTACTCCCGCCTTGAATATTCATCACTTTTGAATGGTTAGCTTCATTAAAAGGTGAAAAAGGCGATACTGGAGCTACAGGTGCAACCGGGGTTAAAGGAGCTACTGGTGCTGCCGGTAAAGATGGAAAATCAGCATATGAATTAGCCGTTCCACAAGGTTTCTCAGGAACATTAGATGAATGGCTTGCCTCACTAAAAGCAACAGCAAACTGATCACGTACCCTTCTCTAACGAGGAGGGTATTTTTTTTCGTTTTTTCAAATTAGAAAATCCCAAAATCTCTACATCCTTTTACAATTTTTTCAATGACTATGTTATGATTATTCCCAAAGGGTTTTTGAAATTTTCAGAAAGAGGGGTTTGGATGAGCAAGATCGCTTCAGAAGTTGTTGCTACTACACTGAATGATTGGTACATTGCTATAAAGAAACAAAAGGTACATGAGTCAATAAAATATTACTCAGAGATTAAAAGCCTGTTCGATGATATGGAAGAGGATCAAGAAGTTCTTGCATATTACAGTTTATTAGAAGAAAGACACAAAATGTTGCTACACTCTTCACGCGGAGAGCCTTTACAAAAGCACACTTATTTCACTGAAGAGAATGAAAATTTCATAAAAAGAACGAACGATAAATTGGAATATAACTTTTATTTATTCGAAGCAATGTACGAGGCATACAACAAAAATTATGATCGAGCAATTAACTTATATGGATTAGCAGAGAAAAAGCTTGCAGAAATTCCGGATGAAATTGAAGCAGCTGAATTCTACTCCAAGGTCTCCTACTTATACACTCTTGTTAAACAAAGCATTGTGGCACAACACTACATCAAGAATGCAATTGCAATATATAAGCGACACCCTGATTATAAATGCAAACTGGCAACTTCAACAATGATTGCTGCTGCAAACTATTCCGATATGAAACGGTTTGAAGAGTCAGAAACATATTATTTAGAAGCAATAGACATTGCACAAGAAACAAAGGATGAATATTTGAAAGCTCAGTTATATCACAACCTTAGTATCGTGTATTCTGATTGGGACAAACCTGATAAGTGCATTAAATCTCTCGAAAAAGCTATTGAAAATGAATCTTGGATGAATTCAAATTATTATATAAATTCTTTATTCATGATGATTAAGGAACTATTTAAAATTGACGAAAAAATGAAAGCCATTAATTTTTACAATAAAGCACAGGAAAGACTCATATTAATGGAGAATAAGATATACGAAGCCAAAATTAGCATCCTATACAACCTATATTGCGGTGAATTAAAAAACAACTTCAATAATTGCATCCGTTATATTGAGTTTTTAAAACAACAAAATGACCTTGAAAGTGTAGATGAATTGTCCTACATAGCTGCAAAAAGGTTTGAATCAATAGGTGCTTTTGAAGAAGCAACAAGCTTTTTCAATGAAAAAATTTGGGCTGAACAGAAAATGAATCAGGTGGAGGGAATCTTATGAAAAAAATTGTGCTTTGCGTATCTATTTTAACTGTAATTTTAAGTGGGGTAGCTTTAACGCAATTGAGTACAGATTCACCATCTAACATCCAGGTAGCTGAAAGGCCAGTCGGAGGTTAAAAATTAATTTAGCCCTACTCATATGAGTGGGCTTTTTATTTTATGATTTGTGATCACCTGTCAAACTCATATCCTAGTTGTTTAGCATAATCAATCAAATAATCAACAATAATGCCACCTATCCCACGATTTCGATATCCTTCTTTAACAATCATACGAGATAGATAAATGCGTTTATCCGGAATGGTATAATCCGGGTCATTGTTTTGAAAAACTAACAATCCTTCTCCTATAAACTCGTCATTCACTGAGTAAATAAAAGTAATTCTGTTGCCGCTTACTAATTCGTCATAAAACACCTTAGCCATTTTCTTTTCCATGTCCCAAATATTATTACACTTATTGTATTCTTCGGGTTTTAATTTCTTTATTTGGTACGAATCCATAACCTCTCTCCCTTTTTATAATTAGTTACTATCGAAAATAAAAAAGCTCTCTTTCTGAGAGCTTAACTTTGCAATACTTTTCCTAAAAATAAAAGCTAATTGTCCTTACCAAAGAGCAATTTTCCAAAGTCATTTTCTAAAATCTCAATTTCCACATCACTGTCACTATCATCCGTTTCAATTGGTTCGTCTACTAAACTTAGGATAAACTCCTCAAACGAATTGGCAATTAGGAAAAAGTCTTTATCAGGCTGACTTAATTCGTGATCCCAAAACAAAACTTTTTCATTGTCGATGTCCATACATATTACATTACCACCTGCCGAGCTTGCTATAGGAATAATATTCCCAGGAAAGCGATCAGAATAAGTATTGATTGCTTCTTGGAGACTGTTATGATCGTTAGCTAAACCATAGAAGCTCTCTAGTAATTGTGTATCATCTTCCTTACCCATCCAAGGATCTTTCTCTATAGGTTTGTAGCAAACGTCGTACTCAACTTCATCTGTTGTTTTTTTACTTTCTAAATAACAGCCTCCATATCCCTTCAAAAAATCCTTATAGTCGGAAGGCAATTGATTACCTATATTTCTTTCAATTTCTTTGAGCTGCTCGTTTGTATTAATGTTGGGTTCTGTTTCAGTATCTATCGTAAATTCTTTTAACTTTTGTTCAATTTTATTGAAACTCATTCTAATACCCTCCCCTTAAATCAGAAGCTCCTCCAATATGAGGTATTTTGTTATTAATCACACTAGGCACTAGTTGTATTGTGACACTATCCAAATGGTGTGGGGTAAGTCCCTGTTGTGACAGCCATTTTTTCGCCTGCGCTTGAGATTTAAAACCCTTGATCTCTTTAATTTTTTTATAAACAAGCCTAAAATCTTTTTTCGTTCCATTTAATTCACCAGTCTTAAACTTAATGTTTGCAACAGTCCATGGAGTAAAATCAGGACGTCCATCTTTAAAAGTAATCGGTTCTCCCTTAGTCGCTGCTTTTACTTCAGGTATGTCGGAATACCATTTTCCGTCACCAGGTGCGCCTTCCCATCGACCTTTATTCCTTGGTAATACCGTTCTAGGATTTGCTGATTCAATTAATCTAAGTAACCGATCCTTTAAATTTTCACTGTTAACTACATTATAAGGAACTCCTCCAGCCGGAACAACATCGTAACGGGGATTATAAGGCAATAAATCAGCAATTGAGACATCTTTCAGTTTTTGGCCTGCTTTATTGACTTTAGAGGTGACTTTTCCTGCTACGTCAGCTTTTGTAAGAGAACCGGCTCCCTTTGTGCCTACTACAGAGGTAACTACTGTACCTATCGCATATGTCACCCATCTTGATCTGGAGTAAGCATCTCCATTTACCATATCTTTTTGATACGATTCCTCAATAGCTGTTGAAATGGCATTATACGTGTTAATTGGATGAGCAACTGCCCCTATGATACCTTCAACAACTTCATCAGGTTTAGTGATTAGTTGCCATAAACCGGTTACCGTGTCTTTCCCGACATCATATAAACCAACGCCGGCTCCTTTTAAAATATCCCAAGTCACTTCTCCGGCTTCTTCCATCTGTTTTGCTTGTTCAAGCTGAATGACATATTGCTGCTGGGAAGGTTCAAGGTTTTCATAGCCGATCTTCTTCGCAATTTCTAAATATTCATCCGGATCGGTCACACCGTCGGCGAGTTTTTTCTTCAGATCCTTGATTTCCCGCTCTTTTGCTTCTTCCTTCTTAAACGTTAAATATGTGTCTGAATGTCTTGCAATCTCGCCTTTTTTCTTATGTATGTCACTTTCCCTGTATGCCTTGGCGTTATAGTGAAGCGGAGTGGCGTTTTTCCCTTTACCCGTTGCATTTTGAAGCTGTTGAAAATCTGCCTGAATGAACTGTTCGTTCGCTTCGGTTTCTGCGTATTCTTTCGTTAGATCGTGATCAAGCTTGCCGAGCTTATTTACGGTATCGTTCCTTTTTTTATCTGCTGAATCCAGCTTTTGATCGACATCTTCTGTGGAAAAAACTTCTAGATGAATGATATCACTGATTTCATCAAGGATACCTTTCATTTCATTGCGCTGCTCCTGCATGATGGCTTGTGATTTATTCTTCGCATGAAACAGCTCGTGTTCTAAAAAGGACTCTTCCACAAACGAATCGGCCAGTCCCGCATCTGTTACTTTTCCTGAAATACTGTTAAGAAACGCAATCTTCATATCGATCAGATCAAGCCAGCTGTCTGTGACGCCGGCGTGGTCTTGAAAGAATGCTTTGATGTTATCAGCACCTTTGCCTGAAAACTCACTGTCGTCTAAGTCAGCCATTCCCTGAAACGCTTTTCTGAGATTGATAAATTGTTCTCTAATCTGATCGTATTGTTTTGCCCGCTTTTCTGCGGCTGAAATGAACGAGGCTGCTTCAAATACTTTCATTTAAGTCTCCTTCCCACTTAATCTTATCTAAATTTTCTATTCTGAAATATATTTATAATACTCTTGGATTTTCGGCTTCACTTCCCAGTATTTAGCTCCATTTGATGACACCAACATGTCAAACCATATCTCAAAGTTAGAGTCTAAATATACCGCATCTTCAATATTATCAATTGAATCCAGATGCAACATATACCCCAACCCTTTATTTGATTTGTTTACATCAATAACATACCTGCCATCATAATGATACCCAATTAGGACATATCCCTTAGGGAAGTCTTGAACTTCATTAAATTCAATTATCCCTTCTGTACTAAGAAGCTCAATACCATTAAACATTTCCATTCCATTGTGATTGAATAGGAACTCTTTATAATCATTAGGCAAAGTTACCCCTAACATCTTTTCTAAACTATTAATTTCTTGAGGACTGGCTGGGTCTCTGAATTGAAAAGCAGCATCTTCCATGACATGCCCTCCATGTTGGAGCATAGGAAAAGTTCCGTATTTAGAAACAGCTTCCTTTATCCCATCAAGAGTCATGCGAATTAACTTTCCTTCTTCCAATTAAATTTCCCTCCTCTAAGGTGTTTGAGTCACTAAATTTTACCACACAACTGTATTTGAGTGTCTTAAAATGCCAAAATGAAATTTACAATATTTGGTTTTACACTTATAATTAGGAAGGTTTGTCCGATATAGAGACAGAACAAACAAATTGGGGGAATTACATTGAAGAAATGGCTGTTAGGTATTGGCGCATTATCTCTAAGCTTTTCTTTAGCTGCGTGTGGATCTGATTCTGCTTCTACAGATAAAACAGATTCAGATCAAGCTAAAACAACAGAGCAAGAAGAAAAGGATGCAAAAGAGACAAAGGCAGACACTCAATCAAATGACAAAAGTACTAATGACAAAAATGAAAAAGCCGAAAATGCTTCAAAGAAGGATTCGTCGGATAAAAAGGCGTCTGACAAAAAGAAAAAGCTGGTCGATGTAACACTTAACAGAACAGTTGATGGGGATACGATTAAAGTTAACTATAAAGGCGAAGTCAAAACTGTTCGTTATTTACTTGTTGACACGCCTAAAACTAAGAACCCAAACTCTTGCGTACAACCATATGGTGAGGATGCTTCAGCAAGAAACAAACAGCTGGTTAACAAGGGAAAACTTCAACTGGAGTTTGATAAAGGAGATCGTACAGACAAGTATGGCAGAATGCTGGCTTACGTTTATGCAGATGGCAAATCAGTACAAGAAACACTGCTTAAAGAAGGATTAGCACGAGTAGCTTATGTATATGAGCCAAACACGAAGTATTTAGACACGTATAAGAAAGATGAGCAAGCTGCGAAAGATAAAGACTTGAAGATTTGGAGTAAGAATGGATATGCGACTGATAAAGGATTTAATGGCTGCGTAACGAAACCGAAGAAATCAGTAAGTGTATCTAAGCCGGCTCAAAAGTCAGTTACAACACACCAATCCGAGACACATAAATCGAACTCAAGCGGTTCAGCACCAAGCAGCTCTTCTAACTCTGCACAAGCCTCCCCTTCTGCTGGAGGAACAGAACACTTTGCAAACTGCACAGAGCTGAGAAAGAAATATCCGCATGGAGTACCAAGCACTCACCCTGCCTATACATCTAAAATGGATCGGGATAATGACAACTTTGCATGTGAGAAGAATTAATTATTTTGAAGTCCTCTGAGGCTTCTTTTTTTATTTGAGTATTTTCTCAGGCTAACAAAAAACATAGAGCGTATGAGCGAGCTCTTTAGCCCAACACTTAAAGAATACAGCCCCTACAATATTTATTACGTTATTTTCGTATTCAATGTCAGACAGCATATTGTATGAATACTTCTGTTTTTACAGCAAATACAATAAAGAGGAGGTGCTGATTTTTTGGAGTTAAAAAACATCGTTCATTCTTACAACATTACAAATATTTTGGGTTATCTTAGACGCTCTCGTCAGGATATGGAGCGAGAAAAAAGAACAGGCGAAGATACGCTAACAGAACAAAAAGAACTCATGAATAAAATATTGAAGTCGATTGAAATCCCCTATGAATTAAAAATGGAAATCGGGTCAGGAGAAAGCATTGAGGGCCGCCCTGTTTTTAAAGAATGTCTTAAAGACCTCGAGGAAGGCAAGTACCAGGCAATTGCTGTTAAAGAAATAACAAGACTCAGCCGCGGGAGCTACAGTGATGCGGGACAAATTGTTAACCTTCTTCAAAGCAAGCGATTGATTATCATTACACCATATAAAGTTTATGACCCTCGAAACCCTGCAGACATGCGTCAGATTCGTTTTGAATTGTTTATGGCCAGAGAAGAATTTGAAATGACCAGAGAGCGTATGACAGGCGCTAAATACACATATGCGGCACAAGGGAAATGGATTTCCGGACTAGCGCCTTATGGATACCGGTTAAACAAAAAAACATCCAAACTAGTCCCAGTCGAAGAAAAAGCAAAAGTCGTTCAATTCATCTTTAACATCTTTTTAAATGGGTTGAATGGAAAAGATTATAGTTATACAGCGATTGCTTCTCACTTAACAAAATTACAAATACCGACTCCATCAGGAAAAAAGCGCTGGAATCAATACACAATTAAAGCAATTCTGCAAAACGAAGCGTATATCGGAACTGTTAAATATAAGGTTAGGGAAAAAACAAAAGACGGTAAACGAACAATTAGACCTGAAAAGGAACAAATTGTAGTATCGGATGCACATGCTCCTATAATAGATCAAGAACAATTTCAACAATCACAAGATAAAATTGCAAACAAAGTCCCCCTGCTGCCTAATAAAAATGCATTGGAATTAAGTGAATTGGCAGGCGTATGCACTTGTTCTAAGTGCGGTGAACCATTATCTAAATACGAAACTAGGAGAACGCGAGAAAACAAAAACGGCACGGAAAGTGTGTATCACGTTAAATCACTCACTTGCAAAAAGAATAAATGCACTTATGTTAGATATAACGATGTTGAATATGCCATTTTGGATTACCTCTCTTCTTTAAGCAACTTAGATAATAAGACTTTAACAAAACATATCACTTCAATGATTTCTAAATACGAAGACGTAAATAGTAATGTGAAAACAAAAAAGCAAATGTCTGAACATCTTTCACAAAAAGAACAAGAGTTAAAAAACAAAGAGAATTTTATCTTTGAGAAATATGAGAGCGGCATTTACACTGATGAACTTTTTTTGAAAAGAAAAGCTGTTTTAGATGAAGAATTTAAAGAACTCCAGATTGCCAAGCATGAGCTCAATGGAACTCAAGAAGCGCAATCAGAAATAGACAGTAATACAGTCAGAAACAACATAAATAAGATAATTGATCAATATCACATTGAATCAAGCACAGAGAAAAAGAACGCGCTATTAAGAATGGTCTTCAAAGAAGTTATCGTTACGATGACACAAAAACGAAAAGGGCCAATTCCGGCTCAGTTTGAAATTACCCCTATCCTGAGGTTTAATTTTTCGTTTTCGACCTCACCGTCACTGATAGTCCCTCAAAATGCAGTAAATATCTTAAAAAACCGATAAAGCTGTTTCCCCGGTAAACACAATGGGAGCTACGAAGCTGTTGTCCGAAAAGCTGTTTCATCAGGCGAATCATCATGTTCAAAACCGCGGTACGGTATTTTGTTCGGTCCGCTTCGGCAATGTGCTCGGTTCACGCGGTTCCGTTATTCCTATTTTATTTGAGCAGTTGATGGCAGGCGGCCCGCTCACCATTACGGATAAAAACATGACGAGGTTTTTTATGTCGATTGATGATGCCGCAACGCTCACCCTGCAATCTGCGGCGATCACAAAGGGCGGAGAAACATTTATTTTTAAAATGGAGTCCCTGAGGCTTGAAGAACTGCTTCACGGATTTGAAGAATATGCGTTCCGGCACGGACTGCCGCGCCCCGCCGCTGTTGAAGTGGGAAAACGTCCCGGTGAGAAGCTTCATGAAGAACTGACCTCTCCTCATGAGACGGAATCTTTATATGAATGGGGCAATCTTTACGCAATATTGCCGGAACCCGCCAAACATCCGGAATTTCGGAAGGTCAATCTCCCCAGATATCAATCCGATCAGGCGCCGCTCATCACAAAAGACACAATCGTAAAGATTATTGAACGATTACATGAAGAAAAAAAAACATAGAAAAAAGGCCTGTCTGATAGGCAGGCCTCATTGCTGAGCTCTATTTTTCAAATAAATGCAGACAGGCTTCATAGCCCTCTTCCTTCAGCTTGTCTTTCGGAATAAACCGGAGTGCCGCAGAGTTAATGCAATAACGGAGACCGCTTGGCCCCGGACCGTCATTAAATACGTGGCCTAAGTGGGAATCAGCTGTTTTGCTTCTCACTTCCGTCCGGATCATCCCGTGGCTTGTGTCCAGTTTTTCGTCAACCTCTTCTTCCTCAATCGGTTTTGTAAAACTGGGCCAGCCGCAATGAGAATCGAATTTATCCAGAGAAGTAAACAAGGGCTTTCCCGATACGATATCAACATACAGCCCCTCTTCTTTGTGATCCCAGAATTCATTTTGAAACGGCGGCTCCGTTCCGTTATTTTGTGTGACTTCATATTGCATGCGGTTTAATGATTTGATTTTTTCTTCTTTATTAAAAGCCATCTTATCTGTCCCTCCAATGCTCATCCAGAAAGCCTTGACGTCCGGAACCTACACGGTAGCGCCCGTAGTGATCAGGATTTTTCTTATAAAAGTGCTGATGATAGCCTTCCGCTTCATAAAAAGGCTCAGCCTTCAAGATGTCTGTCACGATCGGCTTTTTAAATATGCCGCTTTCTTCAAGCTGTTTTTTTGAGGCTTCAGCGATTTGTTTTTGTTCATCATTATGGTAATATATCGCCGCCCGATATGAACTTCCGCGGTCTGCAAACTGGCCGCCTGCATCAGTCGGGTCGATCTGCTGCCAAAACAGCTCGACAAGCTTTTCATACGGATAAATGTCAGGTTGAAATGTGATTTGAACGGCTTCTCTGTGTCCGGTCGTTTCACTGCACACTTCTTCGTAAGTCGGATTCTCAGTATGACCTCCTGTATAGCCGGACACCACCTTTTCAATCCCGGGCTGTTCGTCAAACGGCTTCACCATGCACCAAAAACAGCCGCCTGCAAATGTGGCGATTTCTTTTTTTTCTGACATACGGGTGCCCTCCTTTGTTCATACGTGGTATTATTATATTATAGCATGTATAAACAGAATAAAAATAATTCTGCTTTCAGGGGAAGCTGAACGAATGCCACGCTGACTACATATTGGAGGTTCATGATTTGAAAGTAAGGACACAAATGATGTATGATATGGAAGCTTTGCTTCGAAAAGTGTTTAAACAAATCAGAAATGAAGTTAATGAAATTCTAGATAAAGAGCTGTCCAGGAACGAATTCACCATTTTGCGGATTCTCAGTGAACAAGGGCCTAAAAAAGTAACGGAATTCGCCCCCATTCTTGAGGTCTCCGCAAGCCATATTACCGCAGTGACCGACGCTTTAGTAGAAAAGGAATGGATCACCCGCATCCGTTCCAAAGAGGACAGGCGAATTATCAGAATCCATATTACGGAAGCCGGGGAGAAAATTGTCGATCATTTCAACCAGAAAAAAACAGAATACTTTTTTAAACGGTTTGACTGCTACTCTGATGAAGAGCTCGCAACGTTAATCAAACTGTTCAGCAAGCTGGACAAAAAACGCTGACACGAAAAAACACAAATCCCTGAAAGGATCTGTGTTTTTTTTATGAAAACTTATTGTTTCGGATGATAATAGGAAAATTCAATTTCATCCGTGTCGAGATTGATTTTATCCGCTTTTACATACATGCCGTTGTCTAAAGGCATTTCCGACAGACGGATCTCGATGCTTTTATCCCCGGAATGAACGTGCACAAATGACGGGAGTTCATAAAAGCTGTCCATATAATTCAGCACAAAGCTGATCGGCAGGCTTAATTCGCCTAAGGAAAACTTCGTCACTTTCAACATCACATCTCCGTTCTCCTGTACGGACGGTTCAAATGTGACGACCGCGTTAATGGAGGTTGAGAATGCTTTGATTTTACCTGCCACGTGCACATCGTTATTGATGTCCACTTTGTAGTCAAGCTGATTCGATGCCTTCTCTTTTAAGTACGCATTCACAAACCTGGCAAGAGATTCTTTCGAGCTCGTGATATGAAAGCCGTACTCACTTTTTGTCTGATCTTGTATTTTCGCCTGCTCTCCCGGCATAACCAATAATGTCACAATTACCGCGGCGGCAATCACATTGAGTGCGAGAAGAACAAAAAACAGCGATTTCCACTTTTTCATCATTTCACCCTATTCTGCTGGTAACCCTTGTTTTTCAATGATGCCGTACAATCGATCGGCGATAAGTGCATACCCTTTTGCGTTCGGATGAAAATCATCATCCTTTGAAATCCGTCTGCTGCCGCTTTTTTGACTGAACAAGTCTTCAACATTCACCGCGGCGGCGTGAGGATCTTTTTCCAGCTCTTTTGCGGCGATCTTGTTCCAATCCGTTACAACCCCATTAATTTCTTTTAATTCAGGCAGCGTAAACGTGAATGGATTATACATGCTGACATACACCAGCTCTGCGTTTTCATTATATTTGCGGATTTTTGAAACGATCGCCTTGAATCGTTTTTCAAAAGGTTTCTCTTCCTTTTGGAACGGCTGAACCGTCAGCTGCATCATATTCTGGCGGAGCACCTTCATTAAGTCATTACCGCCGATGGTAAAAAAGATATAGTCGGCGCTCTTTAATGATTTCTGAACTTTTTTATTATCAAGCTTTTCCAGCAGGTCAGACGTTTTGTCACCCTGCACCGCATAATTTTTAATATCAACCGTTTTCACATGTCCCTTTTTCTTAAGAGACTCCGCTGCCCTGCCGACGTATCCTGAACCGTCAGGATCTCCTACTCCTTCAGTCAATGAATCACCGACCGCAGCTATGACAATATGATCTTTCGTTTTCGGTTCTTCAGTGTCAGAACCGGTGCGCTGGACAGAACAAGCTGATAAAAGCAAAGCCAGTCCGGCGATCAATGAGAACATTCGCAGCTTCAATCTGGTTGCTCCTTCCCCGTCTACTAGTGGAAAGTGTAACATGTTTTTTCAGATTTGAAAATGTCTAATCTGCCAGTTTACTTGAGCTCCTCAGCCGCTCTGACATCTGAGAGGATGTCATCATACGGAACCTTTTGCACGCCGTCATAATCTTTAAGCACCGTCCCGTCAGGTCCGACTAAATAAAAAGAGGTTTTATGTATGACCTGGTCCTCTCCCTCCGGCTTTTTGACGATTGCTTTAAAGCTGTTCAGCGCAAAATCTTCAATGTCCTTTTGGCTGTAACCGGTCAGAAAATCCCAGTTGCGAAGCGAAAGCGGATATTTGGAAGCAAAGGCTTTCAGCTGTTTCGGCGTATCCTTTTCAGGATCTACACTGAACGACACAATCCGCACGTCCAGATTCTCAGCCTTCAGTTTTTTTTGCAGTTCGGTCATGTGGGCCGTCATCGGCGGACAGACCGTATTACAATTTGTAAACATAAAGTCGGCAATCCAGACATGCCCCTTCAAGCTTTTCAGTGACACTGTTTTCCCGTCTTGGTTCTGATATGAAAACGGTTCAATCTGATAGTTCAGCGGGTCTTTTATCGTTTTCCCCCCGCAGGCGCACAAGAGCAGCAAACAAAAGACGGCAGCGAAGATTTTCATTTTTTTCATTTCCATTCCCCCCATGGATAAAACGCTTACAGCATTCATCATAAAAAAATTCCCGCACCCTCCCTTATCAAAAGGAAGGCGCTAAGGAATATGCACCGTTATGCGTTATGTTTTAAAATCTCTTGGTTGAAAACGGCCTCGTAATCTTTCCACTTCATACGGCGCTTGACATATTGTCGGAATGAATACACTGTTCTCACACTTTGTGAAGCAAAAACCTCTCTCAAATAAAGCTCAAGGTGCTGATGAATTTGAAAAAAATAATGTTCACCTTCCGTGACAACCGGTATTTCTGTCACTTTTACCTGAATCCCGTCCTGTCGTTTGAACTCTAGGCTTTTGAGTAACAAGATATCAATCCTTCTTTTTCGATTGTTTTCTTTTTATTATATACAATCTGAGAAAGCGTGTCTGTCATTTTGCGCGGCCGTTCTAAAAAAAGTCAGATTAACAGGTGGAACAGATCCTGATCTTTATTCACCTCTACGTAATGAAATCCTTTTTGATTCATCCGGGCAATGAGCGCGCCGTAATCTTCCCGATGCTTGAGCTCAATGCCGACCAATGCGGGGCCGCTGCTTTTGTTATTTTTTTTCGTGTATTCAAACCGGGTGATGTCCTCATCAGGCCCAAGCACTTCATCTAGGTATTCGCGAAGCGCTCCCGCCCTTTGCGGGAAATTAACGATAAAATAATGCTGCAGCCCCTCGTAAATCATGGAGCGTTCCTTCATCTCCTGCATTCTGCCGATGTCGTTATTCCCTCCGCTGACCATGCAGATGACGTTTTTCCCTTTAATCTCTTCCTTGTACAGATCAAGGGCTGACACGGACAATGCCCCCGCCGGCTCCGCTACGATGGCGCATTGATTATATAATTCGAGAATCGTGCTGCACACTTTTCCTTCCGGGACAAGCACAACGTCATCGACGACGGTTTCGAGCGTTTGAAAGGTTTCCGCGCCGATTTTTTTTACGGCCGCCCCATCGACAAATTTATCAATTTTCTCAAGTTCAACCACTTGTCCGGCTTTTTTCGATTCAAAATAGGAGGCTGCGCCCTTCGGCTCTACCGCTATGATTTTTGTATCCGGCGATATGTTTTTCATGTACGTGCCGAGCCCGGACAGGAGTCCTCCTCCCCCTACGCTTGCAAAAAGAAAATGCGGTTCAACGTCAATGTCATTTAAAATTTCGATGGCAGCCGTTCCCTGTCCGGCCATGACATCGGGATCGTCAAACGGATGAATAAACGTGCGGTTTTCTTTTTCACAGCATTCCGCAGAACTCTTATACGCATCATCGAAAGTGTCACCCGTCAATATGATTTCAACAAATTCTTTTCCGAACAGTTCCACTTGGGATACTTTCTGTCTCGGTGTGGTTGACGGCATAAAAATCTTGCCGTGAATGCCGAGGTGTTTGCATGAAAACGCAACCCCCTGCGCATGGTTTCCCGCACTTGCGCATACAATTCCGTTTTCAGTCTGCTCTTTTGAGAGCTGCCTCATTTTATTATAAGCCCCTCTGAGCTTAAATGATCTGACCACCTGCAGGTCTTCCCTTTTCAAATAGATGTTGCAGCCATACCTCTCAGAAAGTCTGTCATTCCTCTGCAAAGGCGTATGTATCACAACGTCCTTTACATTTTGGTGCGCTTTTAAAATGTCTTTTACCTGGATGAGAGAGTCTTCTTTAAGCAACGGTTTCATTTACAGAGTCCTTTCTTATTTAAATCCCTATTTAATATGCCATTATAACATGAATATTCAAATAATAAGACAATTATTTTAATTTTGTAAATAAAATTAAATGAACCGATACAAGAGAAAAAGATATTTTCGATCGCACAAACGTGTTATACTTAAACCAATTAGAACCAAAAGGAGCCAATTCATGAGTGTAATTGAACAAACTGATCCTTTTTATCAGCTAGCCGGCGAACATCACACCTTTTCAGAAGCGAAACGATTGGCCTCGCAATTTGCTTTATCTGATTTGCCAGTCTTCATAACGGGTGAAGTCGGAACCGGAAAAAAACAAATGGCCAGAGCGATCCACCATAAATCCCGCAGAAACAGCGAACTATTTATTACCGTTCACTGCAGCCAAAGCGAAGAGCGGCTCGAATATGAACTGTTCGGCGCTGAAGGCGCATTAAACAGGGCCCGCCGCGGAACATTATTCTTATATGAAATCGGAGACATGCCGCTCTCGGTACAGGCCCGCCTTCTTTCCGAGCTGGATGCCGGGCTTTCCGCCCGCATCATTGCAAGCAGCACGGCGGATCTTGGTGATACCGACGCAGAAAATACGTTCAGCCAAGATTTATTTTACAGGCTTCACGTGTTATGCCTTCCGCTCCCTGCTTTATCTGAACGAAAAAGCGATATACCGCTTCTTCTGCAGCATATGCTGACAGCCACGGGGCAGCATGTTCATATCGATCCGTCCGTTTATCCGCTGTTTGAGCGGCACACCTTTAACGGCAACATCAGAGAACTTCAAAATGCGGCGTACTATATGGCCGCGGCAGCATCCGGCAGCACGATTTATCCCGATGATGTCCCGCTGTATATCAAAAACAGCCAGAAAGTGAAAACAGCTAAGAAAAAAGAAAAACGGCTGACATTGATGGAGAAAGAAGAGTTTTTGTTTATTTTGGAATCAATTAAAGACTTAAATACAAAAGGCGAACCCGCCAGCAGACGGAGCATATCCGAATTAAGCGAAAACAGCACAATGACATTATCGCCCCAGCAGGTCAGAAACAGGCTTGATTACTTAGAAAAGATGAACTATGTGACAAAAGGCCGAGGACGCGCTGGAACAAAAATTACATTAGAAGGGTTGAGCTTTTTGCAGTCACTGCAAAAACAAATCCTTTAAAAAGGAGGACATTTGATTGTTCACAATAAAAGAAGAAATCGCAAATGCCGTCACACACGGAATCGGTGTATTGCTGTCGATTCCGGCGCTTATTTTTCTCATTATCTTCGCGGTGAAATACGGCTCGCCGACAGACATCGTCAGCTTTTCAATCTTCGGCGCTTCAATGCTGCTGCTGTATCTCAGCTCGACTCTTTTGCACAGCATTCAGCATAAAAAAACGAAAGACATTCTTGAGATTGTGGATCATTCCGCGATATACGTATTAATAGCCGGAACATATACGCCATTTTTATTAGGACCCCTTAAAGGGGCGCTCGGTCTGACCCTTTTAATTATTGTTTGGTCGCTTGCCATCGGAGGCATCGTGTTTAAAATCTTTTTCGTGAAGCGGTTTATCATTTTTTCAACGCTTGTCTATTTAATGATGGGCTGGCTGATCATCGTCGCCATTAAACCGCTGTACGCTTCGCTGTCAGGCCCCGGTTTCGGCCTTCTTCTTTTCGGCGGTTTATTGTATTCCGCCGGCACAATATTTTATATTTGGAGAAAGGTTCCGTATCATCACGCCATTTGGCACAGTTTTGTTTTAGGCGGCAGCGCCTCGATGTTTTTCTGTATTTTATTTTATTGCGTCAAAGTCCCCTTTATCTGAAATAAAAAGCACAGCCTCTCTATAGAGACTGTGCTTTTTTTATGCACGGAGCCGTTTCTGACCGGCCGGAAAATAAGCGGGCTTTATATGTAATTCAATGTCAGCCGGTTTCAGCCGTTTCAGTAATCTGCCCCGCAGCAGCCGGTCTGTTCCCGAAGTGCTGACAGGCACAATCGGGAGGTCGAAACGAAGGGCCAGTTCCTCCGGATTGATTTTGCCGTCTTCGGACAGAATCAGACTTTGCCCTTTTTGCAGACGGACTTCCGCCTCATGAAGCACTGCATCCCGGCTGTCTCCGCCACAAATGACACCCATCAGCCGCAGCCAATTTCCGAGAAACGGCATCCGGAAAGCTTTCTCGCCAGCGATAAAACCAGCCGGCTCTTCAAGATGTCCCGCAAGCAGCAGAAGATCAGCCGGGCGCAATCTGGGAGGCACATACAATACGGGGCCGTCCGGTATCGGCTGATCATGATGAATGCCGATTGCCGATCCCGACACGTCAATGCAGCCTCTCATAAAGGCTTTCGGCCGCTCATACACCAGCCTCATCTGTTTTTGAAAAGAAAGCCGCGGGTCAAGCTCTTTTTGATTGATATATTCCTGAATATTTTTCATGAACATAAATACAACGTACATCACAAGGCAGCCGTAACGAATCAATTCTTGTCCCCCTGCTTAAACTCAATTCTTTTTCTCGTATACAAGGTACTCATAATCGTAAGGGTTTTTTTCATCTTTTACTCCCTGTTTGCGGGATGTCAATTCCCATTCAGCTTCATTAAATTCCGGAAAAAAACGGTCTCCTTCAAAGACATGGTGAATTTTTGTCATGTAGAGTCTGTCCGCATAAGGAAAGAGCGCACTGTACAGCTGGGCGCCGCCGATCACAAAGCATTCTTCATCTGCCGGGATCAGCTTGAGCACTTCCTCAGCCGAGTCGGCGGTAATACAGCCCGGGAATAAAGATTCGTCCCGTGAGGTTACAACGATGTTACGCCGGTTCGGAAGCGGGCGTCCGATTGATTCAAACGTTTTCCGCCCCATTACAATGGTGTGGCCCGTCGTCACTTTTTTGAAATATGCGAGATCATCGGGAAGGTGCCAAGGCAGATCGTTATCTTTTCCGATCAGCCGGTTTTCATCCATCGCAAAAATAAACGAAATCATACGCTGACAGCTCCTTTTATGTGCGGATGCGGGTCATAATCCTCAATGATAAAGTCTTCAAACGTAAAATCAAAAATAGAATCAACATTTCGCGCAAACCGCAGTTTCGGCAGCGGACGGACATCCCTTGTCAGCTGCAAATTCACCTGCTCCACATGGTTTTGGTAAATGTGGACGTCTCCGAATGTATGAACAAACTCACCCGGTTCAAGCCCCGTCACATGCGCGATCATCATTGTTAAAAGCGCATAAGACGCAATATTAAACGGCACGCCGAGAAAGACATCCGCTGAGCGCTGATAAAGCTGACACGACAGTTTTCCGTCCGCGACATAAAACTGAAACAGGCAGTGGCAAGGCGGAAGCGCCATATGATCAATTTCGCCGACATTCCAGGCGCTGACGATTAAACGTCTGGAATTCGGGTTTGTCTTGATGTCATGAATCAGCCGGGAGATTTGATCGATGGTCTCGCCGTCCGCTCCGCGCCATGAACGCCATTGAGAACCGTAAACCGGTCCGAGCTCTCCGTTTTCATCCGCCCATTCGTTCCAGATGCGGACTCCGTTTTCCTGAAGGTAGCGGACATTCGTATCTCCTTTTAAAAACCAAAGCAGCTCATGCGCGATGGATTTAAAATGGAGCTTTTTCGTCGTAAGCATCGGGAAACCTTCCTGAAGGTTAAACCGCATTTGGTAGCCGAACGTGCTGATCGTACCCGTTCCCGTACGGTCTCCTTTTTTTTCTCCGTTTTCTAACACATGACGGCACAAATCTTTATATTGTTTCATTTTTTTCATCCTTTTAAAGTAGTCTTTTAGTAGTGTAACACAATAAAAAATCATTTCTGCAAAATTTCTCAGAAATGATTTTTTTATTTCTTCTCGCTATTACACGCTCATCCAGTCAGGCGGCGTATTGCGGTCCCAGTAAATGCTGCCGAGCTCATGATGTGATTGAAATCCGTCTTCAGCGGTATGGTAATGAAAATTAAACCAGTAGCCGTCTTGCGGAGGATGATCCCGGCGGACGTGGAACCTTAAAAGATCTTCACCCGTCAGCCTGTTATACACATGAAAAATTTTTTCAGTTTTTCCGGCCGACGGTTTGCTGGAAATAACCACATCCTGATACGCTTCATCATCTTGAAACTTGGCTAAATGTCCTGTGATCACATCTTCGATTTTCGGCAGAATTTCACTTCTGTAATCATCTTCAATGACCGGAGAGATTTTGCTGCCGAATTTTAAAAATGATTGATTTTCAGCATCACCGAGAAGCTGCTGCTGATACGATTGAAACAGTAATTCAGGCTCCCGCCCTGCCTTCTCTTCTCCCGGCAGAGCGTGTTCATCATAAAAAGCGGTGTAATCATTCTGCTCAAGACTGCTCGACTGTCCTGAAGGCTTGTCTGTCATCAAAGCAGCCGGAGGAGACACGAGTCCGAACGTTACAATGGTAAACAGAACCACAAGGGTCTTTTTCATCCACAATTTCATGACAGATTGTTCCCCTCTGTTTTATTGTCCTCTTTTCCTTTATTTTAGCATAGATGAAAGCGCGGCGTCATGTCCGGCAGCGTATTATCATGCAATATGGGAAATTGGTAACTGTGACCGAGCGGATAAACCGCTTACAATAAGAAGGAGAAAAAGGAGGGGATGAGATGATTAACGCTTTATTTGCGACTGTATCACTTCTCACGCTGCTTTATTTTGTCGTTATGGAAATCACTGATTAACGAAAAAGAAGCCCAAGATATCATGAGCTCACATGGATGACACCAAAGTGGAAAAGCGCCGTCTTTCTTTTCAGCACCTTGAAGCCGTATCGTTCAAACCGCGGGCTTTTCCAATGGTCTTTAAGCACTACGCATTTTTTCGCCGCCCGGACGGCTTGCGTGATGCACTCTTCGTTAAAACCCTCTTCTGCCAGCGCGCGGAGTGGTGCAATGCCGTCTGACGTTTCAACAGGTTCGTGAAACATCGGGTCAAAATAAATGACATCTACCGATGAATCAGGAAGCTCCCGCAAATAATCGGCGCAGTCGGCATGTTTGACCTGAATGCGTTTCATGGCGGTTTGGAGCTGCTCCATTCCGGTTTCCCACGTTTGAAGTCCTGTTTCAACAAGCAATGAGACAAGCTTGTTTTTCTCCAGGCCGATGACTTGTCCGCTTTTTCCGACTGCCAGGCTTGCCAAAATCGCATCGGATGCCAGCCCGAGCGTACAATCTAAAAAGGAATCCCCTTCGCGTAATCCGGCTGCTTTTAACAACGGCTCGGCTTCCCCTCTCAAAAACCGCTTTGCGCGGAACATCGCTGTATTCGGGTGAAAAAAGAACTTCTCCCCTTGCTTCGTGTAAAGTTCGAACCGTTCCTTTCCGATGACTAAAAGATCGCTAGCCGCTCGTTCCAGCATTTTTTCAATGGGCTGTTTATTGCGGCTGCAGTAAGTGTCACCCAGCCTGACACTGAGTGACTGCGCTGTGTGTATCGTATATTCGCTTGGTCGGTAACTCGTTGTGATCATCTTTTTCTCCAAAAAGAAAATGCCCGGAATTCGGGCATTTCAGCAGTGCGCATCGAAGGCATCCGTCAGATTTTTCATAATTTCCTCCATGTCATGCCCTTCGATTTCGTGACGGGGAATAAAATGAACGACCTCTTTCCCTTTTAACAGCGCCATTGATGGCGAGGAAGGTTCCTGCCCTGTAAAGTATTCACGCATTTTTGCAGTTGCGTCTTTATCTTGACCGGCAAATACGGTAACCGTATGATCAGGCGCTTTTTCATGCTGTAAAACAGCCTGAGTCGCAGCCGGACGGGCAAGACCGGCTGCACAGCCGCACACGGAGTTGACAACGACCAATGTCGTGCCCTCTGCCTGTTCCATAAAGCTTTCTACTTCTTCAGCAGTCGTTAATTCCTGAAAACCCGCACCCGTCAGCTCACGGCGCATCGGCACGACCAGCTGGCGCATATATTCTTCATAAGCCATTGACATAAAAAAGCCCCCTCTAAAATCCTTATATGAAGTCAAGGATACTATAGAGGGGGCCGGAATTCAATTGTTCAGGCCTCTGTTTTATATTTTCATGATTCCGCCCGTATTGGCGCTTGTTACGAGTTTGGAATACCGGGCCAGATATCCTGTTTTTACTTTCGGCTCGAAGCCTTTCCATTCGGCCTTGCGTTTTTCCCATTCTTCTTCAGGCACTTGTACGTCCAAAATCCGTTTTTCTATGTCAACGATGACATGGTCGCCGTTTTCTACGAATGCGAGCGGGCCACCTTCAGCCGCTTCAGGCGATACGTGCCCGATTGAAAGGCCCCGGGACGCTCCTGAAAAACGGCCGTCTGTAATAAGCGCCACTTTCGGGCCAAGCCCCATTCCGACAATCTGAGACGTCGGAGCGAGCATCTCCGGCATGCCCGGGCCGCCCTTTGGCCCTTCATAACGGATAATGACAACATCTCCTTCTTTTACTTTGCGGTTTATAATGCCTTCAAGCGCGGCATCCTGGGAATCAAAGACGACAGCGGGGCCTTCATGTCTTGTAATCCCGTCCTGCACCCCGCCTGTTTTGATAATGGCGCCGTCCGGAGCCAGATTCCCAAACAGGACGGCCAAACCGCCTTTTTCGGTAAACGGATTGTCAAGCGGATGAATCACGTCATAATCCTTTACTTCATGACCCGCAATTGTTTCTCCGAGTGTGCGGCCTGTTACAGTCAGCGCGTCAAGATGAAGCGCCCCTTCTTTTTTCGCCAATTCATTAAGGGCAGCCGACACACCGCCCGCTTCGTGCAGATCTTCAATGAAGACGTCCGAGGCCGGCGCCAATTTCGATAAGTGAGGCACTCGTTCAGCCACTTCGTTAATGCGTTCTAAAGAGTACTCAACCCCAGCTTCATTGGCAAGCGCAAGCGTATGAAGCACTGTGTTGGTTGAGCCGCCGAGAGCCATGTCTAACGCAAACGCGTTGTCAATCGCTTTTTCGGTGACGATATCGCGCGGCTTAATGTCTTTTTTGATGGTCTCCATCAATTGGGCCGCTGATTTTCTCACAAACTCTCTTCTCTCCGGTGAAGTTGCTAGAATTGTTCCGTTGCCCGGAAGCGCCAGACCGAGCGCTTCAGACAGACAGTTCATGGAGTTTGCCGTAAACATGCCCGAACAAGATCCGCACGTCGGGCAGCCGAACTGTTCCAGCTCCTGCAGGTCGCTTTCACCGATTTTCCCGGCTTGATATGCGCCGACGCCTTCAAATACTGAAGAAAGCGAAATTTTGCGGCCGTCGCTTGTGCGGCCGGCTGCCATCGGCCCCCCGCTGACAAAAATGGTCGGAATATTAATCCGCATAGCCGCCATCAGCATTCCCGGCGTAATTTTGTCGCAGTTCGGAATGCAGACCATTCCGTCAAACCAGTGCGCCGAGACGACCGTTTCAACTGAATCGGCAATGATTTCGCGGCTCGGCAGCGAATATCTCATGCCGATATGCCCCATTGCGATTCCGTCATCTACTCCGATCGTGTTAAATTCAAAAGGCACACCGCCCGCTTCCCTGATTGCTTCTTTTACGATTTTTCCAAATTCCTGCAGGTGAACATGCCCGGGAACGATATCGATGTATGAATTACAGACCGCGATAAACGGCTTACCGAAGTCCTCTTCTTTTACGCCGGCAGCGCGAAGAAGGCTGCGGTGCGGCGCTCTGTCAATTCCCTGTGTGATCATGTTGCTGCGTAATTCTGCCATGGTGATCCCCCTACTGTTTTTAGACTGTGCACTATTTTTAAAATTTTCAGTTTATTCTAGGGCGCGTTCTGCAAATTTTACAGTGTCTTTGCCCTGTCTCGCTTTTCTATTCTTTCTGTATTTCGATAAAAACCCTCCAACAATTAATATTGTACTTACTATATAGAGTTTTGAATCATTTTTCAACAATATTCTAAATAATTTTTATAAAAAGTGAATTCAAATAAAAAAGGTGCATGGGCGCACCTTTTTGTTATAACTGTTCTTTTTTTCTGCTTTCAGTCATCTGTTTCCAGACTGAACCTTTCGCCTCTTCTCCGTGCTCAATCCGTTCAATCGCCATTTTGACTTGCAGGCTGACTTCGAATTCCGGATCGTCTTCCGCCGCTTTTAATGCTTCCAGCGCGCTTTCATCGCCGACCTCATATAAAAACATGGCCGCGCGCCAGCGCACGAGCTTGCTTGAGTCACTGAGCGATTTCGTCATGGCCGGGATGGCGCTCGCATCGCCAAGATCCGACAGACAGTCACCCGCCGTCCTTCTGACCGTCACCGTTTTGTCTTCAAGCGCTTTGTATAACAGCGGAAGCACAGACGGCTTTTCGATCATTCCCAAATAAACGACGGCTTGTCTTCGGATCGAAGTCTTCGGATCATACAGCGCCTTTTCCAATACTGGTAAATCGTCTTCATCCGGATCCATTTGCTCAAGATGGGCATAGCGCTGTTTCCAGTCTTCATCATCGAGCATGTCCAAAGTCACTTTATAAGCTTTCCGCTGCACTGCAGGTTTGGCCTCACCCTTTTGCTGTGCGGCTGCTTCTGTCAGGCGTTTGAGCCGCTCATCACTGTAGGCGGCCTGAAGCTCTTCTGTGACATCGTGTCCGATTTCGGTAAAATCCCCGAAGCGCACGCCTTGTTCTTTCCAAGCCCGCTCAAATACAACATTTGAAGCTTCGGAACGCAGCTTTAAGATGGCTTCTTGGAAACGTTCCGGAAGGCCGAAGCGCTCTTCACGTTCGCCGTCCGTCAATTTGACCTGCATCGGGATTCCGCTGAACATTTGTACGAAAACCTTCACTTCACCGAACGATTCCTGTTCAGAACGGCTCTCAGACTGCTCCGTATGTTCCATTCCGAAGGCGGAACGGACCTGAGGCAGAATTTCCTTCCAGTCAAAACGGGCGTTTCTCTCCACAGCCAGGAAATCGGCAACGTGATAAACGCCCTTTACTCCTTCGATGTTTAAAATATCACGTACGACAGCCGGAGCATCACCTGCCTGACCGGGCTTGTAATTGTTGCTTTTCCCTGCCGGAAGCTCTTCAGTCAAAATCACTTTCATCGTGTTCGGACTCGGCGTCGGTTCTATTGATTTAATCTTCATATTGGTCCTCCTATGCGCAATCTGACACTTATTCTAACATAGTCGGCACAAGCGTTCTATTGCGCCGCTTAGCTTTTGCAAATGCCGGCCTCTTTTTGGATACGGGCGGCGAACTGCAAAAGAAATTGATGCCGCTCCTCTGCTAAACCGGCCCCCGCTTTTGTATTCATTAAGCCTTTAAGCTTGATTAATTTATCCTCTATATGGGCCAGCACACTTGTTTGAGTTCCGTACATCGGGTGACCCTTCGCCCCGGCAAACATAAAAGCCCTGCCGATGCCCGCTGCGCCGATCGCATCAAGCATGTCTGCATCCTGAACAACTTTCCCCTCCAATGAAAGCGGCCGCTTTATCAGCAGTTCCCTGTGTCTGAATGACATTCTCGTGATAATATCCGCGATCTCCTGAATGGAGCCATCCGCAATGTTGAAAGCAGCCAGCCGTTCTGTCACTTCGCCTGCCGTCAGCCTTTCGCTTTTTTCGAGCTTGGCGTCAATCAGATCATGAACCAGCGCGGCCGTCTCAGTGATAAATAAGTCGGCGCCTTCTTCTTTTGCAATGTACACAGAAAGTTTTGCGACCCGGGAAATATGAAGCCAGTCATGGCCCGTTCGTTCATTGATAAGCTTTTCTCTGACCCAATTCCTGACGCTTTCCAGCTGCTCTTTTTCGTTCATCGTATCACCTCTTATCGGGCCAAAAGCCTCTGCACCGTATCTTCAAGCTCTTTTGGGTTGACGTTCGGTGAAAAACGCCCGGTGACTTCACCGTTTCGGTCCACGATAAACTTAGTGAAATTCCATTTGACCGCTTTTGTGCCGAGCATCCCCTTCGCCTGTTCCGTCAGATATGTGAAAAGAGGATGAGCGTCTGCTCCATTGACATCAACTTTCGCAAACATCGGGAATGTGACTCCGTAGTTTTTCACACAGAACTCTTGAATTTCCGCTTCGTTTCCAGGTTCTTGGTTCATGAATTGGTTGCAGGGAAATCCCAATATTTCAAGACCTTCCTCCCGATATGTATCATAGAGCTCCTGAAGCTGCTTGAGCTGGGATGTGAACCCGCATTTGCTTGCTGTATTCACAATGATCATCACCTTGCCTCTGTAAGCCGATAGCGTCATGTCTTCGCCTGTTATGGTCCGTACGTTTATATCGTAAATTGTCATCTGCGGCCCTCCTTTTTACATTCTTCATTTATTTTACCTGTTTTACACTGCAAAACAAACGGCAACCGCTTTTTCCTTCCACTTAACGGAAAACGTTTTTTTCGAGGAACCAAACGGCTCTTTACCCGTCATAATAAAGAGCCGCTCCGAATTTATGCCTATTTGCCGCTTTTATCCCCGTCATTATGCGTTAAATGCGGTTTATTACGCCGGGATGGATTGAAAAATGGCTTAAAAATTTCTATAATGAAGAAAATTAACGGGGAATAACGGAGGTGGCATGTTGCCTATTAATATACCAAATCACCTGCCCGCTAAGCAGGTGCTTGAAAGTGAACACATCTTTGTAATGGATGAAAGCCGGGCTTTTCATCAGGATATCCGGCCGCAGAAGATCGTGATTTTAAATCTGATGCCGAAAAAAATCCAAACGGAAACCCAGCTCCTCAGGATGCTTGGGAATTCACCTTTACAAGTTCACTTTACGTTCTTAATTCCGAGCACACATACTCCAAAAAATACGGCAAGGCAGCATCTGGATGAGTTTTATACGGATTTTTCCAGCATTCGCCACAAACGGTTTGACGGAATGATTATTACCGGGGCTCCGATTGAGCACCTGCCGTTTGAAGATGTTTCTTACTGGGAAGAATTGAAGGAAATCATGGAATGGAGCAAAACGAATGTCACTTCAACCCTCCATATCTGCTGGGGCGCTCAAGCCGGTTTATACTATCATTACGGCATTGAGAAAGTGGAGCTGCCGAAAAAAATCTTCGGTGTGTTTGAGCATACCGTTCTTAAAAAACATGAGAGATTGGTAAGAGGATTTGACGAGCTATACTATGTGCCCCACTCACGGCATACAGATATTAATACGGAGCAGCTGCAATCGGCTTCGGATCTGGATGTGCTCAGCGTTTCAGAGGAAGCGGGGGTCTGTTTAATCGTTTCAAAAGACGAAAAACAGATTTTCTTAACGGGTCATCCGGAATATGATACCGATACGCTACTTCAGGAGTATGAGAGAGACATAGAGAGAAATCTTTCAAACGTAGAAGCTCCTAAGCACTATTTTGCGCCCGGCGGGAAAGAACCTGTTAACCGCTGGAAAGCTCATGCAACGTTATTGTTTATGAATTGGCTGAATTATTACGTATATCAGGAAACCCCGTATGAATGGGATTAATTTTTGTTTTGAGTGATACGGTGACAAAAATATGATAAAATACTCTTGATTCAGTATGCGTATAACAAAACTTTAAAATAATGGAACATATCAATTAAATTTAGTTTAAATATGTTGCCGCGCTTATTATAAAATGATGCACTTGTGTTATGTTTATCTATAGACAATAACTCCTTACGATGCATGAAGCTTGCTTGTTGTTGATTACATTGAGGTGAATTTACTTGAATACCAATAAAAAAGTATTAATTTTGACTGCAAATTACGGAAACGGGCATGTTCAAGTGGCCAAAACGCTCTACGAACAGTGTCTGCGTCTCGGCTTAGATGTGACGGTTTCCAATTTGTATCAAGAGTCAAATCCGATTGTTTCAGAGGTTACTCAATACCTTTATTTAAAAAGCTTCTCAATCGGGAAACAGTTTTATCGTTTGTTTTATTACGGAGTTGACAAAATCTATAATAAACGCAAATTCAATATTTATTTTAAAATGGGAAATAAACGTTTAGGCCAGCTCGTCGAAGAGCATAAGCCGGACATTATTATCAATACATTTCCGATGATTGTCGTACCGGAATACAGACGGAGAACCGGAAAAGTGATCCCGACGTTCAACGTTATGACCGATTTCTGCCTTCACAAAATCTGGGTTCATGAAAATGTTGATAAATATTATGTCGCCACAGATTACGTGAAGGAAAAACTGATTGAAATCGGCACTCACCCGAACAACGTAAAGATCACGGGCATTCCCATCAGGCCTCAATTCGAGGAATCGATGCCGAAAGAGCCGATTTATAAAAAATACAATCTCTCTCCCGACAAAAAAGTTCTTCTTATTATGGCGGGAGCGCATGGTGTGCTGAAAAACGTAAAAGAACTGTGCGAAAATCTCGTTCATGACGATCAGGTGCAGGTTGTGGTGGTATGCGGCAAAAACAGCTCGCTGAAAGAATCCCTCAGCAGCTTGGAAGGTGACAATGCCGACCGGCTGAAAGTTCTGGGCTATGTAGAAAGAATTGACGAGCTGTTCCGTATTACAGACTGCATGATCACGAAACCGGGCGGCATCACACTGACGGAAGCAACGGCGATCGGAGTACCCGTTATTTTGTACAAACCGGTTCCCGGACAGGAAAAAGAAAACGCCATTTTCTTTGAAGATCGCGGTGCGGCTGTCGTGGTCAACCGCCACGAAGAAATTTTAGAGTCGGTCACCTCCCTTCTTGCGGATGAGGAGAAGCTGAACCGGATGAAGGACAATATTAAAAGCCTGCACCTCCCTAACTCCTCTGAAGTCATTTTGCAGGACATTATAAAAGAATCTGAAATGATGGCCGGGAAGGCAGATATGGCATTATCGTAAAAGAAAAGCACACGAACGATTCGTGTGCTTTTTGTTTTTTTCCGGTTAAGCTTTGTGACTGGAAAAATAAAGATAAAAAATAGGGAGCGGCTGCTTGACGTCCGCTCCCATATGGTGTATAGTTGAACCATCATTTAACAACGTTTACATACGTACGGTTGGATGATGACAAAATTTTTTTTAGCACGAAGGTGCTACAGTACTAGGAGGAATTAAGCAATATGCAAAACGGTAAAGTAAAATGGTTCAATAACGAAAAAGGATTCGGCTTCATCGAAGTTGAAGGCGGAGACGACGTATTTGTTCACTTCACTGCTATCGAAGGAGAAGGATACAAATCATTAGAAGAAGGACAAGAAGTTTCTTTTGAAATTGTCGAAGGTAATCGTGGACCTCAAGCTTCTAATGTTGTAAAACTCTAAACTCAATACATGTTGATCAGATGACAAATAGAGGAGAGGCGTATGCCTCTCCTATTTGATTGCCGTCTGAATCTCAATTGCGACAAGATTCTGCTTGCAGCGCTGCTCGATTTCTTCAATTTGTTTCTCCATTGACGGCATTCCTTTTTTCGCCATTTTTGCTAAACTTCCCAAATCACCGTATATTTCTTTAAATGTCTGCTGAAGGATTGTTTTTAAATCATTATCATTCACGGCTGGTTTTTCCCTTCTCTCCCAAGATACCCTGAATAATAGTAAATAAGCCCTAATTAATCAGGTTCAATAGTTATATCGGCTTATTTTCTATATTTTTTTCTATTTTCCGTACATATTTCTAAAAAAAAATCTCCAAACTATTTGCGGAGGTGTTTTTTAATGGACTCTGAATTTTTTCCAAACGGACTGACGGATAAACGCCAGCTTGAATTAGCGGTGGAAACGGCCCAGAAAACAACGGGAGCGGCTACCCGGGGCCAAAATTCAACTTTGGTGGAATCTGCTTACCAGGCGATTCAGGATGCCAGAACAATGTCACAATCCAGTGAACTGCAAGCTCTCGACCAGGATTTTCTGCAAAAGCAGCGAATGCTTCTCGACGATTGCCAGCATCAGCTCGATGAATTCGAAAAATAAAACCGCAGAAGCTGCGGTTTTATTTTTTATTGATTTGTCAGCACCTTGCCGTAGGCTTTCAGCTTCTCCCCCACCGTGCATTGCTTGATGCAGAAAGAATGAGCGTGCGTTTTTCCAAACTCTTTGCGGAAATGCTTTTTTACGAAACAGTCTTTGCAATATTCATCCTGAAGCTCTGTCAATTCTTTATAAATGCTTTTTTTATCCAATATCAGTCATCTCCGTTACCTTCTAATGTTATACGGCTTTCAATCTGCCGGTCCGAGAGAATTTTTCTGGCAAGGTCATCCGCTTCTTGATTTTCCTTTCGGTTTACGGCTTCATATGTCGGTGTCAGCTTTAAGGATTCGAGCAGCGCTTCAATTTTATCCAGCCATTCGTTTTGCGTTTCATCATAACACGGCCAGCTGCCGTCAAGCTGATGTAAAACGACGAGGGAATCCCCTCTTATCGTGATTGAATTTCTGCTTGCGCCAAGTTCCTGCACTTCCTTAAGCGCTTCGTACAAAGCGGCATATTCCGCCTCATTGTTCGTCTGAAGCGTTAAGCTTTTGTTTTTTCGTATGCGGTGCCGCTTGCCGCCGAGAGAATAATACACGACAATTCCGAGTCCGGCGCGTCCGCTTGTTTTGTCAAAGCCGCCGTCGAAATACACTGTAATGTCGTCAGGTTCGTGCGCAAGCTCTTCAGTAAGCTTTTCTAATTCTTTAAGCGTCCAGCTCGCGCCTTTTTCATCCTCAAAATAAATGTCTTTTATATAAGGAAAGCGGCTGACTTCTCTTGCAAGCATGCGCGCTTTCGGAACGGTCAGCCAATCTTCGGAAAAAAACGCGACAGGGCCTGTTCCTTTTGCTTCTATTTCGATATACGGCTTAAGATTCATTGAAATCACCTTACCATTCATTAGTTGACGGGCGTGTGCTATAATCAAACCATTCTCAAATTGAAAGGAAGTCAGCAGGTTTTGTTTAACGATGTGTTATGGATCTTATTTGCGGTCATTCATTTTATCATTGTTCTTCTGTTTTATAAAGGATTTGGCAAAACGGGCCTATTCGTATGGATCGGTTTCGCCACGGTGTGCGCCAACTTGCAGGTTGTCAAAACAGTCGAGCTGTTCGGGCTTACGGCGACACTGGGAAATATCATGTACGGCACCGTTTTCTTCGCAACGGATGTGCTGAATGAAAAATACGGTCCCAGGGAAGCGCGCAAAGCCGTCTGGCTCGGGTTTTCCACTCTGCTCGCTTTGACATGCGCCATGCAGGGGGCTCTTTTATATAAACCGGCTGCATCAGATATCGCACAGCCTGCCCTTGAGACGATTTTCGGTTTTCTGCCGCGTGTTGCGCTCGGAAGCCTCTTGGCTTTTATTTTCAGCCAAACGATAGATGTTTATGTATATTCAGCCATTCGGAGAATCTTTCCTTCAGACAGGCTTCTCTGGCTCAGAAACAGCGGAAGCACGGCGCTCAGCCAGCTGCTGGATACATTTATCTTCACTGCCGTGGCCTTTATCGGCGTTTATTCCGCGGGAGTATGGTTCAGCATCTTCATTTCAACTTACCTGATTAAATTTGCGGTATCACTCATTTCTGTCCCTTATGCGTATGCGGCAAAACGAATGACACCGAATGGAGAGTGACGGATGATGCCCGCTGAAATTTATGTAGACGGTGCAAGCGCCGGAAACCCGGGCCCGTCCGGTATCGGTATTTTTATTAAACATGACGGGAAAACAGAATCTTTCTCAATTCCGATCGGCGACCAATCAAATCAGGAAGCTGAATTTCTCGCTTTAATTGAAGGAATGAAGCTGTGTGCCGCCCGCGGATTTGAGTCCGTGTCATTCCGGACGGATTCGGATATCGTGGAGCGGGCCGCAGATCTTGAAGCGGTTAAAAACAAGGCTTTCCAGCCGTTTGTTGACGAAATCATCCGCTTAAAGGCCGAATTTCCATTGTTTTTCATTAAGTGGATTCCCGGCAGACAAAACCAAACAGCCGATCAGCTCGCAAAAAAAGCGATTCGGCTGAATAAATAACCGGAATGAAATTGCGTCTCACTGTTCATCCTACAAATGAGGTGAACAGCTATGAGAAAAGAAAATAAAGGCCGGCTGACCGGGGGCGTGAATCCTCAGGGAAATATGGAAGGAAATGCGCATAAAGACCCGAAATCAGCCCTTGAAAACAACGCAAAAAAAAGCAATACAAAACGCTAGAGGGATCAGCTGATCTCTCTGGCGTTCAGCTTTTCGAGCATCCTTTCAATTCCTTTTATCTGATGACGTCTGAGCATTAATGCCGCCTCTTCCATCTTTAATGAAAAAAGCGCTTCTTCAAGCGTACAGGCTAACGGCACCTCGCAATGTATTTCAGCAAGCTGCCTTGACAGCTCCAATTCTTTCAAGCTTTGCTGAATTTTCGTTTGCTGGCCCTTCGGCAAGAGAGCGAGGCTTTCTAATAACCGGTCTATGTTTTGATATTCACGGATCAGCTTGTACGCCGTTTTTTCCCCGATCCCTTTAACGCCGGGATAGTTATCGCTTGCATCTCCCATCAGCGCCTTAATGTCAATCAGCGCTTTTGGCGGAACTCCCGTTTCTTCTCTGAATATCTCATCTGTATATACCTTATAATTGCCGATACCCTTTTGCAGCAGCGCTACTTGAACTTGATGATTCAGCAATTGAAGCAGATCTTTATCACCCGTTACAATCGTAATTTCCGCTTCCCCGGAAAATAGGGCAGAAAGCGTACCGATACAGTCATCCGCCTCATAGCCTTTTATGCCGATGTTTAAAAAACCGAGCTCTCGCGCTGCTTCTTTCGCTAGATCAAATTGCGGAATCAGCTCTAGCGGCGGTTCGCTTCTGTTGGCCTTATAATCTTGAAACAAATCATTGCGGTACGTTTTGCTTCCCATATCCCAGCAGCAGACGACATGTGTGGGCTGAAACGTATCAACAGCCGTAATAAGATGCTTTAAAAAACCGTTGACGCCGTTTGTGGGAATTCCGTTTTCATTTATCATAAAATTGCGATGAACGGCCGTCGCGAAAAACGAGCGGAACAAAAGCGCCATGCCGTCAACGAGCAGTAATTTATTATTCATATATCGAAACTCCTTTTTATTCAATGTTCCTATTTTACCAAAGAAGGCGGTAAAAAAACAGCATCCCCCCATTTGGAAGATGCTGCCGTCACGTTTACTCACCGTGTCTTTTATTGCTTGCCATCAGCTTTTCAGCTTCACGGCCGGCATAAGAATCAAATTTCTGTCCGAAGCCGTTTTTCTTTTTGGCATTGTTATTCTGCTGAGCATTTCTGTTTCCCAGTTTTGTTCTGCCCATGGTCATATCCCCCTTTAGAGAAGATACGGATAGTATGTACAGCAAGCGCTGATGACACACGCGGCAGGTTCATCCATTACTGTCTGCTGACGAATTCTTTCACCATCTCTTCACTTACGAATTGTCTTTGCGGCACGATGCCCCTTTTCGCCAGCTGGTTCATTTTTGCGGTGATGCCATTGATGGCATCTGTCGTGAACGGTTTATTCTGTCTGCATTTTACAATGGCTTCTTCAATGGCCTGTTCACGCTCATAATCAAGCTGTACAAATGTTTTGACGTGCTGATGCTGTTTTGCGGAATGTGCTGAAATTGCTTTATGGACTTCTGACATAAAAGGTTTCATCTCGCTTTTTTTCATTTTAGTCTACCACGACTGTTATCTGCCCGCCAACCGGATTTTTAAATTTTCAGCATTTCATCTTTCTTTTTCCATGCTTTTTCGGCTTCGTAAAGGTGTTCAATTTCCCTTGCACTCGTATTTTCCGCAAGACCTTGTAAATAAGTGTCCCGCTGCTCGCGGATCTGGGACAGGCTTTTATCCGCCATGTCTCCTTGCAGACGGCGCACCTGCTCAGTATATCGCTCTGAAAGGCTTTCTTTCTCCTGCTCAAGCCACTTTTCTGTCACTTTTTGCAGGCTGAGCCTGAGCCCTTCTACAAACGCTGCTTTTCCGTTCTGTTCAAAAAACTGCTTCGGTGATTTAACTTCCTTTACGTGATGTGAGAATGCCGAGACGTCAATGACCGGAGCGACCTCTTTCAGCTGAACGGCAAATTCGTTTTCACCGCTGACATAAATGGAGAAATCTCCGTCTTCCATAAGCTTCTTCTGACAGTTTTCCATCCATTCCTCAGTCATATGGCGCTCAATAAAACCGGTCATCCGGATATCGAGCGTTTTCAGCTCTTGAATATATTCAAAACGGAATTCCTTGAGCGCCTCATTCAGCGCCGCTGATATATTTCGTTTCCAATCACCGTTTTGAAGACCCGGATGGAAGGCGGTTTTCAACATATCATTCGCATAAAACGTCAGGCGGTGCTTAATGTGATAGAGCTGTTCTTCCGTATCTTTCATCACTTTTCGAATGATGACCTCAGACGTACGGCGCTTTGAAATGTCAGCGAGAGCTTTTTCATAGGAAGACTCCAGACGCTGTTTCTTTTTCTCTTTTTCTTCTGCCGACTGGTGAAGAGATTCGTGAAGCTGTTCCACCATATCGCACAATTTGTCCGCCTCTGTTTTCAGCTGGGCGCAGCTGGCCCTCATTACATCTTCCTCAATAAAGTGCTCAAGTCCGGTTCTTACATCAGAGAACCTGTTATAAAAAGTTGCTTTTTTACCCGCAAGCTCTTCTTTACTTGAGACATGATATAATTTCGGCCGGTTAATTCCCTCTTTTGAGAGTTCTGAGCGAACATAGTCTTTGACGGTTTCCAGCTCGCTTTCGGTTTTGGCCAGATCGGCGGCGTTAATGACAAAAAACATTTTATCCATGCCGAATGATTCTTTGACGAGGCCGAGTTTCTTCAGAAAAGACCTGTCTCCTTTTGAAAAAGAATGCTGATAGTACGTCATATAAAAGAACGCGTCAGCATCCTTTATATATTGAAAGGCAAGTTCCGTATGGCGCTTGTTTATACTGCTTGCTCCTGGCGTATCAACAATGGTGATGCCTTTTTGCGTGAGAGGCGAATCATAATACACGGTGACTTCTTTTACGCAGCAGGCCGTTTTTTCTTCGGCTGCGTACGGTTTTAAATCTTCAACCGGCACCGTCAGTGTCAGCCTTTGACGGATCTGTTCTTCATACGTATCAAACGCCTGCAGCATCGTCTGAATTACCGGGATGAGTTCATCCGGAACTTTTCCCTTTTTAATGGCATAATTCCATCTCTCTTTCAGTGAACGCCCCTTTACATCAGCATCTTTCAGCTCAGTCAGCTGAAGCATTTCAGCATCCAGCTCCTCCTCCGTTTTAAAAACGATCTCCGCAGATTTATGCGGTTTACCGTCTTGCGGTTTCGTTATTTTGTTGATCGTAGCCGTTGTGGGCGTCGGTGATGATGGCAGCACGTATTCACCGACAAGCGCATTTGCAAATGATGATTTACCGGAACTGAATCCGCCGAATAACGCCAAGGTAAACTGGCGGTTTTCAAGCCGCTCAATCCTGCTTCGAAAGGCTTCTGCCTGTTTTCCTAAAATGCTTGAGGATTCAAGAATCCCGGCAAGCTCATAGAACCGATCAGTCTGCTCTTTTATAGGAAGTTCCTTCATTGCATTTTTTTCGGGCTTGCTTACTTCATGCTGTACAGCCTCTTTTGGTTTCTCTTTTTGGACGGGCACTTTCGCAAGGCGTTTTTTTCGCGTATACCAGTCGCCGCTTCCCGTATCACAGGTCAATTCTTCTTCCCACAAAGCACGGACGCGGGCTGCTTTTTCCAAGGCATTGCGTTCTTCTTTTGCCGATTGCGCGAGCTCATCTCTTATTTTCTTTTCTTTTTCGAGCCGGTTTTTCAAGTTCTCAATGAGCGGTCCGTTTTTTGTCTGAACATAAGCGGTCAGCTCCTCAATGAGTTCCGCTGTCTGTCTTTTGGCTTCCCTTCTGATCATTTCAGCGAGGTCTTTCGTATAAGTTAATACGTATTCAGATGAAAAGGCCGCTCCCTGCTTAAGGGCCTGAGCGGTGATATCATCAGAAAGCGGTGTGCGGTACGCCTGGATTTTCTTGATCAGTTCGTCCGAATCCGCTTCATACCGCTTGGCAGCTTTCGTAAATGTGTCGATAATATGCCAATCCGCTTCCCCTTCCGTTCTTTTTTTAATATCGGCAAAAAATTCTGCACGCCTTCTTTCTTTTTCCGAAGCCGTTTTCGCTTTTGAAAAGAATAATCCGGTTTTAAATGAGGGCTGCTGTGATTCAATATAAGCAGATGCAAGCTCCCTCATCTCAAAGGGTGTCAGATTAGCGTTTTGCAGTATGTTCTGCACGTCTTTTCTGATGTCTTTCTCTGCTGTTTCAGCCTGTTGAACGGCTTGTTTAAGCTCATCTTCAACAGAACGGACAAGTGCTTCTTGTTTGTCAAACTGCTCTCCGCTGCTGTTTTTATCTTCTTTTACGAGCATCTCTGTATGCTCTGTGACTAAGTGTGCGACATTTCTCTCCGTTAAGGACCATAAATTTGTTTTTGCCTGCTGTTTCAGCTTCTGCAGATGTTTTTTCAGCTGTTCCATGCCGTTTAAAGGATGGTCAGGCTCAGTGACAGACGTAAAGAAAAGCGATTCTTTCGGTATTCCCGCGCCTTCAAGCATGTCTTCCACCTGCCTGCGGTACTCTTCAAACTTCGTTTCAGTTTCATCATGTCTGTCAATTTGGTTGACGATCAGAAACAAATTCGGAATACGGTCTTTGATGGAGCTGAGAAACAGCATATTTTCTTCTGAATGGACGTGATTATAATGAACGACGTAAAATAAAGCGTCAGCCTGATGGAGAACTGAAGCGGCAGATAAAAAATGCGCTTCGTCCGTCGAATCAATTCCCGGTGTGTCAATGTAGGCCGCATAAGGCTCTGACTCCTTAAAGCCGGCATAGACTTCCACCGTTTCAATTTGCTCACCGTCTTTACAGAATTGCTGCACTTGTTCTTTATCGTAACTTCCTTTGATCTCTGCATAAGCCCCGTCCGTCGTATGAAGCACGACTTTATCTTCACCGTGCCGGATGACAACGAGGTTGGCGCTTGTGGGAATCGGGCTTGTCGGCAGTATGTCTTCACCGAGCAATGTGTTTAATAAAGAGGACTTTCCGGCCGAATAATGCCCGGTAAACGCGATATAAACCTCTTCATCAGCCGCTTTTTTCATAATGGCCGCGAGCTGATCGGCCCGTTTTTCATCCTGATGATCCAAAAATTGTGCGTATAAGGCACCCGTTCTGCTGAAAATCTCCCTGTTATGGCGTTCTTCTTCTGTCATGTGTCTTTACCCCTTTGTGTCTGTCGCATCAAATGACGTTTTTCATTTTTAGAAAGCTCTGAAAAAAACCTCTCCCCCATTTTACACAAGAATGGCTCACTTTTCTTCAGGAAACGCAAAAAAGCCGCCGATATCGGCAGCTGATAAAGAAAAAACACCCGCGGCAGGAAAAACCGCAGATGTTTAAGAAGACATCGATTTATTCGAAACTTTTTTCAATACGAAACCAATTAAAACACTGTATGTACAAACGGCTGCAAATAAAAATAACATTGTCATTTTTGGCACCACCTTGAATGAGAATCATTTTCATATTTATATCTTATCATGAGTGAGAATGATTTTCAATCTCTATTTTGCGGTGTTTTCTTCTAGCGCTTTCTCTTCGGCGCGAATCCTCACAGTGAGCATGCAGGCATTGAGAATCGAAAAGAGAAACAGTGTCCAATACGCTCCGTATAACAGCGGCAGAAAAATAAATTCTAAGATGACGACCGCGTAGTTCGGGTGCTTCATCCACCTGTACGGCCCCTTTCTGACAAGCTCCGCATCCGGCACGACAAGGATTTTCGTATTCCAATACCGCCCTAATGATAATAGCGCCCAATACCTGATCCCCTGTACAAATAAAATGATACATATAATGGCGGCCCACCTTGGAGAAAGCGTTTTTTGAAACGCCGCCACCTCAGCTGTAAGAGAGACAAAAAAGAGCACGTGCATCAGGACGAGAAAGGGATAATGTCCTTCTCCGTATTCGACTGCGCCTTGCTTTTTCACCTTTTGCTCATTGCGCCGGGCCACGATCATCTCCGCAATCCGCTGGGCCGCAAGCAGCATGATAAACAGCCAAAACATTAAGAAGCCCCCTTTTCCCAGCTGAACAGCAAAAGCTCAGACGAAAATCCCGGCCCGAGAGCGCCGATCAGCCCTTTTTCGTTTTCTTTCTGCCGGCCGCGGAGCAACTGTTCTTTTATCACATGAAAAATAGTTGCGGAAGACATGTTCCCGTGTTTTTGCAGCACCTTCCGAGATGCTGCAAGCTGACCGGTGTCCATTGAAAGACTCGTTAAATAGGCGTCAATGACCTTTTTCCCGCCTGGATGGGCAAGAAAGGTTTTAATGTCGTGAGGACTGACGCCATATTCAAATAAAAATTCATCAACATTGTCCTTCAGCCACTGTGAAACCAGGGTGGGAATGTCTCTTGAAAAGATGACTTGAAAACCGCTGTCGGTGAATTCCCAGCCCATCACATCTTCCGCATCCGGCATCATCACCGATTGAGTGGCGAATATCCGCGGAAGAAGCGGCTGTTTGACGTCGTTTCGGTTCGCCTTTTCTCCTCCCATTAGTACTGCGGCAATCCCGTCCGCAAACAGGGAAGTTCCGATTAAGTTGCTTTTTGACTTGTCGTTCGGCTGAAACGTTAAGCTGCAGAGTTCAGCCGCGATGACAAGCACGTATGCTTCAGGATACGCGCGGCAGTATTCGTACGCCCTGGACAGGCCGGCCGCTCCGCCCGCGCATCCTAAGCCCCAGATCGGTATCCGTTTTGTTTTCGCAGAAAACGGAAGCTGATTCATCACTTTCGCTTCAATGCTGGGTGTCGAAAGCCCGGTGCTGGAAATAAAAAAGATCGCATCCACTTTTTCATATGGAAAGGGATTTGTTAAACAATCCGGGTTTGTTAAACAATCAAGTGCCGCATCCGCACTGTGCTTGACGGTTTCTTCCGTATACAGCCGGTTTTTTTCTGAAAAACCCCGTGCCGTTTTATACCATTCAATCGGCCGGACAAACTGCCTTGATTCAATTTCGCCGTTTTGAAAGGCTTTTAACAGCCGATCAATATCCTTAAATGAATCGGCAAACATCCCTCTCGCAAAATCCGCCGCCGTTTCTTGCGAGACATGATACTTCGGAATGCTCGTTCCGACAGATAACACATATGCCATGCCCATCACCTCTTTACATAAAGGTTCCCGCTTTTTTCCTGAATGTATGCATAAGTTTGAATCGAGGATTTCACTGACATGCCATTTTAATAGGAAATTGGCCCTTTTGAATAAGAAACCCTTCGACTATACTTGATCCATTCATAAAAAAAGGTTGTGATAAGAATGCTGAAGCCTGTCATTCTTAGAGGGTCACTCGTTCAGTTAGAGCCGATGACGATTGATCACACTCAGGCACTTTGTGACGCTGCTTCAGAAAATAGGACGACTTACGCTTACACCCATGTCCCTGACGGAATCGAAGAAACAAAGCGTTATATTGAGCGCGCGCTTTCCGATTATGAAAAAAGACTTGCATTGCCTTTTGCAGTACGGAGTCTGGAAACAGACCGAATCGTCGGAAGCACGCGGTTTATGGATGCGGAAGTGTTTACGCGGCCGGCGGACGCAGCCCCGGAAGTGTGTGAGATCGGCAGCACATGGTATGCCTCTGCCGTGCAGCGGACCGGTGTCAATACGGAATGTAAACTTCTGTTGCTGACCCATGCGTTTGACACGTGGCAAGCTGTCAGGGTTACGCTGAAAACCGATGTTCGCAACCAGCGCTCACGGACTGCGATTTTGCGGATCGGTGCCCAATTTGAAGGAATCCGCCGCGCACACCTTCCGGCTGTCGACGGCGGTCTCAGAGATACCGCCTACTACTCCATCCTTCGGGAGGAATGGCCTTATATCCGGCAAAACCTTTCTGGCCGGCTCAAAGCATATAACTGAAAAACCTGCCGATATACGGCAGGTTTTTTTACATATTCGGATCATATAGGTATAAATTGAGATCGATCCGTCCGTCTGACGTGACCGCTACCCCCTCAGCTTCAAGAGACAGCTTCTGTACAGAAAACATCTCTTCGTCTCTCAATCCGATTTCGCCCTTTGCATTGATGACCCTGTGCCAAGGAAGACGATGCTTTTTACTCATGGAGTGAAGAATCCTCACAACCTGCCTCGCTCCCCGCGGACTTCCCGCAAGATCGGCAATTTGACCATACGTCATCACTTTTCCTTCAGGAATCTGTTTGATAATGGCTACGGCCCGTTCCGTAAATGTCATGCAACTCCTCATTTCGCAAGAGCAGATGATTTTCGAGAAAATCAGCCACTTTCTGATCTTATATTTATAGATGATAATTGCTTCATCATCATACTTATTTCATCTCTGCGTTTAAATAGATTATCTGTTTGTTCACAAAAAATTAACAAAGATAAGCATGTACATATTTAACATAATATGTAATAATACAATTGTATTAAAAAAGAAAAGGAGTGTTTACAATGAAAATGAAAAAAGCTTTAGCCGGCTCAGCCCTATCACTCGCTTTACTCTGTTCTGCCGCCCCTGCTTTTGCCGCAGGTCCTGCTGATACACCTTCTGCAGAAAGTAAAACGAAGGAAGTATCTGCTTTGGCGACGTTCATACTTAATGGTTCCGGCCCTGATTATCCTACTTCAATTTACCGGAATGGAATCACCTATTATTTAGACAACATCACCTTCCATGGTGCTGATGGCACTTGGACAGCCGTCTACAAAAGCTGATTTTTCATGACGCGGAATGTTTGTTCTAAGTAACAACTAAAAATAATCCGTATGTTACCGTGCCGATAAGAGAATAAATGATTGCTAACATGTACCTAAAAAGTGTCAAAATTAAAAATTGTGACAGATTCTGAATTATCTCTTGCTCTACTTGTATCAGCACCTTCTGCTTTTGCAACTGCTGGACGATATCAATTGGTATCTAAAAGGAGTTTCTTTCCGGAACGGAATCTGGTATGGGAATGATGAGCGCTGTTACTAATATGAAGGGGGCTTTGCCCCTTTTTCTAGTTTCACTTCCTTTTATAATTGATCCAACATACAGCACCTAGGTGCGTAATTTCATTTCACCCGATGATCATTATCAGTCGTACTGTTTTCTGCTTTTAGACGCAAAAACACATAATCTAAAATTCTCTCCTGCCATAGGTTTTTTGATCGGATCCTGCAGCACTTTAGTGAATCACATGTCTATCCAAAAGCCGAGCCTCAACTCTTTACGAAGAATCAATCCAGATCCTTCAGAACATTTCTATGGACGCCTGAGTTCCCCAGCTCATGTTAAGGTAACTCTATTCTTGATATATGCTGACGTAAACAAAAGGCCATGGAATGTTTTTCCTCCCCTCTTTAGTTATCAAACCTTCTTTTGGACGAGGGGCGCAGGACATCCCCGATCAGAAAAACACCTGAAAAATAAGGGCAATAATTTTTCGTGAGCAAGTACCTCATAAAACCTCTTACTTGCTCTTTTATTTTTGATAGGACACAACCCAGGGTGATAACATGAGATTTGCTTGGGAAGAATTAATTATAATTGTATTCGGAATGATCTTACTGAGAATTTCAGGGAGAAAATCCATTGCACAAATGACCATTGCACAGACACTGGTGATGATTTCAATCGGTACGATTATCGTTCACCCCATTTTAGAAACCAGTTTATTGAAAACATTAATCGCTGCGTCTATCCTTTTTAGCGCTTTGATTTTGATGGAATGGTTTCAAGTAAAAGTAAACTGGATTGAATCTTTTTAACCGGAAAATCTAAATTCGTTATAGAAGACGGCCAACTCAATATAGAAAACTTAAAGAAGCTGAGACTGACAGCAGATCAACTCGAAATGCGTTTAAGACTTCTTGGCATTTCAAACATAAACACAATTAAATATGCCACTTTAGAAGCTAATGGACAATTAGGCTACGAATTAAAAGATGACTGTAAGCCTTTAACCATCAAAGATATTAAAAATGTGATCGATCCAAAATTCCTTAACAAAGAGTCTCAGCCTCAAAAAGATGATCAAGCCAATCTATTCGAGGAAATCAAAAAACACCAGACTCAGCACAAGCCAAAAAATCTTGAATAATTCGCTGATTAGTAAAGCCTTTTGTTATTCAAAACCGAAACCGAATCAGACCGTTAACCGCCATTTTTTACCGAAACCGGTTTACAAGAAACAAAAAAAGCATCTGAAGCAGATGCCTTTTTCAATATATATTGCGACGATGAAAAGAGTCGGCAACCCCCGTATTTTCCGAAGAGGTCCTTGTATGCGCCTGAATTTCAGCCGCCTATCCCTACCGCCGGCCTTAGCCATAATGTTAATCAGTTTGTTTTTATAAAATCATTGATTAATTGATCAGTCGTTAATATTGTGGCAAATTCATCATGCAACGTGGCCAGAGATATATTATGAATAGTCTCTGCATCATAATATGTATCATTTTGGTCTCTCATTTCGAAGGCTGCTGTTGCATCTGAAATCAGGTATGTATCAAATCCTAAATTACCGCTCATCCTTGTGGTTGTTGAAACACAGTGCGGCGTAGTCAAGCCAGTGATTACGACAGTTGTTATATCATTTGCTTTTAAAAGCTCTTCTAGATTAGTCCCAATAAAGCTGCTGTTTACTTTCTTGGTTATAATGACTTCTTTATCCATAGGTTTAACGATTCCCTTTATAGCAACCCCCTCATTTTTTGGATAAAATAAAGAACCAGGTTTATCAGAAATATGTTGTATGTATATGACTGTCCATCCTTTTTCTCTCCATAATTTCAGTATTTTGCTTATATTTTCTTCCGCCTTAACGTTATTTCGTTCTCCCCACTTTTTATCATCAAAGGCTTTTTGTACATCCACAATGATTAAAGCTTTTTTCTTTTCTGCCATAAGATAACCTCCTATATTGAAAATTCGTATTTATAACATTTTAAATAAAGATTTTACTTTTGTACAATTGTTTCAGTGTTAAATTTCATATCGCACCTTCCCCGTTGGAAAAGCGCTGGAATAGCTAAAAGCAAGCACTCACTCAAAAGCTGCAGCTCACCAGAAGCCAGCAATATTCAACTCTTTTTCTCTATATACTTATCAATATTCTGAAATAAGCCGCAACAGTGAATGAAAGGACTGCCCCTAACTACATTCACGCTCACAAAATATTAACAAAAAAAACCTTGGTTATTTTTGTATTGTATGTAATAATACAAGTGTATTAAAAAACAAAGGAGTGTTTAAAATGAAATTAAAAAAAGTTTTAACTGGTTCTGCCTTGTCTCTCGCTTTACTCGTTTCCGCTGCCCCTGCTTTTGCATCTAGCCCTGGTCATACAAATAGCGACTCAACTCAAACAAAAATTTCGACACAAGCGACCAAAGATTCTTTTACAATAGATTACCTTCATAGATGGGATATCCCAAATACAACTGTTAAGAATGGTGTTACATATTACCTTAAGAAAGTAGAGATAATCGAAGGGTTCTATCGTGCAACTTTTGAAGGATGGATTAATTAAAAGAAGGGGCTTTCCCTTCTTTTCACTCTCATTTGTAAGGATCCATGCACAAGATACTCGTTCACGTACATATAGTCCGGGACGGTTTTTCGGCGAAATAAGGCGGATGCCTCATCACTCAATTTGTTTCTTTTCAAACAATGAAACTAATAAATGAAAGAGGATGCCTCACAAAAAGTTCAGCAAACTTTCGGAAGCATCCTCGATCTGGATAGAATAAGATGTTATTTTAAAGAAAAACGGATGACTAACCCTCTTGAACCCTTGTCACATCAAGGGTTTTTTTCGTTTTAGGAATCATATTATAAATAATATTCAAAAGGACGGCGGTAAAGCTTCCGGCGACGATTCCGTTTGTGGTCAGCAGATTTAAGTAAGACGGCAGGTGCTTAAACATATCGGGAACGACGGTTACACCGAGTCCCAATCCGACCGAACACGCGACAATCAGAAGGTTTTCCTGCTTTTTAAAGTCAATTTGACTGAGCATTTTAATGCCGTAGGAGATGACCATGCCGAACATGGCCACCATCGCGCCTCCCAGTACGGAAGACGGGATGATGGTCGTGAAGGCTGCGATTTTCGGAAAAAGGCCGAAGAGCATTAAAAGTGCGCCCGTGACACCGATGACCGCGTTTTTCTTAATCCCCGTCAGCTGCACGAGACCGACGTTTTGGGAATAGGCCGTATACGGAAAAGCATTGAAAATGCCGCTGATGAACACCGCCAGACCTTCCGCGCGGTAGCCTTTTGCTAAATCACGTTCAGACAGGCGCCTGTTTGTCAGGTCACCGAGAGCGAAATAGACGCCGGTTGACTCAACAAGGCTGACAATGGCAACGATGGACATCGTAATAATCGGTGCCGCATGAAATGTCGGCGTCCCGAAGTAAAACGGTTTAATCATTTGAATTGCGTCAGCATTCGCCACATTGTCAAATTGCACTTTTCCCATAAAATATGCGATGGCCGTCCCGATGACAATGCCGATTAAAATCGAAATGGATTTCAAAAATCCTTTTGTAAACCGATAAAGCAGCACGATGATGACGAGCACCGTAAATCCGAGGGCAAGGTTAGCCGGATCACCGAAATCCTTGCTGCCTTCCCCGCCGGCAATATGATTCATCGCGACCGGCATTAAGGTCATCCCGATAATCGTCACGACAGATCCGGTTACGACAGGCGGGAAAAAGGATACGAGCTTGCCAAAGAAAAACGACAGCAGAATGACAAGCAGACCCGATGCCAAAATGCTTCCGTAAATGGCTGAAATCCCGTACTCCTTACCGATGGAAATAATCGGCGCTACCGCGGTGAACGTACAGCCGAGCACAACAGGCAAGCCGATGCCGAAACATTTATTCCTCCATACTTGAAGCAGCGTAGCCGCCCCGCACATAAAAATGTCAATTGATACGAGATATGTCAGCTGTTCTGCGTTCAGTCCCAATGCCGCTCCTACAATTAAAGGAACGACGACGGCGCCGGCATACATGGCAAGCACGTGTTGGATACCGAGGGAAAGTGTTTTGGCATAGCCGTTTTTCATGAACGGACCTCCTGTACAAATGTCACTTTTCCGTCTTCAAGCGATTGAATTCTCGCCAGTGATTCGACCCGGCATCCTTTTTTCACCAGCTCATCTCTTCCCGGCTGAAATGACTTTTCAATGACGATTCCGATCCCGCAAACCGCTGCGCCTGCTTGTTTTACGATGGATAAAAGTCCTTCTGCCGCCTGTCCGTTCGCTAAAAAGTCGTCAATGATTAACACGCGGTCTTCTTTCGACAGATGATTTCCGGAGACAGCAATCTGACTTTCTGTTTTTTTCGTGAAAGAATAGACGGATGCCGTCAGCAGATCATCTGTTAATGTGAGAGACTTCCTTTTTCTCGCAAAGATGACGGGAACGCCGAGTTCAAGGCCGGCCATCACCGCAGGGGCAATGCCCGAAGATTCAATTGTGACGATTTTGGTTATCTCGTCTTTTTCAAAACGGCGCGCAAATTCCCGGCCGATCTGCTGCATGAGAACCGGATCAATTTGATGGTTTAAAAAAGAATCCACTTTCAGCACTTGATCAGAAAGAACAATTCCGTCTTCTGCTATTTTTCGTTTTAATGCTTCCACAATGATTACCCCCGCTTATAAAAAAATAAAAAAAGCATTGCCCGCTCTCCAAAAAAAGAGCAAGCAATGCCGAATGATCTACACGCAACGGCCGAATAAAAGCCGTCCCATTGCTCACTCATAGTCGGACATTTACGGTGACCGGTAGAAACTTGCGTGCCATATCCACGCGATTATATGAGTGTTCGTATGATATTAATCAAATTATAACAAGATACACTTCTTTTGCATAGTGAAATTTGAATATTTCCGAACTTTTACAAAGAATTTGTTTTCGATTATTCGTGTTTTTAGAATTTTTAGAAAAACACCCGGTGTATACCGGGCGTTTCGTTTATAAATATAAATTTGAATATTTGCCGACGAGATACTCAATGAGATATTGAACGTTCAGCTCTTCTCCCGTTGCATCTTTTATGATGTCAAGCGGCATTTTGCGTCTTCCGTGCTGATGAACCTTTTCTGTCAGCCATTGTTTGATCGGCTCAAAATCGCCCCGTTCTATTAATTGGTCAAATTCAGGCAGATCGTCAAGCATGGTATGCTTCAGCTGTGCCGCATACATATATCCGAGCGCATAGGAAGGGAAATAGCCGAAATCGCCGCCCGCCCAATGTACGTCCTGCAAAATGCCTTTTGCGTCAGATGGCGGCGTAATGCCTAAATAATCATGATATTTTTGATTCCACAATGCAGGCAGTTCTTCCACTGTCACTTCATTGCTGAAAATCGCTTTTTCAATTTCATAACGGATAATAATATGAAGCGGATATGTCAGCTCATCGGCTTCAATTCGGATAAATGTCGGTTTCGCCTCATTTACGGCGCGTACAAAGTCCTCTCTTTTCACATCTTGAAATTGATCAGGCGAAGCCTCAACCATTTTTTCATAATAGGCGGTCCAGAAATGTTGATTTCTGGCGATAAAGTTTTCATAAAATAATGATTGGGATTCATGAATTCCCATGGATGCACCGTCAGATAAGTTCGTTCCGCTCAACGCTTCGTCAATATTCTGCTCGTAGATCGCATGCCCGCATTCATGAATCGTTCCGAAAATTGCCGTGCGGAAATCGTTTTCGTCATATCTGGTCGTCACCCGCACATCGCCCCGGTTGATTGTCGTCGCAAACGGATGCACCGTCTCGTCCAGGCGGCCGCCGTCAAAATCATACCCGAACTCTTTTAAGAAATACAAGGAGAGGGCTCTTTGTTGTTCTTTCGAAAACGTTTTCGTTATAAAGGAAGTGTCCGGTTTATTGCCGGATTCCGTCACTTTTTTGATAAGCGGAATAATCGCTTCCTTCAATTCAGAAAACAGCTGATCCAGCACCTTTACCGTAACACCCGGTTCGAAAATATCGAGCAATGCGTTGTATGGATGATCTTCATAGCCCCAATACGAAATAAACCGCTTATTAAAATCAATCAGCTTCTCAAGGTACGGAGCAAACATAGAAAAATCAGAGGCAGCCTTTGCATCCTCCCAAGCCGTTTCAGCTTTCGATGTTAAAATGACATATTCTTTATACTCATCTTCAGGAATTTTTTTATTATGATCATAATCTTTTTTCGCAAGTTCCGCCGCTTTCACTGTATCTTCAGAGAGCTCCTCTGCATGCGCGAGAAGGATGTCGATCAGCTCTTTCATCCGGTCGGATGTCTGGATTTGAAAAACGTCAGCCGACAGCTGTCCGATGCTTTCCGCCCGGTCATCAGAGCCTTTTTTCGGGGCTCCCGTTCTTAAGTCCCAGTGCATAAGCGCAATGGCTTCTTCATAGTGGGACACCCTTTTTAACAGATCAAAAAACTCTTTTTCATATGTATGTAAATCCATATCCGTTCCCCTCCCTTTTCACTATCAATTACAGGCTAATGGAATGCCGTGATAAAGTCAACTTCCCAGATTTAAAAAAGCCGCAGGATAAGAATCCTGCAGCTGTTGTTTTTATACGATTTTCGGTGTAACAGGCAAAACCTTTTTGACTTCGGCCAAGACCCGTTCACTTTCTCCGCCCGCATAAATGGATATGGTTCCGCTGTCCTGATTAGAACGGATGAGGCGGCCGATTCCCTGCCGGACTCTTAAGAGCATGTACGGCAGATCAACTTCCTCAAACGGATCTTTTTTCGCTCCATTCCGCTTTGCGGTAAACACGGGATCATGAGGCGGATACGGCAATGCCCAAATGGTCACATTCCGGAGCGAGTCACCGGGAATGTCAAGACCTTCCCATAAGTGGACGGAACAAAGCACGGATTCTTCATCCCGCTGGAATTTTTCGACCAGACTGCTGATCTCTTCGTCACCTTCGTAGTATATCGGATACGGCAGCTCCCACGCGGCAGCCTGTTCTTTAAATTCCTTCATGTCTTCAAAGGAAGGGAAAAGAACGAGGGTGCGTCCTTCATTCTTCTTAATGGTTTCAATCGTTTCGGCTGTTTTCTGCTCAGACGTCATGTCACCGTGAAGCGCAACAGACATTTGCTCCTCGTAATCGTACGGAGATTCAACGGTGAATGATAAAGGATCACGGATTCCGAGGCTGTCAGCGATATAATCAAATGAACCGCCCTCAGAAAGAGTGGCCGATGAGAAGATATAAGGGATCTTTTTAGAAAAGACCTTTTCTCCCAAAACTTCGGCTACTGTTCTCGGCATAACGACAAACGTTGAGTCTGTATCCCGCGTTTCAAGCCAGCTGATGGCATCCTTTTGATACAGCGACAGCGAATATGCCATTTGTTCGACGTATTCTTCTACAACTGACAGCTCGTACTTATCGATCGTATACATTTCCGATTCAAATACGAGCGCCTCGCCGATTTTATCGAGCAGACGGCACAGTTCGTCAGCCGCACGCTTAACACGCTGATCGTTTTGGATGTCCAATCGGTGAGAGCCTGCGATTTCCTTCGATTCCTCTGACAGCACATAGAAAAACTCATCGTTTGCGGCAAGGGCATCTTCAATCAGTTCGGCGAATTCCTCTCTGATATCATTTTGAAGCAGACGCTCTAAAAACAGCTCAAGCGTCGACTGCTTCACACGATACGTTAACGCTTTTTGCGCGGCGAATTCCAGCAGATGTCCTTCATCAAACACGACGGCGCTGTGATCCGGCAAAAGCGGCAGCTGTCCTTCCCTTTTGCGTGATTCTTCCGTCCATACATGCTCCATGTAGAAATCATGGGAGCAAACAATCAGATCCGTTGATTTTCTGTAATGATCTCTTGAAAGTGTTAAACCGCATCTATGTCTCATATCACAAGTTAAACAATCTTGGAAGGAATCATAGCTGACGCCTGCCCACTCTTCATTCGTCAAATCAGCGTACTGTTTGCGGTCGCCGTACGGATAAAAGCGCTGCATCGCTTGTGATTCGTGTACGAATGAAGGCAGGGACTCATAAAGATCCAGCCACTTTTCATCATCAGAACGCTGCATCGTTTTCTCAAGCTTTTTCAGACACAGATACTGCTCATGGGATTTGGACAGCCGTGTATCAATCTGCAGATCCAAATGTTCTGTCAGCTTGGAAATGTCGCCTTCTTTTTTGACAAGCTGTTCAATTAACGTTTCATCGGCGCAGGCGATAATGGCCGGTTTACCCGTATATCTGGCATAGCTGATGGCAAACAGCAGATATACCAGCGTTTTCCCCGTACCGACTCCTGCCTCAGCGAACATGACCTTTTTCTCTTTAAATGCCCGTTCAAGCTGAAACGCCATAAATACCTGCTCATCCCGAAGGTCAAAGCCTTTCTCGGGAAGGATATCGTAAAACACGTCACCAATCCAATTGTTCAATTCTTCGTAAAAATTCTTTTCTTTTGTTAAAGCAAAAGGCAAACGTGATGTTGTCACCCAACTCCAACCCCTAACTATTCGGCATTCAGACCATCTATAATATCATTTAACCCTTTTCAATACAACAAAAAAACTTGGCCTCGCCAAGTTTTTGCCATTATCATTTCCGGTTAATGATATGTGTACATAGGAACGGATGGTCTGTTGAATGTGTATGTTTTACCGCATTTTCAAGTTCTTCCTGTGCGTGTGTCATGGCGGAAGGACCGAACTCCGCTCCGGCTTCCTCCAGCCGGAAAGCAGTTGCGTCTAACGCCTTACGTATTTTACTGAAATGCTCGCTGTTCAGCATAAAATAGATCACCTCTCAAATAGAAATAATCATCATTCTATGCCGATGCTTCACTTTCTATACATGCCATTCTGAATGATCCGCACCTGACCTGCACAAACTACAACAGATATTCGATCGAATATCCATCTTCACAAAATTATTCTATCCGGGAGTGATGGTTACATGAGTTATAAAGATCGATTAGATCAGCATTCTGAATTGTTTCATCACAATTGGACGCGGCCGAAACGCTCTAAATCGCAAGTGAACGGCCACACCGAAATGTCCCAGACCAACATTATTTTACGGAGCAACGCAAAAGCGCACCGCTGGTAATGGCAGAATAAAACGTAAAGATGCCGGAGAAGACGCTGTTTCAGGCGTCTTCTCTTTGTTGCGGCTTTTTCCGCTGCGGCCGCACTTTAGCCCAGTACTGATAATAATCCGTTTTGATAAAACCGTTAAAGAGCTTCCGTTTTTTGGTTGCTTTTCTTCCGTAGACCTCTTCAAATTGTTCATTTGACGTCAACATGTAGACAGACCATGTATCAAGAGATTCAAATGCCCGGCCCATTTCTTTATACATCTGCTCGACTTCCCTTTTTTCGCCGAGCCGTTCGCCGTACGGAGGGTTTCCGACGATTACGCCGTATTCGAGTTTCGTCGTAAAATCCTGCACCCGCATTTGCTTGCATTCGATCAGGTCACCGAGTCCCGCTTCTTCTGCGTTTTCTTTGGCGATGTTTACCATCCGGTGATCCACGTCACTGGCAAAGATCTGCAGCGGCTGATCATAGTTCGCCTTTTCTTCCACTTCAAGACGCGCCTTGTCCCACAGTTCTTTTCCGATCCATTCCCAGTCTTCTGAAACAAAATCACGGTTAAAACCGGGAGCAATGTTTTGTCCGATTAAAGCGGCTTCAATGGCGATCGTGCCGGAACCGCAGAACGGATCGACGAACGGACGGTCAGGCGTCCAGTTGGTTAACTGAATTAACGCGGCAGCGAGCGTCTCTTTAATCGGAGCTCCTCCCTGATCAACCCTGTATCCCCGTTTGTGAAGGCCTGTTCCTGATGAATCCAGTGTAAGCACGGCTTTATCTTTTAAAAGGGAAATCTCCACCTTATACTCGGGGCCCGTTTCTTCAATCCATTCATTTTGTTTTCCTGATTGAAGTTTCAGCTTTTCCGCTATCGCCTTTTTGACGATCCGCTGGCAGTCAGGCACACTGGCAAGCACTGATTTCACGGATTTTCCGATAACGGGAAACTTTGCGTTTTCCGGAATGTACGCGCGCCAGTCAATCGCTTTTGTTTTTTCAAACAGCTCATCAAACGTTTTCGCCTGAAACTCGGCGACCTGTACTTTGATGCGGTCAGCCGTCCGCAGCCATAAGTTAGCGCGGCAGATCGCAAGCGCATCTCCTTCAAAAATGACTTTTCCGTTGTCTACTTTGCATTCATAACCTAAATCACGCACTTCTTTGGCGACGATCGCTTCAATTCCCATCGGCGCCGTCGCTATTAGTGTGTACTTCTTCATCGTATCACCCTGTCTCTTTTAAGCTTTCGTTTCATTCAAGATAAAAGCTCCCCTTTAAAGGAGAGCTCTAATTTGTCATATCAATAATGTTTAACGTTCTGTAAGCCATGTTTTGTTCCGTCGTACTGCAATCGGCTCATCACCTCGTACTCAGGCGGCAATCATCTATCTACAGAAAGCATTCTGTCCTTCTATCTGTTCAATTCCTTCAAGAAGGTTCCCCTACCAAAATTTGGGTTTCTCGCTCGAGGGGTTTACCGCGTTCCACTCTCACCATTTCTGATGAGACTTCGTCACTGTGGCACTTTCAAGGATACTCAGCCATATCCGGAGACGTAGGCTTTTTTCCTGCCGTCAGCCTATCAAGGCTGCCCTAGCTTATTTCTTCGCTAGGCACGAACACTACGGGCATCTCAGCACCGTGCGAGCATGGACTTTCCTCTACAGATTCAAAGATCTGCAGCGATTACCCGAACGTTAAGAACACTTGTTCATTATAAAGCAACTTGTCTCATTTGACAAGTGCATCTGCCCTATTCGTCATAAAGTTTGCTGCCGAATACATGTTTCTCAAGGTTGGACAGCCTTTTCAGAATGTCAAAGTTGGTCGTATTGGACTGCACCGGCTGTTTTTTGCTTGCTTCTTCAAGCTGTTTTTTCAGCTGCAGATTTTCTTGCTGCAGTTCTTCAATTTCTTGATGAAAGGTTTCATAATCCTTAATAATCATATCTAAAAATTTGTCAACGTCTTCTTGTCTGTAACCTCTAACGCCTGTTTTAAATTCTTTTTCCAAAATGTCTTTCGCAGAAAGCTTTACTTTATCAGCAAGCATCTTTTTCACCTCATATCGTGAATCATCATGTTATATTTTATTCAGAAACACGTCCCGTTGTCAAATATTCTCTGACGTGTTATGTAAAGAAATCTTCTTCTTCAACGGCGGCACGGAGATCATCCATCGTAATCGAATAAATCGGATATCCGTCTGTTTCACGGCGTTTTTCTGCCTGCTGCAGCATATATTTCGGCGATCCTTCCATTTCAGGATCATATAAAAGCAAAAGCGCATCTGACTTTTCAATAAAGAACGCGTTTTTCTGCCGGAATTGGAGCGGACTTTCGTACGGCCGATGCGTCAGGCTCTCCTCATAATCTGCCTGAGCAAGCACCGCTTCATACATTTCTTTATTCGGTTCCTTCCACTTTTCTTCTTGGCCGTAGAAAGGCGTGATAACGGCAACCTTTAATTCCGGATACTCTTCCCTGAGATCGTACGCCGTTTCTGCCGCCCAAAGCTCAGTCCCCAGCTGTCCGGATATGAGAATCCATTCCAAGCCTTCGTCAATAAAGCTTCTGAGTCTGGTTTCTATCGCCTTTTTTATATAAACAAGCGCCCGGTCATCCTGTTTAAAAATTCCGAGTTCAAACGGCTTGTATCCTGTTACGGCTAATACTTTCAATTGATCACCTGCTTAAAAAATGGGGCTCCCCATCGGGCCCCATTTTGATTTGCTGATATCCTAACCGATCTTGCTTAAGCGTTCAATACTAATGATCGCAGCAAGGGCTTCCGCACTGAAAATGCTGGTGAGTTGTCGGGTCAACATTTGAAAAAGTGTGCGGATAGTAATGAACGTGCTCAAAGTTGTGGTGATTTACGTTAGTTGTATGTTGCGGATGAATATGCGGCACAACCGTGTTAGAAAAGCAATGGTGTTCACAGCAATGAGTCGGATGGACAATCGGCGGCATCACGTTTGGTCTGCAACAATGATGATGAAACATGCTAAATCCCCTCTCCATTAACTTTTATTACACTGTTAGGTTATGAAGAAAAGAGGGTGCATGTTCTAATTCAATCACCCAATTTAAAAGTGTGTCAGCAAGCTGTCTTTAAAATTCGAAAATACAAACGCAATCAAAAAAACCACGACAAAGAACAAGTAAAAAACACCTTTATACATACCAACTCTCCCCTATAAATAACTAACGCTATTTTACAAGATGCGGCACCATTCTACAACAAAATCGATGCGGATTCAGAAAAAAATATTTTTGGCGAAACAGCTCGGCTTTTGCGCTTTCCCGGGCAATATTTCAAGAAGAATATTTCCTCTTAAGCCGGGCAATTCTCACATTGAGCTTCTCGGCTTCTTTTTCCGAAATTTCCCCGTCTTCTGCCGCCTGCTGCGCGGCCTGCAGAGCTTTTTTATAATTTTTTGCGTGATGCTCAAAATAGATCGCCAGCTCTACCGCTGATTGGTGTCTGCATATGTGAAGATCAGAGCCCGTCAGTTTCTCCCAAAGGGGCACGGCGTCTTGCCTGCGGTTTTGTTTTTTATAAAGCATTGCTAAGTCAAAAAGGGCCCGATCCGAATCTTCAAAGGCTTTGCCTTGCAGCGCTTCCAGCTGTGAAACAGCCCGATCGGTTTCTTTATGAGCGATAAACCATTTCGCCATGGCGTATGCTTCCTGACGTTCTGACGTCTGATCAGAAGATGCAAAAATCTTTTTTGACATATGGATGTAAAGAGCGATGAGGGAAAGCACATCTTGTTCATTATGCGAGAGCACTCCCTTTAAAAGAGCCGGATCCTCCGCCTTTAAAAATTGAAAATACAGCATCGGCGCCAAATAACCAGGTGTGTCTTCGTCCCTTTTAAAAGCAAGCTCTTCATTTTCAACCGCCGAAAGCGATACACGCTCTAATTTATGTTTCCAAAGCCGTCTCGCCCCGTGCAGAAGATCAAAGTGTCCGAAGTCAGGAAGTTTCGGAAGCCTGTCCCGCAGCAATGTATGCCTAGTTTTTACCTGCGGCCAGTCAAAGGCTTTTCCGTTATACGTAACAAGAGACGTAATGTCAACCTCACTTAAAAAGCTTTTGTAAAGAGCCGTCTCGTTTCCCGGTTTAGGAAGCAGATGCTGTTTAACCGCGACACGGTCTTCATACACTCTTGCATGACCGAGCAAAAAAATCATATTGCCGGCCCCGCCGCCGAGGCCGGTCGTTTCAGTATCAAAGAAGAACAGCTGGCTTTTTTCGTATCCTTCTGCTGATAAAGTATGCGTCAAACCGCCTTTATTCCATAATGCCATGACGTCATCAAGTTCACTGAAGCTGTACCGTCCGTGGCGGTGCGAAAGCGGATAGACGGTTTCGCGGATAAGACAGTATTCATCCTCAAAAAAGAAAGGCTTCACTCCGAATGCCTCCCATTCTTCTCTAAATGGGACTTGAATATCCGAGACCGAAAGTTGTGAAGCTGCCGGCTTTTTTTCAGCTTCCGGCACATTCAGGTGGTTTTTCATCCGCTTTAATTTATTTTTCAAGGACATCTTTCGTCCCCCTTTTCTTTTACACGTAATTCAAGAGCCGGAGTATCGCTTTCTTTGCATCTATTCCTTCTATTTCGGAGCCGATGCAGGAAGGGCATCCGTCTTGACATGGACATTGTCTGATCAGGCGCTCAGCCCCTTCATTGATTTCATCAAATCGCTTATATACTTCATCGGCAAGTCCGATTCCGCCCGGATAATGATCATACAGAAAGATTGTCGGAAGTCCGGTATGTGCGGCTTTGATTTGCGGCACGACATGCACGTCATTTCGGTCGCACATGACGTATACAGGCACGATATGCTGCAGGACGTGGGCAATGCCTAAAAGCAGCTGTTCAAGCGTTTTTTCGCCGATCTCCGAATCCGTCTCTTTCAATTCAAGCCAGGCAGCACTGGTATGCAGTTCTTCTTCTGGAAGATGAATCGGCCCTGATCCTATATTTTCAAATGTCGTCATTTTAATTTTTTTAAATATTGTCGGAAGTGCGTTCACGGTTACATCGCCGAAATGTAAGGCCGTTTTCTTTCTGCTGTCCGTTCTGTCAATGTCCAGCACTTTCAGCTGCACCGCTAAATTGGCATCTGTATAATATTCGACATCGACCTTTCGCACGTACGCTTTTTTATGATCCCAATCAAGCTTTTCAACCTGGTACTGCACCCCTTCATGAAGATAAATCGCTTCATCATGAAGAAGCGTCATCGCGCTGAAGCGGTCCATTTCTCCGATGATTTTTACATCAGCCGTCTCTGACCGGTCAACGATGACCACGTTTTCCTGTGACGCCGAACGGAGACTGATGTTGGAGGCGGGAAAAGATTCGCTCGCCCAGTGATAGCGTTCGCGGTTTTCGTGAAGCACCCCTTCTTCTTCTAAATACTCGAGAATATCTCTTGCATCATTTTCTCCGAATGTTTCATCGGCTCTGAAAGGCAGCTCATACGCGGCGCATTTCAGGTGATCGACCAGTATAATGAGATTATCGGGATTAATCCTTGCAGATTCAGGCGAGCGTTTAAAGAAATAATCAGGATGGCGCACAATATATTGGTCAATCGGATCAGAGTTCGCCACCATCACGATAAGCGCCTCTCCCTGCCGCCGCCCGGCCCGGCCCGCCTGCTGCCATGCGCTCGCGACACTGCCCGGGTACCCCGTCATCACGCAGACCTGAAGCTGGCCGATATCAACGCCGAGCTCCAGCGCGTTTGTGCTGACAACGCCGAGAATGCTGCCGTCTCTTAACCCCCGCTCTATTTCTCTTCTTTCTTTCGGAAGATATCCGCCGCGATAACCTCTGACAGACTTCGCGCCGATTTCTTTTTTTACGATCTCCTGAATGTGGCTTAAAATAATTTCAACCCGGACACGGCTTCTGGCAAAAACAATCGTCTGGATCTTATTTTTTAAAAAAGTTTTGGCAAGTTCGTTCACTTCCACGGTGGCGCTTTTTCGAATATGCAGCGGTTTATTTACAATCGGAGGATTGTAAAAAGCAAAGTGCTTTCTTCCGGCCGGGGCGCCGTTATCGTCAATCAGGCGCACTGATTTTCCCGTCAGCTGCTCCGCCAATTCCCTCGGATTGGCGATTGTGGCGGATGTGCAGATAAATGACGGCGTGCTTCCGTAAAAAGCGCAGATTCTCATTAAACGGCGGATGACGTTCGCCACATGGCTGCCGAATACGCCCCGGTACGTATGTAATTCATCAATGACGATATATTTCAGGTTTTCAAACAGACTCACCCATTTTGTATGGTGGGGAAGAATGGCTGAATGAAGCATATCGGGATTTGTGATCACAATATGCCCGGCTTTTCTGACTTTCTGCCTGATGGCCGGAGACGTATCTCCGTCATAGGTAAAGCTTTTAATGTCCATGCCCGTCTCGTCTATGATTTCGTTCAGCTCGCTTTTTTGATCCTGCGCGAGCGCCTTTGTCGGAAATAAATAAAGCGCGCGGCTTGAGGCATCTTCCGCGATAGACTGAAGAACCGGAAGATTATAGCACAGTGTTTTTCCGGAGGCCGTCGGTGTGACAGCCACAATGCTTTCTCCGTTTTGAACCGTCTGAAAAGCGGAGTATTGATGTGTAAAGAGCCGCTCGATCCCCCTCTTTTCGAGAGCCGCCCGAATTTTCCGATCTACTTGCTCCGGCATCGGCATGGTTTTCGCCTCCCGCGGTTCCTCTTCATGCCAATGCACAATATTTTCATGATTTTTTAATTCCTGAATCAGTTCGCTCAGTGATTTTTTCTTCATCGTTCACACCTCTTTATGAGGTACAGTTTACCGAATATTTGTTTGCCTGGCTAGATGAAAATCCTGCACAAGAAAAAAAGCAGGGAATCAGCCCCTGCCTACTTCATTTTTATCGTAAAAAGCTCTGTTTGTCCTTTTTTCGCTTCGTTTGCGCCTGCAAATTGCAAAGGTTCTGCGGCATCGCCATTCATAATCACCATAGGGATGACGGTGCTGCTTGCTTTTTCTTTTATTAAATCCAGCCGGCACGTTAAAAGCAGATCGCCTGTTTTCACTTTGTCTCCTTCTTTTACATGCGCTTCAAAGCCTTCGCCGTTCATATTGACGGTATCCAAACCGACATGTATCAAAAGTTCCGCTCCGGAAAGGGTGCGGATGCCGACAGCATGTTTTGTATGGAACAGCTGAATCACTTCTCCCTCAACCGGTGAAACAATGTCTCCGTTTGCAGGCTCGACGGCGATCCCGTCCCCCATCATTTTTTGTGAAAATACGGGATCCGGCACTGAAGCCAAATCCATCACCGCTCCGTCAGCCGGAGAAAAAATCACTTCCTCGGCCGGCTTTTTCCGGCTGTCTCCCAATCCGAATAATTTTTTCAGCAATGTGTTGTGCTCCCCTTCCTAAATGTGAATCCGTTACCAGTTTATTCTCCACTATTTAACCATACTTTCTTTTTTCCTTCAATTCTTAACCATACGGCATAACATCGCATAGTCTGTTTGTAAAAAGGCGGTGGTCATATGGATCAATCACAAAACGATAAACTTGATCCGCAAAGTAATGAGGACATCATCAGCCATGCGATGGACCAATTTTTTCACTCAGGTCCCTTCGCAGAATTGATGCAGGGTTTTCAGCACCTTGTCAATTCGGCTTTTACTGAAGCGCAAGTGACGATTGACGTCAGAGAAGAGCCGAAGGGCCTCGCGGTTGATATCGGCGTTCCCGAGACGTTCCGTGACGGGGATATGCTGGTGGAAACGAAGGGGTGCTACCTTCACGTTACAATCCGCTACGATCATAAACAGGCTCATTCATCCCATGTGTCTTCAAGCATGACAAGAACCGTTGTCCTCCCTTATAAGGTGAGTGAAGAAGATATGGAAACATCCTGGAATGAACAGACGCTTACCCTCTTTTTCCCTAAAAAATAAGCATGAATGATGGATATCATTCATGCTTTTTATTTGAAGATACTGGTGAAGCCTTTCACCAGCGATCCGACCTGATTTACGGCGCTTACCATCTGCCCCGTTGTATCTATCATTTTATTAAAGTCAAACTGTCCGTTCGTTTTTTTAAACTGGGAGAGTATGCCTGAGAATTGGGAAGACTGCTGCTGATTCGGTCTGGGAACGGGGTAAGGATTCACAAACCCCGGCTGCCCCCCGGGCATGGCTGCCTGAGGAGGAGAGGGAGCAAACGGCTGCTGCATATGACCGTATTCCTGATTCGGATAAAATTGCTGCGGGTACTGCCCTTGCTGATGATATGGCGGCTGCTGCAATGGCTGTATCTGCTGCGGATACGGCTGCTGCAGCGGCTGTATCTGCTGCGGGTAGAAATATCCCGCCGGCTGCTGGTACATATTTTGATATGGCTCTGCTCTCCATTGCATACGACATTCCCCCTTGTCTCTCACTAAGTTTCTGCTATATATGTATGAATTCCGCCGTGGTTATGTGCTTTCGGTGATTCTGATTTTTGTCAAATGCTGTCGAAAGTCTTAATTTTTTAAAAACAGAAAAAAGTCGAATCGTTATGTTACCATAATCTCAACATACATGAGAGGGGATGCACCATTATGAACGTATCATACTTAAGAAAGCGTTTTGCTGAAGTGAAAAAATATGAAACAGATTGTGCAGATAAACTGATGGACTTTGCAAAATTCCTCTATATTCAAGGTCATCTCACCGCAACCGAATTTCGAAACAGTATGAAGGTTCTCGAAGCAAGTGGAGCAGAAAACCCGGCGTATGAATAACATACCCGACCCCTTTATATAAAAGAAGGCAGCCATTTTCAGCTGCCTTCTTTTTCAATTTCATCCCTCAATATACGAAGCGTATATAAAACAGATTCAGTTAAATCCCTGTATCTTTTTTTATGAATATGATGAACATATGATTGGAGCATCAGCTCTCCGAAATTTTCTGTAACGGCCTGAATTTGTGCGTGATGAACGTATTTCGGACGGTTTTCCTGAATAAACGCAAGCGCTGCTTCTGTCCAAAGCGCGCAAAGCCGGTCTCTTTTTTCAACATCGGGTTTAATAATCTCAAAAAAATCATATGAACGGCCTGACTCTTTTCCATCCTGATACCTTTTTTCGGCTTCCAGAACCGCCTCTATCATTTGTTCTGTCAGCTCCAATAACGACTGTGTCTGCAAACGGACTCACCTCAGTACATATGGTACCAAAGTTTTTGCATAAAATCAGCTGATCCGGCAGGCTCTCGGCAAATCCTTTTTACGCCGGTCAGTCAAAAACAGGTCATCAATACAAACATGAAGCTCCCGCGCCTCTTCCTCAAGGCGGGAAAGTTTCTCCTGTCTGATTTCTTCAGCTTCCGCCTGACAGGATCTGACTGCTTGGGTAAGCGTCTTTTCAGCAGCAGAAATCCGGAATTCGATATCAGAAAGCAGACGGAGAATATCAGCCTTGCTCGTGTAAACAGACATTCATGTTCCTCCCTTTTATCACTTGCGTCTCTTTAGAATATAATTCTCGTTTTCATACCGCTCTCCTCTGCACATGACAAAACTAGAAGCAGTTCGGCAAACAAACAGAGATTATCCTAAAAGGCGTGCCTTTCGACAAAAAAAGTGCCGCAAACTTTGTATGAACCGGCACGTTAATGCAAACGATACAGTTGAGGAGGTGCCGTATGAAAACGAGACCGAAAAATGCAGGTAAACAGCAAAAAACCGAAGCAAAAACGACTGATACGCTTGATAAAAAATTAGGCGGCCCAAACCGCCCTTCCACGTAACACATCAGCAGCCCGAAACCCCAGCGAACGGTTTCGGGCTTTTTCATTTCTTCAGCCACTCTTTAACCGCGAAGAGCGCATGGAGCTCCCGTCTTTTCTGGAAGTACCAGTCCGTCAGTTCAAGCTGTTTCGGCATTTTCTCCTGTAAGAAAGCCCCTTTTCTTAACCTTTTTTGAAACCAATCCGCCCTTTCGCCGTCTAATGGGTGGGCAACAATGGGATAGGTTGTCCTCAGCATCGGTGATGTTCTTTTTTTGATGCCGATCATTTTCTCCATATCAAAGCGTGAACCGGTATGAGGAACGGTATCAAGAAAACGGTAAAAAGAAGCGTGAAGATCAGGGCTGAACAGAAGGCGGGCCAGCTGTTTTCCGAGCGTAATTCTCTCTTCGGTTTTTGAAAACCGTTTGACGGAAATTCCGTATAAATGTCCGTCAATTGAAGGGAATATCACCGTATTAAAGTGAAACCAATCACTTAAATAAAAAGGAATCGTGCCAAAAACATTCTTTTTAAACGAAGGATTTTGTATAATAGGTGCTTGGATAGTGTTTTGTTCATTTATAATAAGAGCATACATGAGCCGTTCCGTATCTCCGTCACGCCAAAAGCGAAACCACTCTTCCTGCATAAAAGCCGAGACGCGGAAATGAGGAAGATGACGGAAAAGAGGTTCGCCGATTTGTTTTGACCACTGGTAGACCAGAAGCTGAGGATAGGCATCAGAAAAAATCAGCCAATTCGCCCTTTCATACGAAAGGAAAAACCAGTTTTTCTGACTGCTGTCAAGGCCCTCCTGATAAAGGACGCCTCTTAAATCAGTCATCGACCAGCCCGCATTGCGGGACACAAAGGATGCCAAAAGCGGCCACTTGATCTCAGGATGGCGGTCATAATATGCTTTATAGGCATTCGTCCGGGAAATATTATCGGCATTTTTTATTTTCGTCTCTTTTTCGATCAGGCGAAGAATGGCGGTTACGGTCTGTCGTTTATGCACGTTCATTCACTTCCGTCACTATTAGTTTGATAAGGAGGATGGAAAAAGTGATTCGGTACCCGAATGGAAAAACTTTTCAGCCGAACAAAACGGTTTCATCCCAAAACAGCCAGAAACGGTCCCATTCATACAGTAATCGCGGCATGACCCTCGAAGACGACCTGAATGAAACGAATAAGTATTATCTGGCTAACCAAATTGCTGTCATTCACAAAAAGCCGACACCCGTCCAGATTGTAAACGTCCACTATCCGAAAAGAAGCGCCGCAGTCATTAAGGAAGCTTATTTTAAACAGTCTTCCACAACTGACTACAACGGCATTTATAAAGGACGCTACATTGATTTTGAGGCAAAAGAAACAAAAAACAAAACGGCATTTCCCCTGCATAATTTTCACGATCATCAGATTGAGCATATGAAGCAGGTGGTCAGGCAAGACGGCATTTGTTTTGTTATTATATCCGCTTTCGGAAAGGTTTATTTCCTCGAAGCCGACAAGCTGTTTGTCTTTTGGGAGAGAAAGGAGAACAATGGCAGAAAATCAATTCGCAAAGACGAATTAGAAGATGCTTCCTTTCCGATTTCCCTTGGATACTCACCGAGAATTGATTATATTAGTATTATTGAACAGCTTTATTTTTCGCAGGAACAGTAGACTGAGCGAAAGGTTGATAAACGAAAGGTTGAGATGTTATGTCAGATCAATTTACGAGCCGTGAAGAACGCCGTAAGGCAAGGCAGACGAAAAGCACTAAGCCCTCTTCACCGAAAAAAGGCAAGAAACAGCGTAAAGGCGGTTTATTCAAAAAGATTGTACTGTCCTTGGTTATTCTGTTTGTCCTTGGCATAGTCGGCGGAGCGGCGGCATTTGCCGTTTTGGTTTCCGGCGCGCCGTCTTTGGACGAAGCCAAGCTGAAAACGCCTTACTCTTCAACGATTTACGATAAAAACGGCAAAGAAATCGCGGAAGTGGGCGGTGAAAAACGAACCTACGTCCCGATTAAGGATATACCCGATGTTGTGAAAGAAGCATTTATCGCAACTGAAGACGCCCGTTTTTATAAGCACCACGGTATAGACCCGATCCGGATCGGAGGCGCCTTGGTCGCAAACTTTACGGATGGATTCGGTTCAGAGGGAGGAAGCACAATCACCCAGCAGGTTGTGAAAAACTCGCTTTTGACCCATCAGAAAACGATTAAACGGAAAGCACAGGAAGTGTGGCTTTCACTGCAGCTGGAGCGCCATTATTCTAAAGATGAAATCTTAGAGATGTATTTAAACAGAATTTATTTCTCACCGCGTGCCTACGGCGTCGGTAAAGCGGCTGAAGAATTCTTCGGCGTAAAAGACTTGAGCAAGCTTACGGTTGAACAGGCGGCGACGCTTGCCGGAATGCCGCAAAGCCCGACCGGATATAACCCGGTTAAAAATCCGAAGGCTTCCGAAAAACGCCGAAACATTGTTCTCAGCTTAATGGAAAAACAAGGATTCATTTCAAATTCTGACTACCAAAAAGCAAAGAAAGTGTCCATGAAAGATGAAGGCGTCGTCAGCCAAAAGGAATACGATAAAAAGGACACAAATAAATACAGCGCTTTTGTCGAAGAAGTTATGAAAGAAATTGAGACAAAAGAAAAGAAAGACGTCGATATTTCAACTGACGGATTGAAAATTTACACGACTCTTGATACGAAAGCACAAGATTATCTTGATCAATTGATGAACGGAGATACAGCCGGCTTTTCGGAAGGCATGCAGGGCGGCGTCACTCTCCTTGATACGACAAACGGAGAAATCCGCGCTATCGGAGCAGGACGGAACAGAACTACCGGGGGATTCAATTATGCAACACAAGGTAAAACCCAGCCCGGTTCAACGATAAAACCAATTCTTGATTACGGGCCGGTCATTGAAAATAAAAAATGGTCGACGTATGAGCAGATTGATGATTCGGCTTATACGTACTCTGACGGCACACCGATTCATGATTGGGACAATAAATACAGAGGTCAGATATCTATGCGAGAGGCCCTCGCAGACTCACGTAATATTCCTGCTTTAAAAGCATACCAAGCAGCAGGAAAAGATAATGCCGTCGACTTCGCAAACGACTTAGGATTGGGATTAAACAAAGATCAAGTATATGAACCTTACTCTATCGGGGGATTTGGTGAGGGTAACCGCGGTGTATCTACTATGACCATGGCAGGCGCCTACAGTGCGTTCGGAAATAACGGAACGTACAACGAACCGCACGCGGTCACATCGATTGAATTTAATGACGGCACTAAGCTTGATTTAACACCGAAACCGAAAAGTGCTATGAGCGACTACACAGCGTTTATGATTACCGATATGCTCAAATCAGCTGTCGAATCAGGAACAGGTAAACTGGCTCAGGTGCCGAACGTGGAAGTCGCCGGTAAAACGGGTACGACCAACTTTACTAAAGAGGACATTCAAAAATATAACATTGCTCCGGGCGGAGTCCCAGACTCATGGTTTGTCGGATACACCCCTCAATATACAGCGGCGGTTTGGACCGGAGTTGAGTCTGGCAACAAAGCAGGCAAGAAATCACTGTCTTCTGCAGACCAGCAAGTCGCAAAACGGATTTTCCAAAAGCTGATCTCTTACGTTGATGACGGTAAAGGAAGCTTCAAGCAGCCTGACAGTGTCGTCAAAGAAACAGTTGAGAAAGGCTCGAATCCTGCCGCTTTAGCCGGACCGAATACGCCGGATGATAAAAAAGTGACGGAGTACTTCGTGAAAGGAACGCAGCCAACTGCCGTTTCTAAAACGTACACGAAAGAAAAAGCCGATAAACCGACAGGATTGCAAGTGAAATACGACAAAGATAAAAAATCATTAACTTTAAGCTGGAATTATGACGGTGATGCAACATTCAATGTCAAACAATCCGTTGACGGCGGAAGCTACAGTGACATTCAAAACAGTTCGGCAAAAGAAGCCGTCGTCTCAGATGTCACACCAGGCTCCACATACAGCTTCCAGGTGACAGCGGAAAACGATGACGGAAAAAGCGATACGGCATCAGCTTCTTTCAAAGTCCCGAAAGATGAAGAAGACGATGCGGATAAAGATAAAGCGACTGACGATGAACAGAAGTCTGATGAAGATAAAGACAAAGACAAAACGCAAACCGATGATTCAAACACAGATGACAATCAGACAGATACGTCTGACGGATCGGATCAAACACCAACTGATGACCCGGATAAAAATCAGGATCAATCCGATAAGGATCAAACAGATAACAACAATCAGAATCAGCCCGGTAACGGGACCGATAACAACGGACAGCAAGATAACGGCTCTGATAATGATTCCGATTCCGGTTCAGACGGCTCAAATAAACCTGACAACGGTCAAACGGACAAAAACCAAGACTCATCTTCAAATATCAACGGGCAGTCCAATTCGTCAACCATCCAGTCAAATCCCGCTCGTTAGCGGACGAAATCCTTCACCTCAACCAGGTGAAGGATTTTTTTCATACAAAAAAACCTCCTTATGAGAAAAGGAGGTTTTTAACCTTTGTTCATGGCTTCATATTTATGATATTGTTTCTTCATCTCCGTCATCAATTCATCCAGCTGAATAAACGAGTGAAATTGAGTCGGTTTCGTTAAAATAAACGCCATTCGCTCCGCCCAATTGATCGGTTCGGCGGGAAAATGCTTTGTTTCAAGCACAGACCAATCGAGTGATGTGACCCGCTCCCCTGCCGTCCAGTGAAAAGCGGCAATCAGACAGGCAATTCCCTTCAGCATGTCATTTTGATCACATCTCGATTTTCTTGTTTGAAAAACGGGAAGCAGCGTTTCTTTCGTCTCGCTCCAAATCTGAAACAGAAACGGGACATATTCGCCCCTTTCCCTCCATGGCTGCACTGTTGGCTGACCGCTGAAATCCATATACAGCGGATGGCGGCGCAACGCCGTTTTGACCTCGAGGCTTTCCAAGTCCGTAAGGCTGCGTAGGTATGTTTCATAGCCTGCCAGAATGTCAATCGCCGTCACCGTTTCACCAGCCCTTTTTTGTCACGCTTCTGCCCTTCTCTGCACAGCGGAAGCAAAGGACATTCCGCACAGCGGGGAGATTGCGCTTTACAATGATACCTGCCGAAAAATATTAATCTGTGGTGTGTAACAGACCAATCCTCTTTCGGCACTTTTTTCATTAATGTTTTCTCTACTTCCAAAACAGAGTCCTTCCAGCGGCAGATACCGAGCCGTTTAGAGACCCGCTCCACATGAGTGTCTACTGCGATCGCAGGTACGCCGAAAGCAACAGACACGACCACATTTGCCGTTTTCCGTCCGACACCCGGCAGATTCACAAGCTCATCCCGGTCTTTCGGCACTTCTCCGCCGTACTCTTCGATGATCATTTTGCTCAGCTTTTGAATATTTTTGGCTTTATTACGGTACAGGCCGATTGATTTAATATCCTGCTGGAGTTCTTCCAGCGATACGGCAAGATAATCTTCGGGCCGTTTATATTTTTGAAATAGCGTTTTTGTCACTCTGTTGACGAGAGCATCCGTACATTGCGCGGATAATGCGACTGCCACAACCAATTCGAAAGGATTTGAATGGACAAGTTCACATTCTGCGTGCGGAAACATATCGCCGATTTTTTCAAGACAATATTCAATCTGCTTTAAATTTAACACGTTTCTCCCCTTCTCATGTTATTGTTCCAGCCAATTGTAAAAAGGCACCTGCCTCGTATACTCTTTTTGCGGATCATTTTGTTTCGTTTGAACACGCCGGAATTTTTGGCTGTGCGCCTTCGCCTGCTCAACCGTTTTGAAGCCGTTCTTTTTCCATTCAAATAAAATCCGGTCAATATAGCGAAAACTGAGTTTCCCCGATAAAACAGCTTCTTTTAAGGCGTGTTTAATCAGAATCGCATCATGCTGATCCTGATCCTGCCATATGGCCAGCGTCTCGCATTCAAGCGGTGACAGCGGTCTTCCGAACTCTTCTTCAAAGATGGTATACAGGCTTTTTTGTTCTCTTTCTGACGTTCTTTCCTGCGTTTCGTTTTGTGAATGCTGCATGTAATCATACAGCTTCGCCCATAACGGCTGCAGAGAATATTTTTCAAACTTTATGCCGTTATGGTCTTCACATTCTTCAATAAACAGAAAACCTTTTTGAATAAACATTCTCAGGCAGCTTGTACATTCTTCAGCAGAGATGGACATGCCTGACTGAAGTTCAAACGGCGTCGGAAAATAAGAGCCCTTTTCCAAATGCATTTTAATCTTCAAAAGCAGGATCAATTCGGTTTCATTCAGCCCGAGCTGCCGGTAATGTGTCAACAGCAGGTTGGGAATGCTTGAAATGCCGAGTTCCTGCATATCTATAAATTGCTGTTTTTTCATCCTTACACCTCTTACTGTAAAAGGTTATCTCCGGGAGCTTTCCCCTTTACTTAGAAAAAGTCTCCCTTGCAGGAGACTTCGTTTTTCATAACTATTACGGATACAGACGGTTCAGAAGTCTCGGGAACGGAATCGTTTCACGCACGTGAGGCGCTCCGCTGATCCAAGCCACTGTCCGCTCAAGTCCGAGGCCAAAGCCGGAGTGCGGAACAGAACCGTATTGTCTGAGTTCAGCATACCATTTGTAAGCCTCTGAATCCAGACCGTGTTCTTTTAATCTTTCTTCCAATAAATCCATATCATGAACGCGTTCTGAACCGCCGATGATTTCCCCGTAGCCTTCCGGAGCGATTAAGTCGGCACATAACACGACATCGTCACGATCTTTGGCAGGCTGCATATAAAACGGTTTTAATGACGTCGGATAATGAGTGATAAACACCGGTTTGTCATAGCTTTCTGCGATCGCTGTTTCATGCGGCGCACCGAAGTCATCTCCCCACTCAATATCGTCAAAGCCTTTTTCTTTCAGGAATTCGATCGCTTTATCGTACGTAATGCGCGGGAATGGCGCTTTGATTTGTTCAAGCTTCGATGTGTCTCTACCTAATGTGTTCAGCTCGATCTTACAATGTTCCAGCACACTTTGTACGATGTATGCAACATAATTCTCCTGAACTTCAAGGTTTTCTTCAAATTCAACAAATGCCATTTCAGGCTCAATCATCCAGAATTCGATGAGATGGCGTTTCGTTTTCGATTTTTCCGCTCTGAACGTCGGTCCGAAAGAGAATACTTTTCCGAGCGCCATTGCAGCTGCTTCCATATACAGCTGGCCGCTTTGAGACAAGAAGGCGTCTTCATCAAAATATTTCGTCGCGAACAGCTCAGTCGTGCCTTCGGGAGCGCTTCCCGTCAAAATCGGCGGATCAACTTTCACGAAGCCTTCTTTGTTGAAAAATTCATAAGTCGCACGAATGATTTCGTTGCGGATTTTCATAATTGCGTGCTGGCGTTTCGAACGGAGCCATAAATGTCTGTGATCCATTAAGAATTCCGTACCGTGCTCTTTAGGCGTAATCGGATAATCAGTCGCTTCGTGAATGACTTCAATGGATGTAACAGCAAGCTCATAGCCAAGCGGTGAACGCTCGTCCTCTTTCACAATTCCTTTTACATAAAGTGACGTTTCCTGCGTCACTGATTTCGCGATTTGGAAGATGTCTTCTTCTACTTCAGCTTTGACGACAACTCCCTGAATGAAGCCGGTACCGTCTCTCAGCTGTAAAAATGCGATTTTACCGCTTGAGCGTTTATTAGCGACCCAAGCTCCAATCGTTACTTCCTCGCCTGTGTGTTTATACACTTGGTTGATTGTTGTTTTCAAACTCTTTCCCTCCAGAACAAGAAAGACATTCAGGAATCTGCCTGAATCTCTTTTTTCATCACTTTATTATACCCGTTCTACTCTAACGGGGTCAATGCAAGTGAAAAGCGGCTTTAAAAGCCGCTTTTTCAGAATCAGCTGTGTTTTTCCGTGAAGCGGCGGATTCTTTCGACCGCTTCTTCTAAAAGATCGAGTGACGTTGCGTAAGATAAACGGACGTTGTCCGGTGAGCCGAAGCCCGAGCCCGGTACGACGGCGACTTTTTCTTCTTCCAGAAGCGCCTTGACGTATTCATCGACATCTTTGAATCCGCAGTTTTCTGCGGCCGCTTTGGCGTTAGGGAACAAGTAAAACGCCCCTTCAGGTTTGACACAGGTGAATCCGGGAATTTCACCGAGCTGAGCGTAAATGGTGTTCAGTCTGTGCTCAAATGCCTGTCTCATCTCTTCCAGCGGCTCAGCCGGACCGTTATAGGCCGCAATGGCGCCGTATTGAGCGATGGACGTCGGATTTGATGTGCTGTGGCTTGCAAGGCTCGTCATCGCTTTAATAATCGTCTCCGAACCCGCCGCATAGCCGATCCTCCAGCCCGTCATGCTGTGAGATTTCGACACGCCGTTAATGATAATCGTCTGCTCTTTCAATTTATCTGAAAGCTGTGCGATTGAGACGTGTTTTTTTCCTCCGTATGTAAGCTTCTCATAAATCTCGTCGGAAACGATCAGAATGCCATGCTCCAGACACACTTTTCCGAGTTCCGCAAGCTCTTCTTTCGTATACATAACACCTGTCGGGTTGCTCGGTGAATTGATAATGAGCGCTTTTGTTTTCTCGGTGATAGCCTGCTTCAGCTGCTCCGGTGAAATTTTAAACTGATTGGATTCCAGCCCTTCTGCATAGACGGGACGCCCCCCTGCCAGTTTCACCTGCTCAGGGTAGCTGACCCAGTAAGGAGTCGGTATAATCACTTCGTCCCCTTCATCGAGAATAACCTGAAATAATGTATACAGAGCGTGTTTCGCTCCGGTGCAGACAATGATTTCTGACGGCTTATATTCAATCCCCTGGTCGTTTTTGAATTTTTTTGCAATACTGTCTTTCAGCGCCGGCAGACCGCCTGATGGCGTATATTTCGTATGGCCTTCATTCATGGAACGCACCGCGGCAGCTATAATGTGCTGAGGCGTATTAAAATCCGGTTCTCCTGCTCCGAGGCCGATGACATCATGGCCTTCTGCTTTCAGCTCTTTCGCTTTTGCAGTAATTGCAAGTGTTGCAGACGGTGTTAATGCGGATACTCTTTTTGCCAATTTCAACTTGAACTCCCCCTAATACGTCTCACGGTGTGATGTTTTTGAGAATCTTGCCGCTTGTAAAGTCCACATAACTAAAGCTATACTGCCCGCTTTTGTTGATATAGGTCACTTCCCATAACGGAACATTGTTTTCTCTCGCCGGGTGAACGCCATTCAGCTTGGAAACAAGCCCTTCGTCCCGAACGATCTTGGCAGCCTTGCCGCTTGAAATGCCGTCACTGGCTTTTTTTGAGAGAATTTTTGCTTTTTTGTCGGCCGGAACCCATACATACATATCTTTTCCATGTTTATCCGTTCCGGTAACAACATAATATTTCTGTTTGCCGACAAAGGTCTCCACTTTCTCAGCATCTGTCAGATCCGTTTTTTCTTTAGCGGCTGCGGCAGCTGTTTCGTGGCCTTCTTCTTTTTGAGCCATTGCAGATTTAAAAATGCTGGCCGAAAATAAAAGAACTGCTAAAAAAATAATACCAAATACGGCTGTAAATATTAATGCTTTTTTTCTCATCTTTTTCACCTATGTGCGATAAATGGTGAAGACCGCTTCATTTTGATTTTCTTCGTCGAGCGCAAGCCCGAACATCAGATTGTCCCGTTTCAAAGTCCGGTTTAATGTATCGACGATTTTATATAAATCATCTGAATGCTCCACATTAATCGTTGACAGAATTTCAATTTTGCTTTCCATTTTTATACCCTCCATCGGTCGAACAAATTTTGTTAGTCATAACGGGATGCGCCCGCGGCATAATAAAATCACAAGGCGGCATGAACCCGCTTTTACTATAAAAACAATTCCTCATCCCACACCACGAAAGCCGCGTTTATGCGGCTTTTATTCCGTTTGGCTGACATAATCCCCGAGTTCGGCATCCGTCAGCTCCAAAAGAGATGAAGTCGGGAGCGCTTCAAGAAACAGCCGTCCGTATCCCGCCGTCTTTACACGCTGATCTAAAAGAACGATTGTTCCCTTGTCTCCCGCCGTACGGAGCAGGCGCCCGATCCCCTGTCTGAACGTTAACACGGCCTCAGGCAGGGAAATCGTCTGAAACGGATTTTTCCCCTGCTTCTTGGCAAATTCGCATTTTGCGGCATGAAGCGGATTGTCAGGCGCCCTGAAAGGAAGTCTTGCGATCATGACGGTTGACAATTCATCCCCCGGAAAATCAACGCCTTCCCAGAAATGATTTGTCCCGAGCAAAATCGCCCGGCTTGCCGTTTTAAAGGTTTTCATTAATTTACCGGGACTCCCGCCCGAAATACCTTGGGCGAGAAGCTGAATGCCTGATATCTCCATACTGAGTTTCAGTTCCTGATACACTTTTTTCAGCATATCATGAGACGTAAACAGGACAAGGATCTTCGGCTGTTTTCCCTTTGACATGATTTCTGCATACTTGGCAATATGCTCAATGACTTCCCGCTCTCCGTCATATTTAACGGATTTCATCTCTTTCGGAATGATGACGTTCATCTGATCATCGTAAGAAAAAGGAGACGGGATGCTTTTGGTGCGCGGATAAAAATCCGCAAGTCCGAGCCTTTCAATCATAAATTGAAAAGAATGCTCCACCATTAAGGTCGCTGATGTGAGCACAACGCTTTTTTTGCGGGCGAAAAACTGGTCTGCCAGCATTTCACCGGGCTCCAAAGGCTGCGCATAGATGCTGACGGCATTTTTTGCGCCCTTCGCGTCAATTTCAACCCAAACGGCTTCTTTCTCATCATTTTCAAACAGCAGCCTGCTGAACGTATCGCGATATTCTTTCAGCCCCCTGATACACTTTACATATTCGGCCGCTAAAAAAGCCGCTCCGCTTTTCATCTGATCAAGCTTTTGATGTAACAGTTTCTCCTGTACTGAAAACATATCAAGCAGCTGATCCAGCATCGCACAAAGCCGCTCCGCTCCGTCCGTTATCATGTGAAACCCTTTATCCTGGCTTTTATGATTGAGACTATAAACGAGACGGTTCAGATCGTCTTTAGGTTTTCTTCGTTTGACAAAAGAATGCACTGAACTGAAAAATGCGTCGCTTTCCGATTGAATATGCTTCATCCACTCATCGGCGTCAAAAAAACTTTCCGCCGGCAGTTCATACGTATAAAACAGTTTTCTCATCCGCTTTAACAGTCCGTGTTCCTTTAAAGTTCCGATTCGGCTGAGCTTTGTGTGCAGTCCGATGTATGAAGCTCTCTTCCCCAGGTGCTCGCTGGCAGCGCGTTCGAAATGATGCGCTTCATCAATGATGATCGTTCCGCTTGCAGGCAGTTTTTTCGTTTCACTGCTTTGATCTGAAAACAGCAAAGCATGGTTTGTGATAATCAGATCTGCGGCCTGCGCCTTTTCTTTAGCCCGTTCATAAAACCCGGCAACCGAGTCCTTCCCTTTTTTCAAAAAAGAATTCTCATCGTAAGCCATGCGCTCCCACAGCAACCTGCCGCCTGATGGAAGATTCAGCTCAGCGGCGTCGCCCGTTTCAGTCTCCGTCAGCCAGACGAGAAGCTGCGCTTTCGTCAAAACCGCATCATAGTTGTCATCTTCCTCATGCAGAATATGTTCAAACTTAGGCAGGCACAGATAATGTGATTTCCCTTTTAAAATAGCGGCTTTAACCGGCCAAGGAAACATACGCTCCAAAAGCGGAAGATCTTTAGACATGATCTGCTGCTGCAAAAGAGTAGAGTACGTGCTGATAATCACGGGAGTTTGCTCCGCTTTGGCAAATAAAACAGCCGGAACGAGATAACCGATCGTTTTTCCGATGCCGGGTGCCGCTTCAATCAGCGCATGCTCCCGATTGCGGAAGGCGCCAAGCACTTCATCCATCATCGAAAGCTGCCCTTTCCGCATTTCATAGCGGGGGATGATGCCGGATAAGATCCGTTCTTTTTCTTCGTTCCACTTTTCAAGATCAATGGCCGCATTCACCGGACGGGAAACCGGAATGTGATCGGGCTCTTTAATTGAAAAAGAGGCGTATGGAATGCAGCGCTTTTCTTCCGCCGGCCTGCTTTCATGTATAAAAGAATCCAAAAGCAGCGTCAAATCGCTGATAAAATGCTGTGAAAGCCTTCTAAGCTGCTTTAATGTCGGTAAAGGCAAATGTTTCAGTTTATGTAAAATGTCTAAAAAGACCAGTCCCGTAACCTCCGCATCGCTGTCTGCGCGGTGAGGTCGGTCATGAACAATATTCAGCTCCGCGCACAACTCACCGAGCTTATATCCTTCAAACCCCGGGAAAACAATACGTGAAAGCTCAACCGTATCAAGCACTTCACAATCCGGCAGCTCATAGCCCGCTTCGCTCAGTTCATGCCGGACAAATCCGAGGTCGAAATGAATATTGTGAGCAACAAAATACGCGCCGTCAAGCAGATGAAAAATCTCCTCCGCGACCGCTTCAAACGGCAGTTCATTTTCAACCATTCCGGACGAAATTCCGGTCAGCTGTTCAATAAACGGCGGGATGGCCTGATTCGGATTGATATATTTTGAAAACCGCTCAGTTATTTGTCCATTTTCAATGACAACCGCTGCGATTTGAATGATTTTATCGCCCTTTTTCGGCGAATTTCCTGTTGTTTCGACATCTATGACAACGAACCGTTGTTTGTTCATTAAAATGGACACCTCAATTCTTGCATACGAGAAAAGTGTAACACGTTTTGTTGAGAAATGGAGCGGAAAAACAGCTTTTGCCCCTAAATCTTAAAAGAAAACCCCCATGAAGGGGGCTCTTTTACAAAATCGTGTGTGCCGGCTCCTGGCCCAGCATCTGCTCGATTTTATTCTGATCATCCAGAACGGCCACCTTCGGCTGATGGCTTTTTGCTTCCTGATCAGACATCATTTGATAAGAAATAATAATGACTTTATCTCCTTCTTGGACGAGACGGGCGGCAGCTCCGTTTAAACAGATGACGCCGCTCCCCCGCTTACCGGGAATAATATACGTTTCAAGTCTCGCTCCGTTATTATTATTCACAATCTGAACTTTTTCATTAGCGAGCATTCCGACGGCATCTAAAAGATCTTCATCAATCGTAATGCTGCCGACATAGTTTAAATTGGCTTCCGTCACGGTAGCGCGGTGCAGTTTTCCGGCCATCATAGTGCGGTACATATTATGATCTCTCCCATTCATCAATATCAATAATGATATTATCAATCAGTCTGGCTTTAGAAAATTGGACGGCGCAGGCCAGAATGACCTTGCCGTTTAATGTTTTAAGCGGAGTCAGCTCCGGATAAGCGTACAGTTCGGCATAATCAATGACGCCGCTTGTGTTTTCGATGATATCGGTGACGGTTTTTATAACGGTTTCCGGATTTCTTTCACCCTCTCTGATCAGTTCAGCGCCTTGCTGCAATGCTTTATAGATCATCGGCGCTTCTTTGCGTTCCTGCTCAGTCAGATAGACGTTGCGAGAGCTTTTGGCAAGTCCGTCTTCTTCTCTGACCGTGTCCACTGCAACCAATTCGATATCCATAAAGAAATCCTCAATTAATCCGTCCACAACCGCTGCCTGCTGGGCATCTTTCAGGCCGAAGTAGGCGCGGGTCGGTTTAACGAGATTGAAAAACTTCGTCAGCACAGTGGCCACTCCGTCAAAATGGCCGACGCGGGAGGCGCCGCACAACACGTCAGTTCTCCTTTTCACTTGCACGGCAACATTTTGCTCGCCTTTATACATATCACTTGGAGACGGCGTAAACAAAACATCTGCCCCAGCCTGTTCTGCAAGCCGGGCATCGCGCTTTAAATCTCGCGGATATGCTTCGTAATCCTCGCCCGGTCCGAATTGAGTCGGATTGACAAAGATGCTCATCACAACAATATCGTTTTCTTTGCTTGCTTTTTCAACCAGCGTCAGATGTCCTTCATGAAGAAAACCCATTGTCGGGACGAATCCGATCGTCCGGCCTTCTGAGCGGTATTGTGCAATTAATTCTTTCAGCTGTTGAGTTTCTGTCAGTTGTTTCATCGCTTACTTTCCTCCGTACAAGCCTTGCAGCACAGTTTGGTTTATCTGAAAGGAATGCTTTTCTTCCGGGAAAACCCGTTCTTTCACATCACGGACGTAATCGCTGAGGGCCGACTCAATCTTGCCGTCGATTTTGGCGTATTGCTTCACGAACTTCGGTGTTCTGTCCACGCCGTGGCCGACGACGTCATGATAGACAAGGACTTGGCCGTCCGCTTTTGAACCGGCTCCGATTCCGATGACGGGAATGGATACTTCTTCTTTTATTTTAGCAGTCAGTTCAGCAGGCACGCATTCAAGCACGAGCATCATCGCTCCCGCCTGCTCGCATTTGATGCTGTCTTCAATGAGCTTTTTCGCGCTTTGCTCATCTTTTCCCTGCACTTTATATCCGCCTAATACGCCGACAGACTGCGGTGTGAGGCCTAAATGGCTGACGACAGGAATTCCGCCTAGAGTCAGTGCGCGGATGGATTCAAAAACGCCGTCTCCGCCTTCAAGCTTTAACGCGTCCGCGCCGCTTTCCTGAATAATGGCCGCGGCGTTTTTCAATGTGTCCTCTTTTGAAAGATGGTAAGACATAAACGGCATGTCAGTTACGATAAACGTATTTTTCGCACCGCGTTTTACCGCTTTTGTATGGTGAATCATGTCACTGACCGTTACGCCGACTGTTGAATCGAGTCCGAGCACGACCATTCCGAGCGAATCCCCGACTAAAATCATGTCGACTCCCGCCTGTTCCGCAAGCTTTGCCTGCGGATAATCGTAAGCGGTCAGCATCACGATCGGCTCTCCGTTTTCCTTCATTTTCATGAAATCCAGTTTTGTTTTCATTCTGTTTCTCCTCCTCTAAACGGTGAGGAGATGAGCCGCCAATTCTTCGCAAGCAAAAAAGCCTTCTGTAAAATAAGAAGGATCCCCACTTGTTTAACCTTCGGCGAATGTCATCCCTCTGTCCCAGTCCTTTTTTGGATCAAGGCAGACTTTTCGTAATCTCTGTTCTGCTGATCAGGTGCAGTTCATTATGATACTGCCCATAGGAAGTATACCAAATTCACGAGGCTTGTACCAACTAAGATTAATTGAGCTCAATATCGGCAGAATAGATCTTCTTTATACCGTCTCTCGTTTCCAAGAGAAGAACTCCCTCATCATCAATGCCGAGCGATTTCCCGTAAAACGTCCCTTGCAGCGTTCTCGCTCTGAGCTCGTTCCCCAGTCCGACCGCATAGCTTTCCCATAGCAGCTTGATCGGTGTAAAGCCGTGATTCAAGTAATCCTGATAGCGTTTTTCAAAAGTCAGCAGAATCTCTTGTATCAGACCCGCTCTGTCAATTTTTTCGCCGGCTTCCATGCTGAGGCTTGTCGCAATGTCCTGAAGCTCGCCGGGAAAATCGGTTTCCTGCTGGTTCACGTTGATCCCGATCCCGAGAATAACCGAACGGACACGGTCTTCTTCTGCCTGCAGCTCAGTTAAAATCCCGACGGCTTTTTTGCCGTGAATCATTAAATCATTCGGCCATTTAATGGCGGGCTGTACACCTGTAAAAGCCTCGATGGCCTGTACGACCGCAACGGCGGATAACAGGGTGAGCTGCGGCGTTTTTTGCAAAGGAACGTCGGGTCTCAGAATGAGGCTCATCCAAATCCCGTTTCCCTCCTGTGAATGCCATACTCTGGCCATTCTTCCTCTGCCTGCCGTTTGTTTATCGGCGACTACGAGCGTCCCTTCCGGCGCGCCGTCATTGGCAAGTTCATGAGCGGTTTTTTGGGTGGACGGCAGGACGTCCCGGTAATGAAGCTGTTTGCCCAAAACCTCTGTTTTCAGCCCGAAACGGATTTCGGATTCACTGAGTTTCCCCGGTTTTTTAATGAGCCTGTACCCTTTTCGCCTGACCGCCTCAACCTCATAGCCCTCTTTGCGGAGCTCCTCTATATGTTTCCAAACGGCGGTTCTCGAGCAGCCGAGCGCGTCACTTATTTTCTGCCCGGAGATAAAGCCGTCACCCGCCTCAGAAAATAAATCAATTAATCGGGTTCTTAATGTTGATCCCATGATGCGAGCCACTCCTTTATGTCATGTTTTCGGTTAGGGAGCTTCCCTGCCAATACCGCTTCTTCAATCCGGCGAAGTTCTTCGGCCACCCATTTACCCGCGCGGCGGTTTCTGAGCTCCATCAGATCAGCGCCTGAAATGTCGAGGTCTCGAAGGCTTTTGATCGGCAGCTTCTCATACAGGCTCTGAACCTCTTTCAGCTTTTGTTCATCAATCGTCTTATGCTTTTTCAGCATCCCGATTTTAACGGCTGATAACAGCGCCTCTCCCGCCCGGTACATCGCTTCCGCTTCCAGCTGCGCCGGATAAACGCTTATGATCTGCACCGCTTTTTTTATGACTTTTCCCGGCAGTTTCCATTGTTTTAAAAACGCCTCGGCGCTTTTCGGACAAAGACCGAGAAACAATAACAGCGCTGCCCAGCGTTCTTCGCGTGCATCTAAAGAAGAAAACGGAAAGCCGCTCGCTTCCAGCATTTGCCGCTCATAACCGGAAAGGCCGGGCAGCTCTTGTATCAAACCTGTCTGCACCATCGTTTGAATTGCATCCTGTGAGAAAGCGCCCTGCAGCAGCTTTTCAAACTCGACGGTCTTTCGTTCTACTGATACATGTGCCAAAAGCTCCCTGTCTTTTATAACGGCCTCTCTTGTTTCTTTTTCTAACAGAAAGCCGAGCTGACTCATAAAGCGGACGGCTCTCATCATCCGCAGAGCGTCTTCCCGAAAACGGTCTTCAGGATTACCCACCGTACGGATCAGCTTTTGTCCGATATCATGTGCGCCTCCGAAATAATCAAGCAGCTCTCCTTCGGCAGACATCGCCATCGCATTAATCGTTAAGTCTCTCCGCTTTAAGTCTTCTGATAAAGAAGTAATGAACCGCACAGCTTCAGGGCGCCGGTAGTCCTTATATTCTGATTCGGCACGAAAAGTGGTGACTTCATAGGTTTCATCTTCCCACAAGACGATGACGGTGCCGTGCTCTTTTCCTACATCGACAGTCCGCTTAAAGAGACGCTCCACCTCATTCGGCGAAGCGCTGGTTGCGATGTCCACATCACCTATTTTTCGTTTCATATAGCTGTCTCTGACGGCTCCCCCGACAAAGTACGCCTGATGGCCCGCCTTCATCAGGTGATGAAGGATGGGGAGGGCTTTGACAAATTCCTGTTCCATAAGATCACTCCGGTCCTGCCAATTCGTCATAAATCCGTTCATACTGACTGACGATTCTTTGCGAAGAAAAGGCGGTCTCCGCCATTTTCAGCGCATGATCAGTCAATCGTTTGCTGAGCTGTTTATCTTCTAAAACGGCAAGCGCTTTTTCAGATGCCGCCTGAATATCGCCGACTTCCACCAGAAAACCGCTTACTTGATCTTTAATCACTTCCGGGATTCCGCCGATATTTGTTCCGATGCACGGCACGCCGCAGGCCATCGCTTCAAGGAGGACGAGTCCGAAACTTTCTTTTTCAGAAAGAAGGAGCTTAAGGTCACTGATGGAATACAGCTCTTCCACCCTGTCCTGATTTCCGAGGAGCAGCACTTGATCTTGCAGTCCGTATTTTTCGACAAGCTGCCAAGCGACGCACTTTTCCGGTCCGTCGCCGACAAGCAGGAGCTTCGCCTTTGTTTTGGCTGCGATATTACGGAAAACGCGGATGACATCTTTAACACGTTTTACTTTTCTGAAGTTCGAAACATGGATGACGACCTTTTCATCCGGCAAAATGCCATGTTTCTCTTTTATACTCTCTGTATTTTTCTTAAGATAAACACGTTCATCAATAAAGTTGTAGATGGTCTCAATTTTTTTATCCGGCTTGATTAAGTCATATGTTTCTCCGGCAAGCGCGGTTGATACCGCCGTCACTCTGTCGGACGCTTCGATGGCAAAACGGATTAAATCTTTTAATGACGGATCATATCCTAAAACGGTGATGTCCGTACCGTGAAGCGTCGTCACGATGCCGATGTCGCGCTTGAGCATCTGTTTGGCAAGATAAGCGCATACCGCATGAGGCAGCGCATAGTGCGCGTGAATGATATCAAGATTTTCCCGCGCGGCAACCTCGGCGATTTTGCTCGCCAGCGTAAGGTCATAAGGCGGATATTTAAATACCGCGTATTGGTTGACTTCCACCTCATGAAAATGAATATTCGGATGATATGTATTTAATCTGAACGGGATGCTTGATGTGATGAAATGAACCTGGTGCCCTTTTTCCGCAAGCAGCTTGCCGAGTTCCGTCGCAATAATACCCGAGCCTCCGACACTCGGGTAGCATGTAATCCCTATTTTTAATGGTCTCATTGTCCGCCCCCAAAAACATCATCATTCAAAACGGGAAGCTGTTTTGAAAAGAAGCCTTCGGCATACCCCGTCCCTGCTTCTTTGCCATACAGTTTTTCCCGCGCTTCCACCATTTCGATATAACCGTTGGTCAGCGGTGTGTTCACTGACTGCGCCGTAGGAATAAACTGGCTTTGATAGGCGTGCAAGCTTTCTTTTTTCAGATCGATGGTTTCCGTTATGTCGATTACAAAGTCCGGACGGTGAAACCCGTTGATCATATAATAGTATACGCGCTGAGCCTTATGAGCCGGCAGTTCCTGGTGATCTCTGTATTTATGAATTCCCGCCGAGAACACCGCTTCTTCGACCAAAGCCGCCGCATTGCCGTGGTCAGGATGGCGGTCTTTCGGATAAGGCATGAAAACGGTTTTCGGCCGGCAGGCTCTGATGACACTGACAATCCGGCGGATGCCGTCCTCACTTTTCAAAAGCCCGCGGTCGGGAAGCGTAAGCTGGATTCTCTCTTTTACGCCGAGAATTCGGGCCGCCTTTGCCGCTTCTTCTTTTCTTATCCTTACCGTTCCGTTGGATGATAGTTCGGCCTCGGTCAAATCGCATATCACCGCGGTTTTTCCTTGAGCCGTAAACTTTGCGATCGTGCCGCCCATACCGATCTCGACATCATCACTATGGGCGCCGAACGCCAGAATATCAACGTGTTCAGACATTCGGCTCTCCTCCGCGCACAAGATTACGGAAATCAAATGCCCCGCCGTCCAGCGTCCGGACGAGGATTTCCGCTGTCCCCATATTTGTGGCGAGCGGGATCGCGTATACGTCACACAGCCGGATCAGCGCCGAGACATCCGGTTCATGAGGCTGCGCAGTTAACGGATCGCGCAGAAAAATGACGAGATCCAGGGCATTTGCCGCAATCAATGCGCCGATTTGCTGATCTCCGCCGAGCGGGCCGGATTGAAAACGTTCAACAGACAATCCGGTCGCTTCCTGGATTTTCAGGCCTGTCGTACCTGTCGCGTATAACTCATGATGGCTCAGTATATCTTTATATGCGGTCGTAAACTGAACCATATCCTGCTTTTTCTTATCGTGAGCAATCAAAGCGATTTTCATTTGATGTTCTCCCCCTTGCCGATTCAGTCGATAATATTTTCGAGTCCGTATACAAGCTGGTCGATTTTCATCACTTGCTCCACTGACAGCTTCACTCCTGACATAAAGGAAGCCCGGTTATAGGAGTCATGGCGCAGTTTCAGCGTCTGGCCGTCCATGCCGAACATGATTTCCTGGTGGGCGATAAGGCCCGGCAGACGCACGCTGTGAAGGCGGATGCCGTTTAATTCAGCACCGCGGGCGCCCGGCAGAATTTCTTTTTCATCAGGATGGCCCTGCTGCTTTTCTGTACGGACGCTTGAGATCATTTCCGCTGTTTTCAGCGCCGTTCCGCTCGGGGCATCCAGCTTTTGATCATGATGAAGCTCAATGATTTCTACATCTTCAAAATAGTTGGCGGCCATTTGTGAGAACTTCATCATCAGCACCGCGCCCAATGCAAAGTTCGGAGCGATGATGGCGCCGATTCCTTTTTCTTCAGTCAAGGCTTGAAGCTCCTCTAAATCCGCTTCAGAAAATCCGGTCGTTCCCACAACGGGGCGGACGCCGTGTTCAAGAGCGGCTTTCGTATGTTTTTTGCCGATTTCAGGCGTTGTCAAATCGATCAGCACATCCGGTTTTGTTTCTTGGAAACATGCGCGGATATCCGTATAAATAAGAGCGTCTGAATCAGCTGACATCACTTCCCGCAATGTTTGCTGATCGTATGTATGGTCAATGGCGCCGACAAGCTCAAAATGAGGCGTGCGGACGGCAAGTTTTACGGCCTCCTGGCCCATTCTGCCTCTCGGTCCGGCAATGACGACTTTAATGGTTTCATTTGACATGGTTTCTCCTACTTTCCTTCTTCTTTTCTAGTCCAGCGGTCTTTATCACGTGTATTAAATTTATGCATGACGCGGTTATGAGCTTCCTCCAATGAAATATCAAGGGAGTTGGCGAGGCAGATCAGGACGAACAGCACATCGCCCATTTCCTCTTCCATGCTTTTCTCATTTTCCGTCGTTTTCTTCGGCTTTTCCCCATAATAATGGTTGACTTCTCTTGCAAGTTCGCCCAGTTCTTCCGTGAGACGGGCCATCATGGCAAGCGGGCTGAAATAGCCTTCTTTGAATTGGCCGATATATTCATCGACCTCAGCTTGTAAGTCTTTCATCGTTTTGTCACTCACTGTGCGAATACCTCCTGTCATCTCTTCCATGTTAGCTAATTCAAGTACATTTGACAAATGTTAAAAACGGCAGTTTGCTGTTTTCTTTTGTATCCACTATAATATTTACGCAATCTTATGGAAGGAAAAGGGGTTTGATGCAATGCTTGGAGAAATCAGAATTAAAAACATTTGCTTTATTTTAATCGGTGCCGCTGTTTTTTCATTCGGACTGGTTCACTTTAATATGCAGAACAATTTGGCGGAAGGCGGATTTACCGGCATTACGCTGCTTTTATATGCGTTATTCCACATCAGCCCTTCTATTTCCAACCTGGTATTGAACATTCCTATCTTTTTCATCGGCTGGCGTATGCTCGGCCGGACGATGTTTGTCTATACCCTGATCGGCACCGTCTCTCTTTCTGTTTTTCTGAGTGTTTTTCAGCGTTACGAAATTCATATGCCGCTGTCGCATGATTTAGCGCTGGCCGCCTTATTCGCCGGTGTATTTATCGGCGCGGGTCTCGGCATTATTTTTAAATACGGCGGCACGACGGGCGGGGTCGATATCATCGCCAGGCTGATCAACAAATTTTTCGGAATTCCGATGGGCCGGACGATGTTTGCCTTTGACGCCTGTGTCATTCTGCTTTCTTTGTTTACGTATCTTTCTTACAAGGAAGCGATGTACACGCTTGTAGCCGTTTTTGTCGCTGCGAGATTGATTGATTTTATCCAGGAAGGCGGCTATGCCGCAAAAGGGGCAACGATTATTTCTTCGAAAAACGATTTGATCCAGCAAAAAATCATTGAAGAGATGGAGCGCGGCGTCACTGTTTTAAAAGGACAGGGGTCATATACAAAAGAAGACAGGGACGTTCTTTACTGCGTCGTTCCGAAAAACGAAATTGTGCTTTTGAAAAGCGTCATCACTTCCGTTGACCCGCACGCCTTTGTTGCAGTAAGCGACGTTCATGATGTGCTCGGCGAAGGATTTACGCTTGATGAAAATAAAAATCCGATCAGACGATAATAAAAAGGCGGCTTTTGCCGCCTTTACTGTTTGTGTTTCCATTTGACAACCGGTGATTTTTTCTTTTTCAATCGGCGGGCGAATGCCGGACTGACATTGAGCGTCTGCTCGACGAAGCGCTGCGGCGTCAGTGCCAGCCATTGGTTTAAAGAGACATCTTCAAAACGGTCGCTTTTGAAGATTTCCAGAAAGCGAAGCACGGTGTCACCGGTATTCTGAACATAATGTCCCATTGCAAAAGGAACATATCCTACGTCACCCGCTTGATAGTTAAATGTCCGCGCTCTTCCCTCCGCCGCAAACACCGTCATTTTCGCTTCTCCTGAAAGATAATACTGCCACTCGTCCGTATTCGGATGCCAATGCAATTCTCTCATGCCTCCGGGTTCGACTTCCACGAGAGCTACGGCAATCGTTTTTGACACCTTAAACGTTTTTGAATCGACAATCTTTACTCTTCCCCCGCTGGTAACAAGGGGCTCCTGCCGGGAAAGCTTGTAGCTGAACGGCTCCAAAACGGTGCCTTCCGGGGAAGAAACTGCTGCCTTTTCAATCGGGGGAGGCGGTTCCAGCTGGAACATGTAACGCTCTTTCTTGTGAATGTAGGCCAAGTCATATCCGGGAACACCGAAGTTCGCCTCCAGCACGCTGCGCGGGGTATGGGCAAACCAGTCCGTTACTGAAAAGGTGCTGTTTTCTGAAAAAGAGCCGTCATCAAAGACGAGCAAAAACTCACTGCCCTGCTCTAATCCTTGAATGGAATGAGGAATGCCGGAAGGAAAATACCACAGATCCCCTTCACTTACGTTGTCAATAAAATTCCTTCCATTTTGATCGACCGCAGTTAAACGGACTCCTCCGTTAATCACATATCCCCATTCGGCTTCTTTATGCCAATGAAGCTCCCGCACAGCTCCCGGCTTCAGTCTCATGTTCACCGCCGCGATGTTTTTGGATACCGGCAGTTCCCTGACCGTCACCTCTCTGGACCATCCGCCGTCTTCAAGCCTCATATGCGTATCAGAAAATGAGAATTTTAAGTTTTGAACCGTTCCTGCATCCGTTGAAGGCGGAACGAGCATGTCAGGATTCTGGAAGTCACGCGCGAGGTTTCGCGGTCCTTCGTCAGTCGCCCCTTTTCTGCCTCTGATCGGCTGCGGGAGGTGTTTTGAAGCCAATTGCTGGATGAGTTTTTTCACTGGCTTAGCTCCTTTACAGCAATTTGTGTTTATTTAGACTTAGGATACTCACGCTTTTTCTCTTTCTTTTTTTCCGCTCTGTATTTTCGGTAGCCGACATATGTCAGCGCAGTAATAATGATACCGCCAGTTGTCAGAATGACCCAGAGCAGCGAAGGGTCAGCGTCATCCCGCTCCACCTTGTCAAAAACCCGCTTTAAATCCTGCTGCAGGAGCGTCAGACGCTCAAGCTTTGTTCCTTTTGTCATCTGCTGAAACCCGTCCTGCTCAATCACCTCGATATGTTTCGCCACCGTATCAAGCTGGCCGGCCGACACATCCATTGTCAGGCTGGGATAAATTAAATCATATAATGATATAAATTCATTCCACTTTTCATTGAAATTTTCACTTCCGTTTCCGCTGACATCTTCTTTTAAGGCGCTGAATGTCGCCATAATCGGTCTTTCAAGCGAACCCCACAGCGGATCGGAGTGGTCTTCCATCGCATCCATTACCAACCTGAACTGGGCGGCTGCCCGGATTTTTTCGGTATCTGAGGCGTCTGCCTGTTTTAGAACGCGCACTAAATCATTGAAACCCAGAGTCACCTGCCTGACTTCGGCGCCGCTCAGTGAGTTTACGTGTGTCATTTTTTTCTTAAAGTAGCCAAGCACTTGCAGAGCCTCATCATACTGCGAATGCCGCGTCATTTGGAAAACGGTATCCGAAAGGTCGTTCAGTTCCTTGAGACCGCCCTCATCTTCAGCTTTGGCAGTTGTGATGAAACACATAAGAGCAAGTAAAAGACAGATCGTCAGCTTTCGTTTCATAGAGGTCCCTCCCACTCCTTCTCTTTACAGAATATGAGGAGCGGGACAAGGTTAGACCAAGATTCTATCAGTGTAAGTCAAGCTTTATCCGTCTTTTGGAAATCACCAAATAGTATGCAAGGCCGAGTGAAAATATGCTCAGCCAGAATGTAGCATAGCCGATCTCTTGCATATAGTCATTGAGCATTGAGTAGCGGGGCATCATGCCGAAAAGATAATCAATGACATCATTATGAAGCGTCCAAACAGCAGCAACGGCAAGATGCCTTAACCGGAACCGAAAATACGGGCTGTATAAAACGCCTTGAACGGCCATGGCAAAATGTGAAGCAATCAGCATGTACCCTTCCCAAGGCATCTGCCCCATTTTGACCAGCACAAAGACATTCATTCCGACCGCCCACAGCCCGTATTTTACAAGGGTTACAAGAGCCAGCGCTTCAAACAGCGGCGCGTTTCTTCCCATAAGAAATGCCAGAAGCACGAACAGGAAGAAAAACGTCGCCGTCGGGCTGTCAGGTACAAATATCAGAAATCGGAACGGCGTGTCCGCAAGCTGAGGCACATACCAATAATAGCCGTACACCGTACCGATAAAATTAACGGCAAGAACAAGCAGAAGCATGCCGCGCAACCCTAAAAGATAAGAAATCCACCTCATACCATCAACTCTCAGTCCGTAAAAAGTATGTATCATGCAAAAAAAGCTGACATCCGGTCAGCTCTTTTCATAAAAGTATATCCTGCTATTGTCTACTTCACAATCGTTATTTTGCTGTCGTTTCAGAAATGAACTTCGCCAGCTGATCAAGCTGTTTGTCATTCCCTTTAAAAATACCGGCTGGCATCTGCCCTTTCCCTTTGACGGCGATTTTTTTAATTTCTTCCGGGCTCAGCCCGTTATCGACCAGGGACGGACCGGCGCTTCCGCCTTGAAGATTATCCCCGTGACAGGAAATACAGCCTTGTTCTTTAAATACCTTATAACCGTCTGATTCAGTATCAATGGCGGCTTCTTTTTTGATTTTCCCTTGCTCCTCCGCCTTCGCCCAGTCATGCGTCGCGACTGACTGCCACGTTAAAAAGACCGTAGCGCAAAGCGCCAAAAGCATCATGCCGACCGCAACCGGACGCTTCCACGGCCTTCTTTCAGACCCCCTGTCGAGAAACGGAGCCAAAAGCAGCGACCCGAAGGCAAGACCCGGTATAATCATCGCGCCGATAACGGTGTAGCTCCCTGCGGCATATTCATATTTTAATAGCTGGTATAAAAATAGAAAATACCAATCAGGCAGCGGAATATACCCTGTATCCGTCGGGTCCGCCACCCGTTCCAAAGGCGGCTCGTGCACAATCGTTAAAACGAGAAATCCGACGAGGAAAACGGCCCCGACCATCCATTCTTTCAGCAGGAAGTTCGGCCAAAACGCCTCTGTCTTTCCAGGATACTCTGAATAGTCTTTCGGTATATTCGGTTTTTTTTCAGCCGGTATCCTTGAATCTCCTACAAACTTCATTCCTTTCCCCCGGTGCATGTCATCCCCTCCCTTTTATATCAGATTTGTATTAAAGCGGTCCTGAAATTCCCTGCTTGCGGATCATGACAAAGTGGGCGCCCATGAGCGCAAACAAAGCGGCAGGGAGAAAAAATACGTGAATCGCAAAAAATCTCGTCAGCGTTTGGGCGCCGACAATATCGTGGTGGCCGGCAAGAAGAGTTTTCACCTGCGCTCCGATCAATGGCGTCGCCTCCGCAATCTGAAGACCTACCTTTGTCGCAAACAGCGCCTTCATATCCCATGGAAGCAGATACCCTGTAAAACCGAGACCGAGCATCACAAAAAAGATCAGAACACCGACGATCCAGTTCAATTCCCGAGGCTTTTTATAAGCTCCCTGAAAGAAAACCCGCAGCGTATGTAAAAACATCATCACAATGACTAAACTTGCACCCCAATGGTGCATACCCCTTACAATCTGCCCGAAAGCGACTTCATTCTGCAAATAATACACAGATTCCCACGCGTTTTTTATATCCGGCACATAATACATCGTTAAAAACATCCCGGACAACACTTGGATAACGGTTACAAAAAACGTCAAACCGCCGAAACAATAGACAAAAGCCGAGAAATGGTGAGCGGGATTTACATGTTCCGGCACTTCATGGTCGGCGATATCCCGCCACATCGGCGTAATATCGAGACGTTCATCCACCCAGTCATAAATTTTGTTCAGCATGTCACCCTTCCCCCCTAGGCTTTGCTTTTCCAAGATACAAAAAGCCGTCCTTTACTTTTTGCTCATAACGGTCAAGAGGCGCGAGCGGCGGCGTGCCCGGAACGTTCGTGCCGTCTTTTTCATACAGCCCGTAATGGCAGGGACAAAAGAACTTGTTCGGATTTTTAGGATCATTGTTCCAGTTTACGGTGCAGCCCAAATGCTTACAGATCGGAGAAAGCGCTATAATTTCATCCCCATGCTTATAAACCCAGGCTGACCTGGATTCTTCCGATTCGTACCAGGCGTCGACTTGATGAATTTTAAAGTCAAACCGCTTCGGCTCCTTCGTCAGCTCATCCACACTGACAACCTGCACCATTTTTTGATCTCCCGTCGGTTTTAATACCGGGTCCAGCGCAAAACGGACCATGGGCATAAGCGCACTGGCGGCCATAAATCCCCCCACGCCGGTGAGCGCATAGTTTAAAAATTGTCTTCTTGATATATCTTGTTTTCCGCCCATCTCTTCCCCCCCTAAAGATTGACCAAAAATTAACTAAAATAGAAAATAATTCTGAGATTTAACACCCTCATAATATATGAATCTTTCAGCAAGGTCAACAGAGGCAAAACGGGTGTTTTGCGGGATGCCTGGTGTTTTTAAGAATTGTTCCACTTCTGTAACAAAACGTTCAAAATTTCTCCGCACTTGTCATCCGCAATTTTTCTCTTTAAAGAGTCTTTCATATGTTCAAACGGAACGGCAGGTATGTATATGACATCAGACCCTATTTCAGAATCCTTCCATTTTTCGTCTGCCGTCAGGAACAAGACGTGCCGAAAGTTGGTCATCACCTCGTCTTTGAGTTTTTGAAGCAGGGCGATTTGTGATTGGTCTATATCAACATATGTATAAGAGGGGAATAAATATACCCGTCCCTTCAATTGGCGCTCAAGCTCTTCAGAAAGCAATTGGGTGCTTTCCCCCTGTTCAACGGCCTCTTTTAAGCCTCCTGAAGATGTTATGGAAATTAACGGAATGACAGCGGTATCAATGTAATCCGCAGATTGTAAATAGGCATCGGCATCAGCGGCCCTCCATCTCATGTCTCGTTCCTCCTCTTTACGCAACAAGCCTTGCATATTCTGCAAGGCTGTCATTTATGTGAGCTGATTCAATTGGCGGGAAAGCTTTTCAAATGTTTCTTTGTCGTGGCGGTCCAGCGCCTCGTCGATATCTTTAAGCAGCTTTTCCCGCCGGAAAGTGGAGATGGCATGTTCTAATATTTTTTCGGCCATCCCCTGATCCTGTTTATTTTCAAACAGGTCTTTCGGCAGATGCGGATTTGATTCAAGAACAGCGGCATATTCCGGTGAGCTGTAGGCCGAACGGAAATTCAGCTGGATAAATAAATCCTGCTGTTTATTTAACCGGATGTCGTGAAAAGATTTTTCCGCGTCCGTAGTCATGACATTTTCTTTGTAAAACCTAAACGGCACCTCATCAACGCAATGAGTAGACATGATAATGCCTCTCGGGCAAAATTCGGCTTGTTCTACAAAATGGACTTTTTCCATTAATGAATCATGACTCATTAAATAATTTAAAATCCAGACGCACTCCCGGCGTTTAAGCTGATAATGATTTAAAAACCAACGGATAAAATCCTTTTTTTCATTGACAGAAACAGGGGTCTGCATGTAATTCCCTCCTCTATCGATCGTATAATCTGACATCACTTATACATTCAGCAAGCATGGTCCAAAATCCTGCTTATCTTAAAAATTCATCCTCTATCCGTAAGATTGTTTCTTCAAGCTCTTCGTTTGTTCCATCCATTGAAAGCACTTGTTTTAAAAGCGGCAGCGCTTCTTTCTGGAGACCCTCTTCCAATAAGAAGTGAGCGTATTCATATAAGAAATCCCGATCATCCTGATAATGGAGATACGCAGCTTCGAAGCTTTTTTTCGCTTCAGCGTATTGCTCAAGGCCTGTATAAGCACCCGCCAAATACCAATTGTATTTCGGATCTTCTTCTCCGTAGCCGCGGACTTCCTGAATCAGATCAATAATCTCTTCAAAACTTTCTTCTTTATGATAGACGGCTAAAAGCGTATGGAGCGCTTCCACGTAACCCGGATCGAGCGCCAGCGCTTCCTGAAGAAGCTTTTTGCCTTCCTCTTCGTTGCCGAGCTTTAACGCCATTTTCGCCGCATAGAGAAAAAGCTCTTTATTGTATTCATCGTAAGTAATACCTTCTTTAGCGGTTTTTAATGCATCTTCATACATGCCTTCTGCCTCGTAGCTTTTTGCAAGCGGCATATAAAGCGATGAATAGGAAGGATCAAGCCCTTTTAAATCAGACAGCTGCTTGATGGCTGTTTTGACCATTCCCGCCTGATAGGCTGTGAACCCGTACCCGAAAATCGTATTCGGTTCTGTATGTTCTGCCGCCGCTTTTTCATACCATGAAATCGCTTCCTCAAATTCACCCGCCGCGCTCAATGACTCAGCCAGCCTCTGATGAACATTTACGCCGCCGATTTCGTGCCGTTCTTTTGCCGTCTCTTCATAGTAAGGAACGGCTTTTGCGTATGATCCCTGAGTGAAGTATAATTCCCCCAGAGCGAAATCAATAACAGGTTCATCTTGTAACATCGCTTTCGCCTGTAACAGCTTTTGCTCACTTACTTCAAATAAGCCCTGCATCTGATACAGATCAGCCATTAAAAGAAGGCTTTCCGCGTAAGACGGGTCTTCCGGAGAAATTGTCTCCAGCACCTCAAGAGCTTTTTCTTCTTCATCAATATCTATTAACAATTCGGCGTAAAAATTCGTCAGCTCAGACTCATCCGGATAAAGGTCATGCAGATCACTGATCAGCGCTAACGCTTTTTCGGCGTTTCCCCATTCATAGTAGAGCTGGGCTGCAATGGCTTTGTCTTCGTCATGAAGCTGCGTTTCAGCTTTTGAAAGCGCTTTTAGTCCCTTTTCGGTTTCACCTGCTTCAACTAATTTTATGGCTTCTTGGATCAATGTATTCAAATCAGACCGGTCCTTTCTTTTCCTATACCTCATCAACCAATGAAAAGGGTTTTTATTCGGGTTATTCTTATCATAATTCAGACAGGGCCTGCCCGCAAATAAGATGCTTCACCCGGCATTATAGTTTATCAGAAAATGGTTAAGAGGAAAACGGCAAAAAAGGGGACGGCATCTTTATACGCAAACAGCGCAATTTGTTCCGGCTGTTTCTGTAACGAAAACGCATTCCCCCTTTCTGTTATTTTCTGTTTAAGACAAGCTATGTCAAAGCCCAAAGTTTTATGACACATGAAGAAAAAAGCCCGAAGAATCGTCTTCAGGCTTTTTTGGCTAATTGATCTAAATGCTCAAAAAATGTCGGATATGAGACATGGATTGCCTCAGTATCACAGATGTCAATCGGCTCTTCTGTCAGGCATGAAGCGACACCGAGCATCATGCCGATGCGGTGGTCACCGTGGCTTGACACATCGGCTCCGCCCGCAAGCGTTTTTTTGCCGTGTATTTTCATGCCGTCTTCAGTCGGTTCAATGTCTGCGCCGATTTTCCGGAGCTCTGATACGACGGTGTCGATCCGGTTCGTTTCCTTCACCTTCAGCTCCGCAGCGTCTTTAATGACAGTTGTGCCTTCAGCCTGCGTTGCCAAAAGGGCGATAATCGGGATCTCGTCAATTAAACGGGGAATGATTTCTCCGCCGATTTCTGCCGCTTTCAGATCTGAAGTTTCAATAACCAGGTCTCCGTAAGGCTCTGCGCTGTCCGCTTCTGAAGGAATCACTTCAAGTGAAGCCCCCATTTGCTTTAAGACATCAATCATTCCCGTGCGTGTCGGGTTCAGGCCGACATTTTTCAGCACAATCCGACTTCCGGGAACGACAGCGCCTGCCGCGAGGAAAAAGGCTGCTGAAGAAATATCGCCGGGCACGAAAATATCAGCTCCCCGGAGATTCTGACCGCCCGTTACGGAAGCGCTCGTCTCCGTTTCCGCAAGCTCGGCGCCAAAAGCGTTCAGCATCCGTTCCGTATGGTCTCTTGATTTATGAGGCTCAGTGACGGTCGTCGTCCCTTCAGCCTGCAATCCGGCAAGCAGCACGGCGGATTTGATCTGCGCGCTTGCAACAGGGGAGACGTAATCAATGCCTTTCAATTGTCCGCCTCTTACGGATAAAGGCGTAAATCCTCCGTCCGCTCTTCCGTCAATCGCGGCTCCCATCTGTTTTAAAGGCTCCGTCACCCTCTTCATCGGGCGCTTTGCAATACTTTCGTCGCCCGCTACCGTACTGTGAAATGGGCGTCCGGCTAAAATGCCGAGCATCAGGCGGATGGTCGTGCCGGAATTTCCGACATCAAGAAGGCTGTCAGGCTCACAAAGTGCGTCAATGCCCTTCCCGTATATCGTTACATCACTTCCGTTTTGTTCAATGGAGACACCCATTTTTCTGAAGCAGGCAATGGTGCTCAGACAATCGGCTCCGGGCAAAAAGTTTTTTACCGTTGTCGTTCCTTCCGCAAGCGCTCCGAACATAACAGAACGGTGGGAGATGGATTTATCCCCCGGAATATGAATTTCACCGTTTAAAGACGTCACTTTTTCTCTTTTCAATGTTTTCCACCTCAGTCAGCGTAAAATGTGTCATATTTGGCGCGGGATTGAATGCAGGTTTCCGCGCGCTTCCGGTCATCATCAGTCTGGAAACTGATTCTGAGAATTCCGTTAATATCTTCTCTTGTTTCGATAATGCGGATGTTGGTGATACTGATTTTTTCTTCTGCCAATATCGCCGTAATTTCCGAAATGACCCCAGGATGATCGGGAACATCGACATAAAGGTCATAAAAGGACGGGATCGCTCCTTTTTGACGGAGCGGCAGACCGTCGCGATAATCTTTCGCTTTTTTAAAATATCCGAACAGGCTGTCCGCATCTTCATTTTCTACATAAGATTCGATCGTGTCAATCTCCCGTTTCCATTCTTTGAAGCGGTCAAGCAGTTTATCTTTGTTATGAAGAAGTATGTCCCTCCACATCGCCGGGCTGCTTGAGGCGATCCTGGTGATGTCCCGAAAACCGCCGGCTGCGAAACGTTTCAAAAACGGATAATCTTCTTCAGCATGATGAGCCTGATGTACGAGGCTTGCAGCAACGATATGAGGGAAATGGCTGATGACGCTCGTTACGCCGTCATGCTCCTCGGGGGTCATCTCCACAAAGTGGGCGTTTGCCGCTTTCAAGAGTTCCTTCAGATGCATTACTGACTCTTTAGAAGTTGATTTTCCGGGTGTTAAAATGTAAAACGCATTTTCGAATAAAAATTCTTTCGCGGCAGCGGCCCCGGATTTATGAGATCCCGCCATCGGATGACCGCCGACAAATTGATAGTGAGCCGGAAGCACTTTGTCGGCGTAGCTGACGACTTTCTGTTTCGTGCTGCTCACATCCGTAATCAGGAGTTCGTGGGTGATGTCTGATGAAGCCAGCACATCGAGCATTTTCAGCGTTTGGGCGACAGGCGTGGCGATAATGACAACAGACGCTTGCTGCACACCTTCCGTAAATGAGCCGGCCCGCTCGTCAATAATTCCGAGCTTCAGCGCGGCAGTGAGCTGTTCTTTCGAAATATCCACACCGATAATCCGTTTATGCGGATGCTCCTTTTTGATGGCCAATGCGATCGATCCGCCGATCAGCCCGATCCCCGCAAGCAATATAGTATCCTTCATTTCACTCATTTCCTTTTTCAACTATTTTAATAGAGCAAAGAGGTGATGCCTGATCACCTCTTATAATATTTCAGCTAAAATTGTGAGAATTTCCTCATTCTGCTCTTTCGTACCGACCGTAATCCTTAACGCTGTCGGAAATCCGAGCGCCTGTCCTGAGCGGACGATATATCCTTTTTCCAACAGGGCTTGGAACAGTTCATCCGCCGGGCGGTTAAAATCAATGAGCACAAAGTTGGTTTGTGAAGGATAACAAGTTAATCCGTGAGTTTCTGCAAAATCATAATACTGCTTAAGGCCTGCTTTATTTTTCTCGACGCATTCCTGAATAAATGTCTGGTCATCAAGCGCTGCCAGTGCCGAAGCCTGACCGATTCTGCTCGTATTGAACGGCTCTCTCGCCGGTTCAATCTGGCGGATCAGTGCTTCGTCCGCAATGCCGTATCCGACGCGCAGCGCGGCAAGTCCGTACGCTTTAGAGAAGGTGCGGAGGATCATAACATTCGGATATTGCTTTAAAAGCGGAATGCTTTCTGGGTAATCTTCCGCCGTAACATACTCGTAGTACGCTTCATCAAGTACAACGAGTATATGCTCGGGAACTCTGTTTAAAAAGGCAATTAGCTCTTGCTCAGAAGTATATGTCCCCGTCGGATTATTGGGGTTGCATACCCATATGACTTTCGTCCCGCCGTCAATTGCTTCCAGCATCCGGTCCAAATCATGAGCGCCGTCACTGCGGAGCGGCACCTCGCGCACCTCAGCGCCTTCAATCACCGCATTGTGTCTGTATTGCGGGAAAGTCGGGGCGGCGGTAATCGTGTTTGCTTGATCATTTAATAAAGAACGGCAGATAATCTGCACAAGCTCATCAGAGCCGTTGCCGAAAATGATCGAAGATTCACTGACCTGCAGATGCTCACTGAGCCGTGTTCTCAAAGCGGCACTGTAACCGTCGGGATACAGCGCAAGCTGCTCAATCTCCTGATGCAGCGCATCTTTAGCGGCCTGTGAACAGCCGAACGGATTTTCGTTAGAAGCGAGTTTTACTACTTTCTCAAGCCCGTATTCCATTTTCACTTCTTCTATTGGTTTGCCCGGCTGATACGGTTTCAGCTGCCGCAGCTGTTCTTTAATCTGCAAATCCAGTCACCTCATTTTACACTGTACAGTCGTCCGAACGTCTTTGCGTATTCTTCAAATTCAAGAAGCGCATCGGCTCTTGTGCCGGGATTCACAAGCTTTGTTTTAAGCTCTTCAACTTTTTTGACAAGCGCGCTGCCGACAACGACACCGTCAGATATTTCATTCATCCCGTCAACCTGTTTGCGGTTTGAAATGCCAAAACCGACCGCCACCGGAACAGGGCTGAATTCTTTCACCTTACGTATGAAAGAGTATACAGACGGGTCGAATTCGCTGCGTACGCCCGTCACTCCTAAAGAGGATACACAATACACAAAGCCGCAGGCCTGTTCAGTAATTATTTTCAAACGGTCTTCACTTGTCGGCGCAACCAGAGAGATATAAGCGATGTTCTCCTTTTTGCATGTCATTTGCAAAAGGGCGCTTTCCTCTAATGGAAGGTCGGGTACAAGCAGACCGTCTATGTCGTTTTCCCGCAGTAAAGCGAAAAAGTATTCTTTTTCTAATTGTAACACAGGATTATAATACGTAAAGAGGATAATTGGAATATGAACGCCGTTTTTTTTCATTTTGCCGCCAAGTTCAATGGCTTTTACGATATTCATTCCGTTTTCCAGAGCCCGTTTTGAAGCCCGTTGTATGACGGGTCCGTCCGCAAGCGGATCTGTGTAAGGAACGCCGATTTCAAGGGCAGAAGCGCCTGCATTCTGCAATGATATTGCCAGCTCAACAGAAATGTCAGGAAGCGGATCGCCAGCTGTAATAAAAGGGATAAATAATTTTTCAGAATCTCGCAGATTAAACATGTGTCTCCACCCCGTTTTCCAAAACATTCATCAGCGTATGAACGTCTTTATCTCCTCTTCCCGACAAACTGACGAGAATGATTTTGTCTTTATCCATGTCTTTTGCCATTTCAAACGCTTTTGCCAGGGCGTGGGCAGATTCAATAGCCGGAAGAATACCTTCTGTTTCAGAAAGCAGACGTAACGCGGCAATCGCTTCATCGTCTGTCACGCTTTCGTACGTTACACGGCCGCTTTTGTGCAGGTAGGCGTGCTCAGGACCGATCCCCGGGTAATCAAGGCCTGCTGAAATGGAATACGGTTCGATAATCTGCCCGTATTCATCTTGTATTAAATAGGTCATTGAACCGTGAATCACCCCGAGCGTCCCTTTTGCGATCGTTGCCGCATGCAGCGGCGTATCAATTCCTTTTCCGGCAGCCTCGGCGCCGATCAGCTCAATATCTTCGTCTAAAAAGGCCTGAAATATGCCCATCGCATTGCTTCCGCCGCCGACACATGCAACAACCTTGTCCGGGAGCGTTCCTTCAACCCGGCGGAGCTGTTCTTTCGCTTCCTCGCCGATGATTTTCTGAAATTCGCGAACGATATATGGATACGGGTGCGGCCCCACTACAGAACCGATAAGGTAGAAATGATCTTCACAATGCTGGACCCAATACCTGATCGCCTCATTCGTCGCATCTTTCAGCGTGCCGTTGCCGCTTGTGACCGGCACCACTTCCGCGCCGAGCAGTTTCATCCGGAATACGTTCAGCGACTGGCGTGCAACGTCTTCTTCACCCATAAAAACTGTACACTTAAAACCGAATTTTGCGGCGGCTGTCGCGGCAGCCACACCGTGCTGTCCCGCGCCGGTTTCGGCGATGATTTTCGTTTTGCCCATCTTTTTAGCAAGCAGAATCTGGCCTAACGCGTTGTTAATTTTATGAGAGCCGGTATGGTTTAAATCTTCTCTTTTCAGATAGATTTTCGCCCCTCCCAAATACTCTGACACCCTGTCTGCGAACGTTAATGCGGTCGGTCTTCCGGAGTAATCAAACAATAGCTTTTTATATTCGGCATGAAAAACGGGATCATTCTTTAATTCTTTGAAAGCCGTTTCGATTTCCTCAAGGGGCCGCATCAATGTTTCAGGGACAAATTTGCCGCCGAATTCGCCGTATCTTCCGATTTCATTTGGATATGGATACATAGTGGTTCATCCTTTCTTCTAAAAGCCGGATCAGTGTTTGATCCTTTTGTCCGTTTTTTTCAATTCCGCTGGCAAGATCTATACCGCACGGACGCGATCTCAGTAAGCCGGTAATCGTTTCAGGATTAACGCCGCCCGCAATAAAACAGCGCTTGTTTGCATTTTGAGCCTGCTTTCGGTACAAGGGGACACGAGCCCATGAAAACGCGATTCCCGTGCCGCCTCTCATTCCTTTTACTGAAGAATCAATGACATATCCGTCGACAGCAGGTGCAAATTGAGCCATCTGACGAAGCGTCCCTTCCCCGTGATGGAGCGCTTTCCATATCTCCGAGCGCACAAGCGGACGGAGACGGAGGGCATCCTCAGGCGATTCATCACCGTGAAGCTGGATGGCGTCAAGTGCCAGATCAGAGGCGATTTGCGCGATGTTTTCTATCGTTTCATTTACAAATACTCCGACATGTTTCTTGTCTGTCCGGACCTGCTCTTTCCATTTCCGGACCTCATCCGGCGTTACTCTCCGTTTGCTTGCGGCAAAAATAAATCCCAGATAATCCGCTCCTGAAGCTGCCGCAAGTTCGTAATCACGCTTCGATCGTATCCCGCAGTACTTTACCTCAGGCTTTTTCATATCATCACTCCCCGAACAGTCCGCGGATCGCCTTTTGCTGCGAATCCTCTCTCATTAAGGATTCTCCGACCAATACAGCCTGCGCCCCGTGCTTGTTGACGAATTGCAGGTCAGCCAAAGAACCGATGCCGCTTTCGCTGACCAGCAGGCAGCCGTCCGGTACAAGCTGCGCTATTTTTTCCGTTTGCGAAACAGAAGTACGGAACGTTTTTAAGTCCCGGTTGTTTATGCCGAGAATGTCCGGCTGAAACACTTGTAAAATCCGTTCAAGCACAGTTTCATCATGGATTTCAACGAGAACGTCCATGCCCTTCTCGCGGGCTTCCAGATAAAGCTCATGAAGCTCTGAAGGTTCCAGCGCTTCCCCGATCAGCAAAATGGCATCGGCGCCGATCCTGAACGATTCCTCCACCTGAAGGGAATCAATAATAAAATCTTTTCTCAGCACGGGAAGAGACACGGTTTGTTTAACATCTGTCAGAAATTGATTTCTCCCCTGAAAAAAACGGGTATCCGTGAGAACCGAAAGGGCGTCGGCTTTAGCCGCTTCATAATCCGCCGCAATCGTTTCCGGAACAAAATGCTCTTTAATCAATCCTTTAGACGGCGAAGCTTTTTTCACTTCGGCAATCAGCCCGATAAAACGGTTCGGGTTCAGGAGCGCTTCTTTAAAGGATCTCCGTTCAATTTGACAAGTTTCCGGCAGCACGATGGATTTGATTTCTTCTTTTTTCTGCTGAATGATTTGATCAAGCATACATTTCTTCCTCTTTCTGTTTCAGACGTTCGAGCTGCCTTTTGGCATCTCCGTTTTGAATCGCTTCTAAGGCGGTTTTCGTTCCTTCTTTCAGATCGTTTGCAAGACCTGCCGTATAAATGGCCGCGCCCGCATTTAAGGCGGTAATATGCAGAGCGGATGACGGAGCTTCATTTGCAAAAATATTCTGAATGAGGAGCGCGCTTTCTTCCGATGAACTCACTTGAATATCCTTTAGTGAACCTTCTGCAAAACCGAATTGTTCAGGTGAAACGGAATATTCCAGACGTTCACCGTTTTTCAGTTCAATAATATCGGTCGGTGCTGTGATGGACAGTTCATCTAATCCGTCACGGGCCGACACAAGCATGACGTGTCTGACATCAAATTGTTCCAACGCGCTTGCCATCAGGCGCGCTTTATCTAATGAATAGACGCCGATCACCTGCCGCTTCACCTGCAGCGGGTTGCTGAGCGGGCCCAGCAGATTAAATACGGTTCGGAAGCCAAGCTCTTTTCTTGCGGCGGCGACGTGCTTCATTGACGAATGAAACAGCGGCGCAAACAAAAACCCCATTTGTTTCATTTCAATGCTGCGTTGAACGCTTTCTGGAGTGGCTTGAATGGAAACCCCCAGCTTTTCCAGCACATCCGCGCTGCCGCTTTTAGACGAAACGGAGCGATTTCCGTGCTTGGCAACTTTAGCTCCGGCGGCAGAAGCTGTAATCGCCGCTGCCGTGGATATGTTAAACGTAGAAATCCCGTCTCCGCCTGTTCCGCACGTATCAACGACATCCGCCAAGCCACCTGATGTCTGTGCCCGCGCCCGCATCACTTTTACAAATCCGGCAAGCTCCTCCGCCGTTTCACCTCGGTGGGCTAATACCGATAAAATCCCGCCGATCTCAGACTGCGACATGTCCCCGTTCATCATCATCTCCATCAGCTTTTCGGCTTCTCCGGTTTTCAGCGTACGGCCATTAACGCACGATTGCAGAAATTTGTTCATCCGTCTTCTCCTCCCCGCCAGAAAAGATGTCTTCTGCAATTTGAATCGTTTTTAAAAGCGCCCCCGCTTTGTTACAGCTTTCTTCATATTCGGCTTCAGGGACGGAATCGGCGACTATTCCCGCACCCGCCTGCACCGACGCCATACCGTTTTTGACACTCATGGTGCGGATGGTAATACACGAATCAATTGACCCGTCAAATCCGATATAAGCGATACATCCGCCGTAGGTTTCTCTGGAAGTCGGTTCTAATTCATTTAAAAGCTGCATCGCGCGGATTTTCGGAGCGCCCGTGAGTGTTCCTGCCGGGAATGCCGACATCAGCGCGTCAACGGGATGGACGCCCTGCTTTAAACGGCCGGTTACAACAGAGATGATGTGCATCACATGTGAAAAAGAAACGACCTTTGTGAATTCCGGAACGGCTACGGAACCGTACTCCGCAACTCTGCCGATGTCATTGCGCGCAAGATCGACGAGCATGTAATGTTCAGCTTTTTCTTTTTCGTCATTCATCAGCTCTTTTTTCAGGCGTTCATCTTCTTTCGTTCCGGTGCCTCTTCTTCTCGTTCCGGCAATCGGATGAATTTCCAGGTGCCTGTCATGCACGCGGATCAGACGTTCAGGCGAACTCCCGACAATGTCTCTGTCAGGCAGTTTGATATAGTACATATAGGGTGAAGGATTGATGATGCGGAGCACCCTGTACAGCTCAAATGAATGTCTGGATACCGGAATGTCAAACTTTTGCGAAAGCACCCCTTGAAAAATGTCTCCCGCTTTTATATATTCTTTCAGTTTATTGACGCCGGCCATAAACTCTTCTTTCGTATAATTGGATGTCACAGCGGCAAAACTTGGCGTGTCAAACGTTTCTTTAGAAAAAAACGGCTCTTTCATATCTTTCGATTCTGTCAAAATACCGATAAGCTTACGAAGCTCCGCGCAATTTTCTTTAAAAACGGCCCGCTTTTCTTCCTCCGTCTCCCGGCCGTTAAGCGCCGCATATTGAATGAAATGCACTTGTTTCGTTTCGTGGTCGTACGCGATGATTTTCCGGCAGACAAACAGCATACATTTTTCGAAATCTGTTACTTTCGCGTGGCTTGGCACGGAAGGCTCAATCAAAGGAATCATGTCATAGCTCAGATAACCGACCGCCCCTCCCGAAAATGGGATATCAAGCTCGGGTGTTTTAATGCGAAAGCTCTCATTCATCCAGTCAAGCACGGCTTTTAATTCTCCGGCTTCAAACAGCGTATGCCCGTTTGGATCAGCGGCAGTGAATGTGTTATGACTCTCTTTAATGGTGATAAAAGGATCAAGGCCGATAAAAGAGTATCTCGACCAGCTTGACGACTCATCCTTGCTTTCTAAAAGATACGTAATGTTTCTGTCCAGTTTTTCAACCATCTGAATGGGTGTGATCGTGTCGACCGTAAAAGTCTCTGCGATTGGAATGGTGCGGTGTGTCAGACTGTCCTTTAAAAATAAAGAAACATCCGATTGTAAATTCATGATTCTCCTCCTTACGGTAAGGAGAATGAGATGAAGAGTGAGAGGAGTCTTGCGTATAAGAAATAAACCCAAAAGAAAGGCTTCTTTTGGGCAGAATAAAAACGTGTTTATCTCAGCTCAGCTAAACTCATTCTCTGCTACCCTATTCTAAACTCAACTGTTCAATGTCTTACTTACCAGCTCTATACACACTCTTGTGTATTTCTAAGCTTTGTTTATCGTATTACATGTCAGTATTTTTTGTCAATGATAAATCCGGCCTTAACACAACGGCTTTTTCTAAATAGACATGCTTGATTTCATCCTGAGGCGTATCCGTCTGAACCGTCATCAGGACACGGATACACTTTTGCAGAGCGCCGGTAACATCCATTTCCTGCATGCACGTCACCGGGACGTACTGCCACCCGGAAAGGCGGCGGACCGCTTTTGCCGGAAATACGGAATGGATATCAGGCGTGGCGGATAACAGGATCTGTACAACGTCTTCCGGCTTGCATCCATTTTGTTCAATGATTTTTTCAAGCAGCTGCTGTGTTTTTTCTAAAATTTCTTGTTCGGTGTCTTGTTCCACCGTTGTTGCTCCGCGAATGCCGCGTATCATCATGCTGTTTCCTCCATTCGCCATTTGTTCAGCAAATTTTCGAGCTCATCTTTTGAAAGCATGCAGTCCCGCGCTTCGCCTAATTCCTTTAACACGATGAACTGTGTCATGCCTCCGCGCGTTTTTTTATCATTCATCATCCGGGCGGAGAGAACCGGCGTTTCAATATCTTGTCTGATGCTTCCCGGGTAGCCGAGCCCAATCAGCCATTGTGTGAGTTCTTTCCTGTTCATCTTGCAACCCGCAACCTGTTCACTCACGTAAAGGGCAAACTGCATGCCGAGGGCGACCGCATCTCCATGTGTAATCCGTCCGTAGCCGTATTCCGCCTCAACGGCATGGCCGAGCGTATGGCCGAAATTCAGAAAAGCTCTTATCCCCTCTTCCTTTTCGTCCTCACGCACGACGGCCGATTTGATTGAAATTCCTTTATAAATCATTTCATTCAGCTCAGCGCTTGTCAGTCCTTGCAACGTGTCAAACGTGAGAAGTTTTTCTAAAAAAGCATGATCGGCGATAAACGCGTGTTTGATCACTTCAGCCATGCCCGATCTCAGCTCTTGTTCCGGCAGGGTTTTCAGTAGCTCCGTATCGTAAATCACCGCTTTCGGCTGATAAAACGCGCCGATTAAGTTCTTTCCGAGTTTATGGTTGACGGCCACCTTGCCGCCGACCGCGCTGTCATGGGCAAGCAGTGTCGTCGGCATTTGAATGAAATCAATTCCGCGCATAAAAGTTGCTGCGCAAAAGCCGGCCAAATCACCCGTCACGCCGCCTCCGAAGGCGATCATACATGAGGAGCGGTCCATATGGAAAGCGATCGCTTCCGTTTGAATCCGTTCATACTCTTTTAGAGACTTCGCTTCTTCTCCGCTTGGAACGATCACTTTTTTCACGGGCCATGTTTCGTTTAAAAGCCGGAACATCTCATCACCGTAAAGCCGGTCAACTTCAGCATCGATGATGAGAAGGATCTTTGTCAGCGGCCTGTTCAGTGAAGACAAAAGGGCAGCGGCCTGTTTCCTTATGCCTTCACCGATATACACGGGATATGCGGAGGAAGCTGTCCGAACCTCAAGCTCTTTCATCAGAATTCCCTCGATAGTTTTTTCATGTTTTCAACATTTTCTTTAATGCGGTCGATCTGGTCAAGCCCGAATTGTTCGACGACTGCATTTGCGATTTCCCAGGCCACTGCTGCTTCAGCCACTACACTTGCTGCCGGAACCGCGCAGCTGTCTGAACGTTCAATGCTCGCTGTAAACGGTTCTTTCGTTTCAATGTCGACGCTTTTCAGCGGCTTGTACAAAGTAGGGATCGGTTTCATAACGCCGCGGACGACAATCGGCATTCCCGTCGTCATACCGCCTTCTAATCCTCCGAGCCTGTTTGTGGCGCGTGTATAGCCTTTCTCTTCATCCCATACGATTTCATCATGAACTTCACTGCCGTTTTTGCCGGCCGCTTCAAAACCGATGCCGAACTCTACGCCTTTAAACGCGTTAATCGACAGAACGGCAGCAGCGAGCTTGCTGTCCAGCTTACGGTCATAGTGGACATAGCTTCCGACACCGACCGGCATACCTTCGACGATCACTTCAACGATTCCGCCGATCGAGTCGCCGTTTGCCTTCGCTTCATCAATGGCTGCCATCATTTGACGGCCTGCTTCTTCATCGTAGCATCTGACCGGTGATTCTTCCGTTACCCGTTTGAGATCCTCAATGGATGTGTAATCGGTTTTCTCTGCTTTTACGCTGCCGATTTGCAGGACATGCCCGGCGACTTTAATGCCAAGCTCCGCTAAAATCTTTTTAGCAACGGCTCCGGCAGCTACGCGAACCGTTGTCTCACGCGCGGAAGATCGTTCTAACACATTTCTCATATCACGGTGATTATACTTAATAGCACCGTTCAAATCTGCGTGCCCCGGTCTCGGTCTTGAAATCTGGCGTTTCATTTCACTTTCTTCTTCTTCTGTAATCGGTGCGGCGCCCATAATTTTTGTCCAGTGGGTCCAGTCTTTATTTTCTACAACGAGCGCGATCGGTGAACCGAGTGTCCGGGCATGCCGCACGCCGCTTGTGATCTTCGCTCTGTCCGTTTCAATCTGCATACGGCGTCCGCGGCCGTGCCCTTTTTGACGTCTGGCAAGCTCAAAATTAATGTCTTCTTCAGTTATATAAAGCCCCGCAGGCACACCTTCTATAATTGTCGTCAGCTGCGGACCGTGTGATTCTCCGGCTGTTAAGTATCTCATTTCTTTCTTCTCCCTTCATCGCATTAACGCTTTTAAGTAAAACTATACCACAAGTTTTCATTAAATGTCTTCTATCTTTTTTGATAAAAAAATGTATCAGTGCTCTCAAGGCCGAATTTTTCCGGGCTGAAAATTTGTTCTGTACTGCCGACAAACAGAATTCCGTTCTTTTTCAGACTGCCCGCCATTTTCACATACAGCTCTTCTTTTGCTTTTTCAGTAAAATAAATAAAGACGTTGCGGCAGACGATCAGATCAAAATCCTGTTCATAGCTGTCGGCAAGCAGGTTGTGCCGCTTAAACCGGATGTTTTTCTGAATTTCTTGTTTTACTTGATAACTGTTGTCAGCCTGCTTGGTGAAATAACGGCTTTTCACGGAAGCTGGCACCTCTTGCAGCGAGCGTTCCTGATAGATGCCCCGCTTAGCTTTGCTTAGCGCCTTTTCATCAATATCTGTCGCCAATATATCAAATCCGGCCAGTCCCGTCTGCTGATTGAGAATCATAGCCAAAGTATAGGGCTCCTCTCCCGTTGAACAGGCCGCACTCCATATTTTTAACGGTTTTTTATGCTTTATTAATGGGAGAATTGAGGTTTCAAGAACTTCCCACCGTTTATAATTTCGGTAAAATTCAGAAACATTGATCGTCATTCTGTCCAATGTTTCGTTTAATAAAAGCTTGTCCTTTTCCAAAGCGGCGGCAAATTCCTGAAAATCTCTGAACCCCTTCTTTTCATAAAGGGACGTCAGCCGCCTTTTCATCTGTGCTTCTTTGTATAAAGATAAATCAACGCCGGTTATTTGTTTCCACTTGGTGATAAAAATGTCGTAAGGCTCCATTGCTTCTCTCCCAATCTCGCTGTCTTTTGTCCTAGTATAGCCTGTTTTCTTTCTAATTTGTACGATTTCAATAAAAAAATCAGCCCGCGGGCTGATTTGTGAGAAATGAAAAGACAGGGCAGCGCAGCCTCTGTCTTTCTTAAAATATGTAAACCTTTTCATAACAAGAGAAAAAGAAAGGCTGACGGCTTAGTACACCCAGTCGGCCATTAATTTTTGATACGGTACAAGCTCTTCCTGTTTGAAGAAAATGTCAATTTCCCGCTCAGCGCTTTCTAAGGAGTCTGAACCGTGAATGATATTTTTGCCGACAAACATGCCGTAGTCACCGCGGATCGTGCCCGGCAGTGCATCTTTCGGGTTCGTTTTTCCGATCAGCTGTCTTGTGATCTCTACTACATTTTCCCCTTCCCATACCATTGCAAATACGGGTCCTGATGTAATGAATTCCACAAGCTCGCTGAAAAACGGCTTCCCTTTATGTTCAGCATAATGGTTTTCAGCCATCTGTTCTGAAACTTGCATTAGCTTGGCTCCTGCCAATTGTAAGCCCTTACGCTCAAATCTGGATAAAATCTCTCCGATTAGCTGGCGCTGTACGCCGTCCGGTTTTACCATGATAAAAGTTTTTTCCATAAGATTCTCCACCCCATCATTATGTATAGGCTTTCAAGTTGCACACCGAAATCGTAACATCTTTCTGACAATTAATCAATCCAGGGCGGAGAATGTTCACATCTTGTTCGTAAAAGGAATTTAAAATTTCCGTTTGCCGATATATTTGGCGATGGCGGCCAATGATGAGCGCGCACGTCCTCTCGGCAGTGTATTCAGTTTTTCAAACGCTTTTTTTAAGTACCTGTCACTGACGGCCATTGATTTTTCAATCGCGTCTGTGCGTTTAATATTTTCAATAATGGGGGCGAGCTGCTCCTGTGTTGTTTCACTGTTAATTAATTTCAGCTGATTTTTCAATTCAGGCTGACGGAGCGCGTACAAAACGGGCAGAGTGACATTTCCTTGCAGCAGATCCCCTCCGACCGGTTTTCCCAGTTCCTCTTCCGTTGAAGTGAAATCAAGAATGTCGTCAATAATCTGATAGGACATGCCCACGTAATAACCGAACCAATATAATGCTTTGTGAATCTTCTCATCAGCTCCCGAAGCGATGGCGCCGAGCTGGCAGCTGACGGCAATGAGAAGAGCCGTTTTCCGTTTGATGCGGCGCAAATAGGTTCTGAGGTTTTGTTCCATATTGTATTTATCTCTGATCTGTTCAATTTCTCCGAGGCATACTTCTACGATGGTTTTGGACAAGATCCGGTGGGCTTTCGGCTCATCCAATCTCGTCATCATCTCAAGTGAGCCCGCAAGCATATAATCACCGGTATACATAGCGATGCGGTTGTCCCACTTGGCTTTGATGGTCGGTTTTCCCCTCCGCAGCTCGGCGTCATCAATGACGTCGTCATGCACGAGGGACGCCATATGAATCATTTCCAGCGTCACCGCAACATATTTTATTTTATTAATGTCATAGTCGCCAAACATGCCGGAAAGCAATACGAAAACAGGGCGGATCCGCTTGCCGCCCGCCTGGAGCAGGTGAAGCCCGGCTTCACTCAGCAAAGGATAGTCTGACCGCACCGTTTGCTCAAGCTCCCTTTCAATCACATCAATATCGTCATTTAAAAAAGAATAGGCCATTTTAAATTTCATATCATTCACCCAAACATCTGTATATTCATCATTTCCAACCGATATGCGTAGCGGCCACTCCGCCGGTAAACGAATGGTATTTGACATTCGTCAGGCCCGCTTCTTCAAACAGACGCGCAAGTTCTTTCATACCGGGAAATTCTCTTGCCGATTCTTGAAGCCAAGAATATTCTTTATAGCTCTTCGCAAACATTTTTCCGAAGAAAGGCATGATGTATTTAAAATAAAGAAAATACGCCTGTCTGAATCCGAACATTTCCGGCTGGGATGTTTCCAGACATACGACCTGCCCGCCCGGTTTGACGACCCGCCGCATTTCTTTCAGCACGGTCAGATAGTCGGGAACGTTCCGCAGCCCGAAGCCGATGGTGACAAAATCAAAAGAATCATCAGCGAAAGGAAGCTCCATCGCATTTCCGTGCAAAAGCTCAATTTGGCTGTAACCGCCCTCTTTCACTTTTTTCTCACCGATGCTCAGCATATTTTTGCTGAAATCCAGTCCTTTGATTTCGCCGCTTTTTCCGGCCGCTTCTGCGAGGGCAATCGTCCAGTCAGCCGTTCCGCAGCAGACATCAAGCGCTTTTGCGCCTTCTTTTACATTCATGATCTGCATCGTTTTATCGCGCCATTTTTTATGCTGCTGAAAACTGATGACAGAGTTCATTTGGTCATAATTTTTATAGATTTTTTCAAACACGCCGTGTACGCGCTGTTCTTTTGACTCCTGCATGTTGATTACCCTTCTTCCACTTTCTGATGATATGTTTTGTCCTGGCTGATCGCTTTAAGCCGGTTCAGCATGAGGTTTTGGATTGGTGAATTGAGCGGCAGCAGCGTTTCAATGCTTTGCTTTGCCTTTCGGAAGCTATCTTCCATTATGTCAGCCTTTGATTTCCCTGACTTTACAATATTGCCGATGACATCGAGAAATATAGCATTGCCGTTCATCAGCCGCTTATATACAAAAAAATCACTCGCCAGCTCTTTCCAGCGCGGAAGATTAAAGTGGTCTGACACTCTGTGAAACAGGGCCGCTTCCACAATCGCCATGCTTTCGATCAATTGATTCAAGTCATTGACAGACCGATCGTACAGACGGATTTTATGCTCATTGATTTCTTTAATTGCCGTAGCGAGCGTCCGAATCATATAGATATCCTTCATTTCAGATAAAAGCGAATAATACAGTCCGCTGAAATAGTCGCCGGCAAGCACGGTGAGCTGCCGGTTTTTATTTTCGTCTCGCTTTAACGCTCTGGCTGTTGTCACTTCATCGTGGGTATCAAGGGCGCTTTGGACAAGCATCGCAGTTACTATGTAATTTTCTCTGTCGTTGTTCTTAATGTCCGCCTCTTCAAACAAAGCGTGAAAAAGAAGAAGCTTATCCTCATCGATTTTAGGCGCAGAAATATGTTTCGCTAAATAAGGATGAGACAGCTTTTGTTTTAATTTCGTATTTAGATTCGCTAAAGTTCCGTAGATGTCTTGCAAAAATATCACCCTTGTCCCCAAATTCACATTTATTCTAATATGTATGAGATTTACTCGTCATTATTATTCGCAGGTATCATTATAGCATAAAAAAAAGAAATTGGCTGTATTCTCCCGCCGTTTGCGGGCATTTGGCAAAAGCGGGAAACAGCCGGCTTATTTTTTTTCGCTGTTCATTTCTCCGTAAGCGGTCTGGATGAGGGCGTTGCCTCTCACTTTGATGGCAGAGGTATGCTCAGTAAACTGAGCGATAATCACTTCGCCTTTGTCCAGTTTTTCGGAATGGTGAAATTTCGTATCCGTTCCTCTCGTTAAACCGATGACGTTCACGCCGTCCTCGACCGCTTTAATGACGACAAAATCACTTGAATGCTTTGAATTCATATCTGCACCCTCTATCATTATTAATCCGCACGTTTAATATGTTCTAACACTTCGGAACGCGCCGCTGCGTCATCTTTAAAAATACCTCTTACAGCGGAAGTCACTGTTTTTGCACCTGGCTTTCTTACGCCCCTCATTGTCATGCACATATGCTCAGCCTCGACGACAACCATGACGCCGTGGGGATCTAAGGTCTCTACGATGCTTTCTGCAATCGTTGAAGTGATGCGCTCCTGCAGCTGCGGGCGTTTTGAGACGGCTTCCACCGCCCGCGCCAATTTACTCAGGCCCGTCACTTTGCCGCCGCGCGGAATGTAGGCAATATGCGCTTTTCCGTAAAAAGGAACAAGGTGATGTTCACACATGGAATGAAACGCGATATCTTTTACAAGAACAAGCTCCTCATGGTCTTCTCCGAAAACGGTTTTAAAGTGTTCTTTCGGGTCTTCATTTAATCCCGAGAATACTTCCGCGTACATTTTCGCCACGCGTTTCGGCGTATCTAAAAGCCCTTCCCGGTCCGGGTCTTCTCCAATCGCCTCTAAAATCTGGCGAACCGCCTGTTCAATCTGTTCTTTATTAACTTCTTTCATTGTCTGTGTCCTCCACCATTGAATACATTTAATTTCGATTCTAGCACATTTGCCGCGCCAAAAGCAAAACGAAAGTCCTGCCCGGTGACCGAGGCTGCTTAAATATGAAAAGCCCCTTTATCAAGGGGCTTTTCTGTGAAGAAACAAAGTGTATGTATCAGATGCATACACGATCTATATTCACAATTATTTTCCTGCAACAGCGTCTTTAAGAGCTTTACCTGGTTTGAAAGCAGGTACCTTGCTTGCAGGGATTTCGATTTCTTCACCAGTTTGCGGGTTACGTCCTTTACGTGCAGAGCGCTCGCGCACCTCAAAGTTACCGAAACCGATCAGTTGGATTTTATCACCGTTTTTAAGTGCATCTAAAATCGTATCAAAAACAGAATCAACTGCTTTTGTAGCGTCTTTTTTAGACAATTCGCTTGCTTCAGCAACCGCATTGATTAGTTCTGTCTTGTTCATGCCTTTCACCTCCTCCCAAAAGGGTATCAAATCAGCAGTTTATTATCATTTCTTCACAGTTCAGCCTGATTCTAAACCTGTCTGATAAAAAATCAAAGCAGGGAAGAACAGACAAGTAAACGGCTTTTCAAAAGAAAACAGACACTTTGAGGAATGTTTGTCCAACAAAGTGAAGATTTTCTGTATGTAGAGTAACACATATAAAAAGCCATATCAAGCATTTTAAAGCCTCAATCCCTTGCTCGTCAAGGTTTTCACGTGTTTTACCGAACAAATATTCCTTTTTTTGCTTTTTTCCTCCTAATCCTTGATTGATTTCCAGTATCTAAAAAGAATAAAAAAAGACCCCCCGTTTCAGGAAGAGGTCCTTCAGCTTACAAAATAATGGCGATCAGGCCGCCTGAGCCTTCGTTAATAATTCTCTCCAGCGTTTCTTTCAATTTATATCTCGCATTTTCCGGCATGAGTGACAGTTTTGCGGAGATTCCTTCTCTTACGATAGAGCTCAATGATCTGCCGAAAATATCGGAGTTCCAGATAGAAAGCGGATCATCTTCAAAGTCCTGCATTAAGTAACGGACAAGTTCTTCACTTTGTTTTTCCGTCCCGATGATCGGCGCGAATTCACTTTCCACATCCACTTTGATCATATGAATGGACGGAGCGACCGCTTTGAGCCTTACTCCGAATCTTGATCCCTGTCTGATGATTTCCGGTTCATCAAGGCTCATATCGGCTAAGGCCGGGGCGGCAATGCCGTAGCCGGTCTGTTTCACCATTTTCAGCGCATCTGATACCTGATCATATTCTTTTTTCGCGTGGGCGAAGTCCTGCATTAATTCAAGCAGGTGGTCTTTCCCGCGGATTTCAACGCCGACCACTTCTTTTAAAATCTGGTCATATAAATGATCCGGCGCATACAAATCAATTTCTGCGACACCCTGGCCAAGTTCGATTCCGGCCAATCCGGCGCTTTCAATAAACTCAAATTCACTGAAGTGGCCGACAACCCGGTCGACATCGCGCAGGCGTTTAATATCTTTTACGGTTTCTTTCACTGATTCCTGGTAGCTCTCTCTGAGCCAGTGATTTTCTTTCAGCACCATGACCCAGCTCGGAAGGTTGACATTGACTTCCAGCACAGGGAACTCGTAAAGCGCTTCTCTGAGGACGCTTAACACATCTGTTTCCCGCATGCTTTCAACACTCATGGCGAGGACGGGAATATCATATTTCGCGCTTAATTCAGCTCTGAGCGCTTCTGTTTCCGGGTGGTACGGTTTTACCGAGTTGATAACCATAATAAACGGTTTGCCGACTTCCTTCAGCTCGTCGATGACTCTTTCTTCCGCTTCCACGTAATCGCCCCGCGCAATATCGCCGATTGAGCCGTCTGTCGTAATGACGACCCCGATTGTGGAGTGTTCCTGGATGACTTTTCTCGTACCGATTTCCGCTGCCTCATGAAAGGGAATCGGTTCTTCGTACCAAGGTGTATTGATCATTCTCGGGCCGTTTTCATCCTCATATCCCTTCGCCCCGGGAACCGTATATCCCACACAATCCACAAGACGGATGTTGACATCAAGTCCTTCCGCGACATGAACGGACATGGCTTGATTCGGGACAAATTTTGGTTCTGTGGTCATTATCGTTTTTCCTGCTGCGCTTTGCGGAAGCTCATCCTGCGCCCGCGCTCGGTCGGCCTCATTGCTGATATTCGGGAGCACCACGAGCTCCATAAATTTTTTAATGAATGTAGATTTCCCTGTACGGACAGCGCCAACGACTCCTAAGTATATATCGCCCCCTGTTCGTTCAGCGATATCCTTGAAAATATCGACCTTTTCCAAGTGATCCCCTCCCGGACTTCCTATCCTTATCATTTTTCATTCACCATTCTCCAATCAAATACAGGACACTATATGTGTATGACGTTGTCCTATTTCAATATGACATCTTTAGAAAATTTTCAGGCAGTCTTTTCTATCAAAATCAAAAAAACCTTTCTCCCTATTTGTATGCGCGGGAAAAAGGTTCATTCCTGTTTCGTCTGACTTTCTAAAAAAACGGGTTCCTGTTTTTCATTTACGGTGTATGTGACTGAAAAGGCCGGGACGAAAGGAGTCTCTTTCCATAAAATATCTTGAATTTCCGCGCCCGGTTTGATTTTCTTTTTGTTTTCCTTCAGGCAGCGGGCGAGATCGACGCGATAGTCGGCATAGATTTCTCCGTCAGCGCCGATTAAAAGCGGCAGAGACGTGCCTGAAACCGGACTTTTGACTGAAGGAGAGTCTTTCATGCCGAGCTTTTTTTTATTTAAAGTGAACAGCCCTTGTGAAACGGCGTCCTCATAAGGAGGATATGTATGCTTTTCCTGATACATTTTGACACGCAGCTTCATGTCGCGGATTGCTTCTGCCATTTGGAGATCGACCAGCTTGACGGTCGGCTTATTTTCCACATCGACAAGCACGTATTGGTACATTCCTCCGCTTTCATAAGCTGAGGCCGGCGGCTCCTCTATGTATCTGGGCGCGAGCCGCTTAAAATCTATCGGATATTTTTGATAGAGCGGTGTTTTCATATCTTTTGTCTGAATCGGCAGAAGTCCGCCGTTCGCCTTTTTAAATTCATCCACTGCCGCTTGCACCTGCTGAAGCTGATGTTTGTAAGATACTTTATTTTCAGTTTTTTTTGCTTCAGGGTACAGACAGCCGGACAGCAGAAGCACCGCCATTGCCGTTATGACGGCCATTTTTAACTTATGCATTCCGCGCCCCCTTTTTGCTTTATTCATTGACAGGCCCGCTGAAAACGACCATTAACACGATCAATCCCGAGATGACCATGCAGGCATAAGCGAGTGAAGAAACCGCTGCTTTTATCAGTTTGTTTTTCACTTTGTACCTGCTGACATAAATAGAGGCCACCGCAACAAACATTAATCCCATAGCACCAAGCGCAAACCACATTTTCATTAATGCCACACTCATGTTCGTGCCCCCCGTCCCATCATTGTAAGCGTTATATTTCATTTTAATATACAAATGTTGAAAAGATCAACAGGTTTTCCATCTATTGAAAAAACAAAAAAAACTGAAGCAAAGAGGGGGACTTTGCTTCAGTCAAGTTGACTATATTCACCTGTACGTCTGAGATACACTCTCTTGGACTTCGATGCTATAGTATGCGCAGATGCATACGTCTGCATCCTCTTCTGCCTAAATCAGCAAATGTTTTAAGCGATTTCAGCCGGAGAGTTCTGCGTTTTGGACTTTCGTCACTTCAGAATATGCTGACGGCATGTTATTGTCACTTCACCCGGTTTTCGAATGTGTTGACCAAGTCTTCCATCTCATGGGTTTTCACTCTGGCCATTAAGGATTCTACGGCCGTTTCTACCTTCTGCCCGTTAAATAATACTTGGTGAAGCGCCTCTGTGATCGGCATTTTCACTTGGTATTTTTGAGACAGCTGATACGCAGCTTTCGTCGTCCGCACGCCTTCAACAACCATCCCCATCTTATCCAGGACAGCTTCCAGCTTATATCCTTTGCCGAGCAGGTTGCCGGCGCGCCAGTTTCGGGAATGAACGCTTGTACACGTCACGATTAAATCGCCTACGCCGGTCAGGCCGGAAAAGGTGAGCGGATTTCCGCCCATCTTTGTGCCGAGTCTGGCGATTTCAGCAAGACCTCGGGTGATTAAGGCCGCTTTTGCATTATCTCCGTATCCCAATCCGTCTGTAATCCCCGCTGCAAGAGCGATGATATTCTTTAACGCTCCCCCTATTTCCACACCGATCATATCCGGATTGGTATAGACGCGGAAATGCTGGTTCATAAATAAATCCTGAACCGCTTCTGCAGCCTTGATATTTTTTGAAGATGATGTAACAGTCGTCGGGTGTCTTAATCCGACTTCCTCAGCGTGGCTCGGCCCTGAAAGCACGACGATGTCTTTTCTGTACTCCTCAGGCAGCTCCTCTTCCATTAATTCTGAAATGCGGAGAAGCGAATCCGGCTCAATTCCCTTGCTGACATGAACAAAAATCGATTGTTTCGGGATGTACGGCAGAGCCTTTTTCAGCACTTCCCGAATGGCTTTTGTCGGAACTGCCACAATGATGAAGTCAGCTCCTTTTAAAGCCTCGCTTAAATCAGCTGTACCGATGATAGAACTTGATAGCTCCACCCCCGGCAGGTAATCTTTGTTTTCATGCAGTTCGTTGATTTGATCGATCAATTCGGCACGGTGTCCCCACATCATGACTTGATGTCCGTTATCAGCCAGCACTAAAGAAAGTGCAGTGCCCCAGCTTCCCGCTCCAAGCATTGCCACTTTTTTCATCTCTGTATCACACCTTTTTATTTTCTTGCTCTTGCAAATATTTTAATTGGCGTACCTTCAAATCCGAAAGCGTCCCGGATTCGGTTTTCTAAAAAGCGTTCATAAGAAAAATGCATCAGTTCCGGATCGTTGACAAAAACAACGAAGCTCGGCGGCTTAACAGCGACTTGAGTCGCATAATAAATTTTCAGACGGGAGCCGTTGTGCGTCGGAGTCGGATTCATGGCGACCGCATCCATAATGACATCATTTAAGACATTTGTCTGTACGCGGAGAGAGTGGTTTTCACTCGCTTTAATAATCGCAGGCATGAGTGTATGAATCCGCTTTGTCGTCAGTGCCGACATAAACAGCACCGGCGCGTAATCGAGAAATTGGAAATGTTCCCGAATATTCTGTTCAAATTCTTTCATCGTGCGTTCGTCTTTATCAACGGCATCCCATTTGTTTACGATAATGACGACGGCTTTCCCGGCTTCATGGGCGTATCCGGCGATCCGCTTGTCCTGCTCAAGGATGCCTTCTTCTGCATTCAGCACAACGCCGACGACGTCTGAGCGGTCAATGGCTTTTAACGCCCGAAGCACACTGTATTTTTCTGTTGTTTCATATACTTTACCCTTTTTTCTCATTCCCGCCGTGTCAACGATTACAAATTCCTGCTGATTGTAGGTGAACGCCGTATCCACAGCGTCTCTAGTCGTTCCGGCTACGTTGCTCACGATAACCCGCTCTTCGCCGAGCATCGCATTGACAAGGGATGATTTTCCGACATTCGGGCGGCCGATCAGGCAGAATTGAACGACATCATCACTGTACTTCGTCTCCGGAATGTTTTTAAAATGCTCGGCACAAGCATCGAGCAAATCTCCCAATCCTAAACCGTGTGTGCCCGAAATCGGATACGGTTCTCCAAAGCCGAGCGCATAAAAGTCATAGATGTTCGCTCTCATTTCGGTATTATCTAATTTATTAACGGCTAATACGACCGGTTTTTTCGTCCGGTACAGTATTTTTGCCACTTCTTCATCCGCAGACGTCACACCTTCGCGGCCGTTCACCATAAAGATGATCACATCAGCCTCGTCCATGGCGATTTCAGCCTGCTGGCGGATCTGTGTCAGAAACGGTTCGTCTCCGATATCAATTCCGCCCGTATCAATCAGGTTAAAATCATAATTCAGCCATTCCGCCGAACTGTATATCCGGTCCCGCGTCACTCCGGGGGTATCTTCTACTATTGAAATTCTTTCACCCGCAATCCGGTTAAAGATTGTGGATTTTCCCACATTCGGTCTTCCGACAATGGCTACGACAGGTTTACCCATAGTACCCTTCCTTTCAATCCAGCCGCTTACATTTTCACAAAAAATTGTTCAACCGGTTATTAAAAATCATCTTCGCTATGAAAAGAACCCTTCAAACAGAAGGGCTTAACTCATTTATTATATCAGTTTTCACTGAGATCACAATGTATTCTTCAAAATGTTTCGCATTCATGTAACAGTCTCCGTCTGTTTTCAAGACATTTTTGTCGCTCCTTTGCCCTGCTTTTTGCTTTTTTGGCTGATGCGCGCCGCAAGCTGTTCATATGTAGTCAGCCCGACGAGCAGAATCACTCCCGCCGAACAGCCTGAAAGCCATTTATAATCACCGACGGCTGCCGCACCCGCAATGTTGCGGATGACCGCAGCATACAATAACTCCCCCTGGCACATGCCGAGAACAAAAAGACAAAGCCTCTCAGGGAACCGCCCCTCAACGGAAAGTGTAATAACGGTAAGCAGTATAACCGCCGCCCATTCAGGTTTTATGATAAACCAAACAGGATCATATAATGCAAAAAGAAAAATAAAGCCGTACGCCGCAGACGCCGTCAGATGAATCACAATATGACGGAGCCGTTTATGCATGCCGAGGCTTCCCGCATAAACAAATGCCGCAGCAAAAAACATGACATATGCCGCATTCAACGTAAAATAAGCCGTAATCTGATGTATGCTTGCCATCATATTAGTCAAAATAAAGACTGATACGTAAAAACGGCTTTTTGTTTTGGCAAAAATAAAAGTCGCAAGTATCCATAAAAACCACATTGACCAGTAATAATAAAACGGTTCCATAATCGCTCCTCCTCTGATCAGTATGGAGCGGGAACGCATTTTTTAAACCAATTATGCCTGAAAGGAGCGGATAAGGATGGGAAAAGACAGACAGGAGAAAAAACTGAAAGCCTCCCGACGAGTGGAATCTGATCGCGATGATTCGATTCACCATAAAGGAGCGACAAGCCTTGAGCAAAACGGGGAATTCCGAAAAAGAAAATCGTAAAAAACAGAAAAAGGCATGCGGGTTCGCATGCCTTTTAACGTCTGCTGAAACGGGATGTGTCAATTCCCCGTTCAGAAAGCCAGTGATGTGTGTCACCTTTTATGACCAAAGGCGCCTTTTGCAATTGGGCAACCGATTGGCATCCGAGGGCGGTCATAATCATTTTCAGCTCTTGTAAAAGCGCCGTCATCTCGTCAAACAGGCCCTCTTCTCCTTTAGAGGTGAGAGCTTTCAGGAAAGTGCCCGCCATTCCCGCGCTGGAAGCGCCGAGGGCAATCGATTTGGCGACATCCAGGGCACTTTGCAGCCCGCCGGATGCGATAATTGATTGATCAGCGGAGAGCGAGTGGATTTCCGCTAAGCTTGCGGCAGTGGAAATTCCCCACGTATTAAAAAATTGAAGCGCCTTCTCTCTGCGCATATTTTCGATCTTAGAGAAATTTGTACCGCCGTATCCGCCGGCATCAACTGCTGCTGCGCCAGCATCAAATAACTGCCGTGCCGATTCCCTGCTCATTCCGAAGCCGACTTCTTTGACAAAAACGGGCACTCCCGCTTCCGCCGCAATCCGCTCAATACGGCCGAGAGCGCCAGTAAAGCTTCTGTCACCCTCTGGCATGACGATCTCCTGAATCACATTTAAATGAATCTGGAGGGCATCTGCTTGAATCATATCAACTGCCCTTTTCGCCTGCTCGGCATCCGCCTCGCTGCCTAAATTGGCAAATATCAGCCCGTCCGGATTCTCTTTTCTGACGATCTCGTAAGAATACCGTTCGGAGGGATCTTTTAAAGCTGACATTTGCGAACCGACAGCCAGCGGCATGCCGGCTTTGCACGCGGCTCTTGCCAGCGATCTGTTAATTTCGTATGTAAGCTGTCCGCCGCCGCCTGTCATCGCATTGATAAAAATCGGCGAACTGCTTGTGAGTCCGCCGATTTTCGTTGATATATCCACTTTTTCCAATGCTAGGTTCGGTAGGCTGACATGAACAAACGTAATATCATCAAGCCCTGTTTCCCGGTTTTGGCCGGTAGACAGCGCATGATTTATATGTTCTCTTTTTCGTTCTGCTCGTGTCACGTTTTATCACCAATTTATTTTAATTTATTAAGCTTGTCTCCGATTAAATCGCCAAGCTGGAAGCCGGTGCTCGGCTCTTCTTTCGCCTGGTATTGGCGGAAGTCCTCCTGATCGGCTTTCGGCGCTTCTTCAAGCTCACGCATGCTTAAGGAAATGCGCTCTTCGCTTTCGTTCACGTCAAGCACTTTCACTTTAACAGTCTGTCCTTCTTCTAGCACTTCATGCGGCGTTCCGATATGTTTATTGGAAATTTGCGAAATGTGCACAAGTCCTTCCACGCCCGGAAGAATTTCAACGAAGGCGCCGAAGCTTACAAGGCGCTGCACTTTCCCTTCAAGCACATCTCCCTGTTTTACCTTTTCGCCGATCTGGCTCCAAGGTCCCGGCAGCGTTTCTTTAATAGATAAAGAAATACGCTCGTTATCGCGGTCTACGGACAGTACTTTCACTTTTACGTCCTGACCTTCTTCCACCACGTCAGACGGTTTTTCGACGTGTGAATGAGACAGCTGCGAAATATGAACAAGCCCGTCAATTCCGCCGATGTCGACAAATGCGCCGAAATCAGTCAGACGCTGCACTTTTCCTTCAAGCACGCTTCCAACCTCAAGCGTTTGGAGAAAATCATGCTTTTTGGCTGTCTGTTCTTTTTCCACTACAGCCCGGTGTGACAGAATCACCCGGTTTTTATCACGGTCGAGTTCAACGACGATAAGAGAGAGGGTTTTCCCTTTATAGTCAGTGAAATCCTCGACGAAATGAGCTTCGACAAGTGATGCGGGAATGAAGCCGCGAACGCCGATATCAACGACGAGACCGCCTTTCACCACATCTTTCACTTCAGCTTCAAACACTTCTTTTGTGTCGAATTTTTTTTCAAGGTCTTCCCAAGCGCGGTCAGCATCAACGGCACGTTTAGATAAAATCAAAGCATCGTCTTCCACTTTTGTTACTTTCAGGTCAAGCTCGTCGTCAACTTTTACGACATCCGATGCTTTCTCTACATGAAGACTTGATAATTCACTGATTGGAATGATTCCGGACTGTTTGACATTGACAATTTCGACATCTACATGCTTGTCCTCTACCTTTGTCACAATCCCTTTTACTACATCTCCAACCTCTGGCACTTGAACATCAATTTGATTCATTTCCTCTGTCATTTGAATAACCTCCTTGGTCCAAACCTACACAGCTTAATTAATACGGTTTGAAAGCCGAACATGTGAATGTCCGCTTTTCAGCCGAATATGTATTAAAGAATCATCCAAAAAAGATTTTGAATGATCAATAAAAAGTTTTATTAGTATTAACTTCTAATAAATGGACTGGTTTGTCAAGCAATAACATCTTGTCTTTCGAAAAAAATTATAAAGCGCTCCGCCCGGACTTAACGTGATTTCTGTTTGACGATCTCCAGAATTTTCCCTGCGACTTCGGCAATGCTGAGTGACGTCGTATCGATTTCAATCGCGTCTTCCGCTTTGCGCAGCGGGGAAACTTCCCTCTCTGAATCGAGTTTGTCTCGTCTGGCAATTTCTTCAATGAGCGTCTCGTAATTCACGTCATAGCCTTTTTTCTTATTCTCTTCATATCGGCGCTTCGCTCTTTCCTCTACGGACGCGAGCAGAAAAATTTTCACTTCGGCATCAGGCAGCACATGAGTACCGATATCACGGCCGTCCATGACGACACCGCCTTTTTCTCCGAGCTGCTGCTGTCTTTTGACCATTTCTTCTCTGACGCCTTTATGCTTGGCGGCGATTGATACTTGGTTGCTGACTTCGTCTTTTCGGATTTCTTCTGTCACATCTTCTCCGTTTACCAGAACGATTTGTCCTTCCGGAGCGGATACAAGCTCAATTTCCGTGCGCTTCAGCAGCTCTGTAAGCGCGGCTTCATCGGTTAAATCGGCATTCTGCTTGAGCGCCGTATATGTAATGGCACGATACATCGCCCCTGTATCAATGTACACATATGATTTTTTCTCAGCCACTATTTTAGCAACGGTGCTTTTTCCGGCAGCGGCCGGCCCGTCGATCGCAATTGATAATTTCTTGTCCATAATCTCTCTCCTTGCTCTTTACTCCTCTATGGATTGTATCATGAACTGCCGGAAAAGGGGCGAAAAAATTGAGCTGATTTACCGCTTTACCGTTTCAATCCATTCTTTTTTCTCCATTTTATCAACTCCCTCATATTTCACAGCTTTCGATATATAAGGTTCAATAGGCTGATAATGAAGCAAAAACTGCACCGCGCCCAAAATGATAAGCTGAATGCAGACCAATTTGACCAGCAGACGTTCAAACGTTTTCATACACGCGCACCTCCATTAGGATTAGTATGGAAAAGTGCGCTGCTGTTTATTCCGACAGACTGTTTCTTCTCTGCTGCAGCTGCGCGCGCATACAATATTGGAGTAAAAGCTGCTGCGATGCGGGACCGATTTCTGTAAATTCAAGCGTTATTTTTTGTTTATCCGCCTTTTCATCATAAAAAATCCGCTGGGTAACAGCCTCGGCCGTAATATCGGCTGTATTTTCTTTGCCGGGAAGAGAAAATGAGACATACAGCTTTTCACCTGGTTCCGCGGAAATATGCTCAGGCATCACAACAGCGATGCCGCCGGCGCTGATATTAGAGGAAACCGTTTGGAAAGCGGTTTTTTTCGCTTCCATTTTGACGGATACATCCAATACTGCGTCTGCACGGACGTATCGGCGTCTTTGAATCCGTTTCATTTCCTCCTGAGGGGGGATGTCCAATCCGATCATCGGGATGGGGTCTTTTTTCTTTCCTTTGATTATGCTTTTAAATTGATACGGCACTTGGCCTTCCCCCATAAATTCCGCTTTTATTTCCAATCCTTTATGCAAAAAGACCGTCCGTCCCGAATCCAGATCGACGGGATATGAGATGTGGAGTTCGCCGTTTTCAACGCTTACTGCTTTGCTCCTCGCTTTTTTGGGCTCATTGTTCTCTATATATTCAATCCAAATATAATCTCCGACAGCTATCATGGGCCTTCACTCTTTCATTATTTATGCTTTTATTAAAGCATGTAATGAAAAAAAGGAAAAGACTTTTAGTCCTTTCCTCCTTTATTTTTATAGGTCTTTATATATAGGTTCTGCACTTTTTAACTTTTCTATTTTTTCCTCTTTTCCGTCGTCCGCATTAATGAACATTTGATACGTGTCTTTCCCGATCGTCCCGAGCATTTCGTAGCAAAGCACTTCCTGACCGAGCTCATTCGTGATCAGCGCCTGCCGGGTCTCCCGCACTTCAACATTTTTATTCAGCTTCGCTTTCGCTTCATCAGCTGACAAAGCGGGAGCCGGAATCGTTCTCGTGCGGTGCGCCGACAGGTAATCACGCGCGGAAAAACCGACGACTTCACCATCATCCAGCGCCACTTTCATTCGGATGGCTTCCGGATAAATGCGGACGTTTTTCTCCACGGGAATAAAAGAAAAGACGCCGATGTTATTATATTGCGCGCTTTCATCAATTTCGAGGCCTTTTGTTTCATATCCGTTTTTCTTTAAAAACGCGACAGCCCGGTTAGATGCTTCATTGAGGCTGATCTTTTGTTTCTTCACGGCCCGTTTTTGAATCAAATAGACAGGATGTCCCCCTTTTTGGGTAATATCCATATAGATAAAAGATTTGTTGTCGGCGTCTTTCATGCGGATGCTGTATACGTCCCGATTCGTTTTCCTGCCGCTTTTGACCACTTTAATTGAATAATTATGATCAGGCGCAAACCGTTGCGCGATTTTGACCGCTTCTTTTTCCGTAATTTGTTTTCCTTTCAGATGCGTAAAACCTTTTCGTTCTGTATTTGCTCCTGTAAATGTGGGGCTGATGCTGTCTTCAGAAAAAGCGCCTACATTTTTTTCGACTGTTTTAAAGCTGTCGACGATCGTATTATCGCTTTGTTTTTTGTCAGAGGCGAGCGCCATCTCAACATCCATCCACCGTAAATTTTTGCTCATGACGAGATGCTGAACGCTGCGGAGCTGGTTTTGAATGTTCTCCGCCTGTTTGTACAGGCTGTTCAGTGTTGTATATTCTTTCTTATCAAGCGGTTTTTGGTCTAAATCCCGGACGGATGTTTTATAGCTGAAATCTCCTATGTTGGATAAAAACTCCTCCGTCTTATTAAAAGGCATGAGAGTCAGGGGCAGCTGGCTCACATTGTTATGAGCTTCAGATGTTATTCTCCATACATCAATGAGCGCCGGAGACAGAGATTTTTTACTGTTCATCGCAAGCGTCGTCCCGATTTTGTCGTGAAGCTGATCTACATGGTACGTTAATTCATGAAAAGCCCTCTGATAATTATTTTCCGCATGCAGAAGGACCGCATCTTTTTCTTGATGCTCTTTATATCCCCAATATCCGGTTGCGGCGATCGCGACACCGAGAACAGCGATAATGATTCCTCTAATCATGTTAACACCTCATTTTGCGTACTTTTACTCACAGAAAATGTGTTTTCCGATTCTTTTTATCTGCGGACGTCCCCAAATCCATTTGCTTGTCGCCGTATCAGGATTAAAATAATAAATTGCGTTTTCAGAAGGATCCCAGCCGTTGATCGCATCAAGAACCGCTTCTTTTGCTCTTTCATTCGGCTGCATATATATTTGGCCGTCGGCAACGGCGGTAAACGCGAGCGGTTCGAAAATGACGCCGGCCACCGTATTCGGAAATAACGGGCTTTTAATACGGTTTAAAATAACCGCGGCGATGGCAACCTGCCCTTCAAACGGCTCACCGCGCGCTTCCCCGTACACAGCCTGTGCCAGAAGATTGATGTCGTTGTTTGAGAAACCGCCAGGCATATTGGCCGCTGTCGTATTTTGCTTTTGATTTGACTGACCGCCTGTATTGTTTTGCGGCTTTTGAGCAGGCTTATTCGTTTCCGCCGGCTTCTGCGTTCCGGCCCTCGGTTTTGTTTGGTTTTCCAATGGGACGTTGCCATAATGAGTGAACGTATTCCCTTTTTGGATCTGCTCCATTACATATTCACGGTAATATTTTGATTTAGAAATCAGCACCTGTTTGGTTTTCGCGCCGACGAGGCCGTCAACCGGCTTCATGCCGAATTTCTCCTGAAAATTTCTCACGGCCCAGTATGTGGTCCAGCCGTAAACACCATCGATTTTCCCGTTATAAAATCCGTTATATTGAAGACGGGCCTGCAATTCTATAACATCATCACCCGTCGCGCCTCTTTGAATCACTTGATTTGAAAACGCATGAACCGTTTCATGATGATCGAAGAAAGCAGCGGCGAAAGAAAATAGAATGAGACATGCCATAAAGGCTCCTTTGCACTTCATCTCTTCAAGCCTCCTACTGCAAAATTTAAAGTGTACCCGTATTGTCTGTCACGAGGTTATTTTTATGCACGTTTCCTTCTTATCCCCTGTCAAGGCATAAAAAAGAAACCGCACGCGACGCGCGGTTTCTTCACACTTGGATCATATTGACGGAGCGTGCTTTTTTTGCCTTTCGCAGCCCGAACCACCATAAAAACAGCATAAACGGCAGCATATAATATACCCAATGATTGAGGGCGGTAAGAATAAAATCGTAAGAACCGTGCAGACATGAAGGCACGGCCAGCGAAATCACAAGCCATTTGACACGGGCTTTTTTCTGCGAAAAGCGGGCTTTTCCGAGATAAAATCCCATAATCACTCCGATCAGCGCATGGCAGGAGACCGGCAGAAGCGCCCTGATGAAAGCATGCTCAACGCCGTGGCCGAATAAATACAGAATATTTTCAAGCGTGGCAAATCCTAAAGACACACTGGCCCCGTAAACGATTCCGTCATAATGCTCATCAAAATGAGCATGCGGATACACACTGATCATCAGAACGAACCATTTCACCGATTCTTCCAGAAATCCCGAAGACAAAAACGAAACGAAAAAGCTTCCTCCCCCCACATGCTCTTTTTCAAGAACATATTGGATAAACATGGTCGGAAACACAAGGACAACCCCGAGAAAAAAAGACCTCAGCACCATATGTACGGGTTCATTGTCATACTGATCTTTTAAATAAAAATAGCTTAACAGCGCAATGCCGGGAGCAATTCCTGCAGAGATGATTGCAAACATCAGGCAACCTCTTTCCTTTATATTCCTATATCTATCGTACCATGTTGTTCACATTTTTACATCTTTCAATTTTTTTAAAAAAGAGCATATGAATGATCATATGCTCTCTGCACCCAGCCGTTTTGATATTTCATTTGCGATCAAGCCGCCGTGAAAACGGCCGTTCTCGATAAAAATTTCGTTGGCGTTATTTCCAGCCGCAATGACTCCGGCGATAAAAACACCGTCAACATTTGTTTCCATCGTTTCTTCCCGGAAAAACGGCCGGCCTGATTCCGCATCAATCCGCACACCGATTTTTTCGAGGAAACCGTGATCGGGATGGTATCCCGTCATGGCAAATACGAAATCGTTTTTCAGCCGGACCGTCTCATTTCGGCCGGAGCGGAAAATGATTTCATCTTCCGTCACTTCTTCAAGACAAGCGCCGAATTCCATCCGGATTGTGCCGTTTCTGACGAGGGCCTCAAACTCAGGCAGAATCCACGGCTTGATGCTCGGGGAGTACTCATGTCCTCTGTAGAGCACCGTGACGCGCGCACCGGACTTCACCAGTTCCAAAGCCGCGTCCACACTTGAGTTTTTCCCGCCGATCACAGCAACATCTTTATCAAAATAAGGATGGCCTTCTTTAAAGTAATGAAATACCTTAGGAAGCCCTTCACCCGGTATGTTCATATAATTCGGATGATCATAATATCCTGTCGCAATGATACAAAACGGAGTGAGGTAGCGGTCTTTTGATGTTTCTACAAGAAAACGGCCGTCTTCCTGTTTCGTTACGCGCTCCACCGTTTCAAAGGCGTTTACGCGCAGCTCTTTTCTTCTGACAACCTCTCTGTAGTAAGAGAGAGCCTGTATTCGGACCGGTTTTCTGTTTTCCGTAATAAAGGCGACATCGCCAATCTCCAATTTTTCACTTGAACTGAAAAAAGTTTGGTGGGTCGGATAGTTATAAATGCTGTTTACGACATTCCCTTTTTCGATTACAAGCGCGTTCACGCCAATTTGCTTCAGATGTATAGCCGCCGATAATCCGCAAGGACCTCCGCCTATTATAATTGCTTTTTCTTCTGTCATGTCCTTCAACTCCTGCGATTGGCATTTCCATCATAAGTTTCCACTCATATAAAAAATCTCCTATATTATCATAGGAGATTTTTTTTGTTTATGCAAACGATTGGTTTATATCCAGCCTCTGAAACGCGAAGCCTCCGCCATTTTCCGCACGCCGACCATGTAAGCCGCAAGCCTCATGTCAATCCGGCGGTTTTGGGACATTTCATAAATATTATTAAACGATTTTATCATCATATTTTCCAGTTTTTCCTCGACTTCTTCTTCACTCCAGTAGAAGCCTTGGTTGTTTTGAACCCATTCAAAATAAGAAACCGTTACACCGCCGGCGCTCGCCAGAACATCGGGAACCAGCAGCGTTCCTTTGTCTGTCAGGATTTTCGTTCCTTCCAGTGTCGTCGGTCCGTTTGCCGCTTCTACAACGATTTTCGCTTTGATGCGGTCAGCGTTCTCTTCTGTAATTTGGTTTTCGATCGCCGCCGGGACAAGTATATCACAGTCCAGCTCAAGCAGATCCTGATTCGTAATGGTGTCATTGAAAAGCTTCGTCACCGTTCCGAAGCTGTCTCTGCGGTCAAGCAGATAATCAATATCAAGACCGTCCGGATCGTAAAGGCCTCCGTACGCGTCAGAAATTCCGACAACTTTCGCGCCGGCGTCATGCATAAACTTGGCCAGATAGCTGCCCGCGTTTCCGAAACCTTGTACGACGACGCGCGCGTTCTGAATATCGAGACCTTTTTTCTTGGCCGCTTCTTTTATGCAGATGGTGACGCCTTTTGCCGTCGCTGATTCCCTGCCGTGGGACCCGCCGAGTACAAGCGGTTTTCCCGTAATAAAGCCGGGTGAGTTAAATTCATCAATTCTTGAATATTCATCCATCATCCAAGCCATAATCTGCGAGTTTGTAAATACGTCAGGCGCCGGGACGTCTTTAGTCGGTCCGACAATCTGACTGATTGCTCTGACATATCCCCTGCTCAGCCTTTCAAGCTCTCTGAATGACATATTTCTCGGATCACAAACAATTCCGCCTTTACCACCGCCATAAGGAAGATCAATAATTCCGCATTTTAAACTCATCCAGATGGAAAGTGCTTTCACCTCTTTTTCAGTTACATTCGGGTGAAAACGAATGCCGCCTTTTGTCGGACCTACGGAGTCATTGTGCTGCGCACGATAGCCTGTAAATATTTTCACAGACCCGTCATCCATCCGAACAGGAATTTTAACCGTTAATAATCTGAGCGGCTCTTTCAGCAGTTCATACACTTCTTCTGGATACCCCAATTTTTCCAGAGCTTTATGTATTACGGTTTGGGTTGATTTTAATACATCATGTTTGTCTTCTTCATTATGACCGGTGAATCGATCGGCTGCCATTTGAGTTAACCTCCTAAAATCTTCTGTTTCTCTCATGCTCCCTTTCAGTGACTAGTATACACCTTCAATATCTCCGTGCATAGAAGAAAGACAATGATTTTTCCATTATTTCGCTTAAAAAAAGACGGCCGCTGAAAACAGCTGCCGTTTCAAATCTTTTTTATGAAAAATGTTTCTGGATGGTCTCCACAGCATTGCCGTCCATGATGAGTTTTCCGTACTCATGGAGCCTGTAAATCGTAATCGTCGCCGGGTGTCCGTATTCAGCCAGCACCGCGATGACGCCTTCGGCGGAACGGGAGCCGAGGTCTTCAAGGCTTACATAGTATTGGTTCTCATAGTGGTAGACGGTGCCGCCGGTAATCCCGATTCGGTGAAGGCTTCCGGCAAGCTGAATGATATCTTCAAACGAATGGAACTGATAAATAATATCCGGGCTTTCGTCAAGTTTGACCTGCATCTCGATATAATCATCGTCATATTCGTCATCTTCTGCGTCCGCGTCATGATTTTTCGTTACAATCACAACCATGCCTTGTGCCTGAAGAGAATATACTTCCACCGCGATCGGACCATTCGCTTCAAAGCCGAGCTCTGTATTTGCTTCATTCATCATATCTTTAAATAACTGGTGGACTTTAAACGAGTCCTTCCAGAGGTCTTCTTTTGTCAGTCCCCGATCAGTCAGATCGTCGAGGGTTAAAAAGATTTTAATCTTATTATAGTTCAGACGCTCAAGCCGCATAATGTTCCCTCCTGCCTCTTCTTGCACACAAATCATATAACACAGTATATGAATAAATGAATCATAGGTTCTTAATTTGTTATCAGTTTACACCGTGTACAGCGGGAAGACAAGCAGAATGCCGTTTTTTATCACCTCGGCCGGGTTTGTTTCAGGAAGACGGCTCATCCGGTCCGCACAGCGTAATCATATGCGTCTCCGGTTTCGCCCCGAGCCTCAGCGGAACTTTTGTCGTCCCGTAGCCGTTGCTGATCAGGTAATGCGCTTTTTTTACCGTTCCCGTCCCGCCCAATTCGTACGGCCCGAACCGTCCGAAACGGATTTGGCCGCCATGCGTATGGCCGCTGAACACAGCGTCAATCCCGTCTGACTCCCTCATCTGCTCATGGATGTCGGGGTTATGGCAAAGCAGGAGGTTTACTTTGTCAGCATCCGTATATCTGATTGCAGAATCATAATCATCCATCATCATCCTGATATCATCCACGCCGCAGATCGTAACGGTTTCCCCTTTATAAGTAAACTGAACCGATTCATTTCTCAGCGGGATCACTTTGTATGCCCGTAAAAGAGAGAGCAGTTTTTGCTGGCTGACCTCGTAATCGTTATTTCCCCACACATACATGACAGGCGCGAGAGCCGTCAGACGTTTGATGTTTTCTTCAATTCTGGCGTAAGGAACTCCGCCCTCCGCCAAATCACCGCCGAGCAAAACGGCATCCGGCTTATAACCTGCCGCTTCGCGGAGAAGCTTTTCATCAATTAAACGGCGGTGCACGTCAGATATAAAAAAGATGGTGAGCGGCTTCATCCCCTTCATTTTATCAAGCGTAAATGTATGTGTTTTCAGATGGCTGCCGTTTGCCGTTTTGTACATAACGGCCGCCATAACCGCAGCCGCTCCCGCCAATGAGCCGAGAATTCCCGCTGTAAGCTTCATAAACGCACTCTCCATTCTGTCATTGTCTTATATTAGACGGACAAACAAAAAAAGACGTTTCTATCCTTTCCGGAAAACGCCTCATTTTATTTGCTTTCAAAATAAAGATTGATATCATACCGATGTTTCATCAAGTGAAAAACAGATTCTCTCGCCCTCCATTTTTCAGGCTGGGGCCATAAATCCGTGCTTTTTTGGATAATTTCACATCTCAGTTTATGAAATTCACCCTCAGCTTTTTCTTCCTTTTTTTTAAAATAATAAGAAGTGCAATACGCAAAAGCGGAAGCCATAATCCAGCACAAGTAAACCGTATGGCCTAATATTTCCTGCAGAATCAGCTGCGGAGAGGCTTGGGGGGCATTAAAGCTTTTAAACATCAGCAGTATGCACATCAGGGAAAAACAAACGAGGGACGCCCACTGCCATCTTCGGCATTGTGCGGCATAATTTTCGTATTTTAATTTCCGTTTCACCAGCGCCTGAAGCATCTGTTTCGTCGGTCCGTCAGCAAATCGGTCTAATTGCTTCCATAAAGAATCCATGCGCTTCACACCTTGTCCGTTTTCATTGGTACACTATATGAAAAACGCGGTGAAAACATGCATTTATTTTAATCAGACAGCGGAATGTTCAGAACCTGGCCGGTGTACACGTCGTTTCCGTTTAATCCGTTGTAGCTGCGGATTTTTTCTTCGCCCGCCCGGCTTTTATAGTATTTCATTGAAATACGGTAAAGCGTTTCTTTCGGCTGTACAGTATGCTGTACGGTCCGCACTTTTTTTGGGACAGTCCCGGCTTGATCACTCGCCTCAGCCGGAGCCGCTTTTTCACGGACAGCCGGCGGAGACTGCTGTTTTGTCTCCGCGTATTCGGTGTCTGTCGGCTTTACTTGTTTTTCTGAGGGCGTTTCCGTTTTTTTAGGTGTTTTTTCACTTGGTTTTTCACTTGGTTTTTCTTTCGTTTTTTCAGGTGCAGCCGCTTCTTTCTTATCTTTGTCGTCAGACTTTTTTTTCGGTTGTTCTAAAAGAGCGGTTTCTGACGTTTTTTTCTGAGCGCCTTTCGGAATAACGGCAGGCGCGCTTTCACTGTGGTCTATGAAGACATCTTCATAGTCCTTCGGGTCAAATCTGCTGCTGTTCGTCATATAAAGAAGACCGAAAAAGACACCGATTGTTACGATAATGAACAGGACGGTCAGAAAAGTGAACAGCGGCGTTTTTGTTTTGGTTTTTTCCTTCACCTGCTCTTCCTTTTTTTTACGCTCCTCTTTTACAGATTGTCTTGTCGGGAGGCTGTCTTCAAGATATTCAATTTGTTCATCCGCGGCCGCGGCAACCTGCTGCTCGGCACGCAGCTGAGCTTTTCTTCTTTCAACTCTTGACATTTCCGTCATGCAAACCCCTCCTAACATATTGAAAACGGATCTGACAGGCAAATACCGCATCAATAATAAAATGCGCTGTAACCGGAACGAATAAATTGCCGGTCCATTCATAGATAAGCCCCAGCAAAAGACTGATACCCGCAACCATCATAAACAGAAGCCACTTCGCCAAGTATCTGAAATGAAGCAAGGTAAAAATGAAGCTGGCGGCCCATAAGCCGATATGTGTCTGCAGAACGCCTCTGAACAAAATCTCTTCGCTGAACGAAATGAGGAGCGTCAAAAACAAAATGTGCAGCACCGGCCTGTTCTTAAAAAGCAATACATTAATGCCGCCGTCATCATATAAATGCGAAGGACACCATTTCATCACCGCCAGATCGGCAAAAATGACAAGGACGGCAAGAGTTACACCGTACCATATGATATTATCGTCACGTATATGCCACAGCTTTAAAAAATCGTGAATGTCGGTAAAAAAGAAAAAGCCGATAACAGCTGAAACCGCCAATATGAGCAATTGGGTGGCATACAGCTGCATCACAATCTCCCGGTCTGAGAGCTGCCGGATCAATTCGCTTTGCCGTCTCAGCTGAACTCACCCGCAGACTCTGATCCGAAAATCCGGCCTAATTCCAGCTTCCAATCTTCAAACCGTTCCATATTTTTACGTTCTCCTTTTTGCTCGTACGGAGCCAGATCAAGTCCGCAGCTGCTGCAGCATTGTCCGGTTTGACCATCAGGCTCATACGGTTCATCAAAATAAGACAGCAGCGCTTCTCTTATACATTCTTTCCGCTCTAATAACGCCGAAAAACGATTCATTTTACGCAGCTTCTTTTCCACGCGGTATGTCAGTTCTTCCTGCAGCTGGTCTTTTGTGGTTTTTCCTTGCAGAAACAGATGGACGGCCGTTCGCGCCTGTGTTTCCTGGACGCCCTTATTGATCAGAACGTCCCGAAGCTTTCGTTCATCACTCGTACCGGCATCCCGTATGACGGCCAGAATGCCTTCCAGGTCATAATCAGACAGGCTTTCTGTCTGAATAATCTGCTGCTGAAGCTCGGTATCGCCGGGCGCCCTCAGCAAAATACTGACACTCGGGCTGCCGTCGCGTCCCGCTCTGCCGATTTCCTGCATAAAGGCCTCGGCCGTTTGGGGAGGATAAAAGTGAATGACAAAGCGGATATCTGACTTATCCACACCCATGCCGAACGCATTGGTGCAGCAGATGCAATCAAGCTGGTTATGGATAAATTGCTGCTGGATTAAAATCCTGTCGCCTGTATCCATTCCGCCGTGATAATAATCCGTCCGCTTTCCCGTTTTTTCGTTCAGCTCAGCCGCAAGCTCTTCCGCCCATTTTCTGGTCGGACAATATATGATACCCGGGCCTTCAAGCTTTTCGGCAAGCTCCGTGAGCCTGCTTATTTTTTCGGTATTATCAGCCAAATGTTCTGCCGCCAGGAGAATGTTCGGCCGGTTGACTGAATAAAGATGACGCACCGCATGCTCAAGTCCGAGCACATCCGTCACGTCTCTGAGCGTTTCTTTTGTCGCTGTTGCGGTCAGCGCCAATACAGGCGGCTTTCCGAGTGCCTGCCTGAAAGGCCCGAGCTTCGAGTAATCAGGCCTGAAATCATGTCCCCATTCTGATATGCAATGAGCCTCATCAATAACAAATAAACTGACCGGGACATTTTTCAAACGGTTCAGCACATAAGGTGAAGAAAGGGCTTCAGGAGACATATAGAGAAATTTATACCGGCTGATGTTGCTGAGGATAAAATGCCGCTCTGCGGAATTCAGCATGCTGTTTAATGCAGCAACCCGCTTTTCTCCTTTCGCTTTCAGCTGCTGCACCTGATCTTCCATTAATGAAAGGAGCGGCGAAATAATCAGCACCAGCCCGTCCATCATGTAACCCGGGAGCTGATAGCATAATGATTTTCCCCCGCCGGTCGGAAGCATGGCGATCGTATCTTTTTTTTGGAGCACGCTAGTCATAATCTCTTCCTGCCCTTTTTTAAAGGAATGCAAACCAAAATACCTGGATAAAGCTTTATGCAGCTCAGTCATGCTGATTCACCGTCTTTGCCAGCGCCAGCCTGATCTGAAAATAGCTGAAGCGCATCTGCATTCCTTCGCGAATCCGTTTAATTTTATTCGTTTGATGCTGTTTTGCAAATGCCGTTATCATACGCTGTTCCTCTGCAGAAAGATACTGTTCTGTAAAAAATGCAGGCTGATGCAATGATATTTCTACGATATGATCTTCGATTGTGGCGGTTTTTAAATTTCTGACCGCGGCGATCCGTTCAATCGGAAACCCTTTTTCCAACAGCTCAAAGGTTTTTCTGGCAGACTGTGTCAGCGCGCTTTCCGCCTGCAGATCGGACAACAGCTCGCGCAGAGCGGGATATGCACATTGCGGAAGCGATTGAATAACATAATGTACCGCTCCCCAAAACTGGACGGACACATACCATTCATCTTCGTTCAGCTGGAGAGCCAGCTGCTTATTCGTTTTGCCGATTCTGTTGAATGAAGTTAAAGAATAGACAAAAATAAGCGCCTGCCGTTCACTTACGCCTTGCAGAAGGTGAAACAGCGTCTCATGCATTTGGACGGAGAGCTCTTTAGCGTCTATGTTTTTCCGTATGAACCGTTTGACCCATCTCAGCGTCTGCACATCGTTGGTAACCGGGATATATTGATTACATTGATGCTCTTTGTTTGACAGGACTTGAATGAGCAGGGAAAGCCGCCTCCACAGGGTAACAGCAGGCGTTTGATAATTCGCGCCGTGGCAGTGCTTCGGCCAAGGCCGCTCGGCAAACGCCCGTTCAAGCTTTTGAACGCCGCGCGCAGTCACTTTCCACGTTCCCTCTTCTTTTCCGGCTGTAATGTATGAGTTCTCGGTGAGTTTATGCAAAGAAGCCGCAATATCGCCGCGTTCACAATGTGAAGCCATGCCGAAATATTTAGCGATCTGAAATAAGCCGGCATCCTGAATGGTTTGAGACGACTTTTTTCCTTTTAATAAATGAAACACAGCACTCGGAGTCCGTTCGCCGTCTATTTTGTCCAGACAGTCGAGAACCACGGTATCAAAGTAGTTTATCGCCAATCTAAACACACCTACATTTCTTCTGTGACAAGTTTCGTTTTTTGGTTCTTTTTATTTTAACAGATTTTCATATAAATTTGACGTTTAAAGTCATCTTTTAGGGGGAAGTGCTAAAGAGAATCCCTTATGTGATAAGCATTCTCAATCATTTTTCTGTTGAAATTTGACACTAACATCATTACAATAAGTAAGAGGAATAGGTGTTATATTTAAAAATATATAAGGTAAACCATTTGTTCCAACACGAACAATCTGGGAGGTTTTATTCATGGCAAAGTACACAATTGTAGATAAAGATACGTGTATTGCATGCGGCGCCTGCGGAGCTGCGGCACCAGACATTTATGATTATGATGATGAAGGCATTGCGTTCGTTACGCTTGACGAAAATAAAGGCGTCGTCGAAGTTCCGGAAGTTCTGGAAGAAGATATGATTGACGCATTTGAAGGATGCCCTACTGATTCAATCAAAGTTGCGGATGAACCATTCGAAGGCGACCCGCTGAAATACGAATAAAAAAGCCCTCCCCGTGAGAGGAGCTTTTTCGTCCTGAATAAGACTCCGGCTGTTATCGGCCGGAGTCTTATTTTTTTTGCGTGATCAAACAATCAAAAAAGCGCCCGGTCTGTGTTTTACAGAGCGGGCGCTTTGGAGTGGTTATTGTGTCTGGATGCTGCGTTTTTGTTCAATCCAAGGTTTCAGCTTCGTAAAGATGAACGTAAAGACGATGGTGATGATAACGCCTTTTACAATGTTAAACGGCAGGATTCCTGCGACAACCGCCGTTTTTAACTGGCTGTTTGACAGTGCCGGTGAATGTAAAAACCAAGTATACGCGGGCAGGATAAGAATATAGTTCAAAATGCTCATCAATACGGTCATCGCCGCGGTTCCGGCCAGCAGGCTCACTGCAAGCCCTTTTGTCGAATTGAGCTTTTTAAACATAAACGCCGTCGGCAGAATAAACAGCGTTCCCGCGATAAAATTGGCTGCCTGCCCGACAGGCACGCCGGCCATGCTTCCTTGAATGATATACTGCAGAATATTTTTAATCGCTTCAACCGCAATCCCCGCCGCAGGCCCGTAAACCAAAATGGCGATAATTGCAGGAACGTCACTGAAATCAATTTTCAAGTAATCCGGCAGCCCCGGAAACGGGAAATTTAACAGCATAAGCACAAAAGCAATACTGCTAAGCATACTGATGACAACTAATTTTTTTACTTTCACAATGCTCTCTCCTTTTCGATCAAATCTCTCGAAAAGAGGAAAGGTTCTTTTGCGCCCCAATAAAAAAACCGCTTTTGTTAAAAAGCGGGAGCTTACTAAGGCTTGGCAAAGAAACGTTTGATATAAGCATCAAAACGTCTGCTGAACCTCCATCTTCTCCCATCCAGACTATACTGTCGGCTCCGGAATCTCACCGGATCCTGCCGCCGAAGCAGCTCGCGGGCTTAGAGCGTGATGCTCATCACCGCCGGTAGGGAATTTCACCCTGCCCCGAAGATTGATCTTATGAATTTATTCACATTATATATGATCAAGTTGCAATTGTATAGAGAACTGCTCAAATTTAAATAAAATATTGGGGAAGCCCAATTTAAGCTGATTCAGCGGTTTCCTTTTCTCCTTTACTGCGTCAATACACATTGACACTCTATTGAGAATATGATAAATTATCAGATATTTAGTCAGCTAAACTAGGAGGAAATCTAACAATGTTTCGAGTTTTGGTCTCAGATAAGATGAGCAATGACGGCTTAAAGCCGCTGATGGAATCAGACTTTATAGAAATTGTTCAAAAAAACGTCGCGGATGCAGAAGATGAATTACATACCTTTGATGCCCTGTTAGTCCGCAGTGCCACGAAAGTAACCGAAGAATTGTTTAAAAAAATGACCTCTTTAAAAATCGTCGGCAGAGCCGGTGTCGGCGTAGACAACATCGACATCGATGAGGCCACAAAACATGGAGTTATCGTGATAAACGCGCCGAATGGAAACACCATTTCAACGGCAGAGCATACATTCGCGATGATTTCTTCATTAATGAGACACATTCCGCAAGCCAATATCTCAGTAAAATCAAGAGAATGGAACCGGACGGCTTTTGTCGGGGCGGAGCTCTACGGAAAGACTTTAGGCATTGTCGGTCTGGGCCGGATCGGAAGCGAGATTGCCCAGCGCGCCAGAGCGTTCGGTATGACGGTTCATGTATTCGATCCTTTCTTAACCGAAGAGAGAGCCGGCAAAATCGGCGTAAACAGCCGGACATTCGAAGAAGTGCTTGAAAGCGCGGATATCATTACCGTCCACACGCCTTTAACAAAGGAAACAAAAGGACTGCTTAACAGAGAAACCATTGCCAAAACGAAAAAAGGCGTCCGTCTTATCAACTGCGCAAGAGGCGGCATTATTGATGAAGCGGCGCTTTTGGAAGCGCTGGAAAGCGGCCATGTCGCAGGCGCTGCCCTTGACGTATTTGAAGTGGAACCGCCAGTTGAATCAAAGCTTCCCGACCATCCGCTGGTGATCGCCACACCTCACTTAGGCGCTTCAACGAAAGAAGCACAGCTGAATGTCGCGGCACAGGTTTCTGAAGAAGTGCTGCAGTTTGCAAAAGGTCTGCCTGTCATGTCAGCGATCAACCTGCCTGCGATGACGAAAGATGAATTCAAAAAAATCCAGCCTTATCACCAAATTGCCGATAAAATCGGAAGTCTCGTGTCACAATGTATGAAGGAACCCGTCAAAGATGTTGCGATTCAATATGAAGGCACCATCGCCAAACTTGAAACATCATTTATTACAAAAAGCCTGCTGTCCGGTTTCTTAAAACCGCGTGTAGACTCAACGGTCAATGAAGTGAACGCCGGCGGTGTAGCAAAAGAACGCGGAATCAGCTTCAGCGAGAAGATTTCCTCCAATGAATCAGGATATGATAACTGCATCAGCGTAAAAGTAACCGGAGACCGGAGCACATTTACGTTAACGGCTACGTATATCCCTCACTTCGGTGAACGAATCGTTGAACTGAACGGCTTTAATATTGACTTAAATCCTGCCGGCCACCTCGTTTATATCCAGCACCAGGATACGACCGGTGTAATCGGACGCGTAGGACGCATCCTCGGCGATAACGATATCAATATCGCTACCATGCAGGTAGGCCGTAAAGAAAAAGGCGGAGAAGCCATTATGATGCTTTCTTTTGATAAACATTTAGATGATAAAGTCGTCAATGAGCTGACTTCAATTCAGGATATTGTTTCCGTTAAACTGATTGATCTTCCGTAACCAACAAAAAACCCAAAACATTCATAAGTTTTGGGTTTTTTTACGTTTAATGGCTTGGAAGCGGATTAGGCGCGGCAGGCACAGCGATAGGTTTTGTCACATCATAATTACCGATTTTCTTTGTATGCGCATGTGTGAACAGCACCTCAGAATAACCGAATTCCTTCGCAGTTAACAGAAGCCCTTCGATCATTAAAATCCCTTCCAGCGAATCTTCAACCTTATGTTTTTCGGACAATTGAATCCGCAGCTGCTCGCCGTCTTCCCTTTCCGATACCGATGCAATCGCATCGGCTTCTATAATGCTCGCGGTCTGTGAGCCTCCGTCTGTTGTCTTCATCCCGTCAATAGCCTGATATACTGAATAATAGGTTTGTTCAGACGGGATCAGATACTCTTGTCCCAGACTGTCGCTATAAGAAAAATACGCCCGGTTTGTCTGTTTATGTACGGACATCTCAGCGGATATGCCGTAAGATTTATAAAAATCCTGTCCGGCTCCGTTTTGAACCTTTTTCAATTTAATCCGCTCGTAAGGACTCCATGTCAAAGTCTCTTTCAGCATCTTTTTCAATAAGTCAGCATCGGCAACTGATTCGATAGAAAGCCGTCCGTTTACCTGCACAAGCAAATCCTTCTTATCCGCCGTTACCTGCACACCTTCCAAAAGGTTCGGCACAGACAGGAAGGATTCGGGCACTTCTAGGTTTTCTGCTTCGGATAAAGCCTCTGATACCGATTCATCCGGCTTCTTTTTTTCAAAACTGACCGGTATGACGGCGGATGTATCTGAATCGGCAAACGCCAAAGTAATGTAATTGTTTTTGTTTTCGTTAGAAACGACAAACGTCTTCTGATCCGGCTTGACAGCAGCTGACTGACTGGCTTTTTCAGCTTGACCGCTGTCAGCTGTAAGATCACCGGCAGATTTGTTTGTCATCAGGTGAGGAGATATAATCAGAGCGATGCACAATGCGCAGACGCCGGCTGCGGCGGGGCCGATCCAGCTTCGAGCCGGTTTTTTCCTGTACGGTTTACCTGTTTCAATATTCCGGTAAATGGCCTCGGGTGAACGATGATCTCTAACCGCCGGAAGTTGTCTTAACAACTCCTCTACTCTTTCTTCGTTCCAATATGACTTCATCATCCATTAGCTCCTCCCTCAAAAGCTCCATCTGTTTCCGAAGTATTTTGAGCCCTCTGTGTTGGGTCGTTTTGACTTTGCTTTCCGAGAAGCGGAGAGCGGCGGCTGTTTCCTGAATGGAATATCCCTGAATAAATCTCAAGATAATAACAGCTCTTTGATCAATGGTGCAATGATCAAGCGCGGTATATATTTCCCGGACGTTTTCATGCTGTACGGCGAGTTCATCCGGAAGCAAATGCTGATCTCTGACATCTTGTGTATCCCAATCAAACGTACCCATAATACGCTGTCTGATCGTCTGCTGCTTGCGGAACCAGTCAATCGCCACATGGCGTGCGATGGATAACAGCCATGTTTTTTCACTGCTTCTTCCTTCAAATGTATGATAGGAATTCAAGACGCGGATATACACTTCCTGCGTCAAATCTTCAGCCTGCGACTTATCTTTTACCATATAAAATAAAAATTGATATAAATCTTGATGGTATGCATCATATAATATCTGAAAGGTTTCTTCCATGGGAAACCCCTCCGTTCACTTTTTTGTCGTAAAAATGCGTTGAAAAGTTACATTACAACTATATTACGAGAAACTGGAATTTGGAAGGGAATTTATATTAACATATTCTTAAATTTTTAAAGGAGAAACAAATAAAAAACACCCGCAGAACATGCGGGTGTTTCGTATGGAACAAGATTGTTCGTCAATTTCAGACGTCATCCTGCACTTTTGTCGGAATATAAAATGTAAACGTCGTCCCTTTGTCGATGCTGCTGTGAACCGCAATTGAGCCGCCGTGGGCTTCCACGATATTTTTTACGATGGCGAGCCCGAGTCCGGTTCCCGCCCTGCCTCTTGTTCTTGCTTTGTCCGCTTTATAAAAACGTTCAAAAATAAAAGGCAGGTCCTCTTCCGGTATACCAGAGCCGGAATCTTTGATATCGATCTTCAGTCCGTCTTTTACGGTCTGAGCCGCGATATGAACGCTTCCGCCTGACTCCGTATGGCGCAGCGCATTATCTATAAGGTTGGTAAACACCTGTTCCATTTTGTCTTCATCAAAGACACACTCCGGCTGAGACACTGAGATGTCCTCTGTGAGCGAAACGCCTTTTTCCTTCGCTACCCCGGAAAATTTGCGGGAGATCTTCTCCAGAAATTCATGCAGGTTTACCGTTTCATAATGCAGGCCCGTATGTCCGGATTCCATTCTGGCCAAATCCAGCAAATCATTGACGAGCCGGCCCATGCGAAGAGATTCATCATAAATGATCTGTGCGATTTCTTTTTTCTCCTCTTCGGTGCTTGCAATGTCGTCCACTATTGCTTCGCTGTATCCCTGCAGCATAGAAATCGGGGTTCTGAGCTCATGACTGACATTGGCAATGAAGTCTTCACGCAATTTATCCAGCCTGCGCTCTTCGGTCATATCACGGAGCACGGCCACGGCGCCGCGGACGTGTGATTCCGCATAAAGAGGCGACATCAATAAAACCCATGACCTTCCTTGAAGCGTCATTTCAATCATTTGCTCTTTTTCCGTGTTCACTGCATTTTGAAATAGCTCTTTTGCTTCAGGGGGAAGGTTGTCTCCTTCTTTAATGTTCATGTTCTGCTCATAATACCATGCCTGCAGAAAACGTTCGGCCGGCGGGTTGGTCACCAAAATGGTGCCGTCGATATTAATGGTGATGACCCCGTCTGCCATACTGCTTAAAATATTGGACAGCTGTTCTTTTTCCTGATTCAGCGCGTTAATATGGAAATTGAGCTGCCGTCCCATCTGATTAAAGGCAATGGCCAGTTCCCCGATTTCATCTTGGGTCAGAATCGGAATTTTTGTATCAAACTTTCCTTTCGCCAAGTCTTGGGCGCCTTCCCGCATTTTCCGAAGGGGATATGTCACCCTGCTGGATAAAAAGAACGCGAAAAACGTTGTCAAGACGATGGCAATGCCCGCCGCAAGAAAAATATAGCGTGTCGTATGTTTCGTCGTATCTTTGACGGCAAGCAGCGATTGGGATAAAAAGACCATGCCTTTTTTGCCGTCTTTTTCATACGGCACTCCGACGATCAGCCGTTCGTTATCCGAACCGGCATTGTTGGGGACCGCGCGTTTGCTTACTTTTTTGCGGTCTGTCAGCGCCTTGTGCAGATCCCGGTCATGTTTGATCTGCTCTAATGTAATAGAGGATAAATGATTATCGTCATTGGGCGAATACCAGACATGTTTATCATCCTGAATGATCGCGATGCTCGTTAAATTGTCCGCCAGTTCCCACGTGATGGATCTGGCAAGCGGCTGGTCTTCATGATTTTCTATTATGACCGCAATTTTATCGGCAAGCTGCGTTAAATCTTTTTCCGCTTCTTCAACGTGGTAATTTTCTATAAATTCCAGAAGCAGCACCGTTAATATAAATAAAACAATTAACACGAGTGAAAGAATGGTAAACCAAAGCTTACCTACTACGCTTTTCCAAAACTTCATTCAGCGCCTACCTCAAATTTGTATCCGACTCCCCAGACGGTGACGATTTTTTTCGCCGCCCCCGGGGACACTTTATTTAATTTTTCACGGAGCCGTTTGACATGGGTGTCCACCGTTCTGAGGTCTCCGAAAAATTCATACTGCCACACTTCTTTTAAAAGCTTTTCCCTGTCGTACACTTTGTCCGGTGTTTTCGCCAGAAAGTACAGCAGTTCATATTCCTTCGGCGTCAGGCTCACCTCCGTGCCGTCCGCAGTCACCCTGTGAGCATCGTGATCAATGGATAGATGCGAAAAGACGAGCACATTTTTTGTCGGGGTATTTGCTGTCAGATAAGATGTTTGGGAAGCCCTTCTTAAAAGCGCCTTTACCCGAAGCACCACTTCTCTCGGGCTGAAAGGCTTGACGATATAATCGTCCGTACCCGCTTCAAACCCCTGGACGCGGTTGGCTTCTTCCCCTTTTGCCGTCAGCATGATAATCGGCGTCGCTTTTTTTTCTCTGAGCTGCCGGCATACTTCGATTCCGTCCGTTCCCGGCATCATTAAATCCAAGAGCACCAGATCATAATCTGATGCCAGCCCCATTTTAATGGCCTCGTCGCCGTTTTCCGCTTCTTCAATCACATAGTTTTCCCGTTCAAGGTACATTCTTAAAAGGCGTCGAATTCTGGCTTCATCATCTACTACTAATATTTTAGTTTCATTTGTTTGATCCATCGTTTTCCCCCTGCTTTCCTTCTGTTACTTTCATTTTAACAAACTGTGCGGCAGCTTGAGAACTGTATCGGCTTTTTACATCTATGCGTACGAATGAAGTCCGGCAAGCACGAGATTCACAAAAATTAAGTTAAACATAATAATGGCGAAGCCGATGACGGCAAGCCACGCGGACTTTTCGCCGTGCCAGCCTCTTGACAGCCGCAAATGCAAATACGCTGCGTAAAATAAAAAGGTGATCAGCGCCCATACTTCCTTCGGGTCCCAGCCCCAAAAACGCGTCCATGCAAGCTGCGCCCAAATCATCGCAAACACAAGCGCGCCGAGTGTAAATACCGGAAAACCGATGGAAACAGCGCGGTAGCCGACTTCATCGACCAAGTCCAGATTCACATTTTTGACGAGCGGGCTGATAAGAGCGCTGATTCTCTTTCTGAATATCAGCCTGAGCGCACCGTATAAAACGAGACCTGCGCCAAACGACCAGATCACCGTATTGACCTTTCTGCCTGAAAAAATGGCCGGAAGCTCAATAAGCGGCTTCATTGCGCCTTCCGTAAGCAGTTCTCCCTCATGCGGGCCGACAAGCGCAGGCATATCATATATCATGACGCTTTTAGCTTCTTTTTTATCCACCCAATTAAATTCAGCTTTGTAGTCCGCCAGCCGGAATGCCGACGTGACGGCGATAAATGCCACGGTCGTCACGAGTATAAACATGATGACTTCAAGCCAGAACGTTTTTTTGCCCGGTCTGGATTGGTCGACATGCTTTAACAGGAAAATGACGCCGGCTACAAAACTGATCGCAAGAATCGCCTGCCCGAGCGCCGCCGTCGTGACGTGAATGTACAGCCAATTGCTCTGCAGTGACGGAATAAGCGGCGTAATGTCTGTCGGAAACATGCTTGCATATGCGATAAGCAAAAGCGCGATAGACAATGTGAACATGCCTAATGAAGGCAGTCTGTAAATAAAGTAAATAATAATAAAAGCGAGAACAAGCATCATGCCGAATGACGTCGTAAATTCAAACATATTGCTGACAGGCGCATGTCCGCTTGCCGACCATCTCGCAATGAAGTAGCCGAGATGACAAAGAAATCCGAAAATGGTTAACGTGATTCCGATAGCCGACCAGCGGCCCTTACCGTCCTTAGCACCTTTTGTTCCCCGGATGGCGCCGCCGAAAACCGGGACGGCAATTAAATAAATCAAAAAGGCAGCATAAAGAAAATTTGCGCTCAGCTCCGCCATGACACCACTCCTTTTTCACTAGGCCTGATTTTTGGCCAATTCTTTTTGATCGGCTGGCTCTTGAATCCCGGTCCCGCTAAGAACAAATTCGATATCTTTTTTCAGACCGAACCAGTTTTTGTTCGTATGTCCCGCCACAAGCACTTCATGATCACCTGTTTTGATCCAGATCCTTCTGTGCTGCCAGTACATTCCTTGAATGACGCCGATCATAAAGATCGCGCCGCCGACGGCAAGCACCCATAAGGTTAAATCTTTTCTGACGGTGAGTCCTGTAATGTTTTTCGTTTCCACATGGTCGAATTTTAATTTGTACTTGTTACTTTCGGAACCTTCAACAGTCTGCTGAATCGCAACAAAACTTTTCTCCCCTTTCGGCTTGTCAGGAGCCGTGATTTTAAAGACAAAAGCCGGATTGTTAGGAACCTTCGTTTTCGTGCTCGGTTCTCCGTCCTTGTTAAAATAAAAATCAGGAAGATAACTGGCGATCTGCACTTTGTAACCGTTACCAAGATCATAGTCCGTGTCGGGATCAAGAAGATTGATCTTCAGTTTGCCAAATGACTGTTTTGTTTTTTGGTCGATCAGCTGAAATACCATCTGATCGAGCTGGTTTTCTTTATAGTCCACCTGATACACAGAATAGGAGTCAAAACGCAGCGGTTCATTGACGCGGATATTGTTTTCTTTGACTCTTTTAAGCTTCGGCTTTTCACCGAATACAATGTCGCCTTCCCTCTTGTACAAAACCGCGTCCGTTGTGAAGGATTTGGCGACTTTGCCGTTTCCGGCTCTGTCAATGGCGTCGGCGAATACTTTTTTCTCAGTGTCTTTGTTATATGTCTGCATCGTGAACCGGTTGTTTTTTAAGTAATATTTGCCGTCAGTACCGGGGATCTGGGCGGTTTCGCCTTCACGGACCCAGAGCGTTTCATCGACATACATACCGGGTACAAATCTCAGCATGGCTCCGATCAGAAAAATGATCAGGCCGATATGATTGACGTAGGGCCCCCACCTTGAAAAACGGCCTTTTTCCGCCAGAATGCTTCCCTCTTGTTCTCGCACTCTATAATGCTTTTTTTTCAATCGTGTTCTGAGGCCATCAGCCGCATCCCCGCTCAGCTCGGTTTCTGTCCGACTGTATAGACGCTGCCTCTTCAAAAAGACCGGATTCCGCCGAACTCCTTGATTTTTCAGCGCCCTGTACAAAGGAATCACCCGGTCCAGGCTGCAGATGACCAGTGATATGCCAATAGATGCGATCAGGAGCATATACCACCATGAGCCGTACAGGTGATGAAATCCCAACAGATAATACATTTGGCCGATTATGCCGTACTGCTGTTCATAATATGTATCCGGCTGGGCGCCCGGCGGCAGATAAGCTTCCTGCGGAAAAACCGTGCCGAAAGCAGACGCCGCCAGAGTAATGACGATCAGCCATATTCCGACTTTTACGGAAGAAAAGAAGTTCCATACCTTATCTACGATTGTTTTATTATATGTTTGCGAACGCCTTGCGCTGCCGTCGTACCGCATATCGGCAAGCGGCGATTTTTGATCATCAAGCGGCTTCCCGCACGACTCGCACAAAACCGTCCCGGCTGGATTCACGTGCCCGCATTCACATTTGACCTTTTTCATGAAGACGCCTCCGGCTTAATTAAATTCATATAGTCATGAACCATGCGTTCTGTCATCGTGCCGGTCACCACTTTCACGACTTTTCCGTCGGGATTGATCAAAAATGTCGTCGGAATAGGTGATACGCCGTACGCGTCCAGCACTTGCCGGTCAGTATCGAGCGCAACCGGGAAATTGACGCCGTATGTTTTCATAAAATTATGTACTGCAATTTTTGATTCGCCGACATTTACCGCAACCACCTCGACACCGAGGTCTTTAAAATGCTTGTATTGATTCTCCATGTAGGGAAATTCCTGCTTGCACGGCTCACACCACGTTCCCCAGAAATTCAGAAAAACACCTTTTCCTTTTAACTGACTCAGTTCTATGAGTCTGCCCTCTGTATCTTTCAGCGCGAAATTCGGGGCTTTGGACCCCTCAGATATACGCTCACCGTTTGTGTATACGGCATTATAGATGGTATATCCGAGCGCGCAGAGTAAGATGAGAAGGATGCCGGTCCGAATGAATAAACGCCGCCGTTTTTTGTTCATTGTACACTGCTCCCCTCCCCTGCCTGCAAATCCATTCAATTATATCATCAACACGTTTTGTAATTTTTGAAGGTTATGTGAAAATTAGAAAGCGTTTTTACCGTGTTCAGCTAAAGCCCGCAGCCTTTTCACCTCATGCGGCGACAATTCTCTTGCGTCTCCTGTGCGCAGGCCTCTTAAATCTAAAAATGCGTATTCTTCACGTTTTAGTTTCAGCACGTCATGACCGATCGCCTCGAACATGCGGCGGACCTGTCTGTTCCGGCCTTCATGAATCGTCAGCTGAATGATGCTCGTCTGCTTTCTTTTGTCCAGGGAAAGCATTTTCGCTCTGGCCGGCGCCGTCTTGCCTTCTTCAAGCTGAATGCCGCGCTCAAGCTTTCTCAGAAGTTCCTTGGAAGGAATCCCCTTCACTTTGGCGACGTACGTCTTATCAATTTCGTATTTCGGATGCATGAGTTTGTTGGCAAACTCGCCGTCATTTGTCAGCAATAAAAGTCCGCTCGTATCATAATCAAGCCTGCCGATCGGATAAATGCGCTGCGGCACTTCTTTGAAAAAGTCGGTCACCACTTTCCGCCCTTTGTCGTCATCAGCTGCTGAGATCACTCCTCTCGGTTTATAAAGCAGAAAGTACACGGGTTCTTCCCGCTCCACCTTTAATCCGTTTACTTCAATCTGATCAGAACCGGTCACTTTTACGCCGAGCTCTGTTATTACTTTTCCATTCACCTTTACTTTTCCTTCTTTTATCAGCTCTTCCGCCTTTCTGCGTGATGCCACGCCGGCATGAGCAATAACTTTTTGCAGTCTTTCCATGTCGTTCACCTCAAGTATAATCTTACTTTTTTCCCCTTGAACAAACAAGCTTTTTCAAGGAGAGTTATTCTGATATATAAAAAGCGCCTGATTTCAGGCGCTTCCAAATAATAACGTAACTATGATGATTGATGCAACCACCCCGATCAAATCAGCAAGAAGACCAACCTTTAAAGCATCCCCCATTTTTTTGATGCCTACCGCCCCGAAATACACCGTCAGGACATACAGCGTCGTGTCAGTCGATCCCTGCATGACCGAGGCCAGTCTGCCGATAAATGAATCAGGCCCGTACACGGCGATCAGATCAGTCGTCATGCCGAGCGCCGCCGTCCCCGAAATCGGGCGGATCAGAGCAAGCGGCACGACTTCTGCGGGAATGCCGAGCGTTGTAAAGAAAGGCTTGCACAGCCCCATGACAAAATCCAGCGCACCCGAGGCCCGGAATACGGTAATCGCCACCAGCATCCCGACCAAATACGGAATGATGGAAAACGCAATCTCAATTCCTTCTTTTCCGCCTTCAACGAACGATTCATACGTCGGCACTTTTTTGATCGTGCCGTATATCAATATACCGGCGATAATAATCGGAATCATGGCTAAAGACAGCCAATTCACCATTTCCATTCGCTTACCTCCCTTTTCTTTTGCGGCGGTACCAGAAGTAGCGGTCAATGAAAATCGCGCCGATTCCCGAAATTAAAGTCGCTAAGATGGTCGGCCCGACGATATCGGTCGGTGATTTCGCCGAGTAAGCCATGCGCACGGCAATGACGGTTGTCGGTATCAATGTAATACTCGAAGTATTTACCGCCAAAAAGGTAATCATGGAACGGCTGGCCTCAGACTTACCTCCATTCAGCTTTTTCATCTGCTCCATGGCTTTAATGCCGAGCGGTGTCGCCGCATTTCCCAGTCCGAAAAAGTTTGCCATGAGATTTGATAAGATGTATCCCATCGCCGGATGATCAGGGGGAATATCGGGAAACAGCTTAGAAATAAACGGGCGGCACATTCTGCTGAATATATCCAAAAGGCCGGACTGCTCGGCTATTTTCATCAGGCCGAGCCAGAACACGAGAACGCTCATTAATCCGAACGAGATCGTAACCGCTTCTTTCGCTCCTTTAAAAACGGCTTCATTCACATCCTGCAAGGTACCGTTAAACATCGCAAAGACAAGTCCGATTACCGTCAGACATACCCAGATTAAATTGACCATGACGAACCGCCCGCCGCGCTCATAAACAGGCTCGTAAACGTCTCAATGAAATGCTTTTTCGGTTTTTTATGGCGCTCATTTTCATAATAGACGGGGATCTTGGCGATCACTTTCCCATCATGCATAACAGTCATCCGGCCGACGACATCAGGAATGAGAGAGGCGTCCTTTTTCCAGGCTTTTTTCGGTTTTATTAAGGTTGTACTGATTTTTACATCGTCGATTTCATCTTTTTTTAACAAATATTTGACATCCCGGGCAATAAAAGCGCGCTTTCCGTAAAACGTCTTTTTCAGCTTCGGAATGCCGCCTTTTTTGGCGATGACATAGGTTTTATAGTGATCAAAGACATAATTAAACATATTCATATGATCATCCCAATCATCCGGATCATTTATGGTGACCGCGATGAGATCCGTACCGTCTTTTGAGGCCGTCGAGACGAGCGTCCGTTTCGCGATTTTTGTGTAACCCGTTTTTCCGCCTGTGCTGTAACGGTAGAGCCCGGTCAGAAGCTTGTTTTTATTTTTCCATACCCGGTCCATCGTTTCCGCCTTATACACTTTTGTGCCTGAAACGGTCCGGTATTCCTTGATTTTCATCGCGTATTTAGTCAAAAGCGCCATGTCAAACGCCGTTGAATATAAATTTTCATGGTCGTCCAGCCCGTGCGGATTTTGAAATTTTGTATTTTCCATCCCGATTTGCTCGGCTTTTTTGTTCATCAAAAATACAAAACCGTCAAGGCTTCCGCCGACATATTCCGCTATTGCCGCAGCGGCGTCATTTCCTGATCTCAGCATAAGCCCGTATACGAGATCTTTCAGCTTTACTTTTTGTCCCGGCTGAAGATAAATGGCTGAGCCTTCCGTTTTTACGGCATTCGGGGAAACCGTCACGGTCTCTTCCATCTTCCCTGATTCAATCGCCAGCACCGCCGTCATGATTTTCGTAATGCTTGCAATCCGCCGCTTATGATGTTCATCCTTGGCGAATAACACCCTGCCAGATGCTCCGTCGATTATAATCGCGCTTTTTGCGCTGACATGTATTTGGGCATGTGCCGTATTGCCGTCTGTAATGGAAAAAAGAATAACAAAAGTCAAAAGAAATACGGCAGCTTTTTTGAGAAAGCGCATGAATGCTCACGTCCTTGTTGTGGGTTTGTACAAGTTTATGCGCATGTCCATGACTTATGAATACCAATTGCATCACTTTCACATAAAAAACTCTCCCAAAAGGAAGAGTTTTTATCTGACTGGTGCCATATTTGAGCCTGATGCTTCATATTGCGCCAATTCTTCCCGCATGCGCAGAAATTCACTGCTGAGCGAAAGCAGAAGGCTCCGCAGCGAATCCGGCACTTGCTGGTAGAATTCAATCGCGCTTTGGCCTGTATAAGCGGCGCGGCTGTTTTCGTACCATGTATCCTTTTTCGGCATGAAAAACTCTTCCACGCACTGATGATATACTTTATACAGCGTTTTTTCCGCTCTCGCCTCATGAAACGGCTCCTGCATTAAAAGCCGGCGGCAGGCTTCCTGGGCGCCTTCGCAAAAGACGGTCATCCTCCTCAGCACACTGAGCACGTCGCGGCAGTATGCCTCATCCGCCTCTCCTTGAGCCCGCATCTCCGGCAAAGTTGTATGATTTAAATAGCTGCTGACCATCGTGACAACCTCGGCTAAAAATTCACCAGTTTCTTCAGTATGGGCCCTCACAATCGAATTTCCCATTTCCGTCCGTTTCCTTCCTCTCTTGTACGTCGTCATTTGCGTCATTCATCAATGGCCTTTCCCTACTATCGTATGATGAAAAACGATTATTATTTAATATCCTCAAAAGTTTGGTTGAAGTTTTCAAAGAATAAATCGGCTTCCTCCTGGAGAACGTCTTCCTCCGCATTTTCAGGAAGCGGCGGGAGCTCCTCCAATGTTTTTAAGCCGAATTGTTCAAGAAACACCGGTGTCGTGCCGTATAAAATCGCCCGGCCGGGACCGTCGGCGCGGCCCACCTCACACAGCAGCGCTTTTGACACGAGGCTGTGCAGAATCCGCTCAGACTTCACGCCCCGGATATCTTCAATTTCCGCCCGTGTGATCGGCTGCTTGTACGAAACGATTGCCAGCACTTCCAAAGAAGCCTGTGACAGCCCTTTTGACGGCACTTCGATTAGTTTTTTCAAATAAGGCACGAATTCTTTTTTCGTTCCAAGCATATACGTATCCGCATATTCGGTAAGCTCGATGCCTCTGTCGTCTTCCTTGTACTGAGCCGCCACTTCTTCCATGATTCCGGCCAGTTCCGCTTCTTCTATTTCAAGCACCGTCACCAATTGCTTTTTGGTCAGCCCTTCATCACCCGCCGCATATAGCAGGGCTTCCACAATCGCTTTCCAATTCACGATATCAAGCGCCATGAATGGATTCACTCCCCGTAATGTATATATCTGAAAAGTTTTCTTCCTGTTCAATGATAATCTGCTGATTTTTCATCAGTTCCAGGACTGCTAAAAACGTCACGACGAGATGGTCCTTTTGCCGAGAAGGAAAAAGCTCCGTGAAGTTTATTCTTCTCCCCGCCGTTTTTAAGCTTTTTACGATTTCGTTCATTCTGTCTTCAATCGGTATTTCCTGCCTTGTAATGGTCGTTTCTTTCGGCCGCGTGATTTTTTTACGCTGAAGCACCTTTTGAAACGCGCCGATCATGTCATAAACGGTCACCGACAGTTTCTGCTCCGTCTGTTTGATTTCTTTTGCATACTCACTTAAATCACTCGGCGGCTTTGTAAATGACTTTTGTCTTTCTTCTTCCCGCTCTTTTAAATCCTTCGCAGCGGTTTTATACTTTCTATACTCAATCAGCTTTTCAATCAGCTCGTCCCGAGGGTCTTCTTCTTCAAGCATTTCGTCTTCAAACAGCTCTTCCTCTTGTTTCGGAAGCAGCATTCTGCTTTTAATGCTGAGAAGCGTCGCCGCCATGACCAGATATTCACTGGCGACATCAAGTTCAAGCTCTTGCATTGTATGTACATATAATAAATATTGTTCAGTAATGGTTGCCACGGGTATGTCGTATATGTCGATTTCAAGACGGTTAATCAGATGAAGCAGCAGGTCCAATGGGCCTTCAAACGTATCAATTTTCACTTGATATTCTACCATTATCTCACCATTTTCAATATCACTCTCATTGCCGGAAAAACTGGCTACCCTTTAGTATAATCCACCGAAATGCTCTCGTCCAATACTTTTATACACACCCTCTGTTATTTAGAAAATACTGAAAAAGAAGATATACGCCTATACCTTTAAAGGCGGATGCACATATGATAGCCGTGTAAACTTGAAACAAAGGGAGGCTGATTTCACATGAGCGGAGCTTGTTTCGGCGGAGGTTTTGCATTAATTGTCGTTCTGTTTATTTTGCTCGTTGTCGTAGGAGCATCTTACATCTGCTAGTTCCTCAGGCTTCAGACACCAAGCCGCTCTTTTTTCCTTTTCATAGCGCTGTGGTACACTGGTTTTAGCATAAAAGGAGGAAGCGGCTTGTATCCTAAAGCTTATATCGGCTTTTTGGCCGAATTTCACGCATCAAGAGATTATTTTGAGTGTCATGAACTGTTAGAGGAATATTGGAAAGAAAGCCCGGCTGAAAAGCGGAGCGTTCATTGGGTCGGCCTGATTCAGCTTGCCGTCGCTCTGTATCACCAGCGCAGGGGAAATGAAGCCGGGGCGAAACGGCTGATTGCCAACAGCTTACGTATTCTCCGGTCTGAAAAGCAGGCGGTCTGTTCCCTCGGTCTCAGCCATCCGAAGCTGATTGAGCTGATAGAAACGCTGTCAGACGATATAGAAGCGGGCGTGCCTTACAGAAGTGTTATGCTGCCGATTACAGATGAAGCCCTGAAAGAAGCATGTCTTGCCGAATGCCGCCGAAAGGGCTATACATGGGGGCAAGACGGCGTATCAGATACCTTTCTTATTCATAAACACCGCCTGCGGGACAGGACGGATGTCATTAAGGAACGCGAACGGGAAATTGAGAGAAGAAAAAAAAGCAGAGGCTGACGGTCAGCCCTGCTTTTTCTATATCAAAACAGCTCCCGAAACCGTGAAGATTCCGGGAGCATTTGTCAGTTATTATATGAGATATCCTGATCTTTTTGATGTTGACAGCGTTCAAAAAAGCTTTGCGTTAATTCATTCGGAACGAGTGCCTCCGTTTTGAACAGACGTTTTAAGGCGTCCATCATTTGCTTTCCGATTCCTTGATGGCGGTGAGAAGGATTCACGCTGATATGCCGGATTTCAACTTCTGAGTCCTTTTTTTCGACTCCGATCGCTCCGACGATATCTTCATCCTCTTTCCAAAGAAAGAGCTGGCGGCCAGTATCCGTTTCATAGTCCTTTATTGTCTGCTGAAGCTGCTTGAGATCTTTTTCATTCGGCATAAATGACAGAAGACCCATCGCAATCTTTTCAAACGATTTTTTATAACGAATTAACATAAAAACCCCTCTATATCCAAAATGTCCATTCATGTCCTATCAAACGGATACATAAAGGCGATCCGTTTCCTCACATTATATCATTTTCGCCGCTGTTTTAAACGCTTTTCAACAAATTATTCAAATGAACGGTTTAAATTTGCCATTTCAATGGCAGATACTGCGCAATCCGCTCCCTTATTTCCGGCTTTTGTTCCGGCTCGTTCGATGGCCTGCTCAATGGTTTCAGTCGTCACGATGCCGAAGATAACCGGGACGCCCGTCGCCGTTCCCGCCTGGGCAATGCCTTTTGCCGCTTCATTGCAGACATAGTCATAATGCGTTGTCGCTCCTCTGATAACCGTGCCGAGCGTAATGACGGCATCGTATTTTTTCGTTTCCGCCATTTTCTTTGCCGCAAACGGGATTTCAAACGCTCCCGGCACCCAAGCGACGTCAATGTCGTTTGATTCTACACCGTGGCGAAGCAGCGTGTCTTCCGCTCCGCTTAACAGCTTGCTCGTTATAAATTCATTAAATCTGCCGACGACGATTCCGATTTTAAGTCCTGTTCCTACTAGGTTTCCTTGTATGATATTCATATGTTATCCATCCTTTTTTGTGAGATTTGTTTTTAGAAATGAAGCAGATGTCCAAGTTTTTTCATTTTGGTCTGTAAATATTGCTTGTTATGCTCACTCGCGTCCATTTGAAGCGGCACCCGTTCTGAAATGCTGAGACCGTATCCTTCGAGGCCGGCGATCTTCCGGGGGTTATTGGTTAAAAGTTTCATATGCTGAACCCCTAAGTCGCGGAGAATCTGGGCGCCGATGCCGTAGTTGCGCAGATCAGGCAGAAAGCCGAGCGCTTTGTTCGCTTCAACCGTGTCATACCCTTGTTCCTGCAATCGGTACGCCTTCAGCTTATTGATTAAACCGATTCCTCTGCCTTCCTGGCGCAAATACAATAGAACGCCGCGGCCTTCTTCAGCAATTTGCGCAAGCGCGGCATGAAGCTGAGGTCCGCAATCACAGCGATGGGATGCAAACACATCGCCCGTCAGGCATTCTGAGTGCACTCTGACAAGAACGGGTTCGCTGTTAAACGGGACATCTCCCATGACAAAGGCGAGATGTTCTTTTCCGTCAACCTCGTTTGTATATCCGTAAACTCTAAACGTGCCGAAGTCAGTCGGCAGCGTAATATCAACTTCTCTGTTCACAAGTGTCGTAATGTTGTAACGGTACTCTATTAAGTCTTTTATCGTAATCATTTTCAGCTGGTGGCGTTCGGCGATTTCGGCTAACTCCGGCACTCTGGCCATTGTGCCGTCTTCATTCATAATTTCACAAATGACGCCCGCTCCCTGAGATCCGCAGGCTTTTGCAAGGTCAACGGCTGCTTCCGTATGGCCGGCCCGCTTCAGGACGCCTCCTTTTTTTGCAATTAAGGGGAAAATGTGGCCCGGACGCTGAAAATCGTCAGACACAGATTCTTCGTTCAACAGCGCCTGAATGGTAAAGGATCGTTCCTGCGCGCTGATGCCCGTTTTTGTCAGCCTGTGGTCAATACTGACCGTAAACGCGGTCTCATGTGAGTCCGTATTATGATCGACCATCGGGTGAAGATCCAGCCGGCCGGCGATGTCTTCAGACAGCGGCGTGCAGATCAGGCCTCTCCCATGGGTCGCCATAAAATTAACCACTTCAGGCGTGGCATGCTCAGCCAGCGCTACGAAATCTCCTTCGTTTTCTCTGTCTTCATCATCGACAACAATGATGACTTCACCTTTTTTCAGCGCCTCTAACGCCTCTTCTATCGGATGAAACATATCGATCTTCCTTTCTAAAAGCCGTTCTCGCTTAAAAAGGCTTCCGTGATAGTTTGATTGCTTTTCGTTTGTTCTGTTTTGTGCAAAAAGCGGTATAAGTATTTGCCGATCATGTCACACTCAATATTTACGATCGACCCGACTGTTTTCGTCTGAAAAATCGTTTCTGAGATGGTATGCGGAATGATGGATACCGTCACGCTTTCGTCTGATAAACCGAAAATCGTCAGGCTCACGCCGTCTACCGTAATTGAACCTTTCAATACGAGCGTTTTTGTCAATTCCGGCGAAAGTTTTAAATCGTAATAGACCGCGTTGCTTTTTTTCTCGATCCGCGTAATTTCCGCCGTTCCGTCCACGTGCCCTGATACAAAGTGGCCGCCGAACCGTCCGTTGGCGGACATCGCTCTTTCCAGGTTTACTTTACTGCCTTTTGACAAGCCGTTCAGCGAAGTGGCTTTCACTGTTTCCGGCATGACATCAACCGTAAATTGATTGTCAGAAAATCCGGTTACGGTCAGGCAGATGCCGTTTACCGCAATGCTGTCGCCAAGTTTCACATCACTTGTCACTTTTGAAGCGGCGATGGTTAATGCCATGGAAAGGCCTGTCTTTTTGATTGCTTGGATCGTGCCTGTTTCTTCAACGATTCCTGTAAACATCGTCACCATCCTTTCCATCTTTAGGTATGGCCGTCAGTTTTATATCCGGCCCGATTTGGGTGATTTGTGTGAATTGTAAATGGGGGACATCTTTCATTGATTGAAAACCTTCACCGGAGATCAAGCTGGGAGCAAGCGTTCCTCCGATTAATTTAGGGGCGAAATAGAAATGAAGCTCTTGGAAACAGCCTTCCTTGACAAAACTTCCGTGTACGGATGCTCCGCCTTCCACATAAACGGACATTATGCCGTTTTCAGCGAGAATACCGAGCACCTCAGGGACGTGAATGCGGTCTGTTTCCAGCGGAATAACTTTTATTCCGAGTGCGGTCAGCCGGTCTGTCTTTTGCACGTCTGCACCTTTGGCCGTAAATATCCATGTCGGCGCAGCGCCGTCAGTGAGCACATTTGCCGTTTCAGGAATGGTCAGCTTTGTATCGAGAATCACTCTGACCGGCTGCTTCACCGCATCAGGAAGCCTGCAGGTCAGGCTCGGATTATCGGCTTTGACTGTGCCTGCTCCGACAAGAATGCTTTGATGCGATTTCCTGTATTGCTGGGCATCAAGCCTTGCCGCCTCTGATGTAATCCATTTGCTGTCACCGGTTTCAGTCGCTGTTTTCCCGTCAAGGCTCGCGGCCGCTTTCAAGGTGACATACGGAAGTCCGGTCCGCATGAAGTGAAGAAACATTTTATTCAGCTCTTCTGCCTGCTGCCTGAGAAGTCCGGTTTTCACTTCGATGCCCGCTGCTTCCAGCATTCCGATGCCTTTTCCGGCTACAAGCGGATTCGGATCTTTCACAGCGATAAACACCCTTTTTATCCCCGACTTTATGATCAGTTCGGCGCATGGCGGTGTTTTTCCGTAATGGCTGCAAGGCTCCAGCGTCACATACAAATCGGCGCCTTTTGCGTGTCTGCCGGCCATATGAATCGCGTGAACCTCGGCATGCGCTTCTCCGTATTGCAAATGGGCGCCCATTCCGACGATCTGTCCGTTTTTGACGACGACAGCGCCGACAAGAGGATTGGACTGTGTCTGTCCTTCACCGCGTCTGGCAAGTTCTATTGCCGTATTCATATAATATTCTTCCATCGTTATCCCTCCCTTCTTCCACGCAATTTGGCGTCAAAAAAGCCCCGAATGTTTACACAGTTCGGGGCTTTGCCAGTTTTAATCCATAGGAAATAAGACTATACAGTAAGTTTATTTTTTGCATAGCTTCTCTCATCCTTCTCCCATCCAGACTTTCACTGTCGGCTTCAGCTTTTCACTGAATCCACCGTATACAGATGCATACGGGTCACGGGCTGTAAAGCGCAAAACGCCTTATTACCGCCGGTCGGGATTTTCACCCAGCCCCGAAGGATACAATCAATATTTTTTTGTCCTTATCCGCTATTATAACATCCTTTGCGGCAGGCGCAATGAATTTGCACCTAATTATTCAGAAAAATAAAAAGCGCCCTTTTCCCATAAAAGGCGCCTTTATTTATTCGTTCACTTTGACGACCTTCAATAAGCCGTCAATCCGGTTTGATTTGCTGAAATACGCTTTAATCTTATCTCCCTTTTTCACATCGGAGAGATCCTGCTTCAGCTTGTCGCCGTTAAAAATAATTTTTGTGCCGTTTTCTGCCGTACCGTGGTACTCAGTTCCTTCGATTTTCGTAATTTTATATGTTTTGACTGTATATTCTTCTTTTTCCTGGGACAGGGTTTGTCCGATTGCAGTCGGCACGTCTTTCAGTTCAATATCGTTTATGACCATATAACCGCCCGCTAATAACAGCAGCAGTACAAGTAAAATGGCTGCTTTTGTTTTAATTCTTCCCATTTTTCTACCTCCAGCCCGTATCAATCTATTCATTACTATGTCATATTCCTTTTTTTCATGAATAGAAAAACGTTCTTCCCTGCGTGAGTTATTCATATAACGTTTCATAAAGGGAAGATGTTTCATGTATCTGTAAAACTTTCTATCTATTAAATAGATATACGAATTTATGTTCTGTTTTTGAGGGTGGAAAGATAAATTTATATAAAAAAGCAGTTTTCCTCATGAAGAAAACTGCCTGTACGGTTTATTTCGTCTTGCGAATTTCGTTAAACGGGAAGAAGACGAATTTTGATGTGCCCGCTATTTGTTTTTTCGTAAAGAGACCGAGGCCGTTGCGGCTGTCCATAGATTCTCTGCGGTTATCACCCATGACGAAATATTTGTCGTCCGGCACCTTCACCGGGCCGAAGTCTTCTGTCAGCCGGTCATAGCCTTCTTGCTTCGCCTTGTGCTTGTTTGCCGCTAAATACGGTTCGGACACTTTTTTGCCGTTGATGTACAGCTGATCGTTTTTCATTTGCACCGTGTCGCCAGGAAGTCCGATAATCCGTTTGACATAGTGCTCATTTTCTCCGTTCAGCACGACGATCTGGCCGCGTTTGAAGTCGCTTATGTATTTGACCGTCATATTGACAAAGATTCTCTCGCGGTCATGCAGCGTCGGATCCATTGATCTTCCATCAACGAGATAAGGGGCAAATAAAAAGTTTCGGATGAGCAGTGCCAGAACGACAGCGATGATAATGGCTTTCGCCCAATCAAGTACGGCGCTTTTTTTAGAAGTTTTTTCTTTTTCTGATTTCAAGTGATTTCCTCCCATTAGCCATGGTCGTTTTTATTTTACCATGAATCCCTGCACAGAGGGCAAATAAGCCCCGCACCTCATCCATTTTTTTCATTTTATAAGCCGGATCTGCTGATTTTACGGTATTTCACGAAGCTTCCGATCCGCCAAATGCACAAATACACAAAAGCAAGTTCCATCGTTAAAACGGCGAATTCCGCCGCGTCAATGTTTTTGAAATATTGGCTGAGCACGATACGGATCGCAATAATCGCGATAATGACATATTTAAAGTTTTTATTCCGCTTGGAGTAGACAAAGCCGTCTTCCCGGATTTCATAGGCGGTTTGCGACAGCATGATGACGCCGAATACCGCGCCTAACAGTCCGGCGATGGCGAGCTCCCAAAGAGCGGGAAAATGAAACGGCTTTCCCGGGATATTCATGAGCTGGCTGATGCTGAATGTAAAAATGACGGCGATAATCAATAGCGGGAGAATGATGCCGAAGCCGCCGCCTTTAATCGGCCTGTTTCCCTTTTTCACCCTGAACCAAATCATAAGTGCGAGAATGAGAATGACAAATAAAACGGTTGCCAATTGAACCAACGTTTCTACCTCTTTTCATTGTTGTAATCGGTCTTTTTCACTATACCAGAATGATCGCTGATGTTCATATATGTATTTTTTCATGATTTACACATGAGAATTTTCATATACATAAAAAAACCCGCCTGAAAAAGGCGGGTTTTCCGTCATTATCCTTCTACACGGATTTCTTTCATTTTGTCTCCGTTAGACATGTTTTTCGCATGCTCTAAACCGCTTGTCACTTTTCCGAATACAGTATGAACGCCGTTTAAATGCGGCTGCGGCTCATGTACGATGAAGAATTGGCTTGAACCCGTGTCTTTACCGGCATGCGCCATTGATAAAGAACCGGCTTCGTGCTTATGCGGATTGCCTTCTGTTTCACATTTGATCGTTTTTCCGCTTCCGCCCATGCCTGTCCCAGTCGGATCTCCGCCTTGGCTGACAAAGCCCGGAATCACGCGGTGGAAAATAACGCCGTCATAAAAGCCCGTATTCGCCAGGTTTTCAAAGTTAGCGACTGTATTAGGCGCTTCATTCGGATAAAGTTCAAATTCAATTCTGCTGCCGTTTTCCATTTCGATGTAACCAGTTTTCATTCTCATTCCTACTTCCGTATTGTTTTTTGTCAAAGCCTTCTTCAATATGAATTTCAATTGTAAGCCGGCTTTCTTTTTGATATTCTTTTGAAGGAAGAGGCCTCTGCTCTTCTTTTCGCGGCTATTATACCACACCTTCAGCCGGAAAACGAATCTCCCCGCTTCCGCAGAAAGAAAATGAAACCAGAACAGCTTCACAGCCGTCTATGTATCGGAACTGCTTCACGCAGGCCCTCACAAACCGCTTCAAAACGGCATTTTGAAAAGAAGGAGGTTAACCGCTTTGAAAAAAATGTGGATTGGATTGCTGGCGGCGGCCGTTGTATTGTGCACAATACCGAAAATCAGCCTGGCCGATGCCGCAGTCGGAGATGTCATCGTCACACTGGGGGCGGATCTGTCAAACGAAAACCGTCAGAAAGTGCTTGACGAATTAAATGTCCCTGATAACGCGACAAAAGTGACGGTTACGAATAAAGAAGAACATGAATATCTGGGAAAATATATATCGAATGCCCAAATCGGCACAAGAGCCATCTCTTCATCATCCATCACGGTGGCAAAGAAAGGGTCCGGGCTTGACGTTAAGACCCATAATATCGATTCCATCACGGATGAAATGTACTTAAACGCCCTGATGACAGCAGGAGTGAAAGATGCGAAAGTATACGTGACGGCGCCGTTTGAGGTATCAGGCACCGCAGCATTAACGGGAATCATCAAGGCATATGAAGTTTCATCAGACAAAGCGATTTCAGAAGATGTAAAACAGGTCGCCAACCAAGAGCTTGTCACCACTTCAAATCTCGGGGATAAAATCGGGGATAAAAACGCCTCCGCGCTCATCGCAAACATTAAAGATGATTTCGCGAAAAACGGTGTGCCCGATACAAAAGAAGGAATCGAGAAAAAGGTCGATGATGCGGCTTCAAACCTCAACATTACACTGACTGACGCTCAAAAAGACCAGCTCGTTTCATTGTTTAATAAAATGAAAAATGCCAAGATTGATTGGGGCCAAGTCGGCAGCCAGCTTGACAAGGCAAAAGACAAAATCACGAAGTTCATTCAATCCGATGAAGGCAAAAGCTTTGTTCAAAAAGTCATTGATTTCTTCGCTTCGATTTGGAATGCGATCGTGTCTGTATTTACAGGAGACAGCGGATCAAGTTCTAACAGCTGAATGCAAAAAGAGACCGGACGCCATTGTTCCGGTCTCTTTTTTATTTATTGTTTGACCCCCGTCTTAAACGGCAGATCCAGTTTTACAATGTCTTCATAAGTTTCCCTTCTAATGACAAGATACGCTTCGCCGTCTTCCACAAAAACGACGGCGGGACGCGGAATGCGGTTGTAGTTGTTAGCCATGCTGTATCCGTATGCTCCCGTGCAGAAAACGGCGAGAAGATCGCCTTCTTTCACTTCCGGAAGATCTATATCCCAAATGAGCATATCACCGCTTTCACAGCACTTACCCGCGATGGATACCGTTTTATCGTGGTGTTCTCCGATTCTGTTTGCCGATACGGCTTCATATTTCGCCTGATACAGGGCAGGACGGATATTATCGCTCATGCCCCCGTCAACCGCTGCATATTTACGGGTGCCGGGCACTTCTTTTTGCGAACCGATGGTATAAAGCGTCGTTCCGGCGTCTCCGACGAGCGAGCGTCCCGGTTCAATCCAGATCTCCGGAATGTCAAAAGCGTGCAGCGCTGCGTTTTCTTTTACCGCTTCGATAATTTTTTCCACATAAACGGCAGGATGAAGGGGTTCATCCTCCTCCGTGTAGCGGATGCCAAAGCCGCCCCCTAAATTCAGCACTTCAGAAACAAAGCCGAATGATTCTCTCCATTCATTCAGTTTTGTGAAGATTTTTTCTGCGGCCAGCACAAAGCCCGCCGTATCAAAAATTTGCGATCCGATGTGGCAGTGAACGCCGAGAAGGCGGATATGGTCTGACTGTAATACTTGTTCAATCGCCTTTTCTATTTGCCCGTTATGCAGATCAAAACCGAATTTGGAATCTTCCTGTCCCGTCGTAATATAATCATGCGTATGCGCCTCTACCCCCGGAGTGATCCGCAGAAGCACATCCATTGTGCGCCCTGATTTGCGGCACAGTTCCGCGAGTAAGGATATTTCATAAAAATTATCAACGACAATGCAGCCGATTTGATGATCGAGCGCCATTTTCAACTCTTCTTCGCTTTTGTTATTGCCGTGAAAATGAATCCTGTCAGCCGGAAAACCAGCCGCAACCGCCGTAAACAGCTCTCCGCCGGATACAACGTCCAGTGAGAGCCCCTCCTGCTCAGCGAGCTGTATCATCGCAACAGAAGAAAACGCCTTGCTCGCGTACGCGACCTGCGCCTTTAAATCCGCGTCAATGAATGCCTGTTTAAAGCTTTTAGCGCGCTCACGTATTAAAGCCACATCGTAAACATAAAGAGGCGTGCCGTAATGCTCCGCTAAATACAGCGCGTCCACACCTCCGATTTCCAAATGACCTAGTTTGTTTTGTCTGCTTGTGCCATGTAAGAACAATGCTCATTCCCTCTTTCTGATCCGCATATGGGTGAAAAGGACAGCTTCTTTTGAGCTGTCCTTATACAAGTCCCGTATAAGTTAAGACATACAATATCATAATCTTCTGTCGGTTTCAATGCGATTATGAACCGCTTGGCTGTCTTTGACGGTCTTTCGGGTGAACAATGCTCGGTCTGACTTTCGCTCCCGGCACTGTCGTCCGGACGAGCACCTGCCACAGCGCCTTGCCGTTAAACGGTAAAAACGGCCATAAATACGGCGTGTGAAACGAGCGGATATTCGCCATTATGATCAGCAGCAATGTAAAACCTATCACAAAGCCTTTCACTTGGAAAATGGCTACGAGAACCATTAAGATGAGGCGTATCATTTTATTGGCGAGGCTGAGCTCATAGCTCGGCGTGGTAAATGATCCGATGGCGGCGATCGATACGTACAGAATCACTTCTGCTGAAAACAGCCCCACCGCTATGGCGATTTGACCGATCAGCACCGCCGCAATCAGACCCATGGCGGTGGATAAAGCGGTCGGCGTATGGATCGCGGCCATCCTGAGAAACTCAATCCCCAAATCGGCCAAAAAGATTTGCAGAATGATCGGGATGTGCGTATTTTTATTTAAACCGATAAAATCCAATCTTTCGGGCAGAAGAGACGGTTCGAGAACAAAGAGGAACCAAATCGGAAGCAGAACGGTTGAAGCGATAATACCGAAAAACCTGATCCATCTTAAAAATGTGCCCACTGAAGGCGCCTGCCTGTATTCTTCCGCATGCTGAACATGGTGAAATATCGTTGTCGGCGTTATGATCACGCTCGGTGACGTATCGACGACGATGATGACGTGCCCTTCCAAAATGTGATTGGCGGCCACATCCGGCCGCTCCGTGTATCTGACCATCGGAAACGGATTGTAGCCTTGTTTGACGATGAATTCCTCCACCGTTTTATCAGCCATCGTCAGTCCGTCAATGTCAATCGCATTCACTTCGTTTTCGACGATGCTGACAAGGTCCGGGTCAGCGATGTCCTCTATATACACAATCGCAAGATCGGTCTTAGAGCGCTCGCCGACTTTCGTAATTTTGACGCGGAGCCTTTCGTCCCTGATTCGTCTTCTGATCAATGCTGTATTAATGACGATATTTTCGATAAAACCGTCTCTTGCCCCGCGGACGACCTTTTCCGTATCCGGTTCTTCAGGCGTGCGTCCGGGATAACTTCTGACGTCAACGATAAAGGCGAAGCCCGCGTCTTCAACGATAACCGCCACAAGTCCGGAAAGAACTTGATCCGTTGCTTCGTCGAGCGTTTTGACTTTTTGAACCTGCTGATTGACAAGTCTGTTTTCAACAACGTCAATCGCTTCATCCGCATTCTCGTCATAATTATTGACGTCGACGAGCTGTTCCATTAAATGAATGATAAACAAAGTATCGGTTAATCCGTTGACAAAGTAAATCTGGACTTCCCGGTCTAATACTCGAACTTTGCGGACGCCGACATCATAGCTCGTTCCCATACCGACGCGGTCTTTAAAAAATTGTTCATTTTTTCTAGGATCCCGGTACACCTTGATCATGTTTTCCGGTTTTTCCGGCATGGCTTTCGCTCCTTTCTAAAATGAATTCGACCGCCTTCATCGTGATCGGCGAGCCTTTTGATATGTCATCTTTTCTTCCCATCTTACCTATGTCGCCGATGCCCACAATGAGGGGAACGTCCAATTTATCCAGACAATACACCGTATCTCCGTTCATTCTGTGCTCGTCCATTTCTCTCATTCCGGTTTTATCGACGCCAAACTCCGTCACTTCTCCATCACGGTCAATGGAGACATCGACTTTCGTCCATTCTGCCTGATGGGTCTTAGAAGCGACCGCAATCACCCCCAGCACTTCAATGTCCTGATGTGAGGCGACATATTTCAGCGCCGTTTCGCCCGGCCCTTCCCCTTGCAGGCCTGAATCGTCAAACATGACAAACACCGGGTCATTCGGCGCGGCTTTAATCAGCTGAACAAGTTCGGGGCCGCTTCTCGTTGACGGATTGCCCTTTGATTGGGAAATACACCGTCCGCCTGCTTTTTCCGCGGCGTATTCAATTGTTTTGGCGGCGTATACGTCCCCGTCTGTCACAAGAATGACCTTCCGTTTCGTCATCAGGCATTATCCTTTCGGTTTAAAAATAACGGCTACAAGAAATGCGAATAAAATCGCTGAAGATATACCGGCGGAAGTAAGTTCAAAAATCCCCATGGCGATCCCGATAAATCCATGCTCGTGAGCTTGATGCATGGCGCCGTGCAATAAGCTGTGACCGAAGCTGACGATGGGAACCGTCGCGCCCGCGCCTGCGAATTCGATAAATTTGTCATAAATTCCGAACCCATCTAACAAGGCGCCGATGACGACAAAAGTTGTCATCACATGGGCGGGTGTCAGTTTAAAAATGTCAAGCAGCAGCTGACCGATAATGCATATGATTCCCCCGCAAACAAAAGCCAACAGATATTCCATTTATGATGCACCTCCCGCCCGCTCAAATACCACACCGTGCGCGATGGTCGGAATGGTTTCCTTCTGCTGGATCATTGTCGGACTTAAAAGCGCTCCTGTCGCGACAACGAGTACTCTGTTTAGAGTCCCCGCTTTTAATTGGTTAAAAATATGTGTGTACGTAACAAGCGCAGAGCAGGCGCAGCCGCTTCCGCCCGCAAACACCTGCTGGTCCGGCGTATAGATGAGAAGACCGCAGTCATCGTGTTTCGTTCCCACGGGATAGCCTTCTTCTTTGAGCAAATCTTTCACGATCGGCGAGCCGACGCCTGAAAGGTCTCCCGTTAAAATCAGATCATAATCATCCGCCGTGCGGTTTAAGTCCTGCAGGTGCTGTTTGATTGTGTCGGCGGCAGCGGGCGCCATGGCGGATCCCATATCGAACGGATCTGTTATTCCGAGGTCGCTTACTTTTCCCACTGTTGCGCTTGTAATCTTGATATCAGAAGGGTTTTGACTGATGATGACCGCCCCGCCCCCCGTGACCGTTGAAGTGGCGGTATCCGGTTTTTGCCCGCCGTACTCCGTCGGATTGCGGAATTGCCGTTCTGCCGTCGCGTTATGGCTGCTCGTGGCTGCGATCGCCCGGTTCGCAAAACCGCCGTCAATGAGCGCGGATGCGACGGCAATCGTTTCCATTGAAGTCGAACAGGCGCCGAACAGACAGAGGAACGGAATTTTCAGATGTCTGGCGACGTAGTTGGCGGTCACATTTTGATTTAAAAGATCCCCCGCGAGTAACAAATCAATATCGCTCTTTTTCAAATTCTGTTTTTGCAAAGCGGAGTTGATGGCATCTTCCATTAACTGACGTTCCGCCATTTCCCAGTTTTTCTGATTGCAGTGCATTTCATCGTATGTCTTATCAAACAGCGAACCGAGCGGGCCGTCTTTTTCTTTCGGTCCGGCTGCCGTCCCCGCCGCATTTACAAATAACGGGTTTTCAAATACCCAGGTTTGCTTTCCGGTCAATTTCATTTTTTCTCCTCCTACGAAAACAGTTTTTCACAAGCAAACCGTATCAGGCCTACGATATAGGCTGCCACCACGCCGAATACAATGACGTTTCCCGCCAATTTAAACATGTTTGTCGCTACTCCGAGTACGAGTCCTTCACTTCTGTGTTCGAGAGCGGCGCTTGTCATACTGTTAGCAAAACCCGTCACCGGCACGGCTGAACCCGCTCCGGCAAACTGCCCGAGTCTGTCATAAATGCCGAATCCGGTCAAAAGGGCGGAAATTAAAATAAGAGTGGCGGCCGTCGGGTTGCCCGCTGTTTTTTCATTAAAATTAAAAAAGTGGATGTAAAAGTCTTGAAGAGCCTGCCCGATCAGACAGATCAAACCGCCGATCAGAAAGGCTTTGACGCAATTCCAAACATATGGCGGTTTCGGCTGATAGTCTTTCACTTTTGTTTTGTAATTTTCTTTTAAGTTTGTCATGTCGGTTCCTCCTTATGAATGATGGATAAAATACAGCCAATGAAATAAAGAGCCGGCTATTTTGCCGAACACAATGGCCATCAGCAATATGATGATTTTGCTGCCGAAGCCGATCCGTTTGGCAAGAATGGGAAGCACATTCAGCACTTCTGTAAGCGCGGCGGCCAGCATGCCGACAAACATGCCGGCCAAAAGCCCGACCGGAACGGCCAGCCATTCAGATAAAAAAAAATGATTCATATTTAAGGTTTCCCAGCCGCCGAACACAGCTCCTGAAATAACAGCTCCTTCGTAGGCCTGTACAAAGCGCATTGTTTTTGTCAGCTGCATAAGGCGGGGGACGATTCCCATAACGGTTAAAAAAGCCACAAAGCCCGCACCCACGGTCAGCCCTCCGCCAAGCCCGACAAACATAACGAAAAGAATGCTAACGATCATGCAGATCTTTCATCGTCTCTTCATTTTCGTGCATTGCGACATAATGATCGAGATCAAGCTGATAATTAAACATCTCGACTTCCAGCGGGCTTGGCTCTTCATTCAGGCGTTTTTTGAAGATGTGATTAAAAAAGACGATCATACCGAGACCGAGGCCGATGCTGTATGGAATCTGAAGCAGATACGGATATTCATTCCGTTCGCCCGTTATGATTTCATATAAGGCGATATGAACTTCTCTCATACTGACATCTTCATGAAAATTCATAATGGCAAGACATGAACCGATAAAAAGCAGGAGCCAGACACCGACGAACAAAACGGCTGACAGCTGCTTTTTTTGGTAATGGATTTCCACTATCGTTTCAGCGCCGCCGACGGTCTGTACATCAAGAGCGGGAAAAGCGGTATGAATGGTTTTCAGCACTTTTATGATGTCCAGCACGACGATATTTTTATCTTTTTTCGTGACCTTATACAGCGGCAGTGCCGACAGTTTTTTTTTCAGCTTTTGCTGTCCCGCAATCTGCGCGGCGTCGCCGATTGTGATGATATCTCCGGTATGAGCCTTCACGCGGTGGCGAAGTCTGAGAAATATTCGTCTTTCCATCTTGCATCACCATCTTTCGGGTGGTTATATATGTAGTATGCGGTTCACTTTTGTTCTCATTCATCAGCGGCAAAAGACCATAAATTACCACCGATACACAAATAAAAAAAGCCGGCCCGTAAAAGGTCAGCTTTCCGTATGATCCATCTGCACTTTAATCTGCTTTAATATTTTTTTCTCCAGCCTCGATACCTGGACTTGGGAAATCCCGAGCCGTTCGGCTACTTCCGACTGTGTCTGATCTTTATAATATCTCAGATAGACAATGAGTTTTTCCCGTTCTTCCAAATCACTGATCGCTTCCTTGAGGGCGATTTTGTCAAACCACTTCTCTTCTGAATGATCGGCGATCTGATCAAGCAGGGTGATCGGGTCTCCGTCATTTTCATATACGGTCTCATGAATGGATGAAGGCGCCCGCACCGCTTCCTGCGCAAGCACCACATCCTCCGCGTCAATTTCTAAATGGTCCGCGATTTCCTGGACGGTCGGCACTCTTCCGTATGTTTTTGACAGTTCATCTTTCGCCCGGCGTATTTTATTGCCGAGCTCTTTTAAAGATCTTGAAACTTTGACGGTTCCGTCATCGCGGATGAAGCGCTGGATTTCTCCGATAATCATCGGCACGGCATAAGTTGAAAAACGGACATCATAGGACAAATCGAATTTATCAACGGATTTTAACAATCCGATACAGCCGATCTGAAACAGATCATCCGGCTCATAGCCTCTGTTTAAGAACCTTTGAACGACGGACCACACAAGACGCATGTTTTTTTCTATGAGGAGGTCTCTTGCCTGCTGGTCGCCCTCTTGGCTCTTTTTGATTAATTCTTTGACTTCATGGTCCTTGAGCTGCGCGTTTTTGCTGTTTTTCTTAACCTCCACATCCATAACAAATCTCCTTAATTACAAAGCGCTTTGCTTTTTGATAGGTGTTTTGTTAAGCGTATCGTCGTTCCCATCTCCGGCGAGGAATCAATCGTGACATCATCCATGAAGTTTTCCATAATGGTAAAGCCCATTCCGGAGCGCTCAAGCTCGGGTTTTGTCGTAAAGAGCGGCTGGCGCGCTTCCTCAAGATCCGTGATCCCGAGACCTTCGTCACGTATGGTCAGATAGACGACATGATCCTCCAGCGTAACGGAGATGTACACCTTTCCGTCGCAGTTTTCTTCATAGCCGTGGATGATCGCGTTTGTTACCGCTTCTGATACGACGGTCTTGATTTCCGTCAGCTCATCCATCGTCGGGTCGAGCTGTGCGATAAAAGAAGCAACTGTTACGCGCGCAAACGATTCGTTCTGACTGAGGGCTGAAAATTCAAGATGCATCTCGTTTTTCATGATGCCACCCCCAACGTTAAAAGCGCTTTTTGTTCTGATTGTTCGAACCTGATGATTTTAAACAGGCCGGACATGTCAAACAGACGTCTCACCGCGGGTGAAATCGCGCACACGACCATTTCTCCGCCGAGCTGTTTAATTTGTTTATAACGCCCTAAAATCACACCGAGGCCGGAGCTGTCCATGAAGGTAAGATCTTCAAGGTTCAGCACAATGTGACGGATGCCGTCAGCCTCCAGCGATTCAGTAACCTTTTGTTTTAATGATTCTGCCGTATGATGGTCGAGTTCACCTGTTAATCGAATACAAAGCACGGATTCTTTGACATGAAAGTCAATTCCAAGGCTCATGCTCATTCCTCCTTGATATGATCGGATAATGAGTGTTTCGATTTTCGGGAAAGCAATTCCTTCACTATGACAAAACTAGTGCCCGTTCGCCACGATTATTTAAATTTAGTCCAATCTCCCATCGTCCGCTTCAGAAAAGTGAGAAAACCCGCTTTTTCCATGTCGTCTTTTGCCGTGACCGGGCTTTCAACGAGCACCTTTCCGTCTTTTTTCAGAACGAGGCTGCCGAGCACGTCTCCTTTTTTAACCGGAGCCGTTACATTGCCGTTGATTTTCACTTCTTTTTTTACTTTGTCCATGTTCTCTCCCTTTTTGGCCAGAAGAGAAATCGGCTCAGATGTGGTCAGCTTGATCAGTTTCTGTTTTCCTTTTTTCACTTTTACCGTTCCGACGATTTGATCCCGTTTGTACAGCGGGTGTGTTTTGAACTGGCTGAAGGCGTAATCAAGCATTTTGGTCACTTGGGCATTTCTTTCTTTCGGAGTGCTGGCTCCGAAAACAACAGCAATGACCCTCATATTTCCTTTTTTAGCGGTGGCGGTTAAACAATACTTCGCTTCGCCTGTAAAGCCCGTCTTCACGCCGTCTACACCCGGATAAAATTTGATCAGCCGGTTTGTATTGACGAGCCAGAACTTTTTGTCTGTATTTTCTCTTAAATAATCCTCATACGTTCCCGTAAATTGAGTGATTTTATCATACTTTAATAATTCCTTCGCCATTTTCGCCATGTCATAAGCAGAGCTGTAATGGTCTTTTTCAGGCAGTCCCGTCGGGTTTTTGAAGGAGGTATCTTTCAATCCCAATTCTTTTGCTTTTTTGTTCATCCGGTTGACGAAATCCTCTTCTGAACCGGCAATATACTCCGCCATTGCGACGGATGCGTCATTTCCGGAAGCTATCGCAATTCCTTTGAGCATTTCTTTTACCGTCATTTCTTCTCCGGGTTCAAGGAAAATCTGTGATCCGCCCATGGACGCGGCATGTTCACTCGTCCTGACTTTATCGCTCATCTTTATTTTCCCTTTGTCAAGCGCTTCCATGATTAAAAGCATGGTCATAATTTTCGTCATGCTTGCCGGCGCCAGACGCTCCCGGCTGTTCTTGTTATAAAGAATGCTTCCCGTATCGCGTTCAATCAGCACGGCGCTTTTGGCTTCATGAGCGAGCTCCGATGTATGTTTTCCGTCCGGCTTTGCAAAAGCGGACGGTGCTGATGCCGTTAATAAAATGCCAATCAACAAAGTGGATATAAGACGTTTCATCTCCATAGCCCTCCATTTCATAATCCTTTTTATTTTTTCCAAATCCGGTGGTTTTATACGCCTCATCTGGAAAATGTTTCGTGTTGAGGGCACAAAAAAACAGCTGCTTCCGAAGAAACAGCTGACTGATGCTGACTTATTTTTGAGATCGTGCGACTACGGCTTTTACAAGCTTCAAAAAGCCGCCTTTTACTTTTTCCGTCATTTCCATTACTTCTTCATGGGATAACGGCTGGTCAAGAATACCTGCCGCCGCGTTGGAAATGCATGAGATGCCGAGCACGCGCATCCCCGCGTGGTTGGCGACGATGACTTCCGGCACGGTCGACATGCCGACAGCGTCAGAACCCATCGTTCTTAAAAACCGAACCTCAGCTGGCGTTTCGTAAGATGGCCCCGTAACAGCTGTATACACCCCTTTTTGAACAGGAATGCCCAGCTCATCGGCCGTTTTTTCAGCCAAGCCTGACAGCTCTTTGTCATAGGCTTCTGACATGTCCGGGAATCTCGGTCCGAATTCAGCTTCGTTCGGCCCGATTAACGGGTTGGTGCCCGTAAAGTTGATGTGGTCTGTAATAATCATCAGATCGCCGGCCCGGAATTCAGTGTTGATACCGCCGGCTGCGTTCGTCACGACAAGGGATTCAACGCCGAGCGCCTTCATTACGCGGACGGGAAATGTGACCTGATCCATTGAGTAGCCTTCATAGTAATGAAAGCGGCCCTGCATCGCGATGACCTGCACACCTTCAAGCGTTCCCATCACAAGCTGGCCGGCATGGCCTTCTACCGTTGAGACCGGAAAATCAGGGATCGTTTCATATGTAAGCTTGACAGCTCCTTCAATTTCATCGGCCAATACGCCGAGCCCTGACCCTAAAATCAGACCGATCTTTGGTGTTTCTTTCACGTGTTCTTTAATAAATGCAGCAGCACGTTCGATCTTTTGTTTCAAAAAAAGTCCCCCTACTGTAATCTTGATAAAAAGCTTTTTCCGTATTCCGGCTTTTCCGTTTTGAAATTATCCGCAATGGTTGCGCCGATATCGGCAAATGTATCCGCAAGCGGCAGCTGTTCAGTGTGTTTGTGCTTTTTGCTGTACACAAGAAGCGGCACATACTCCCGCGTGTGATCCGTGCCGTGATGGACAGGATCATTGCCGTGATCCGCAGTGATGATAAGCAGATCGTCTTCTTTCATTTTCTCAAACACTTCCGGAAGCCTTGCGTCGAATTCCTCGAGCGCTTTTCCGTACCCTTCCGGATCGCGGCGGTGTCCGTACAGCGCGTCAAAATCAACGAGGTTGGCAAAGCTCAGGCCCGTGAACTCTTCACCGAGCGTTTCAATCACTTTGTCCATGCCGTCCATATTAGATACCGTCCGGCGGGAAGATGTAATGCCTTCTCCGTCATAAATATCAGAAATTTTGCCGATGGAAATGACGTCTAATCCGCTGTCTTTCATTCCGTTCATTACCGTGCGGCCGAACGGTTTGAGCGCATAATCATGACGGTTCGGCGTGCGTTTGAAGCTGCCCGGTTCTCCGACGAACGGTCTTGCGATAATCCGGCCGACCATGTACTTCGGATCAAGCGTCAGTTCTCTTGCCGTTTCACAGATGCTGTACAGTTCGTCAAGCGGAACGACATCTTCGTGAGCCGCAATCTGCAGTACGGAATCTGCTGATGTATAAACGATCAGCGCACCCGTTTCCATATGTTCTTTTCCGAGCTCATCCAGAATCGCCGTGCCTGAAGCCGGCTTATTTCCGATGATTTTCCGTCCTGAACGCCGCTCAAGTTCCTGAAGAAGTTCATCCGGAAATCCTTCCGGGAACACTTTAAACGGTTTTTCAATGTAGAGGCCCATAATCTCCCAGTGCCCCGTCATCGTATCTTTCCCGTTTGACGCCTCCTGCATTTTTCCGTAGTACGCAAGAGGGTGCTCCGTTTTTTCCACGCCCTTAATGTCTCCGATCAGTCCGAGACCGAGCTGCGCCATATGGGGCATATGTAAGCCGTTCATGTGCTCTGCGATGTGTCCGAGCGTATTTGCGCCTATATCATTAAAATCGGCGGCGTCCGGCGCTTCACCGATTCCGACAGAATCCATTACGATCAAAAATACCCGGTTATATTTGTATTCAGACATCATAAAAGCCTCCTTTTCTTCCATCTGTCCATTGTAGCTTACAGAGGTCAGACAACTCAAGTATAAACCGTTTACATTCTTGTTGACAATGCCGATTCAAATAATTAGAACCTTCTCTGTATTCCGCCAATCCGGCAAAAAAGCCGCGGCCCCTCTGGCAGCGGCTCCTAAGCGCGCGGATGATACTGTTTGTACACGTCCTTCAGCCTTGTTTTCGTCACATGCGTATAAATTTGCGTCGTGGAAATATCGGCATGTCCGAGCATCTCCTGCACGGCGCGCAGATCCGCCCCGTTTTCGAGCAGGTGCGTTGCAAAGGAGTGCCGGAGCGTGTGCGGTGTCAGCTCTTTTTTAATCCCCGCTTCAAGGGCGATTTTTTTCAGGTTTTTCCAGAATCCCTGACGGCTGATCTGCCTGCCGTGATGATTCAGAAAAAGCGCTTCGGTTACGTTTTTCTTTAATAATTTCCCTCTGGCTTTTTCAATGTATGCTTCTATCGCATGGGAAGCGGCTTCACCAATCGGCACAATCCGCTCTTTCCGCCCTTTTCCGAAGCAGCGGACAAATCCCATCGTCAAATGGACGTCGGATAATTTTAGCTCGATCATCTCGCTGACCCTGATACCGGTTGCGTACAGCAGTTCAAGCATGGCTTTATCCCTGAGACCGAACGGGCTGTCAAGCTTAGGCGTGTCCAATAACCGCTCAACTTCGTGAAGCGCCAATACTTTCGGAAGCGTCCGCTCTGTTTTTTGTGTTTCAATATGTACCGAAGGATCTTTATCCGCGGCTTTTTCCCTTAACAGAAATTGATGAAAAGACCGGATCGACGCCAAATGCCTCGCAGACGTCTTGCCGGATTTCCCGGAGTCCTTTATATGCTTTAAATATTGAATAATATGAAGACGGGTCACATCATTCCATGAAGTGATCTGAAGGCTTTCAGTTAAGAAGAGAGAATAACTTTTCAGATCACGCTCATAGGACATCATCGTATTTTGGGACAGCCCTCTTTCAACCCTCACATAATGGATGAAATCCTTAATTTGATCCTTCACTCTTGATCTACTCCCCGTTTTGGTAAAAAAAGATCAATCGGCCGAACCAGCCGTCTTTCTCCTCATGTTCCGTTTTGGCCACTTTGACGGCGGAGCCTTCCGGTTTATCGTACCGATGATAGTTTTCATACTCTGAATTCACCCATATCATAGCATAATAGAACAGCGCGGTAAAACCTGTGAACAGAATAAACACTTTGATCGTATCCGCGGCTGTTTTTAAGAATCTGCCCATCTTTCGATCGACCCTTTCTTTTGGCGGCTGTTAGTACACCTTATGCCAATTTCAAAGGCTTTTATACATAAAAACAGCAAAAAACCCTTTCCTGGCAGAAAAGGTTCGTAGGCTTTTACTCTGTTTCATCCCCGCGGCAGCGGTGGCAGATTCCGTGAAAAGTCAATCTATGATCTTTAATTTTAAATTTCCAATCACGTTCAATCACTTCTTCAACGTCTTCAAGCAGATCTTCTTCAATTTCATCGACGGCTCCGCACTCCATGCACACCAAATGGTGATGAAAGTGAGCCGCGCCTTCTTTGCGAAGGTCGTAGCGGGATACGCCGTCCCCGAAGTTAATTTTATCAACGACTTTTAATTCTGTTAATAATTCTAATGTACGGTATACTGTAGCGAGACCAATTTCAGGAGATTTCTCTTTTACGAGGAGGTATACATCTTCTGCGCTTAAATGGTCTTCTTCGTTTTCAAGCAGCACTCTTACCGTTGCTTCCCGCTGTGGCGTAAGCTTGTAGCTTGACGAGTGCAGCTGCTTTTTAATTCGATCAATACGGTTTTCCATGTCTTTCCCTCCTACGCCGCATTCCATGACTCATTATAACAAAATACGCGCAGAGTTCCAACTATAATTATTATAAACTGATAAATAAAAGTATTATTTTGTGATAATCATTCTAAAATATGCGTGATGACAGCTTTTCCATAAACAGCGGAGACACGTACGCCTCGAGCAGCGAAGCGATGACCGAGAAGAAAACGATGAGAATCAGCACGAAGGCGTAGCGTCCGAACCATTGGATCGGCGCGTCATGAAGGCTGCGTTTGACAAACAGCTGCCGGATCAGTTTCAGTGAAAAAGCGATAGAGCATGTCCCCATGATAAGATACGCCGGAATGAGAACGACGTTTTGCGGCAGAACCGAAATAAATGACAGGAAAAACCCGTTCATCCCCATTTGATTCACTAAAAAACCGACCGTGAAGCCGACGACGATTCCTTTTAAAAACACCATAATGAAAATAACCGGAAGACCGATCACGGAAATACCGAGGATCCACATCAGCCCCAAATATTTTACATCATGAAAGACGGCCTGCCAAAACATTTCTGAAGCGCCGGCATGTTTTCCGTCAGACAGCTGTCCGAAAAACTTGCTTAAATAGTAATACAAATCTTCTTTCTGCGTGATGGTCATGCTGTTGACGATGATCGCCCCGAAAATGACTCCCATAAAAAACAAGACGAACACAAATATATAAAGTGACAGATGATCCTTTACATGGCGAAAAAACAGTTCTTTGTACGATTGTTTTCTCATACCGCTTTCCTCCCGCTAATCTATTGACTTGATTTAGTAGATTGTATGAAAGAAAAGAGAAAACATGACAGAGAAATCATAGAAAGGCGCGAGATTCGGGCATAAAAAAAGAACCCCCGTCATCACTCCGGTGATCATAGGGGTTCCTTTTTTTATGCTTTATTCTTTCAAGCCTGTCTTTTTTGGTCTTCGTCACTCTTTCATGGGTGCTGAAAGACGGCGCCGTCCCCCTTGACAGGACTGCGTCACGCATTCCGTTTCTTTTGAGATGCTCCCGCATTTTTTTCGTTTTGCTCTTCGCCATGTGCCAATCGCTCCTTTTTCCCTTTTCTTTATCATAACAAAAAAATCCAGATGTGTTCATGAATACGGCTCATGTTTCGACCGGTAAGCGCGCAGAGACGTTTTGGCAGATGAATAGCTCCCCATTGCGGCGTATCCGTAAAAAAACCCCATAAAAATCCCCGCATACACGTGTTCATGATGACCGAAAACGATAGACACTATATTTCCGGCAGCAAGGGCAATCGTGGGAACGAATATGCCCGGAACCCGGCAGAACACTTTGATCAGCTGTGTGACGCATAAGACGACCGGCACGCCGATCACAGCATCCCAAATATTTGTATGGATCAGCGGAAAATAATCCACATCGACACCTCTTTATTCCGTCTTTTGCTATCTGTTAGCCTGCCTAAGAATTCCGCTTCCTATTCATGATAAAAAAACAGCACCGGCACACATCCGGTACTGTAAGAGTTGTTTATTTCCCTGCCGCGGCCCGTTCTACGGCTGCTGATACGGCTTGATGCACGTCGGCATCCAAAGGCTGAGGCACGAGATCGCCGTGTTTTGTGCAAGAGGCGATGGCTTCTGCGGCCGCCACAAGCATTTCATGGTCGATTTTCTTGCTTTTGGCGTTCAGCGCGCCGCGGAAAATCCCCGGGAAGCCGAGAACATTATTGACCGAACGGCCGTCAGCTGCATAAGCGGCTCCGGCTTGTAATGCCTCTTCCGGTTCAATCTCCGGCTTCGGATTAGATAAAGCCAGAATGACGTGTCCTTTTCTGACATCCTCTTTTTTAATGAGACCCGGAACTCCTGTGGTGCTGATCACAATGTCACACGTGTCCATTAATTCTTTGATGCTTCCAAGCGGCTGACCTCCGTACTGAGCGAGGCGGTTCATTGCGTCTTCTGACTTGTCCGTTCCGCAGACCGCTTTGACTCCGTATGCCATAAACATGCGGCAGATGGCGACGCCTGCCGCGCCGAGACCGATCTGACCGACCTTCGCTTCTTTTAAATCAAGACCGGCGCTTTTACAAGCGGAAATGGCTGCGGCGAGCGTGACGACCGCCGTGCCGTGCTGGTCATCGTGCATAACCGGAATGTCCAGTTCTTCTTTCAGGCGGTCTTCAATGTCAAAGCAGTGGGGCGAACCGATATCTTCAAGCAGAATTCCGCTGAACCCCGGGGAAATATGTTTTACCGTGCGAATGATTTCTTCCGGATCAGAGGTATCGAGCAAAATCGGAATTCCGCTGATACCCGCCAGCTGGTCAAAAAGCGCGGCTTTCCCTTCCATTACGGGCATTCCGGCGACAGAGCCGATATTGCCGAGGCCGAGAATCGCCGTTCCGTCGGTGACAATGGCGACAGAATTGCTGATTGTCGTATAGATGGACGCTTTATCAGGCTCGTTTTCAATCAGTCGGCACACATCGGCGACACCCGGCGTATAAACACGGCCAAGCTCAGCCAATGTCCGGATCGGCATTTTGCTTTTCATCTGAATTTTGCCGCCTTCATGAGCAGAGAGCACTTCATCTGAGACTGTATGAAGCCGGATGCCTTCACCGAGAGCTTCAATGGCTTGAATGATTTCCTGCAGCTGCTCTTCATTTTCGGCCTGCACAGTGATGTTGCGCATTGTGTAGTTCGGGCCGACTTTAACGGTTTCAACTTCCCCGATATCTCCGCCCATCACTCCGATGGCGGTTGCCACTTTTCCGAGATTTCCGGGAACAGTCGGCGTTTCAATCATTAACGTCCGAATCATATGCTTTGTAATCATGAAATGAACCTCCTAACCCAATTTTTGAGATTGCAAGGATTTTTCTTTCGTGTACCAAATGAATTTCCCCGTGTACCCGTACAATATTGCCAGTCCGATAGATACAAAACTGAGCCACATGAACGGCAGATAAGAAAATGTGGATACGCCGAGAATGCCGGCCATATAGATGCCGTTATCAGACCACGGCACCATCCCTGAAGTAAGCGTGCCGCCCACCTCTGCGTTCCGGGATAAAACTCTTCTGTCAAGTTTCAGTTTATCATAACTGTTCTCCATGATTTTCGGCGTCAGGATCAATGACACGTACATCGCACAGCCGAAAATGTTTCCTAAAAGGGCGACGATCAATGTCGAAAGCGTCACATTTCCCGGTGTGGTCAGCTTTTTCTCAAAAGTTGAGACAATCACTTTTAATACGCCGAGCTTCTCAAGAATTCCTCCAAAACCAAGACCGAAAAGGATAACGACTAACGTATCCAGCATACCGGTAATGCCTCCGCGGTTTAACAGGCCGTTTAAAAATTCGACGTCCGTTTTAATGGAAAAACCATTATAAGCAGTCGCGATGGCACTGGCAAAATTCATTCCCTGAAAGACGGAAGCCCAGATTGCGCCAAGCAAAGCACCGATGACGATAACGGGCATAGACGGCTTTTTCAAAATCAGAAGGACAACGACGACAACAGCCGGAATGAGCATCCATATATGAATGTCAAACGTTTTCTGCAATGAAGATTTTAAAAATTCCACTTTGCCAAGATCAATATTTTTTCCGCCGTATATAAATCCCGTTACGGTAAACAGAATGGCCGTAATAATATAGGACGGAATTGACAGATACATCATCGCTCTGACGTGTGACAGCACATCCACCTTAGAAAGCGTGGAGGCAAGCACCGTACTGTCAGACAGCGGTGAAAGCTTGTCTCCGAAGTAAGCGCCGGACAAAACGGCTCCCGCCACGATCGGAAGCGGTATACCCATTCCCTCTCCGATGGCAATCATGGCGATTCCCGCGGTTCCCACGGTTCCCCACGACGTTCCGGTCGCAACGGACATAACGGAACAAATAACCAGTGTAGCCAGAAGGAAAACATGAGGATTAATAAACTCTAAACCATAATAAATTAACGTCGGCACAACGCCGCCGGCAATCCATGTCCCGACGAGCGCACCGACCGAAACAAGAATCAACACTGCTTCAAGACCGTTTGATATCCCGGTGACAATCGAAGCCTGCAAGTCTTTATATGAATATCCCAGTCTGACTCCGAGAATAATAGCGATAAACCAGGATATAAATAGAGCAAGCTGAATCGGCAGGTCTAAAAATACTGTAAATGATAAGACAAGCGCTAAAAACCCGAATAATAAGATAATAATTTCCAATAAATTTGGCAATCTGGCCTCTTTCACAAGAAAATCCCCCTAGAAGAAAAAAGCTAAAACGCTTTCATCAAATGATATAACAAATTATACTATACTGCCTCATCCCTTTGTATGGCAACCGCCTATTCACTAAAAAACGTGAAAAGGCGGCTGTTGTTGCTTTAAAATTTATTTTTCTAATAGATCTTTTCCGGCAATCCCCGGTTTTGTCATTTCATACGGATTCAAAATGATATCCAATTCTTCTTCTGTCAGTACATCATTTTGAAGGCAAAGATCTCTTACAGATTGCCCCGTCATGATTGCTTCACGGGCAATTCGCGCAGCCGCTTCATACCCGAGATGCGGATTGACCGCTGTAATGACGCCGACGCTTTTTTCCACGTATTGCTTCAGACGTTTTTCGTTGGCTTCAATTCCCGCCAGACAATGATCGGTAAATGAACGGAACCCGTTATTCATGATGCTGATGGATTGAAGCAGGTTAAATACGAGTACCGGCTCCATTACGTTAAGCTCCAGCTGGCCCGCTTCTGAAGCGAGGCAGATCGTATTGTCATTCCCGATGACCTGGAAGGCGATTTGGTTGATCAGCTCTGCCATTACAGGGTTGACTTTCCCAGGCATAATGGATGATCCCGGCTGACGGGCGGGCAGTGAAATTTCCGCAAGTCCCGCGCGCGGACCTGAAGCCATTAAGCGCAGATCGTTGGCGATTTTAGACATGTTCATCATGCATACTTTCAACGCGGCTGAAACTTCCGTATACGCATCAGTGTTTTGTGTGGCGTCAACCAAATGGCCGGCGCCGACAAGCGGCAGTCCGCTGATGTCAGCCAGGTGTTTCACAACCTGTTCTATGTAGCGCGGATCGGCGTTAAGCCCCGTACCTACGGCCGTTGCCCCCATGTTTACTTCATACAGATGCTGGCGGGATTGTTTAATTCGCTTTATGTCACGCTCAAGCACGCGGCTGTATGCTTCAAATTCCTGTCCGAGACGGATCGGCACAGCGTCCTGAAGGTGTGTGCGCCCCATTTTAATGACAGAATCAAATTGTTTCGCTTTATCTTTAAAGACACTGAGCATATGCGCCATCGTATCAAGGAGCTTATCCAAAAGTTTCAATGTTGAAATATGGATTGCCGTCGGGAACACGTCGTTCGTCGATTGTGACATGTTGACGTGTGTGTTCGGGCTGAGGTGAATGTATTCACCTTTTTTATGCCCCATGATTTCAAGAGCCCTGTTGCCGATTACTTCGTTGGCATTCATGTTCATGGACGTTCCGGCTCCCCCTTGGATCGGATCGACGATAAATTGGTCATGCCATTTTCCCTCAAGAATTTCATCTGCGGCCTGTACAATCGCATTTCCGATTCCTTCATACAGCCGTTTTACATCCATGTTGGCAAGCGCCGCCGCTTTTTTGACGATGGCGAGCGCATTAATCATTTCTTCGTGGATGCGGTAGCCGGTAATCGGAAAGTTTTCTTTCGCGCGCAGCGTTTGTATTCCGTAATACACATCAGCTTCAATTTGTTTTTCTCCGAGGAAATCTTTTTCCTGACGATATTCTTTTTGCGCGTTTGTCATGCTAAAACCCTACTTTCTCTTTGTGGTAGTCATGTTTTTACAGTACAACGTCGTCTGCGATCGGTGTCTCCATAATGTTTTTGACTTCAGCCAAGTTGTGAGACTGGCCGAGCGCCCACATTAATTTCGGCACGATGGCTTCCGTGTTCATATTTCTGGAGCGGATAATGAGATCTTGATTGACTCTTCGGCCGACTTCATAGACGCTCATGTCCTCTCCTTCTTCAAGACATTGTGTCGTAATGACGACGACAATGCCGCTTTCAATCATTTCATTGACTTTGGCGAGAATGTCTCTTCCTTCAAACGGCACACCGCCGCTGCCGTAGCTTTCAATGACGATTCCTTTGTACATGCCCTTTAATGCGTCAAACATTTCCGGTTTCAGCCCCGGGTGGAGCTTGAGCAGGCACACGTCCGTGCAAAGTGAAGTATTGACCGTAAAAGCATCGTCTTTTGGGATGTGCACTTGTTTGTTGTATTCAATTCCGTTTTCGGTAATAAACGCGATATACGGATAGTTAATGCTCTCAAATGCATCATAGCTTTTCGTTCTTAATTTAATGGCGCGTGTGCCTTGAATGACTCTGCCGTCAAATACGACGTATACGCCGCCCACCCCTTCACATGCGAAGCGGATCGCGTCCGTGATATTTTTTTTGGCATCGGTTTTTTGAAATGTAATCGGGATTTGCGAACCCGTAATGACGATCGGTTTATCAGCATGCTGAAGCATATAAGACAGTGCCGCTGATGTATAAGCCATTGTGTCTGTCCCGTGCGTAATGACGAACCCGTCATATGCGTCATATTTTTCTTTGACAGCATTTGCGATTTCGGCCCAATATTCAGGCTGCATATTTGTGCTGTCGATGTTCATTAACGAATGGGTTTCCATCGTGTAATCGTTATCAAGTTTTGATACGTAGGTTAACAATTCGTCTGCTTTCACCCCGGGTGCAAGCCCGTTTTCTCCTTCGACTGAGGCGATTGTTCCTCCGGTTGTTAACAGCAATAATTTTTTCATACCCTGCACCTCTTCATCCATTTCTCAAGATGTGTTAAGCATTCGCTTTTCGCATACTTTTAATCAAATTATAGACAGACGAATGAAATTAATCAAGTGATTATTATTCAATTCGCGTACACTTTTGCATATCGATATGATATAATTTGCTCAAGTGAAAAGGAGCGGTTTTGAATATGAATTTAGATCGTTTAACTGAACTGAGAAAAAAGAAAAATTGGTCTCTTCAATATACGGCTGACCGTCTCGGCATCGCCAAAAGCACGTACGCCGGGTATGAATCAGGATACCGGCGTCCGTCATTCGAGGCGCTAGGCACGCTTGCCGATCTGTTTGACACGACGTGCGACGATTTACTCGGGCGCACTGAAAAAAAGGCGGAGCCGTTTGCCCAGACCATCGAATTAACAAACGCCGCACAAGGCCGCGGCACACTGACCGTTGACGGACAGCCGCTGAATCAGGATGAAATCATCGAATTGATTGCGTTTGTCCGCACGAAAAAGAAGGTGCAGGAGGAGCTCCGCTAAAAACCGGCTTTTACGGCTTGATTCTGCCGTACGTCCCTCCGCCCCCGGCCTCAAGGACGAGCTGCCCGGTACGCGCTTTATGAATGACAGCCGCTATTTTAGGCTGGACGACACGCGCCAATTCCTCTTCTTGCGCCTGATGAAGAATCGCCATCTCCGTCCCGAAGGCCCGCTTCAGTTTTTCTAACGTTTTCGGCCCGACCCCGGGAATGAACTGCAGCGGGATTTGATGAATATACGGCGGCCGCGGCATGCGGCTTTTTTTCGGTCCGCTCAGTTCCTCCAGCCGTTCACTGACCCCTTTTGTCATTGTTTTCCCCCCGCACTCCGGACATGCGGAAGCTCCTTTTTCAACCGGGCTGCCGCAGCGGTCGCAAGCCGTCCGGTAATACTTCCCGAGCTTCGGGTTCAGCCCGTAATTCGCCGTGATTTTTCTTCCGTCCTTCCCTTTTAAAGCCAGCGAAAATTCCGTGAAATTCGCTTCTTTAAGAAGCATTTCATTATATTCTCTGCCGATTTTTCCTAAGGAATGCGCATCAGAATTTGTTAAAAATGTATACGGATCAAGTTCTGTTACCCGCGAAGCCATGTCGGTGTCACAGCTTAATCCGAGTTCCGCCGCGTCAATGAGCGCCGGGTCGAAAACTTCTGTCAAAGAAGATATGACTCCTTTTCCGTACAGGCTTTTATGCGGGGTGAACATATGGGCGGGAATAAACAGCCCGCCCAATTCCTTTGTTTTCCTTTGAAGATTCAAACCGGTTTCATAAATGCGCTGGGAACTGAGATGGATATTTTTAAGCCTTTTTGCAAGCCACTCAGAAAACATCTTCATTTCGGCAAGAGACGGCATAAAGACGAGAGCGTGAATCGGCCCGCGGCATGTGTGATCATAGATTTCAAGCTCACTGCCCAACAGAAGCGTCGTATTCCGATACCGGATGCCGCCTTCTTTCAGCTCACGGTATCTGCCTTCATCAATTCCGCGCTCGATTTCTTCTATGACTTCCGGGGAATGGCAGTCGATGATGCCCAATAGTTCAATTCCCTTCCCCTCACTGGCTTCTTCTAAAATCCGGTGCAGCGTCAACGTTTTGGCCCCGGTGATTTTGACCGGTTTTCCCGTATAGGTGCGGCCGATATGAATATGCAGATCCGCATAGATGGTTTTCATCATTTTTCCTTCAGCGCTTCTTTCAGCTGGAGATACTGAATCGCGTACGCCGTTTTTGCGTCATACACCCTGCGGGATTCAATCAGCTTCACGGCCTCTTCAAGCGTGACCTGCATGACTTCGACAAATTCATCCTCATCCAGCTCTCGTTTTTCTTCCAGCGGCGAAAGCCCTTCCGCAAGAAAGAGATGCACGATTTCATCAGCAAACCCGGGTGATGTATAAAAAGCGGTGATTTTCGTCAAGGTTTCCGCCGTATATCCCGTTTCTTCCTCGAGCTCTCTTAACGCCGTATGTTCCGGCTCTTCCCCCTTTTCAAGCTTCCCGGCCGGAATTTCAACGATTGTCCGTTCCAGCGGCTTTCTGAACTGGTTCACCAAAATGATTTTTCCTTCCTCGGTCACCGCAAGTACGGCCACCGCTCCCGGATGTTTGACGATTTCCCGCTTGCTTGTTTTTCCGTTCGGGAGCTCTACATCCTCTAAGTAAAGATCTATGACTTTCCCGTCATACAGCTTTTTTTTCGCAAGTGTTTTTTCTTCTAAATGTCTCATCATGTCATCTCCCGTTCTGTCTCTCTATTATGCCTCATATATTTTATCATACATGCATGAGAGGGAGGTGCTTTTCGATTGAAGGTGTACCGGAAGGATAAAAGTATCGTATTGGTCGGAAAGGCGTGGGAAGTGCGGGCTAAACTGAAAGAATACGGACGGACATTCCGCTATGTCGGAGATTGGATCACCGGGCCTTAACAGTTGAAAACTTCGCGCCTTTATATTACGGTCAATAAAAGACTATAAAAAGGAGCGAAACGATGAGAAAACGCACACTGGGACATTCTGATTTAGAAATAAGCGAAATCGGGCTCGGCTGTATGTCGCTGGGCACGGATAAAGTTAAAGCGCTGTCTATTTTGGATGAAGCGATCGAGCTTGGAATCAATTATTTAGATACCGCTGATCTTTATGATTTCGGCAGAAATGAGGAAATTGTCGGGGAGGCCGTCAAAAACCGCAGACACGACATCATTTTAGCCACGAAAGCCGGAAACCGCTGGAATGATGATAAAGACGGCTGGCATTGGGACGCTTCCAAAGGATACATAAAAGAAGCGGTCAAAAACAGCCTGCGCCGGCTGAAAACGGACTATATCGACCTTTATCAGCTGCATGGCGGCACGATGGAAGATCATATTGACGAAACGATCGAAGCATTTGAGGACTTAAAACAGGAAGGTGTCATCCGGTATTACGGCATTTCCTCGATTCGTCCGAATGTTATTAAAGAATATGTGAAAAAATCAAATATCACCAGCATTATGATGCAATACAGCCTGCTGGACCGGCGTCCCGAGGAGTGGCTTCCCCTTTTAGAGGAGAACGGAATCAGCGTAGTCGCAAGAGGGCCTGTCGCTAAAGGGCTTCTTACGGAAAAACCGCTTGATCAAGCGGCCGCAAGCGTAAAAGAGAACGGCTATTTAACATATTCTTTTGCAGAACTGGCAGAAACCAAAAAAGCGATCAGCGCTGCCGCACCTGACTTGAGCATGACGGAGCTTTCTCTTCAATACTTACTGTCACAGCAGGCCGTCGCTTCTGTCATCACCGGAGCCAGCTCACTTGAGCAGCTGAGAGAAAACTGTTCGGCTGCAGAGGCCCGGCGTTTAAGCAGCCAGGAAATCAAAGCCCTGCAATACCATACAAAACGGGACGTATACGAAGCCCATCGTTCTTAAATCATAAAACCGGCACCTTTTCAGATGCCGGTTTATTTATATTTGTGCCAATCGAGACTGCTTTCATTCAGCAGCTCTTCAAAGCTTTTATGTTTTTCTTTTTCTTTTCGTTTTCTGATTTGTTCCGCCTTTTGCTGCGCCTGTTTTTTCTCGTCTTCTTCCTTCAGCTCACTTTTCATTTGCAAAAGCCTGGCCTTCAGATCTTCCTCCAGATCGTCTTTTAAGCTGTGTTTTTCTTTAGGCAGCTGCTTTTTCATCATTACGCCCCCCGTATCTGAATATGGTGAAGCAAGTGTACCACGGAGCGCCGGAGGCCGGCAACGTTCACGGTCCTGAAAAGCCGGAGGAAGGATTTTTCATATGAAAGGAGGGTGCCTGTGTGAAAAAACGGCTGGCGGTGTTCGGTTCGGCTTGCGCAGTCTTTTTGGCTGCCGGATTCGCTTTTACGAATCTGATTATGTTTATGAAGAAAAAGACGGATGAAGATATCATGAAAAAAGAAACGGCGGACGGGCATGATAGATTTGATTCCTTTCAGGCCATGGAAAAAGAAGAGGCTGTCATCCTGTCACGCCACGGGTATGAGATCAAAGGCTTTTACGTCGCCCCGCATCATACGGCAAACACCATGATTATTTGTCACGGCGTTACCGTAAATTCGTTCAATTCATTGAAATACATGGATTTATTTTTAGATTTAGGATGGAATGTGCTCGTATATGACCACCGCGGGCACGGAAAAAGCGGCGGCAGAACGACGAGCTACGGCTATTTTGAAAAAGATGATTTGGAAGAAGCCGTGAATTGGGTGAGACACAAAACCGGAGACGGCGGTCAAATCGGCATCCACGGGGAATCGATGGGAGCGGTGACGGCCTTATTATACGCGGGCGGGCATCAGGATGAAAACGGCGCTGATTTTTATATTGCGGACTGTCCGTTCGCAAGCTTTCGCGATCAGCTCGCCTACAGGGTGAAGCGGGAGTTCCGGCTGCCTCCGTGGCCGCTTCTGCCTTTGGCTGATTTCTTTTTGCGGATGAGAGAAGGATACCGTATCCGTGATGTATCGCCTCTATCGGTTATCAGCCGAATCCGGCAGCCCGTGCTGTTTATTCACAGTAAGGAAGATGATTATATACCTCCCGCTTGTTCCGAATTGCTGCACCGCAAAAAACGCGGCCCTAAGATGCTCTATCTGGCCGAATCGGGCGGGCATGCCATGTCGTACACCAAAAATCCGGAGAGCTACCGTAAAGCCGTTCAAACCTTTTTAGATACCATGACGCAAACGTAAAAAAGCGAAAGAACGTATGCTGGTTCTTTCGCTTTCACGTCATAAAACGTCGGTAATCCCGTCCATATTTTCTCCGATCCAGTCAATGGCGAGGTCGATTGTCGTAAACTCCTGCGCTTTGAAGGTCATCTCATCCTGAAGCAGCCAGACATCCTTCTGAACGGATTCAGCGCCTCCGATGGACCAGTGCAGCAGACTGTACGGGTGGTTGTTGTTCAGAAAGGATACCCACGTTTTATGCTGTGCCGTCTGTTTAATGGCTTTCAGCTTTTGATTCACTTTCCGTTTCTCCCTGCTTTACTAATATGCTCATTCTCGGGCTCAGCATCTCTGCCGGGCTTTTTAAGACGAGCGTTTTTGCCTTTTCATTGTAATCGATTGTCATTTCCTCGTCAAAAAACACTTTTTGTGAGGTCTGGATGTAAAGCGGAAGTCCGTTGGTTTCAATGGCTTCGCATTGTCCCGTTAATTCGTCCGCCAGCCAGATGGTCGGCACGCCGCTCACCGCGCACCCGCAGCCTTCTGCGTCATAGCGGAGCTGCGCTTTTTTCCCCGGGTTGGCGTCCATTGCCTGCTGAAGTGTGTGTTTCGCCGCATCCGTCACATGTATTTGCATAGATGATCCTCCGTTTTTCATTTTCGCCATTGTAGCATACCGAGCCGCTGTATGCATTGTTTCTGCTTTCTTTACAGCAGCCCGCTCTCCCAGACCTTTGCCTCTTGTTCAGCCGCCTTGATCCAATCATTTTTTCCTTCACTATATTTTTCCATATCGTATGGGTACGTCTTAGCGAGGTGCCGTTTCAGTTCCATGTATTGAGCCGCTTTTTCAGGCTTTGCGGTGAGGAAATCCCGGAACAGCAGATGACGCTTCACGTCCGGATGGCCTGTTTCGTATATGTGAACGTGGTGTGTGCGCTTGCTGCCGCCTTTTTGAAAGAAACGCCGGCCCTCTAGCCCGTTTTCCCCTTTCGCCTCATAGCCGAGTGCTTCCAGCTGCGGACTGAATCGGTCAGCGTCCGAAATATCTTTAACCTCCGCCAGTATATCAATGACGGGTTTGGCGGCCATCCCCGGGATAGAGGTGCTGCCGATGTGTCTGACAGAATGAAGTGCTGGGCCGAAGATTCGGATCAAGTCCGCCTTCTCTCTTTCAAACATTTCTTTCCATTCCGGCTTGTACGGAACAACTTCCGCTTTCCTCTTCGGATAAAGATGAAAAAACGAGAGGGCCAGCCCTTCCGGCGTCTCTATCTGTCCGGCTTCTGTGAAACCTGTTTTTAAATAGAGAGAGACTGCCGGAACGTTTTGGCTGGCGGTAGCCGCCTCTATTTTTTGGGCGTCCCGGTTCTCGTCTATCACAAATTGAATAAGCGCCCGTCCGATTCCTTTTCGAAAGCCGGACGGGTGCACCGTCAGCCTGCATATGACAAGGTCATATCCCTTTTTTTCATACGAAATGACGCCTGCAAGCTGATCTTTTTCCTTGAAACCGGCAAACGTCTCCCGTGACCGCTGTATATCATCGGGTGTTTCATGCAAGGCGGGGATGCCGAAAAAGCCGATCAGCTCTGCTTCTTTTTGATAAGAGCAGCGCTGAACCGCCGCAATTTCCCGCGCGGTCTGTTCTTGTGTATGCTGTAAAAATGTAATCAATCTTCCGCCCCTTTTGACGCAAACATCCGCTGTGACTCCGTCTTCGTAATGCGGACCGCGTACGCTTCATACCAGGCGGTTTTTCCTTTTTGTTTTGCCGCCTGGTGGTCCGTATGGTCTTTCCACCTTTTAATCGCTTCCAGGCTGTCCCAGTAGGAAACCGTGATGCCGCAGCCGTTTTCCTCCCGAACGCTTTCCGCGCCTAAAAAGCCCGGCTGTCCGCCTGCCAAATTCATCATGCGCTCTGCCGTATGTTCATATTCCTCATCATATTTTCCCTTTATTGATGAAAAAATGACCGCATAATAGGGCGGTTTGGGCGTGTCAGCTAAAAAACCCATATTCATCCCCCTCTACATATATTTCACAAACAGAATCCGGTCTTCTCCCGGACCGTCATAATTCGCAAAAACAGGGATTCCGTTTACGGTTTTGGTTCCTTTTTCAGCTTCAAAGCCTAATTTTGTATGATAAGCGATTGATACTTTATTGACAGGCGCCGTCACGCAATTGACTTTTGTGCAGCCCCTTTTCTTCACCGTCTCCATAAATCGGTCGTAGAGCTGTTTTCCAATTTGCATTTTTCTGAAATCCGGATGCACACCGGAAAAATGAATGTAGGCTGTCTCAGGGTCTGATTGCGACTGAAAACCGATTAAAAAACCGGTCATTCCCTCCGGCCCGTACGTGATAAAGCTTGTGTCCTGAAAATGTTCAAAAAACAAGCGCGGCAGTTTGTCTTTCATCTGCCTGCCGCCCCACCATTCATTCAAAACAGACGTAACCATTTCATAGTCTTCAGAGGTAATTGTTCGAATATCCATTATCGATTGACTCTCCTTTTCGTCCGGCAAAATGAATGTCAGCTCTTCTCATTGGAATATAAAAAATTATATGTGGGTTGTTTGCAATTGTAAATGATTTCTTTTCAAGCAAACAAATCAGCACGTCTTCCAGCCGGGGAATGATTTACCAGTATAAACGTGGTCATTGTTCGGGTACAATGAAAAACAGAACAAACGTTCCCGGAGGTTTTTTTATGGCTGATATTCTTCTTGTAGATATGCAATCGTTTTATGCGTCTGTGGAAAAAGCGGAAGCGCCTCATCTCAAAAGCCGGCCCGTGATTGTCTCGGGAGATCCCGAAAGACGCAGCGGCGTCGTGCTTGCGGCTTGTCCGCTCGCCAAACGATACGGCGTAAAAAATGCCGAACGGCTGTGGGAAGCGCAGGCCAAATGTCCCGATGCCGTTATTGTCCGTCCGCGGATGCAGCGGTATATTGATGTATCCGTCATGATTACCGAACTGTTTGAACGGTATACCGATCTTGTAGAACCCTACTCCATCGATGAGCAGTTTCTCGACGTGACCGGAAGCAGGCGGCTGTTCGGTGATCCTTTTACAATTGCCAAAAGCATTCAGCAAGCGATTATGCGTGAATTCGGCATTTATGCCCGTGTCGGCATCGGGCCGAATAAGGCGCTCGCGAAAATGGCTTGCGACCATTTTGCCAAAAAAAACGCATCCGGCATCCACAGATTGGATATGTCAAATATCAGGCAGGATCTGTGGCCGCTGCCGGTCGGAAAATTATTCGGCATCGGAAAACGGATGGAGCATCATTTAAGACGGATGGGCATCAGCACAATCGGCGGGCTTGCCGGACACCCCGCCGAATTGCTGAAAAAACGCTGGGGCATTAACGGCGAATTGCTTCAGCGGACAGCCCGCGGCATCGATCCCTCTCCGGTCACCGTCAACACGCACAGCCGGCAAAAAGCGATCGGCCATAACATGACCCTCCCGAGAGACTACAGCCGCTTTGAGGATATCAAAGTCGTGCTGCTGGAGTTAAGCGAAGAAGTGGCCCGCCGCGCCCGTTTCAAACAATACATCGGCCATACGGTTTCGGTCAGCATCAGAGGCGCTGATTTTGAATTCCCTTCAGGTTTTCACAGACAGAGAAAGCTGGTGTCACCGACTAATTTCGGAATGGATATTTTTAAAACGGCGGTCAAGCTCTTCAAAGAGCATTGGAACGGTGAGCCCGTCCGCAGCGCCGGCGTCTCCCTTTCCCAGCTGGAGCCTTGTGATTATGTTCAGCTGAGCCTGTTCGATGCCCAGGAAAAAAAGATCAGTCTCGGCAAAGTATTGGATGATATTCATGAGCGGTACGGCCCTGCGTCGCTCCTCCATGCCGCTTCACTGACAGAGGCCGGCCAAGCCTTTCACCGGGCTGAAAAAATCGGCGGGCATTACAAATAATTTGAGGTGATATACATGAATCCGAACAAATTAACACCCGGGTATAATGTCATGTGGGAATCAAGCCGGATGATGCTGCCCGAACATCGGGAGCAGCTGCTTGCGAAAAAACGAAAAGAACGGGAATTCCGGCCTCCGGAACTGAGCGAAGAGCAACTGAACGACATGAACCGCATCATTGCGGCGTCGATTGAAGAAGACAGGGCCATTTCGGTCACCTACGCTTCCGCACACGGCCCCCGCCGCTTTTGGGGCTGGGTAAAACAAGTGAGGCATGACGAAAAGCGTTTAAAAATCATAAACGATGAAGATGCGTTAACGCTGCCGTTTCATCGTATTCTCTCAGCTGAATTGGAATAAAAATCCTAACCCGGCCCTGACAGAAAATATGATAGAAGAGTGGGAGGATCACATGATATTTAGTAGAATAAAGATGAATGACAAGAATAGGAGAATATATGATGGATCAATTTATAGAAAAAATGCTGGGACAAGCCCTCCGCCAGTATGGACGGAATGTGTCGACAGATCCGCTGAGCCCCTATGAAAAACAGAGTTTAAAAAAAGCTTTAGAAGAAAGAAGGAATGAAGAACCCGATGAGGATCTCCATGCCCATGTAGAAGATATTATCTACGATTACGTCACCAATCAAGGGCAGTTTTCCTGACACGGACGTTTATGCACCCGGCGATAAGGGAAATGTCCGAGAGTAAACCTTTAAAGATTGCGTGGTGCAGGATATGCCTGTCGGGCCTTATTTCAGGATCGGCTATGCCGTTCTTCTGTTATTTCTCATCATTTATCTCGGAACATTAATAGACTTTTTGTTCCAGCCTGTTGTGATTACGGTTAAAACCTTGTTTCCGCCCATTGTATTATCGGGCGTCCTTTACTATTTGTGCCGCCCGCTCGTCAGAGTGCTGCATGCGAAATTAAAGCTGCCCGAAGGAATCGCGATTTTAGCGATTTATGCGGGAACAGCCGGCCTTTTTGTCCTCTTCCTTTATACGGCGGGCCCTGCCGTTCAAAAACAGTTTACAGCCTTCACAGATCATATTCCGGAGCTTTCCGCAAAAGCTGAAAATTGGATCGGGCATCTCCAGGACAGCAAATGGTTTTCCCGGCTTCAGCATGGGGATTCCTTTAAAAAATTAGCAGACAAAGCCGCAAATTATTCCGGTTCAATCGCTGATTCTCTCAGCAGCCTGGCCGGTACGGCTGCCAATGCCGCCATCACCGCAGCTATTATTCCGTTTGCGCTGTATTACATGTTAAAAGAAGGAAACAAAGCCCCTCGGCGACTGCTGCGGCTTCTTCCGGAAAAACATCAAAAAGAAGGAAAACAAATCCTTCGGGATATGGATGAAGCTCTCAGTTCATACATACAAGGACAGCTGCTCGTCAGTTTCTGTGTCGGCGTTCTCGTCACGATCGGCTATTTTATAATCGGGCTCGATTATCCGCTCGTTCTGGGCGCGTTCGCCATGGTGACAAACCTGATTCCGTTTATCGGGCCTTGGATCGGCACATTTCCCGGAGTCATTGTCGGATTGTTCGATTCACCGACCGAGGCGGTGCTGGTGATTACGGTCGTCGTCATTGTCCAGCAGCTTGAAAGCCAGCTGATTTCCCCGCAAATTATGGGACGGAAGCTGGACATTCACCCGCTGACCATTATTTTTCTTCTGCTTGCCGCCGGCAAATTCTCAGGAATTGCCGGGATGCTGCTGGCCATTCCGGGATATGCGGCCGCAAAAGTGGTCATAAGCCACATGCAGAAACTATTCATTCTCAGAAAAAAAACAAAGCTAGGAGAGAAATGATTCATCCCCCATGTCTTCATATCGGTCAAAATGAAAAAACGGCGGGCTGAAGAAGCCCGCCGCACACGGAGGTAAAAAAGATGAACATCGGTGATGTCATTTTTCAATTGATTTCATTTACTGCAGCCGCATTTTTCCTGTTTGCCGTGATATACGTATTCAGAAGCTTGAACAAGCGCCGCATACAATTGGACAGAATCGAAAAGAAACTCGACGCGCTGCGCGAAGAAAAAAACGAAAAGTTATAGTTCATTCAGAAGCAGGCGCAACGAGCTCCACTTTTATCCGATCCGGGTCCTCCGTGTATACGGCGTAATGCGTGCTTCCGCCTGCATATGGATGGCGGTCCCTGTAAAGCACGGGGCATCCTCTGGCAAGCAGCTTTTCTGTCATCTCGTCAACCTGCTCTCTTGATGCAGCATGAAAAGCCAGATGATTCAGCCCGACCCGGCATCTGTGGTACTCCGGTGTTAAAAAACGCTCCTCTGTCTGTACAAGCACAACATAAAATCCTGCGTTTTTCCAGCTGATGCCGGAGTCCCAATTTTGAAATTCCCTATAACCGAGCTCACCTAAAAACCATCCCCAAAACCGGGCGGAGGCTTTCAAGTCAGATACATACAACTCAATATGATGCATCATAATATTCGCTTCCTCCTCACATCACACCCGCCTTACCAGCACCTCTTCAACTTTATGGCCGTCACCTTTTCTCAAAATCAAATCCGATCTGAATTTTGTCGGCAGGATATTTTCATACAGATTCGGACGGTTGACGCTCTCCCAAATGGAGGCGGCCATGGTATCCGCTTCTGCATCAGACAAATCCTTAAATTTATGAAAATAAGAAGCCGGATCCTGAAAAGCGGTTTCTCTTAAGAGGCGGAAACGCTCCAAATACCACGTGAAAATCCGGCTTTCTTCGGCATCCACATAGATCGAAAAATCAAAGAAATCCGATACAAAAATCCGCGGATCTTCCCTGTCGTCCTCTAAGGTCGGCGACTGCAGGACATTGATTCCTTCGATAATAACGATATCCGCACCTTCGACAACCTCGACGGCGCCCTCTTCCCTGTCATACGTAAGATGGGAATATACGGGCGCCTCCACTCTCTCTTTCCCCGACTTTATATCGTTCAGAAACTCAAGCAGCGCTTTCACGTCGTAGCTTTCCGGGAATCCCTTTCTGGACAGAAGGTTTTTCCTTTTTAATTCCGCCGTCGGATACAAGAAACCGTCAGTTGTCACCAGGCTCACCTTCGGCCTGTCCGGCAGACGGGAAAGAAGCTTTTGCAAAATTCTCGCCGTCGTGCTTTTGCCGACGGCGACGCTGCCCGCGATTCCGATGATAAACGGGATTTTCGCTGAATGCGGATGCTTCAGAAACACATTGACATGCTGATTCCGTCTTGCGGCAGACGTGACATGAAGATGGAGCAGGCGCACAAGCGGAATGTAAATCGTTTCTACTTCGTCCACCGACAGGTAGTCATTCAGCCCCTCTACGGCCTTGGCTTCTTCCTCTGAAACGGCAATGGAAAGATGGCCGCCGAATCCGGCCCACGACTCGCGGCTGTGCTGCGTATACAATGTATGTAAGTTCAATTCTTTACTTTTCACAATTCACACCAATCTCTCTGTATGGCTTTCCGATAAAAAAACAAACGCTTACAAAGATTGTAACGGAAAACCGCTTCACTGTCTGCCCATTTTTTTCAAAAATGAGGAACCGATCCGGCTGTACTCTTCCATTTCCTCCTCCGGAACCATGCTTCCGCCGGTGCTCCACACAAGGTGCACGGCATTTTCCATCTCAAGCCCCCGCTCTTTTATATAACGGTTTCCGGCTTCGGTCTGAACGACCTTGACGGCTCCGGCCAGTCCGGCGAGTGCAGAGGGTTCAAGGCTCTTATTCTCGGCCGCCCTTAATTGATAAAGCAGCGAAAAAAGCGTGCCGTCATCGGCGGTATAACAGCCGCTGATTATAGGCTCCATCAGAGGGCCGGCCAGTCCGGACGGCCTTCCCACCGCGAGTCCGTCGGCGGCCGTTTGATTATCAAGACCGATATCCTGCACGCTGATTCCGTCATGCAAGCCGGAAAACAGTCCTAACAGCATACACGGTGAATGCGTCGGCTCACCGAAAAAAATATGGACATGCTCGCCATAGATCAGCTTTAGCGCAAGCGCGACGCCGCCCGGGCCTCCTCCGACCCCGCACGGCAAATAAACGAAAAGCGGTTCATCTGCATCAGGCTTTATGTTCATTTGGTCGAGCTGCTTTTTCACACGGCTTCCCGCAACGGCATACCCCAAAAACAGATCCCGGGAATGCTCATCATCAATAAAATAACAATAAGGGTCCTGCTTCGCCTGCATGCGCCCCTCTTTGACAGCCAGACTGTAGTCTGCTTCATATTCGATGACGCGAACCCCCTTTTCCCGGAGCAGCTCCTTTTTCCACTGCTTTGCGTCACTGGACATATGAACGGTCACACAAAAGCCGAGCTTCGCGCCGATTATGCCGATACTCAGACCTAAATTGCCCGTAGAGCCGACGGCTATAGAGTATTTTGAGAAAAAAGCGGTAAACCGTTCTTCAGTCAATATGCTGTAATCGTCGTCTGCTGAGAGCATTCCCGCTTTTACCGCGAGATCTTCGGCATGCTTCAGCACTTCGTAAATCCCGCCGCGCGCTTTAATGGAACCGGAAATCGGAAGTTCGTCGTCGCATTTCAAAAGCAGACGCCCGGGGAAAGCCTGAGCGGCGCTGTGTTCCAGATGCTTCTTCATTTCATTAATCAAGACAAGCGGAGATTCAATGAGGCCTCCCTCCGCTTCCGTCTCCGGAAAAGCCGACGCGATATAAGGCGCAAACCGGCGCAGCCTTTCTTCCGCTTCGGCAATCTCCTTTTTCCATTCAGCGCCATGCTTTACTGGATCATCGGTTTTATGCGGATTGATCCAAAATACTTCACGCGCCTCCGCCATTTGCCTGACTAGAGGCTCTGCCATCAATGCCTTGTGTATATCCCGGTCGGACATTCCTTTTTCCCCCTTGTTACTTTTTCTTTAATGCGCGGCCGGCCAGTTTTTCTGTAAACGATGGGAAAAGCTGATACAGCTTCGTCCCGAGGCTCATCCATCGCGGAAGATTCATTTCCCGTTTATCCGTCAGAATCACGGATGTAATACGCTCTGCCACATGGTCGGCATCAAGCATCCATCTGCCGACGCTTTTCACATAACCGCCCTCTTTATCTGCAATTGTAAAGAAGTCTGTTTTGATCGGACCGGGATTAACCGTTGTCACGGCTACACCCGTACCGTCCAGCTCAAGCCGCAACGCATTGGAATACCCTAACACGGCGTGCTTCGTTGCGGAATAAAGGCTTGATTTCGGCGTCGCCAATTTGCCGGCCTGTGAGGCGATATTGATAATATGGCCGCTTTTCGCATGAAGCATCACAGGAAGACAGGCCTTCGTACAGGCGATTAATCCGAAGACGTTGACTTCAAACATTGCCTTCATATCATCCAAAGATGAATCAGCGGCCGTTTCAAAAATGCCGAAGCCGGCGTTGTTGATTAATACGTCAACATGACCGATCAAACGCCTTACGTTTTCAGCCTCTTCTGCATGCCGGACGTCAAACGGAACGACATCACACTGTCCGCCGCGCGCGGTAATCGTCTTTTTCACTTCCTGCAAGCGGTCCTCCCGCCTGGCGGATAAAAAAACATGAGCCCCTTCTGCCGCGCAGGAATATGCAAGCCGTTCTCCGAGTCCGCCGGATGCTCCGGTGATCCAAATCCGCTTATCCGTTAATCTGCCCATTTCCTTCACCCCTTCACAGCTTTAAACTTCAGAGTGTTCCCCGACTGAAAGGATACAGCCTTCCCTTCGGCGGCCAGCACGTCAAGATGGCCGATCGTTTCTGACATCGTTAAAAACAATTCATTTTCATACACAGCCGGAAACAGCCGCCGGCATACCTGGAAAGCCGTCAGCGTTTCCTCTGACAACAGGCGCAGCACATATTCCGACCGGTTTCTCTGTTTTTCAAGCCGCCTGTCAAAAGCAGGCTTTACGTCTGTCAGCAGATCGCCGTGTCCCGGATATAAAAAGGACGGGTTTACGTCATACAGCCGCTTCATTGAGTTCAAGTAGTCGAGCATCGGGGCCGCGCGCACGCCCCCCTTTTCCGGAGCTTCCAGAATCGGATTGGTGGAGCTGTTGGACAAAAGCAGATCGCCGCTGAACATTTCACCGCTTTTTTCATGGTAGAGCGCAATGTGAGAAGCGGCATGACCCGGGATTTCGAGCACCGTCCAGCCGTTAAGCCCGTCAATTTTTCCGCCTTCCCTCACTGTTTTCGTTAACGGACGGTTTGCAGAAAATAAGTATGACAGCTTAACTGTTTTATGTATGTCTTCAGGCGTCAGGGGAACGTCCATTTCAGTCATAAGCGACAGAAAAAAGTCCTCCTGCCGGGCGATATACGACTGATCCTGAGTAATGTACCTGTCATTCAGCGGATGCCCTATTACTTCCGCATCGTCGGAAAAAAGGTGCAGCAGACCTGAATGATCTGCGTGATGATGAGTGAGCACCACCTGTTCTATATCCGCCGCAGAAACCCCGTGTTCCTTAAGCTGCAATGAGAGCGATTCAGCCGCTTCCTTTGTATTCGGGCCGCAATCAATAAGGGTTAAGGCTTCATCTTTTACTAAATAAACGATAACGTCGCCGACTGCAAACGGAGTCGGCACACGTATCGGAATGATCTTTCTCGCTGCCATGTTTACGCTCCTTCGTTCTTTTCATTCCTGAATAATCATATTTTAGCGTTTTCTTTTCACTGTGTCATTATTGCCGCATATCGGAAAAAAAGATTGACATCCCGCTCTTGCGCATAGCATAATGAACAACAAACTAGAAAACACGGAACGCGATGACGAGGAACTAGTATATAAACAACGGCAGCAGAGAGCAATGTCCCCGGCTGAAAGACATTGCGGCCCTCTTGTTTACAGAACCTGCCCTCAGAGCGGTTAGGAAAACCTAAACGTATCCCCTCGTTACGGGATTTGAGCTGAGCACGGCTGATTCGTGCTAATGTAAGGTGGTACCGCGAAACCTTTTCGTCCTTTTTGACGGGAAGGTTTTTTGTGTTTTGAGAAGAAGGAGGATTTATATGAAGAAAATCGGTTTTATCGGGGCCGGATCAATGGCGGAAGCAATGGTGGACGGACTGCTGCAAAGCGGAATGACAGCCCCCGGACATATATATATGACAAACCGGTCAAATGACAGCCGGCTTGAAGAGCTCCAAAAAACGTACGGAGTAAAACCGTGCCGGGATAAAGAAGAGTTTTTCAGCAATACCGACATTCTCGTTCTCGCCTTTAAACCGAAAGATGCGGCAGAAAGCATTGAGAACATTCGCGAATACGTGAAAGATCAGCTTGTGATTTCTGTCATCGCAGGGCTGACGATTCACACGATTCAGCAATATTTCGGCAGAAAGCTCACCATCATCCGGGCGATGCCGAATACATCCGCGGCCATTCAGCAATCGGCGACCGGTTTTTCCGCAAGCTCAGAGGCGAGTGAAGCTGAAATCCGGACGGCAAAAGAGCTTCTGGAAACAATCGGAGAAGCGACGCGCTTTGAAGAAAAACACCTTGACGCCGTTACAGCCATTGCCGGAAGCGGTCCCGCCTATGTGTACCGGTATGTCGAAGCAATGGAAAAGGCCGCCCTTCAAGCCGGCCTGCCGGAAGAAACGGCAAAAGAGCTGATTTTACAAACCATGGCCGGGGCGACGGAAATGCTCAGAACAAGCAGCAAACGGCCTGAACGCCTGCGCAAGGAAATCACAAGCCCGGGCGGCACGACTGAAGCAGGCCTTCGCGCATTAGAAGAGCGCCGCTTTGAAGAAGCCATCATGCACTGCATCGCAGAAACCGCAGCTCGGAGCGCCGAAATTAAAAAACAATTCGCAGGCTCCGTTCTGCAAAAGACGGACCAGTGATAAAGCATGGGGCTTCCCATGCTTTTTTCATTCTGTTTAACTGCCGTATAAGCGGCTGATTCTCTCTTTTACTTCAGGAAGATGGAATGTGGCTTCGTGCATGTTCACCTCTTCCTCAACCGCTTTTGTCAGCTCTCTTTTGATCCGTGCGGTCACATTGGTTTTCAGCGCAACCAGTGAGGCTCTCGGTTTATCCGCCAGCAGCCGGGCTAATTCGCGGCCTCTTTGAAGGACGTCTTTTTTCGGCAGCACTTCAAACGGAACTCCCCGTTTTTCCAGAGCGGCGCCGCTGAAATTCGCGGCAGTAAACAGCATTTCTTCCCCGAGGACAATTCCCAGTTTTTCAGGCACAATATACGTCGCGCCCATTCCCGGTGTAAATCCGTACTTCATATAATTACAAGAATAAAAACTCTCTCTGCTTAAAATCACGAAATCCGCGCTCAGACCGATCGTAAAGCCGGCTCCGATCGCATGCCCCTGCATGACGGAAATCACGGGAATCCTGCAATCCAATAAAAGACTGTGAAGCTTTAAATCTGTAAATTGAAGCTTTCCGCTCTGAATGGTCAAAAGCCCCTCCTGCGTTCCTCCGGTGCAGAAATAATTTCCGTAACCCGTCAGAAGGACGGTTTTATAGGACGGATGGGCATTGATGTCTCGGAATACCCGGTGCAGCTCTCTGACAAACTCTTCTGACAGCCCGTTTTTCCCGGCCGTATCCTGCATTGTGACCTGCACAATGCCCGGTTCTGTTTCCTGTACATCAATCATTGGATTCATGTTTATTCTCCGTTTCTTTAAAAATACTCAAGCCTTTCCGGCTCTGAGTGTTTCTGATATTAAGTCGTCCATTCATACTTTCTGTGAAACTCTTTTATTTCAGTCAGCACCAATCGCGTTTTTCCTTGATGCGCATTCGGGATGTCTGCTGCGGGCGCGGCATTTCTTGTGCCGAATTTTACGATGCCGCTGTCTTGGAGCAGCCGGTCGTAATCAGCCATCGATAAACGGACGCGTTCATCCAAATGCCGGCTGATCTGAAATTGATTCTGCCGCGTACGGCTTTGCGGCATAACGACACCGCTGTAAAATTCAGAGCAGCAGCCCGAACCGTATGAAAAACAGCCGACGCGTTTCGGCGTTTCAAAAGAGCCGTTATCAATCGTGCTGGCAAGAGATAAAAATACGGTGGCCCCCATGATGTTGCCGACGCGCTGACAGTATTGAATCCCAGGCAGCACGCGTTGCTGAAAATCCGCTTCAATGTCTTGCGGCTTAGCCTTTGCCAATTTTCTCATCATCGTCCGATGCGCTCCTTTTACCATTCCGCCAAACGGAGTATGAAAAGAAAGGTATTGAAATGTATTCTTATAATCCGCCCCGCTCACACGCTTTCGGTATTCCTGAAATGATTTTTCACAGCAGTCCAAATAAGACATGAGCGACAGATCAGCATCCCCCGCTTCACTATCCGGAATCGGGCGGCAGGTATCCATGACTTCATACCCGTAATACCCGCTTGCGCCTTGATCAAGCAAAAAGACATGAGGGGTGCTGCTGACTAAAAGCGCCACAGCTCCCGCCCCCGCACTCGGTTCGGCATAGGACCATTCCTCCGTCAACGCGTCACCGCCTTCAGCCACTAAAAAGCGGGAAATATCCGTTCCGATGATGAGCGCTTTCGCTCCCGGCGATGTTTGCGATAAGATGAGATTCACGCCCATTTGAAACCCGGCCGTTAAAGAATAGCAAGCCTGTTTCACCTCAAATAACCGGCAATTCCGCTTCAGCTGCAAATAATCATGGACGTATGTACTGATGGATTTGCCAAAATCAATCCCGGATTCCGTACAGGTGATGACCATTTCAATCTGATTCCGTTCCTCTTCTGACAGAGAGTCGATAATCGGTTTTGCGGCATTTACGGCGAACGTAATCGGATCTTCAAACGGAAGCGCCACCACTTTTTCTTTCATCAGCAGGTTCTCAAACCTTTTTTTATCCAAGTTCCGATGTTCCGCAAGCTCCATGACGTCTACATACGCGGTTCCGCCAAAAACGTTCATTGCTTCGATTCCTACATTCATTTCTCCAAGCCCCCAGAGTAAAGAGGCTTCCTGTGGAAGCCTCTTTTATTTTTTCGCTCAAAACTCAACAAGCAGCCTGTCAACGCCGTGAAATACAGGGCTCGGAACCAGATTCGGCTCTTGATCCTCAGTAAAACGCCATGCGGGCATCTGTTCAAAAAAGTGGGAAAGCGCGATTTTCGCTTCAAGCCTGGCCAGCGGCGCTCCTAAACAATAATGGCTGCCCTGACCGAATGACAGATGCTGATTCGGCTTTCGTCCCAAGTCAATCTGATCGGCATTTTCAAACTTCTTTTCATCTCTGTTCGCCGATCCAATCCACGCATACACTTTTTCTCCGGCCGGAATCGTTTTTCCGCCAATCTCGCTCTCAACCGCAGTGTAGCGGGTTACCCGCTGAATGGAAGGTCTGAGGCGGATGACTTCCTCAATAAAGTCAGGAAGGAGCGCCTTGTTTTCAAGCAGCCGGGGCAGAATGTGCGGGAACTCCTTGAGACTGAGAAATGAATTTCCGATCACATTTTCCGTCGTTACGTGCCCCGCGACGATCAACAAGCCGCAAAAACCGATTAATTGCTTGTCTGACAGCGGCTCTCCGTCTAAATCAGCTGAAATTAAATGACTGATTAAATCATTTTGCGGCTGTTTTCTCCGCTGTAAAATAAACTGCATGAAGTATCCGATCATCTGCTTTTGCACTTCATTCATTTTCTTTTCATCTTTTACATTCTGGCTTTGGTCGACCCAGCTTTTAAAGATATCTCTGTCTTTCGGAGGAAATCCTAAAAGCTCTGCGATCACGATAATCGGAAGCGGAAATGCGTAATCTTCAATAATGTCCATCCTGTCTTTTGAACGGACGGCCTGAAGCAGGTCATCAGCGATAGCGGCTATACGCGGTGCAAGAGACTCAACCGATTTCGGCATGAACGGCTGATTGACCAATTTTCTGAAGACGGTGTGTTCGGGCGGGTCCATTTTCAAAAGGCTGTCTTTGTTAATATGCCGGATCATTTTTTCCTGTTTGTCCGCACTTAAGTATTTATGATCGGAAGAAAAATGACTGTAGTCAGAAATCACCCGCTTCACTTCATCATAGGTGAAGATTTCCCAGCAATCTTCCTTTTCATTGTAATGAACGGGAGAGGTTTCTCTCATCGTTTGGTACCACTTGTACGGCTGCTGCTGTCTGATTTTTGTTAAACTGGTCATTTTCATTCCTCCAAGATGTGATCAAGATTTGAAATGACCCGCCAAAGCTTACGAGTAAACCCGGCGGGCGGATATGTGAATTTACGGTCTTGTTTTGGCGGGCTGCTTCAGCATCTCACCATGCACGTTCAGTATCTTTTCCTGCAGCTGCAGAAAGCTGTATTCTCTCATTCCGTCTGCCGAATATAAAACGCCGCAAAATTCAGAAATCGTTTCGGCTGCGCTGTCTTCAGCCAATAACGTCATATGGTTGGATACCGCCACATCCATGATGGCGATGTTTGTCATATGCTCTTCCCACTGGCTCCAGTAGTTGACGAAATCAGCGGATAAAATATCGGCCCTGATCGTAAAATACGGATCAAGCTCACCCAAGAAAATACCGTTTTTATTTCGGAAATAATAGCATGTCACCCCGTTCGGATCCGGAAGCGGCAGGAGTTCGTAATCAGTGATTTCGTAAGCGTCCTGAACGTTTATATTCTGCCTGATCAGATTTTTCACCAACGCGTCCGTCTTCGTTAACCCCCGCTGTTTGGCTTTTGCGATTAATTGCTCTAAAAATATGTCTTCATGAAGATCGGCATCTAGTTCATCACGGTGAATCAAGTTTTCAGAAATGCGTTCCGGATGTTGATAGACCGGTGCAAATAAAGCCATGTTCACCGTCTGCAGCATCATATTTTTATCAAATAATTCATCAGGAATGTTTATTTCCCGCGCACCAGCTGAGTCAAAGGAATCGAGCATGACGATTGACTCAACGGTTTCTCCAGCCAGCTGCAATTGCCGGGTGACTTCATAAGCGAGCATGCCCCCTAATGAATAGCCGCCTACATCGTAAGGACCCCGGGGCTGCACGGTACGTATGAGCTTAACGTAATATTCCGCCATGTTTTTAATGCCGCGGATCGGTTCCCGGTCTGTCATCCACCCTCTTGCCTGAATTCCGTAAAAAGGACGCCCGGTCCGTTCGGCAACAGGCTGGTACAGCTCCACTGCCCCCAGCGCGGAATGAAACCAGAAAATCGGTCTTCCCTTTCCCCCCGGGTTAAGACAGATTAGCTCGGGCGGTTCTTGATCATCTGTCTCTTCTGATATATCGTTTTGTTTCGTATGTTCCCCATGTACTTCCTCAGTGTCTTTTTGGACAGAACCGGTCAGATACCCGGCTAATGTTGCGATTGTCGGGTATTCATAGACCAGATTTGCCGTAATAGACGCTTGATAGGTTTTATTAATGGACTGAACCCATTCCACACCGATAATAGAATCCAGCCCCATCTCAATGAATGCCTCATGCTCATCAATATCTTCCGGCTTCAGAAACAGGATGTCCGCAAGGCTTTCTTTGAGCTCTTTGCGCAAAGTGCCGTCAGAGATGCCGGCAAGGGGAGTTTCTGCTTCCGGGATTTCCGGACGTACCGCGGTTTCCTCCGCTTCAGCATACTCGGGTTTCTTTATTTGTCCCGCTATATATTCCGCAAGCTCTTCAAGCGTCGGGTGTTCATACACCTTATTGGCAGTAATCTCAGTGTGGTACGTTTTATTTACTGTTTGTATCCATTCAACCCCGATAATGGAGTCAAGACCCATATCGATGAAAGGCTCATCAGCATCAATATCTTCCGGTGACAAAAATAAAATATCTGCCAGGCTTGTCCTCAATTCTTCAAGCAATGTTCTATTGTCTTCGGAAACGGCTTTTTTCGGCTGTTGGACAGAAACAGTACAATCCAAAGGCTGTAACACGATTGGCTTTTGCAATGTCTCCGGTTCAAACGCTCTCATTTCGATCTCAGTTAAAGGACTCAGAGAAATCAGCCCTTCATGTTCAGGCTGCGGCGAAGACGGGAGAACGGTTTGCGTTTCAGACTTTTTCATGGCTTGGCCTGGTAAAGAACTGTTTACATCAGCCGCCCAATACCTTTCTTTTAAAAACGGGTAGGCCGGCAGCGGCGTTTTATAATATTGTCCTCCGTCAAAAAGCCGTGTAAAAGGAAGATCATACCCTCTGCAAAAAAGGTCAGCGATATGTGCCAGGTTTTCTCTGTACTGTGCGGGCGAAGCCGCCGAGCGGCACTGTTCAATGCATTCCATTCCGAATGTTTTCATTCCGGCTTCTTCTGCCGGCTTCTGATCCTTCAAATTGGACATAAACACACCCGGAAGCTCTCTTTTTACAAGCCACTCCGATAATACCCGCTTCAGTTCGTCCGCACTGCTTACGATACAGGCAAACCGGTGATGTAAATGCTTCCTGCCGAGCAGGAGCGTATAACTTATATTTCCCAGATCGCTGTCTTTGTTCTTGCTGAGTGAATCCAGCAGGCGTTCTGCCTGAATTTCCAGCTGACGCTCCGTCCGCGCAGATAAAGGAATGAGGCAGGCCGGTTTTGCCGGCGACCGGCGCACGGTTTGCGGCGCCTCTTCAATCACAAGATGGGCATTTGTTCCGCTGAATCCGAATGAACTGATGGCGGCTCTGCGCGGTGTATCCGGATTCCGTTCCCACGGTATCAGCTTTTCATTCACAAAAAACGGGCTGTCCGCAAATTGAATATGCTGATTGGCTTGGTGAAAATGCAGGGAAGCCGGAATCTGCCGATGCTTCAGCGACAGCAGGATTTTAAACAGTCCGGCCATCCCCGCGGCCGCAGCGGCATGTCCGAGATTGGTTTTTACAGAGCCGATGGCGCAATATCCTTTTTTATCCGTATAGCGGCGGAAAGCGCGCGTTAAGGCGCCGAATTCGATCGGGTCGCCCAGTGCAGTGCCCGTTCCGTGAGCTTCCACCATTTGAATGGTTTCCGGATCAATGTGAAAAGTATCATAGACATGACGTTCCAATCGTTCTTGAGAAAGCGCGCTTGGAGCGGTGATTCCGTTTGTAGCGCCGTCCTGATTCATTGCAGATCCTTTTATGACGCCGTACACATGATCTCCGTCACTAACGGCGTCGCTAAGACGTTTCAGCACCACCGCTCCCACGCCTTCACCCGGCACGAACCCGTCCGCGCTTTGATCAAACGTATGGCAGCGTCCGGTCGGTGACAGCATATTCGCCTTATTTGACGACTGATAAAAAGCGGGAGTGGATTGAATGAAAACCCCGCCCGCCACCGCCATTTCCGTTTCTTTCGTCCAGAGCCCCTGACATGCCAAATGAATGGCTGTCAGTGAACTGGAACATGCTGTATCAACAGTGATCGCCGGCCCTTGTAAATTAAGGTGATAGGCGATCCTTGCCGGAGTGACGGAATTGTGATTGCCCCAAAAAGCCTGCGCGGGCCCCTGCTGTTTAAAAATGGCCTGGTAATCTCCACCGCAGGAGCCGGCATACACGCCGCATTCCCGGCCTCTTACCGAGTCTCCCGCATATCCCGCATCTTCAAGCGCTTTCCATGATTCTTCCAAAAACAGCCGCTGCTGAGGGTCCATATAGGTCGCTTCACGTCCCGATATATGAAAGAAAACGGGGTCAAAACATTCAATGTCCTCTATAAAACTGCCATACTGGCATTGGCTGTCAGAGACATCCCATCTGTCTGCTTTTTTAATCAGATCCTGACCGGCGGCTAAGTGTTCCCAAAACTCATGGAGATTCTCCGATTCAGCAAACCGCCCGCTCATCCCGATAATCGCGATCGGTTCTTTTTCAGGTAACACAGCTGCTGAGTTTACTGTATCGGCCGGATCCTTTTGTTCGGGGCGGTACGTCATTTGATACGGCTCAGAAACGCTGATGACGATTTTCCCGATATTTCCGCGGTCATCCAGACAGTGATACGCTTCTTTTATGTCTTCAAAGGAAAAGATTTTTGAGATGACAGGCTGAATGACTCCCTCTTCAGCCAGCCGCTGCAATTCCAATTGATAGTCCTTGACCTGGTCCGGATTTTGAAGGGACAGCTTCCGCAAATCCACGCTGTGAAACGATTGATTGTTATGAAGGACGGACAAGTCGACTGATTTAGCGGATTTCAGCGCAGTCATGGCAATTTCGATATATCTTCCGCCCGGCGCCAGGCAATTCATTCCTTTTTGCAAGGCATCACCGGCCAGGGTATTAATGACAACATCCACCCCACGGCCGCCGGTCATTCGCATGATTTCCGTTTCAAAATCTTCTTCTAAATAGCAAATGGTATTACGGACCCCTAGCGAATGCAAATACTCAATTTTTTTCTGTGATCCGGCCGTGGCATATATTTCCGCGCCGATATGCCGGGCCATTTGCACCGCGATCAGCCCCGTTCCTCCCGTCGCGGTCTGAATTAATATTTTTTCGCCTTTTTTAAGTCCGGCTTTCCGGAAGGCGTCTATCATGGTCACCGCCACGGTGGGAAGAGCGCATGCTTCTTCAAAGGTCAGCCGGGCCGGTTTATGATAGACTTGATGTTCTTTACATGTGATGAGATTCGCCTGAGATCCAAATTCCTCTCCCATGCCGACAATCACTTCATCACCTGGAATGACGGATGTTACATGCCTCCCTGTCTTGATCACGACGCCGCTTGCTTCAAATCCCGGAGTGAACGGATAAGGCGGCATCGTCGGGTACAGCCCTCTGACACAAAGCAAGTCTCCGAAGTTTAAAGAAAAGGCGCGGACGGCTATTTGAACTTCGTCATCTTTTGTCTCGGGCACCTCACTGCGGGCAATCGTCAGATCTTCAATGCCGCCCGGACGGTCAATCACAACCCGGAACATTCCCGAGTCATCGGACTTTGCGAAAGAAGGCGGCATACGTTCTTGTTTCGGTTTCTGATAACCGTTTTCCTTTCTTTTCGTCTGCAGAGGTTTTTCAGCAGGCCGTTCTTCCTGAAGCGCCGGGCGGATTTTCGCTCTATCGGTCTTCAGAGACGAGGCTATGATGGTTTCGTATTCTTCCGAGATATAACCGGTCAGCAGTTTCACATGATAGTAATCAAATAAAATCGTTGTCTGCAGTGTAAGATTCAATCGCTTATTAATCTCGTTAATCACATTGACGGCCAGAATGGAATCAATGCCGTATTCAGAGAAATTCAGTTCTTCCTGAATATCCTCTTCTTTCATTTTTAATACATCGGCAATACTTGTTTTGATGACAGAGCGGACATGGGAAGCGACCGATTCCCCATCAGCCTTAACAGCTTGATGCTCCTCTGGCGCGCGGCTGCGGGAAACAGGCTGCGCGGGCTTTCGGAAAACTTCGGCCGGGGCGGCGTATGGCTTTCTGCCGTCTCTGATCCCTTGCATCCGAACGAGTCCGTCACTCTCAGCTGCGATAATCTGCTGGCCTAAATCATGAGCCGTTTCAGCAGGGAAACAAACCGCTCTGTATCCTTCCGAATGCAGCACACGCTCCCACGATTTTGGATATAGGCCGGGACTTCCCGGAATCCGAAGCTCAGCATCCTCATAGGACCACCAGCCGTCAAGCAGCCCGAAGGTTAAATGGGTAAAAACAGAACGATCGCTGATTTCGTTTATCAAAATCATCCCGTTGTATTTCAGGAGCGCTTTCAGACGGCGCAGTGTCAAACCGATATTTTTTGTGGCGTGAAGCACATTGGCGGCGATGACAATATCGTAAACACCCGTTTTGATATTTTGTGATTCGCAAGGCTCCTCCGCATTAAACAAGGCTGTTGTCAAATACGGCACATCAGGTCCGTATTCCTGTTCGGCATGCATTAAAAAAGCTTTAGAAACGTCCGTATAACAATATTCCGCAATCTGTTTTGCAAATGGTTTCAGTTTTGTAAACAGCATGGCGCTCGTTCCGCCCGTCCCGGCCCCTACTTCTATCAGCCTGATACGGGCATCGGAGTGTTCTGTAAGATAGGCTTTCAGGTAAGCGGCCGCGGAATCTGCTAACACTTCATTAAAATAATCCGCGACAGGATTATGCTTATAAACACCTTCAACGAGCCGCATTGATGAATCGGGAAATACGATATCCGTAGCCGGACGTTCTCCTTTTAAAATGGAAGGCATCGCTTTTATCGTCGCCTCGGCCAATTCAGCTTGTGCCTGCTCCCCATTGGGAAGCAGGCGTTTATGGGCATTCCACTCATTCCAGACTGTGCGGCCGTCCGGGGGCTGATCCGTGAGAAGAGTGATCGTGTATCCGTCATACGCGATATATCCGTTTTCTTTTAATAGATTCAGGCTTTCTTCCAGCCATCTGCCGTATGTGCCGATCACGCCGGCGCTCCGCATGGATGCTGCAGGTGTGGTGACAGGCTCGCTGAAAAACCCGATTGATTGTAATTGGTAAAAGAGCAGTTTGCAAAGAAGGCTGTTCATATGCGCAACTCCATTTCTCGTTTTAAAGTCTCAAGCCGTTCATTCCGATCCGGATTTTGCCGCTTGACGCTTTCCATAAATGAAGGCTTCGGGCCGGATACAACCGATATTGCATCTTGATCCGTCAGCGCGGCTAAGCCGTGCGGAGCAGCTTTGATGAATGCCGCTTGGCTGAACGGTTCTGATAGTAAGACTTCCAGCGCCTCCATTGCTTCATCGGGTTCAATAGAACCGATTCCTGACGCCTCCATTCGTTTTCTGTAAGACGGGTCTGATACAACACCCAGACTGCCCCAATATCCCCAATTCATGACTTTCACTTCACAATCAAGCAAGGAAGCGATATGGCGGGCAAAGGCGTCTTGAAATGTACACCCTGCCGCATAGTTGCTTTGCCCGGCATTTTTTGTGAAAGAATTAACGGATGAGAAAAACAGCACAAAATCAAGCGGTTCTTCCTTAAAAGCTTCGATCATTCGGACGCTCGTATTCACCTTAGCTGAATAAGCGTTTCTGAAAGAAGCTTCATCCATATTCGCCATACTTTTGTCGGCAAGCGTTATCGCGGAATGGATGACTCCCGTTATATTGCCGTATTGCTCTCTTACGGAACGGACGGCCGCTTTAAGCGCTGCGGCATCTTGAGCATCAGCCTGTATATAATGCGGCGCGGGGCCTGATAGCGCCAGCCTGTCTATTTTGCTCTGAATCTCCTGATCCTTCGGCCGCCTGCCGATCCATATCATCCGTGCCTTGTAACGGGTGACCATGTATTTGCTCCATGCTTCTCCGATGCCGCCCGCTCCGCCGATGACAGCATAAACGCCGCCTTCTCTGTACGACATACGCGGAGCGGAACTTGTCAGCACCCGGACTGTTTTTTGCTTGTGCCAAGCTCCGTTACGGTACGCGGCAGCATTTCCGTCCGGATCTGGAGGGAGGCGCCAGATGTCTTTCATTTCAGACGAATCACTGCCTTCTTCTGCATCAATCAGCCTGAAGTCCCAGTTTGGATATTCTTTTGCCAATGAACCGATCAAACCGTGTACGCCTGCATGCTCAGGCTGCGGCAGATCACCCGGATACACGGACTGTGTCTGCCGGGTCACCGCCGTAAAGCTGATGTTTCGGTTTCCATACCCGAGTGACAGCAGCGCTTTGATGAAACGGAAACATTGAATCACCCCATTCTCCTGCTCATCAAGCATTTCCTGACTGACGGATGCGGGTGCGAAACGATCCGGCGCAATCCATAAGAAATGGCGGATATCCTGATACCCGGCTGTCAATTCACGTAATGTTTGCTCGCTTGAATGATCCGGCGTCTCCGCCAGATGGGCGCGGGGCCACATTTTTGCCGCAGCCTTTATTGTATTTCCCGGCTTTCCGATGATCAGCAATTGTTCCTGATCAACCGCTCGATTTTCTTCCAGAGAAAAGAAAGTTTTGTCCCAAACAGGGGCAAGCATCGCCGTCTGAACTTCCTGCCGTTTGCTTTCGGTTTGGTTTGTCTGCCGGACAGCCCGGCAGGAGAATCCTGTTAACCTCATACAAACAGCGCCGTTTTCATCACATAAATCAATATCCAGCGTCAGCGCTCCGTTATCTGACCGATCGCTCTGTTTGCGGACAAGCGCCCACATCGTTTTCTGAGTCGGCTGAAATATTTCTGCCTGCCGCAGGGAAAACGGCAGCATCGGAGTGTCTCCGGCAGTATCTGAACCGGCACCCAGTGACGCCTGAAACGCGGCATCTAAAAGACTCGGGTGGATGACAAACTGATCGGCGGTACTGTCTGCCGATTCCGGCAGCGACAGCCGGGCTGCAGCACCCCTCTCTCCGATCATCAGCTGATCAATTCCTTGATGGCTCGGCCCGTATATCATACCCGCATGCCGGAAAGCCTGATAAACCTCATCAGACGTCATAACCGATTGGCTGCAGCCGGACAGCCAGCCCTCTAAGTGAACTGACGGAACCGCTGCTATCTCTCCTGATACCGCGGTGCCTTTACTGTATAAAATCCGTTCTCCCCCGGGTTCTTCCGATAGGCTGTAAATCGTAAATTCAATGTCTTCATTTCCCTTAAGGATAAGGCTGATATGGACTTCTACATCCGTCCCCTTATGAACGACAGGCCTCATCCATATGAGATCTTTCAAATACATTCCTTTACGTCCGTCCGGCACAGCGTATGCGGCACGCTCAACGGCCGCCCTGGCCATTTCGATCACGGCGGCTCCCGGGAGCACCTTCTGTCCATTGACTGTGTGATCAGTGAAAAAGAATTCCCGTCCGGTAAAAACAGAGGTGAATTTCAGCTCCCACAGATCGGATGTGTTTTCATGAAGCAGCGGATGGATCACCGTTTTGCCGTCATTCCGTTTTGAAACCGCCTCGGCTTCATCTTGAATCCAGCATCTGACCTTTGCAAACGGATAGGCGGGAAGGCTGATTCTCCGGGGTTTTTGTCCCGAATATAACAAGTTCCAGTCCACATCGACTCCCTGCACCCACATGTTCAGCAAATGACCGTACTTTCTCTTTTTCAGCCATTTGACCATGGCTTCCTGCAAATCTTCATCAGATTCAAACACAGCCACTGTCTCATGATTTCGCTTCGCCCGCCCCCTGTAAAGATGCGGTGCGTTTTCATTTTCCAAGTACGATCTGAGCTTGTCCTCCAGCTCCTTAAGAGAGTCCGCAATGAAAGCCAGCCGCTCATCCATCGCTTCCCGCCCCGCTTGTAAAGTGTACGCGACATCAAATAAGTCCGGCTTATCCGTATGCTTCTTTTGAAGAAAAGCAAGAAGGCGCTCCGCATATTCTGTCAGACGCTCCCCATTTTTCGCAGACAGCAGAATGACAGCCGGCTCTTGGCTGCTGATTGCTTGTTTGACAGGAGCCTCATATTCTTCAATAATGATATGCGCGTTAGAACCGCCCGCCCCAAAGCTGCTGACCCCCGCCCTGAGCAGCTGTTCTGCTCCGTCTGCTGAAATCCGTTTCCAATCTGTTAATTCCCGGCAGACGGAAAACGGCCCTTCGTCAAATTGGATATTCGGATTTAAAACATCCGCATGCAAAGATGGGGCGATTTGTTTGTGCTTCATCTGCAGCAGCACTTTTGTGACAGCGGCGATGCCCGCTGCAGATTCCCCATGTCCGATATTTGATTTGACAGACCCGATGAGACATGTTTCAGAAACATCACCGAATGCATCGGTTAAAGCCCGGATTTCAATCGGATCGCCTAATTTCGTCCCTGTCCCGTGCGCTTCCACATAGCTGATCTGGCCCGGAGATACCCCCGCCTCCTGTAAAGCTTGAGAAATGACTTCGCTTTGCGCCTTGGGGTTCGGTACGGTGTAACCGCTCGCTCTCCCGCCATGATTAATGGCAGCTCCTTTAATGACGCCGTAAATCCGATCTCCGTCTTGTACGGCGTCTTCTAAACGTTTAAGAAGCAGCACCCCGACCCCTTCTGCCGGAATATAGCCGTCACCCCCGGCGCCGAAACTCCCGCAGTGTCCTTTAGATGAGATGAACTGCCCCTGGCTCAGCATGAAGTACTTGTTAGGATGAACGGTGAGATTCACTCCGCCGGCAAGCGCCGCGCGAATCCGATGATCCCGCAGATCCCGGCACGCCATGTACAATGAAGTCAGCGAACCCGAACACATCGTATCGACCGAAATGCTCGGCCCTTGAAAATCACAAAAATAGGAGACACGGTTAGCAATGGATGAAATCCCGCCGGGGAGCCCGATATGCCGTCCTTTCACTCCCGCTTCAGCCGCGAATAGCGGGTATTCCTGATACATGACACCGGCATACACACCTACCTGACGGCCAAGTTCAGGTGATGTCCTCGTATATCCCGCATCCTCCATGGCCATCCACGCATGCATTAAAAACAGCCGTTCCTGAGGATCAAGGTGTTCCGCTTCACGGGGGGAAATCTTAAAGAACTCAGGATCAAAATCGGCGATCCCGTCAATGAATCCGCCCCATTTGCTGTAAATCGCTCCCGGCGCCGTCCGGTCCTCGGAAAAGTAATGTTCCCATTTCCAGCGGTCTTTCGGAATTTCGGTAATACAATCCTTTCCTTGTTTGAGATTTTCCCAAAACGCATTGATATCATCGGCCTGCGGATACTTGCCGGAAATCCCGACAATGGCAATATCCAGCGGTTTTCCTTTCGTTTTCTGACGGCTTTGATTCCCGGACGGGGCAAAAGACGCATTTTCAAGCCGATTTGGCTGAAGCACTTCTTTCACAGACGCGTTTTTCAATTCCGCCAGCTGTTCCCCGGTATGACTGAGGACTGCGGCATCAAATGAGAGAAACCCGTCTTTTTTATGTTTGATTGTATTCACCACATAGGCGGTATCAGACATGACTGGTCCGTACAGCGTCAGCCTCTCAATCATGAGCGGGACGTGAATCCGCTTTTTCAGCTGCAATTCTTCTTCACCGAGCGACATATAACAAGAATTCAATATAAGCGGGTCAAATGCAAAGTGACGCAGATCGCCTTTTTCTTTTTTTCCTGATAAGTCCAGCTGCAATAAAAAGGAGCTCTCACTCATTTTGTATCCCGCCGTTACCGTTTTCAGCATCGGGCCTATCGTGAAGCCGGCAACCGAATCGTACAGACGGGAAATAACATCCGGCGCCACCTTTTGTGCATGCGCCTTCATTTGTTCAACGTCATACGATTTTTTTACGGGTGCCTCTGTATATCTGCTTATTTCTCCTTCGGCACACGTCTTCCGGCTTTCTTTACCGGAAACAGTGCAGCTTGCGGTAAAGCGTTCGGCACTCTTTTCTGCCGCAAATGAAATGTCAATCTGTGCGGCCTCTCCCGGCTCCAGCGTGACGGGCCCGCCCGTAAAGCGGATATCTTTCAGCTCGGCGGGATACGTGCCGGATGCTTCAAGCACCAGACACGGATACACTACACCCATCAGTGCCGGTTTGCCGAAAACCAGATGATCCTGAAGGAATGATTCATGTTCATAGAAAGTAAATGTCTGACTGACTGATTGCGTTTCAGAGACCGGTGCTGCATCCGCGACAAGGCCGGAAGATTCACCTGTTCCTTTTGTTTTTATGTCTTCAAGCAGTTCGGATATGCTGCTGCACTCAAATAAAAGAGTCGGATTCAGCCGCAGATCAAACGCCCCTTCGATGTCTTTAATAATGGCCAGAAGCTGTGACGATTCAAGGCCTAATTCAAAAAACACGGTGTGCGCATCATTTCTTGTGACAGGACGGCCTACGTATGTTGAAAAAATGCGGTATAAGGTTTCATCCATCTGCTGAACGCCTGATATCAGCTGCCGGTCTGTCCGCACCTTTTTGGCTGTCAGGCCGAGCAGTGAAGCAATATGCGCACCGCTGGGGTTGTAAAAGTCAATATCCATTTTCACCATTTCAGAAGGCGTGCCGGATTTTTTCGAAATCACCGCGTAACAGCGCTCCGTAACGGTTTCAGCGGCACTAAACGAATCATAATAAATCGGTAAAAACAAACCGGCGCCTGCAGCTGTCTGCAATACGCCGGAGGCCATGGCGGCACCGTCCATCAGCGCGGGATGAAAGAGAGCGCCGGGGAGATTTTCCTGGCATGAATCAGACTGCCGAATATCAAGGAAACATTCCTCTTCATTTGCATAGATCTCTCCCTCCGGCTTCATCAGCCCGTCATGCGACAGTCCGCGGCTTCTCGCGGCTTCGTAAACCGTATGCAAGGAGACTGATGGAAGCGCAACTTGTTTTTTCTCTTCCGCGTCAAGGCGCTTATCTGATGAGAAAACCCCTTCATGCACCTCCGCTGATAAGAAAACCGTCCCGGAATCCGCCCCGCAAATCAAGGCAGTCCAGAACTCCTTTTCTTTACTGAATATGACACTCACATCAAGCCGCTCTGACCGTTTCACTGATAAAGGATGATAAATGGTCACCCGTTTCAGACAGATGGAACGGAATGAAAGATCAAGGCTTTGCTTTGCCAGCTGATACAGCATATCAATATAGGCCAGACCGGGCATGACAGATTCTCCGTGAACAAGATGGTGTTTCATAATGGGATGTTCTGCCGTCAGACGCAGATTCACTGTTTTTTTCATGGTTCGTCCCCTTTTAAAAACGTCACGTTGTCACCTGCCAAAACGAGTCTGCAGGTGCAGTGCTTGTCTCTGCTTTTTTCTCATATTTCTTTAAAATATCCGCAATGTCTGTTTTTTCATTACTTGTTTTTTCCGCTTCATTCTCCGTGCTGTTCCAGCCGCCCAAAAGCGGGTAGTGTTTTTTTCTGAATTCCGGCGGCTGAGGCGCCAGGTGGTGTTCCCGCTGCCTTTCACCTCTGTATTCTTCAACGAGGATATGAGCATTTGTCCCGCCGTCAGGAAATGAACTCTGAGCTGCGACGCGGGGTTTCTTCTCTGAATGCCAATCAACGGGTTCACGATTAAAATGAATACGCGACGCTTCAAAGTCATAATGTTCAAATGGCTCACGCGCTGATAAGAAAGGCGGAATCCGCTTATGATAGACGCTCAGCACACATCGGATGAAGCCCGCAAGACCTGAAGACAGAAGCAAATGCCCCACATTCGGTTTCACCGATCCGATCCGGCAGGGCAGAAGCGTTTTCCGGTTCAGCTGATAGACATCTGAGAGTGCCTTGATTTCCACCGAATCAACGATTGGGGAACCGCCTCCGTTCACTTCTATATATCCAATGTCTTCGGGCGACTTTTCCGCCATGTCAAGCGCAGTTTGAATGGCGTCTCTCTGCGCTCTTATATTCGGTGAACCGGGACCGAGCGTCCGGCCGTCATTGTTTACCGAGACGGCTTTTATGACGCCGTAAATACGGTCTCCGTCCCGTACCGCATCGCTCAATCGTTTGATAAAAACCGCCCCCGCTCCTTCTCCGAGCACTTCTCCCGCTGATTCACGGTCGAATATATGAAACACGCCGTTCTCATTTAAAATATGGCGCGCTCCGAATAACCGGTGCGCAGACGGAGATAAGAGCAGACTCACCGAACCGACTAAGGCCGCGTCAATCCTTCCGGCCAAAAGGGCGTCTTTTGCAAAGGACAGCCCGATCAGCCCTGAGGAACATGCTGTATCCACGACAAGGCTCGGCCCTGTGACATTCAAAAATCGTGAAATGTTGGCCGCCAAATAGTTTTGTCCCGCCCCCAAAATCGGGTTAGGCGCCTGCAGGATATGTTCTATACCGGCTGAAGGCTGCGCCCTGCCGCCGATGTACACGCCGACTTTCCGGCCCGATAAATCCTTTTGGCCGTACCCGGCATCATAAACAGAATGAACCGCTTCTTCTAATATGATCCGCGCCTGCGGATCCATAATTGCCGCGTCTTTTTCAGAGATGCCGAAAAAGCCCGCATCAAACATGTCGATATCATCAATCCACCCCGCATAATCCTTTGTATTTGCTGTTGCATGCCAGCGCGATGCGGGGACAGGCCGAATGGCGGTGTTCCCTTTCATCAGCAGCTCCCAAAAAGCATCCGTTCCGCCCGCCCCCGGAAAACGGCAGGATATGCCGACGACGGCAATATCGTCTTCAGTATCCGCTTTCGGCTCCATGAATGTTCTCTCTTCAGCGTCAGCGATTAAATCAGGCTCTACGTCCCTGTCTTGAACGAAACCATTTTCTTTTGTCACAAAATCGGCTTCATGATGCGCTGCGAAATAGTCAACCATTTCTGTAATCGTTTGATATTGAAGCATTAAGGACGGTGTTAACTTTATGCTGATCCGTTTTTGCAATGATTGAACCAATTCCGCAAAGAGTATTGAGTCAATCCCGTATTCATCAAACGGCATATCATCTTTTATCTGCTCATCCGTCATTTTCAGTTCTTCGCTGAAAACGGTGCGCACCCATTGACGAATCATATCCTTCACCTTTTGGTCACCGGCAGTGCTTTTTTTCGTGGGAGCTTCAGCTTTCTTCACCTTCAGAAGATCACCAAAATCAGCCTCACTGTCTTCGGGAACACAAGGAATTCCGCAGCTTTGTCCGTTTAAGATGATGTAATCTAAAAACTTCAGTCCGTCTTCAGCAGACAGCCTGGAAAGTCCTGATTTTTGATAAGCAGGTGTTTCCGGCAGGCCTTCAGCCATGCCGGTTTCTTTCCAGACGGGCCATTGAACGGCTTTAACAAACACGTTTCCTTTACCTGCTTGATGATTTGCAAAAGAGTCCATAAATGAATTAGCCATCGCGTAGTCACTTTGCCCCGCAGCAAGCGAAGGGATCAGACCCGAAACGGATGAGAACAAAATAAAAAACGACAGCGGCTCATTCTGAACGGCTTCAAAGAGACCGCGAAGCCCTGTTACTTTCGGTGTGCAAACGCTTTTGATTTCAGTTTCGGTTTTGTTATAAAAAGCGGGGTGTTCTCCCATTGCACCCGCGCAATGAAAAACGCCGGTAATCGGCCCCATCGTGCCGCGGATGCCGTCCGTCATGTTCCGGAGCCCCTTTTGATCCGTAAGAGAAACGCTGTAATAACGGATCTCCGCGCCCCGCTCGGCTAACCTCTGCATCCGCTCGGCTTTTTCCGGGAGAATGCCGTCCTTTTTCATGTCTGCCCACTCTGAGGAATCGGGAAGCGGCTCCCGCCCCATGATGACCAGTTTCCTGCAGCCGCGTGAAACGGCATGCTCCGCCGCAATTGCGCCGATCCCGCGCGATCCGCCCGTTATTAACAGCACATCATCAGACGAATAGGAAAGCTCAGGCGCCGCCGAAACATTCATACCCTGCTTCAGAAACGGCACATAACGGCGATTCAGCCTGTAGCAGCATTCACTGACGCTTTTGGCCCGCGGCTGTAAAAATTCAATCTCAATCTGTCTGCTTAATTCTTCTGTATGCTCAATCTCACAATCGCTATCTATCGTAAAAGAATGAATGTTGGCATACTCAGCGCCCAGCATCCGGTACAGCCCCGCCGTTTTCGCCCCTTGCATCAGAGGTTTACTTTCCTTGAAAGGCTGGAGGCGGTGTGTCACTTGGCTGAACACAGCGCCGCTATGACGGAGTGATTCCAGAGCCTGCTGTAAAAAGGCAAGCTTTCCGTGTTCTATCTCTTCCTGCCGTTCATATTCCGCGTCATATGCGGTTATGTCGACGACCCCGAGTATCTGTTTGTTTTGAAGAGACTCCCGCACTCTGCCGTAAAGGTTTCGCCCCGATGCGGCGGCATAATAATCGGCGCCGTCTTTTGCCTGATGGATGAAGCAGATCGTTTCAATATGGCCGTTTCCTTTAAAAAGAGCATCAGCCAATCGGCTCGTCTTATCAGTTGCAAGTATCATTACTGTTCCTGATAATGCTTCAGATTCCGCCGGATCTTGCTGCTTCCAGTCTTTTTGAAGAATGATCTTTTGGTTTTCCGCCGGTTCGTCTGTCTGTTTCCGGATATCCGCAGGCACAGGTACCCAATACCGCTCCTTCGCGAACGGATATACAGGAAGGCTGACCCGTTTCGGCTTCTCTCCTTCGTATAACAGGCTCCAGTCAACGGCGGCTCCTTTTGCCCACTCAGTGAGCAATCTGGAATATTGCTTGTTTTTCAGCAGCTCGGCCATTCCACTTGATGAAATATCATCTTGAGCACGTCCGCGGAAACATCCTTCAATTTCTGTTTTCCGTTCAAGCACATCCTTCAGCTTCGCTTGCAGGCCGCAAACGGATGTAACGATAAATGCCAGCCGTTCAGGCATCGCTTCTCTGCCAGCTTGAAGCGTGTAGGCCAGGTCTTTAAGGTTGACTTCTTTTTCCCGTAAAAAGCGGTCATACCGTTTGACATATTCTAATAGGCGTTCTTCATTTTTTGCCGAAAGCAGAAACAGAACCGGCTCGTCTTCCCGTATATTCACCGATTTCTTTTCAGCCTGCGGCGGCAGATATTCTTCTATGACAAAATGGGCATTGCTCCCGCTGGCGCCAAAAGAACTTAAACCCGCTCTTCTCGGCTGGTCAGAATGTGACGGCCGTTCCCATTCTTCCAGCCGGTCCGCCACATAAAACGGCGTGTCCGGAAACGGAATATGGGGATTCAGCGTGTCCGCGTGCAATGACGGAAAGATTTCTCCATGCTTCAGCTGCAAAAGCACCTTTGTTAATCCGGCGATCCCGGCTGCTCCTTCTAAATGGCCGATATTTGATTTGGCAGAGCCGATGGCGCAAAACCGCTTCTTGTTTGTCCATTTGCGGAAAGCGCGGCTCAGCCCTTCAATTTCAATCGGATCACCCAGAGACGTGCCTGTTCCGTGGGCTTCAATATAGCTCAGTGTCTCCGGATCAATGCCGGCACCCCGAAAAGAATCTGTAATGACTTCCGCCTGTGATGCCGGATCAGGCACGGTCAAACCGGATGTTTTTCCGACATGGTTTAAAGCGGAGCCTTTTATGACGCCATATATCGGACAGCCCATTCTTTGCGCTTCTTGAACGGTTGTCAGTAACACCGCGCCGACGCCTTCTCCCGGCACATAACCGTCACCGCCGTCGGCGAAGCTTTTGCAGACGCCTTCTGAAGACAGAAATCCGGCATTCGCCAAAAACGCATACTTATGCGGGTGTGTGACCGCATTCACACCGCCGGCAATGGCGAATTCACACTCCCCTCTTTTAATGCTTTCACATGCCAAATGTATGGATGTGAGCGAAGAAGAGCACATCGTATCAACAGCCATTGACGGTCCCGTAAAGTTCAGGCAGTGAGACACGATATTCGGAACAGAGGCAGGCGTCACGCCCATAGACAGCGGTGTGCCCCGCTGTGTGATTTCAGCCCCGAACAGCTCATAATGGCTCCAAAACACACCTGCGAATACCCCGACGCGTTTTCTCTTTTGCGAAGATGGCCCGCGCGCCGTTCTGTCCTGATAAAAACCGGCATCTTCACAAGCTTCCCAAGCCGTCTCTAAAAACAGCCGCGCCTGCGGGTCCATCATTTCAGCCTGGCGAGGAGTCAGATTGAAAAACAGCGGATCAAAGCTGTCTATGCGATCTAAAAATCCTCCGTAACGGTAGAACTGATCTGCTTCATATGAGAAAGGATAACCTTTCCATCTGTCTTTCGGCATTGTTGTGATGCAGTCTTTCCCCGAGCGCAGATTTTGGTAAAATTCATCAATGCTTCCCGCCTGCGGGTATTTTCCCGCCAATCCGATTACCGCAATATCGCGCTCTTCTGTATGTCTCTCTTGTTTTCGGCTCCTTCTCTTGACAGCTGCATGGGATAATGAAGAGCGGTTCTTGTCTGCCATCGGAACCAATCGGGCCATGCTTTCAGTTACAGCGGGCTCCTTCCCGTATAAAATAGCGGATTGCAGCTTGCCGAGACGCAGCATATATTCAAGTGCAGCCATCCCTTCCCTGGCCGGAAGCGGGCTGGTGCCAGTTGCAGCATTCATGATCTCTTTCATCAAGCTGTCAACCTGCATGCCGCCATCTTCCCAAAGCGGCCAGTTGATCGTCATAGAAGCCCCGGTCCGTTCGCCTTTTTCCGCTTTGCAATCGCGATATTTCATATATTCATCCATAAAAGCGTTCGCTGCGGCATAATCTGTCTGGCCCGCATTTCCGGCCAACGCCGAGAATGAGGAAAATACGGCGAAAAATTCAAGCGGTTCATGCCGTGAAGCTTCGTCCGCATGAATCAGGCCGCTGATTTTCGGCAGGAACACCCCCTTCAAGTCAGAACTGTCTTTTTGGATGATAAATTGATCTTTTAAAACACCGGCGCAATGAAAAATGCCCGTCAGCCGGCCGAAGGTTTCTGTAATCTGAGCAAATGCCCGCTCTGTTTCGGCTTTATTGCCGATGTCCGCTTGAACGTAAAGAACTTCTGCGCCCAATGCTTTCAGTCTGCTGATCTTCTCAGACTGTTCCGGCGAACGGCCGATGAGTGCGAGCTTCACTTTTTCTTTTTCTGCAAGGTGACGGGCAAGCAGAAATCCAAGACCGCCGAGGCCTCCTGTAATGGCATATACGCCGTTTTGTTTCCAAGGAGACTGTGTCTGCCCGTCCAGTTTCTCAATACGTTCGAACAATCTGATCTGCCGCATATTGTCTTTATACCGAATGTCTGTACATCCTGCATGAGAGCAGTCTGCTTCTGTTCTAATGATTGCGGCCGTCTCACTTGGCAATCTCTCATTCTTTTCACAGAAGGTGATGACCTGAATGCGAAGAGCTGGATTTTCCAGATGTGCCGTTTTCAGCATAGCCCCGAGAGCGGATGACAATGCCGCTCCATTCTCAACGGCGCATACAAGCTGAATCAATGTATGTTCTTTCGGATGGTCTGTCAGTTCCCGTTTGAGCATACGAAATATGCGCTCGGCATCTGCTCCAAACTGCTCATCTGCAGCCTCATGCTCCCTTTTCAGTTCTATCACTTCCGCTTCCGGGCAATATGTGCCGAGTTCACCTGTGAGACGGGGTCCTGCATCGGCAGCGATAATGAGATGACGGGTGTGTTTTTGCCCGTTCTGCACCGCCGTTTCCAGCGGATGATCTTTCCAGGCGGGTTCAAAAAACAGAACCTCATCAGCAGTGTCAGCGTCTGATGTATGGCGTTCTTTTGCCGAATCTTTCAGCACACAGCCCGCTTCATTGATAAGGTAATCCGCAAGGCGGCGGACAGATGAATATTCAAAAAGCAGTGTCGGATAAAACTGCTGCTGAAAAGTCTGCTCTAATATCTTTACAAGCTTCAGCAAATGCGCCGAGTCAAGCCCCATATCATAAAAGCCTTTCCTCACATCAATATCCTGTGCCGGACGATTGACCAGCCTGGCGATTTCCGACTTTATGTAAGTCACCATGTTTTGTTCCGGCGTTTGCTGTTCAGACACGTCTTCTGCGGCCACAGAATTTTCCGACTCACCACGGCCGCTTCTGTTCTGCTGAGGCGGCTTCTCTTTGTCTATCAGATGGGTAATCATATTCGCTTGTCTGACCCTTTTTACTGTCAGTTTCTCACATTCGGCCAATACGTTCCCTGCCCTGTCGTAAATCGTGAAGTCGGCCGAATAAACATCAGGTTCGCTATCTGATACGCCGCTTTCAGTGCGGCTGTTTTTCGCAGAATAAGTGTAAATCGTTTTCGGAAACGGCTGATACATGCAAAAACGATTGATCATAAAAGGAATATAAGGTGTGTCATTCTGCTTTTGGGCCGACAATGCAAAGGAAGAGCCGGCAAGGGTGGACGCATCCAAAAAAGCCGGATGCGCCTTAAATTTCTCCCGGAATCCTTCAGCCAAATCACTCAGAGTAAGCTCCATTAATTCTTCTTTATCCTGAAGCTGATAAACGGCCCCTTCATTTTTCATAAACTCGCCATGCTCAATATGGCTTCTTCTTGCAATTCCATAAATGTCATGCATGTCCCATTTTCGGCTTGCGTTTTTCATGAACGCTTCAATATTCAGTTCTTTTGCCCGCGGCGTGTCTTCTTGCAAATAAAGCTGACATTCCATATTCTCATCCCGGTTTCCGCCAAGCGGTGTGCCGTTTTTTGCTTTTTCGCTAGTAATCTCAACTTTCCAGCTGTCACGCGCCGGCGTAAAGGTCACATACAGGTGTTTATCAAACTCTTCAGATGTTACAACAGGCTGCTTAAAAATAATCTGTCTTAATTCTATAGGCCGTTCACCGAGATACCCGGCGGCGAGCCGATACAGCATATCTATTAAAGTCACGCCCGGGAGGACGCGGATTTGATGAACGCGATGATCCCGGACGATATAATTCGTATGGCTGATTTTCTGCAGGAACGTTTTGACTTGATCGGTAGCAACTGCCAATCTATCACACCTCGCTTATTTCAAACATTGCTTCTGTGCCCGCCTCATTTTCTTCCGCTTCGGACAACTGTGCTTTTTCAGGCCAATACCGTTGTTTTCGGTATACTGTCTGGCCGCCTTTCGGTTCCATGGCCGCTTTTCGCTCTTTCGGAATTCCTTCGTTGCTGACAATGATATGGGCGTTATTCCCGCCCAAACCGAACGCGCTGACCCCGGCCCTGAGTATCTCTTTTTTTCCGTTCCACCGCTTCAGCTCAAGCACAGGATAAAGCGGAGAATCTTTAAATTGGAAGCGGGGGTTCGGTTTATGGCAATGCAAAGTCGGCGGCAGTTCTTCATTGGCAATCGCCAGCAAAACTTTGATGATTCCCGCCGCGCCCGCCGCACTCAGCAAGTGGCCGATATTGCTTTTGACGCTTCCTACACCGCAAAATTGTTTTTCATCGGAATAAGCAGACAAGACATTGGTTAATCCCTTTAATTCAATCGGGTCGCCGATCAATGTACCGGTTCCGTGCGTCTCTACGTATGTCATGGTGTCCGGATCGATTTCCGCTGATTGAACCGCCTGCTCAATCAAGTCCTGCTGCGCCCGGGGATTCGGCGTCGTCACGCCCATTGTGCTGCCGTCATTATTTATCGCAGAGCCGTCAATAACGCCGTATATTTTATCTTCGTCTTCTATCGCTTTTTCGAGCGGCTTCAGCATCAGCACACCGCAGCCCTCTCCGATTCCTGTTCCGTCCGCATCGGCATCGAAAGATTTTGAACGGCCATTTGGCGATAAGATTCTCGCCGCGCTCATTGTGAGAAAAGGTTTTTCATCAAGCAAAATGTCAACCCCGCCCGCAAAGGCCGCTTCCGCTTCTCCATTTTGAATGGCCTGCACGGCCAAATGAATTGCCGTAAGCGAACTGGAGCAGGCCGTATCCACGACCAGGTTGGGCCCTGTAAAGTTATAAATGTGCGCCATGTGTGCGGTAATAAAATTTTGCCCCGCGCCAATAATCGCGTCTTTTTGCAAATATTGAAATTTCTGATGAAACGCACCTGCCCTTGCACCGGCAAAAACGCCGATACGGCGGCCCCAGAGATCCTCTTTTTGATAACCGGCATCGGCCAAAGCTTCCGCGCTCACTTCGAGCCACTGCCTTTGCAGCGGGTCTATCATCGGTGCCAGCGTTTCTGAAATATTAAAATACTCCGGGTCAAATTGATCAATATCGTGAATAAAACCGCCCCATTTACTGATGCTTTTTCCTTCTTGATATTCACCCGGCCGATAGTGTTCCCCGGCGTTCCATCTGTCCGGCGGAACTTCAGTGACGGCATCCGTTCCGCTGCGGAGATTCTTCCAAAATTCTCTTATATCCCCCGCTTTCGGAAAATGGCAGGCCATGCCGATGATCGCAACCTTTCCCCGTTTCCCGGGGTTATCTGCCGTTTTTTTGCTCCGTTTCGGCGTCTTCTGCAAAGGGACCTTCTCCGCGGGAACTGTTGCATCTGCCGAAAAAGCTTCCGGACAATGTGCGGCTAAATAATCCGCGAGCTGTTCTATGGTAGGGTGTTCCAGAAGGACAGTCGGATCAATTGAAACGGACGGCAGTTTTTGATCGATCTTTGTCAGCACTTGCGCCAGAAAGATAGAATCCATTCCGTATTCCTGAAAAGGCACATCGATATCCATATGCGTTTCATCGATACTCAGCTCTTTTGCCAAAAGCGACCTCAGCCAAGATTGAATATCAATCCGGTTATGTTCCCGTTTTTTGGTTTCAGGGGGTTTGGAAGCTGCTTTCATTCCTTTATTGGCGGCTGGCTTGGCGTTTTCCAGCGCTTTGATGTCCCAATCATGTTTCACTTGTGCCGGCAGCACGACAGCTCCGGGTCTTTCTCTTAAAATGTAATCAAGCATCTTGAGACCTTCCGCGTCAGAGTGCCGCAGCAATCCCGTTTGCTGATACATCCCGCTTTTTGTATCCCTGCTCATGCCCGTATCATCCCATGCCGGCCATTGTATGCTAATGATACCGCTCTCATTGTTTTCTGCAAAATAGTCCATGTAAGAATTAGCCATCGCATAATCGCTCTGACCCGTCGCAAGAATCGGGACGGCTGCCGAGACAGATGAAAACAGGACGAAAAATGCCGGCGCACCATCCTTTACACTCTCATACAGACTGTGAAGGCCGTCTGCTTTCGGGGCGAGCACCCGCGCAATACTGTCTTTGGATTTGCGGAGAAAAGCAGGGTTTTCACGGTCCGCAATTCCCGCGCAATGCAGAATGCCTCCGACAGGTCCGAGCGTTGAGGTTACCTCTTTTATAAGCCGTCCGACGGCCTGCTTATCCGTCAGATCAACTGCTGAGACGCACACTTTTACGCCTTGTGATTCCAGCTGCCGGATAAGCTGTATTTTTTCCGAAACGACAGGGTCTGTTTGCTCAAGATCCCACTCGGTTTTCGGCGGCAGCTCCTTTCTGCCTGTCAGAAGCAGTTTCTTCACACCGTATGCGGAAACGAAATGCTTGGCGCATAACGCGCCGAGTCCGCGCGTTCCTCCGGTTATCACCAGGACGGCGTCTTTTGGAAACGCAGTCCGGTCTGTTTGCACGGCTTCTGGTTCAATCTGATCAGTCTGCCGAAGAACATAGCTGAAGCGCATGCCGTCCCTATAGCAAACAGCAGACTCCGTTAAGTCTGATTGAATTTCTTGTTTAATAAAAGCGGCTGTCTGCTCCAGCGGCCCTTCAGGATCAATATCGGCGTGACAAGTGAGAATATGGCTGTATTCATTCCGCAGCATGCGATAAAGCCCCGCTTTTTCAATACCATGCATAACGGCAGCCTTATTTTTGAAGGCTTCAAGCCCTTTTGTAAGGTAAAGCATTTTCATGTTTTCTTGTCCGCGGCCGTATTCAATCAGCTGCTGCAGCGATGCCACCCAGCTGATGTCCTGCCGCTTTTGTCGGGAGCCGCAGCCGGTGAAGTCAATAAACCCGGAATAGATGGCCGCGTTCGGACCCTGTAAGAAAGAGATGAGCTGATTTTCCTGCACAATGTCAGCATCATTCAGCTGTTTTTTCACCTCGGCGGCAAGGTCTTTTGTATCTTCAGAGACGATGAGCGCTATTTTGTTGTTGAACGGCTCGGATGAAGACACTGCCTCGCACGGTTCCCATGTTTTTTGCAATAATACTGTTTTTTGATTCGAAAGCGGCAGCTGCTCCCGTTTCGGCACCCAATAGCGGTCGGCTCTGAACGGATAGGAGGGCAGGCTGATGCGGCGCGGCTTCCTGTCCGTATACAGCTGCTCCCAATCCGTGTCAAATCCGTTTGCCCAGAGCCGCAGCACTTTCCTGTATTTCTTTTTCTCAAGCCAGGCGCTGACGAGGTCAGCAGCGTCTTTATCGTCTGAGAACATGGAGATCGTGTTATTCTCGCGTTTTTTACGGCCGCTGATGATATCTTCGCTGTTTTTTCCCATCAGAAACGCGTTCAGTTTTTCAGTCAGTTCCTCTGCGGAGCCTGCAATGATTCCCAGCCTCGCTTCCATCGCATCCCGTCCGGTCTGCAGTGTGTATGCGGCATCTGCAAGATCGATATGGCGGGATGATCCGTTTTGGATAAAATCGCGAAGGAGACGCGCTCTTTCTTTCAGCCGCTCTTCATTTTTAGCCGACAAAACAAAAAGAGATGACGCTTTCTCACGGGTTTCCTGCTGTTCCGTCTCACTTCTGCCCATGTATTCTTCAATAACGATATGCGCATTGACACCTCCGAAACCGAATGAGCTTACACCCGCCCGGCGGGGCAGGACCCGGCCGTTTTCATCACGTAGCGCTTCCCACTCCTTTGTTTCTGTCACAATGTAAAACGGGCTGTCCTTCAATTTGATATGGGGATTGATGTTCTCGCAATGCAGACTTTTGGCGAGCGTCCGATGTTTCAGCTGCATCAATACTTTGATAACGCCCGCAATACCTGCTGCGAGCTCCAAATGTCCGATATTTGTCTTCACTGAGCCTATCCCGCAATATCCGCCCGGCGCCCCGTCTGTTTGGAAAGCTTTTTTCAATGCATTGATCTCAATCGGATCGCCGAGTGCCGTTCCGGTTCCGTGCGCTTCTATATAAGTGATGGTTGACGGGTGAATATCGGCTTTTTGATAAGCGCTTTTCAGCACATCCGTCTGAGCATGCGGATTCGGCGCGGTAAGTGACGCTGAGCGTCCGCCGTGATTTTCCGCTGTACCGCGGATGAGGCCGTAGATGTGATCCCTGTCATGCTCTGCCTCTGAAAGCTTTTTCAAGACAATCATGCCGGCACCCTCTCCTCTGACATAACCGTCAGCCTGATCGGAAAATGTTTTGCAGCGCCCGTCTTCACTGAGCATGCCTGCTTTTTGAAAACCGATATGCCCTTCAGGCGTGACGATCGTGTTGACGCCCCCTGCGACCGCCATATCACAATCTCCCGTTTCAATGGCTTTTACCGCGCGGTGAATGGCGACTAAAGAGCTTGAACAAGCGGTTTCTACCGGCTCGCTCGGCCCGTGGATATCAAGAAAATAACTCATCCGGTTCGGCCCGACGGACGGCACGATTCCGGTCATCGTATACCCCTCGACAGGAAGACCCGCCTTATTGATTAAAGTTTGATATCCGCTTCCCAGTGTGCCGGTGAAAATGCCGGTTTTTGTTCCGGCAATCCGTTTTGCTGAGTACCCCGCGTCTTCAATGGCTTTCCACACATACATCATTAATAGACGCTGCTGAGGATCCATCATTTCAGCTTCTTTCGGAGATATCCCGAAAAACAGCGGGTCAAACCCGGCGATTCCATCTATAAAACCGCCCCATTTAATTGACGTTTTATTTGCATCCGCTGCCGGATCGCCGTAATATTCGCGCCAATCCCAGCGATCTCGGGGAATTTCTGTGATGCAATGCTCTCCTTTTTGTAAACGTGTCCAGAATTCATCTATGTCTTTCGCCTGCGGAAAAATACCGCTGATTCCGATAATGGCTATCGGTTCGGTTTTTTCTTCTGATTTTCCTTTTACGGATACGGGCGTTTCCCGCTTGACATGAACGGCCGCCGGAGCTTCAGCTTTTCTTACTCCGGCTTTTGGAGCGGTTTTTAAACTCTCTCTTTCTAAGCCGCTGAATGCTTCTTTCCATTCAGATATCAAATGGCCGCTCAGTTTGCGCAATGTCGGAAATTCAAAGAAGATAGTCGGGCTGAGCTCAAGCTGGTAAGACCGATTTAATAGATTTGTAAATTCAGTGAAAATGATCGAATCAAATCCGTATTCCGTCAGTTCGCTGTCAGCCTCGATATCTTTCATGCTTACCTTTAAAAGATCTGATACATGCCGCTTTAGTTTCTCTTGAACCTGATCTTTCAGATCTGTTGCATCTGTCACTGCCGGAGCTTGTCCGGCGGCGCTTTGTTCTTCCCCCAGATCGAAAATATGGCTGCGGATCCGTTTTTCGTCGCCTTCTGCCACCATGACCTGGTGTTCTCCGGAGGCAAAAGCGGCGTAAAGCGCTTGGATGCCTGAGGCCGATCGCATGGCTTTCATTCCGGTCTGTTCGTACATCAGCCGTTCGGTCTCTTTGTCCACACGCATACCGCCTTCTTCCCAAAGCGGCCAGTTGACGGACAGGGTCTGCCCGCTCCGCCTGTTGTCCCGCACGAGACGGTTCCGGCGGGCTGCATAAACGTCCATAAATGCGTTGGCTGCCGCATAACCGGCCTGCCCCGGATTTCCCATACCTCCCGCCAAGGAAGAAAACAGAATGAAAAAGTCCAGCCGCGCATCTTTCGCTGCTTCATCAAGATTGATAAGCCCTTTCACTTTCGGCGCCATGACGGTCTTCCGTTCGTTTTCTGTCTGGTTCAGAATGTAATTGTCAGCGATTACGCCTGCGCCGTGAATGATCCCGTCGAGTGTTCCGTGCTCCTCCTGTATGCCGCGGACGAGGGCGATGACCGCCGCCCTGTCTGTCACGTCAACCGGTTGATACAATACACGGGCACCCGACGCTTCCAAGCGCCGTAAGCGGGCGGAGCGGTCTTCATCAAGCGCTTCCGCCCTCCCCGTTAATATGAGAACGGCATTTTTGACGCGGGAGGCTATTTCTTCAGCGAAAATCAGGCCGATGCCGCCCGCTCCCCCGGTGAGGAGGTAAACCCCTTCGTCTTTCCACGGAACGGCGCCGCTTTGAGGGGCAGGCAGGTGACGCCAGTTTCTGACGAGACGTTTGCCGGCTTCATAACGGATTTCCGCTTGTTCAGGATGCGCCCGGTTTTCTTTCAGCTTGGCAAGAAGCGCCGAGGCTGACTCGCCCGGATTGGCTTGGATGACTTGGCCGTACAGCTTCGGATGTTCAAGGTGAGCCGTTTTCAGAAAAGCGGCCAGCCCCGCCAATACATTGTCTTCCCCCCTGTCGGGGACAAGAAGCTGGATCAGCGTTTTTTTCTTCTGTTTTTCTTTGATAAGACGCGTGACGATCGCTGACAGCTCCGCCGCGCAGGCGTCATAACGGTCTTCAATCGGACCTTCGCCGTCAGCCGCACATACGGCGCCGCTTATGTCCTCAGCGTTCATTCCGCCATACAGCGTCACGTATCTGAAAGACTCTTCTTGTCCGCCGCCTTCACCCGGCGGTGATTCCTGCCACTTTGGCTGAAGCAAGAGCGGTTTTTCCTCCGTTTCCTCTTCCAGAAAACGGGCGGTGAGCCCCGTCAATCGGACACATACCGCGCCGTTTTCATCACACAGCTCAATATGATAGGCGCCGTCCGCTGAGGAAAGCACCGCCCACATCGTCTCCCGGCACGCAGAAAACACCTGCATATCCTGCAGGGCAAACGGCAGAAACGGCCGTCCGGACGCGGAACCGTCTGAGAGCACGAGACCGATAGAAGCCTGAAGGGCGGCGTCCAGCATGCTCGGATGCAGGATGAACGGCTCCTTTTCTTCGCGGGCGGACGGCGGAAGAGTGAGCTTCGCGAGCACTTCTCCGCTTCCGGCATAGACGGCGTCAAGCGCCTGATGCGACGGTCCGTAGGTGATGCCGAGGCTGTCGAACGCTTCATAGCACTCAGCCTTTGACAAGTGACGGCCGCCGCAGCGCGCCTGAACCGCTTCCACATCGAGTACCGGAGCACGCTCCGTCTCTTCGAGCACGGCCTTTCCCTGGAAAAAGACAAGCGGCTCTTCTCCTTCGGCATACGCTTCAAAAGCAATGTCTCCGTTTTCTTCCGGCTGAAGCTTTACATGAAGCGTCACTCCTTCAGAAAGCGCCGTCACCGGACGGAGCCAAACGATCTGTTTGAGCCTTACACCCGTTTTCCCGCCGGCCAAGTCTTCGGCGGCAAGCGTAACGGCGGCCCGGGCCATTTCTAAAGCAGCCGCGCCCGGAAGCACCGGTTTTCCATTGACGATGTGATCGGCAAAAAACGGTTCATGCCCTGAAAAAACAGAAGTAAAGCGCTGGGCGGTCAAGGTCGATGTATTCGCATGGAGCAGCGGGTGAAGCTTTTCACGTTCGTCTGAATTCCGGCTTTCAAGCTCTCCCTGAAGACGATCGGACGCCCAATACGTCTGCCTGGCAAACGGGTAGCCCGGCAGATTGCCGATTCGCGGCAAAGGTCCGCCATAAAGCAAGTCCCCTTCGATTTCATAACCTTGACAATAAAAATCTGCCAGCACGCATAACAGCTCCTGATATTTTCTATGGTCAGAATATGAGGCGCTGCACTTGCCGAGCACTTCTATTATGTGCTCCTGAATATGCTGACGCCCTGCAAAGTGCTGCGGTACTTTTCCCGAAAACACATAAGGATGATGTTCATTAAGCTTTGCCTGCTTCCATACATACACTGCGTCATCAGCATCTTGCACCACGATGGCGGCGCGATGGTTAAAGTGATGCCGTCCTTTTAACAACGTATAGCTGAGCTGGGCCAGATCATTTTCTTTCAGTCCGCCATTTTCCGCCCAAGTGATCATATCTTCGATTTTTTCCTGAAGGGCCTCCTCTGTTTTTGCAGACAAAGTAAGTAAATATGCAGGGGCATCACGATGAGGTGAAGCGCTGCGCTTATAGCTTTCCATAACGACATGGGCGTTTGTTCCGCTCATCCCGAATGCGCTGACTGCCCCCATTCGGTTTTTACCCGGCAGAGAAGGCCACGGTTTACCCGTTTTATTCACATAAAAAGGACTCTTCTCCCAGTTGATATAGCGGTTTTCCCCGCTGCAATGCAGACTGGCGGGAATCATCTCACGGGAGAACGCCTGTAAAAGACTGATTAAACTGACAATGCCTGATGCGGCAAACGTGTGGCCGATATTGGTTTTAATTGATGTGAGCGCGCAAAAAGCTTCTTCGTTTGTATAGGCAGAAAATGCGTCATAAAGCGCGTTAATTTCCACCGGATCACCGAGTTTTGTACCTGTGCCGTGTGTGACGATATATTCGATATCTTCAGGGTTGATACGCCCCCGGTCATAAACGGAAGTAAGCAGCCGGGTCTGCGCGACGCCGCTCGGAGCGGTAATTCCGTTTGTTTTCCCATCATAATTGATGCCGCTCGCCCGAATCACCCCGTAAATCGGATCACCATCTTTTTCCGCCTCTCTCAGCGGCTTCAGAACAACCGCCGCGGCCGCTTCCCCCGGAACCATGCCGTCAGCCCTTTTATCAAACGCGAAGCATGTCCCGTTTTCCGACAGCATTCCGGCTTTATCTATCGTTTCAAAAAAGTCCGGGGTATTCATGATATTCACCCCGGCCGCAACAGCTGTTGTGCACTCTTTATTCTGCAGGCTTAATACCGCCTGATGGACAGAAACGAGCCCCGAAGAACATGCTGTATTTATCGCCATCACAGGACCGGATAAATTCAAGTGATAAGCCAGCCGCGCCGCCAAAATACCGTTATGATGAGACGTGACATTGCCTTTGTCCCGTGTTAAAAGGTGATAATCTCCTTCTTCCGCCCCCACAAACATACCGATCGTCTGCTGCTTGATGTGACTGGCGCCGTAGCCGGCGTCCTCAAGGGCCCTCCACGCTTCCTGAAGAAGCAGCCGCTGTTTCGGATCCATCGTTTCAGCTTCCCTCGGCGATATTTCAAAAAATAAAGGGTCGAATTCGTCCGCCCCCGGTACAGCACCGAGTTTCCATTTTGAACTTATGAAGCCTTTTTTTGCGACCGGTGCGACAACGTCCTTTTCCTGAAACAGAATATCCCACAGCTCGTCCGCCGTGCGCGCCTGAGGAAATCGGCCGCTCATGCCGATAATGGCAATGGAATCAGCTGCCTGACTGCCCTCGGTTCCGGCGTTCAGCTTATTTCTTCCCCTCTGCTTCTTTCGCTTTTCCGTTCCTGCCTTTTCAAAGACAGATTGATCTGCGGATTCAGGTTTCTTTTCTTCATAGACATGCTCCATGACGGACTGGTGTTCCGTCAGAAAATAGCGGACGACCTTCTCCAGTGTGGAATGTCCGAAAAACAGGGCCGGTGTCACTTCAATTCCGTAATGGGCGGACAAAGAAGAGGCGAATTCCGCCAAACTGATAGAATCAAAGCCGAAATCAGCCAGATTGTCAGCGTCCGTCAGTCTGTTCTTGTCTATTTTCAAAAGCCCCGCCGCCAGTTCTTTCACATCCCAGCTTACGCATTCTTCCAGTGTAAAGCCTTTCATTTCACTCCGCCTTCCTGAAAACGGGACGTTCCTGTTTACAGAACCCGAAATCGGCCGTTCGCCTTGATCTATCTGCAGGAAGCGTTTGGCCCTCGACGGAAAACCGGCCAGGACGAGATACTGGCTGGACGGCTGGACTAACAATGTTTCAAAAGCTTCGAGTCCTTCCTCAGTGTATAAATAACGCTGTCCGCTTGATTTTAAATATATATCGGTGCTTTCCGCCGTGCCGACATGCATCCCCCCTTCTTTCCAAAGCGGCCAATTGATTGCAAGTGACTTGCCGCTTCTGAGCCCGAGGCTCACAAGTTTATCCCGATGACGGACAAAAGCCATTTGGAAGCGGTTCCCCATCGCGTAGTCACAAGAACCAAAGTCTCCTAAAATCGCTGAAGAAGAAGAGAAACAACAGAAGAAGTCAAGCGGCTCCCGTGACAGAACCTGATCTAACACCGCGGTGCCGTCCGCTTTTGGCGATAAGACTTGCTGAAAGGTTTGCAGATCTTTCTCCAGAATGCTTTCAGTGCCTTGAAGACCTGCAGCGTGAATGACACCGTGAATCGGCCCGCATCCTTTCTCTTTCACTTCTTGCAAACCTTTCTCCATCTGGGCCTGATCTGCGGCATCCGCCTGCACGTAAAACACCTTGGCGCCTGATTCTTCCAATCTCTTTATCTTGTTCAGCACCGGGCCGGCTGCCGCTGATCTCCCCGTCAAAATGAGCGTAACCGGTCCTTTTTCAGCGAAATATCCGGCAAATAACAAGCCTAAACCCCCGCATCCGCCGGTAATCAAGTACGTTTTTCCGCTCTTTATCACACGCTTCTCAACAGGGGCAATATCCGTCTGCTTCATTTCCATGACGTGGCGGATTTCCCCACTGTACATGACACTGCCGAACGACTCGCTGTGAAGTTCTTCACATACGTTATGGATCAGTTTTTCTAACGGTCCTTTTTGTTCAAAATAAACCGCGGCCGTATCCGTCTCCGGCAAGATCAGTTTCAGCGACCGTTCCAGGCCGATCCATGACTCGGCGTAACTGATATCGGTATCGCTCCCGCACTGAGCGGAAAGAAGGATCCGCCTCGGTTTAGAACGCAAAGAAGCAGCTGCGCGGATCACATGATACAGAACGGAATAGTCTTTCACGGCCTTTTCATCTTCAAGCGGCCATCCATATAAAACGGCATCTGCTTTGCCTGCAGCCGTTTCAATATGCCGAAACGTTTCTTGATATGCTTGTCCGTCAGTGATTTTAATTTGATAATGCGTGTTTGAAAGCTTTTGAGTTTCCTCACCCTGTGAAATAAAAAACACGCCGGCTCCCGGATAAAGGGTTTGTAAAGACTGATAAGCATGCTTTCTGGCAGCTTCTCCCGTAAGAAAACAGATGACCGTTTTCAGCTCTTCATGAATAGATTTCTTCAGAGGCTGCTGCGTCCACATTTCTTCAAATATCATCATCTCGGATTGTTCCTCTTGCCCGTGATCCTGCTGAGACGGCTGTCTCATTCTTATCCCTTTGATTTCTGCGCAGACAGTGCCGGTTTCGTCACAAAATTGAATGTCACAGCCGGTTTGATTCTTTTTATTCATATACATCCACATGCCGGATGAGCACGGACGCATGACGCGCAGTTCTTCAACCGCTTCAGGCACGATATGGACTGACGGCTCCGTTTTTGCCAGGACATGAAAAGCTGCGTCCAGAAATTCCGGCGGCAGATGATATCCCGGATTACGGCCGCTTTCATCTGTGAGAGCAAGCTTCGCCCAAACCGCACTTTCTCCCGCATAAAGCTTTTCAACGGTGCGGAACTCCTTACTGATCGTTACACCTGATGTGCCTGGTGTTTCATAATCGAATGACAGCGGGCGGCAGTCTTTTTGTAAGGAGGCAATATCAAGCACGCGGGATGGCTGTATGTTCCCTTGTCCGATGATTCCATAATGATGCAGCTTCTCTTCGTCACTGTATATTTCATAATGGATGCCTTCCTCGTCTTCAGACAGAAGGGAGAGATTGACGCCCGCACCGTGATGTCCGCCGGTAATCGGGTCAGTCCATGCCGCCGTTCGGATCCATATCTCTTTTTCTTCAGAGCTGTCTGCCGCATGATGAAAAGCCGCAAGCGCCATTTCTAAATAAACGGCTGCCGACAGAACCCGCTCCCCGCTCACATCCTGGAAAACGTGTTCCCGGCCTGTAAAAGATGTATGATAGCTTTGCTCCGCCAAGGTTGACGTATTTTCATGCAGGAAAGGATGCACATATTCAGTTGTTCCTGTTTTTGGTTCTTCCCGCTTCATCCAGTAGCTTTCTTTTGCAAATGGATAAGACGGCAGACTGATACGATGCGGCAGCGCGCCTTTATATAAAGATGCCCAATCGACGGGCGCCCCGTGAACCCAGGCATTCAAAAGACTGTCAAATTGACGTTTTTCCATCCATTCACTGACTGTGCCTCCCGTCTCCGTGACAGCACTATCACTCCGGCCCGTAAACACCCCGCTTACAGAACCGGAATTATTCAGAAAAGCAGTCAGCTTCTGTTCCAATTCAGAAACAGAGTCCGCTGTCATCGCCAGCCGTTCTTCCATCGGGACCCTGCCGACTTGAAGGGTAAATGCCGCGTCAAGCAGATTCGCATCTGTAATTGTTCCGTTTCCGGCGGCATCCGACAGCAACAGAGCCCGCTCGCGCAAGCGGTCTTTATCTTTTGCCGATAAAACAAAAAGCGCCGGACGGCCGGTGTCTGCCGAAGTCATTTCAGCCGGTTCATACTCTTCTATCAGCAGGTGAGCATTTGCACCGCCCGCTCCGAAAGAAGATGTACCCGCGATTCTCGGATATTCCCGTGTTACTCCTTCAGATTCTATGACCGGCCGTCTCCATTCCGCTGTTTCCTGCTGCACGATAAAAGGAGAAGTTTCAAAATCAATTTCCGGGTTCAGCTGCTTTGAATGCAGCGACGGCACCAGGTATCCGTGTTTCATCTGAAGAAGAATTTTGGTGACCGCAGCAATGCCCGCCGCACTTTCCAGGTGTCCGATATTGGATTTAACAGAACCGATGGAACAAAATTGCTTTGCATCCGTATAGCGGCGGAAAGCCTTGGTTAACCCTGCGATTTCAATCGGATCTCCCAAGGAAGTGCCGGTGCCGTGGGCTTCCAGATAGCTGATTGCTCTCGGGTCAATCCCTGCCCGCTCCATCGCGTCTGCGATCACTTCTCCTTGTGCTTTCGGATTCGGAACGGTGAACCCGTTCGTTTTGCCGCCGGCGTTCAGAGCGCTTCCTTTAATGACACCGTATATATGATCATGATCTTCAACAGCCTTTTTCAACGGCTTTAACACGATACAGCCGACGCCCTCTCCGTCAACAAACCCGTCAGCCTTATCACCGAACGCTTTGCACGCGTTTGACGGTGACAGCATTCTCATAGAAGAAAGTCCGATATAATGAACCGGATCTGTAATCAGGTTTACGCCGCCGGCAATCGCGCATTCAGATGCACCTGTTCTGATGCTTTCTGCGGCGAGATGAATGGCGGTTAAGGATGAGGAGCATGCGGTATCGACCGCGATGCTCGGACCGTGAAAATCAAACACATAGGATACGCGGTTCGGGATAAAGTGGTAGTGGGCCCCTGTCGGATAGTTGCCGTTCATAACACCCGCAAAGACACCAACCTTTTTACCGGCGCATAGTGAATCAGGGGTATATCCGGCATCCTCCAGGGCCGCATAAGCGGTTTCCAGAAACAGTCTCTCCTGCGGGTCCATGCGCTCCGCTTCTTTCGGGGAGATTTTAAAAAACAGCGTATCAAATTTATCAATATCTGTTAAAAAGCCGCCCCACTTTGTATACATCCGGCCTTCCTTACCTTTTGTCTCATCATAGTAGTCCCGCCAATCCCAGCGGTCTTTCGGAATTTCGGTGATTCCGTGTTCACCGGTCTTTAACCGTTCCCAGAACTCATTAACATTTTCAGCTCCGGGATACCGTCCGGCAAGACCGACAATTGCCACTTCAAAGTGTTTTGACGGCGGTTCGGAAGCGGGCGGCGCTTTTTCAGAAAAAGATGCCGCTTGGCGCTTCGTCAATCCGGCGCTTTTTTTACGGCTTTGCTTTTTCTGTAAAGTGTGCGGCGCCTTTTCGGCTTCTTTATTTGTCTTGAAAATCCCAGCCATATCTTCCTGTCTTGAGCTGACGAGATAGTCCGCTAATCCGCCGATTGTCGGATACTCGAAGAACAAAGTGCTGCTGATATCAGGGACGTCTTCCCGCACGCGGTTGGTCAGCTGTACGATTAAGATGGAATCGATTCCGTATTCTTCAAGGGGCGTATGGGCTTGAACGTCCTCAATCGGCATCTTTAAGATGGCGCTGACGATCTGTTTCAGGTACTCTGTGCTTTTTTCAAGCAAAGAGCCGGATGATGCCGCTTCAGTATGAGGGACTTCTTCAGAAAATTGCGCATGCAGTTCGCGCTCCTTCGTTTCAGCCAAGAATGCGGCAAGCTCTCCTATCGTCCGGTATTCAAAAAACAGCGTGCTGCTGATATCAGGGACGAGATCCCGCAGCTCATTCGTCAGCTGAACGATCAGAATAGAGTCAATGCCGTATTCATCCAGAGGAGCCAGCGGATTTATCTCTTCTGCCGGCATTTTTAATACTTTTGCCGCAGCCTTTATCAGAAAAGCCGCTGTCTTTTCCGAAAGCCCCTCTCCCGCTTGTTTGATGGGGAGCTGACGATCAGAGGATGTTTGCGGTACGTTTGATTGGCGCTTTTGCGCGGTGTAAGCTTCCCTGCTCTGCCTGATGACTCCGTTGCTTTTCGCCGTGATAATCTGCTGGGTGTGCAGACGTTCGTTTTCAGCCGGAAATTGAATGGAATGAAAACCTTCAGCCATTAAAACGGATTTCCATGTTTCCGGATAAAGACCGGGGCACCCCGGAATCCGCAGCGCCTCGTCTTCGTACAGCCACCAGCCCTCTAATAAGCCGAATGTAACATGTGTAAACGGCGTATGCCCGCCCAGTTCATTAACGAGCAGCAAACCGTCCTTTTTCAATACGGCTTTTGCCGTCCGTAAGGTTTTCCGGATATTTTTGGTGGCATGCAGCACGTTTGCGGCAATAGCGATATCGTAGGTTCGCAGATGTAATCCCTGGCCCGCCGCAGGCTGCTCCACATTAAACAGCTGATACGTCAAATACGGATTGTCCGCGCCGTATTCCTTTTCGGCATGCATTAAAAAAGCTTTTGACAAGTCGGTATAACAGTATTCCTGAATATGGTTTTGATAGGGGCGGAGCTTTTTAAACAGTGTGCTGCTCGTTCCGCCGGTGCCCGCTCCGATCTCCAGCAGACGGATGTTTGCATCAGGATTGTTTTTCATTACATTTTCCACATACATACACGCTTCATTTGCCAGCACATCGTTGTAATAATCAGCGAGAATGTTATGCTTATAGATTCCTTCAACAAGCTCCATTGAAGAATCGGGAAACATCACGTCAGTGGCTTTTATTTTGCCTGTTAAAATGTCAGGCAAAGCTTGAATGACGGTATCCGCCAGCAGAACCTGCGCTTTCATATCCGAATCTTTCAGCCATTCGTTTTTCTTCTTATGCCACTCTTCCCAAACCGCGGCCGTTTCACCGCTTTTAAAATCGCTGTCTAAAAGACGGATGCTTTCTTCCAGCCAGCGTTCATATAAAGGCAGACAGGAAGCCGCCGGCGCTTCGCCGGTCAGACCCATTGAACGCAGCGTCACCCGCAGCACTTGCAGCAAAAGCCGATTCAATTCTTTCATTTGATTGCTTATTTCTGTTCTTAAGGATAACTGTGTACGGTCTTTTTGTTTGTCTCCCTTACCCAAAACCTTATCCTCCTAAGAAAATTAAATTTGCTCCGTCATTTTGACAGGCAATCAGATAGTCACAAATTCATGAGGGTTCATTCCCTCGATCGGAATCGGCTTGGTCAGCTTCATCAGCCCCATGCGGGAGATCGGCTGCGTCAGCAGAGTTTCCAGCGCCTGCATCCCTTCCGCCCGGCTGATCAGCCCGAGACCGATTGCACTCAGTCTGTCAAACTCTTCAGAAATGTGATTGTCAGCCCGCTCCCAATAACCCCAGTTCATCACTTTGACCCGGCATGACAGCCGTCCGGAAAGCTCATGGGCAAATGCGTCTTTAAATGCGCATCCCGCCGCATAATGGCTTTGATTCGGATTCTTAATATATGAAATAACCGAAGAGAAAAAGAGAATAAAGTCCAAAGACTCTTTCGCAAATACTTCGGCAATGTTGACGGAAATATCCACTTTCGCCGCAAGGCCGGCGTGAAACTGTGATTCTTCCATATCTTTTACGCTTTCATTCGCAAATACCATCGCTGAATGAACGACGCCGCTGATGGTGCCGTATGTGTTTTTAATCTGTTCATAGGCGCGCTGAAGCGATGGAAGATCAGAAGCATCTGCGGCTATATATTCGGGAGCCGGGCCTGATGGCCGGTACCGGTCTATTTTTTGGCGTATCCGGCTGTCCAGCGGCCGCCTCCCGATCCAGACGACTCGGGCTTTATACGTCGTCACCATATAATCTGTCCAAACCTCGCCGATGCCTCCCGCACCGCCGATGATGACATATACGCCTCCATAGCGGTAAGGAACACTTTCAGACGGCCCGCTTTGGACCGGAAGCAATTGAGGCCGGTACCATTCCTGATGTCTGCGCACCCATGCTTTACCCGTACGGTCGCGGGGCAGGCTGAATATGTCTTCTGCGGGGAAATCCCCCCCGTCTTCAAGATCGGCGAGACGGATGTGCCAGCTCGGATGTTCTTTAGCGAGAGACCCGACGAAACCGTGCACACTGGAATGAGCGGGACGCACCTCATCATATTGGGTAATAGGCTGTGCTTGGTGCGTAATCACCGTCATCCCGAGCTGCTCTTTTCCATACCCGAGACCGATAAGAGCTTTGGCCGCTCTGAAAATTTGCAGCACCCCGCTTTTTTGATCATGGCTGTCAGAATCAGCCGGCTGAGGGGCAAACCAGACCATATGCTGAATTTCACCGAGACGGCGGAGCCGATCAGATATCACTTCAACGGAAGCACTTTGGCCGATATCAAATCGCACAGCTTTAGGAAACAATCGTAAAACCGCGTCCGCCTGCCCGTCTGTACCGCCTATGATGACCGCTTTTGCTTCAGAAATGGGGAAGCCGGTTTGGTTGTCTATCGGTTCCGCGTCCCATACCTGCATCAGTTTGACGGCTCCGGTAAGGTTACCCGGGAGATCGTATTGCTTATTATCGGTAACGGCCGGTTCACTTTCGGCCATCCGGGCAGAAAATCCTTTTATCCTTACACACACATTGCCGCGTTCATCACATATATCAATGTCCATTCTTCGCACGGCCGGTGTTTCATGCGTCACAAACACGGCAGCCCACATGTTTGGCCTGCACGGATGAAAAACGGTCAGTTCATGCAATTCAAAAGGCATTAACGGCTGCTCCGGATAACCCGCTTGATCTTCATTCATAACGCCGATGGCCGCCTGAAAAGCGGAATCTATCAGACTAGGATGGAGCACAAACTGTTCAGCCTCATCAGAAACGGAAGCAGGGAGCACCAATTTAGCCAAGGCTTCTTTTTCCCCGCAATAAATGTGATCAATTCCTTGATGTGAAGGTCCGTATACAATTTCCGTCTTTGCAAACGCCGCATAGCAGTCTTCTTTTGACAGCACTTTTTTGCGGCATCGCGCTTTCAGCTGTTCAATATGCAAAACCGGCGCCTCAGACAGCGGCTCAATCACAGCACTGCCTTCACAATAAATGTCTGAATCATTTTCATTGCTGTACACTTGAAATGAAACATTGCCGTTATCCTCCAAAGAAAGCCCTGTCGTCATACGCAGCGTCTCTTTTTTGTGAACGGCCTGGCGTATCCAGCTGATATACCGCAGCGAAATGCCGGTTTTAGCCGTGTATTCAGCGGCTAACGGCGCGGCAGCCAGTTCAGCCGCGGCTCTCGCCATTTCAAGATAAGCCGCCCCGGGGAGAACACGCTTGTTTCGGACGATATGATCGGCTAAGAAGAATTCATCTCCGTTCAGTATCGTACTGAATTTTTGTTCTAGCAAATCTGATGTATTGCGGTGAAGCAGCGGGTGAAGCCTGCTTTCTGTATTTACGGAAGTGACGGGATGATCGGGCTCCGGTATCCAATATCGTTCCTTTGCAAACGGATACGTCGGCAGACTCATCCTGCGCGGTTTCTCCTCCTGATACAGCCGCGTCCAGTCTATCTCAAATCCTTTTGACCACAGCTCCGCAAGTTTTTTGTAAGTGCCGCTGTCCATCCATTTTCGGATCAGCTCCTCCGTATCCTGATCATCATTCAGGAAACCCCTGATTTCCGTTCCGCTGTCAGACCGCCCTTGAAAGCAGCCGTCAATCTGCCGTTTTTGTTCTGTAAATTCAGTTAATTTCCTGATCAGGTCTGCTTGATCGTTCACTAAAAAAACAAGCCGCTCTTCCATTGCCAGCCGTCCCGTTTGCAGCGTATACGCCAGTGACAGCAGGGAAAAAGATTCATCAGGCTGCTTATCTAAGCCGGACTGACCGAAAAGACCGGAAAGAATATTCTTATGTTTCTCATCGTTTGTAAGACATTCTGCTAAAGTCCGGACGGAAGTATGCTGTATGAGATCAGTCATGTCTATTGCCAGCCCGTATTGATCCGTCATCAGCTCAGAAAACTGTGTCAGCTGCATGACATCCAAGCCGAATTCCTTCCAATCCTGTTCATCATCTACCGAGCCGGCCGCAACATGCAGAACTTCGGCCAGAACACCTCGCAACGCATTTTCCAGCTGATTTTGCATTGTATCTATTTTGTCATGAAGCGGACCGCTTCCTTCAAGCGCTTTATCTTTGAGAAACATCAGCAGGCGGGCAGCGTATTCCTTCAGCCGCTCCAGATTTTTCGCTGACAGAGGCACGATATACGGTCTCTCTTGATTCTCCGTAATGCCGGGGTTTTTAGGCCTGTACTCTTCTAAAATGAGATGAACGTTTGAACCCGTCGCCCCGAATGAACTGATGCCTGCGCGTCTCGGGCAGGCATGTTCACGGCCGTTCTCTGTATACGCCGGCTTTTTCCATGACTCGGTTTTTTGCTGCACGTAAAATGGCGAGTCCTCTAAACGGAGATACGGATTAATCGTCTCTGAGTGCAAAGAAGGGACAAGCGTTTTGTGAAACAGCTGCAAAACCGTTTTATGAAGCCCGCTGATCCCGGCAGCTGATTCCGCATGTCCGATATTCGATTTAACGGAACCGATCGCACAAAATTGCCGATCCTCCGTAAACGTGCGGTAAGCTTTAACAAGGCCTTGTATTTCAATCGGATCTCCTAAAGAAGTTCCGGTTCCGTGCGCTTCCACATAAGAAATCGTCCGGGGATCGATCCCCGTCTTTTCAAGACATTCAGCTATCATATCCCCCTGCGCCACGGGGCTCGGCACGGTAATCCCGCTGACGGTCCCCACGTGATTGACGGCGCTGCCTTTTATCACCGCATAAATATGATCCTTATCTTCTTCGGCTTTGTGGAGCGGCTTCAGCAGCACGGCTCCGATGCCGTCAGCTGAGACATAGCCTGTGCCTCCTTCGCCGAACGTGCGGCACAGCCCGTCACTCGAATGCATATCCATCAAGCCGTATGTGATATATTTTGTCGGGTGCAATGATAAATTGACGCCGCCGGCAAGAGCTGCTTCACATTCACCGCGTCTCAGACTTTCCGCCGCCATATGAACGGCCGTCAAAGATGACGAACACACCGTGTCAACCGCCATGCTCGGCCCGTGAAAATTGCAAAAATATGAAACCCGGTTTGCGATCGGCGCATAGTTCAAGGGATAAGGAAAGACCAGCCCTTTAGCCGCAGCTTCAGCGCCGGCGAGAGAATAATCCATATGCATCACCCCGGCAAACACACCGACGTTCATTCTCTTATTCGGCCCTTTCGGCTGAACGATTGTTTCCGGGGTGTAGCCCGCATCCTCAATCGTTTCCCAGCATGTTTCTAAAAACAATCGTTCTTGCGGATCTTTAGCTTCTGCCTCCCGCGGAGAAATCCGAAAAAATTTCGCATCAAAACAATCCGGATCGTCTATAAAACCGCCCCATTTGGAAATCGGCTTGCCGGACGGCGATCGCAAATGCTCATATGTCCTCGTATCCCAGCGGGAACGGGGCACTTCCGTTACGCTGTTTTCTCCATTTTTTAAATTTGCCCAAAATTCACGAAGATTTTTGGCGCCGGGGTACCGTCCCGCCATCCCGACGATCGCAATATCTCCATTCTGCGTTCCGGCTGACGCCGATTTTTTCACGCGGATTTGGGTCGTCCTCTTTTTTTCCCGGTGCAAAGGCTCAGCACTTGAATGCCCGCTTTGAGCATGGCCGAAACCGGCTCCGTAATGTTCGCACAAATATCCCGCCAATTCCGCGATTGTCGTGTATTCAAATAACAGTGTCGGCAGAAGCTGCGTTCCGATTTTTCGTTCAATTTCCTTTACCATGTCCAACAGCCCCGGAGAATCCAGCCCCATTTCATAGTAGCCGATATCCGGGTCAATCTCTTTCACAGGTTTGTTCAATCGGGCGGCAAGCAATTCTTTTAAATAAAGGATGCACTCTTCAGTAAGGCCGGCGGAAGCCTCCGCACGGCGGGGCTCAGAAGGCGCCGGTTCCGCTTGCGGAGCCGGGACGGCATTCCGCCCGTCAGGTTCTTTCTTTAGCCGTTTCTGATTGATCAGTTCCGGGTCCCTCACCAGTTTATTGGCGAAGTTTTTCAGTTCGCCGACTTTTCTGCCTTCCTCATTGAAAAACTCCATTGTCACGTAAACGAGATCTTTCTTACGGGTGACGGATTCTTTTTTTATCTTGGTGATACATGTTGTCTGCAGCAATTCGGTGCAATAAAACGATTCATAAAACAGCGGCAGAAATAATTGCCCCTCCTCCCTCGTCAAAGGAGCGAGATATACATTGGAGCCGATGCTGCTCGCATCTATCAATGCGGGATGAAACATCGCCTCTTCTGCATGTTCCAGCTGATCCTTTTGCACCGACAGATCAATATAAATCTCTTTTTCAGTTTGGTAGACGCTTCCGCAGCCTTTCATCATTCCTGAATGAACCAGTTCTTGATCCCTGCATTCCGCGTAAATGTCCTCAAGCGGTATTTCTGCCGCCGTTTGTTTTACGGCATCCATCGGGACGCTCTCTTGGAAGCCGGCGGGATTGACGGAATGCATTTGCGCCGCGGCATATACCTTTGTCTCTGCTGCTTCGTCACCTTGTTTTTGCCCTTTCACCTCTACCTTCCACTGCTCTTCGCCGTTCTCTGTACAGTCAACGGAAAGCAGGATTGTTTCTCCCTGTTCAGGAGCTAAAGGGTGAAAAATCGATAAGTGCCTGAGTTCAAGGCCGGCATGAAAAAAACCGTTTTCTCTGAAAGTCTGATAGATCAGGTCAATATAAGCCAGACCCGGCAGCAGTTCCTTTCCATAGGCTTTATGATGTTTCAGAACGGGATGCTGATTGTTAATAAGAAGCTGCTCTTGCATATGAACTTCCTCCATATCGACGTTCAATTTTCAGCGCAATCAGTAAGTCTTCATTTGTTTCCAAAACGTATTCGGACGGGACTTATGTGTGTTTTCATGCAGGCTTTCGGCTTTGTCCGGACGAATAGGCCGGCGTTTTAATTCCTGTCTCGGCAAAGGCTTTCTAACAGGGGTATACGCCTCTTGCTCCCAGGCTTCCACTATGACATGGGCATTTGTCCCTCCGTCAGCGAAACTGCTGACAGCGGCAATCCGCGGTGAATCCGTCCATTCACGCAGAACGTGCGAAAAATAAAACGGCGAGGCGGACAGATCGTAATGCGTCATCGGCTCTTTGCCCGAAAGGAAAGGCACACGCATTCGGCGCGAGAGCATAAGCACTGTTTTAATGAATCCGGCAATCCCTTCAGCGCATAACGGGTGTCCGATATTCGGCTTCATCGATCCCAATTCACAAGGCGCGCTGTTTTGCATACGGTAGACCGCTTCAATCGCCCTCAGTTCCAAAAGATCCGTTACTTCAGAGCCTGAACCGTTTGCTTCAATGTAGCTGATATCCTCCGCTTTTCTGCCGCTTTTGGCAAGCGCATTGGCCATCACTTCTTTCTGCGCCTGTATATTCGGTGTGGCAGGCCCCGCGGTTCTGCCGTCATTGTTTACGGAAATGCCTTTAATGACCGCATGAATCCGGTCCCCGTCTTTTACAGCCTGGGCCGCTGTTTTTAAATACACCATTCCGACGCCTTCTCCCAATACAATGCCGCCGGTGCGGCGGTCAAAAATATGAAACGCAGCCTCTTCGCTTAACAGATTGCGAAGTTCGAACATCCGGTGGGTTTGACCGGATTCCAGCAGACTGACTCCCCCGACCACCGCTGAGTCGATTTCACCGCAAGAAAGCGCCTGTATCGCCATATTCATACCGACAAGCGCTGAAGAACAGGCCGTATCCAAAACGAGACTCGGCCCCTTCAAATCAAAGAACTGAGAAAGATTGGCCGCCAAGTAATTCGGGCCGGCGGCGACTATCGGATTTTTTGCATGCTTCAGATGGTTTTCGTCAGGCATACTGCCGCCGCGTCCTCCTAAATAGACACCGGCTGACCTGCCTTTCATTTCTTGTAAAGAGTACCCGCTGTCTCTGAACAGATGAAGCGCTTCTTCTAATATAAGAAAGGACTGGATATCCATTGCCTTGATGTCTTCTTCCGGAATAAGGAAAAACTCCGGGTCAAAATGCGTTACATTTTGTAAAAGGCCCGCATAATCCGCCTTCTCCGTTTTCCAGCGCTCTTTCGGCACCCTTTGAATGGCTGACGTTCCTTCAGACAGCAGCTTCCAATAAGCTTCGATTGATTCAGCTCCCGGAAAACGGCAGGACATTCCGATCACAGCAATGTCCTGCGCCGCTCTAGCACCAGAAGGCTGAATAACAGCGGCTGCCGTTTGTTTGGGAACGTCCGGAATTTCAGGCTGAACCGGTTTTGAAACGGCAGCTTTGATTTCCGGATATGCTGTTTCAAGCCATCCCGCCAGCGCAGCAACCGTAGGGTATTCATACAGCACCGCCGGATCAAGGTCAGCTTTGATCCTCTTTCCGATCGCTCTGGACACTTGAGCAAGCATAATGGAATCGGCTCCGTAATCTTGAAACGGTGTATCAGATTCAAATCTTGACGGCTCCAGTCTTAATTCCCGGCAGCAAATGCCCGTCAGCCACTCCTCAACGCTTTCTGTATCGGCCTGTTCCTGCTGCTTTGTTTCAGTAAGGCCGGATGAAAGCAGCAGACGGTCAGGCTCCCATTTTTCCGGGTGAATGACGGCCGGCATAATAACAGACCCGCAATCTCCTGCCATGATGGCATCAAACAGGCTCAGCCCTTCTCTGTCAGTGATGCTCTTTAAACCGCTTTTCAGATAAGCCCGGCTTTTTGATTCGCCCATACCCGTTTCTTTCCAGCTCGGCCACTGGATGCTCAGCACCGGAAAACCTTTTGCGGCCGCAAAATAATCCATATAGGCGTTAGCCATGGCATAATCGCTTTGTCCCGCTCCTAATTCCGGCATCACGCCGGACACTGAAGAAAACAGCGCAAAAAACCGGAGAGGCTCCTTGTGCAGCGCTTGATACAAAAGGTCCAGTCCGTCTGTTTTAGGCTCAAGCACGGGCATCATCTGTTCGCTTGTTTTGCGGATAAAGGCCGGATGATCGAGATCTACGGCTCCCGCTGCGTGTAACACGCCTCCTATCGGCCCCATTTGATCTTTCACACGGCTGACGGCCTGCTCATATTCAGGGCCGGAAGATACAGACAGCACTTCCGTTCGGACACCTTTTTGTTCGAGCTCTCTGATTCTTCTCACCTTATCGGAAAAAGGGGAATTCCGTTTGATATGATCATCCCATTCCGCTTTCGGCGGCATTGTTTCTTTTCCGGTAAGCACGAGTTTCGTGACTCCGTATCGTTCGGCAAAATGCCGGGCGAATAAATATCCGAGTCCCCGGGTTCCTCCGGTGATCCAGAGCACATGGTCTTTCGGAAATGAAAATTCTTTTTCAGCTAAGCTGTTTGTTTCCTTTAACCGCGCGTGATAGCGCACACCGTTTCGGTAACACACTTCGATGTCTTCAGAATCGCGAAAAAACTCCTCTGCGATCTGGTTTGCCAGCTCAGGATCTTCGGCAGTCCGTTCTGCATCCATATGCCGTGAGCGGATATCCTTATACTCACTTTGGAGCATCCGGTACAATCCGGCCTTTTTTGCACCTGAGAGATTTATCGTTTCATTTGCAAAGGGTTCAAGCCCCTTTGTCACACAAAGCAGCTGAAGCTTTCGGCCGCGGTTTCTGTTGTCAATGAGAGACTGCAGACGATGAATCCAGCCGTCATCATGATTGATTTCCGTCCCGCATCCGGTCACATCAATCAAACCGCCGAATCGGGCCGCGTCCCCGGATATTTCCGGTGATGCAGCGTCAATGATTTCAGACTCGGGGAAATAACGGGACAGCTCAACGGCTAAATTTCCTGTCTGGTGATCAGCAGCTATTCCGATGACGCCCCGCACTTCCTTAGCCGGAACACGGCTGCTTTCTGCCCAGCTTTTCTGTAAAAAGCGGATTTCACGAAATGTTTCAGAATGTGATTCAGCATCACGAACATTGTCCGGCGCTGCATCGTCCGGCCAATACCGATCCTTTATAAATGGATAACCGGGAAGGCTGATGCGATGCGGCAGGCTGCCGTTATAAAGCTCTGACCATTCAATCTTCAGCCCTTTTACCCAAAGTTCCAGAAGCTTCGCGAATTTTTTTCTTTTCATCCATTTACGGACGGCTTCCTGCATATCTTCATCCTTAAAAACGGCTAGAATGTCTTTATACTGTTTGCTTTTTCCCCTGAAGCAGCCGTCTGTCCCGCCGTCAATAAAACGCTGCAGTTTTTCCGCTAACTGCTCTGTCGACGTCACGATAAACGCAGCACGTTCTTCCATCGCTTCTCTTCCGGTTTGAAGGGTGTAAGCCGCATCCCGGAGGCTGCGGTCTGTGACGTCATTTTTTCTGATCGCTTGAAGAAGCTGCTGCGCCCGCTGCTTCAGGCTGGCCTCCTGTTTGGCGGATAATAAAATGACTGCGGGATCTTCATCTGTGAATGGCTCATAAATCTCCCTATCAGGTTCAATATATTCTTCTATCAATATGTGGGCATTTGCCCCGCCCGCGCCAAAAGAAGAGATTCCCGCGATTCTCGGAATCTCTTTTTGCGCTCCGTTTTCCTCAATGACCGGCCGTTTCCAGTCTGCCAATTCACGCTGCACCACAAACGGCGTCCGGTCGAATGCAATATTCGGATTCAATTTTCGGCAATGTAAAGAGGGAGCCAGCTGTCGTTTTTGAAACTGAAGCAGCAGTTTCGTTACACCGGCAATGCCTGCCGCGGCTTCCAAATGCCCGATATTGGATTTAACTGAGCTGATGGCGCAAAAGCCTTTATCTGACGTTTTCGTTTGAAATGCGCGGGTCAAACCGTCTATTTCGATCGGATCTCCGAGTTCAGTGCCCGTGCCGTGGGCTTCGATACAGCTGATCATCCGCGGATGTATTCCTGATTTTTCAAGCGCGCCGGAAATCACGTCAGCCTGGGCGCTCGGACTCGGCACTGTATACCCGTTTGTTCTGCCGCCGTGATTGATATGAGTGCCGCGAATCACCCCGTAAATATGGTCCTTATCAGCCATCGCTTTTGACAGCGGCTTTAACAGCACGGCCCCGACGCCTTCCCCGGGAACAAATCCGTCCCCGCCTTCACCGAAACTTTTGCACGTTCCGTCTTTTGAAAGCATTCGATAGGCGCTGAGCTCCGCATAAGCCGAAGGATGCGTATACACATTCACACCGCCGGCAATCGCCATGTCGCATTCGCCGCGAAGGATGTTTTCACACGCTTCATGGATTGCAGTCAGCGAAGACGAGCACATCGTGTCGACCGGCATGCTCGGCCCTTTCAGATTAAGAAAATAGGAAACTCTGTTGGCCGCTGAACTGAACGACGTTTTCGGCTGCAGGGCGCCGCCGTTTTTCCAGTACATTCCGTACCCGTTTTTCGTAATGCCCGCAAAAACGCCGACCCGGCCGTTATACAAATTCTCAAGCTGTTCCTTCGTATAACCGGCATCCTCCAGCACCTGCCAGCACATTTCAATAAAGAGACGCTCCTGCGGGTCCATATTCAAAGCATCACGGGGTGAAATTTGAAAAAACAGCGGATCAAAGAAAGCGGCATCTTTCAGAAACCCGCCCCGCTTACTGTAACTTTTCCCTTCTTTCACGGCCGCTTCGGGATCAGGGTTGTAGTACTTGTCCTTTTCCCAGCGCTCTTCGGGAATTTCCGTCACACAGTCTTTTCCGGCCGCTAAGTTATCCCAGTACTCTTCAAGTGTTTCAGCTTGCGGATAACGTCCGCTGACTCCGATAATCGCAATCCCTTCTTTTGTCTGTTTCTCATTGGAAAAAGCAGGTCGTTTCTTTCGCTTGATAAACGACGGAAGCACCGGAAAATCTTCATTTGCCAAAACCTGTTCTGATATGCCTGAACGGTGCTCATCATCATTTGTCCATTTTCGGCATTCATTCGGATAATCCGTGACAAAGTGAGCTGCCAGGGAGCCCAGTGTCTTATATTCGTAAAAAACCGTTTTGGAAAGGTCACCGAAAAGCAGAGACAATTCGCGGTTCAATTTCGTCACAGTGACTGAGTCGATTCCGTAGGTTTCCAGCGGCTCTTCAGTATCTATGTTGGAAACAGCAATTTTTGCAGTCAGGGCAAAAAGCGTTTTGAGCTGAAGAAGCGTTTGTTCATACAAACGTTCACTGCGGTGTTCGGCATTGGTTTTTCCGGGAGCGCCCGTCTTGATGACAGGCTGCAGCTTCAACCCCGACAGGGAAGCCCATATTTTCCCTTCTTCGTCACATAAATCAATATAAAAGCTCCCCGCCTTCTCTTGTATCTCGGCCCATACCTTGTCAGGACAAGATTCATAAAACAAAAGCTCGTCCAATGAAACCGGGGCGAGCGTTTTATATTCTTTGCCGCCAAGCAGCGCGCATGCCTCTGTCACACTTTGCATCACACAGGGAGGGAGGCCGAATCGGGCGCATTCTTTTTGGTTTGTCAATGGAATTGATATGTCTGCCAGCATCCGTCCTGCTGAGGCGTAAATACGCTCAATTCCTTTCATGTGCTCACTGTATTGAACGGTATCGTTCTGAGTGATGGCTTCAATTTGCTGCTGATCCATCAGGAAGCCGCTGTTTTCCTTCAAGCGGCTGATATCCAGCATGCCAGGCGCAGCATCAACTGGCTGAATCGTCCCTTGGCTGTACACATCATGATGACTGAAATCGGCAGAAAATGGATTGTAAATCTCAAACCTTTTGGCTTCACCCTCTGCGGGTATCAGCCTGATTTCGATATGGAACGGTTCAGCCTCAGTCAGAATGGGCTTTGACCACACGATATGTGTCAGCCGGACAGCCTCAGTCTCCTTTACTGTCAAAACAGCCGCAGCTCTCGCCATTTCCAAAAGAAGTTCTCCGGGCATAAGCTTTTTACGCTGTAAAGAAACATCAGCGAGAAAAAATTCCCGGCCGCTGAAAGCTGCCGAGAATCCCTGTCCCGTTTCATCGGAAATATGCTGCTGAGCAAGCGGATGAAGGGAAGCCGCTTGGCGAAGTCCCATCCGCATATCATAATCGCGCAAAATGCCGATCGCATCCTGTTTTGTCATTTTTTTATTTTTGACGTCAGAAAAAACCCGGTGCAGAAACTCTTTCATATGGTTTCCTCCATTACGCTAATCCCTGTAAAAACCGATCGTTCTTTTTACAGCGGCTTCTATGCTTATTTCGTTTTTCTCCAATTCATCAAGCAGGCGTTCATAAGTCTCCAGCGGGGACGTATCAATCTCATAAGTCTCCCGGTGCCTTATATGCTGCGCACTGTGCGGTATCCAGCAATGTGTTTTCGCAAAAGGATAGACGGGCAGGCTGACTTTTTTTGGCCTTTGGTCCGGATATAATTTATTCCAGTCGACATGTAAACCTTGCACCCATAATTTTGCAAGCATTGTATACTTTCCTGCTTCAATCCATTGATCTACTGTCCCGCTCATTTCTGCGTTGTCCGTCATCTCTGTAAACAGCTGTTTCATCGCTTTGTTCCGGCCTGTAAAGAAATTCTGCCCCGTCTCCTTGCCGCTGAGGAAATCATTCAGCGCGTTCGTAAGCTCTTCTTTTGTTTCAGCAATAACGGCAAGGCGCTCTTCCATTTCATCCCGGCCAAGCTGAAGCGTATAAGCGATACCCGCAAGAGCTCCGTCAGCTGAATGTGTCTTTTCCAAATATCTGCGCAGCTGTTCCGCACGTTCCTTCAGCTGTTCCGCCGTCTTTGCCGAGAGAATGAATAAGGACGGCTGAAGTTCACCGGCCGTCCATTGTTTCTCTTCAACAGGAGAAACATATTCTTCGAGCACGACATGAGCATTGACACCGCCAAATCCGAACGAGCTGACACCCGCTCTCCGCGGCAGTTCATTTCCGCTATCATCAGTCGCCGCTTTCCACGGCTGAGTGTCGCGGACGAAATAAAACGGGCTGCCGTCGAGGCTGATATACGGATTAACGGTTTCACAATGCAGACTTTTCACGAGCGTTTTGTGCTGCATCTGCAAAATAATTTTTAAAAGCCCGGCCATGCCGGCGGCAAGCTCTGTGTGGCCGATATTCGTTTTGACGGAACCGATGGCGCAATGAGGCTGATCGGGTGCCGTTACTTCGGCTTTCTGATAAAGCGCTGCAAAAGCCGCTTTGAGTCCGTTGATTTCTATCGGATCTCCGAGCGCCGTTCCCGTGCCGTGGGCTTCAATATAACTCACTGTACGGGGGTCGATGTTCGCTTGCTGATACGCTTTTATCATGACTTCTGTCTGTGCTTTCGGATTCGGCGATGTAAGGGAAGCCGCCCGTCCGCCATGATTTTCCGCCGTTCCGCGTATAACGGCATAAATACGGTCGCCGTCACGTTCCGCATCGGATAATGTTTTCAAAACAATCATGCCCGCACCTTCAGCTCTGACATACCCGTCCGCTTGATCGGAAAATGTTTTGCATCGCCCGTCTTCACTGAGCATTCCCGCTTTATTAAAGCTGATATGCATATCCGGCGATACAATAGCATTGACGCCTCCTGCAATCGCGATGCCGCAGTCTCCGGCCTGAATTGCCCTGACCGCACGGTGAACAGCGACCAATGAGCTTGAACAGGCGGTTTCAATCGGTTCGCTCGGCCCATGTATATTCAGAAAATAGCTCATACGGTTCGGACCGATTGACGGAACCGTCCCGGCGGCGGAAGAACCCTCAATCTCTATATGGAACTTTGAAGCTTCCTGGGCGTAACCGCTGTTTGTCGTGCCTGCAAAAATGCCTGTATTTGTACCTGACAGGCTTTTGGCAGAGCAGCCGGCATCTTCAATCGCTTTCCATACATGCATCATTAAAAGTCTTTGCTGAGGATCCATCATTTCGGCTTCATGCGGAGAAATACCGAAAAATAATGGATCAAATTGAGCGGTTTCATCAATGAAGCCGCCCCACTTTACATTGCTCGCATTTTTATCTTTCTGCGGATCTCCGTAATACTGTCTCCAGTCCCAGCGCTCCGGCGGTATTTCAGAAATGCAGTCCTTTTCTCCGGCTAAATTCTCCCAAAACATTTCCGGATTTTCAGCCATTGGAAATGCACAGCTGATTCCGATTATCGCCACGGGCTCAGGTGCAGCTGCGGTTTTTGTTTTAGGAAGGCGGGACGGAATCAAGAATGGCTCCGTCTTCATTTTTTTACGCACAACCGGTTTCTCCGTTTCTGTTTCTGCCTGTGATCCGAATGTATCCGGATGTTCCGTCAGCAAGTATTGGGCAAAACGAAAGACTGTCGGGTATTCAAAAAACACGGCCGGTGTCAGTTCAAGCCCATACATTTTATTTAGTTCATTTGCAAACTGCGTGAATGAAACCGAATCAAAGCCATAATCTCTCATCTCTGATTCAGCATCTATCTCGTCTTCTTTCACCTTCAGAATGCCTGATATCATATGTTTGAGTTCCGCTTGTACTTTATTCGGCATATGGACGGGCGTCTTCCTTGACACATGAATGCTACGGGACGGTTCCGGCGTTTCAGGCATCAGGTTTTTTCGAATCCGTTTTTCGTCGCCTTCTGCCACCATGACCTGGTGTTCTCCGGAGGCAAAAGCGGCGTACAGCGCTTGGATGCCTGAGGCCGATCGCATGGCTTTCATTCCGGTCTGTTCATACATCAGCCGTTCGGTCTCTTTGTCCACGCGCATACCGCCTTCTTCCCAAAGCGGCCAGTTGACGGACAGAGTCTGCCCGCTCCGCTTGTTGTCCCGCACGAGACGGTTCCGGCGGGCTGCATAAACATCCATAAATGCGTTGGCTGCCGCATAACCGGCCTGCCCCGGATTTCCCATACCTCCCGCCAAGGAAGAAAACAGGATGAAAAAGTCCAGCCGCACATCTTTCGCTGCTTCATCAAGATTGATAAGCCCTTTCACCTTCGGCGCCATGACGGTCTTCCGTTCGTTTTCTGTCTGGTTCAGAATGTAGTTGTCAGCGATCACGCCTGCGCCGTGAATGATCCCGTCGAGTGTTCCGTGCTCCTCCTGTATGCCGCGGACGAGGGCGATGACCGCCGCCCTGTCTGTCACGTCTACCGGTTGATACAGTACGCGGGCACCCGACGCTTCCAAGCGCCGTAAGCGGGCGGAGCGGTCTTCATCAAGCGCTTCCGCCCTCCCCGTTAATACGAGGACGGCGTTTTTGACGCGGAAGGCTATTTCTTCAGCGACAATCAGGCCGATGCCGCCCGCTCCCCCGGTGAGGAGGTAGACCCCTTCGTCTTTCCACGGAACGGCGCCGCTTTGAGGCGCCGGCAGATGACGCCAGTTTCTGACGAGACGTTTGCCGGCTTCATAACGGATTTCCGCTTGTTCAGGATGCGCCCGGTTTTCTTTCAGCTTGGCAAGAAGCGCTGATGCTGACTCGTCCGGATCGGCTTGGATGACTTGGCCGTACAGCTTCGGATGTTCAAGGTGAGCCGTTTTCAGGAAAGCGGCCAGCCCCGCCAATACATTGTCTTCCCCCCTGTCGGGGACAAGAAGCTGGATCAGCGTTTTTTTCTTCTGTTTTTCTTTGATAAGACGCGTGACGATCGCTGACAGCTCCGCCGCGCAGGCGTCATAACGGTCTTCAATCGGACCTTCGCCGTCAGCCGCACATACGGCGCCGCTTATGTCCTCAGCGTTCATTCCGCCATACAGCGTCACGTATCTGAAAGACTCTTCTTGTCCGCCGCCTTCACCCGGCGGTGATTCCTGCCACTTTGGCTGAAGCAAGAGCGGTTTTTCCTCCGTTTCCTCTTCCAGAAAACGGGCGGTGAGCCCCGTCAATCGGACACATACCGCGCCGTTTTCATCACACAGCTCAATATGATAGGCGCCGTCCGCTGAGGAAAGCACCGCCCACATCGTCTCCCGGCACGCAGAAAACACCTGCATATCCTGCAGGGCAAACGGCAGAAACGGCCGTCCGGACGCGGAACCGTCTGAGAGCACGAGACCGATAGAAGCCTGAAGGGCGGCGTCCAGCATGCTCGGATGCAGGATGAACGGCTCCTTTTCTTCGCGGGCGGACGGCGGAAGAGTGAGCTTCGCGAGCACTTCTCCGTTTCCGGCATAGACGGCGTCAAGCGCCTGATGAGACGGTCCGTAGGTGATGCCGAGGCTGTCGAACGCTTCATAGCACTCAGCCTTTGACAAGTGACGGCCGCTGCAGCGCGCCTGAACCGCTTCCACATCGAGAACAGGAGCACGCTCCGTCTCTTCGAGCACGGCCTTTCCCTGGAAAAAGACAAGCGGCTCTTCTCCTTCGGCATACGCTTCAAAAGCGATGTCTCCGTTTTCTTCCGGCTGAAGCTTTACATGAAGCGTCACTCCTTCAGAAAGCGCCATCACCGGACGGAGCCAAACGATCTGTTTGAGCCGGACACCCGTTTTCCCGCCGGGCAAGTCTTCGGCGGCAAGTGTAACGGCGGCCCGGGTCATTTCTAAAGCAGCCGCGCCCGGAAGCACCGGTTTTCCATTGACGATGTGATCGGCAAAAAACGGTTCGTGTCCTGAAAAAACAGAAGTAAAGCGCTGGGCGGTAAAAGTCGATGTATTCGCATGGAGCAGCGGGTGAAGTCTGGCTGCTTTCTCACTTTTCGCTGAGCCTGTTTTGTCAAGTGACACATCAGCTTTTGTCACCCAATATCGGTCTTTGGCAAAAGGGTAGGCCGGGAGACTGATGCGGCCCGGGTTGCGCTGATAAAGAGCTGACCAATCGACGTCAAGTCCTTTAACCCAAAGGTCAAGCAGCTTTCCGTATTTCCCTTTTCTCAGCCAGGCATTTATGGTAAGCGCCATATCTTCATCAGAAGTGAGCGAAGCCGCCAATGAATGATGTTTGGCTGTCCTGCCCCGCCAGATATGAGCATGTTCGATATTATGATCGTTTGAGAAACTCATAAGCTTCATTTTCAGTTCTTCTATCGACTCGGCCGTAAATGCAAGCCGCTCAGCCATCGGTTCTCTTCCCGCCTGAAGCGTGTAAGCGATCTTGGCTAAATCCCCGTCAGAACGTTTTTTTCTTATGACATCATCCAGAAGCTGGCGGGCGCGCTCTGTCAATTGCTGCTCATTTCGCGCTGATAAAATAATAACAGCCGGTTTTTGCGGAGAAACAGACGCGTTTTCCATTGGTTTCAGGCTGTCAGACGGCACAAATTCCTGAATGATGACATGCGCGTTTGAACCTCCTGCTCCAAACGAGGAAATGCCGGCAATTCGCGGATATTCCTTCATTTCACCCGTGATATTCAAGACAGGTCGCTTCCATTCCGTTTCTTTTTGCTGTACGAAAAACGGAGTGTGCTCAAACTCAATATTCGGATTCAATTCCGCCGCATGCAATGAAGGGGCAATCCTCTTATGTTTCAATTGCAGAAGCAGTTTGGTGATCCCCGCAATCCCGGCAGCGCTTTCTAAATGTCCGATATTTGATTTAATGGAACCGATGGAACAAAACTGCCGATCTTCTGTTGTCAGGCGAAAAGCTTTCGTTAACCCGTCGATTTCAATCGGATCACCGAGCGCAGTGCCCGTTCCGTGGGCTTCCAAGTAACTGACCGTTCTCGGGTGAATGTCTGTCCGTTTCAACGTCTCTGCGATCAGATCAAACTGCGCTTTCGGATTCGGCACCATATAAGCGTTTGTTCTTCCTGCTGCGTTCAGCATGCTTCCTTTGATAACACCGTAAATATGATCGCCGTCTTTCTCCGCTTGAGCAAGCGGCTTTAACACAATCGCCCCTACTCCTTCACCGTCAACAAAACCGTCCGCACTGTCTCCGAAAGATTTGCATTTATCACCGGGAGACAGCATTGAAAAAGCGGACAGCCGCTCATAGTGGGCCGGATCAACGATAAGATTGACTCCGCCGGCAATCGCTGTTTCACTCATTCCGCTCCGCAGGCTTTCTGCGGCGAGATGGACAGCTGTTAAAGAAGAAGAGCATGCTGTATCCACAGCCATACTCGGCCCTTGGAAATTGAACAAAAACGATACTCTGTTTGCGATAGACCAGTCGCTGGGAACTGTCGGGTAATTGCTGTTCATCACACCGACAAAGACTCCGATTTTCCGGCTGTCACAAAGCGTGGCCGGGGTGTACCCCGCATCTTCAATGCTTGAATAAGCAGTCTGCAGAAACAACCTTTCCTGCGGATCCATCCTTTCAGCTTCCGCGGGAGATATACGGAAAAACAGCGGATCAAATGTATCAATGTCATCGAGAAAACCGCCCCATTTTGAATAAATGGACCCCCATTTTCCGCGTTCCTCGTTATAAAACGTTTTCCAGTCCCAGCGATCTTTCGGCACTTCAGTAATAGAATGCCTGCCGGCTTTTACATTTTCCCACAGCTCATCAACGTGATCGGCGCCCGGATACCGGCCTGACAGACCGATGACAGCGATATCCTGGATAGAAGGATCTCCGTTCGTCCTTTCGCCTTCCTCGTTTTGAGGAATCTTGTTTTGTTTTACATTCAGGTTATCTGTGTGATCAGACAGCTGTGCCTCACGCACACCCATCGCTTTCATAAATGCTCCCCGCTGAGAAAGAAGCAGGTAATCCGCGATTTCTTCTATCGTCTGATATTCAAAAAAGAGGGTGCTGGTCATTTGGTCAAACACGTTACGAAAGGCATTTGTGAGCCTGACGACCAGAATAGAATCCAAACCGTATGCGGTTAAGGAAACCGACGGATCCATTCTCCCGCTCGGAATCTTCAGCGTTTTTCCTATTAATTCCGTCAGATATGTGATGCCCCGTTCCCTTACGTTTGGAATCGGTGCGGCGCTTTCTGCGGGAGCCTGCACCCGTCCGGCGTTTTCGGGATGAGCCCGTCCATTCCCGAATTGCCGCTCGAGCGCTTCTTTACGGGAAGACAGAAAGTAATCAGCAAGTTCATCAATGGTTTGATATTCAAAAAACAAAGTGCTGCTGACAGAACCGAAGACGTCTTTTAACGCGTTGGTCAGTCTGACGACCAGTATGGAATCCAATCCGTATGCGGTTAAAGGTTCATGGGATAAAAGACGATGCGCCGGCACTTTAAGCGCTTCACCGATTACCTTCTTCATCAGTTCAACGCTTTTTTCTCTCAGGCTGACATGCAAAGTATCATCCGAAAGACCTTCTGCGTCATACGGACGGCGCTCCGGCTTCTCTTCTGACGCCTGTGTGAGGGCAAGCCTGACCGTTCCGTCACTTTCAGCCGCTATAATCTGCTGGCCTAAGTCGTGTGCGGCTTCAGCCGGAAACAGAGGATGGACGAATCCTTCAAGCGAAAGCGCTTCCGCCCAGCCGGCCGGATCAACCCCCGGACAGCCCGGAATCCGTAAATCATGATCCTCATACAGCCACCAGCCTTCAAGAAGGCCGAACGTCACATGGTTGAATATGGTGCGGCTGTTGATCTCATTTATAAACAGCTGGCCGTTTTTTTGCAGCATTGCTTTCGCATGGCGCAGCGTAGAGCGGATATTTTTTGTCGCATGAAGCACATTGGTCGCGATCACTGCGTCATACGTGCCGATGTCCGGCGCTTCTGCTGATACCGGCTGCTCAGCGTTGAATATTTTATAAGTGACATAAGGATATTCCGGACCGAATATGTCTTCTGCATGTAAAAGAAATGCTTTAGAAATATCCGTGAAACAATATTCGACAATATGCGCTTCATACGGTTTCAATTTTCTCATGACCGCAGCGCTTGTCCCGCCCGTTCCGGCTCCGATTTCTAAAATGCGGATTTTCGCCTGCGGATCTTTTTCCAGACGTTCCTTCAAAACAGCAATCAATGTGTCAGCAAGCTTGTCATTGAAAAAATCAGAAATGATATTATTGCGGTAAATGCCTTCCACAAGACGGAAGGAGGAGTCAGGGAACATCACTTCCGTTGCCGGAAGCTTACCGGTTAAAATGTCTGGAAGCACACGCAATGTCTCTTCTGCCAATCTGACATGCGCCCTCATGTCTTTCTGGCGCAGCCAAGTCTCTTTTTTCCGCTCCCATTCCTCCCACACCTGCCCTAAATCCGTTTTTTCCGGAGCAAGCGCTAATTTATTCAGGAGGACAAAGCTCTCTTTCAGCCATCTGCTGTATTGTTCCGTTATGCCGGCAGCGGATTGAAATAACGGCAAAGCCTGATCAAGCCCGGCTCCCATCTCATAAAGGGTTGATACAAGCATTTTTTCAATAAGGGATTCCATCTCTCTCATGCAGCTCATGACACTTGAAGCTTTTAACCGTTCAGCTTCGTCATTCTGCGTGATGTTAACCGTTAATTGTCCGAGTGCGGAAGGAATCTTTTCCGGATAAACCGTTACTTGTTCATTCAGATCGTCTTTCATAAAAACCGGATCTGTCGTTTTGATCAGCGCCAGCTGGTCATGGGGTCCGGAAAGCAGGGTTTCCAGCGTTTTCATCGCTTCGGGCGCCTCAATAGAAGCGATTCCGTCCCGCTCCATCCGTTTCCGGTATTGTTCTGAAGCGACAACGCCGACACTTCCCCAAAAGCCCCAATTGACAACTTTTACGGCATACGGCGCTTTCTGTGAGATCCGCTTAGCAAAAGCGTCTTTAAACGTGCACCCGGCGGCATAATTGCTCTGTCCCGGCGCTTTTTGAAACGACATCATCGAAGAGAAAAACAGCAAGAAATCCAGGGGCTCCCCCTCAGCTACCCGGGCAATCTGCAAGCTGACATCAGTTTTTGCAGAAAGTGACGCGCGGAACTGATCCTCTTCCATATTGGCAAAACTTCGGTCTGATAACACGATGGCGGAATGGATGATTCCGCGGACCTTTCCATTTTCCTTCACAATGGTGTCATATGCCCGTTTGAGAGAGTCATAATTGGCAGCATCTGCGCTGAAATATTGCGGTGCGGGACCTAAAGCCGCAAGTCTTTTCAGCTTTCTTTCAATCTGTGTATCTTTTTTCCGTCTCCCGATCCAGATAATTTTCGCCTGATAGGTCTGAATCATATATTCAGTCCATACTTCTCCTATTCCGCCTGCTCCGCCGATAATCACATAAACCCCGCCGTGCCGGTATAATGAAGGCTCATCTGCATGAGGCCGGCAGACGGCCAATTGCTGGCGGTGCCACTGACCTGCACGAAAGACCCACGGATTTCCCTCGGGATCCGCCGTTAAAGAGAAGACATCGGGAAGATGCCGGTCTCCCCTTTGAGATTCCAAATCAAGAAGCCGGATGCTCCAATTGCTGTATTCTTTTGCGAGCGACCCCGCTAATCCGTGTATGCTTGCATGACTCGGATTGACCTCATCATGTTCATGAATCGGCTGTGCTTGAAACGTGCAGATTGTCAATGATAGTTGTTCCGTGTCAAAATTCAGAAGCAGAAGCGCTTTTACCAGCCGGAAAAGCTGCATGACCCCGTGCTCCTGTCCCTCGGCCGTACCCGCATCATAAACGGATGGAATGGGATGATCCGGCGCCGCCCATATCATGTGTTGAAAAGAGCCTTGCGCTTTCAGTGTTTCAGCCATTTGTTCCGCGCTGTCCAAAGAAGTGATGTCCGGAAAACGGACATCGGAATACATCTCTTTCAAAGCCTGCTGAAAATCCGGCCCGGCCCCGATGACGATTATTTTTTCTTCACGCATGAAAGACATGCCGGTTTCCGGAATGGTGACGGTGTTCCAAACCGGTGTCATAAGCAATTCCGTTTCACGGCTTGTCTTCGGCGTGACGCCGGCTTTTTGGTTAAACCCGGCGCTTTCCTGCACCTCTTTTATGATAAAATCTTTCACTGCCGCCAACAGCACGCCGCGCTCATCACAAATATGCAGATCAAATTGGTGAACGGAGGCCGCTTTTACCTCTGCATGCACAAATACGGTTTTCGCTAACGGTTCAAGCAGCTGTATTTCTCCGAAGGAAAACGGTACGATAAGCATAGGCTCTTTTTGAAATTGCAGCACATGCGCCATTGCGGTTTGAACAGCGCCATCCATTAAGGACGGATGTAGGATGTACTGTTTAAAATCGGCTTCCAAGTGTGATGGGAGCGTTAATTTGGCCAGTGCTTTCCTTTCTGTATAAGAGAATTCGCGGATGACCTGAAAACTGTCCTTTTGCACGATTCCCGCCTCAGAGAACGAGTGATAGATGTCTTCCGGCTCCGTTCTCTGCGCAAATGCCGCCGGGAGCTGAAAGGCCGGGGCCTCAAAAGACGCTCCTTTTTCTTTACAAATCACTTCTCCTTGCGAAAAGAGGGTGCCGTCCGCTCCTTTTTCTTTAATGACATAGCTTATACGCTCTTTTTCTGCTTCAAACTCTATCATGACGGATCTTGGGTCTGTCCCTGTCACAATCGGCTCCATGTACCACACACTTTGAAGAGAGACGGCCGGGCGTTCTCCCCACAATCCCGCGCCGTATGCCGCCATTTCCAGATGACAGACTCCGGGAAGCACATATTTTTCGTTCACTAAATGATCTTTAAAGAAATATTCATCCTTGGAAAATATCTTTTGAAACGTCCCTTTCCGGGCGGATGAAATATTCTCATCAAGCAGAGGATGCAGCGCTTCACGCCTTTTGATATTTTGGGGCTTTTTTGTATACCGCTTTTTTTGATCGGTCAGCCAGGACGTTTCCTTTAAAAACGGATACGTAGGAAGCGGAACTTTCTGATACGGCGTTTCCGGCTTTTTGCAACCTTGAAGGCCTTTCACCCACAGCGCGGCAAATTTCTCAGGATCTGAAACGGATTGGCCTGAAACGTCCGGACGCCCGGGTGACGCTTTTCCGAAATACATATACCTGCCGTCGCTGTGACCGCTTACAAATCCGTCCAATCGCCGTTTCAGCTCAGAAAGGGATGATGCAATGACAGCAAGCCGGAAGGAGAAAGGCTCTCTGCCTGACAATAAGGTGGCAGCGATATTTTTTAGACTGTATCCACCGGCAGAAGGCAGGTTTTCCAATCGGGCAAGAAAGGAGCTTAATTTCCCGGCATATTCTTTCAGCTGCTGTTCGGAATGTGCGCTTAATACGACGGCATGCGGTTTTTGCTCAGTATTCCCGTCCGCTTGCCGTTTTGGCTGATAAGCACCTACGATCAGATGGGCATTAGAGCCTCCTGCGCCGAATGAACTGATTGCGGCGATTCTCGGTTTATCTCCTTCAGCCGGCCACGGCCGGTTGTTTCGGACGACATAAAATGGCGAATCAGAAAAAGAAATCTTGCGGTTCAGTTCCTCGGAGTGCAGACTGGCGGGAAGCGTTTCATGTTTCATGCTTAAAAGCACCTTGATTAAACCGGCGATCCCTGCAGCCGCTTCCAAATGTCCGATATTGGATTTCACCGAGCCGATTCCGCAGTCATTTTTCTCATCGGTCTGTTTATCAAATGCCATAGACAGGCCGCGTATCTCAATCGGATCGCCGAGTGCCGTGCCGGTTCCGTGAGCTTCAATGTAGCTGATATCCGCCGGACTTACCGCGGCTCTGTTTAGAGCGGATAAAATCAGGTCCCGGTGCGCTTCCGGATTCGGCACCGTATACCCGGTCGTTTTGCCGCCGTGGTTAGTGGCGGACCCCTTAATGACACCGTAGATGTGGTCTTTATCCGCAATCGCTTTTTTCAATGGTTTTAACAAAACGGCTCCCGCGCCTTCGCCGGGCACGTAACCGTCTCCGCCTTCACCGAAACTGCGGCATTTTCCTTCAGAAGACAGAAAATGCGATTGGCTTAAAAACATGTATTTTTGCGGATGTAAGCTGAGGTTGACGCCTCCGGCCAGCGCCATTTCACAGTCGCCCGACATAATGGCCTGACAAGCCTGATGGACGGCGACAAGCGATGAAGAACACGCCGTATCAACAGCGATGCTCGGGCCATGGAGATCAAGGAAATAAGAAACCCGGTTCGGAATGCCCCAATATAAGGAGCCGGGGCCTTTGTACTGATCTTTGAGGAAACCTTCTTCGTGTGCAATTAATGAATATTCATTCCAGGTCACTCCGGCGAATACACCGATTTGATCCGTCGGCCTCGCCGCCGGGTTCCCGTAACCGGCATCCTCCATCGCTTCCCAGCAGCACGTGACATACAATTTTTGCTGGGGGTCCATTAAATCAGCTTCCCACGGGGAAACAGAAAAAAACAGCGGGTCAAATTGATCCGGATGATCAATAAAACCTCCCCATTTACTGTATGACGCGTATTCTGCCGTTTTCTCTTCCGAGTAATAAGAGCTGTCCCATCTGTCCTCTGGGATTTCGGAGACACAATCTTTATTTTCCATTAAATTGTCCCAAAAATCATGCTGGTTTTCCGCTTTCGGAAACATCCCGCTCATTCCGATAACCGCAATATCAGAGCTCCCGTCCGTTGCCGGTTCAGGCACCTTTTCAGCCGCCTGTACGGGAAGCAATTCTTCTTCCTGCGGGCTTCCCGTATCAGGCTCCGTTTCTTTGAATTCAAGAACGCTTTCGGGATTTCGTTTCTGCGCACTTAAAAACTCACTCAATTTCTCAATGTTCGGATATTCAAACAGCAGCGTTTCAGAAAGGCCGGTAAACTCTTTATGCAATATGGTCATGATTTCTTCACTGATGAGAGACGTCACGCCAAGAGTAAAAAAAGCGGTTTTATCTTCCGCTTCGGTTACCTCGGCACCCAGCTTTTCCGCTATTACCGTTCTTAAAAATTCGTTAATACATTTCATGAGGATACCATCCCTTGTACAAAAGAATTTTTCTGTGCTTTAACAAGTTAATCCGCCGTCTATTGCCATTGTCTGTCCGGTCATAAAGGACGATTCAGGAGAAAGCAGGAAACGAACGAGTCCGGTCATATCGTCTGTTTCGCCTAAACGTCCCATCGGCGTCCTTCTGATAATCTGCGATTTTTGTTTTTCCGGCATATTTTTCGTCATATCGGTGTCCACAAAACCGGGCGCAAGTGAATTGACACGGATTCCTTTAGACCCGAGCTCCCTGGCCAGGCTTCGCGTTAAGCCGTCAAGAGCCGCTTTGGATGCGCTGTAAACTGAAGTGCCTTTAAATCCTCTTGAGCCGATAATGGAGCTTATGTTAACGATTGATCCGGAATTTTGTTTCAGCATGACACGGGAAACGTTTCGGGTCAGCTTGATGACTGAACCGATATTCAGGTTGAGGATGCGGTCAATGTCTTCATCATTGGTCAGGGGCAGCAGCTGATCAAGGTTCAAACCGGCGTTATTGACCAAGCCGTCTATTCTGGAAAACTTGCGGTATACTTGAAGAACAAACTGTTTCATGGCGGCATCATCCGCCGCATCCGCCGCTTCCCAATAAAAGCGGCCGCGGTACTTTTCACTCTCTCTCAATGTGTTAATAAAATCAGATTCACTGCGGCTGAAAGCGGCTACTTTGTAATCCTCATCCAAAAGCGTCTGTACAATCGCTTTTCCGAGCCCCCGGCTTCCTCCGCTGACGACCGCTACTTTTCCGTTATTCATATTTGCCTCCTGTTTTACACGTTTCTTATTTTTTTAAATCGGTCATTAGACAGTTTCCGATCTGTAACAGAGATGATCTGCGGTATCTGATATGGCTGCAGCTTTTGTTTGCAATGAGCTACGGCCCGCTTTCTGAAAGATTTGATATCTTCCTCTTTTTCAAGCACGGCCTCTGCTGCGACAATCTCGCCCGTAATCGGATTTTTTCTTCCCGTTATGAGAACATCCCGGACATTCGGTATCTCCAGAAAGACGCTTTCCACCTCTGCCGGAAACACTTTCTCTCCGCCCACATTAATGATTTCACTCTTTCTTCCAAGGATTCTTATATATTCGCCGTCTGTTTCCACCTGGTCACCGGTGTCATACCAGCCGTCTTCATCGAAAGGTGACGGTGCGTTTAAATAGCCGAGCATCGCCGACTCAGAACGGACCCAAAGCGTGCCTCCGGTAATTTTGGTCTCTGTTCCGGCACCGCCCACTTTCATCCAAGTGGATTGGCTGTCTTTTGATTTCGTTGAGAATATACCCAGTTCAGTTAATCCGTATGTTTGTTTCAGCCGTACATCCGGAAACAGCCGGTGAATGCCGCGCAGCGTTGATTGGGGCATCGGTTCTGTGCCGTAAGTGATCAGCCGGAGTGAAGAGAGGTTATAGCCGGCATCCGCCTTGGACATCAGCAGCATGTTTAAAAAGGTCGGGGTTGCGGGGAGCACTTGGACAGCATGCTTGTCGACCGCCTGATAAACGGACTCCGGCGTTCTGCTGTCTGATGTGACGATGGTCCCCCCGTTAAACAGAATCGCAAACAGCGTATTAATGCCGCCGATATGATCCAATTTCAGAAAAATGAGCGTACGCAGCGGTTTTCTCTTCGCCGTTTTATATTTTTCAAGCAGCCGGCCGGCGCTTAACACGGATGCTTTGCTTTTGCCGGAGGTTCCCGATGTGAAAATAATAATGCCTGACTCCCCTCTCTCGCGCAGGTCATCAAGCAGAGGGTGGGAGGCGCTTTCAGAACCTTCACGAAGCGTCCAGCTGTCATTTTCATTTATTTCAATGATTTGATTCACTTTCGCGTCTTCAAACATATCGAGATGCTTTTCCCTTGATTCATTGCTGAGAGGGACAACGATATTTCGGTTTAACAAAAGCGCCATCAGCAAAAAAATAGCGTTCGGGGAATAATCCCCGATAAGCGCCACACATTCTCCTTCACGTATTCCGTTTTGTTCAAGTTCTTTCTGAAAAAAGCTAATTCGTGCCAGTAAATCATCATACGTAAAAGTCTGCCCTTTAAAAATGAGAAACTCACTGTCTTGCGTTTCCCTAAGCTTATCAGTCACCCAGCTGATATCTCCCCCGCTTTCTGTTTTCATGATTGAGCACTGTCCATATATTTTTGATAAATATCACAAATGCTGCCGACGGTTGTAATGCTTGAAATTGTTTCTCCTTGGGAAAAAGGATCTACTCCGGTTTCCATCTCCATCTGTGCGACTAATTGAGCGATATCCAGTGATGAGAAGCCCAGATCCTCTATGACTCTCACATCATCTCCCGCTTCGACGGCCCGATATGACTGCTGTTCTTGAATATCCTGAATGATTTGAGCGATGATCTGCTTCATTTCCTTGGTTTGTTCCATTTGCTTTCAGCTCCATTCTTCATTTTATAAACTTCTGATGACCCGCTTATAATCCGGAATATGATCTTGTGAAGAGGTCGGCACCGCCAGCAGCTTGTCCACCTTGGAAATGGCCAGCAATGTATGATTTCTTTTCATATAGACTTCAATCTGATAGCTGATTTTCGCCACTGAGATCATACCGAGGGACTCACCGTGAAAGTCGGGATCGCATTCTTCAATGTGTCCCGTCATATAAATATCAAGCTCTTCATCTGCAAAACAATTTCCGTAATAATACGTCTCTCTTTCAAGCAAAAATAAATGCCGCGCGATTGAAACCGGAAAACCCGGCTTCGATCGGCGCGTCATCCATTCAAATTCCGCCGCATCCATTATCTTGCTGAATTTCGCAAACACCATGGCATGCCCGGGCGCAGCATCCTGATCAACAGGAACCCGATATGAAACGGGGTCTGCTGTTTTGAGATTGCCCGGCTTCATACCGAAGGCGTCCGTTCTGATTTTCTTTGACCGCATCAGGGCGTAAGGCGGCTTGGCTAGCTTAGAAAGTTCCGCAATGCATTCAGCCTTAGGCGCTGAGACTTTGCGCGTCGAACCTTCTGTTTGTGTGACGTCGACGACAATTAAACTATTGGCTTTCATAGAAGGAAACCGTCCCCGGTCCCACTCGCTTTTATCAGAGCTGACCGCTCCTTTCGGCCCGAACAAATAATCAGATTCTAATATGGTTTCTCCAAACCGGGAGATATCGACTCCGATGGAAACCTCGTCCCATAATCGGTACTGATCAAGAGGCTGATCTGAAGGAACTTTGAGATGTGTCATAAAATAAGCCGGATACAAAATCAGCCCTTGGTGATCGGCCATCTGATCAGGCCGGAATCCCGTTCCGTCCGTTAAATGGTGACTGTGTGCGTTGCCGAATAACAGCAGCAGCGCGTACTCATTCAAATTCCCTAACCCGACATGGCTCATCGTTAATTCATGATTTTCAATCAGCATGGTCTGTCCTCCGCAGAAAAAATGTAATGGCTGGTCATACTCAGCCTGTAATCGATACCAGCCTTTGCGCAAGAAGGCCGGCTGTTTCTTCCATGAGCTGTTTGCCGATCAGATCGACATGCCTGTTTCTCCAATTTTCAAGCGGGGTTCCTTTCACCCATTGATTAAACGCGCCGAGCGCAGGGCCGCAATGAATTTGGTAATCTATTTTACTTTCGCTTTTTCCTTCCAGAGCGAGCCTTGTCGTATAAGAAAAATACCATTTAAATACCATCGCCATTTTGTGTTTCGGATTCTGTTCGGCTTTGGCGATCTGCTCAGGAGATTTATCACGTTTCAACTGCTCATACACCTCTTCAAAACTGCGCTGGAAATACTTTTCTTCAATTAATGTTTTCGTTTTTTCATCTATTTCATCTAAAGAATTGTATTGTCTGTACAAGTCAAAGAGTTTATTGGCTCTTGCCGGGAAAAACAGGCCTTTTTTCAGCACCTGCACCCTTGCTCCCGCTTCAAACATATCTCCCGCGGGAGCGTATGACGTATCCTGAACGTTCGCTTCCTGAAGCAGATCTTTCACTGAATCACTTGTCCCGGCTTCGACCGTGCATTGATTAATAGAACCGGTTCCGATAAATTCGGCGCCGAGCAGAAACGCGGCAGCAGCCGCTTCCGGAGTGCCGATGCCGCCCGCTGCGCCGATTCTTACTTTTTTCGCATAACCGTGCTTCTCCATCATGCGGTCTCTGAGTCTGATCATGGCAGGCATTAATGTATACGGAATCCCTTGGTCGGTATGCCCTCCTGAATCCGCTTCAACGCAAATGTCATCAGCCATCGGAATTTCTTTTGCAAGCGCCGCTTCCCCGGCTGTCAGCCGATTGTCAGACACAAGTCTTTCCAGCACATGAGCCGGAGCCGGATTCAGAAAGGCCTCAGCGACTTCAGGCCGGGATACTTTCGCGATGATTCTGTTTTGAACTGACACCGACCCGTCATGATTCCTGGTTAATCCCTTTGCCCTGTATATAACAAGAGCGGGGGTTATGCCCATAAATGCCGATGCTTCAATAAGATGAATGCCGTTTTTCAAATATAAATCTATCATTCTGACTTCCTTGTCAGGTGACATCATATGATGAAGAAGATTCATTCCGAATGTTTCCCCTTGCCGCAGTGCAGACCGGATGGTTCCGATGGCCTGTCCGATCCGTTCGATACTCAATCCGCCCGTTCCGAAAAAGCCCAGCATTCCCGCTTTTGCCGCTTTAATGACCATCTGTTCCGAAGCAATTCCCCTGTACATGGAGCCCGTCATGTAAGCATATTGGATGTTATAATCTTTTTTAAAATCTTCGTTCCCTAATCTCATTCCCGCCGTTTTTTGCGGATCAGCTGCCGATGCTTTAACATCAGCAGTATCAGACTCTTCTTTCGGCATAGGTAATGGGACGGCATCTTTTTTAATCTGACGCGTCAGTTTTGTCAGCACTTCCCCGGGCCCGACTTCTGCAATTTCATTATTTTCAAGTCCCATCAGACGGCGTATCGTGTCCGTCCACTTTACCTGATTGGTCATTTGTAAAGTCAGATTTGTTTTGATTTCATCATTCTTATAAGGTGCGGCATGAAGATTTGAGATCACCGGAAAACGAAGAGGCAAAAACGCCGTTTCTTCTAAATAATCCGCGAACTCTTTTTCAGCATCTTTCATATAGCGGGAATGGAAGGCGCCGCTCACATTTAAAGGAAGGTACATTCTCACGCCGGCTTTTTCAAAGACGGGGCCCGCTTTTTCAATGTCTTGTTTCGTTCCGGCGATCACAATTTGCGAAGGTGAATTGTGGTTAGCGATATCAATGCCGGTCAGATGATAATCGGATAGAACCTCTTTTACTTGTTCAGCGGTAAACCCCAAAACCGCCGCCATGCCTCCGGGAGCTGCCTTGCTCATGAGCTCCCCTCTTTTTTTTACAAGCTGCAAACCGGTCTCAAAATCAAAGCAGCCGGCCGCAAATAACGCATTATATTCTCCTAAACTGTGCCCTGCGGCGTAATCAGGCTCTCTGCCGGACTCTTTCATTTTCTTTAAATAACTGAGTGCACTCACCGTATATAACGCCGGCTGGGTAAATTGCGTTTTCCCCAGCTGGTGATTCGGATCCTCCAGACACAATTCTTCTATAGAGTAGCCTAATATGTCATCAGCCTGACGTGTCAGATCTTGAAATTCATCAAACAGTCCGGCTCCCATTCCTTTAAATTGAGAACCCTGCCCCGGGAACACAAACGTAAGCATCTTATCCTCATCCTTTCCGCATCGCCAATTTTGTACATCACATCACATGTGGATCTCCATACAAAAACGTCTCTTATTTCATATATTGACTGGTGTAAACACCGGCATAAAAATAAAAACACAAACGCGTTTGCGATTCAGCACAGGTTTAAAAATCGCAAACGCATTGTGTTTTCCTTTTCTAACATAATTTATATAAAGACATCTTGCTTGTTTACCGAATGTTTCGCATGACAAGCTGCAGTGCCAATATGCCCGAAAACAGCCATGACGGCACACTTCTCCCTTATCATGTATATGTAGATATATACACTACAATCATTTTTATAATCCCTATTTCCTCTTCAACGTGCCGAAACAGCGATTGAAATTTAATAGGTGCTTTACATCAATTTAATAAATTTAACAAATAGTTGCTATTTAAAGAGAATAATATCAATTTATAGATAATAATGTCAAGGCTTTATTTCGTTATTTTCTGACATTTATTCCACAGTTTTATATTCGGTGGACAGTCGGCATAATTGTTTCGGGATAAATGTCAGATAATTCCCTGAACCCTTTTCATGTCAAAGAAAATTTCATCGCTTCCCTGTCAATTGGGTCTATACTTATTTTTCATTTTCGTATATTATGTAAAAAAAAGACGAATTAGAAAAATTTTTAATCATTTTAAATACTATCCATTAAATACTTTCTTTGTATAATAATTTCTTATTATTCTAAGGAGGACCCAGTCATGAAATGGTACGCACTTTTTGTAGAGTCCGGAAAAGAAGAAACAGTTCAAAAATTTCTGCGTCTGCAGTTTGATGAGCAGGCTCTCTACTCAATCATACCCAAGAAAAAAGTCACAGAACGAAAAGCCGGAATCAAATACGAGGCACTCAAAAAGATGTTTCCGGGATATGTGCTGTTTAAAACGAAGATGACAGAGCGGACATTTCATAAAATCAAAGAACTCCCCATTTCATGCAGAATCGTGAATAACGGCGCATATTATTCCAAAGAGCGTAAAACCTATTTCACGACAATTACGGATGAAGAAATCCTCCCTATCATCAGGCTGATCGGAGAAGGAGACACTGTAGATTATTCAAAAGTCTATATTGAAAATTCAAAAGTAACCGTTGCCTCAGGGCCTCTTAAAGGAATGGAAGGCATTATTAAAAAGATCGATAAAAGAAAAAGACGCGCCAAAATCTGCCTGTCTTTTATGGGACTGGACAAAATGGTCAACGTCGGAATTGAAGTGCTCTCCAAACCCTAGCATTTCAAAAAAAGCATCAACAGCATGTGCCGTTGATGCTTTTTTTATATAAACAGACGAAAGCCCGACACCGAAATAACCCCGCTCACCACCGTCACGGTCAAACTTTTTGTTTTCAAGGCGATCACGATGGTCGGGATAAGCACGATCAAACCCGGCCAATTGATCAAAAGCGTTTGCTGTAAGAATGCAGACCGGCACATAAGAAAGCCACTTTAATACAGGCTGCGCCCATGACGTTACTGAATATTCACTTGCAGCTGAAAAATATGAGCCCCGACGATTTCAGAGCCGCTCAAAAAAACGGAATATTCGGTGCCTTCGGCGCGGTGATCTTCATCAGCTCTATTTTCATCCTGACAAACTGGTTCAAAGGAGGCCACGCAGTCATCGGTGCGTTTCTCATCTATATTTGCTATATGATCGGCTGTAAATGCCTGTTATGAAGATACGGCACCGCTGTGTATAAAAAAATGCCCGTCCAGAACAATAAGAACGATGTGTTCAGTTGTGAGCAGTTTATATGACTGAATGATCATGAGTTGTTATAATCAATGTCTAAAAACATTCCGGGAGGCGAAATAAATGGCCAGAAAATTATTCACACCATGGACCGTTAAAGATGTAACGATCAAAAACCGTATTGTTATGGCACCGATGTGCATGTATTCCTCACATGAGAAGGACGGAAAACTGCAGCCTTTTCATATGGCGCACTACATATCGCGTGCAATCGGACAGGTCGGCCTGATTATCGTGGAAGCGACAGCCGTTAATCCGCAGGGGCGCATTTCCGATCAGGATTTGGGCATTTGGAGCGATGATCATATCGAAGGTTTTGCCAAACTGACGGAACAAGTGAAAGCGCAAGGATCTAAAATCGGCATTCAGCTTGCGCACGCCGGACGTAAAGCTGAGCTTGAGGGAGACATTTACGCTCCGTCAGCCATTCCGTTCGATGAGCAGTCCAAAACACCGGCTGAAATGACGACAGAACAAATTAAAGAAACCATTCAGGAATTCAAACAGGCAGCGGCGCGCGCGAAAGAAGCCGGCTTTGATATTATTGAACTTCATGCGGCACACGGCTACTTAATGCACGAATTTTTGTCCCCTCTGTCCAATCACCGTACAGACGAATACGGAGGCTCACATGAAAATCGCTACCGCTTCTTAGGCGAGACCATTGAAGCTGTCAAGGAAGTCTGGGACGGCCCGTTATTTGTCCGTATTTCTGCATCGGATTATACAGACAAAGGGCTGGACATTGCGGATCATATCGGTTTTGCGAAGTGGATGAAAGAACAGGGAGTCGACCTCATTGATTGCAGCTCAGGCGCACTCGTTCAAGCTGATATTAATGTCTTCCCAGGCTACCAAGTGAGCTTCGCAGAGAAAATCCGTGAACAGGCCGAAATCGCAACAGGCGCCGTCGGTTTGATAACGACGGGAACAATGGCGGAAGAAATTCTGCAAAACAACCGCGCTGACCTTATTTTTGTCGCAAGAGAACTTCTGCGCGATCCGCACTTTGCAAGGAGTGCAGCGAAGCAGCTGAATACTGAAATACCGTCACCGGTTCAATACGACAGAGCATGGTGATGAAGTGACAGCCGGAGTTTTTCGATCCGGCTGTCTCTTTTTTTATTTTTTGAGAAACGATTGCCGAAGCTTCTCCGTCTTCCCTATAGAACCAATTAGAGGGGATGACTCCAATGAAAGCAGCATGGATGGAAAGGACATATCTGATTGACGGGTGTCCGTTTTATACGAAACACCGTAAAGGCGCCGGCGAAGTGACGATCGTCTTTGAAGCCGGCTACGGCACTTCTTCTGAAACATGGACATCATTACTCGCTGACATAGATGAAGAATTTGGGGTTTTCACATATGACAGAGCCGGAATCGGCAAAAGCGGACAAAGCCGAAACAAGAGAACGGCGGACCACATGGTACAGGAATTAAACGCTCTTCTTCTGAAGGCCGGCGTCAAGCCTCCTTATCTTGTCGTCTCGCATTCATACGGCGCGATTATCAGCAGACTTTGGGCGAGCCGGAACCGCCGGGATATTCTCGGGATGGTGATGCTTGATCCGGTTTCTGAGGATCAGGAGACGAAAGTGCTTCCGCTTCTTCCCGAAGAAATGAAAGCCGCCTATTTGAAACAGTTCATATTGGAAGGATCACACGCCGAATTTTTGACGAGCCTTCGTCAGATCAAGCATCAGCAGATTCATTTCGGCGATATGCCGCTGTTGATTTTATCATCGGGAGAGCGGGATGAGCGTTTAAAGCACGCTCATGAACAATGGGTGAAACTGCACAGAAGCATGCTTGATGTCTCTTATCAAAGCGGATGGATTCAGGCCAAAAACAGTTCTCATGCCATTCACCACGATGAACCGCACATCGTCCACCTTGCCATTTATGATGTTTGGTGCGCGGTGCGCCAGCAAATGAATGCTCCTGCCTATCAGGCGGTAAACTGATAAAACAAAAGCCATTGTGCAACGGCACAATGGCTTTTGTTATCGTGATCTATTTTGTCTCACGATGCAGCGTATACTTTTTCAACCGGGGTGAATACTTTTTCATTTCTAACCGGTCCGGATTCGTCCGTTTGTTCTTCGTCGTAATATAATTTCTGTCCCCTGTCTCTGTACAGGCCAATGTAACATTCACACGCATCATTTCCACCCCTTTAAATCGTAATTATTGCGTTTTATTATATCTCATCAGAAAAAAATGTCAAGCGTCCATTTTTTAAGACCGCTCCACAGTGACCTCCATGAAGTCAAATGCGATCTTACTGTTTTCAAATACCGCTTTCGCCTCATGTTCGAGACGCTCTATCGGCGATTCACCCTGATACCTTGCGCTGATATGAGTTAAGATCAGCTGTTTGGCGCCTGCTTTTTTTGCCGTTTGCGCAGCCTGTTCTGTCGTCGCATGATAATAATTATGCGCGAGCTTTGCATCTTCCTTTGCAAATGTTGCTTCATGAACAAGCACATCCGCATTGTGCGCCAGCTCCGTTACCCGCTCTGATACCCTCGTATCCCCGGAAAAAGCGACGATTCTTCCTTTTTTCGGGGGTTCCAGAAAATCCCGCCCGTTAATGATTCTGCCATCGTCAAGTGTGACCGTTTCGCCGTTTTTGATTTTCTGATAGACGGGTCCGGGCGGGATATTCATTTCTTTCAATCTGCCGGCCTGCAATGCGCCGGGAATATCCTTTTCCTGAACCCGGTAGCCGAACGCTTCCACGCCGTGAATGACGGATACTGCGGTAACAATGAATTGCTCATCTTCAAAAACCGTCCCCTCTTCGATTTCATGTACGGTAAGAGGATACGTCAGATGAGTCGCCGTCACGTTCAGGCTTGTTTCGATAAAGGCTTTAATGCCTTTTGGCCCGTAAATCGTCAGCTCTTCTTCACCGCCCTGAAATGAACGGCTCCCCAACAGACCCGGAAGCCCGTAAACATGGTCGCCGTGAAGGTGGGTGATGAAAATCTTCTCAATTTTCCTCGGTTTGATTGTTGTATGTAATATCTGATGCTGAGTGGCTTCTCCGCAATCAAACAGCCATACGGAACGCCTTTCTTCAAGAAGCTTCAGCGCGACGGACGTTACGTTTCTCGTCTTTGCCGGCATGCCGGCCCCCGTCCCTAAAAATAATAATTCCACAATGCTTCCTCCTAGATCTTTGTACTACTAAGGATACAGGATCAGGCTGAAAATGTGAATTCACCCGGGCCTTCTCCGGCCTGATTAATTTTTTTCCGCAAACCGCAAAAAACAGGCTGAAATGTTTGCTTTCAACGAATTTTAGATTTAAAATGAAGGAAATATGCGGGGTTTTAAACCATGCTTCAGATAAAGTGAGGTACTCTAAGTGAAAACAAACGACAAACCAAAAGCAGTAATTGTAATATTTGGTGCCACAGGGGATTTGGCAAAACGAAAACTTTACCCATCCATTCACCGTTTATATAAAAATGGTCAAATTGGTGAAGAGTTTGCAGTTGTAGGTGTTGGAAGAAGACCTTGGTCAAACGAGGACCTCCGGGAAACCGTTAAAACGTCTGTTTCTTCTGCCGGGCAAAAAGACATAGACGATTTCACATCTCATTTTTATTACCATCCGTTTGATGTAACGAATCCGGGTTCCTATCAGGAGCTGAATGTCCTGCTTGATCAGCTTGAACATACATATGAAATCCCGAACAACAGAATGTTTTACTTGGCGATGGCTCCTGAGTTTTTCGGCACTATCGCAAAATCACTTAAAAACGAAGGTGTCACAGCGACAAATGGCTGGTCCCGTCTCGTCATTGAAAAACCGTTCGGCCATGACCTGCCGAGTGCGAAAGAGCTTAACAAAGAAATACGCGAAGCTTTCACGGAAGATCAAATTTACCGGATCGACCATTACTTAGGCAAACAAATGGTTCAAAATATCGAAGTCATCCGGTTTGCGAATGCGCTGTTTGAGCCGCTGTGGAATAACCGCTACATCTCAAACATCCAGATTACGTCAAGTGAGGATCTCGGCGTTGAGGATCGTGCGAGATATTACGAGAAATCAGGCGCACTCCGTGACATGGTTCAAAACCATATTTTACAAATGGTCGCTCTCTTGGCGATGGAACCGCCGATTAAACTGAACACGGAAGAAATCCGCAGCGAAAAAGTGAAGGTGCTGAGAGCTCTCCGCCCTGTCGCTCCAAACGAAGTGAGTGACTTCTTCGTCCGCGGACAATACCAAGCGGGAACGATTGACGGAAACGCTGTACCGAGCTATACAGATGAACAAAATGTAGCACCGGATTCCAATACGGAAACATTCGTGTCCGGAAAGCTGTTAATCGATAACTTCCGCTGGGCCGGCGTTCCGTTTTATATCCGCACAGGGAAACGGATGAAAGAAAAATCAACGAAAATCGTCGTTCAATTTAAAGACATTCCGATGAACCTTTATTACGGCAATGAAACGAATGTAAATCCGAACCTGCTTGTCATCCATATTCAGCCGGACGAAGGCATCACACTATATCTGAACGCTAAAAAATTAGGCGGAGCCGCTCATGCTCAGCCGATTAAGCTGGATTACTGCAGCAACTGCAGTGACGAAATGAACACACCGGAAGCCTATGAAAAATTAATCCATGACTGTCTGCTCGGTGATGCGACAAACTTTGCCCATTGGGACGAAGTGGCGCTTTCATGGAATTTCGTCGATGCGATTTCCGAAACGTGGGCAGCCGACAAAACCCTTTCTCCGAATTATGAAGCCGGGTCAATGGGACCGAAAGCTTCGGACGATCTTCTTGAAAAAGACGGTCTCCACTGGTGGAATATATAAGAAAACATCAAAAACCGCGGCGCCGTTCATGACGGCCCGCGGTTTTTAATATCAGAAAAGCCCCCTCAATAACTGTGGGGGCTTCTTCATTACTTCATCCATTCAGTATGGAAAATGCCTTCTTTATCTGTGCGTTCATACGTATGCGCGCCGAAGTAATCACGCTGCGCTTGAATCAAGTTTGCAGGAAGCACTGCCGTACGGTAGCTGTCGTAATACGCAAGTGCGCTTGAGAACGAAGGTACCGGCACGCCTTGGGCTACGGCAAGTGAAATCACTTGGCGAAGGGCGCCTTGGTAGCTTTCTGCAATGTTTTTGAAATAGCTGTCTAACAGCAGGTTGTCAAGCTCCGGTTCACGGTCATATGCGTCTTTGATCTTTTGCAGGAACGCCGCGCGGATGATACAGCCGCCGCGGAAGATCATCGCGATTTCACCGTATTTCAGATCCCAGTTATACTCTTCAGACGCGGCTTTCATTTGGGCGAAGCCTTGTGCGTAAGAACAGATTTTACTCATGAAGAGCGCTTTTCTGACCGCTTCAATCAGCTCTTCTTTATTTTCAGTGACCGGCTTAACGTCTGGTCCGGACAGAAGGCTGCTTGCTTTCACACGCTCTTCTTTCATTGCGGAAATGAAACGCGCAAAAACAGATTCAGTGATAATCGGAAGCGGCACGCCTAAGTCAAGAGCGCTTTGGCTTGTCCATTTACCCGTTCCTTTTTGGCCTGCTTTATCAAGGATCACGTCAACTAGCGGTTTGCCCGTTTCTTCATCTTTTTTAGTGAAAATGTCAGCCGTGATTTCGATCAGATAGCTGTCAAGCTCTCCTTTGTTCCACTCAGCGAATACTTCGTGAAGCTCTTCGGCAGACAATCCGAGCACCTGTTTCAAAATGAAATATGACTCAGAGATCAGCTGCATGTCACCGTATTCGATACCGTTGTGCACCATTTTTACATAGTGCCCCGCTCCGTCCGGGCCGATGTATGTCGTACAAGCTTCTCCGTCCACTTTAGCAGAAATGGCTTCTAAAATCGGTTTTACGAGTTCGTGCGCTTCCTTTTGGCCGCCCGGCATAATAGAAGGCCCTTTCAGCGCTCCCTCTTCACCGCCTGATACACCCGTTCCGATAAAGTGAATGCCGCTTTCGGCAAGCTCTTTGTTCCGGCGCTGTGTATCTTTATAGTATGTATTTCCGCCGTCAATCAAAATATCGTCTTTTTCCAGATGAGGAAGAAGAGATTGAATCGTCGCATCCGTTGCAGTTCCCGCTTTAACCATTAATAAAATTTTACGGGGTGTTTCAAGAGACTGGACAAACTCCTCAATGCTGTATGTACCAACAACATTTTTGCCTTTTGCCTCTTCTAAAAACTCTTCCGTTTTGCTGCTTGATCTGTTGTATACAGACACAGAAAATCCCCGGCTTTCGATGTTAAGAGCCAGATTTTTACCCATTACCGCAAGACCGATAACTCCGATTTGTTGTTTTGACATATTCTAACGTCCCTTCTTCAAACGTTTAACCATTTTAAAATTTAAATTAAAATAAAATGATATTTATACTAAAGAAATTATCATACATGACCCCTTTTTTCAAGTTATTCACCTTTTCTTTTCATCCTGAAAAAAGTCTCTGTTAAAGCTCGTTCCCCTTGTTTTGCTTTCTTCTTTTTTTATAACGGCGCCTTTTCTGATCAGGTTTTGGCCGTACTTTTCATTCAGCTCGTTCATCATCTGAAAAATCGGCTCATCCTTTGCGTCCTCCTTGAATGAAAACAGATCAAGCTGTTTATACGCCTGCTGTTTTTCAACCAGTTCCGTTCCGGTGATGCCGAGAAGCCTTACCGGATTTTGGTTCCAGTGCTTGTCAAACAGTTCCATCGCCGCTTCCATGATGTCTTTTTTCTGATCAGCCGGATTGCTGAGGGTCATACTTCTTGTGACCGTTTTCCAATCCGCATACCGAATCATGATGAACAGCCGGCAGGCCATGACCTCCTTACGCTGGAGCCGTTCGCTCACAGACAGCGCGAGCCGGTCAAACACGCCCGTTAATTCATCCCAGTCAGCCGAATCATGCGACAGGGTGGATGAGTTGCCGACGCTTTTAAATTCATATATCCGCTCGGGATTGACTTCTGCAGGATGGATGCCGTTCGCTTTATCCTTCAGCCTCGGGCCGTTTATGCCGAGAAGCGTTTTCAGCGCATGTTCATCTCCTTTTGCCAAATCACCGATCGTTTTGATGCCGAGCGTTTTTATTTTTTCCGCAGTTTTCGTTCCTATACCGTGCATCTCTTCAATCGGAAGAGGCCATAATACGTCCGGCAGCTCTCTTTTTCTTAAAATGGTGATGCCGAGCGGTTTTTTCATGTCAGAAGCCATTTTAGCGAGAAATTTATTCGGGGCGATGCCGATGCTTGACGGAAGCAAAAGCTCTTTTTGCAGTCTCGCCTGAATGTCTGCGGCTGTCTCATACGCCCTGTGGCTGTGCGGTGTGTCCGTAATATCCATGTATCCTTCATCAATAGAAACAGGCTCGACTAAATCCGTATACTCCCTCAGAATGCTGAACATTTCTTTTGACGAACTCCGATAGCGGTCAAAATTCGGAGGCACGACGATGAGTTCCGGACAGAGGCGTTTTGCCCGCCACACCGGCATGGTGGTCTTTACGCCCCGCGCTCTCGCTTCATAGCTGCAGGTGACGATGATTCCTTTCCGTTCCTTCACGTTTCCGGCAACGGCGATAGGTTTTCCTCTTAAAGACGGATCATACGCCATTTCTACGGAGGCATAAAAACTGTTCATATCGATATGAAATATAATTCTCCCTTTTCCGGCCACTCCCGGCGCCTCCTTTCCTTTCATAGACAACCTTATATATATGTAGTAAAATAAGAGCTGAATGGATGTGATAAAATGATTCTTGAGTCAATGAATGACTTTTTATTTTTAGTCGATTTTTTCACAATTATTCTTCCCGCTCTGACCGCGATCGGCATCGCTTTTCTTTTGCGTGAGCGCCGCGCAGGCGAGCATTGGAGAACGAAACGAATAGATGAACATCAAGCAGTCGTTCAGCTGAACCGAACAGACTTTCTTATTATTATATATCATCGCATTACAACTTGGATACGTAAAGTCATCCGCATGAATTCACCGGCGAATGATGATGAAGATGTCAGATTCCTCCTTTTATAACGGCAAGTGAAGATAAAAAGGAGGAGACATAATTGTCTAAAACATATCAAAAATGGATTGCATTCGGATTGTTTTTTATCGTACTGTGCACAGGCCGCTCGGCTTTTGCGGCGACATCTCAGACTCAGACGGGAGGCCTCGGGAATATCGGGTTTTTCCACGATTACCTGATCGAGCCGTTTTCGGCACTTTTAAAAGGTGTGGCGGGCCTGTTCCACGGTGAGTACGGATTGTCGATTATTCTGGTGACGATTATCGTCCGGATCGTTGTTTTGCCTTTGTTTGTGAACCAATTTAAGAAACAGCGGGTGTTCCAGGAAAAAATGGCTGTGATCAAACCCCAGGTCGACAGCATTCAGGCTAAAATGAAACAAACGAAAGATGCGGAAAAACAAAAAGAACTGCAAATGGAAATGATGAAGCTTTACCGTGAGCACAATCTGAATCCGATGGCAATGGGATGTCTTCCGATGCTGGTGCAATTCCCGATTTTGATCGGTTTTTATTACGCCATCCGCTCAACGCCGGAAATCGCTTCACACTCATTTCTGTGGTTCAGCTTAGGGCATTCTGATATTCTTGTATCACTGTGCGCGGGGGCCATGTATTTCTTACAGGCTTATATTTCCCAAAAATTAAACGAGAAATATTCACCGGCCGCTCAAAATCCGGCTACGATGCAGTCAGCAAAAATCATGGTCTTTATTTTCCCGGTCATGATGACCGTTTTTTCACTTAACGTACCGGCTGCGCTGCCGCTTTACTGGTTTACAAGCGGACTGTTTTTGACAGTGCAGAATGTACTTTTACAGCAGACGCATCATAAAAAGAAACAAGCTGCGGCTCAGGCGGAGCCCGCCAAATCATAATACTGAAACCCTGCCGGAACCTATCCGGCAGGGTTTTTTCTTGTATCTGTAAGGCTTTAAGCCAATTATCATGAAGAATGAAAAAAGCACCCAATCAACTGGGTGCTTCGTTTTTAATTGGCCGCTGTTTCGATAATGGCAACGACCATTTCCGCCGTTTTGACGAGCTCTTCAATCGGCATTTTTTCATTTTTCGTATGGATTTGTTCATAGCCTACTGACAGGTTGACTGTCGGAATACCGTGGCCGGCAATGACGTTTGCGTCACTTCCGCCGCCGCTTGTCTGAAGTTCGCTCGGCCGGCCGATTTTTGCCGCCGCTTTTTTCGCGACTTCCACAACCTGATCGCCGTCCTGATATTTGAAACCCGGATACATGACCGCGATGTCCACTTCCGCGCGGCCTCCCATCTCAGCTGCAGCAGATTCGAAAGCTTCTTTCATTTTCTGCACTTGCGCTTCCATTTTTTCAGGCACTAATGAACGCGCTTCAGCCAGAATATCAACCTGGTCGCAGACGATATTGGTTTGCGTGCCGCCTTCGAAACGTCCGATATTAGCCGTTGTTTCTTTATCAATACGGCCGAGCGGCATTTTAGAGATTGCTTTTGATGCGATTGTAATCGCGGAGATGCCTTTTTCCGGTTCTACCCCTGCATGAGCCGTTTTCCCGAAAATGGTTGCTCTCACTTTCGCTTGTGTCGGTGCGGCTACAATAATGTTGCCGACTTTTCCGTCTGAATCAAGCGCAAAACCGTATTTCGCGGTAATGTCTGAACGATCCATTGCTTTTGCCCCGACTAATCCCGATTCTTCTCCGGCCGTGATAATGAATTCAATGGTGCCGTGCTCGATGTTTTGTTCTTTCAGCACTTTAATGGCTTCAAACATTGCGGCAAGACCCGTCTTATCATCAGCGCCTAGAATCGTCGTGCCGTCGGATTTTACATAGCCGTCTTCCACAATCGGCTTAACGCCTTTGCCCGGGACAACCGTGTCCATATGCGATGTAAAATAAATCGTATCCGCATCTTTTGTGCCCTTTAACGTACAGATTAAGTTGCCGGCTCCATGCCCGGTCACTTCTTTTGTACCATCTTCTTTTACGCTCAATCCTAAATCAGTGAATTTTTGTTTGAGCACTTTGCTGATTTCCGCTTCATGTTTTGTCTCTGAATCAATTTGAACGAGTTCAAGAAATTCTTCAAGCAGACGTTTTTCGTTTACCATTTTCAGTTCCCTCCGTTTAAAGCGGTATATTACCGTGCTTTTTTTTCGGTCTTTCCTCTTCCTTATGCGCAAGCATGTCAAATGCCTGAATCAATTTTTTCCTCGAGTCTTCCGGCCGGATGATATCATCCACCATTCCGCAGGCCGCCGCTTTATACGGACCGGCGTTTTCCTTTTCGTATATGGCTTTTTTTTCGCGCTTCGTTTTCTCCGGGTCGTCAGAAGCCTGTATGTCTCTGCTGTATAAAATCGACGCCGCGCCTTCCGCTCCCATCACGGCGATTTCCGCATTGGGCCAGGCGAATACAAGATCTGCCCCGAGCCCTTTCGAATTCATGGCCACATAGGCGCCTCCGTAAGCTTTTCTGATGATGAGCGTCACTTTCGGCACCGTCGCTTCGGCAAAAGCATACAGCAATTTTGCTCCGTGACGGATGATTCCCGCATGTTCCTGCTGAAGGCCCGGAAGAAATCCAGGAACATCAGCGATCGTCAATAGCGGAATATGAAACGCGTCGCAAAAACGGATGAATCTCGACGCTTTGTCAGCGGCATCAATCGTGAGGCTCCCCGCCAAGTGTTTCGGCTGGTTTGCGACAACACCGACTGTACGCCGTCCGAGTTTCAGAAAACCGACAGCAATGTTTTTGGAAAAATACGGATGAATGTCAAAAAACGTTCCGTCATCCGCCAGCTCTTTTATTACCTGTAACACATCGTAAGGTTTCGAACTGTCCGCGGGAACGAGGGTGTTTAATAACGGTCTGGCGTCTTCCTTTTTAACGGGTGATGCCGTCTGTCCGCCGTGCGGGAGATAAGAAAGCAGGGTTTTCACAGCGGAAAGAGCCTCTTTTTCCGTTCGTGCGGAATAGTGGGCATTTCCGCTTATCACATTATGTATTCCCGCACCGCCTAAACTTTCCGCGTCAATCTGTTCACCCGTCACCTGTTCAATGACTTTCGGGCCTGTAATAAACATGTGCGACGTATGCTCCGCCATAATCACAAAATCCGTCAATGCGGGTGAATAAACAGCACCGCCGGCACACGGCCCAAGGATGACAGAGATTTGCGGAATCACTCCCGAGTAAAGGACGTTGCGCCTAAAGATATGACCGTATCCATTTAATGATACCACACCCTCTTGAATTCTCGCACCACCTGAGTCGTTCAGCCCGATGATCGGAGTTTTATTTTTCGCCGCCAGATCCATTACCGCCGCGATTTTTTCCGCATGTGTCTCGCCGAGCGTCCCGCCGAGTACGGTAAAGTCATGGGCAAACAAATACACGGGCCGTCCGTCAATTGTGCCGTATCCGGTAACAACGCCGTCTCCCGGAGCATTTCGGGACCCGGGCATGCGGCTTTTGGCAAACGGCTGCAGCTCTGAAAAACTGTCTTCGTCCAATAAATAGTCAATTCTTTCTCTTGCCGTCAGCTTGCCTTTTTTGTGCTGTTTTTCATTTTTTTCCGCTCCGCCGCCGTTTGTTAAAAAGGAACGTCTTTCATTTAAGTGTCTGATATGATCACTCATGCTCATCTTCAGTTTCTCCTTTTTCAATTGTTTCACAAAGCTCAATCAGGACCCCATTCGCCTCTTTTGGAGAGAGAAATGCGATCTTCTTCCCGCCCGCTCCGTATTGCGGTTCATGATGGATCAAAGTCATGCGGCATGCTTCAAGCTCCTTGATCGTTTCCTTCATATCGGCGCAGCGGAATGCCAAATGATGCAGTCCTTCGCCTCTTTTCTGTAAAAAAGAGCTGACGGGAGACGCGTCCGACAGCGGCTCAATCAGCTCAAGCTTTGTGCCTCCCGCCTCTAAAAAAGCAACTCTCACATTTTGGCCGCTTACCAGCTCGTCTCCCATATACGTAAGCCCGAGCATCCGTTCGTAAAATCCTCTCGCAGCTTCAATAGAGCTGACGGCAATGCCGACATGATCAAGTTTTTTCATAGCGCGGCCACCTGCTTTCCGCCATAGGATATGGCTTGTTCATACAAGCAAAACACGTTAAAATGATAGACAGTAATCTTAAGGAGTGAAACAATGTCTCAAAAATTTATGAAAAGCGCCGTTATCGTCATTTTGGGCGTATTTATACTTTCAACCCTCCTCTCAGGCATTATGATGTATTTGCGGTAAAAAAGCAGGCGCCTCATTGCAAGGGGGTTTCCTGCTTTTTTATGAGGGCTTTCCGCTCTATTGCAATGTCCTCGAATGAGCGGTTTTCTTTTGTAATCAATACTTTCGTTCCGGGAGGGATAATCCGGAAAATACGGATGACATCCCGGTTTTTCATACGGATGCAGCCGTTTGATACAAACCCCCCGATCAGCTCTTCTCTGTTTGTTCCGTGAATGCCGTATATCCTGCCGTCGGTTCCTTTCGCGTCAAAACCGATCCAGCGGACGCCGAGCGGGTTTTCCGGCGCGCCTCCCTTTACATTTTTCTTCCGGTAATACGGATTGACGGCTTTGACCGTTACCGTAAATTCTCCTTCAGGCGTCAAATCATCCGTTTTTCCCGTCGCCACCTGATAAATGCCTTCTATTCGGTTATCCTTCACAACAGCAAGCGCATTTGTGGCTTTATTGACGATAATATAAGGGTCACCCGGCAAAGGGTTCGCGCCAAGCGGCCAAAGCGGAGACAGCAGCAGGGCGGCTGACAATAAAAAAAATCGCATGGGCTCCTCTCCTTTTTTTCATTAGAATGACCAATGAAAGGAGGACTCATGCGATTGATCCATATGTTTTTTACAGCTTGATGCCTTTGAAATAACTTTTAATCACGAGATATTGTTCCATCTCACCGAGGAGGTGGAACAAAGCCGCCCGCGCTTCAAACTCCTCGCGCGTTGCCGGGAGCGGCATTTCTTCAAATTCCGTTCTCATTTCTGCAAGTCTTTTTAAAAATTTATGAGCGGTATTGCCGGGGTGAATGGCTTCCCTTAATTCATGGATGAAATGGGCGATTATTTTGCCCTGCTCCACCGTTATTGAAATAGAGGTAATCTTCGGCAGCAGCCGTTCAATGATTTCAAATTGTTTCTGTCTCATCTTAAAATAATGATAGTAAAGATTTTCATGGCGCAAAATATGATTCTGCACGTCCCGATAGGCGAGGTTTTTCGCCTCTTGAATCATCTGATGCGTCTCCGGTATTTCCTTCCCCGACCAATCTTGCTCACCAGTTAACAAATACCGTTCGATTTCGGCGAAGATGACGGAAAAGTTGTCCTCAATTTTTTTCCGGTACGCCGCGAGTTTTCTGTCGAGGCTCGGCATATACAGATTCATTAACAGCGCGACGCCGATACCTACGGTGATCAGCTGGAACTCATTCCAGATAAACGCCATCGTAATGCCGCCGGACATATATAAATGAAGAATGATTACTGAGCTGGTGACGATCCCTTCGTTTATTTTTAAAACGACTGTAGTCGGAATGAACAGCACCAGCAATATTCCGATCGCAAACGGATAATAGCCGATCAGCCCGAAAAAGACATATGAGAAGACGATCGCCAATAAACAGGCGGCAAATCGGGCCCACGAGGCCTGAAGCGACCGCTTTTGCGTAATCTGGATGCACAATATGGTGATGATTCCTGCGGATGCGAAGTTTTGCAGATGCAACAGCTGGGCTAAATAAATGGCCAGCGCCGTTCCAAGTGCGGTCTTTAGTGTGCGGTAACCGATTTTAAACATTGCTTGCTCCATTCTGTTTGTTTCTTTCTCAAAAAAAAGAAGAAGAGCATTCTTCTTCTTTTCTTCCAGTTATATTTTATAATATTTTTTCTAAAAAGTCCTGTGCTCTTTTTGACTTCGGAGAAAGAAAAAATTCTTCCGGCTGCCCGTCTTCCACGATCGTCCCTTCATCCATGAATAATACGCGGTCTGCCACTTCTTTGGCAAATCCCATTTCGTGCGTTACGATCACCATCGTCATGCCCGTCTGCGCGAGCTCTTTCATCACCTCAAGAACTTCTTTTACCATTTCCGGGTCAAGAGCCGAGGTCGGTTCATCAAACAGCATGATGTCAGGATTCATGGCAAGCGCCCGCGCGATGGCGACCCGCTGCTTCTGTCCGCCTGACAAACGGTTCGGATAGTCGTTCCGTTTGTCAAGCAGTCCGACTTTTTCAAGGAGGGCGCACGCCTTTTCCTCCGCCTCGTTTTTAGACTCTTTCTTCACGCTGACCGGCGCGTATGTGATATTTTCAAGCACCGTTTTATGAGGAAACAAATGAAAATGCTGAAATACCATGCCGATATTTTCCCGCACTTTCAGTTTATTCGTTTTAGCTGCGGTAATTTCATTTTCTTTAATGGCAATCGTTCCGCCGCTCGGGGTTTCCAGCAGATTTAAGCAGCGCAGAAACGTTGATTTGCCGGAACCGGAAGGGCCGATGACAGCGACGACTTCCCCTTCTTCGATCTGTGTTGAAATGTTTTTCAGTACTTCATGTTTCCCGAATGATTTTGACAGGTTGTCGACCTTAATCATTGGCTTTCAGCTTCCTTTCTACGCCTTTTCCGATGAATGCTAAGATCAAAACGAGCACGTAATAGATTAAGCCCGCCACAATAAGAGGTTCTAAATAGTTGTATGTTGCGGCGCCGGACTGGTAGGCCCGTCTCATAATGTCGCCAAGACCGATAACTGTGACGATCGCCGATTCTTTCGTTAAGGTGATTAATTCGTTAATAATAGCCGGAGAAATGTTTTTAAACGCCTGCGGCAGCAGCAGATCTTTCATCATTTTTCCGTACGGCACGCCGAGAGCGACGGCAGCCTCTTTTTGTCCTTTGTCAATTGCGTTGATTCCCGCTCTGATAATTTCAGAGACGTAAGCGGCTGAATTGAGCGATAATGCGGTGACCGCCGCCCAAAATTGATCGATCTGAAAGCCGAGGAGCTGCGGCATACCGAAATAAATGATCATCAGCTGCAGCACGAGCGGCGTGCCGCGGAATATCGAAGTATAAAAATCCGCAATCCATTTCAGCGGACTGATCGTGCTGATTTTAAATAAGCTGAGCACGATGCCTAATACAAGACCGATGACCGCCGAAACGAGCACAATTTTCAATGTGACCGCAAGGCCTTCCAATATAAAAGGAATTTGGGGGATTGTTGCTGAGAAATCCAAATTCATACGTGTGATCTCCTTTGTCTTTATTCAAGATAAAAAGCTCAACGAAAAGTTGAGCTTTCTTTTATTTCTCGTTGGTGAACCATTTTTTCTTCAGTTTTTCGATTTCTCCGTTTTTCTCCATTTCTTTCAGCGCTTTGTTGAACTTCGCTGTCAGATCACTGTCTTTGCGGAACGCAATCGCGGAGCCCGATTCGTCTGATTTCGCATCTGCTGACGCAAAGCCCTGCAGATCTTGATTTGAACTGAAATAGCCTTGTGCTACGATGTCTTCGATAATCGCGGCATCAAAACGCCCGGATTTGATCTCTTCGGTTAAGTCTGAGATCCGGTTGCGGTCTTCGAGCTGAAAACCGTATTTCGAAGCGAGTTTCTTGCCTTTTTCCTCTTGAATAGAGCCGAGCTGAACACCGACGGTTTTGCCTTTCAGATCATTCAGGGATTTAATGCTGCTTCCCTTTTTCGTAACGATCATATTGTTAGCAGTATAATAAATATCAGAAAAATCAACTTGCTTTTTCCGTTCCGGCGTAGGTGTCATTCCAGATAAAATCATATCTACCTGCTTGGACTTCAAGGCTGTAATCAGGCTGTTGAAGTCCATGTCCTGCACCTCAACGTCATAGCCAGTCTTTTTGCCTAGAGCTTTTGCCAGATCAACGTCAAACCCGGTGATCTGATCGCCGTCTTTATATTCAAATGGTTTATAGTCAGCCGATGTACCCATAATCAGCTTGTTCTTTCCGCCCTCTGAGCCTGAATTGCCTGATCCGCAGGCGGACAGCGCAAAGGTGATACATGCGGCAGCTAATACCAACAGCCATTTCTTCATGATTCATTTCCCCCATATCTACTGATCTCTTAAATTTGAATATTTATTCGTTAACTTGTATTTTAAACACTTTTTACTTGTGATGCAATACTATTTTCGAAAAATATATTTTCCTTTCTGTGTTTATTATAGTCATTGTTTTTCAGATTAGTGACAGCTGAACGCCGATGTATATATATTTATATTTATACAGATTCCATATAAAAAAACCCCGCAAGCGCTTGGCTCCGGGGTTTTTCTTTCACTTATACTTCTTCACAATATTCTTCAAATGCTTCCTGCAGTTTTGTGACGACGGCCATCGGCTCATGGCCTTCAATTTCATGGCGTTCCACCATTTTCATGATTTTCCCGTCTTTTAAAATGGCAAATGACGGAGAGGACGGCGGGTAGCCTTCAAAGTATTCTCTCGCTTTGGCTGTCGCTTCTTTATCCTGTCCGGCAAATACCGTCACAAGCTGATCCGGGCGTTTATCGTAATGTACGGAATGGTACGCGGCAGGCCGTGCAATACCGCCTGCGCATCCGCACACAGAGTTGACCATGACGAGTGTCGTTCCTTTTTTCGAAAGCGCTTCGTCCACTTCCTCAGCGGTTTTCAGCTCTGTATACCCGGCGGCCGTGATTTCCTGGCGGGCTTGACGCACGACATCATTCATAAATAAATTAAAATCCATATTCAACTGGGACCTCTCCTTTTTGATCATCTCTTCTTATGATAGCAAGGAACCTCCCTATCGGCAAATGACACCGCTCATATCCAATTGTTTTTTGTCCCTTTTATGCTCCCGATGTAAGTTTATGACCCTTTAAAAACGGGAAACTTGTTAAGGAGATTGTCTGAAATAAAGGAGCAGTCATATGAGCCAACGGAAAGCAGTTTTAATTTATAACGGAAACGCCGGTCAAAAACAGATTGATAAAACGCTCGGCACGGTCGTCCCCATTTTGGCCCAGTCAGCTGACGAACTTTTGATTAAACCGACCAAACATCAGGATGATGCCCGTCAGTATTGTGAAAATCTCGACAGTTCAGTTGACCATTTATATATTTTAGGCGGAGACGGCACTGTGCATCAATGCATCAACAGCATCAGCAGGCTTGATCACAGACCCGCTGTCGGCATTTTGCCGGGAGGAACGTGCAACGATTTCTCACGGGCGCTCGGCATCCCGCAAAACCTTCAAAAGGCCGCTGAAGCGCTCGCGGCCGGACATAAACGGATGATTGACGTCTGTAAAACGGATGACGGCTATTTTCTGAACTTCTGGGGCATCGGACTGATCACCGAAGCATCAAGCCATATTAATGAAACTGAAAAAGCATGGCTTGGTAAAATCAGCTACTTCACGAGCGCCTTGCGGACGATGACAAGCGCGAACCCGTTTCCTGTCAAATTGACGATTGACGGCGAGGTGAAAGAAGACGAAGCCGTAATGGTGCTTGTCATGAACGGGCATTATATCGGGACAAACAGAGTTCCCCTGCCTGATGCCAGCCTCCAGGACGGCTTAGCCGATGTGTTAATCTGCCGCAACACAAGCCTTGCCGCGCTGCGGGAGCTGATGACGATGGAGCAGGGTTCGTTTGATGATTTCAAAGGGGAGCTGTCCTATATTCAGGCCTCCAGGATTGAAATCGAAACCGGACGTGAGATGGACGCGGATACAGATGGCGAGGTATACGGAACAACACCTTGTACGATCGAAGTGAAAAAACATCATCTCACTATGCTTGTTCCCGAGGATTCACAATGAAAATAAAAAAACTCCTTTTGCCGCCCGGGCAAAAGGAGTTTTTTTAATAGACGGAAGTATGTTCATCAATGTTTTCTAAGATTTCTTTGACGCGTCCGAGGAATCGGCCGCACACGAGCCCGTCGAGCACTCTGTGATCTAAAGACAGGCAAAGATTAACCATATCACGAACGGCGATCATCCCGTTATTCATGACAACCGGACGTTTGACGATAGATTCTACCTGAAGAATCGCCGCCTGCGGATGGTTGATAATGCCCATAGATTGAACTGAGCCGAAAGATCCCGTGTTATTGACGGTAAATGTGCCGCCCTGCATATCTTCCGCGGTAAGTTTTCCGTTTCTCACTTTTTTCGCAAGGTCCGTTATTTCTCTGGCTATGCCTTTAATCGTTTTTTCATCAGCATGCTTAATAACCGGAACAAACAGCGAATCTTCCGTGGCAACGGCAATGGAGATGTTGATGTCTTTCTTTTGGACGATTTTGTCCCCCGCCCACATGCTGTTCATCTGCGGGAACTCTTTGAGAGCCTGCGCCGCCGCTTTTACAAAGAAAGCGAAAAACGTTAAATTGAAGCCTTCTTTCTGTTTAAATGAGTCTTTAATGCTGTTTCTGTACGCCGTCATGTTCGTGACGTCGACTTCCATCATCGTCCAGGCATGCGGAATTTCTGTTTTGCTTTTATGCATATTGGCGGCGATGGCTTTTCTGACACCTGTAACCGGAATTTCAATATCACCGGCTGACAGAGCGGGTGCCGGTGCTTGTTTTTGCTGTTGTTTCGGCGCTTGTTGCGTTGTTTGAACGGCTGCCGGCGCCGGTGCTTCCGACTTCTGCTGCATTCCCGAATCAATGATTTTTTGAATGTCTTTTCGCGTAATTCTTCCGCCTGCACCCGTTCCTTCAACTTCTTCAAGCTGAATGCCGTGTTCTCCCGCTAATCTGAGCACGGCCGGCGAATAACGCGCTTTATTTGACTGATCTTTACCTTGACGGTTTGCACCGGTGTCTGAAGGGGTATTCTGCTCTTCTTCCCGCTTCGGCGCCTCTTCGGTTTCCGTTTCTTCTGTTTCAATTTTGCAAATGATTTCGCCGACTGCAAGAGTCTGGCCTTCTTCTCCTACAAGTTCTGTAATCGTACCGGTAAAAGAAGACGGCACCTCCGCATTCACTTTATCCGTCATGACCTCCGCGACGGGGTCATATTTATTCACTTGATCACCGGGGGATACCAGCCACTTGCTGATCGTCCCTTCCGTCACGCTCTCTCCGAGCTGAGGCATAGCCATTTGTTCAATCGCCATGTCAAAAACCTCCTTACGTCTTTAAAACTCCGCTAATTCTCTCATCGCGGCTTCTGCTTTGTCAGGATTCATCATGAAGTATTTTTCCATTGTCGGCGCATAAGGCATTGCCGGAACGTCAGGACCTGCAAGCCGCTTGATCGGCGCGTCTAAATCAAATAAGCAGTTTTCAGAAATAATGGCGGCAACCTCGCTCATAATACCGCCTTCTTTCGTATCTTCTGTGATCAGCAATACTTTTCCCGTTTTAGACGCTGCTTCAATGATGGCTTCTTTATCTAACGGATAAACCGTACGCAAATCTAATACGTGTGCGGAAATTCCATCTTTTTCAAGGCGCTCGGCAGCCTGCAGAGCAAAATGGACGCATAATCCGTACGTAATAACAGTAATGTCGCTGCCTTCGCGTTTTACATCCGCCTTTCCGATCGGAAGGACGTAATCATCCGCAGGGACTTCGCCTTTAATCAGACGGTACGCCCTCTTATGTTCGAAAAACAGCACCGGATCTTCGTCACGGACTGCAGCTTTCAACAGCCCTTTTGCGTCATAAGGAGTTGAAGGCATGACAATTTTAAGGCCCGGCTGGTTGGCAAAAATGGCCTCCACAGATTGGGAATGATACAACGCGCCGTGCACACCGCCGCCGTAAGGCGCTCTGATGACCATCGGACAGCTCCAATCATTGTTTGAACGGTAGCGTATTTTTGCCGCTTCTGAAATGATTTGGTTGACCGCAGGCAGAATGAAATCGGCAAACTGCATCTCGGCAATCGGGCGCATGCCGTACATCGCGGCGCCGATGCCGACACCGGCAATCGCTGATTCAGCAAGCGGCGTATCCATCACCCGCTCTTCTCCGAACTGTTCATAGAGACCCGCCGTTGCTTTAAACACGCCGCCTTTTCTTCCGACGTCTTCCCCGAGAACAAAAACGCGCGGATCTCTTTCCATTTCTTCTTTCATTGCTGCATTAATACTGTCAATATAAGACATTACAGACATAAGTATTCCTCCCTACTTCGCATAAACGTGATCAAGCGTTGATTCAGGAGATGCGTATGGCGCTTTCTCCGCTTCGTCTGTCGCTTCGTTTACGATAGCCATGATGTCATCCAGCATGGTCTTTTCTTCTTCTTCACCTAGAAGCCCGGCTTCTTGCAAGTATGCTTTGTATAAAAGAAGCGGATCTTGTTTCTTCGCTTCTTCTACTTCTTCGCGTTCTCTGTAGCTGCTGTCGTCGTCATCACTGGAATGCGGCGTCAAACGGTAGGAAACCGTTTCTATTAATGTAGGGCCTTCGCCTTTAGACGCCCGTTCGCGCGCTTCTTTTACGGCCCGGTAAACTTCCAGCAGGTCGTTTCCGTCAACAGTGACTCCCGGCATGCCGTAGCCTGCCGCCCGGTCGGATATTTTCTCGCACGCCACCTGTCTGTCATACGGGACAGAAATGGCATACTTATTGTTTTCACACATGAAAATGACAGGCAGTTTATACACGGCGGCAAAGTTTGCCCCTTCGTGAAAATCCCCCTGGTTGGAAGATCCTTCTCCAAAGGTAACGAAAGAGACGATATCCTTTTTATCCATGCGTCCCGCAAGCGCGATTCCGACTGCGTGAGGAACCTGCGTCGTAACAGGGGATGAGCCCGTTACGATTCTGTTTTCCTTTTGCCCGAAGTGGCCCGGCATCTGCCTTCCGCCTGAGTTCGGGTCAGCTGCTTTCGCAAAACCCGACATCATCAAATCCTTTGCAGTCATACCGAATGCAAGCACAACCCCTATATCTCTGTAGTACGGAAGCACATAGTCGGTATCACGGTTTAAGGCATAGGCCGCGCCTACTTGCGCCGCTTCCTGTCCTTGACATGAAACAACGAACGGAATTTTGCCCGAGCGGTTTAAGAGCCACATTCTTTCGTCGATTTTTCTGGCTAACAGCATGGTTCTATACATTTCAACGGCTTCTTCGTCAGAGAGCCCTAATGCTTGATGGCGGTTTGTAGTCATTCAAACCCCTCCTTCTTTCCTTTTAAAAATGAATCGCGTTTCCGTCTGCGGCTAACGCAGCTTCTCCAATCGCCTCTGAAAGGGACGGATGCGGATGTATGGACTGACCGATTTCCCAAGGCGTCGCATCGAGCACCTTGGCAAGCCCCGCTTCAGAGATCATATCGGTGACGTGCGGGCCGATCATATGAACACCGAGAATGTCATCTGTATTCCGATCGGCGACGATTTTGACAAAGCCGTCGCTTTCTCCGTATACAAGAGCCTTTCCGATCGCCATGAACGGAAACTTCCCGATCTTCAGTTCATGCCCTTTTCGAAGAGCTTCCTCTTCTGTCAGACCGACGCTCGCCGCTTCCGGATTTGAATAAATACATTTCGGCACAAGAGCGGCATCAAGCGGAGCCGGATTAAGGCCCGCCATATGCTCAACGGCAATGATGCCCTCACGGGAGGCCACATGCGCAAGCTGCAGCCCGCCGACAACATCACCGATCGCATAAATGTGCGATTCCTTCGTCTGCCCGGCTTCGTTCACGATGATAGAACCGTTTTCCGCTTCAATATCCGTGTTTTCAAGTCCGATCCCTTCAATGTTCGGCTGGCGGCCGATGGAAACAAGCATTTGTTCCGCGTGATACGTTTCTTTTTTTCCATTCTTTTCAGCGGCAATTGAAACGCCGTCCGCTTTTTCCAATGTATCCGGAAGCACTTTCGCACCCGTCACGATCTTAATTCCTTTTTTCGTTAACAGTTTTTCCATCTCGCTTGAAATATCACGGTCTTCCGTCGGCAAAATGCGGTCCGCAAATTCAATCACAGTGATATTGACGCCGAAATCGTTCAGCATGGATGCCCATTCAATTCCGATGACACCGCCGCCGACGATCATCATGGATTGGGGCAGACGTTCTAGCTCTAACGCTTCATCTGATGTCAGAATATATGTACCGTCTGCTTCTAAACCCGGCAGCATTTTCGGCCTTGAACCGGTTGCGATAATCAATTGTTTCGGTATCAGCATGTCGTTTTCTTCACCATTTGCGTATTCAACGGAAACCGTACCGGGAAGAGGTGAGAAGATGGAAGGGCCGAGCATACGTCCGTACCCGTTGAATACATCAATCTTCCCCTTTTTCATCAAGTGGGCGACACCGCCGGCCAGCCGGTCAACGATTCCCTGCTTTCGTTTTTGCACGCTGTCAAAGCGGAGGGAGACACCTTCCGTTTCAATGCCGAATGCTGCCGCTTCCTTTGCGGTTCGGTACACTTCCGCGCTTCTTAACAGCGCTTTACTCGGGATACATCCTTTATGCAGGCAAGTACCGCCGAGCTTTTCTTTTTCTACAACGGCCGTTTTTAAGCCGAGCTGGGCCGCTCTGATGGCGGCTACATAACCGCCCGTGCCGCCGCCCAGAATGACCACATCATACTCAGTCGCCATTTGTTTTCACTCCTTCGCCGATCTGATATTGCTTTGACTGCTCCTCACCGGCTAAAACCCGAAGCGCGCCTTGCGCGAGAGATTGCAGTTCATTTTCTCCCGGGTACACCAGTACATCCGAAATCCAATCTATGTACGATCTGATGGCGGATACGAAACTTTTCCCGTACGCCAATCCGCCCGTCAGGACGATAATGTCTACTTTTCCTTTTAAAACGGCGCTTGCCGCCCCGATTTCTTTTGCTACTTGATAAGCCATTGCGTCATAAATGAGCCTCGCATGCTCATCTCCGGCCTGAATGCGTTTTTCCACCTTCACCGCGTCCGTTGTCCCCAGGTAGCCGGAGAGTCCGCCCGTGCCGACAAGTTTTTTCATCATATCGGCTTTTGAATACTTGCCGGAAAAACACATTTCCACCAAATCACCCGCCGGAACGGTTCCCGCGCGCTCCGGGCTGAAGGGTCCTTCTCCGTGAAGCCCGTTGTTAACATCCGTCACCCGTCCGCAATCATGGACACCGACTGTGGTGCCGCCGCCCATATGAGTGACGATCATCTTCATCTGTTCATACCGTTTGCCGAGGGACGCCGCCGCCTGACGGGCAACAGCTTTTTGGTTCAAAGCATGGAAAATGCTTTTCCGCTTGATTTCAGGCATTCCTGATACTTTAGCGAGCGGAGTCATCTCATCCACCACGACCGGATCGACGATATACGCGGGGATATTTAATCCGTCAGCTATTTCCCTGGCAATAATTCCGCCCAGATTAGAAGCATGCTGGCCGTTGTAGCCGTTTTTCAAATCAGTGATCATGGCGTCATTCACTTCATATGTGCCGCCCTCAATCGGTCTGAGCAGACCGCCCCTGGCACAAACGGCATCGAACTTTGAAATGTTGATGCCCTGTTCGTGCAAAGACTCAAGAATGCTTATTTTTCGAAATTCGTATTGGTCGATGATGCTGTTAAATGTTTTCAGCTCTTCTTCGGGATGCCGCAGCGTCTTTTCAAAGATACAGCGTTCATTGTGAAAGACACCGATTTTCGTTGATGTTGAGCCTGGATTCAGAATGAGAATGCGTTTTTCCTTTTCGAACATTTTCATACCTCCAGATCAAATTCCTATCGTCTGCTTAATATACTTTGGCCGTTTTGCAGAAACTGGCTTCTTGAACGGCGCATGCGCTCAATTCGTTCCTCAGCCAGACGGTCAGCCGCTAAGTATGTCGGAATGCCGTCACGCGCGGAAATATCGAGCACCCGCTCAATGTTTGCATAAATGCCTTCAACCTTTTTCAAAGCCCGCTCAGCATTGTAGCCGTAAAGCTCATCGGCCACATTGATGACGCCGCCTGCATTGATGACATAATCCGGAGCGTACACGATTCCCATTTCATGAATGGTATCGCCGTGACGTGTTTCTTTCAGCTGGTTATTGGCCGCTCCCGCAATGACTTTCGCCTTCAGCTGTTTAATCGTGTCATCATTAATGACGGCGCCGAGAGCACATGGGGCATAAATATCGCACGCCTGTGAGTAAATGTCGCCGGGATCAACTGCGCGGGCGCCGAAGTCCTCAACGGCACGTTTAACAGATTCTTTATTGATATCCGTTACGATTAAAGAAGCGCCTTCTTCGTGAAGGTGGCGGCATAGATTGTAAGCCACATTTCCCACGCCTTGCACGGCAATTGTTTTACCTTCCAGGGAATCAGTGCCAAACGCCGCTTTCGCTGCGGCTTTCATCCCTTTGTAGACGCCGTACGCCGTAACCGGGGACGGATTTCCTGATGAACCGAATGCCGGAGAAATTCCGGTTACATAGTCTGTTTCATCATGAATGATGTCCATATCTTCAACGGTGGTGCCGACGTCTTCCGCCGTAATATACCTTCCGTTTAAGCCTTGGATGTACCGGCCGAACGCGCGGAACATTTCTTCATTTTTATCTTTGCGCGGGTCTCCGATAATAACGGTTTTCCCGCCGCCTAAGTTTAAACCGGCAGCCGCATTTTTATAAGTCATGCCTTTTGCGAGTCTCAGTGCATCTTCAATCGCCGCTTCTTCACTGTCATATGTCCACATTCTTGTTCCGCCGAGTGCGGGGCCGAGCGTCGTATCATGAATCGCGATGATCGCTTTTAATCCGGATTGTTCATCTTGGCAGAATACCAATTGTTCGTAATCATAAGTCTCCATATATTTAAAAATTTCCATAGGTTCGTTCCTCCTACTGTTCTTGTGATGCGCAAATCGCAAGCGCAATTGAATACAGTTTATTTTCTGCGGTATCCGCTCTGCTCGTTAATGCGATCGGCGCTTTTGCACCGGCGATGACGGCAGCAACATTTGCTTTCGCAAAATAAATCATTGACTTATAAAGCATATTTCCGGCCTCAATTGAAGGAACCAAGAGAATATCCGCCTGGCCCGCTACGCTTCCGGAAATCCCTTTTTGCAGCGCAGCCGCTTGAGATACGGCATTATCCAAAGCAAGCGGTCCGTCCGCAATGCAGCCGGTAATCTGTCCTCTGTTGCACATCTGGACGATCGCAGCCGCGTTCAGCGTCGCCTCCATTTTCGGATTAACCGTTTCAATAGCGGCAAGGACTGCGGCTTTCGGCATAGGGTTCCCTACGGAATGTGCGACATGAACCGCATTTTGCAGAATATGCCCGAGCTCTTCAAGAGACGGGGCAATGTTCAGCGCTGAATCAGTCACATACATCAGCCGGTCATAGTCCGGCACCTCAAAAACGGCTACATGTGATAACACCCTTTTTGAACGAAGCCCTTCATGGCGGTTTAAAACCGATTTCAGAAGAGTTGAGCTCGGGAGATTCCCTTTCATTAAAACGTCCGCCTCTTGTTCACGCACTGCGCGCACTGCTTTTGCCGCAGATTCTTCGGGTGAATCGGCGTGGATGATTTCAGCATTGAACTTCGGCTCATTTGCCAGAAGCTCTTTCAGCTTTCCGCTGTCACCCGTCAGTAAAAATCGTGCCGACAAGTGTTCTGCCGCCATTTTGACGGCCTGGATCACTTCTTTATCTGCTGCGTGGGCCACTGCAATGGTTTTTGCATTTTTTGCCGCGGCTTTTTCAACTAGGTCTCTCAGCTTCATTTTGTACCACCTTCCTTGTGCGAATCCGCTTTTAACAATGCAAGTTCCGTGCCAAATGTGCGGGAGGGTTTATTCCGGCTTTTTTCAAGAAAGCATGCAGCTGTTTGCGCTTTCTCTGCAATTTATTGCATGCCGTCATTTGCAAGGCCGTACTTGTCCATTTTGTAGTACAGATTCCGAATGCTGACACCAAGCGCTTTTGCCGTTTTGGTTCGGTTGAATTTATGATTTTCAAGCGTTTTTTGAATGACGTGCGCTTCAAATTTTTCAACAGCCTGAGACAGCTTTTCCCCTTCCACATCCGGAAAATCACTTTGGGTGCCGTTTTTTTCATTCAGCTCTGATTCAAAAACAGGCAGGTGCTGCTGTTCGATCCGTTCCATGTGCGGCTCTAAAAATATCATTGCCCGTCCGAGAACATTTTCAAGCTCCCGGACGTTTCCCGGCCAGCTGTAGGCTGATAAAGCTCGCAGCGCGTTCGGCGTGAGCCCCTTTACATTGCGGCCGTAATCCTGATTGATTTTTTCAATGAGCCGAATGCTCAGCGCTTCAATATCTTCTTTGCGCTGCCGAAGCGGCGGGATTGAGATCGGATAGCGGTTAATCCGGTAATACAGGTCTTCACGGAACGCGCCTTCCGCCATGGCCTTTTCGATGTTGACGTTCGTCGCTGCGATAATTCTGACATTGACAGAAATCGCTTTAGTGCCGCCGACTCTGATAATTTCTTTTTCCTGCAGAACTCTGAGCAGCTTTGCCTGGGTGCTTTGGGTCAGCTCTCCGATTTCATCTAAGAAAATGCTGCCGTTATTCGCTTCCTCAAAAAGTCCTTTTTTGCCCCCGCGCCTCGCGCCAGTAAACGCCCCTTCCTCATAGCCGAAAAGCTCGGATTCTAGCAGGGATTCAGACAGGGCCGCACAATTGACCCGGATGAACTTATTGTATTTTCGGTCGCTTTCATTATGGATGGCGTGGGCAAAAAGTTCTTTTCCTGTGCCGGATTCTCCCCGCAGCAGAATCGTCGCCGGCGTTTTCGCCCCGAGCTTCGCCTGTTCAAGGGCGACCAGCATTTGTTCACTCGTGCCGATAATGTCGTCAAACGTGTATTTCGCTTCAAGCGTGCGGATAATCTGGCGCGCCCGATTCAGCTCAGCAGTCAGCGTTTTAATTTCTGACACGTCGTGAATGACGCCGACGCTGCCTTTTAAAATACCGTCCACAATAACGGGGGCAACATTTACGATAACATCCTTTTTATTGGGGCCGACCTTCATTCTCACACCCCGCACGGGCCGCCTTGTCCCCAATACTTTCAGGTGCATGCTCTCCCCTTCTGAGATATCGGTGGAAGCGGGTTTTCCGATGACTTCGCTTTCTGACAGCCCGGTCATTTTTGTATACGCTTTGTTGATTAACATTCCGATGCCGTTTTCATCAACGACAGAAATGGCCTCGTCTGACGATTGTATAATCGCTTCAAGCATGGTGCGGATTTGTTTTAAGTTCGTGACCTCTTCCGCCAGTTCAACTGCGTCGGTGATGTCTTTAAACACGCATAACGCGCCGAGAAGTTTTCCGCCTTCATCAATGATCGGCAGTCTTGTCGTGACAATCTGCAGGTGCTTTCCGAGAAGCTGCTTCTGGTTATATTCCGGCTCTCTCGTTTCCAGAATCCGCGGCAGCTTTGTGTTCGGCACTACATCTTTAATTTGGCGGCCGATGACATCCTCCCGTTTTTGGCCGACCATTTTTTCTGCCATCTGATTAAATAAAATGATCGTTTCGTTGACGTCTATAAAAATCATGCCGTCGTGCGTTGAATTAAAAATCCGGTCATGCTTATACGTCTGCGACTTCAGCATTTGGATAAGCTGCTGTTTTTCCTCCATCAGCTGAAACACCATGTACGCCAATTTCCCCGGCATGACGATGGTTTGTTCTTTTTTCTCATGGAGCAGCTCATCCATGACCGCTTTGTCGCCTGTTGTATGGATGATAATATCTATATCTTCAGTTATGTAGGGTTTCCAATCTGATGAGGTTGCAATTCCATATCTCCGGGCTTCTTGCAGCCCTTGCGCCTCCGGATCTTGATCAACCACCGCAATAATCCGGATCAGCTTTGTTTTCATCAAAATCTGTAGGAGCGCCGTGCCTCCTTTACCAGCACCTATAATCAGCACCTTCTGCATCCCGATACCCCTTTATATGAAAAAATTTGCACACCTGTATTTCCCGTTGCAATAATTTGCACAACCCCTATGTTACCACGTTTTGATCTCTTGACAAAATATTTTTTCGATTGGACAATAAAGGAAAACATATCGTAAAGGGGTTTTCTGAATATGAGCCGGCTTGTAGCGCTTTTGATTCTGGTCCTCCCCGGCGCTGTCGCGGCGCTCGGCATTAAGCTGATGAGAGATGCATTATTCGGGCATGCGTTTTTCCCGTTTCCGTCCCTTTTTCTTCAGGGGGCGGCCGGATTGGCGTTTTTTTTGTTCGGCCTTTATGTTCTGGCCGGATTTATTCTGTACAGAGATCGGAAACGCAATCAAGTCAGCCCGCGGTTCAGGAAAAAAAAGCTGTAAAAAAAGCCCTTGCAAAAAAAGGGCTTTTTCAGTCGTCCGGCAGTATCGTTTTGGCAATGGATTGATCCAGTTCTTCATAGTCATCGTAAGCGATCGTTTCATATAGTTCTTTTCTCGTCTGCATATCCGAAAGCCCCTCTTTTTGCGAGCCTTCTTCTTTCAGAAGGCGGAAAATACGCTCAAAAGCCTTGGCCGCCGTTCTGAGTGACGTGACCGGGTAAATGACCATCTGACAGCCCATATCGGAAAATTCATCAGCACTGTAATACGGCGTTTTTCCGAATTCAGTCATGTTTGCGAGAATCGGCACACTGATTTGTTTGGAAAACGCTCTGAATTCACTTTCTGATTGGAGCGCTTCCGGAAAAACAGCGTCAGCACCCGCTTTTATATAAGCGGACGCCCTTTTTAATGCCCCCTCCAATCCTTCCTGCTGTCTGGCGTCTGTTCTCGCAACAACAAGAAGAGTCGGCGCGGCCCGCTTGACCGCTTGGATTTTTTGCGCCATTTCTTCAATCGGCACGAGCTGCTTCCCATTCAGATGTCCGCATTTTTTCGGCAGGCGCTGATCCTCCATCTGGACGGCGGCCGCGCGCGCTTCATACATTTCTTTCGCCGTCCGGGCGGCATTCAGCACGCCTCCGAAACCCGTGTCAATATCGACAAGGACGGGCAGATCAGACGAGCGAACCAGATCTTTAACCCGTTCAGCCATTTCCGCCGACGTGATGATCCCTAAATCGGGAAGCCCTCTGCTCGCCGTGTAAGCCGCGCCTGATAAATAAAGAGCCGAAAAACCCGTTTTCTTGGCGATAAGAGCGGCCATGGCATCGTGAGCGCCGGGAATCTGCAATAGATCCGGCGCTGCCATCAGCGTACGGAACCGCTCTGCAAGCTCCTCTTGAGACGACTGCTTGCTGACGATCCACGTCATGTTTGTCACCCTCCTATTTTATACGAGAAATAAGTCCATAAATTCATTAACGCTAAGCTTCTGCATTCGGCCGCTATCTTTACAGACCTCTTCGATTTTCCGCTGCTGCTTCAATGAAAAATGAGTGCTGATGTTTGTTGAAAACTTGGCAAGAATCTTCGGAACGGCTTCTTTTCTGCGGAATCGGTGCCCGAGCGGATATTCACATTCAATCCGTCCCGTAGCCGTGCCGTCTGTAAAATGCACCTGTACGGCATTTGAGATGGATCGCTTATTCGGGTCTAAGTAATCTTTTGAGTACGCTTTGTGTTCCGTCACCTCCATTTTGCTCCGCAATGTATCAATTCGCGGGTCAGACGCCGTTTCCTCTTCATAATGATCCGCCGTGATATCTCCGAAAAGCAGCCCGATTGCCGTAATATACTGGAGGCAGTGATCCCGGTCAGCCGGATTGTGAAGCGGCCCTTTTTTATCGATAATCCGGATTGCCGACTCATGGGTCATAATCGTGATCCTGTCAATGTCTTCGATGCGGTCTTTCACCTCCGGATGAAGCCGGACCGCGCATTCCGCCGCTGTCTGGGCGTGGAATTCAGCCGGGTAGGATACTTTAAACAAAACATTCTCCATCACATAGGACCCAAGCGGGCGGGCAAGCTTCATTTCCTGCCGGTTAAACAATACGTCTTGAAATCCCCATCCAGATGCGGTCAGAGCCGTCGGGTACCCCATTTCACCTTTTTGCGCCATAAGGGCCAAGTATACGCCTCTGCTCGTCGCGTCGCCGGCCGCCCATGATTTGCGTGATCCGGTGTTCGGCGCATGACGATACGTTCTGAGGCTTGAATTATCAATCCAAGCGTGAGATACGGCGTTATTGATTTCCTCTCTTGAGCCGCCCAGCATTTGTGCGCAAACAGCCGCAGTCGCCACTTTCACAAACAGCACATGGTCAAGCCCCACTCTGTTTAAGCTGTTTTCCAAAGCGAGAATTCCTTGAATTTCGTGCGCTTTGATCATTGCGCAAAGCACATCACGCACGGTAAGCGGTTCTTTCCCTTCTGAAATCCGCACTCTGGATATATAATCCGCACAAGCCAATATGCCTCCGAGATTATCAGACGGATGACCCCATTCCGCAGCAAGCCACGTATCATTATAATCGAGCCACCTGTTGATACAGCCGATATTAAAAGCAGCCGTGACCGGGTCTAAAACAAAAGGCGTGCCCGGGACTCTGCTGCCGTTGGGCACGGAGGTTCCCGGGACAATCGGGCCGAGCAGCTTTGTACATTCGGGATAGCTGAGCGCCAAAATCCCGCAGCCTATCGTATCAAGAAGCACATGTCCTGCCGTAGTAAAAGCTTCTGAACTGTCAATCTCCTGATGGAGCACGTAATCAGAAATCTCTTCGATTACAGCATCCATTCGGCGGGGTTCTGTCATGTTTTCATCTTCCTTTCTCATCTGTTTACAGGCGCGCTCCGGTATAGCGGACACGCGGGCGGAAAAGCCGGTTTCGGCTGTGCTGTTCAATGACGTGGGCACACAGGCCGACCGTCCGCGCGCTGAAGAATATAGGCGTGTACAGCGGTATCGGGATGCCGAGTATGTAATAGACCGGCGCTGCGTAGTAATCTAAATTCGGATAAAGGCCTTTTTTCTCCCGCATGACGGTTTCGCCGGCTTCACACATATGATAAAGACGGAAATCACCTGAAAGATCAGACAGCTTTTTTAACGCTTCTTTCATCATGAGCGCCCTCGGGTCCATTTTTTTCATGTAGACACGGTGGCCGAAGCCCATGATTTTTTCTTTGTTTGCGAGTTTTTGAGTTAATAATTGTATAAACCCGTCTGTATCCTTCGCTTCCTCAAGCATGTACATAACCGCTTCGTTCGCTCCGCCGTGAAGATTTCCCTTAAGCGAGGCGACGGCTCCGGTCAGCGCGCCGTAAATATCCGATTGCGTCGAAGCGATGACACGGGCCGTAAACGTTGAGTTCGGCAATTCATGCTCACTGTATAAAAGAAGCGACCGGTCGAAGATTTCTTCTTCCAAAGATGACGGTGTTTTTCCGGTAATCATATATAAAAAGTTTGCGCTGTATGATAAGGTTCCGACCGGCGCCAAAGGCTCCAGCCCGTTGATGACTCGATAGCTGTTGACCGTCAGATTCGGCATTTTGCCTATCAGTCCGCGTACGCGGTGCTGATTTACGGAAGATGAACGGTCATCGATGTCCTTGTCAAAGCCTCCAAGCGCGGACAAACCCGTCCTCAGTCCGTCCATCGGGTGAGAATGTTCAGGCAGCAGACGGCATATGTGCAAGATTTCCTCGGGAAGGTGCCCGCCGCGCCGAACGTCTTCTTCAAGCGCCGCCTTCTCTTTCGCATCAGGAAGTCTGTCTTCCAATAAGAGATGAACAATGTCCATATAGCCGGCCGTTTTAGAAAGCTCAATCAGATCGTGGCCTTTGATTAAAATACTGCCCTGCTGTGTATCCAGGAAAGAAATCCCCGTTTCCACCGCTATGACGCCATCTAAACCGGGAGAATAAGATTCCATGGTTTCGCTCCTTTGCGCACTTTTTATTGAAGAAGATACTTAGAAATAATCAGCCTTTGAATCTCATTGGTTCCTTCATAGATTTGCGTGACTTTCGCATCCCGAAATAAACGCTCCGCGGGATACTCTTTCATATAGCCGTAGCCGCCGTGAATCTGCACAGCCTCCACCGCCGCTTTCATCGCCGCATCGGACGCGAATTGCTTCGCCATAGATGCTTCTTTTCCGCACGGAAGCCCTCGCTGATACAGATCAGCAGCATGATAGACCAATAATTTGGCAGCTTCCGCATTCGTCGCCATGTCAGATAATTTAAATGAAACGGCCTGATTCGAAGCGATGGGTCTGCCGAACTGGCTGCGGGTTTTGGCGTACTCCACCGAGCAGCCGAGCGCCGCTTCGATAATCCCGAGCGCCTGAGCCGCTATGCCGATCCGTCCGACGTCAAGGTTTTTCATGGCGATTGAAAAGCCTTCACCCTCTTCGCCGAGCCGGTTTTCAACCGGAATTTCCGCTTGGTCAAACTGCAATTCGACAGTATTGGAACCTAACAGTCCGAGCTTTTTTTCTTTTTTTCCGACAGAAAAACCGGGTGTGTTTTTCTCAATGATAAACGCGGAAATTCCCTTTCTCCCCTTACCCGGATCGGTTATGGCGAATGTCAGATACAGATCTGCCGCTCCGCCGTTTGTAATAAAGATTTTTGAACCGTTCAGAATATATGAACCGCCTTTTCGCACGGCCGTTGTTTTCAGGCTGCCCGCATCAGATCCGGATTGAGGCTCAGTAAGCGCAAAAGCCCCAATATATTCGCCCGCTGCCAGCTTCGGAATATACGTTTGTTTTTGGGCTTCTGTCCCAAAATGCAAAATCGGGATTGTCCCTACCGATGTGTGGACGGACAAAATGACGCCGACGGCCGCGCTGACTTTTGATATTTCATGAATCGCTAAAATGTAAGATGTTGTATCAGCACCCGCCCCGCCGTAAGCTTCCGGGACGGGAATGCCCATCAATCCCGCTTCGCCCATTTTTTTAATCAGCCGCTCCGGAAATTCATCTGTTGATTCCATGAGCTCAACCACCGGCGCGATTTCCTTGCGGGCAAAATCACGCACCATTTTTCTCATCATGATGTGCTCTTCTGTAAAATGCATGGCTGCCGTCTCCCCTCATGATCTTTACGTCATCTGCCGTACTCATAAAAACCGCGCCCGCTTTTTTTGCCGAGCCAGCCGGCGCTGACATATTTTCTGAGCAGAGGGCATGGGCGGTATTTCGAATCTCCGAGCCCCGCATAGAGAACCTCCATAATGGAAAGGCACGTATCCAGCCCGATGAAGTCAGCTAATGTTAAAGGACCCATCGGATGCCGCATGCCGAGCTTCATCACCTCATCAATCGCTTCCTTTGAAGCTGCTCCTTCGTAAAGGCAATAAACGGCTTCGTTAATCATCGGCATTAATATGCGATTAGATATAAAGCCCGGGAAGTCATTGACTTCGACAGGGGTTTTATTCATCCGGACAGCAAGCTTCTTTACTGTTTCCGCCGTTTCTTCCGATGTGGCGAGTCCTCTGATGACTTCGACAAGCTCCATGACAGGAACCGGATTCATAAAATGCATGCCGATTACTTTTTCAGGCCTTTTTGTTGCCGCGGCAAGCTCCGTAATGGGAAGAGAAGACGTATTGCTTGCCAATACGGCATGAGGGGGACAGATTTTATCTAGTGTGTCAAACAATTCTGCTTTTGCTTTTTTGTTTTCTGCAATGGCTTCAATTACAAAATCAGCATCTCCCGCTTCTGTGAGCTCTGCCGGGGAAATACGGCTGAAAACGGCATCTGTCTCCTGCTGTGTCTTCCGTCCTTTTGCCTGCTCTTTCTCCAGGTTTGTCTTTATGCGGTGAAGACCTTTTGTTACCGTTTCCGGCTCCCAATCGTATAACTTGACGGCAAACCCGGCTTCTGCAGCCGTCTGCGCGATGCCTGCTCCCATCTGACCGGCACCTGCGACCATGATTGTTTTCATCTTCATCCGGCGCTCCCTCCTTTGATCAGTACACCTCAAGCAGGACGGCATCTCCTTGAGCCGCTCCGCTGCATATAGCAGCTATGCCTAAACCTCCTCCGCGACGCTTTAATTCGTATATTAAACTCATGATGATTCTCGCTCCGCTTGCGCCGATCGGGTGGCCGAACGCAATCGCCCCTCCGTTTACATTCACTTTTTCCCGGCTGAACCCGGCTATTTTTTCACTCACGAGCACGACGGACGCAAATGCTTCATTTACTTCAAACAAATCAATATCGTCAACGGTCAGTCCGGTTTTTGTCAAGAGCCGGCTGATGGCCTCTCCCGGCGCGCTTGCCAGCTCGGACGCTTCCAGTCCGACTGACGCAAAGCCAAGTATCGCTGCGAGCGGCCTGACATGCTGCTTCGCGGCTTTTTCCTCTGACATCAGCACAAATGCTCCGGCCCCGTCATTTACACCGGGAGCGTTTCCGGCTGTAACCGTTCCGTCGGCTGTAAAAATTGGCTTGAGCGCTGCAAGCTGCTCAAGGCTCGTATCAGGGCGCAGCCCCTCATCCGCTTCAACGGTATGCTGTTTGCCCTTTTTGCCGGTCCAGGTGACGGGGACAATTTCTTCACGCAATTTGCCCGCCTCGGCCGCCTCAGCCGCGCGTTTCTGACTCAAAAGAGCGTAATGATCCTGTTCATCCCGGGAAATGCCGTACTTTTTGGCCGCAGTGCTTCCGTGGACAGCCATATGCACCTGGTCGAACGCACAGGTCAGCCCGTCATGAACCATTAAATCCTGAAACACCCCGTCTCCCATCCTCACACCCCAGCGGCCGGCCGGAATGGCGTACGGAATATTGCTCATGCTTTCCATTCCGCCTGCAATCAGCACGTCCGCATCTTTCGCCCGGATCATTTGATCACAGATGGTAACGGCCCTGAGCCCCGATGCACAGACCTTATTAATGGTTTCAGCCGGAACGGACCACGGAAGCCCGGCATATCTTGCAGCCTGCCGTGCCGGTATCTGCCCGGCACCCGCCTGGACGACCATTCCCATCACCGCTCCTTCCGCTTCGCTTTCACTGATAGCGGCGCGCTTGATTGCTTCTTTTATGGCAATGCCGCCAAGCTCGGCTGCCTTTACCTCTTTTAATGCGCCGCCAAATTTTCCGAACGGCGTTCTTGCCGCACTGACGATAACCGTTTTTCCCACAATTTTGCCTCACTTTCAATAAGATAAAAGATAACGCTTACACAAAACGCCCTGTTACAATATATGAACCGGCTGACCGAGTTATGAGTGCACAGCCTTTTTCCCGCCCATAAAAAAAGAAGACTGTCTGAACAGTCTTCTCAGCTGCGGCATTCTTCTTTTATAGAAACAGCCAGCTTTGGATAATCGGTAAAAATTGCGTCTGCTCCCGCTTTCATCAGCTGCTTCATATCCTCAGGACGATTGACGGTGAACGGACGGAGCGCCGCTTGGTGTTTTGCAAGATGTTTGATCACTTCAGCGCTCACCGCCGGCGTACCGAGCTTCGGATGATAACCTGAAGCGGGAATGGCGGCAAGATACCGTTCAGGCCGGTACAGCACATCCATTGTCAGCACCGCCCGTTCAATTTCAGGCGCCAAGGCGTGGCAAACCGCGAGACTCTCATGATTAAATGAAGAAAAAATAACGCGCTTTTCCAGTCCGTAATATCTGACTTTTTTAATCACTTCTTCTTCCATTCCTTCGTAACGGAATACACTGTTTTTCAGCTCAATGTTTATCAGAAAATCAGCACGTTCCGCAAAACGCAGCACATCTGACAAAAGCGGAATTCTGACACCTTTAAAAGCATCTTTCCATTTTCCGGCGGCATCGGCGGTTCTGATTTTGTCATACGCCGTATCTTTCACAAATCCTTTCAAAGACGTCGTGCGGTCGAGGGTTTCATCGTGAATGACCACGATCCGGCCGTCTTTTGTCATCTGTACATCAAGTTCGATTCCGTCAGCCCCGTCCTCAATCGCTTTTTTGAATGCGGGCATCGTATTTTCAGGGCAGTCGCCCGACGCCCCCCGGTGGGCAAAAATATTCGTCATATGTGTCACCTCAGGTGTTTGTCATCGGTTTTCTCTATTATAATCGTTATGCACATAAGGAGGGCGCTATTTACACATATTTTATAATTACCGTCCGCTGTAATAGGTTTCGATTCCGTTTACAACGGCGTCCGCGGCGTGCTCTTGTCCGTTATCGCTTTTCAGCTTGTCCGCATCTTGAGGATTTGTGATAAAACCTAATTCAGCCAGCACACTCGGCATCTTTGAATATGTAATGACATAAAAAGGAGCTTCTTTTACGCCTCTGTCCTTCATCCCTAAAGACGTGACAAGCTGCTGCTGAATGTCGGAAGCAAGCCTTTCGCTGTCTGCTCCTTCATATGTCGAATTAAAATACGTTTCCGTGCCCGATGCCGTTGATACGGCTGAATTCGTATGGAGGCTGACGAATAAATCGGATTGGCTGGCGCTTGCTTTCGCCACCCGCTCGTCCAAACGTAAAAAAGTATCGTCAGTCCTTGAAGCAACAGGTTTTGCGCCTTCTGTCTCCAATTTGGCGATTACCTTGTTTGACACCGCTAAATTGATGTTTTTCTCAAGCAGTCCATTTCCGCCGGCCCCGCTGTCTTCTCCGCCATGTCCGGCATCGATATAAATGGTTTTCCCTTGCAAAGGTTCAGCTGCATAAGCAGACGGCGCAAGCAGAAGAAGAGCGGCACCGAAGGCAGCAGCGGTTTTTGTCAGTAAACCCACGTTTTTTTCCTCCCCGTTTTCACATATCTGTTTCTTTTTTCAGTTCCTCAAGCCGTAATTGTCCGTTGCTCTCTTTTTTATAGGTGATTTGCACCGCCGTATGTTCAGGCAGAGACTGACATTCAAACCGCTTAGCGAAAGGCACCTTCACCTCTTGCCTTTCTCCGTCAATTTCGACCGCGATCGTATCGTTTCCGGCCGCTTTTATAAATGTTCCTTCCTGAGTAAATGACGGCGCCGCATCAGCCTCCGCGGTATACTCGCAGCCTGATAACAGCCATGCGGTGAAGATCAGAAGTATGACAGACTTCACACAGATCACCTCACGTTTTCTCATTCGGCTTTATCTTTTAACAGAATGGCCGATTTGTAAAGGGAGCCTCCATTCCTCCAGCGCTTTTCCATATTTGGAATGAAGGCTATCTGACCTGCTGTTTACCTGAACTTAGAAAGAAAACAAGCTGATCAGTCTATGAAAAAGGTTCTGTCTGAAGGCTGAATATGCAGAATTTAACGGAAACGGACGACTTTCTGTTCATTTTGAAAAAATATCAGATCGGCAAAAAAAGAGAGCCGCGTCATGCGCTCTCCCGAATAGAAACATTCATATTTATTTTGAGCTTTTCATAAAATGAACGGGACAACTTAAAAGAGCAGCGTATTGGCGGCAATGATGAGAATAATCACTCCGCTCAGCACCGTGCTGAACTGTCCGACGTGAAAAGAACCGATGCGCAATGACGCGGCTTTTTTTCCAAGCGAGCAGCCGATCCATATGGTCAAAAAGCTTCCGACCGCCGCAGTGATGGAAATGGCAGCGGGAGAAAGCCCGATCAACCCCGCGCTTAATCCGTTGGTCAGCGCATTTGCGGATACGGCCACCCCGAGAACCATGGATTCCAATATACCGATTTCTCCCGAACCGTCGGCATCCGCTGCCTCCGGATTTTGCAGCAGACCGGCAAAACGGCCTTTTTTTCCTGACGCGCCAACACGCGCTGTTTTTCTCGGCACAGCCAGCAGAATGATGCGGATACCGATGACAGATAAAATAAACGCCGCCAGCAATACAGGAAGAAAGCCCGGTAAAACGGCTGAAATCCATTTGCCGAAATAAATTCCGATATAACTGAATACAAAACAGATAAAAGCGATCATCATATTTGACGCATGCGATATTTTGATTTTTCTGATGCCGTATGACATCCCCACTCCTAAATTATCAATGCTCGAGGACACTGCCAAACCTAAAATCAATAACCAAGCCATGTTCGTTTCTCTCCATTCTTTGATGTCTTTTCAACATGTTGTGCCGTTGAATCTACACTATCCTATTCAGCAGCACAGAAAAGGTACCTTTTCTGCAAAAATTATTGATTAATGATCATCATTCCGGCGGAAACGAGGTGACACCCTTGACAGAAAATAAAAATACGACACTGGGGCCCCTTTTAAAATCACTGCTTGATAAGCACTCGCTCTCCATGAGAAAACTCGGCGCCTTAACAAACATTGATACGGCCACCATCTCCCGGATTATAAACGGCAAGCAGAAGGCCAATTTAAAGCATCTTCAGGAATTTTCAAAACATCTCCGCACCCCGCTGGAGGAATTGCTTGAGGCGTCAGGCATAGACATCGGCCATGAAAAAGAAGCTGCACCGCAAGACCCGATGCATGCGATTCAGGATATGCTGAATATGGCCGAGATGTTTGATCAGCCTTTTTCCCGGGAGCAAATTGAGCGCGAACTGACCAGATATGAACAATATGCCAAAACCCAGCAGGGCCATCGCCTGATTTGCGATGAGTTTCAAAAGAAAATGGACAATGAAGAAAGCGTCGGCCCTTTTATTGATCATTTGAAAAACATGCATCATCAGTATATGGATGAATCAACACCGGCTGAAGACCGCGCGATTCTCGGGAGCGCGCTGCTGTATTATATTTTAGCGACCGACGTCATTCCGGATTACATGTTTCCGATCGGCTACCTGGATGACGCCATCGCCGTTCAAATCGCTTTGAACCGGCTGAAAAAAAAGTAAAGGCGCTTAAAGAAGCGCCCTTTTTGTGTTGAAAAATATGAAACACCGCATTACGGTTTTGTCAAAACAGAGACAGCTGTCATATGATACATCAACCTAACAAAAAGGAGGGTGTCTTCTATGGACAGCAACACAGTTGTGGCAGTATGCGCTCTGTTAAGTGTTGTGATTCAGATCGGAACGATATTCGCCGCAGGAAAGTGGACAAAAGAATAAACAAATTGACGATTTTTTCGCACAAGCGTATGCTTATAAATAACCTTGTAAAAGATAAGAAAGAAGATATGTATATGAAAAAAATCATTCTCCTCTTCGCCGCCGCTGTCATATTCAGCTCGATCGGCCATCAAATTTCAGGAGGATATAAAGATCCTGAAAAGGAACGGAGAAAACCGTTTCATTCGTTTAAATGGTTCAGCCGATCATAACCTCAGGAAGAAGAACAAGCAAAATAATTGCACACAATTAAAACATAAGCTAGAATACGGACGAGTTAAACTCCTAAGGAAGAAGGCGAAATGATGAAGCAAACTTATAAACCGCTGTTTGAACCTTTTACGTTCGAAAGCGGCGTCACTATACCAAACCGTATTTCAGTCGCACCGATGACACACTATTCATCAAATGATGACGGAACGATTTCCGACCGTGAATTAAACTACATTACTCCCCGTTCAAAAGAAATGGGCATGGTCATTACGGCATGTGCAAACGTAACGCCGGACGGCAAAGCGTTTCCAGGCCAGCCCGGCATCTATGATGATTCTCACATTCCCGGCTTGAAAAAACTCGCTCAGGCGATCCAGTCTCAAGGAGCGAAAGCCGTTGTGCAGATTCACCACGGAGGATTGGAATGCCCTCCTGAACTCGTGCCAAACAACGACGTCGTCAGCCCGAGCGGCTCAGAAGAAGACGGGAGACAAACGTCCCGGGCTCTCACCGAACAAGAAATTGAGCACATCGTGAAAGCATTCGGCGAAGCGACACGCAGAGCGATTGAAGCCGGCTTTGACGGTGTTGAAATTCACGGGGCAAACGGGTACCTGATTCACCAATTTTATTCACCGAAAACAAACCGGCGCACAGACCGCTGGGGCGGAAGCGATGAAAAGCGCCTTGCGTTCCCGCTTGCAGTCGTTGACGCTGTCAAACAGGCAATTGATACACACGCTGAAAATCCATTCGTTCTCGGCTACCGCCTGTCACCGGAAGAGCCGGAAACACCGGGGCTTACAATGAAAGAAACATTCATGCTCGCCGACGCGCTTGCGGAAGAGAACTTGGATTATCTGCATATTTCACTGATGGATGTCAATTCCAAAGCCCGCCGCGGAGCGGATACTTCACGGACGCGGATGGATTTATTAAACGAACGCGTCGGCCATAAAGTGCCGCTGATGGCCGTCGGTTCCATCTATACCGCGGACGAAGCGCTTGCTGTATTAGAAAGCGGAATTCCGCTGGTGGCTCTGGGACGTGTCATTTTGATTAACCCCGAATGGGCGGTGCTGGTCAAAGAAGGCCGTGAACAGGAAATCGAAAAAGCCATTCAAGCATCTGAAATTGAGAAATACCGACTTCCTGAACCGTTATGGGAAATGATTCAGAATACAGGCGGCTGGGTGCCGTTTGAAAAGTAGACTAAAAAACTGCCGGATGTCCGGCAGTTTTTTTGATTCACAAGTTTTTACCGCTTTGTTTACTCCTATTTCTAACACACAGCGTACATATAGTAAATAGATTAATAGAAAGGAGACCGTATATGATGGCTGGTTTTCCTATTACGATTAACAGTCTTTCCGGAAACGGGGTTGTCAATGTCGGCGGTGCGTTTTCGATAAGTCCTTTAACCGTATCAAAAACCGTCTACGGCTCAGGTGGGGGAAATACGGGGATGGTCCTGCAAATGAATCAATCCAGCACATCTCAATCTTCAAGCTCACAATACTCTGATCAAAATGTAACGAAAACATTATGACATCCGTATTTCCCTCCCTTTCCGGCTGGCAGCAGCCGGATTCTTTTTGCCGTTTTGTTTAATCTTATTCCATATCACAGCGTACATATAGTTAGTAGACTGTGAGAGAAAGGAGAAAAAATAGAATGAGCGGTTGCCCGATTACGATAAACAACGTATCAGGAAACGGAGTTGTCAATGTTGGCGGCGCCATATCCATCAGTCCGCTGACTGCATCAAAAACCGTTTTCGGTGCCGGAGGGGGAAATATCGGCATTGTCATTCAAAACAATGCTGTAAGCCAGTCCAAAATGTTTGAACATCAATTTTCAGATCAGAATATTGTAAAGTCAATTTAAGGGCTGCCAAGCAGCCCTTTCAGCATAAATAAAGCAGGCACACTGATTTCCCGAAAACTTGATTTTAAACATCAGCGATCACCTTTCCATGTTTTGAATGATTTCAGTTAAAGATGAATAGAATGCAGATTGAAAGCATGGGTACTGAATCTCATTAAGGAAAGAAGGAATCGTGATGAAAAAACTTTGCCGGGAAGTTTGGATTGAAGTTGACCTTGATGCGATAAAAAAGAACGTACGGGCGATCCGCCGCCATATTCCGAATACGTCTAAAATTATGGCCGTCGTAAAAGCGAACGCTTATGGCCACGGCTCTGTGGAAGTAGCGCGGCAGGCACTGGAAAGCGGAGCGAGCGAGCTCGCTGTCGCCAGCGTCGAAGAGGGAATTGTGTTACGGAGAGCGGGAATTACGGCACCTATTCTTGTGCTCGGCTTCACAGCTCTCAGCTGTGTGAAAAAATCTGCCGTTTGGAACATAACATTATCAGCGTTTCAGGTCAGCTGGATCAAAAAAGCGAATCGGATATTGGAAAAAGAAGCAGATTCGAAACGGCTGTCCATTCATATCAATGTGGATACGGGAATGGGCCGGCTGGGTGTGCGTACGGAAGAAGATCTTTTAGCAGTGGTGAAAGCGCTCAAGTCGAGTACATATCTGTCATGGGATGGCATCTTTACACATTTTTCAACAGCGGATGAACCGGACACTGAGCTGACGATGCTGCAGCACGAAAAGTTTATCAGCTTTCTCCGCTTTTTAAAAAATCAAGACATTACGCTGCCTACCGTGCATATGTGCAATACAGCCGCCGCTATCGCATTCCCGGAATTCAGCGCCGACATGATCCGTTTAGGCATTGGGTTATATGGTTTATATCCGTCCGCCTCGATAAAGGAACTGAACCTCGTGGATCTCACACCCGCACTAAGTTTAAAGGCGCGTATCGCTTATGTGAAAGCCATGGTGACAGATCCCCGGACCGTCAGTTATGGCGCCACATATATCGCCGAACCGGGTGAAATCATCGCGACGATTCCGATCGGCTATGGTGACGGTTACTCCCGCGCCCTGTCCAACCGCGGGTTTATTCTTCACCGCGGTAGACGGGTGCCGGTGGCGGGGAGAGTGACAATGGATATGATCATGGTCAGTTTAGGTGAGAATGAGGGCAAACAAGGAGAAGAAGTCGTCATCTACGGTAAACAACAAGGAGCCGAGATTTCCGTTGATGAAATTGCCGAAATGCTCGGTACGATCAGCTACGAAGTCTTATCTGTGTTAAGCCGCCGCGTCCCCCGCTTTTATTTTAGAGACGGCAAAATCATTAAAATATCAGCTCCGGTATTATACGTGTAGACGGCATAGATCCCGCATTTATGTATAGAACAAGTACCGGCATGAATGATTTCCATTGTTTTCGCCAGCAAAATTTCAAAACGCCTTCTCTTCCGCGTTCATGCACGGAATAGAAGGCGCGAAAAAGACATCTAGCCAAAAGCTTGCGTTACGAAGCTTTATGCTCCAATCTCAGCTTGTCAGCAACCATCGCGATGAATTCCGAGTTGGTTGGCTTTGCTTTTGTCATGCTTACCGTATATCCGAACAGTGAAGAAATGGAATCGATATTTCCCCTGCTCCATGCGACTTCAATGGCGTGCCGGATGGCCCGTTCTACACGGCTTGCAGTCGTGTTGAATTTTTTGGCGATGTCGGGATAAAGGACTTTTGTGATGCTGCCGAGGAGTTCAATATCGTTATACACCATGGAAATGGCTTCACGCAAATAAAGATAGCCTTTGATATGGGCAGGCACACCGATCTCATGGATAATGCTTGTAATGCTGGCATCGAGATTTTTCCGCTTCGGCTCAGGCTGGCTGCGGATAATGCTGCTTTGCGCAGACGGCGCACGGTGTGTGACACTGCTGACATTTCCGCTTACCTGGCGAATATGGCCGACAAGGTTTTCCATATCAAACGGCTTCAGGATGAAATAGGACGCGCCTAAATCGACGGCTTTTTTCGTAACGTCTTCCTGACCGAATGCCGTCAGCATGATGACGTTCGGCTGCTTCTCGAGCTCTGATTCCCGCAGACGCTCCAAAACCGCAAGTCCGTCCAGATGCGGCATGATAATGTCTAAAACGAGCACATCTGGATTCTTATCTTTAAACAAAGAAAGACATTCCTGTCCGTTATAAGCAACGCCGATCACTTCCATATCATCCTGTCCCTCTATATATTCACTCAACAGGCTTACAAGCTCTCGATTATCATCAGCAACACAAACTTTAATTTTCTCCACGTTTCTTCCTCCCCCAATGTATTAACAGGACGCAACCCATTTGACTGCTACATGTTACATTCGACAAAACCACTACTTCCCCTTTTAAAAAATCCATATTTACCAATAATAGTGGTATATCTTTGTTTTTCTAGCATTTTCTAGGTTTTTCGACTAAAAATTAAGTTTGACAAATCAGGAAACGTGAATTTGTCGAAAAATCTTCATGTCTTATTTTACATGAATCCAGGAAAGAAGTGAAGAACGCATCACATAAAAAAACTGCCGGATCATCCGGCAGTCAGCTTGCTTTGTCTTTTCCGTAAACATCAACACCCGCTTCAGACAGCATCCATTCGATATGAACGCCGTAGCCGCTTGTCGGATCATTGACAAATACGTGGGTTACGGCTCCGACGACCTTTCCGTTCTGGATGATCGGGCTTCCGCTCATCCCCTGAACGATTCCGCCGGTTCTTTTCAGCAGTTTCGGATCTGTCACTTTCAACACCATTCCCTTTGTCGCCGGGAATTTTTGCGGCGTGGTGCTGACGATTTCAATATCAAATTTCTCTACTTTATCGTTTTCGATAACCGTCAGCATTTGCGCAGGTCCTTTTTTTACTTCATTTGACAAAGCAATCGGAAGCGCTTTGTCGGAAATGTTGTTTTTAATCGGCTGATGCAGTGTCCCGAAGATGCCGAACGGGCTGTTGCGGTTAATATCGCCGATCGTTTTCCGTTCTGACGAAAACCTTGCCAGTTTTTCGCCGGGATTGCCGCCTTTTCCTTTTTCAATTGATGTTACAGTTGAACGGACGATTTCTCCGTCTTCTACGACAATCGGTTTTTTTGTATCCATATCAGAGATGACGTGGCCCAATGCGCCGTATTTTTTTGTTTTCGGTTCAAAAAATGTCATGGTGCCGATGCCGGCTGCCGAATCGCGGATATAAAGGCCGATTCGATATTTCCCCTCGGCTTCGTCCTTTGTCGGAATCAGCTTTGTTTTGATTTTTTGCTTATCGCGTTTCACCAATAAATCCAAAGATTCACCGGTTTTGCCCGCTTTTTGAATAAACGGGGCGATGTCGCTCATTTTTTCAATTTTATGTCCGTTCATTTTAATAATGATGTCGCCAGATTCAATTCCCGCTTGTTCTCCCGGAGACTTTTTCCCATCCTTTGTCATCACTTGGTGAAAACCGACCACCAAAACACCGACTGAATGCAGTTTTACACCGATGGACTGTCCGCCCGGAATGACCTTCAATTCTGGAAGGACACGCACTTTTGTTTTTTTAATGGGAAATCCGGCAAGATCATATACTACTTCTGACCGGCCTTGTGTTTGCCCTGTTATGTTTGCATGGCCGTGCTCTTCTTTCAGCGTAAAGGCTTCTGATAATTCGCCCTTTTCAGCGCTTATTGATGCATTAACCGGAACGGCCTGTGTCTGGTTTTCAAAGACGCTCATTTCTGATGGTATCAGTAAATATTCTTTAAATGGCTTAAAAAAGCCTACACTTAGTAAAGAAACAAGGAGAATTACACCTATTGCTTTCCTCATGTTATCGTGCATTCATTCCTTCACTCTCCTCGCTCCTATCCCACACCACTTTCTTTTTCTGCTACATCTATACTTTTGCCTTCCTGCGCTTGATTTATAACCGGCATACGAAGAAAAACATTGGATACACTGTTAGAGAAATGGAACAAAAAAATAAGCTGCCTGTATCAGCAGCTTATCCTGTTGTTTTTACCTGTCCGGCCTGTTTTAAAAGCTCTTGTGCATGCCGTTTTGTCAGATCGGTCACTTCGACGCCCGCAATCATGCGGCCGATTTCCGCTACCTTGTCCTGTTTAGAAAGCGGCGTGACATGCGTTGTCGTCCGGCCGTCTTTGAATTCTTTTGCGATCAGAAGGTGCGTATCCGCCATAGCGGCAACCTGCGGCAGGTGTGTAATGCAGAGCACCTGTGAACCGGTCGATACTTTATGGATTTTTTCCGCGATGGCTTGGGCAACCCGCCCGCTTACACCGGTGTCCACTTCGTCAAAGATGATGGAGGTGACATCCTGCTGGGAAGAAAAAATACTTTTCATCGCCAGCATCACCCTTGAAAGCTCGCCTCCGGAAGCGACCTTTGACAGCGGTTTTAAAGGCTCACCGGTGTTTGTTGAAATTAAAAACTTCACAAGGTCAATCCCCTTTTGGGTAAGCTGCACGGGCTGCCCGTCAACAACCGGTGCTTCACTGGCTGACGGATCGGTTTTCACGAGAAATTCCGTATCAAACGTTGATTTGCCCATATACAGACTTTTTAATTCCTGATGAATCGCTTCCGCCAGTTTCTTAGCCCATGCTTTTCTGATTTTTGATAAATTGGCGGCTTCTACGGCCACATCTTTGCCGACCGACTCCAGTTCCTTCTTCAGCGCTTCAAGGTGGCTGTCGCGGTTCTCGATTTGATCGATTTCCTCTTCTATTTTGGAGCCGTATTCCAAAATGTCTTCTACCGTCGCTCCGTATTTGCGCTTCAGCTGTTTGATCTCATTTAAACGGGTTTCAATAAAATTCAGCCGTTCCGGGTCATATTCCAGATCATCTAACAGATTGCGCATCTGAAAGGTTGCATCCTCCAACAGATAATAGGAACTTGACACACTTTCTGACAGCTTTTGCAGCGGTTCATTGATATCCGAAATATCTTCAAGCTGGGCAGAGGCCATTCCGACCCAGTCAAGCCCCCCCTGTTCGCTGCGGAGCGCATTATAGGCGTTTTGCAATGATTCATAAATTTTTTCAAAGTTGGATATCTGCTTCCGCTCTTCCTGAAGAAGCTCGTCTTCATTCAATTCAAGCTTCGCCGACTCGATTTCTTCAAGCTGAAATTGAATCAGGTCTAGCCGATGCGCCATTTCCTGCTCGCTTTCTGACAGCTTCCTCACTTTTTTGAGCAGCTTCATATAACGCTCATAGCCTTCATGGTAAGCCTGAAGCGCGGATTCGGCCTCAGCGCCCGCAAACCTGTCCAACAGCTCTAAGTGTTTATCGTCCTCCATTAACAGCTGGTTATCATGCTGTCCGTGAATATCTAATAAAAGTCTGCCGATTTCCCTCAAAGCCGCAATCGTCACTAATTTTCCGTTGACACGGCAGACGCTTTTTCCTCCGGCATTAATGTCCCTTCTCATGACAATCATGTCGTCAGATGCGTCTATTCCCTGCTCACGGCATACTTCAAAAACGGGATGACCGCTGTCCAAAAGAAACAGTCCTTCAAGCTCGGCCTTTGTTTCACCGTAACGGACAAATTCAGACGAGCCGCGGCCGCCGACTAATAGGGAAACGGCGTCTATAATAATTGACTTGCCGGCCCCTGTTTCTCCCGTCAGGACGGTGAGCCCCCGCTCAAACGAAATCGTCAGTTCCTCTATAATGGCAAAGTTTTTTATTGATAGTTCAGCTAACAAACAGCATTCCACCTTTTATCTGATAATTACGCTACAGCAGCTCCAAAAGACGGCTTTGAACACCCTCCGTATCTTCAGGCGTCCTGCAGATGATTAAGATCGTGTCATCTCCGCAAATCGTGCCCATGATTTCTTCCCATTCGAGATTATCCATCAGAGCGCCGATTGCCTGAGCATTCCCCGGCATCGTTTTTAATACGATCATATGGCTTGCTGAGTCAATTTTTACGAACGCATCCATTAATGAACGCTTCAGTTTTGACAGCGGATTGAACCGCTGATCCGCCGGCAGGCTGTATTTGTAGGAGCCATTGTTTGTCGGCACCTTTACGAGATGCAGCTCTTTAATGTCTCTGGAGACAGTCGCCTGAGTTACCTTATATCCTTCTTCTCTCAGCATGTCAACTAAGTCATCCTGCGTTTCAATCTCATGGCTTGTAATAAGCTCTCTGATTTTTATATGCCTTTGGCCTTTTGTCATGTAAGCACCTCTGTTTTCAAGCTGTTCTTGTCATTATGTTAACCGCTTCTTGATAAAAAGTACATGATGGCAGAAAAAAGGAATAATAGCCCCCTATTATTCCGGTACATCTGTCTTTTTGGCTTTTAATGTCTCATGTGCTTCGCGGACGGTACGGAGAATGTCTTCTTCCGGCAGTTCAGCGCCGTTTCCGTCTTCTCCGCCCCATTCCAAATGAAGCAGAAACTCAATATTACCGTCTCCCCCTGTAATCGGTGAGAAGGACAGTCCTTTCACTGTATATCCTTCAGAAGCGGCAAATTGATTCATGCGGCGGAGAACGTCAGTATGAACGCCGGGATCTCTGACAATGCCTTTTTTTCCGACGGATTCCCGTCCGGCTTCAAATTGCGGCTTTACCAGTGCGATACAATCGCTCCCCGGTACAAGCAGCGTTTTTAAAACCGGGAGAATGAGGCGGAGTGAGATGAAAGAAACATCGATTGTCGCAAATTCCGGCAAACCCTCTGTGAAATCGGAAGGCTCGGAATAGCGGAAATTCGTCCGTTCCATGACGACGACCCTCTCGTCCTGTCTCAGCTTCCAGGCAAGCTGATTATAGCCGACATCCACTGCGTAGGATCGCTCGGCTCCGTTTTGGAGGGCACAATCCGTGAATCCCCCTGTAGACGAGCCGATGTCAATCATCGTTTTGCCTTTTACCGAGACGGGAAACACTTCCAGGGCTTTTTCAAGCTTTAATCCGCCTCTGCTGACGTATTTAAGAGGGTTTCCTTTTACCGTTAACGGAAGATCCCGGGCGATTTTTTCACCCGGTTTGTCCAATCGGTTTTCATTTGAGTATACGATGCCCGCCATAATGGCGCGTTTCGCTTTTTCCCGCGTTTCCGCAAGGCCTTTTTCTACAAGAAGTACATCTAATCGTTCTTTTTTTGCTGTCATGATCCAATTCCTTTATGTGTCTTCGGCGGCATCAGCAGTTTGATCCGGTTCATAACCTCAACCTTCGTGAGACCGATTTCTTCAAGCAGGGCGGTTACGCTGCCGTGTTCAATAAACCGGTCTGGGATGCCCATTCTGTCAATCGGTGTATGATACATGCCGAGGTCATGAGCGTATTCAAGAATCGTGCTGCCGAATCCGCCTTCAAGCACGGCTTCTTCTATCGTTAAAATCGGCAGACCTTCATTAAGAATGGCCTTCATCATTTGTTTATCAATCGGTTTTATAAACCGCGCATTCACGACACGCACGGACAAGCCTTCTTTTTGCAGTTCTTCAGCCGCTTCCAGCGCCATTTCAATGGTCGTACCGAATGTTAAAATGACCGCGTCTTTTCCGGGACGGAGCACTTCCCATGTTCCGATCGGAATGGTTTTCAGCTCTTTATCCATCTTTACGCCGAGCCCGTTCCCGCGCGGGAAGCGCATCGCGATCGGACCCTCCTCATAATTAAGGGCTGTATTGACCATATGGCGGCCTTCATTTTCATCCTTCGGCATCATTAAAACGAGGTTTGGTATATGCCGCAAAAAGGCGATGTCAAAGACGCCTTGATGCGTCTCCCCGTCAGCGCCGACCAAACCGGCGCGGTCAATGCCGATAAATACATTCGCGTTTTGACGGCAGATGTCATGGACGACCTGATCGTACGCCCGCTGCAAAAAGGTCGAATAAATCGCAAGAAACGGCTTCATGCCTTGGAGCGCCATTCCAGCCGCCATCGTCGCCGCATGCTGTTCTGCGATTCCGACATCAAACATGCGTTCAGGGAATTCTTTCGCAAACCCTTCCAGTTTGGAGCCGACCGGCATGGCCGGTGTAATGGCGACAATTCTGTCATCCTCGCGCGCCAGCTCCTGCACGGTGCCGCTGACAAGTCCGCTCCATGAAGGCGCCGCGGCTTTCGGCTTGACGAAATCACCCGTATTGATTTTATAAGGACCCGTTCCGTGCCATGTGCCGATTGTGTCGGTCTCAGCCGGTTTATAGCCTTTGCCCTTTTTCGTAATGACATGTAAAAGAACAGGGCCTTTCGTTTTTTTGGCGTATTGCAGGTTTTCAAACAGTTCGTGGTAGGAATGACCGTCAACCGGGCCTAAATACGTAAAGCCCAGCTCTTCAAAAAACATGCCTGACACAAGCATATATTTCAAACTGTCTTTTATCCGTTCAGCTGTGGCGGCCAATTTTCCGCCGACGGCCGGGATGCGCTTAAATAAATATTCAAGCTCGTCTTTTACCCATTGATATTTGCCGGCCGTGCGAAGCCGTCCAAGCATAGAATGAATCGCCCCGACATTCGGCGCAATGCTCATCTCATTATCATTCAGGATGACGATCATGTCTTTCTTCTCATCACCGATATGGTTCAGCGCTTCAAGCGCCATTCCTCCGGTTAAAGCGCCGTCTCCGATAATCGGGATGATATATTCTTTCGATCCTTTAATATCACGGGCGGCAGCCATTCCCATCGCGCCTGAGAGCGAGGTTGAGCTGTGGCCTGTTTCCCATACGTCATGTTCGCTTTCGCTGCGTTTCGGGAAACCGCAAAGCCCTTTATATTGGCGCAAGGTTTCAAACTCCTTGCCGCGTCCGGTTAACAGTTTATGAACATAGGACTGATGTCCGACATCCCATAAAAATTTATCTTTCGGACTGTCAAATTCTTTGTGAAGCGCAATTGTCAGCTCGACAACCCCGAGGTTCGGCCCGATATGGCCGCCAGAGGCAGACAGCGATGTGATGAGGAAATTGCGGATCTCCTCACTCAGCTCTTCCAGCTGTTCAATTGACATCTTCTTAAGAAATGACGGGTCCTGTATTGATAAAAGATCCAAAGCGGATCAACTCACTTTCAGCATGAATTTCTGCAAATTAAACAGTGTCTTTTTGAAAAAAGAAAAAGACTCCCTTTGTATTTTCATCGAAACTGCTTACATTTTACCATAGGAGCGGCAGCCCCTTCAAATCAGGACCGTTTTTAATGATCTCTCGCCGCGATTAAATCACAGAGGTCATGCAGCAATTCTTTCTGAAGAGAAAGGCCGCTGATGATCTGTTTCGCCTCGCTGATATGATACGCAAGCTTTTCTTTCGCACCTTCAAGCGTTAAAAGCGACGGATACGTTGATTTTTCATTCGACGTATCTGAGCCGACCGGTTTGCCGATCCTCTCCTCATGCCCTTCAATATCAAGGATGTCGTCTCTGATTTGAAATCCGATGCCGATATGGCTGCTGAACAAACGGAGCTTTTCGACTTCATCCTCCGGCGCATCTGCCAAAATGGCGCCCGCCGTCACGGAAAAACCGAGGAGCTTGGCCGTTTTCCGCTCGTGGATGGATTCCAGCTCCTCAAGCGTTATCCGCTTTTGCTCCGCTTCCATGTCGGCAGCCTGTCCGCCGACCATTCCTTCCGTTCCCGCCGCGCTGATCAGCTCATCGACGAGACGGAGCCGTTTTTCTGCTGAAACCGCCTCAGACACATGAGATGTGATCAATTTAAAGCTTTCTGTCAGAAGCCCGTCTCCGGCTAATACGGCTGCCGCTTCACCGAAGACTTTATGGTTTGTGGGCTTTCCCCGGCGCAGATCATCATCGTCCATGCAAGGCAGATCATCATGGATTAAAGAATACGTATGAATCATTTCGACAGCGCATCCGACCGGAATCCCGTCTTTTTCATCTTTTCCGTAAGCATTCAGAACGGCTAAGACGACGAGGGGGCGCAGCCTCTTTCCGCCCGCTTCCAAAGAATACAGCATAGATTTTTTAAGGGTTTCCGGCATCGCAAGCCGTTCTGTATACAAAGAAAGCTGCTGTTCAATCAGTTGTTTGCGCGATGCTAAAAATGCGTCCAGTTTATTTGTCACCTTCGTCTTCCTCCTGAACGCTGAAAGGTGCAAGTTCGCCGTTATCTTTTAAAATAAAGTCCATTTGCTTTTCGACATGCTGAAGCTTTTCATGGCACATTTTTGAAAGGGTCATCCCTTCCTGAAAATAATTAATCGCCTGCTCCAGCGGCACATCTCCTTCTTCAAGCTTTGCCACAATGCCTTCAAGGCCTTTCATCGCCTCTTCAAAAGTCAGCTCTTCACTTTTTTTGGTTTCTGTCATTATCGTTCGCCTCTCTTTTGCAATACTTCACACGTCAGAACGCCGTCTGTCATCTTTACTTCAAGCGTATCATTTTGTTCCACTTGATCAACGCTTTTGATCAGCTCTTTGTCTTTATAGGCCAGACTGTATCCTCTCTCCATCACCTGAAGGGGACTTAATGCATTCAGTTTACCAAGAACCGTCTGAAACTGCGAATGAAGCTGCTTCAGCTGGACATTCATGCTTCGGGCGAGCTGATTTGAGCGCTCCTCGTACCGTTTTTTCGCCTGTTTCAGCTGGGTTTCAGGGTGGAGCGCCGTTAATCTGTACGTATTCCGCTCCAGCTGCCTTTGTTTCCTGTCCGTAAGCCCTGTGAGCTGTGATTGGAACTGCTGATACAAAAGGTCAAACTGCTGTTCTTTTTGGGTATACAATCGTTTCGGAAAACGGAACGCGTAGGATGACTGGAGCGATTGAACCCGTTCTTTTTTCTTGTTGATATGCTGCTGCATCGCTCTTGTCAGGCGGACTTCCGCCGTTTTTGTCCGTTCCATTAAGTCCGTCGTGTGGGGAACGGCAATTTCTGCCGCTCCTGTCGGGGTTGCCGCCCGGATATCCGCGACGAAATCACTGATTGTAAAATCTGTTTCATGTCCGACGGCTGATATAATCGGAATGGCGGAAGCAAAAATCGCCCGGGCCACGATTTCTTCGTTAAATGCCCACAATTCTTCGATCGAGCCCCCTCCCCTTCCGACGATCAGGACGTCACACATTTTTTGTGCATTGGCTTCTTCAATGCGCTTCACAATCGATCTGCTGGCATTTTCACCTTGAACGAGCGCGGGAAGCACAATGACTTTCACAAGGGGGTATCTTCTTTTGAGTGTGGTAATGACGTCTCTGACGGCTGCTCCCGTCGGTGACGTGACGACCCCGATCGTGGCCGGAAAAGCGGGGATGGCCTGCTTATGCCGGTCATCAAACAACCCTTCGCCGGCAAGTTTTTTCTTTAATTCTTCATAGGCTAAGTAGAGCGCCCCCACACCGTCCGGCTGCATTTCTTTCGCGTACAGCTGATAGCTTCCGCTCGGTTCATAGACGGAGATGCCGCCTCTTACGATGACCTTCATTCCGTCTTCTGGCTTAAACGCAAGCCTCGAACTTTGCCTCTGAAACATGACGGCCTGCATGCGGGCATGCTCATCTTTTAATGTAAAATAGATGTGGCCTCTCGTATGAATTTTAACATTGGAGAGCTCACCCTTAATCCAAATGTCTTCAAGATGAGGGTCCACATCGAATTTTCTTTTAATGTATTTGGTCAGCGCGGAAACCGTGACATATGCCGCTTCACTCACATCCTGCACTCCTTTCATAAAGGCTTTTTGCCCTAAACTAAGAAAACCCGCTCTGGCTGAAAGGAGCCTTAAGAAGCGGGTATCGTGCTCATTGTCACACTTTTTGTGACTGTCTCCGGTTATCTATGATAACGTACGTCTGGCAGATTTAACAGTATTATGCGCAAGCATTGTGATGGTCATCGGACCTACTCCGCCCGGCACCGGCGTAATGAAAGATGCTTTTTCTTTCGCTTCATCAAACTGAACGTCTCCGCAGAGTTTTCCGCTTTCGAGACGGTTGACGCCGACATCAATGACAATGGCGCCCTCTTTGATTTGATCAGCTTTGATGAAGTTCGCTTTACCGACCGCTACCACAAGAATATCTGCTTTTTTCGTATGCTCAGACATATTTTTCGTGCGGGAATGGCAATATGTGACGGTCGCGTTTTCGTTCAGCAGCAGCTGGCCGACCGGTTTACCGACAATATTGCTTCGTCCGACTACAACAACTTCTTTGCCGGAAAGATCTACGTTCGTCTTTTTCAATAACTCGACAATTCCGTGCGGCGTGCATGGAAGAAATGTATCTTCGCCAAGCAGCATTTTCCCGACGTTGAGAGGGTGGAAACCGTCAACATCCTTATCAGGGGAGATCCGCTCGATTACGGCTTTTTCAGAAATATGATCCGGGAGCGGCAGCTGGACGAGAATGCCGTGGAATTCCGGATTTTGATTATACTGATCAATCACTGTTAAAAGCTCCGCCTCGGTTAAGCTTGAGTCAAAGCGGTCAAGCTTAAATTTCATTCCCATTGTTTCAGCGGCTTTTTTCTTGCCTGTCACATATGAAACAGAAGCGGGATCGTCTCCGATTAAAATGACCGCCAATCCAGGCACTACGCCTTGTGCTTTCAGCTCTTCTACTTCTTTTGCCAATTGTTCGCGTTTTTCTTTAGCCGTTTCTTTTCCGTCGATGATTGTTGCAGTCATTTTCTTTCCTCCTATGATTCGATATCAGTTTTAATGTTAGAAAGAACCCCGTTTACGAATTTTGCAGCTTTATCGTCGCCGAACCGTTTTGCCAGCTCGATTGCTTCGTTTAATGACACGTTAGCAGGAATGTCGTCAGAATAAACCATTTCATACACCGCCAGACGCAGGATCGCGCGGTCTACGTTTGCAATCCGGTCAAGCTTCCAATTGACGAGATGGCCGGAAATCATTTCATCAAGCTGAACCTGATGTTCGATCACTCCGTACACCAGCTGTTCAAAGAAGGCATCTGTTTTTTCACCATCAAGCGCGTGCTCAATGGCATCGTTCGGTGCAATATCGCTGACATCAATCTGAAAAAGTGCCTGCAAAGCTTTTTCTCTAGCTGTTCTTCTTTTCATTTTCTTTCTCCTTCAGATCCGCTTTATCCGCTTGTCGTTAAGCTTAAAGAGATCATAACATATTTTTTTCTCAATCGCATGTCGAAATTTAGGTTTTTTCACCCTAATGCCGAATATTTTCACAAACCGTATTAATTTCATTCGGATTTCACAGCATGAAGAAACTCGGCTGCCGTTTGTAAGCCGGCTTTCTTCATGCCTGAAATGACGGGAAACGTATAAAAAACCAAAGGGCTGCCCATCCCCTTGGTTTTTATACGCTCATTACATTTCTTCGTCGATTTCGACTTCTTGGGCTTTCGTGTCAAATTGAATGCCGACGATATGAATATTGATTTCATTAATGGTCAGAGACGTCATGTTTAATAAGGTTTGGCGGATATTCTCCTGAACGCTTGCCGCCACTTTCGGGATCGAGATCCCGAATTGAACGACGCAATAGACGTCGATGGTAATCCCGTCATCGGCTAAATCGACCTTTACGCCTTTGCCGTGATTGATTTTGCCGAAGCGTTCTACGACGCCCGTGGCAAAATTGCCGCGCATTTCAGCAACTCCTTCAACTTCGGAAGCGGCGATGCCGGCAATGACTTCAATGACCTCAGGAGCAATTTCAACCTTGCCTAAATGAGCCTCATCATGATCCATTTTAAGCACACTGTTGTCTTCCATTCAATTCACCTCCCGCAAAAATTATGAGCCCATTACATCATATGTTTCTAAAAACTTTGTATTAAACTCTCCGCTGACAAATGTTTCGTGTTCAAGCAGTTTCAAATGGAACGGAATCGTCGTTTCAATACCTTCAATCACGAATTCGCTCAGCGCGCGTTTCATCCGTGCGACTGCCTCATCACGCGTTGTTCCGTATGTGATGACTTTAGCAATCATACTGTCATAGTACGGCGGGATCGAATAGCCGGGATATGCGGCTGAATCCACGCGTACGCCGAGTCCGCCCGGCGGCAGGTACATGTTAATTTTACCGGGTGAAGGCATGAAGTTTTTCGCAGGGTTTTCAGCGTTGATGCGGCATTCAATCGCCCAGCCGTTAAATTCAACATCTTCCTGTCTGAGCGAAAGCTCCTGTCCGGATGCCACTTTGATCTGTTCTTTGATCAGATCCGTTCCCGTCACCATTTCTGTGACAGGGTGCTCTACTTGAATACGCGTGTTCATCTCCATGAAGTAGTAGCGCTGTTCTCTGTAGTCATAGATGAATTCTACTGTGCCGGCTCCCGTGTAACCGACGGCCTTCGCTGCTTTTACCGCTGCTTCACCCATCTGCTCCCTGATTTCAGAATCAAGCGCAGGTGACGGTGACTCTTCAAGAAGTTTTTGCAGACGTCTTTGGATAGAACAGTCACGCTCTCCGAGATGGATCGTGTTTCCGTAATTATCCGCAAGCACCTGAATTTCAACATGGCGGAAATCTTCTATGTACTTCTCGATGTACACACCCGGATTTCCGAATGCCGTAGCGGCTTCCTGCTGGGTAATCTCAATGCCTTTGATCAGTTCTTCTTCTGTGCGTGCGACCCGGATGCCTTTTCCGCCTCCGCCCGCAGTGGCTTTTATAATGACAGGATACCCAATTTCACCTGCAAGCGAAACCGCTTCTTCCGTATTTTTTATGATTCCTTTTGAACCGGGCACAATCGGCACGCCCGCCAGCTGCATCGTGTCGCGGGCGATATCTTTTGTTCCCATTTTTGAAATGGCGTCAGCCGTAGGGCCGACAAACGTTACGTTTAATTCCTCGCACAGCTCGGCAAAGTCGGCGTTTTCAGCTAAAAACCCGTATCCCGGATGAATCGCATCCGTGCCGGTCAGCTTTGCGACGCTGACGATGTTCGTTACATTTAAATAGCTTTCTTTTGATGTTTTCGGCCCGATACAAAAAGCCTCATCGGCCATTTGGACATGCAGGGCGTCTTTATCTGCCTCAGAATAAACGGCTACAGTTTCAATGCCCAGCTCTTTGCAGGCACGGATAATTCTGACGGCGATTTCTCCTCGGTTGGCGATCAATAGCTTTTTAATCATAATAGCAGGTCTCCTTACTCAGCTTTTACAAGAAATAGAGGTTGTCCGTATTCGACCAGCTGGCCGTTTTCAACTAACACTTCAACGATTTCTCCTTTTACTTCGGCTTCAATCTCGTTAAAGAGTTTCATTGCTTCTACGATACAAACAACTGTATTTTCGCTCACTTTTGAACCTTGGTTTACGTAAGGGCCGGCTTCCGGCGATGAAGAAGCATAAAACGTTCCGACCATCGGAGACGTAATTTTGTGCAGGTTTTCGTCTTGTTTCGGCGCTTCCTGAGCAGGAGCGGCTTCACTCGCTTCCGGTTTTGCAGCCTGCGGAGCAGGTGCGTAAGCGGCGGGAACGGCTTGGGCTTGTCCCGTTACATTCACTGCCGGCGCTTCATTTTTTTTCAGTTTGAGGCTTACGCCTTCAATTTCGTAAACAAATTCGTCGATGGAAGATTCATCGATTCTTTTTATCAGTTCATGAATTTCGTTGATTTTTAACATCAGTTTCCACTCCTATGTATAAAAAATAGAAATTTATGGGTTGCTACTAAAAGTACATACTATGTTTATCTTACAGGAGCGCTTGTGTAAATTCAACACTGATCTAAAATGACATCAGAAAAGCCCGCAGCGGGTGCGGGCGGTTCAGGTCTCTTACTTTGTCGGTTCAAACGTGACGGCGACGTCTTTCATCGTCTTGATTTCTTTTTCCACCAGGTCAATGATAGCGGAAGCTTTTGCGTTTGAATGTTTGTCAGACATGACGGTAATGTTGATTTTGTCTCCTTCAGCATCCACGAGCGCATCTTTGTAGCCTTGTGTTTTAATCAGCGTTTCCAGCTGTTTTTCCGTCCCTTCAGCATTGCTCAGCGCCGTCATTTTATCGTAGGCTTCGCTTTTTTCCTTTGCGGTCGCATCATCGCTTGAAACAATGCTGTTTAACTGTTCCCTTTCTTTGCTTCTCGCGTCTTCAAGCTCCATGCGGTATGCGGTAAATAAGTTTTCATCAGCTGTTTCTGTGGCGACCGATCCGTCTTTGTCCGATGCTTCGGCTGATGTTTCTTTATCCTCTTTTGTGCCTTTAGAATCTTTCGTTCCTTTTGTGCCGTCTTCTTTTTCCGTGCCGCTTCCGCTCTTATCTTTCGTTTCAGGAGCCGGCGTTTTTTCAGTGGCGACTTCTCCGCTGCTTTTTTCGCTTTTCATCTGCACGGCATTTTTGCTTTCCGGCGACATAATATAATAAACACTTAATACCACGACGAGACTGAGCATTGTTAAAAGCCAAACCGTTTGTTTTTTCAGCATGATTTATGAATCCTCCTTGATTTTTTTAGGGGCAACCGCTACACGATAGCTCGGAACATCGAGCACCCTTGTGACGGCATCAATGATGGTTTTTTTTATTTGAACGTTGTCCACTCCCTGAGCGACAACGAGTACACCGCGGATATCGGGCTTTTTCGTCTGGACGACGACCGGGGTTTCCTGGTCCCCGTTTCGAATCATGACAATTTGTTCTTCAGAGGTTTGATCGGTTACGCTTCTTTTGCCGCCTTCTTTATCGGTTTCTTCAGTGGTGGTGTCTTTTTTCGTTTTATTTTTCTCAAACACTTTCAGAGATGTTGCGTCTACGTTTACGACAATTGAGACATCCTCCACGCCGATAATCGTTTCAAGGATTTCTTTCAGCTGGTTTTCATAGTCTCTTTCGTAATCATCGATTGTGGTTTTTGCGCTGCCGTCTTTCGATGCCTTAAAAACGGGTGCGCTTTTTTGCCCGCTTTTGTCTTCCGTTCGGCCGGACATGACGGTCTGCGCCGTTTGGTCCTTCTCGGTTTTCTCCGGTGAAGAGAACAGCTGGCTGACCAGCATAAAAGATACCCCGAGCACAAACACGAACAGAAAGTAATGATATTTTGTCAGTTTTGGTTTTTCTCCGTCTTTCGCCTGTCCGATCATCAGCTGTTTTTTGAGTATGGTCCATAGTCCGTTTTTATTCATGGCCGTTTTTCTCCCCGCCTTCCATATAAACCGTAATTTTCTCACTGCCGATTTCCCATATATCCGCAAGTTTTTCTTTGATGTCTGCGGCCTCTTTTTTGTCGGCTACGCCTTCCGGTTCGTATTTGCGGTCTGTGCGGATGTCGATCGGTGCGACGGTTTGCACGGTTTTTTCAGAAGATGGGGCCATATACACGCTGATCGTTTTTACATCTTCTTCTGAACGAACCTGTTCTTCCGCTGTAAGGCGGATGTCGTCTATTTTGTATTCGTCATGACTGAACATCTCCTCCGCTTTCTTTTTTAGTTGGACAGCCATTTCTTCTAAAACATATGCGCGGTTTGATGCTTGTATTTCTTTTTTTTCTGATTTAATTTGATTTTTTATATCAGCGGATTGAGATTGCTCTTGTTTTGTCAAATAATCGAAGATGATTTCCGGGTCTGTTTTGAAAAGTTTGAATATCGGGTTGAGCATGACAATGATTAACAGCAGGCTGACAACCATCTTGGCGTATTTTTGCATACTGGAGCTGGGCAGCAGCATGTCGATGACGATGGCGAATAAGATAAATAAAATAATGCTTGTCAGCCATTCTGTTAAAAAGCTCATATCCAATGGGCCTCCTTTATTTCATCATCATGGTGAGGTTGCCTGCTGTAATAATGACTGTGATGCTGAGGAAAAACATGAGAGAGACGATGGCGAGCGCCGCGAAAATATACAGTACGCTTCTGCTGATGACGCCGAGGCACGTAATGACGGGCCCGCCTCCGAGCGGCTGCAGAATAGCGGCCGCGAGCTTATAAATAAAAGCGAGCGAGAGCACTTTGATCGCCGGAAACGCGGAGATGCAGATCAAAATTCCGACTCCGAGGATTCCCACGGTGTTTTTTAATAGGAGCGAAGCGCTGATGACCGTATCCGTCGCATCCGTAAACATCCGGCCGAGCACGGGAATAAAATTGCCTGTTATAAATTTTGCAGTCCTGAGCGTAATCCCGTCCGTCACGGCAGCCGAAGCCCCCTGTACGGAGATGACGCCGAGAAACACGGTGAGAAATACGGCAAGCGCGCCGATTGCGATATTTCTGAGCAGATTGGCAAGCTGCGTGACTTTATATTGATCCGTCATCGTGCTGACGATGCTTAAAATCGCTGACAGGAAGATAAGCGGCATGACGATGTTTTGAATGAGAAGGCCGCTCGTATTCATCAGAAATAAAATAACGGGGTGAAAAAAAGCTGCGGAGACGGCTCCCCCGGAAGACGCCAAAAGCGCGAGTAAAAGCGGGATGAGCGCGAGAATGAAGCTTGTCATCGTCTGGATCGCTTCACTGGCATAATTGACGGCAACATGAAAGCTGTTTAAAGCGAGAATAATCAGCACCATGTAGACGATTGCATAAGCCACTTTGCTGACGGTGCTCTGCTGGAACGCATTTTGCAGGAGCTGCAGAATGACACAAAAAATGGTGAGAAGAATCAAAGTTCCCAGAAGCTTTCCGTTTGCGAGCACTTCATGAAACAAGTATGAAAATAAAGCCTTCAGCCATGCCTCCGGCGAGAACTTTTTTTCTCCGTTAATAAAGTCGATGATGCTTCCCTTTTGGCTTTCAGGCAGAAGACCGCCGTATTCTGTCATGATGTCGTCCCAAAACTTTCCGATGCCTTCTGTTTTCAGCGCTTCGGCCTGCTTTTTCGCCACTTCATCAGCGGATTCTTGGTGAACTGCGGTTTCCTGCGACGCACCGTCTGTTCCGGCAGCTTGTACACATTCAGTCTGAAAAAATAAGAGGATGAACAAAAAAGCTCCCGCCCACCGAAAGCGCTTCATTTTTTGTGCCCCCCTTTCCATTTTATTTTTGATCAAGAAGGAATAAGTCCGAGAATCGTTTCAATAATGACGGTGAGTATCGGCACGGCCATTACCAGTATCAAAATTTTTCCGGCCAGCTCTATTTTCGAAGCAATCGCTCCCTGGCCCGCATCCTTTGTAAGCTGCGCTCCGAATTCAGCGATGTAGGCGATGCCGATAATTTTTAAAATGGTTTCCACATAGACCATATTGACATTTGCATTGACGGCTATTTTTTCTATCATTCTGATAATGTCGTAAATCTGGTCGATGAGATAAAGAAAGATCACGCAGCCGCTGAAGACGACAATCATAAACGCGAAAGTCGGTTTCTGTTCTTTTACGATCAGGGAGAGAAATGTGGCGATCAGGCCTAAACCTACAATTTGAACAATCTCAATCTGTAAGCCCCCCTATCCTTGGAATAGAAACACAGCTTTGATCTTTTTGAACAGGTCATCGACAATCGTCGCCACCATAAATAAAATATAGATAAAGCCAAGCAGCGTCACCCACTGGGCGTATTCTTTTTTTCCCATTTGGTCAAGTATGGTGTGCAGAAACGCAACCACGATACCGACTCCGGCGATTTGAAAAATGACATTTACGTCGACTCCCATTTTATGTTTGCTCCCCTCATGTTTACATCAATAGAAGAATGAGTAACAGTCCGGCTAAAAATCCTAAGCTTTTCACCATTTTTTCATTTTTCGCCTGCGCCCGTCCGGCATCCGCTTCCGCCGCTTCCAAATGTGTAAGCGCAAGCTTGATATGTTTCTGCTGAGAAACACGGTCATGGAGCCCGAGCGTCTCTCCGAATTGCTTCAGCACATCATATTCGCTTTTTTTCATCGCCATGGAAGACCAATTATGTTTCAAGCTCTGTTCCCAAGCCGTTTTGGCGGAATCGCTTCCCTGCTCAAGCCTTGTGCTGAAAGCTTGAAACAATAATGATACAGGTTTGGAAAGCTGTGCGGCAATTTGTCCCGAGGCGGTATGCAGCGGTGTATGCCCGAACATGATTTCCGCTTCAAGCGATTGGAGCGCCGCGCGCAGCTGGCGGATCTGCCTCGGCCTTTCTATATACATTTTGGCGATCTCAAATCCGGTCCAAGTCGTCGCTGTCAGAATAAACACGGCACCCAAAAGCTTCAGCATGTCATCACGCTTTCAGCATGCGGAACAGGTTTCCCGTCCTTTCCGTACATCCTGCTGATCGTTCCGGGACCGCGGCGCCTTGACAGTTCAACATACCGGTCAAACACGTTTTCCTCCCAAAGCATTTTCAGCGACGGCCTCTTTACCAAGTCTTTCATATTCCACCCGTGCGCAGATACGATAACGGATACGCCCGCATGGAGCGCCTCCAGCAGCGCTTGTGAGTCTTCCATTCTCCCGATTTCATCCACAATTATCACATCAGGACTCATCGAGCGAATCATCATCATCAGCCCTTCCGCCTTCGGACAGGCATCAAGGACATCGATTCTGCGGCCGAAACTGTGCTGGGGAATGCCCCGCAGGCAGCCGGCAATTTCCGAACGTTCATCTACGATACCTGTCTTTTTTGCAGGAATGCGTTTTGATCCGGTGCTGGAAAGCCGGGCCAAATCACGAAGCAAGGTCGTTTTCCCCGTTTGCGGAGGACCGATGATCAGCGTATTCAGCCAGTTTTCTTTCCATAAGAAAGGAATGAGCGGTTCTGCGATTCCCAGCTTCTCCCGGGCGATTCGGATATTAAAAGAAGTAATATCCCGGAGTCCTTTGACAGCTCCGTTTTCGACGATGACTCTTCCGGCCAGCCCCACTCGGTGGCCTCCTCTGATTGTGATATAGCCTTTTTTCAGCTCTTCTTCCAGCGTGTACATACTGTAATTGCTGAGCCGGCTGAGGATCAGCTGTGCGTCGCCGGCCGTACAGACATATGACAAATACAAAGGTTGTCCTTTTTGGATCAGTTCAACCGGCCTGTCGACACGGATTCTGATTTCTTCTGTATCCCGCCTCGCTTCTTCGGGCACGGCGGAGATGGCATGTCTCAATAATTCAGGGAGAACCTCTGTAATTTCATTCAATAGAGTCTCCTCCTTTTTTACCGATTGGCTTCTTTAAAATGTATGATCCGGGACAGACTTTATGACACCCCGGCCCTCTATTTATGCACACCGGCCAAAATCAGCACCACTCCCGCAAAAATCAATATTAATTTTGCATATGAGAGCTGTCCGGCAATCTGATAAATGCCGATCGTCATTGTGATGATAAAGATCAGCGGGCCGACGATTGCCAAAATACTATTCACCACAACCGCTTTTCTGATGTCGTTTGTCAAAAGCATGATAATAGCGGCCGATAATTCAATGAGCGAGGACAAAACTCGTAAACCGGCCATCGTTAAAACAGTAGAATTGATTGAACCAAACAAAAATTTCATTGCAATCCCCCAACTTCAAGCATTTTGTTACACTATATGCTCTAGCTGACGGAAGTAGTCTCACTATTTTCATATAGAAGAAAGATTCTGAGGCAGAACGCAAAAAAAGCCTGCCCCGTAAAAGGAGCAGACTCCGAATTTCTTTAACTACGCTCTTGACACGTAAGAACCGTCTGATGTATTTACAACCAGCGTATCGCCTTCGTTCACGAAAAACGGTACGTTTACGACAAGGCCTGTTTCCGTTTTGGCAGGTTTCGTGCCGCCTGACGCCGTGTCGCCTTTAATTCCCGGCTCTGTTTCAACAACTTTCAGTTCAACTGTGTTCGGCAGTTCAATACCGAGCGTTTCAGACTGATACATCATGATGTGCACAGACATATTTTCCAGAAGATATTTTAATTCTTCTTCGATTTGGTTTTCGTTCAATTCAAGCTGTTCATATGAGCTTGTATCCATGAACACGTGCTGATCGCCGTTGGCATAAAGATACTGCATCGTTTTTGTTTCAATTTGAGCTTTCGCGACTTTTTCACCTGCACGGAATGTTTTCTCCTGAATAGCGCCCGTGCGCAGGTTACGCAATTTAGAACGGACAAATGCCGCTCCTTTTCCCGGCTTTACGTGCTGGAAGTCAACGACGCGCCAAATGCCGCCGTCTACTTCAATCGTTAGTCCTGTACGAAAATCGTTAACTGAAATCATGTTTGATGTCCTCCTATATTCCGATCACAAAATAATTAATTCTTTAGGGGAATGCGTAATTGTCCGGTTGCCGTCCTCAGTGATGATGATATCATCTTCGATTCTTGCGCCCCCAACTTCCGGTATGTATATGCCCGGCTCAACCGTTACCGCCATGCCCGGCTCAAGAACGGCCGATGACCTGAAAGACAGCCCCGGTGATTCATGGACTTCCATTCCGAACCCGTGTCCTGTCGAATGGCCGAAATACTGTCCGTAGCCTTTTGCGGTGATGTGATCCCTCGTCAGGGCGTCCGCTTCTTTTCCCGTCATGCCGGGTTTAATATGCAGGACACCAAGCGCTTGGGCATCGTATACTACCTGATAAATCTCTTTCAGTTTATCACTTGGCTCTCCGACCGCGACGGTGCGTGTGATATCAGAACAATAGCCTTTATAATAAGCGCCGAAATCGAGCGTGACCAAGTCTCCCTTTTCAATCAATTTGCCGCTAGCCACTCCGTGGGGAAGGCTGGATCTGACTCCCGAGGCGACGATCATATCAAAGGAAGAGCCGTCTGCTCCTTGACGTCTCATATAAAATTCAAGCTCGTTTGCAACTGAAATCTCTGAGATGCCCGGTTTGATAAACGTCAGAATATGTTCAAACGCATCATCCGCAATCTTCGCAGCTTCCTCTAATATCTTAATCTCTTCACTTGACTTAATCAAGCGCAACTTTTCAACGGAATCCGCGACGGGAACCATCTCCGCTTCCTGCAGCACCGCTTGGTAGGATGCATATGTTCCGTACGTCATGCTGTTTTGCTCGAAGCCGAGTTTTTTAATGCCGTACTCAAGAATTGTATCCGCAGCCGTTTGGATTAAGCTTCCGCCGTGCTCGATAATGTCAAAACCCTTCACTTGCGTCTTCGCCTGCTCGGTGTAACGGAAATCCGTGATAAATGCCGCACGTTCTTTCGATATGACCGCAAGGCCTGACGAACCCGTAAATCCCGTCATATACTGCAGATTGGCGGAGCTTGTCACCAACATTCCGTCTATATCCAGCTGACCGAAAAGATTTCGCAATTTCTCAAGTTTCATTCCCTTTCTCCTCCTCGCCGATTCTTGACTGCCGCCTGACAACGCGGGAGCATCCCCGCCCGGTTTTCAGCATAAAAAATGTTCACTTCTCGTGAACATTTTACCATACCGGACAGGGATTATACACTTATTCACTTGTTGCCGAGCGCCCTTGCAAGCTTGTCTGACGTAAGTTCATTGTAGTTGAAGGAAATTGAGTAGCCGACAAACAAACCGTACAGAATGTAAAGGCAAAGCGTCGTCACGATTGTATCTGATTTCAATTCAGTGACGGATTTCACATCTTCGAAAATCGGATTGAATAAGAAAAAAACCGCACACCATAAAATGACGCCGTACACCATCCCCGGCCACATGGTTTTAAAACGCTTCAGGCAGACGAAATAAATAAACGCCCCGGCAATTGAAATGAATCCGAATACAACGATGCTGACCATCGTGCCGAGCCATTGTTTTTTCCATTCTCCGATCATAAACGGCTGAAGAATCATGTTGGGGCTGATCTCTGAAAAATGAAAGACATACCCGAGATAGCCGATCAAACTCCAAAATACACCGCCGGCAAATCCGATACCGCAAATTCTGCCGGTAAATGAAACAGGCTGCTGATCATCATCCTGCTTCTTTTTTTCTTCCTGTTCTGAATGTTTTTCGCTTGTCATCATGGCACCTCCAGTCATAGACTGCCCCAAAATTGAAAAGTCATAAAAAACTGCGCCATATTTTCATTCAATGAGTAAAATCTAAAGAAACGGGGTATACTGCATGTAGAAAAAGCATTGATTTTCCGGCTGTCTAACTAGAGGTTTACCGCGGTTTCCTGTACAATAGAGTGAAAGGAAATGGTTAGTAAATCCTAAAAAAACAGGCAGGTTGATAAACAATGTCCAAACAAAAAACGCCCCCTGCTTACGGCGGGCAGGCCGTCGTTGAAGGGGTCATGTTCGGCGGCAGAAAAAATTATGTTACCGCCATCCGCAGGAATGACGGAAGCATTGATTTTTTCAAGCTTCCGAGAGTGCCGAACGCCAAGCTTTCGGCTTTAAAAAAGATTCCTTTTTTGCGGGGAATCGTCGCCATCATTGAGGCGAGCGCCAACGGCACAAAGCATTTAAACTTTTCCAGCGAACGTTACGGGCTTGATCCTCAAGATGACGCCAAGCTGGAGCAGGAAGATAAGAAGGGCTCGGGCTTATCGATGTTTTTCAGCCTGGCGGTGATCGGCGTTCTGTCGTTTTTGTTCAGCAAATTCGTTTTTACGCTCGTCCCGGTCTTCTTAGCGGAGCTTGTAAGGCCCGTATTTTCCTCAGACGCCGCGCAGATCGGAATCGAAAGTCTGTTTAAGCTTATTCTGCTTCTCGGCTACATTTATTTTTTATCAATGACGCCGTTAATTAAAAGAGTGTTTCAATATCATGGAGCCGAACATAAGGTCATAAACTGTTATGAACAGAATTTGCCAATTACAATAGAAAATGTTCAGAAGCAGTCACGGCTTCATTACCGTTGCGGTTCAAGCTTTATTTTATTTACGATCATTGTCGGCATGTTCATCTATTTACTCGTTCCGACAGATCCGCTTTGGATGCGGATTTTAGACAGGATTGCGCTTATACCGGTCGTTCTCGGCATCTCCTTTGAAGTGCTCCAGCTGACGAACAGAGTGCGGAATATCCCCGTTTTGAAAGTGCTCGGTTATCCCGGCCTGTGGCTGCAGCTTTTAACGACAAAGGAACCGGCGGATGACCAGGTCGAGGTTGCCATAGAAAGCTTTAACGAGCTTCTCAGACTGGAAGACATTTCAGAACAGAGCGAAAAACCGTCTCACAACGTAATCTGAACCGTTACCGTTATTATTTTGGAGGTGGGCAGTTATGAATCATCGTGTACAACCTTTTTTTGCTGTATTGATAGCGCTTGGCGCATTCGGTTTCATTTATGCGGCGGTAACCAACCCCGGGCAGATGATTTCAAGAGCGATCACCGTTATTATCGCAGGCATCATTATTTATTTTATCGTGAGGACGGTCCTGAACCGCCGCACCGGCCGTGACGGAACCGCTTTCAGAAAAGCGGTCAGACAATCGCGGCTCCGAATGAAGGAGCAAAAAGCGAAGCACCGCGCCGGACACAGAGGCCGGGTCAGCCATTTGCGGAGCGTGCCGAGCAGCAGCAGACCGAAGCCGATGATTCTTAAGAAAAAAAGCCAGACCCAGCTTACCGTCATAGAAGGCAAAAAGAATAAAAAGAAAAACAGAGCGCTTTTTTAATAGCTCCATTGCTTCAAAAATTGCTCTGTTCTGCTTTTTCCTAGCTCAATGAGAGCTAGTTTTTTTTGCCGTGTGAGATGAAACTCCGTCGCCATCACATGTTCCACCGGAATAAAAATAATATTTTGTTCGTACTTTGTCGCGATATGCCTGGCATCATGAGCGTCTTTCATCGTTTCAAACAAAGCCCCGAACAGCTCAAAAGCGTTGCGGATTGATTTTTTCGGGCGCTCTTTTTCGTTGGGCGAAAGCGAAATTCCGATGACCGGCCGTTTGCGTTCTTTTGAATACAGCCAAATCGGGAAATTGCTTAACACGCCGCCGTCAACGACCGTTGAGGTGCCTTTTTCTGTCTTCAGTTTTATCGGTTCAAAAAAATAAGGAATGCTGCAGCTCATTCTGACGGCTCTGGCAACCGGGAACATCTCCGGATTTAATCCGTAGCGGGGAAGATCGTCAGGAAGCACGATCATCGTTCCGTTCGTCAGATCTGAAGCGATGAGACGGAGCGAGCCTTTTTTCAAATCGCCGAACGCGATGATGCCCTTCGCTTTTAATTTATCCGCAATCCATTTTTCCAGCATATCGCCTCTGTATAGTCCGAGGCGCCAATATATCGACACCCACCGCAGGATTTTCAGCGGGAGGAATGAGTATCTCTGATCAAGCAATTGCCTTCCGTCCACCTCATCTATGATGGAATGAACCTCTCTGCTCGTATAGCCCGCAGCGATAAATGCGGCAATAATTGCGCCGGCGCTTGTTCCGGCGAGCCTTTCAAAGCGAAAGCCCTTTTCTTCCAGCGCTTCATAAGCGCCGGCAAGCGCCACCCCTTTTATCCCCCCTCCCGAAAATACGCCGTCAATCTGCATAGCGCGCCCTCTCCCTTCCATCTCAAGGTGTATTATTATTTTAAGAAACGGCTGGGCGAAATAGACCAAAGAATGAAGACATTAAAAAAAGGGCGCCCCATTTCGGGCTGCCCTTTATTCACCGGGATTTTCGGTTTTTTTCTGTATGGATTTCAATTCTTTTTTCCGGCTTTCGTCATCTTCAAAATACTGAACGAGGTCGCCGATGCGGTCAATGCTGTTCCAGCTCAGATGATGTTCGATTCCTTCAACATCATTGTAAATCTTCTCTTCATCAACACCAATGATTCTTAAAAACTGCTCAAGCAATTCGTGTCTGTATACGAGCCGTTTGCCGATCTTTTTGCCTTTTGACGTCAATACGAGCCCGCGATATTTTTCATAAATCAAATACTCGTCTTTATCTAGTTTTTGAACCATTTTCGTTACAGAGGAGGGGTGGACTGCCAAAGCTTCCGCGATATCAGAAACCCGTGCATATCCTTTTTCTTCTATCAGCATATAAATCTGTTCAATATAATCTTCCATACTTGGTGTTGTCATAAGTAACCCTCCCAAAAAGCACCTTAACTTTATAAACCATTACAAGTTTACACTAACGGTCATGAAAAAACAAGGATGCTTCCGGTCTGTCAAGCCTTATCAGCGCTTATAATTCCATTCATCGGACGCGTATTTCGTCTCAGCCAGCTCATTGACAAATGCAAGCTCTTCAGACGTGAGTGTGTAGGGCTCAAGATGTATGTTCAGCCCTTCCTCAAAACCGGCTTTAAAAGCGATTCTGGCCTCATCCATCGTTACCCGTTTCGGCGCTAAGGCGTTGATGGCTACCGCTTTGTTTTTGAAATTCCGCTGCATGCGCTCACGGACTCTGTCGCTCGGATATAAAAACAGATCAAACAGTTTATCCTCATCAATGTCAAGCAGGATGGAACCGTGCTGAAGAATGACGCCTTTTTGGCGTGTCTGTGCGCTTCCGGCAACTTTCCGCCCTTCGACGACCAGTTCATACCACGAAGGCGCATCAAAGCAGACGGACGAGCGCGGATTTTTCAAGCTTTCTTTTTCTTTCTCCGTTCGCGGAATCGCAAAGTAGGCATCAAGTCCAAGGTTTCTGAATCCCTGCAGAATACCTTCTGAAATCACCCGGTACGCCTCTGTCACCGTGGCCGGCATTTCCGGGTGATCCTCTGAAACGATTACGCTGTATGTCAATTCTTTATCATGCAGAACACCCCGTCCGCCTGTCGGTCTTCTGACAAACCCGAGGCCGTGTTTATGTACTGCGTCAAAGTTAATTTCCTTCTTAATATTTTGAAAATACCCGACAGACAAAGTTGCCGGATTCCAGCCGTAAAAACGGATCACCGGTGGAATTTTTTTTTGGCTGTGCCAATATAAAAGCGCTTCATCCAGCGCCATGTTAAATGCCGGGCTTTCGTTCCCTGAGTCAATAAACCGCCATGTTTCTTTTTCCATACACTGAACCCTTCTTTATCGTTTTAATAAAATCAGTTTAACAAACTGCCTTGAAAATGAAAAATATTTCGTTTCATTAAGGATGACAATCGCTTCATGCTTTACTATAATAGTATTTGTCCCAAAACGTCCGGTAAGCCTTGTTTTCAGGAAGCAGGGTTTTGATTTTATAAGTTAAAGGAGTAGAATCGCATTGTCTAATATGATTGCTTTAATTATTGTTGCGGCGTTTATCGTTTATATGATCGTGTCGTATTTTTACCAGCAGCGTTTAATGAAAACACTTACGGAAGAGGAATTCCGCGCGGGCTACAGAAAAGCGCAGCTGATTGACGTCCGTGAACCGAATGAATTTGAAGGCGGCCATATTCTCGGCGCGCGCAACATTCCGCTGTCACAGCTGAAACAGCGCAAAAGTGAAATCCGTCCTGATAAACCCGTTTATCTGTACTGCCAAAACAATGTCCGCAGCGGACGCGCGGCACAGACGCTCCGCAAACACGGCTGCAAAGATATTTACAACCTGAAAGGCGGATTTAAAAAATGGGGCGGAAAAATTAAAGCAAAAAACTAATCATAAAAAAGAGCTTCCGTATAAAACGGACAGCTCTTTTTTTTACACCGTGTCAGCGGATGCCGTCAAGTGTACGTTCGTATTTTAAAACGGGCTTTCTTGCCGCCTTGGTTTCATCCATTCTTTTGACAACTGTTGTATGCGGCGCCTCCTGAACGATTTCAGGCGATTCGTCCGCTTCCCGCGCAATTTGAATCATGGCATCTATAAACGCATCAAGCGTTTCCTTCGATTCCGTTTCCGTCGGTTCGATCATGATGCTTTCTTCAACATTGAGAGGAAAATACACAGTCGGCGGATGATAGCCGAAATCCAAAAGCCGTTTGGCAATATCAAGCGTTCGTACGCCGAGCTTTTTCTGCCTTCTTCCCGATAACACAAATTCATGCTTGCAATGACGGTCATACGGGAGATCATAATAAGGCGCGAGTCTTCTCATCATATAATTTGCATTTAAAACCGCGTTTTCGGTCACAGCTTTTAAGCCGTCAGGCCCCATGGACCGGATATACGTGTAGGCTCTGACATTAATGCCGAAGTTGCCGTAATAAGGTTTTACGCGCCCGATCGACTGCGGCCGGTCATAGTCAAAAGTCAAACGGCCCTCTTTTTTCGTGAGAACGGGTTTCGGCAGATACGGAATGAATTCTTTTTTCACTCCGACCGGACCTGAGCCCGGCCCTCCCCCGCCGTGCGGCCCGGTAAATGTTTTATGCAGATTAAGGTGAACGACGTCAAATCCCATATCTCCCGGTCTTGCTTTACTTAAAACGGCATTTAAATTCGCTCCGTCATAATAAAGCTTTCCGCCGGCCTGATGGACGATTTCAGCCATTTCCGTAATGTTTTCCTCAAATAATCCAAGGGTGTTCGGATTCGTCAGCATCAGCGCCGCTGTTTCTTCGTTTACCGCTCTTTTCAAATCTTCAATGTCAACCAACCCATGCTCATTTGACTTGACGGTAATCGTTTCAAAACCGGCGACCGTGGCGGATGCCGGATTCGTACCGTGGGCTGAATCAGGGACAATCACCTTCGTCCGTCCGAAGTCTCCCCGTGCTTCGTGATAGGCGCGGATCATCATCAGGCCGGTCCATTCGCCGTGAGCGCCCGCCGCAGGCTGCAGCGTCACCTCGTCCATGCCCGTAATCTCCTCCAAGTGTCCGCTTAAATCGTATAAAAGCTCAAGCGCCCCCTGAACCGTGTCCTCGTCCTGAAGCGGATGAATAGCGGAAAAACCTGCGATCCGGGCAATTTTTTCATTTAATTTCGGATTGTATTTCATCGTACAGGAGCCGAGCGGATAAAAGCCTGAATCAACTCCGTGGTTCCTCTTAGAAAGAGCGGTATAATGCCGCATAATATCGAGCTCTGATACTTCTGGCAGCTTTGCGTCTTCATCGCGGATATAGTCACCGGGAAGAAGGCTTTCAAGCTCTGTTTCCGGCACATCAAGCTCCGGAAGGCTGTAACCGATACGCCCTTCGCGGGACATTTCAAAAATAAGCGCCTGATCTTGATTATTCATGTTGATCCCCCAATCCCGCAATAAGCGAATCGATCTCTTCTTTTGTTCTCAGCTCTGTGACGGCAATGAGCATATGCTGATTCAGTTCCGGATACGCAAGGCCTAAGTCATATCCGCCGATTATGCCGTCTTGCAGGAGCCGCCGGTTTGCTTCCTTGACGGGAAGATTCAGCCTGACGGCAAATTCATTAAATATCGGGCCGTCAAATGCTACGTGCAAGCCGGCTTTTTCCGCTTGGCGTCTCGCGTAATCAGCTTTCAATATATTTTGGCGGGCCATGTCTTTGACGCCGTTTTTTCCGAGCGCCGTCATCGCGACTGAAGCTGCTAAAGCATTCAGCGCCTGATTTGAACAAATGTTAGACGTGGCTTTGTCTCTTCTGATATGCTGCTCACGCGCCTGAAGGGTGAGAACAAAACCTCTTCGCCCGTTTTCATCTTCCGTTTGGCCGACAAGCCGGCCCGGCACCTTTCTCATCAGTTTTTTCGTTACTGCAAAATAGCCGCAGTGCGGGCCGCCGAACGCCGCAGGTATGCCGAAAGGCTGCGCGTCCCCGACAACGATATCAGCTCCGTATGCCCCGGGCGGTGTCAAAATACCGAGCGCGAGCGGGTTTGAAGAAACAATCAGCTGGCTGTTTCCTTTATGTGCGAGCGGCTCAATGTCCTTTAACGGCTCGATTTGTCCGAAGAAGTTCGGATACTGGACGATCACGGCGGCCGTTTCATCACAAACGGCATGTTCCAATGCTTCAAGATCTGTGACGCCGTTTTTCGCGGGCACCTCTACAACCTCAATATATTGGCCCTTTGCGTATGTTTTCAAAACATCCCGCGATTCCGGATGAACGGCTGCGGAAATGACGATTTTTTTCTTTTTCGTATGTCCCGACGCAAGCATCGCCGCTTCCGCCAGCGCCGTTCCCCCGTCGTACATAGAGGAGTTTGCGATATCCATTCCCGTTAATTCACAGATCATCGTTTGAAATTCAAAAATCGCCTGCAGCTCTCCTTGTGAGATTTCAGGCTGGTAAGGCGTATATGCCGTGTAAAACTCTGATCGGGATATCACATGATCGACGATAACCGGCTGGTAGTGATCGTACACTCCTGCGCCCAGAAAAGATGCATATGTAACAGCGTCTTTATTTTTCGCCGCAAGCTTCGTCAGCTCTCTCGTCAGCTCTGTTTCTGATTTTGCTTTTTTAATTTGGTAGTCTTTTTGAAACCTCACATCTTCCGGAATATCGGCAAACAGTTCATCAATTGTTTCTGCGCCGATGGCTTTCAGCATTTCTTTTTTATCCTGTTCTGTCGCGGGCAAATATCGATGCTTCATATGACTCTCCTTTTTCAGCTCTGTTTTGGACGTTTATAAAACGGTGTGCGGACAATCTTCGCTTTTACCGTTTTTTTACGGATTTCCACTTCTACTTCCGTTCCGACTTCACTGAATTCCGTTTTGATTAAGGCAAGGCCGATATTTTTCTTTAAAGTCGGAGATTGCGTGCCTGTCGTGACTTCACCGATCGGAACACCGTCTTTTTTCACGGCGTACCCGTGTCTCGGAATCCCTTTTTCAATCATCTCAAGTCCGACCAGCTTTCGCGGGGCTCCTTTTTCTTTCTGTTCGCGCAATACAGACTTCCCGAAAAAATCGGAATCTTTCTTGTGTTTCACGGCAAATCCGATTCCGGCTTCAATCGGTGTAATATCTTTCGTCAATTCCTGACCGTATAAAGCAAGCTTCGCTTCAAATCTCAGCGTATCACGGGCGCCGAGGCCGCACGGAACGAGGCCTTCATGCTCTCCCGCTGCAAGTATCTCCTTAAATAGATGAACCGCATCTTCATTGCGGCAATATAACTCAAATCCGTCTTCACCGGTATAGCCTGTTCTTGAAAGCAGGACTTGTCGTCCGGCAACGTCCGTCTCGTCAATAAATGTAAACGGCTTTAAGGAGGACAAATCACATTCAGTCAGCTTCGTAAGAACCGACTGAGCATTCGGCCCCTGAACGGCAAGCAGTGAAATCCCGTCAGACTGATTCGTCAGCGTGACATCGCCTTCCGCATGTTCCGTCAGCCAAGCGATGTCTTTTTCAATATTAGACGCGTTAATCACGAGCAGATAGCAGCTCTCGCTTTTCTGATAGATCAGCAAGTCATCGACCGTACCGCCGTCAGGATAACACATGGCGGTATAAAGCGCGTTTCCCGGCTTTAAATCGGCAACGTCATTTGTCATCATTTTTTGCAGAAAAGACAGGGCGTCTTTACCGGATACTTCGACTTCCCCCATATGAGACACATCAAACAGGCCCGCTTTTGTGCGGACGGCTTCATGCTCCTCTTTAATAGAAGAAAATTGAACCGGCAGCTCCCATCCTCCAAAATCAATCGTTTTTCCGCCGTATTCTTTATACACGTCATAAAGCGGTGTTCGTTTCAGCATCATCTTCCCCCTTCAGTCATTGGCGCATTGTAAAAACATATAAAAAAGGACAGAGAAACACCTCATGAAAATGAAGGTTTCTCTGTCCCGGCACCTGAAAGTTTACTTTATGAACATATCATAAAGACGTCCCCTTTGGTGGCCTGCTTCTTCTAAGTGCAGACACTCTCCAGAGTTGCGTCGAGCAAGAGTTCTTTTGCCTGAGAGATTCACTCCGCAGTTTGCTCCTTCGGCGCCCGGACGCCCATCTTTCGTCCGAGTCTCTCCCCTTGCTGTCATTCGCTCATATTTACCAATTTTATGGACATACTAAAGCAATATCTTTTAGTGAAATCATTACTTATATCCTACCACCCTCATTTACGTCCGGCAACAAAAATTATGATAAATCAGTTTTTTAAAAGAAAGGCGGTTTTGTTACATATGACAGCAGAGATCATATTTGATGCAAACTGGCCGGGAGAGTTTTCTGAGCGGCTGAAAACGGACGGTCCCTGGTCAAATTGGGAGATGTACAAACTGTCGGCTGAAGTCCAGCAGACCCTTGCCATTCCTGAATTTGAAGGGTTGAGGGCTCCTTTATACCTGCCCGATTTCACTCCGCTTCCACATCAGCTTGAGGTCGCGCAGAAAGTCGTTGAAAAAATGAACGGCAAGGCGATTTTGGCTGATGAAGTGGGGCTCGGAAAAACGGTGGAAGCGGGCCTGATTTTAAAAGAATATATGATTCGCGGGCTGGCCAAAAAAATCCTGATTCTTGTGCCGGCATCACTCGTTTCCCAGTGGGTGAAAGAGCTTCAGGAGAAGTTTTTAATACCCGCTGTTGAACAGAAGAAAAGCTATGTGTGGGAACAGTGCGATATCGTCGTTTCTTCTATTGATACGGCCAAACGCTCGCCACACAAAGACATTGTGCTTTCTATTCCGTATGATCTCGTCATTATTGACGAGGCGCACAAGCTCAAAAACAGCAAAACGAAAAATTATGAATTTGCGAGAAGTCTTGTGAAGAAATACTGCCTGCTTCTGACGGCGACGCCGATTCAAAACCGGATCGAAGAAATCTTCAATTTAGTGTCACTGTTAAAGCCCGGCCATTTAGGAAACGAAAGCGGATTTCAAGAAACCTTCAATCAGAAGGACGGGATTGACGCTCATGAGCATTTGAAAGAGCTCGTCAATAAAGTGATGATCCGCAACACGCGGAGCGACACCGGCCTTACATGGACGAAGCGCCACGTGGAAACAGTGCCGATCACCTTTTCACCGACGGAACAGGCGCTTTACGATGACATCGCCGCACTGAAAAACGGCACGGAAAAGCCCGCCAGCGCATTTTCCATTATGACGCTGCAAAGAGAATGCTGTTCAAGCAGGGAAGCCGTGTATATGACGCTCAAAAAAATGCTTGACCAAAAAGACAAACAAGCGCCCGCATTCGATGATCAGACGATCGCTAATTTAATGGACCGCATCAATCAAGTCACGCAAAACTCAAAAGCGATTCAAGTTGTTGACTTGATCCAAAAGATTAATGACAAAGTCATTATTTTTACTGAATACAGGGCGACACAGATTTACCTGCAATGGTTCCTTCAGCAGAACGGCATAAGCTCCGTTCCGTTCAGAGGCGGATTTAAACGCGGAAAAAAAGACTGGATGAAGGATCTCTTCCGCGGCAAAGTGCAGGTGCTGATCGCTACAGAAGCCGGAGGCGAAGGGATCAACCTGCAATTCTGCAACCATATTATCAATTATGACCTCCCGTGGAACCCGATGCGGCTTGAACAAAGAATCGGAAGGATTCACAGACTCGGTCAGGAAAGAGATGTCCATATCTACAATATGGCGACAAAACATACGGTGGAAGAGCATATCTTAAAACTTCTGTATGACAAAATTCATTTATTTGAAAATGTCGTCGGAGAATTAGATGACATCTTAACAAAAATCAAAGTGAGCAATTTTGAAGACCATTTGCATGATATTTTATGCCATTCGCTGACAGAGGAAGAAATGAGAATCAAAATGGACAATCTCACCTCTTTTCTGTCGTACGGTACGGAAAAGCCCGCCAGAAAAAAAGGATCTTAATCTAAAAGGAGGAAGCGCGACATGAGACAGCAGGAGGTTCACGAATTTTTACTGCGCTTTTTTGAAGCGAACCACTGTCCGATTACAGAACACGGGCCGGGTTTTATGACGGTTCAGTTGACGGTCGAGATGGACAAACAAATTATGAACCGCCCGTTTTATTGGCATTGGCGTGAAAAAACGGGCGGCGAACCGAACCCGATGAAGATTACGTTCATCACTGATAAAGAAACGGCTCCGGAGGATATGGACGGCGAATTTATTTACTTTGGAGCCCCGCGCCTCTTTCAAATCTTTCAAGCAGTTAAACAAAATGGGAGATTTACAAGAATATATGAGAAAATTGTATCAGCCGGAGCCAGAGTGCCGCTTCAGCCCTGGCTTGGATTAAATGTAGTGATTTCATACCAATCCGACATGAAAAAAGACAGACTTTTGTCTTTAGGCCTGCATCTTGTTTCTGGAACAATTATAGAGGGGTTTCAGCAGAAGCTTGCACCGCTTCCGCTGACCTCGCAAATATCAGACTATTGCTTTACCATATCGCCGATGATTAAGCCGGAAAGCGGAATTAAAAGAATGGAGCATTACTTAAAAGACGCTGCCGCCAAAGAGCCGTCAGACTGGGCTGACAGCGCGATCGCCAGATGGAAAAAGGACCTCAGGCTGCTCGATCAGTTTTATGAGCAAACAGAGGAAAAACCTGAGGAATACCATTTGGAAAAACAAGCGCTGAAAGCCTTATATCAGCCGAACATTCACATTCAGATTGAAAATGGCGGTTTATTTTTCCTGCAAAGTAATTTTTCTGGATAAGCGTTATCCATTCGACACCTTTCCCGTTTTTTCTGGAAATTCTATATTATAATAAAAGTATATAGAAAAAATTTCTGGCGTTTCGCATGCGATGAATCACTTCCAGACATGTAAAGATAAGGTCATGGGCGGATTGGCTGAAATACATAAACAAGTATTTTAGGAGGAGAAAATGCATGAAAAATGCAAAAATGGAATTTTCGCAATTAGATAAGGAATGGGTTGAGCTGATATTAGAAGCCCAAAAAGCAAATATCAGCCTAGAAGAAATACGCAAATACCTGCTTTCGCATAAAAAGTCTTCTCAACATATCCAGGCAGCCAGAAGTCATACCGTAAATCCTTTCTGAATGTGCTATAATATCACAAGGAAGGTGATGACATTGATTGGCCAGCGTATTAAACAATACCGAAAAGAAAAAGGCTACTCACTATCAGAACTAGCTGAAAAAGCTGGGGTAGCGAAGTCTTATTTAAGCTCAATAGAACGAAATTTACAGACGAACCCCTCCATTCAATTTCTCGAAAAAGTCTCCGCTGTTCTGGACGTCTCGGTTCATACTTTACTTGATGAAAAACATGAAACCGAATACGATGGTCAATTAGATAGTGAATGGGAGAAATTAGTTCGCGATGCGATGACATCCGGGGTATCAAAAAAACAATTTCGTGAATTTTTAGATTATCAAAAATGGAGAAAAGCGCAAAAAGAGGAGTAGTGCCGCCATATGTGCACAACTCCTCTTTTAACTGTCCGACTTTCGGATTAGTTTTTATCCTCACTGTGAGCCTTTTCATTTTCCTTGACGTAACCGTCTTTATCCGTATGATCTTTCGTAATGGTCAAGCCGTTCCATTGCGTTGCTTCAAAAGAGAATTGAAGAGAAATCGCATTGCCTTGGAACTTGTTTTGCACACTTAATCCGTCCGCAGTTTTTGCGGTGTCATTTTTAAATTGGATTTCCATTCTCACCTGGTCATAATCAGCAGGCGTTTTCGGAACTCCGTCGTACTCAGGAGCTGTTTTGCCGTTAATGGTTGCTACATTGACTTTTCCGCTCTCACTCAGGAATTTCGGATCAATGTGCTTGCTGATCGCTTCGGCAGCTGCTTTATCCTGTTTTGTTGACATTAAGTATAAGTCTTTCAGGCTGGCCGCCTTCAAAATGATATTTTTAGGATAGCCGTTGCCCCCTTCTTTACCGACTGTCAGAACCGTAATTTCAAACTGACTGAGGAAATCCTCCGCAGATTCATTTCCTTTCTTTGCTCCTTTAAAGTCAGTAAAATTCAAAGCCATCAGCACTTCTTTAATAGCAAGTGAACCATTGTTTCTGAATTCAAAATCTTTCGTCAATTTATCGCCTGGTTTTAAGTTTGACAAATTGACATTGGCTGATTGTTCTTTAGCCGATAAATCAAGTGTTCCTGACGCAAATGTAGCGTCTGTCGACTTCACATCATTAAATGCGGCCCATGTGCCTCCTCCTACTAATGCTAAACCGAGTGCGGCTGAGGCAACGCCCAAGCTTAATTTCTTTTTCATACCCATGTTTGTACTCTCCCCTTACTTTTTATTTTTGTTATCAAATCCTGTCGCCAGGTTGCAACCGTATTCATGTGGAGATGGTTCCCTTTTTCGCATGTTCTTCCAGCGCTTTCGTTTTCCGCTCAATATCGCGGAGGGCGCTGACAATGACTGTTATTGAGTAAATCAAAAGCATGACGCCGGGAACGATTAACAGAATCGCCGTTCCGATCGGCTGGCTGGCCAAATGTATGACATATCCGGCATACGGAAGCTGATATCCTGTATACTGGGCCGCCACTTTTTCAGCTTGAACGGGTGCGGCATCCGGGGCGGCATTATGGTCCCCTTTTGTCTCAAACAGCAGGTTCCCGTCCTTTTTTGTGATCCCGATTATTCTGTGTGTGACGGCTGTTCCGTCATCTTGGGTAAAGGTGATCACATCCCCTTTTTCTAAGTCATTCACGTCAGAAATTTTCTTTACCGCTATGAGCGAACCCGTCTTAAATTCCGGGTCCATTGAACCCGACAGCACGGATTTCAGCGTATAGCCGAAGATGGCCGGCTCACCCCCGGAAGCCCGGGTCGAAATCACCGTTAACGTCAGCACAATAATCAAGCTGAAGATGACGGCATACAAAATATTACTGATCAGTTTCAGCGTTTTTTTCATGTTCTTCCCCGCTTTCTTTTACCGGCTCAGCCGGCTCTTTCTCTGTTTTCTTTAGATCGGAAACTGTCGCCTGTTCCCGGCATTTGACGAGTTTCATCGGTTTTGACCACTCAAATTTTTCTTCGTCCGCCGGATACCCTTCAGGCTTGTAAACCTTGAATGCGTATATGCCCGGCTGCAAAGACCGCTTTGACTCAATTTTATAAATCGTTTTGCTTTTTTTATCAGTAATAAGCCCTTTATCCACAACATTGCCGTTTCGTAAAGGCTGCTGCTGAGAAGCGATTTTATGGAGCTCCCATTTCCAGTCAGAAACAGTCCGCTCTTTTCCCTTATTCTCCAGCTCGGCATAGAGCTGAAGCGGCGCACACACGGTGCCTGACGTATCAGTTTGATTTGTTATATGTAAATCACTTTGATCCCAGCGTTCGTCATAACGGCAATCGTCATCCGTATATTGAAAATCTCCGCACGTTTGAACCTGGAGACTGAAGCTTTTCACATCATTGAAGGAGGAACTTGTATCACCTGTGAACTGAGCACATATCGTCACGGACAGGCAAAAAATGAACGAAAGCCGTAACAATAGCATCATCCGCCATCTCACCTTGCCCTTTTTTTCCATTCGCAACAATCGGAACATGCCTTACCCCCTGTAAAACTGTTAATAAATATGACAACCGTTCTCTTTAAAGAACTGTATGAACAAAGTATAATCAAGGATTATCGTCTTGAAAAATGTCAAAATCGGTCAAATTGTTCGTTTTTGAGAATGGTATCTTTTAAAAACAGCGTTTTGCTTCAAATTACACACCTTTTTGGAATTTTTTCTAATAAAACGTGAGAAAATAACGAGGTGCCTAGAACAAAATGGAAAGTATATACAGCGAAAGGACGAAGAATGATGATCAAACAAAGTCTGATTTGCCTTTCTCTTCTTGTTTTCGGGGTTTCAGGAACAGCTCAGGGGGAAACGGTGCCTTATTATGCTGTTCACCATAAATCAAGATGGGAAAAGTTAGCAGAAAAGGAAGCTAAAAAAAGATATCCGCTCTCCCAAACGTTATTTATTCAAAAGGTGTGGGATCGGAAAAGAACGGACGAAGCAGTCAAGCAATACCACTTGACATTGCGGGATGGCGCAAAAGAATTTGGCGTGTTTGTTACGATTTCTTTTAATCCCTACAGCCAAAAGGTAAATAAAATTGCCGTCATTGAGGAATACCAATAAGGCCCTCCTGTATCAGGAGGACCTTTCGTGTGATTCACTTTATTTTTTCCGCTGCATCCACAGCTTAAAACTATACGGCAATATTCCGAACCAGTGCTGAGAAGCCGGCACTTTCTTTTCTTTCCGCACTTCTTTTCGCTCTCTCCGTTCCTGTTTCGGCGTATCGAAATATTTAACGAATTGCTCAGTCATATATTTTACATAATCATTTGTTTTCACGGCTCTCACCTCATAGTGCTGTCTTTACTATGAAGTGTTGTCCCGCCGCCTCTTTTTTATACTTCCGTCCATTGAATCAGCTGTTTCTTCTTCTGATCGAACAAAAGGTGAGCCTCCCGTCTCGTTCCTGTCGTGGTTTCCGCCTGAATTGTAACCTGAACCGTTTCCCGGCGATCACTCCCCGTGATGTGAAAAGAAACGGTGCCATACGGAAAACGCTGTGTACCAGTTTGGACCTTTTGTCCCTGTGTCATATGGCGGCTTGACAGCAGCGCGCCGTTTTGGAGCAAGTTCTCTCCGATCCAGTATTCCCCGGCCTCTTTTGCAAATGTTTTTCGGGTGATGAAATCAGATGAAGTATAGCTGATGACAAGTAAAACTGCGGCAGAAACAAACAGAACCGCGGGATATATAAAACCGTCAGATTTGTACATTTAATCACCTTTAAAAAAGCTGTAAACCGGAATGACCGCCTGATTCTTTTTACCTGCAACGCTTGAGATCTCTAATAAGAGCAGGCCGTTTTTCACATCAGCCGTTAATGATGCCGCGTTTTGCAGGATCGGCACGTGGCCTTTTCCGTTTACTCTTTTCCTTATCATCTTATGATAAATTTCAAAACGCACTTCTTCGCCTCCGGTTTTCCGGCATGCTAACGCCCGTCCGCCGTCCGCCGGCTCCACAGCCTCAGCCTGTTTACATTCGTTCATGATCTGCTGAACGGCAATTTGATGCTCCCGGCTGTCTAATCCGCCGTTATCGGTCCGGTTTGATAAAAACAGATGTAAAATCGGGCCCAAGGTGCCTGATAGGAAAAGACAGACTGCCAAGGAGAACAAAACATTAAGAAGCGTAAAGCCAGTCTGTTTTGAGAATGCTGAGGCACATTTCTTTTTCGCTGCGGTCAGCCGTACACACTTTGTAATACTCACCATCCTCCTTCCACTTCACACCGGGAGACGGCGGCTTTTTTCCGGTCATCATATAAGTGCTGATATGTTTCTGAAGAAGCTGGTACGCTTCCTGGCGATCTTCTATTTTCAGACCATCTGTCAGCATGCCCGTCCAGACCGGAATGATAGACGTCATAAGGAACAGCCAAATGGCCATTGCTGATAGTGTTTCAATAGTAGAGAACCCCTTATTTCCGTTTAGCATGGACATTTCCGCTCCCTAAGTAAACTGTGATCTCATAGGTGAACCCGGCGCTCTTCAATTGGATCTTTCCTCCCGAATTCGGATGGCCTTTTTCGTTAAATTCAAGGCTCTCCGGTAAAGTCACAAGTGTAATGTGAAGCGAATCAAAGGAACGCTCGACAATCCTTCCGCCTGACTGCAGTTTGTATTTATGCTCTTTTGGAAGAAAAGTGATTTTTGTTCTTTTATGTTCTGCGATAGCCGTTTCCTGAGCAAGCTGAATATCTTTTTGGAGCTGTTCTGTTTTTTGCCGCACGGCAAGGTGGGTGCAGGCCGGCGGAACCGTCGTGAACAAAACCGTCAGCAGGACGGACGCCAGACTTAACACAATCAGGCTTTCAAGAAGGGTAAACCCATTTTCTGTCCGCCTGTTATTGTTCAACTGTAACTTCTCCGCCACTAATTAAGATCTGTTTACCATTCGGGCAGACTGTATTCTTTTTGATATACCCCTCTGATTGTAAATCGTTCATATCCGGCATTTTACCTTCATGGTCGATTTCGTACGCCGTCACTTGGGCTTTCACCATATTCTGCAGTCCTTCACAGCCTTTATGCTGAATGCTTTGATTATGTTTTGTAACGTTAGGAATGGTGATTAAAAGCAGAATGGAAACGATAAATAAAACAATCAGCATTTCAATTAAAGTAAATCCATCTTGATTTTTCAGACGAAGCACTCCCTTACATTTGGTTCATCATCTGGTACATCGGCATCAGCATTGACATGTAGACAATTAAAATCATACCGGCCACAACACCGTAAATGACAGGCTGGAGAATGCCGGTATACTTCGCCGCGTTTTGTTCAAGACGCTCCATCATAAACTGGCTGTACGTATAAAGTTCGCGGTGAAGCAGGCCGTTTGCCTGTCCGTGGCTGACTGCAGCCGCAAGGTCTTTTTCATAACACGGATGCCCAGAAAGAGCGGATTCTATGGTTTCTCCGGCTTTCAGACGTGTAATGAGCATCTCTGCTTCTTCTCGATAAAAAGGCAGAAAAGATTGTTCTTTAAAAGCTGTTAAGCTGTCATAGATAGAAAGGCCGGATTTCAGAAGACTGCTGAGCTGTAAAGAGAAAAAGTAGCTGTTAAAAAGAACGGCCGCTTTTCCTAAGAGGGGTATTTTCACAACAATCAGCATTTTATCTTGCGGGGACTTTTTCTTACATAAGAACCAAACGTACAAAAACAAGCAGAAAGCGGCGGAAAGCGCCAGTGCGCAGGCTTCATGAAAATGCCGAAAAAACGCAAAGATGAAAGCAGTCGTACCGGACGTATTCATATTCATTGATTGATAAATCCCAGAAAACTGCGGAATAATTAAACTTTGCAGGATATAAAACATGACACAGACGGAAAAAATTAAAAACATCGGATACCGGAGCATTTTTTTGATTTGATTCGTCTGCATGAGCTTTCTCTGTAATAATTCGCCGCTTTGTTTCATCGCCCCCGGCAATTCCCCGTGTTTCTCCGCGAAATAGCAGATAGAGACGGCTTCTTTATGAAAAGACAGTGCCTCAAGCACTTGGTAAAACGCATCACCTTCTCTCAGCCGGCGGATTCCTTCCTTCAGCTCTGCAAGCTGACGTTTATGCAGCTGGAGTTGCAGCAGTCTGAGCCCTTCAATCAGGCTGTATCCTTTTTCCGTCATTTCACCGAGCCTTTTCAAAAAAGCCGCTTGATCCTTCAACGGCCATGTTCGTTTAATCCGCTTCATGATACACCCACCGATCGTAATTGTCGGTCGTGACATAGCCGAGCGCGATTCCTTTTCTGATCAGCCTGCGGAGCGTCTGATATTGAAAATTGGCGTGCTCTCCCTTTGCTTCCTGAAAGCATTGGGTGAGGTTTTTCCCGTAGAGCAGTTCATAAATGCCCGCACGGCGTGTCTGCCTGTACATCCGGCAGTACACGGAACAGTTTTCCTCTTTGCAGAACGGACATGTTAAATCAACCAGACGCTGAGCGGCAATAGCAATGACGGTTTGTTCAATTTCTGTCATGTTCACGCCGAACTCCAGCAGCCTGTATATGGCGCCCTTAGCATCTCTTGTATGCAGGCTTGAAAGAACGAGGTGTCCCGTCATGGCCGCGCGGACTGCGATTTCAGCCGTCTCGGCATCTCTGATTTCCCCTAAAATGATCATATCGGGATCATGTCTTAAAATCGCTTTTAAACCGGCGGAATATGTGACTCCGGCTTTTTCATTCACCTGAACTTGCAGCACATCCTCATCTCTTGTTTCTACGGGGTCTTCAAGCGTGACAATCCGCCGGTTGAAATGCCTTTTTGCATAGTTGACAAGCGAGTAAAGAGTGGTCGTTTTTCCAGATCCGGTGGGGCCGGTAAACAGAAGCAGGCCGTGCGAATGCTTCAGAAAGGACAATAGTGCGGCGCCCGCCCCCCGAAATAAGGACAGTTTATCCAGAGGGGGAATCTGCCGCTTAGGCAAAAGCCTGATGACAAGACTTTCATCATTCATTGTCGGCAAGGTTGACATTCTCAAATGAACGGTTTCCGTCGGAAGCGGCAGAGACAATGACCCGTTTTGCGGCTTACGTCTTTCTCCTATATCCATGGCCGATAAAAACTTAAAATGAGAAATAAGCCTTACGCATTCCTCTTTTTTTAAGACTCTTTTTTTCACAAGAGCATGGCCGATGCGAAAATGAATGAAAGCATCCTTTTCTCTCGGCACAATGTGTATATCTGAAGCCCTTGCCGTATAGGCCTCGTTTATGATGTTCCTGCTATATGTTTCAATATTTTTCACAAGACTTCCCTCCTTCCGCACGTATTGTAAATCAGATACACAAAAGCCGGCAAAGGAGAGATTATGCGTTTTACAGTGTGTAAAACGTAAAAAAATAAAAAATAAGCCACCTGACATTGATTTACCGAATGAAATCCGGAACCATTCGGCCATTTTCAGCCATCAAAAAAAGCAGGCGTATGCCTGCTCTTCTTAGCGTTTCTTTTCTTTCCGCAAATATTTTTTTTGATGCTCCCTCAAAATGTCCCCTGTCCAGCCTTTCTGCCGCAGATAAATATAAATCAGCAGGGTTGATACAATAATGAGCACGATGGAACAAATATACGCATATTTCCAATGAAGCTCCGGCATGTTATCAAAGTTCATCCCCCAGAGAGCTCCAAGCGCCGTCATCGGTGTAAAGAGAGTTGTAAAGATCGTCAAGGCTTTCACAATTTCATTTCCTCTTTGGGAGGTAATGACTTCCTCGGCGTGCAGCAGATTGCTCAGTTCCTGATCAAACTCATTGATATATGTAATTCCTCTTTCCATCTTTTGATGAGCTCTCAGGTAATCTTTCTGCCTGTCATTTTTCGGGAGAAAAGCTTCTTTTAAAGCCATTTCCACTTTTTGAGCCCCCAGTGTAAGGCCTTTCCAAATGAACAGCTCATGGCGCAGTTTATGCACATTTTCCAAGATTCCTTTGCTGTTGTCATCATGAATCTGCCATTTCAGCGTCCGCTGCTTGACTTCAAATTCATCCAGTCCGATCAGATAGGAATTCATCAGCTCTCCCAGCAGAACAAAAAAGCCTTCAATCGGATTTTCACAGGTTTGAATCTGCTGTGTGGCATGCTTTTCTTTTACACCGCGCAGCAGCGAAAAATCAAAATTAATTGTAAAAAAGAAGTCTCTCGTAATATAAAAGTGAAATACGGTATGGTTTTTTTCATCATCTAATCCTTGATGATAGATTAAAGAACCGAAAACCGCTTCATTATTCTGATCATTTGTATCTGAGCGCAGAAAGTTTATATGATTTTCATGTTCAAACCACTTTTCGCATTGCGGCCAGTGATTGTGATGGATCATTTTTTTCGCTTCTGTTTTTTCATGCGGACCGAGCTGGTACCACAGCCAGTCCGCTCCCGAATGTACCTTCATCTCTTGTCATCCTCCAGTATCGCTTTCTTGTTTTATTACCGTAAATGAAGCAGGCTAAACCAGGTTCGATGTTTGAGCAGCTTTCTACAGTGGTATTATTCCGAAAAAAGGGAGGTGCAAGCCTTCCTTCGCGGAAGGCGTTACATTGTATATCATCAAACTATCTGCCATCGTACTATTTATTTTATTAACGGCGTGTTTTGTCGCCATAGAGTTTTCAATCGTTAAAGCAAGGCGCTCCCGCATTAATCAGCTCATTGAGGAAGATGTAAAAGGAGCAAAAGCAGCCAAGCATGTCATTACACACCTCGATGAATATTTATCGGCATGCCAATTGGGCATCACCGTCACCGCTTTGGGAATCGGCTGGCTGGGTGAACCGACAGTCAAAGCGATGCTTCAGCCGTTATTTTTAAAGACCGGAGTTCACGAAGCGGTTGCCCAAGTCCTGTCATTGATCATCGCTTTTCTGCTGGTTACATATGTGAATGTCGTTATCGGCGAACTCGCCCCGAAAAGTTTTGCTATCCAAAAAGCCGAGCGGATTACACTTTTGTCTGCCAGACCGATGATTTTGTTTTATAAGTTAATGTTTCCGTTCATCTGGCTGCTCAATCATTCCGCCCGCCTGATTACAGCCATGTTCGGCTTGAAGCCTGCTTCCGAACATGAAATGGCTTATACGGAAGAGGAATTGCGGGTGCTCCTTGCCGAAAGCTATCGAAGCGGCATGATTAAAAAAAGCGAGCTGCATTACGTAAATAACATTTTTACATTTGATAAGCGCACTGCCAAAGAAATTATGGTGCCCCGGAATGAAATGGTGAGTCTGCCGTTAGACAGCGGATCGGGACATATGCTCCGGGACATTATCAAAACAAATAAATATACCCGGTATCCCGTAGTAAAAGGAGATAAAGATCATGTAGTCGGCATCATCAATATAAAAGAAGTTTTATTCAGATTCCTGTCAGAAGGAGCGGCGTTTACAAAACACGAACTCAGCCCTTACATCCAGCCGGCGATCCATGTGATTGAGACGATTCCGATTTATCAATTATTCGTTAAAATGCAGCGGGAACACGCCCATATGGCCATTCTCATTGATGAGTACGGCGGAACCGCGGGATTAGTAACGGCGGAAGACATCATTGAAGAGATCGTCGGCGAAATCCGCGACGAATTTGATACGGATGAAACACCTTCCGTTCAAAAGCTTGGGAAGAACCGCTATCTCCTGAACGCCAAATTGCTGATCAGCGACGTCAATGATGTACTCGGAACAGAGATTACGGCTGATCAAGTCGATACACTCGGGGGCTGGTTTCTTACTCAGCATATTGACGCGAAGCCCGGGAGCACCATTGATTTTGAAGGCTACACATTTACGGTAAAAGAAATCGACAGCCATCATATCATTACGATTGAAGCTGAAAAAGCTGAATAGCTGAGGGAGACATCCCTCCCGGCCATTCAGCTTTTTATCATCTTAATGATTCTTTTACGATAAATCCGTTTTTTGCCAGCGCTTTCGCCAGACTCTGCTCCGTTTTCACCTGAGAAAAATCGATGCCGAGCTTCACGACGGTCTGCGCGATTTCCGGCCTGATGCCTGAGATTGTCGTTTCTATGCCAAGAAGTTTTGTGCTGTCAATCACTTTAAAAATCTGATAAGCGACCATCGTATCCACAATCGGCACACCTGATATATCTAAAAATAAATAAGAAAGACGGAGTGAAGAACATTGGTCAAGCACCGATTCCAAAATCATTTTTGCCCGGTAGGTGTCAATTTCGCCGACGAGCGGCAAAATTCCAATACCGTCGGCAATCGGCATAATCGGCGCGCTTAGTTCGTTAATCATTTCTTTTTGGGCGTTTAATTGTGTAACCGTCACTTTATAATATTCCTCTGTAAATACTTCAATCATATGGTCAATTGCTTTGTTCAGCTTCTCTCCCCAATGGAATACCGCATTCGCCCCAGGCTTCTCAGACATTGTTTCACAGCACGTCTGTATGCGGTTCCAGACCAATCTCCGGAATTCTTTAAAGCTCGTGACGCTTTCATAGACCGGTATTTCATGGACGGCCCGGTCCCTTGCGAACTGAAGCGCCCATTTCGTCAGCTCCTCTTCCCCGCCGTCTTTTTCCGATAAAATGCCGGCAACGATTTCAATTAACAGACGGTGCTGCATTTCCGCTTTCTGATCATCTGTAGGCCGCCCCGATTTTGGTATGAGCAGCCACTGGCGTGTGATTTCACCTGATTCTTCAATTAAGGTTCGAGATAATGCTTCACTCAAATGTTTCACGGGTCTCCTCCATTCAAATTCCTTTGTATGTATAAATCGGCGCCGGACGCACATACTGTAATTACATCCGATGGGCTATAGCCAAGCGGTAAGGCAATGGACTTTGACTCCGTGATCGTTGGTTCGAATCCAGCTAGCCCAGTCCCGCAACCGCAAAAAACGAAGATTAGCTGATAAATTTTGATCAGCGGATCTTCGTTTTTCTCTTATGATACAGATTGATGTACCGTTTTTTTCTTCGTCAGCTTCATCAGTTCTCCCGGATTGTATCCGATAACGAGCTTATTGCGATCGATCAGAATCGGACGCCGCAGCAGTTTCGGCTTCTCAGTCAAAAGCTTCAGCACTTCATTTACAGTCATTTCTTCAATGTTCAGGTTGAGATTTTTAAATGTTTGACTTCTCGTCGCCAATATTTCATCAATTCCTTCAGTCGTTAATGATAAGATCTGCTTCAATTCATCAATTGTCGGTGTCTCCCTGAATAGATGGCGCTCTTGAAAGTCAACATTGTGGGCTTTTAACCAATGTTTCGTTTTTCGGCATGATGTGCAGCTCGGGTATGAATAAAAAATAAGTTCTTTCATTTTTAAAAATTCCTCCCTCGGATAATCCGTCTCTTTGTTAACATAAGTACCCTGAACTTTTTTTCATTAAACATATTTCAAAAAGATTTTTCGGATCTTTTTCAGAGAGCGGCATAAGATATAAAACACAGGGAAAGACATAAATTCCACAATAAATATAATCATGAAAATGTTTACATTTTGAGTGCCGATCTATTATAATAAACTTCAGATAGACTCTCGGGAGGGGATAAGGAATGAATCGCATGTTCCGGGTGTTAGGATTTTGGACGGGGATATTTGCAGTCATGTTTTTTTTAGGGGGCATGAAAGACGCTTCACTTTTGTTTTTTGGACAGACGATCTTTTTCGTATTTCTTTCTTATTTGAATCTGACTGAGCGGATGTATATTTATATTTTCGGAGCTTACTTAACCGTATTTTTCGCCGGATTTACATATTACTCTATTTTTATTATGACACCGGGCGGCGGAACCCACTGACAGAAAAAGACAGACCGATTATGGTCTGTCTTTTTTCATTTACAGTGAAAAACCATTGATAAACGGGTTTCGCTCCTGCTCTGTCTGAATATCCGTTTCCGGCCCGTGCCCGCTTAACACAAGTGTATGTCCGGGAAGCGTGAGCAGTTTTTGATGAATGGAATCAAGCAATACGTCCTGACTTCCGCCGTGTAAATCAGTTCGGCCGATGCCTCCCTGAAAGAGCACATCACCTGAAATCACCAGATCCGCGTCCTTCACATAATAAGAAACGCTTCCCGGTGAATGTCCCGGCGTAAACAATGTCTCCAAATGGAAAGGCCCGATGTCCAATATGCCGTCGCCTTCAATCAGCCGTTCGGCGGGCCGTGCCGTTACGGCGATGCCCCGCAATATGCCTGATCCGTTTAAGGAAGAGTCCTCCAGCCACTTTTCTTCATTTTTGTGAAGATATACGGGAACATCCCATCTGTCTCTTACTTCGTCAAGCGCGCCGATATGGTCAAAATGGGCGTGCGTCAGTAAGATGGCCAGCGGCTTCAGATTGTTTTCTTTTATGTAATTGTTGATTTTGTCCGCTTCTCCGCCCGGATCAAAAATAAGACAGGACTGATCCTCACTGACAAGAAAATACGCGTTTGCCTGAATCGGACCGGCCGGCATTCGTCTCCATTTCACTTTCATCACCTCTTTATGTATATGCCCTTATTATGAAGGTTTTCTGCGGAAGATTCAATGAATGCGGCCGGGAAAACGCTATCGACAAACAAAATGAAAACGGTTAAAATGAAATGGAAAGATTTTCAGGTTCCAATGACAAAGGAGGAGCATGATGTTACTTGTTGTAATCTTCGGCCTTGTCGCATTATTAGCTGTATTAGGAGTCCTGCGGGCTGTCAGACAGAGAAATATCCTGGGATTTTTGTTAGCCGCCGCCACGCTGGGCGTGTTTGGCTGGTTTACCGTAATGACCGTTGTAACCAGCGGCTATCCGACTGCACATTAAAAGCCTGTATCCAATGGATACAGGCTTATTTTTTATTGCTGCAAATGTTTGCTGACACTTTTGATTTTGCTCTCCAGTGTCGTTTCTTTATCACGTCTGTCATCAATGCGGATATTTGTCGCCACTCTGTGCAGCCCTTTTTGGAACGGGGCTTCGTGAATGTCCTGAATGACTGCGAATAAGTCGCTCAGCTCACCTTCAATCAAAGTGTTCATCGGCGTGAGCTGAAATTTGATTTTGCCGGCAGCTTTGTAACCCTCCAAAATGTTTTGCACATCCGCTACGTACTCACTGACGCTCGGTGTTTTTGTTCCGATCGGAATGATTGTCACATCTGCAATTGCCATTTGGTTCAAACTCCTTTTTCATTTGTTATGATTGGTTCTGTCATGCCTGTTTTCAGTGAAATCAGACGGTCATACGTAAAGCCGTATAAAGCGTATTCCCCGTTCGGAGAGATCTGAATCGGCTCCATTTCCGTGTTTTTGAGCACCGTCCGCTCCCGTTCGTCTCCTAAGTCAAAGCTGATCAGATTGTAAGAGCGGCCTTCAGGCTTAAATATGTAAAAACGCTTGTGTGTCTGATCGTAATCATATTCCATCGGCGCGAAGCTCTCATACTTTTTTTGGAGAGGAAAGCGGTGCGTCACGGATGCCGGCTTTTGGAAAAGGAACTCGCCGTCTCCGTCCGATTGATCCGTTTGTCTGACGGCAATCGTCATGCCCGGGCGGGAATCGGCCCAGATGACGTGATGAAGCACTCTTTTTTCTTTTTTCGTCTGCAAGTCATAAGAATATAAAGGACCCTCTTCCTCCGTTTTTCCTTGCTTGATATATTGGAATTCATCAGTGGAGGTCCAATGGACAAAAGGGGCCTGAACGGGACTCTTTTTTAAAATGCCATTGTTCATATCGGCCGTATAGGCAGTGAAGTCCCATGTTTCAGTAAAAACGGTAATCATCATTTGATACGGGTCATACGGATTCCAAGCCGTCTCCAGCTCATAAGAGTTAAAGGCTTTGTGATAAAGTCTTTTCCCCTGCTTGTTCATAAGCACAAGCTCAGTCTGACCGCTGCTTGTCACCTGTACGAGAATCAGCTGTTTTTTCCGGCTGATCTTTACATTGACAATATTGCCCTTTGTTTCATAGAGCCGTTCGGATTTTCCGCTGAAAAGATCATATTTCATCAGCTGATGATGTGCTGTATACAGAATCGTTCTGTTATCCAGCCATCCTTCCGTTTTCTCCGCTTCCTTTTTACTGAGCGGAACGATTTTCTGTTCTGCCGATTTTGCCGAAACGCCTGTGTCTTGCTGCTGATGAGATGGTTCACAGGCCGCTAAACACAGAACGAATGCGGACAGCAGAACACAAACCAAGTATCTCACCAGCCTTCCCTCCATTCTTTTCTATTGTCCCATATTTGTTTATGTAAACAAATGAGAAATTTCACAGATGTCTCAAAAAACAAGCGACCTCCACAAAATACCTTCCGTCGCTTGATAAATATCAGCAAACTGATGAAAAGGCAAAGGGTTTTTTCCCTTTCCGAGCTCAATGGTATAGCCCTCTTTTCCATACTGCTGTATAAACCAATCCCTAAAACCCGCATGGCTGTCAATGGTTTTAACGCCTTGATAGCGGTTTCCGCTTATCGCTTCAAACTCCCGAATCATCCGGGATGATTGCTCCGGTTCACATCCTTCGTATCCCCAATAAATCTCTTCTCCCTGCGTATGAAGCGCGATCAGCCTGTCAGGCGGCTGCTCCGTTATCAGCCGGTGCATCGCCTGCGCCTCCGGTTCAGTGAGCGGCGCCGTCCCTGGAAAATCACGGTATGAAGGGGCCTTCGGTTTGCGCCTCTGTTCAATATCCCAATTGGATGGGAAATGTTTATTTAAATCCACACCGTTTATATTCGCCTTCCATTCGCGGAAATCCGGGCGGTGCTCATTTAATTGATTAAGAAATTCATTTTTTTCTGATAAATCTTCACATCCGTAAAGTACGAGATCAACACCGTCGGGATTTACGAGCGGAACGAATGACAATGATGTCAGGCTGAATATATCAAGCGCAGAGTGCCCGAAAACGGTTTTATTTTCGCATAATGCCGCGCAATATTCTTTACACCATTTAAGCGCGACCGAGGTGGTGATCCATTCATTGGCATGAAATGAGGCATTTACATGGACTTTTCTTTCAGCCGTATCCGCACCTATTTTCAGCTCATAAAGCGGCTTTCCCAATACGGAACTGCCGATTTTACGGCACGTGACAAACGGAAAGACATCCGTTATTTTCTCAATTTCTTCATAAACCGATTGGGACCCGTACACCTTTTCTTCCTTCACCCATTGATCAGCGGAAAGAATCCTTTCACAGTGCCGGATGTATCGCGAAAGCCCGCTCAGCGTCTCAAGCGGCGGACCCTCTGACTGCCCGCTCACGGCAAAGCCGGGACACAATAAATCATCATTTTCCGCCGTTTTATCAGCGGCTTTCAACAGTTTTTCATCAATTGAAAGCACCTTTGCAATATCTTTCATATGCTGTTTCAATTCAGGTTTGACACGAATTCCCGCCATGTTCATCCCCCTTTTTTAAAAACTATATGACAGGGGAGATAAAAAAAGAAAGCCGCCCGCGATATGGGCAGGCAGACTTTCTTCAGCAGTTTTGATGTTTGAGCCATTCATTTTTGGCAATCCACGCCCCGCCGATGACTCCGGCGTCATTTCCAAGTGCCGCAATCGAAATATCCGCCGCTTCCGCAGAACGCGGGAATGCGGTGATTTTGAAAGTCTCTTCCACTTTTGACCGCAGGATTTCACCCGCTTTAGACACGCCTCCGCCGAGCACGATTTTCGTCGGATTCATGGCGCTTGCCAGATTTCCGAGCACGAGGCCTAAATGTTTTGCGACATAATCGACGACTTCAAGCGCTGTCTTATCCTGCTGTTTAGCCGCTTCGAACACGTCACGTGCCGTCAGATCATCCACTTGTAAGAGCGAAGAGTCGGAAACCGCCGCAAGCTTTTCTTTCGCGATGCGGACGATGCCGGTTGCGGACGCAATCGTTTCGATGCAGCCGGATTTTCCGCAGTTGCACGGAGCTCCTCCTTCCGGAATACTGCAAATATGACCGATTTCTCCGCCGGCCCCGTTTTTACCGTGAACGATTTCTCCGTTGACGATGATGCCTCCGCCGACTCCGGTTCCGAGCGTCACTAAAATGACATCTTTGGCCCCGTCACCTGCACCCTTCCACATTTCTCCGAGCGCCGCGATATTGGCATCGTTTTCAATGACGGCCGAAATACCCGTTTCCGCCTCAAGATGGTCTTTCAGCGGATAGTTTTTCCACCCCATATTTGTCGTCTCATAGACCATCCCCGTCGCCATTTCCACGGGTCCGGGCGCTCCCATTCCGATCCATTTTACGATCCGTTTCGGCTTGTTCAGTTCTTCCAGCTTCTGATCAAGCGCTTTGGCGATCGTGACCGTAATTGTGTTTCCTGATTTATCGGTCGGAACTTCCCATTTATGCTGAATTTCACCGTACATGTTGATGAAGGCCAGCTTGATGGTTGTCCCGCCAAGATCAATCCCCGCAAACCATGTATCTTCCATAATAATCTCCTTTTCTTATTAAAATCCTGCTGTGTTATCTGCCTTTGATCCGCTTCGATTCTCTCTGAAGAACTCCGGCGGCTTTTTGCCATACTTCTCTTTCAATCACGTTTGACAAGTACATTTCCTTTAATTCATCTTTCATAAAGTCAATTTCGGCTTGTCTGTCACCGAAATAAACGATATGTCCGAATGACTTAAACAGCTGCTGCACGTCATAAAATGAATTCATCTGCTTCACCATTTCTATTCTTCTTAGTATAAGCGTATTTCATCACTGATCCGGGCGTCAAGCAAAAAACGATTGGAGAAAATATCCTTGTATTATTTTCATAAATTGTATATTCACAATTGTAAAAAAACACTCATTTAAGCGTTTTTCTGTTACAATACTTTCGTGCCCAAAAGCACAAAAGGATTAAAGTTTGATGGGGTGTTGTTTTGAAACAAGAAAAAAGGCTGACGTTCATCTCAGCCATCAGTTTATTTGTCTTGATGTTAGCAGTCATTATGTCCTGCCTGTTTTTCTTTCATACAGAGCCGCATATGCCGCTGTTCTTTTGCGTCATTATTCTGTCTCTGGCAGGTTTGTGGCTCGGTTTCTCGTGGGAGAGTCTTGAAAAAGGAATTGTCAGCGGATTGAAAAACGGTGTGCAGCCGATTATCGTACTGGCTTTGATCGGTATGCTGATCGGCGCCTGGATGTACAGCGGCGCCATTCCCACCGTCACCGTTTACGCTTTGTCAATTATACAGCCGAGTCAGCTGCTTTTGACCGCATTATTTTCCTGCATGATTATCAGCACGCTTGTCGGCTCAAGTCTGACAACTGTCAGTACAATCGGCGTCGCGCTGTTAGGGGTAGCAAGCGCGGCGGGAGTTCCGCTCGAATGGACGGCGGGAGCAGTCATTTGCGGGGCTTGTTTCGGTGATAAAATGTCACCGATGTCCGACACGACGAATTTTGCCGCCGGAATCGGCGAAATTCCGATTTTTAAGCATATTCGCCATATGATGGGCACTACCGTTCCGGCACTGCTGATCACGATTGTTCTTTTTTATATTCTCGGTTCATCGGTTTCAATAAATGCCGCTTCAACGCAAAATATTGAGGCGGTCATTTCCGGAATAAAAGAGGCCGTGCACGTTACGCCTTGGTCGCTTCTTTCACCTCTGTTGGTGATCATTTTAGCTGTGAGACGGGTTTCCGTGATTCCGGTGCTTACCGCCGGTATTATTTCCGCAGGGCTTCTGACTGCTGTTTTTATTCCTGACAGCAGCATTCAAGGATTTATATCCGCCCTGCAAAGCGGGACGGCGTTTAAAACCGGCGACCAGGCTGTGGCCAGCATTATCAACAGAGGCGGGCTCCAATCGATGATGGGATCAGTCTCTCTGATCATGATCGCCTTTGCGCTCGGCGGCCTGATGGAAAAAACGGGCCTGATCGCGGCGCTGCTTCAAGGATTGATAAAAGGCGTGCATACGAAAGGACGTCTTGTCATGGCGACCGTCTTCTCAAGTATAGGCGTAAACCTTGCGACAGGTGAGCAGTATTTGTCGATCTTAATTCCGGGTCAATCTTATAAACCTTTATATGACAAGCTCAGCATTAAGCGGATTCACCTTGCGCGGTCGCTTGAGGACGGCGGAACATTGATCAACCCGCTGATTCCCTGGGGAGTAAGCGGCGCTTTTATGGCAAGCGCATTAGGGGTTTCCGTCATCGACTACCTGCCGTTTACCTTTTTCCTGTACATTTCTCCTATGATCTCAATTCTGCTCGGTTTCCTGAAAAAAAGCTGACAATACGAGAAAACCTGCCGTTTTTTACCGGCAGGTTTTCTTATGCAAAAAATCCCGCTGAAAAACGGGATTTGTTTAAAATGCCTGCTGAATGAATTTGTTTCTGATAAACGGTATTTTTAAAAAGAAATGAATGAATGACCGTCTGATCCCCGGCTGGCTGAGCACGCTGTTCATCAGACGGTAGCGGTTTTGGTAAACGGCTAAAACAGATACGGCGCATAATGAGTAGATCAACAATTTTTTCATCTTATCCCTCCTGCCCCTATCGTTTGTCAAACAGCGAGAATTATTCCGGTGCAAGAAGTTTTTTATGCGATTAAGCGATGGTTTCAGATTCAGTCACGATCTTATCGACCGGAATATCGTGGGGCATGCGGGGAATGCGGTCTGTCAGCTGGCAGTCAAAGAGAAGCGACACGGTACGGCCTTTATAACCGGAGAGGTACCGATCATAATATCCTCCGCCGTATCCGATTCTGAAGCCTTCCCGGTCAAAAGCCACACCGGGCACAATCACAAGGTCAATGTCTTTTTGGGCGGCTTTTTCCGTCTGGCTCTCGATCGGTTCACTGAGGCCCGCATATACGGTTTCCAGCTGATCATACGCAGAAAATGTACGGAACTCCATCGCTCCCGTCCGCGGAAAGCATTTTGGGATACAGACTTGTTTTTTCTCTTTCCAGGCCTGTTCAATAATCGGCCGTGTCGGAATTTCCAGGCGTGTCGAGATGGTAACGGCGATCACGCGGGCCTGTTTCCATTCTTTTAAAGAAAACAGCGTTTCACGCATGCTGCGGCATTTTTTCTCCCATTCACTTTCTGTCATGTCAGAAAGCTTTGCTTTGATAGCGGTTCTGATTTGTGCTTTCACGTTTCTCAAACCTCCCTGAAAGACAAAAAAGCCAGAACTTTATTGAAAGCTCCAGCTTTTTCCGCTGTTTTAAACAGCTTATTTTGTTTCACGGTGTAACGTAGATTTTTTATCACGTGGGCAATATTTTTTAAATTCAACGCGGTCCGGATTGTTGCGTTTGTTCTTTTTAGAAATATAGTTACGCTCACCACATTCAGTGCAAGCCAAAGTAATATTAACGCGCATTATTTTCCCTCCAAACTAAATATCATTTACTTATTCAGACTTATATATAATACCACTATAATGGACGGAATGCTAGAGTGATTTACATGAAATGTTGTTTAAGTGCAGAAAACATCAGTTTATGCTTCTGATCCTCTGAATGAGCTTGCGCCTGGTGAAGGGAAAATATGACGAAACAGGACAAAAAAGGACTTTCTGATGCGAAATCTATAGAGAAATAACCGTTTGCTCCCCGAATAAAAAAGATTTCCCGACAAAATTCCGTTTTTTTCTCTATTTCCTTTAGAATGGCGGCGTTTTATGGTATAAAAAAGAAGGGCAAATTAATAATAGAAGGTGATGAAACGTGGAAATTGCTATTATTGCGTTGTTTATCGTCAGTATAGCGCTTATTGCATTCTCATATTCTCAAAGAGATCCGATGAAAGACGTGGAACAGGAGCTTGAAACGCTTCAGCTTTCCGCCATGCAGGAAATTTACAAGCTGAAAAAGAAAATGACGGTGCTTGAAGAAGAATTGCTGGAAACCAACCTCGTGATCCGCAAAGCCAAAAGCAGCGGCATTAACCAAAAAATCGCCAAACAAATCATTTCAAAATATAACAACGGAATGTCTGCGGAAGCCATCGCAAAAGCGGAGCACGTGTCTGTCGAGGACGTCAATACCATTATTAAAGATAATGAGAAGGTGCTCGTATGACAAAACGGGGCATTCAGGCTTTTGCAGCAGGCATGATTTTAGCGACGGCCGTTCTCGCCGCTGTCTTCTATTTGACTGACCATGACCAGGCAGCCGCCGTTAAAACCGAAAAAACAGCATTGACAGAAAAAGAAGTAAACAGCTACCTCGACGATCAGCAAAAAGTCTCCGTCAACCGGGATGACTATCAAAAACTGCTTGATTCTAAAGAAAAATCGTTAAACAACGACCAAAACACAGACGCCAAAAAGAAAAAAGTAACATACAAACTGACGATTAAAGACGGAATGAGCACTGCTGATGTGTCATCCATTCTTGAAAAAGAAGGGATTATTCCTTCAGCGAAGGACTTTAATGATTACGTCATTGACGCAGGCTACCATAAAGAAATCCGCGCCGGCCATTTCAAAGTCGACTCAGATATGAGCTTTAAAAAAATCGTCAAAACATTAACCCGCTAAAAAAGCTTGCAGGCATCGTCCATTCAGATGGATACGGCCGGCAGGCTTTTTTAATAAGGAGTATAAAACGGACCCGGTCAATGGCCGGGCCCGTTTTTTTCATCCGAATTTTCCGGTGATATAATCATGTGTTTTTTGATGATCCGGCTGAGAAAATATTTTGCCCGTATCCCCCCATTCTACCAGTTCGCCCATATAGAAAAACGCGGTTTGATCAGAGACCCTCGCAGCCTGCTGCATGTTGTGCGTCACAATGACGATTGTATACTTTTCTTTCAATGTCAAAATCAGCTCTTCTATTTTCCGCGTGGATACGGGGTCGAGAGCGGACGTCGGTTCATCCATCAGAAGGACGTCCGGTTTTGTGGCGAGCGCCCTTGCGATGCACAGCCGCTGCTGCTGACCGCCTGACAGTGAAAGCGCCTGCTGGTGAAGGCGATCTTTCACTTCATCCCAGAGCGCAGCTGCCTTTAAAGATTCCTCGGCGATTTCAAGCAGTTTCTTTTTATTTTTTTCGCCGTGAATTCTCGGACCGTACACGACATTCTCAAATATCGACTGCGGAAACGGATTGCCTTTTTGAAACACCATACCGATCTGTTTTCTTAATTCTGCCGCATCCGTCTTTTCTTTCAGCAGATTGCGCCCGTTATAGATCATGTCGCCTGTCACTTTGACATTCGGGGCCATTTGCAGCATTAAGTTTAATGTTTTAATAAAAGTGGATTTCCCGCAGCCGGACGGACCGATGATCGCAGTTACCTTCCGCTCCTCAAAACCGATCGTAATGTCTTTTAAAGCCTGGTGGGCTCCGTACCATACGTTCATGCCGTGAATATCAAATAAATTCTGTGTGTGCACCGCTTCCTTCACAAGGCTCACAGTCCTTCCCCCTATCCGAACTTTCCGTTAATGTAGTCATCTGTCTTTTGCGCTTTAGGACTCGTGAAAATTTGTTCTGTCTGCCCGTATTCCACCACTTCCCCGTTTAAAAAGAAAGCCGTTCGGTCAGACACCCTAAGTGCCTGCTGCATGTTATGCGTAACGATAATAATCGAATAATCTTTTTTCAGTTCTGTCAAAAGCGTCTCGATTCTGGCGTTTGAAATAGGGTCCAGAGCTGAGGCCGGTTCATCTAAAAGTAGCACGGCAGGTTTCATCGCAAGCGTACGGGCGATACAAAGACGCTGCTGCTGGCCGCCTGATAACGAAAGAGCCGATGAATGAAGCCGGTCTTTGACTTCATCCCAAAGCGCCGCCTTCGTTAAGCTTTCCTCGACCGCATCATCCAAAACGGCTTTCCTGCGTTCCCCCGCATACTTCAGCGCATGTGTGATGTTATTGTAAATGGATTTCGGGAACGGATTCGGTTTTTGAAACACCATACCGATCTCCCGTCTGAGAGACACGACATTAATCGCTTCCCCCAAAATATTCAGCCCTTCATAAAGGATCTCTCCCTCGCTTCTTGCAAAAGGAATGGCATCGTTCATTCTGTTAATCTGTCTCAAAAATGTTGATTTCCCGCAGCCGGAGGGACCGATCAGAGCCGTCACCGCATGTTTTTCAATATCCATGTTTACATCTTTAACCGCTTGTTTGTCACCGTAATAAATTGATAAATGCTTCACTTCCAAAATTGAAGACTCCGGCGAACGCTTTGTCTGTTCCGCTTGTTCCCTGATGATGTGATCAATCATGTTTTCGCCTCTTTCCGATTAATTTGCCGTAAGCTTTTTATAAATGACAGATCCGAGCCATCTTGCACAAAGGTTAAACAAGAGCACCGAAATCACCAGCACCGCCGAGCCGCCGTTTGCAATCGCTTCGGCGTCAGGGATGATTCCCTGCGTATTGACACTCCATATATGAACCGCCAGCGTCTCAGCCGGCCTGAAAATGTTGAAAGGAGATGATTCAGAAAACGGGTTCAAATCCGTAAAGTTCAGCCGCGGCGTTGTCAGTCCCGCTGTAAATAACAATGCGGCCGCTTCTCCGAATACTCTTCCGGATGCGAGAATGGCACCGGTTAAAATCGAAGGAATCGCACTCGGAATCAGCACCGTTTTGACGGTATGCCATCTCGATACGCCTAAAGCGAGAGAAGCTTCTTTCAGCTCCTTAGGAACTGCAGTGAGCGCACCTTCCGTCACCCGGACCATAACGGGAAGGTTAAAAACCGTTAATGCGAGCGCGCCCCCGATAATCGTGTAGCCCCATCCGGTCAGGTTTACAAACATCAGCATGCCGAACATCCCGATGACAATGGACGGAAGCGAAGACAGAACCTCAATACACGTTCTGATAAAATCAGTGATTTTATTTTGGGGCGCATATTCAGCCATAAAGACGCCGCCCCCCACACCAAGCGGTATCGTGATCAGCATGGTGATAAACAGAATGTAAAAGGAGTTAAAAAGCTGATCCCGTATTCCGCCGCCTGACGCAATGGCGCTCGATTTTGACGTAAGAAAATGCAAGGAGATTTCAGAGACGCCGTGAATAAGAATGTACAAAAACAATCCTGCCAAAATCGCCGCAATTACAGCGGCGCATAACCCGAATACACCGGTGGCCAATTTATCCGTTATTTTCCGGTTCATTACACTTTCCTCCTAGACGACAAGTAGCGTATGAGCAATATAAACAGAAACGACATGATGAGTAGAACAAGCCCCATAGACCATAACGTATTATTTTCAATACTGCCGTATGTGGTATGGCCCATGTTTAACGTAATAATCGTCGTTAATGTTCCCGCCGTATCAAGCAGGCTTTCCGGCAGAAGCTTTGTATTTCCGATAACCATCTGTACGGCTAGTGCTTCTCCGAACGCTCTTGCCATCCCGAGCACGACAGCGGTCAGCAATGTCGGAAACGCCGCCGGGATAAGCACCTTTCTGATTGTCTGCCACCTCGTCGCACCAAGCGCGTATGAACCGTCGCGAAGGTGTTTCGGAAGTGACGCTAGCGCATCAGCGGAAATCGATGTAACAGTCGGCAGAATCATCACCGAAAGTACAATCGTCCCCGCCAGAAGGCTGTGACCCGTTCCGCTTGATTTAAAAGAGCCGATAAACGGAACCAATACTGTAAGACCTATGAATCCATAAACGACGGACGGAATGCCGACAAGCAGCTCAATTACCGGCTGCAGCACCTTTTTTCCCCAAGTCGGCGCAATTTCCGTCATAAACACGGCACCCGCAATACCGAGGGGCGCTGCGATCAGAGCGGACAGAACCGTGACCGCAAATGATCCGAAAATAAAAGGCAGCGCGCCGAACTCAGGTTTTGCCTGGGTTGGATTCCAATTCAGACTTGTTAAGAACTCAATCGGGCTTACACCATTTACAAAAAAAGATTGCAGCCCCTTTATGCCGAGAAAAATTGTGATCGCCGCTGATGCCGCAATGATAATCGCGGCACACACAGACACAATCACCCTTCCGCGGACTTCATCCATTTGCCTGTTTTGTTTTGAGCTTATTAAGCGTTCGCTTACATACTCTTTTTCTCTGTGATTTATCATTTGTTTACACTCCTATAAAGAAGAAGAGGCGGGGAGCCCGCCCTCCCCTCAGCTTTGCTTGCCGTTTGCGTCACGTGTGACTTTCATATCAGAGATCGGAATGTAGCCTTGATCTTTTACGATACTTTTCTGTACTTCATCGCTGTTCATATAGTCAAGAAACATTTTTGTAAGGCCTGACGCTTCACCTTTCGTATAAGAGTGCTCGTAAGCCCAAATCGGATACTCGCCTGTGACGACGTTTTTCTCTTCCGGTTTGATGCCTCCGATCGATAAAGGCGTTACTTTGTCATCGTTTATATAAGAGAATGCCAGATAACCGATAGCTCCCGGCGTTTCCGCAATGATTTTTTTGACTGTATTGGAGGAATCCTCTGTGATGCCCTCAGCAGGATCTGCTCCGTCAAGCGCGTATTTGACGAACGTAGCGCGTGTTCCTGATGAATCAGGACGGTTCACGAGTGTAATTTTTTGATCTTTACCGCCAAGCTCTTTCCAGTTTTTAATTTTTCCTGTAAAGACGTCTGTCAGCTGTTTTTTGGTTATATCCTTTACGCCCGCACCGGGGTTGACCGCAGCCGCCATCGCCACTACCGCTACTCGGTGGTCTTTTAGGGCTTTCGCATCAATGCCTTCTTTTTCTTCAGCAAAGACATCTGAGTTGCCGATTTGCACTGCCCCTTCAGACACTTGCGAAAGACCTGTTCCTGAACCCCCCGCTTGCACCTGCACATCAGCATCCGGATGTTTTTCCATAAACTTTTCCGCCGCTGCCAGTACTAACGGCTGCATGGCTGATGAACCAGAAATGGTTAAAGAACCTGATGCTTTTTTATCCTCACTTGCAGATTGACTGTCTGTCTTGCCGCTTTCCTTTGCATTTCCGCATGCTGCAGCAACAATCATAACAGCAGCCATCAGAAGCATAAGCATCCATTTGTTTTTTTTCATTTCCTGAATTCCCCCTGCATTTAATGTGTAATTTGTCCTACAGGTCTAGAGTAAAGGGTTCTTGTAAAATGCGTATAAATCAAGTGTTAAGGTTTTGTAAATCCGGATGTTTTTTTGTATAAAAAAAACGCTCACAGGTTGTGAGCGTTTTTCTGTTAGTGATTTGTATTGCCGTTTTCAGCGTCTTCCTGAATTTTATCTTCGTTTTTCTGCTTCGTATTATTATCTTCTTGTTTCTTTTTCAGCTCAAAGTATTTGTCCAGAGCTGCTTCCCCGATGTCATTAGTTATTGAATACCTGTCATTGTAATTTTCATAAGCCCATGGAACCACTACCGAAATAGCAACTTCAGGATGATCTGCAGGAGCATAAGCCACCAAAGTTGTGTTATAAGTAGAAGCACCAGTTCTTGATTTTATAGGTCCATCATAGAAAGCTTGTGCTGTTCCGGTTTTACCGGCTGGGTGATAACTTTTATTAGCAAAATTTGCTCTCGCAGTCCCTTGAGCTCCATTCATAACAAGTTTAAAACCTTGCTGAACACGTTTAATTTCACTTTCCGTCATATCAAGACGGTTCATCACTTCCGGATTAACAGATTCAACGACGGCCCCGATACCTTTTTTTGAAGGTTTTCTTACTTCTTTCACGACTTGGGGCTTCATACGATAGCCGCCATTAGCAATGGTCGATACATACTGAGCCATTTGAAGCGGAGTGTATGTGTCATATTGGCCGATCGCAAAATCAAGCAAGAAACCTGACTGTCTTTTAGTTCCCACATATCCTGTAGCTTCGTTAGGCAGATCAATTCCTGTTTTTACCCCTAAACCGAATTCACTGAAGTAATAACGAAATTTATCAAATGCGCTGTAATCAAGCGGAAGTGAATGTCCTGATATATATTTACCCTTACCAATTGCAATCGCAGTTTTGAACATATAAACGTTAGATGAACGCTCAAGTGCAGTTAAATCATTTATCGGCCCCATTACACTTACCGATTTTTTAGGAGGGGAGCCTTTAATATTTAAAACTTCATCCGTAAATATATTTCCGATTTTAATAGCACCTGTTTGATAACCTGTTAACAATGTTGCCCCTTTTACAGCTGAGCCCATGTTATAAGAGGAAGTCATTGTTCCTAGTGCATAATCATCAATTTTATATTTGCCGCCTGCTTGTTTAATCTGTTTACCCGCCATTGTAAGCACTTCTCCATTACGGGGATCCATCATTACGACAAATGCTCTGTCAAGCAACTGTGTACTCGGTCTTGCCTTTGCAGCCCTTAAATTTTTCTCAATAATTTTTTCAACGTCTTTTTGCAATTCGGTATCTATAGTGAGCACTAAATCATCCCCAGCTTTACCTTTTGAAACCGTTTCTGTATCTGTTACGTTTCCAGAGGAATCTGTCACATTTCTCACTTTCTCTTTTTGGCCCTGCAGCAGATTTTCATATTGATACTCTAAATAACTTTTTCCTACTCTGTCATTCCTGCTGTAGCCGAGTGACAAATAATGCTCAAGAAGATTTGAAGGGAGTCCCTCATTGGAGCTCGAGACACTGCCGAGAACTGATTTTAACAACCCTTTATTTGGATAAGACCGTTCCCAGTCAGACGTCACGTCAACTCCCGGCAGTTCATCCAAATGTTCGCTGACGACGGCCATTTCTTTTGCCGACACCCCTTCATTTTTGATGTATTGAGGCGTCAGTGAGTAGCCTGAATCCATCTGCCTTTTGATCGCAAGGATCTGCATGTCTTTTGAAGTGAGCTCATTCAGCTGTTTGTCTGTGATGCGTTTCAGCTGAAGCTGATATAAATCATCTTCAGACAGTTTTTTGTCTTCAGCTTTTTGCTTTTCTTCGGCCGTAATCAGTTTTTTCGCTTCATCAGGCCTGGTTAACATCCAATAGTCTTTTTTATCCCGCTCAGTCACCTTTTTGGTGCTTACCTTAATCATACCCGACAGTTTTTTTGCGATTTTTAAACGCTGCGCCTGGGTGGTTGAGGCTGAACGTGTATATGTAATCGCATTTAATGCTTTATTCGTTACGATGGGATTTAGGTTCCGGTCGTATATTTTCCCTCTCGGAACCGCCGTGCTGACATCAGACTCCTCCTGCTTATTAGCGGCGTTTTTATAATCATCACCCTGAACGATCTGCTTGATGCCAAGCTCGACGATAATCCAAGTGAAAATAAGAAACGCGGCCAAAAACAAAAAATTAAGCCGGATCGGCAGTGATTTTTTCTTTTCTTTGTTTACAGCTATTTTCTTTTTATTTCTCCTCATGACATCACCTTTTCTTATTTACAGAAAGAAATGACACCTTCTGTTCAGGTGCCATTTTTCATTCTAAAGGTTTTTTCGATATTTTTCTACAGATAACCCTTTTATCTTTCTCCTTTTATAAAATTCGGTTCCGCCGCCTGTTTTTGTCGGTCTTCTTCTACTGTTTCATCAGAAGTTTCCGTATCCAGTTTGATGTCTTTTATAAAGTAATAAATCAGCGGATGCCCGGCTCCGAGCAGCACGAGCGCCGCCGGTATTCCCACTTTTTCCTTGAACAATGTAACGATTACAAGGAAACAAAGGATGGAAACGATCCGGCCCGCATTTAAAAATAACTCCCTGAGCACAATGTATTCAATTCTGGCTTTTCTGGCAAGCCGCGCCCGGCCTATCACATCATATGTAAGCGAGACATACGGCACGAGCAGAACTGGATAGCCGATCGCAATAAACACTCCGTACAAAAGGAGCGTCGTGAAGCTCATTTTAAAAATGATGAGAAACAGGGCGCCGTACAAGATCAATCCGCCGATAAGAATCGCCTTTTTCCGCGCTCTTTTTTTGATGAGCCTTGATGCAAAATAATAGGCAAAAAAAGAAACCGCGGAATTGACGAGACCGAATGTTCCGAGCGCCAGCTCACTGTTTGTCGCAATGAATACAAATACGCTGATTAAAAAAACAAAAATCCCTTCTCTCAAGCCTTGAAAAAAGTGCGCGTTGGTAATCCGGCGCCAATTCAGATTCGTGTGGCGCTCATCAAAAACTTTTTTCAGCATAAACCGGCCTTTCGACTCCCTCCGCTTCAGAAAAAAGCTCATGACCACAGCAAGGGCAAATAAGCCGAGCGACAGGCTGAAAATGATTGTATAACCCGTATTGTTTTCAAGTCTTGAAATGACATATCCGGCCACAATCGGACCGATCATGCCCGCCGATGAAGACAAAATGCCTAAAAACCCGTTAAAAAAATCTCTCGTTTCCGGTTCCGTGATTTCGAAAGTCAGCACATTAAAAGCCAGCCAGTAAAAGCCGTATCCAACTCCGAGCACGGCCCCTATCAAAACGAGACGGGAAGCCGCAGTTTCTCCGGCAAGCAGCACACTTAAATAAAAAGCGGCCAAAAAGATAACGCCGAACCTTAGAATAAACACCCTGTCAATTTTTTTAGCCAGCCGGCCCGCCAGCAGAAAGGTAACCGGCTGCATCGTTACGACCGACAAATTGTATATGGCCAAATCAATAAATTTTCCCGACTGCTTCCACAAGTACACGTTGACAAATGTATTTGACAGCGCGATGCCTAATGAGTAAAGGCCGCCAATCGTCAATAACAGCAGCAGCCCTTTATTTATTTCGATGTCGCCGATAATTTTTTTTATTTTGCTCATCATTGACTCCCCTTTACTACACATTAGTTTGTCTCACTCAAACTGAGATATGTAAAAGGAATCAAAGTCAATAAAAAAACAAGGCCTCCCGCGGGAGACCTTGTGATCATTCAACTCAATTATTTTGCTTCGCTGTAAAGACGGGCAACTTCATCCCAGTTCACAACATTCCAGAAAGCTGAAATGTAATCAGGACGGCGGTTTTGGTAGTTCAGGTAGTACGCATGCTCCCAAACATCAAGACCGAGAACAGGTGTTTTACCTTCTGAAAGCGGTGAATCTTGGTTTGGCGTGCTTGTAATTTCAAGTTTGCCGTTGTTTACAACGAGCCAAGCCCAGCCTGAACCGAAACGGCCTGCAGCTGCTGCGGCGAATTTTTCTTTAAATTGATCGAAGCTTCCGAACGTGCTTTTGATCTCTTCAGCAAGCTCACCAGTCGGTTCGCCTCCGCCGTTCGGAGATAAAAGAGTCCAGAATAAAGAGTGGTTTGCATGTCCGCCGCCATTGTTGCGGACTGCCGTGCGGATGTCCTCCGGCACTGCGTTCAAATCAGCAACAAGCTCATCTACAGATTTCTCTGCAAGCGCAGATCCTTCGATCGCTTTGTTGAGGTTTGTCACGTATGTGTTATGGTGCTTCGTATGGTGAATCGTCATCGTTTCCTTATCGATATGAGGTTCTAAAGCATCATAAGCGTAAGGCAATTCTGGAAGTTTGTAAGCCATAATTTTTTCCTCCTTTAAATATATGTACTGAAATGCCGCTTAACGCGAACTTTTCTAATCTCAATGTAACAAAAGAAAGCGTGGTAATCAATGAAAAAGCTCACAATCCGGCGATTCCAGCAGACATATTACACTTTATCCGTTCACGGCCGAAATTAAACCTTTCTAAAGCACCGTCCATAAGAAATACCCGATCATAAAGAGCTGAATGACGCCTTTTGCCGCCACGCTTGTTAAAAAGCCGATTAACGAGCCGAGCCCCACTTTTGCCGCGGACTTGATATCCTTTTGATGAACAAACACCTCAGCGCAGAGAGCACCGATAAACGGGCCTAATATAATGCCTGCCACGGGAATAACGAAGGGCCCGATCAATAATCCGATCGTGCTTCCCCAGATTGCCGCCCTGCTTCCTCCGTACCTTTTAACGCCAAGTAAATTTGACACATAGTCAGCTGCGAATAAAACGGCCGCAAATACCGCCTCAATGAGCCAAAACAGGTAAGAATAAGGACTGAAGGAAAACAAAAATCCGTAGAGAAGAAAACCGGCCACAATAAAAATAACGCTTGGAATCACCGGATATACAAGCCCGATAAAAGCAATGACGAAGACCGCAATGATCATCAGCCAATACAAAACACTCATGACAAAAACACCCTCCTTTGTTTTGCGGGCGATCACCGCTTCCCGCTTTATCTTATTATGTATGATTCCTTATCACCGCTTTAAATACTCTCACTTGTGTTCATCCCCTGTGAACGATACAATAAGCAACATATACCAGTTTAGGCTAGGAAGTGAAGATGTTGAACATATTTACGGCTTTATTGAAAAGTACATACTCTCCGGCAGATATTGCAAAAACACGGTTTCAGGGGATAGGAAAAGCGATCCTTTATGTATTTTTGCTGTCTGTCCTTTTTACGCTGCCAAGCGCTTATTACCTTTGCTCCGGCACCGTAAACTCAATGAACGGTTTCAAAACCGTGTTAAAGAAAGATTTCCCTGATTTCAGCATTTCAAACGGAGAATTGCAGACGAAAGCGTCCGCCTCTAAGGAAACGGAAGCGAACGGGTTCGTCATCGTGTTTGATCCGACAGATGCTTACGGCGCGAAACAAATAGCGGCGAAACAAAATGCGATCGGCATTTTGAAAAATAAAATGGTGCTTGCTGTAGACGGACAGGCGACAGAAATGAATTATTCGCTGATGCCTGCTGATATCACAAAAAAAGAAATCATATCAGCATTAAACCAAAATAAAACAATGATCGTCACCGTCCTGTCCGTTCTGCTGTTCATCATGACAGCGGCCGGAAAATTCATTGAAGTATCATTTCTCGCCGTCATCGGCCTCATATTGAAAAATGCGCAAAGAAAGACATTGAATTACCAGCAGCTCTGGAAGCTTTCGGCTTATTCCATTACACTTTCGACCATATTCTTTACGATCATGCGCGCGCTTGTTATTACGGTGCCGAGTGAATTTTTAGTGAATTGGTTTGTAAACTTTATCATCCTTTTCCTCGTCTTAAAAGAGATACCGCCAAGAAAAACAGCTGTGTAACAAAGACTGCCCCCGGCGGTCTTCTTTTTTGTCATGAACAAAATGGGACAAGCATACAATGAAGTAAAAATGTATGCGGGAGGCGGTTGGAATGAAGCGGCTTACTTTTGTATTCGGCAGTTTATTTGTGATATTCATTATCTTTTACGATCTTAAAATCGGCACGATCCCTTCTCAAGACCTTCCAGCATACGCAGCGGCGGCACAGCCAGCCCGACAGGAATCTTCATACAGAACGGTTACGGTCAAAAAAGGCGATACGGTGATGTCGATAGTCGGCGCACATAAAGCGCCAGATGATATTGCACAAGATTTTGAAGCGCTGAATCCGAATGTAAAAGCAAACGCCATTCAGGCAGGCACCGCTTATAAATTCCCCGTCTACCGCAATTAAACGTTAATTTCTTGTCAGTTCGGCAAATACACTGTTACAATATAACATGTAAATAGAAGTTGCCTGACATGTAAAAGGCTCAGCCTGCAAAAGCGGTAACTACAATTAAGGAGCGATTGACAAGTGAGTGAAATCACACATCGTACAAAAACGCGTCCCGTCAAAGTGGGACCTTTAACAATAGGCGGAAATAACGAAGTCGTCATTCAGAGTATGACGACGACCAAAACACACGACGTAGAAGCAACAGTTGCGGAAATCAACCGTTTAGCCGAAGCCGGCTGTCAAATTGTCCGGGTGGCATGTCCGGACGAACGCGCCGCTAACGCAATTGCCGACATCAAAAAACAAATTTCCATCCCTCTCGTTGTCGATATTCATTTTGACTACAAGCTTGCATTAAAAGCAATTGAGGGCGGGGCCGACAAAATCAGAATCAACCCGGGAAACATCGGCCGCCGCGAAAAAGTGGAAGCCGTCGTAAAAGCAGCGAAAGAAAAAGGAATTCCGATCCGGATCGGCGTAAACGCGGGTTCTTTGGAAAAACGCATTTTAGAAAAATACGGCTATCCGACTGCTGACGGAATGGTTGAGAGTGCGCTTCATCATATCAAAATCCTGGAAGACCTTGACTTTCACGACATCATCGTCAGCATGAAAGCGTCTGACGTCAATCTAGCCATAGAAGCATACGAAAAAGCTTCAAAAGCATTTGATTATCCGCTCCACCTCGGAATTACAGAATCGGGCACGCTGTTTGCCGGAACGGTAAAAAGCGCGGCCGGACTCGGAGCGATTTTAAGCAAAGGAATCGGAAACACGCTCCGGATCTCTCTGAGCGCCGACCCGGTTGAAGAAGTAAAAGTAGCCAGAGAACTCCTGAAATCATTCGGTCTTGCTTCAAACGCGGCTACGCTTATTTCATGCCCGACATGCGGACGGATCGAAATTGATCTCATCAGCATCGCAAATGAAGTGGAAGAATACATTTCTAAAGTCAAAGCGCCGATTAAAGTAGCCGTTCTCGGATGTGCCGTTAACGGACCGGGCGAAGCAAGAGAAGCTGATATCGGGATTGCCGGCGCGCGCGGCGAAGGACTTCTTTTCCGCAAAGGCCAAATCGTCCGCAAAGTCCCTGAAGAAACCATGGTCGAAGAGCTGAAAAAAGAAATCGATAAGCTGGCGGAAGAACACTACGCAAAGCTTGAAGCGGAAAAAGCAAAAGCAGAACAAGAAGCACAAAAAGCTTGACGGATATTCCGCCAAGCTTTTTTTGCGTTGTGTTAAAAAAACGGTGTAATGAAGATGCCGAGCACAAGGGAAACAATACCGATTCCCATCGCCCATCCGCCTAAAGCGCCTGCTCCTCTTCTTCTGGCGATATAGCCGACGATAATGCCGCATGCCCCTAATAAAACAGGGAGCACAAACAGGGAAATGATAGAAATAGCCAATGCTGCATACCCTATCCCCCGGCCTTCACTTACTCCGTCCCGGTTATCATCACGGTCTGCTGCCCGGTCAGAAGCACGATATGGCTCTGAAATTTCAGCCGCTGTTTCTTCTGAATAAACATCACGCGTGATATCGGTTCCTTCCGATCCATGATCCACATAGTAGTCGTTGCCTTTTCGATTTTCGTAATCGTATGCCACCTTCAATTCCCCCTTTTTCTTTTATGAAAGGAGCTTTTTTAGTTTCCGCGTTTTTTACGAATTCATGTTTGCTAAACTTTTCTGGTATTGTTAATTGTTTATGTTACACTTGAAGGGATGAATTTATAGGAGTGTGGACATGTTACGGTTAGGTATAGATATTGACGGCACAGTTACGGCACAGGATACATTTGTCCCTTATTTAAACCGCTCATTTCATCTTTCCATTACCTTGGATGATATGACTGATTATGATCTGACGAAGCTTTTGAACATTACAGACGAGGAATTTTGGGAATGGATGAACGTTCATGAAGCAGCCATATATAAAGAAGCGAAGCTCGCGGAATTTGCCAAGCAGGCACTGGACGGACTGAAAGAAGAGCACCGTCTGATCTACATTACGGCAAGACGCGGCCACTTAGAAGATGTTACACTGGACTGGTTTGCAAACCGGGACATTCATTACGATCACATTGAGCTTGTCGGAGGCCATCACAAAGTGGAAGCCGTCAAAAAACACGGCATTGATTTATTTTTCGAAGATCACCACGGCAATGCGACAATGATCGCAAAAGAAGCAGGCATTCCGGTTATCCTTTTTAACTCCCCATATAATCAGCTCCCCATCGATTCCAATATTATCAGGGTGCAGAATTGGCTTGAAGCCGTCGCCTGGATTAATAAAAACAAACACAGCTTTCAGCATGTTAAAAGCTGAAAAAAACCTCCTGTATAAGCAGGAGGTTTTTTATCGGCACGCCGGACAGGTGCCGTAAATTTCAAACTTATGGCCGCTGATTTCATACCCTTCCAAATCATCGTGCAGCTTATCCATCGGACAGGACTCAATTTCCTTCGTTTTCCCGCAGGTTAAACAGATAAAATGGTGATGATGATGGGTATAAGAGCATGTAAAACGGAACAGTTTTTCTCCGGAAAGCTCCGTCGTTTCCAAAATGCCGAGTTCTTCATATAACGAAAGATTTCTGTATATGGTATCAAAGCTCAGACCCGGATAGTCGTCATTTAATGCGGCAAGCACGTTTTTGGCGGTCAGATATTTATCAGAATCAGCAAAAAGCTGCAGCATGTCTTCTCGCTTACTCGTATATTTATACCCTTTTTCTTTCAGCAGGTTCAACGCTTCTTGTACGTTCATGAGGACCTCCCCTTTACAACACGGTATCGCTCCAAAAAGAAAATGGCAGCTGTCTGAACAGCAGGCCATTTTCTTATGATGTATCAAATTATACCTATAAAATGATGAAAAGTAAATGAAAGCCTAGTGAATCGCGGTTTTGAACTTACCGCCCCTCGTTTCATGGGTATTCATGATTGTAATAAAGGCGTTTTTATCAATTTCAAACACAATGGATTTCAATTTAGTCACTTCAAGCCTTGTCACGACCGCGTAAATGACTTCTTTGGTTTCATCCGTATATCCGCCTTTTCCCTGAAGCTTAGTGGTTCCCCGTCCAAGCCGGTGCAATATTGCATCTGAGATCTCAGCATATTGCTCTGCAACAATAATGACCGCTTTTGTTTCATCAAGCCCCTGGATGACGGCGTCAATCGTTTTCATGGCAATATAATAAGTCATGAAAGAATACATTGCCTGCTCCGGACCGAACACAAAACCGGCCCAAATGAAAATAAACACATTGATGAGCATAACGAATTCCCCGACTGAAAAGGGCAGCTTTTTCGTGAGAAGGATACCGAGGATTTCAGTACCGTCCATCGAGCCTCCGTTTCGGATGACAAGGCCTACCCCGAAACCGAGCAAAAGCCCCCCGAATACCGTCGCCAAAATAGGCTGGGTCGTAATGGCCTCCACATGGTGCAATGAGGATTCAATCAGCGCTAAACCGACGATTCCGATAACAGTAGAGATGAGAAATGTTTTTCCGATATATTTATATCCGAAAATCATAAATGGAATGTTGAGTAACACAACGAATAAGGCAAAATTGAGGAGGGGATTGGACATAAAGAGGTGGTCTAAAATTAATGAAACACCGATAATGCCTCCGTCGATAAAATTATTAGGGACCAGAAACAATTCAATACTTACGGCGGCTGAACCCGCCCCGATCAGAATCATAATGACCCTGAAGATAAAGTGTAAAAATGATTCTCTTTTATGCTGTTTATTTGGGGTCATAAAATCTCCTTTCCTATAATAACTATTTTAAACAGTAAGCAACTTTATTTTACCATTAAAAGCTGTAACATTTTAATGATCTGCTCAATACATTATGTCTAAAGAGGTGAAAGTATCGATGATTTTAATACAAAGAATTATTTTGCAGCGGCTCAATCAAGTCACTGCGGACGATCTGCTGAAATATTCCAAGCAATACGGGATCAGCATTACAAGAAGTCAAGCGGCTGAGGTAGCGGCTCTGATGCACGGAAAAAACATCAATATTTTTGATGAACAGGAGCGGCTGCGCCTGCTGAAAAAAGTGGAAACGATAACTTCAAAAGAAACGGCGCGGAAAGTTGACGAACTTTTCAATCAATTCTCAGGGTAAAAAAGGAGGGACACCCGCCCCTCCTTTCTTTCTTATTGAGCTGATATTTTTTCAAGAAGCTCCTTATCAAACTGCTTTTCTTTCAGCATTTCGATTTCAAAACGGTACGGCGGCTTCTTATTTTTCTTGTCTTCGCCTACATACGGTGTTTCGAGGATTTTCGGGATATCGGCAAGCTGCTCGTGATGAACGATGTACTGCAGAGCGTCAAAACCGATCTCTCCGAACCCGATATTTTCATGGCGGTCTTTCCGGGCGCCTTTGACATTTTTACTGTCGTTAACATGAAGGACTTTTATCCGATCGATGCCGACGATTTTATCAAACTCGTTAAGAACACCGTCAAAATCATTAGCGACATCATACCCGGCGTCATGGGTGTGGCAAGTGTCAAAGCAGACGGATAGATGTTCATTATGCGTGACTCCCGCAATGATCTCGGCCAGCTCTTCAAAGCTTCTCCCGCATTCTGATCCTTTGCCCGCCATTGTCTCCAGCGCAATCTGCACGTTTTGCCCGGGAACAATCACTTCGTTTAAACCTTCAATGATTTTTTTGATGCCCGTCTCAGCCCCGGCTCCGACATGCGCCCCTGGATGAAGCACGATCTGTCTCGCGCCGATCGCTGCCGTTCTTTCAATTTCAGAACGCAGAAAATCAACGCCCAGCTCAAATGTTGCCGGATTTGTCGTATTTCCGATGTTAATGATGTACGGCGCATGCACGACAATCTCATCGATGCCGTTTTCCTTCATATGGGCGCGGCCCGCTTCAATATTCAAGTCCTCAATTTTTTTGCGGCGCGTGTTTTGGGGAGCGCCCGTATAGATCATAAATGTGTTCGCCCCGTACGAAACAGCTTCCTTGCTTGCGGCAAGGAGCATATGTTTTCCGCTCATTGAGACGTGTGAACCTATTTTCAGCAACCCGATTCCCCTACTTTCCTTTGTTAGATTTGTTTCTTCTCTGCTTTCTTTTTATCTTTTCCATTTCGTAGCTCATTTTCTTTTTATAGCCCGGCTTCACTTTTTTCGGTTTTTTTACGAGGCGCTTCGCCATTTGGTCAGCCTCATTCTCCGATTTTTTGCGTTTTTTGCGGCGGTGGCGGTCATCGCCTTTCTTCCATTCGCCGTTTACAAGCTCCGCATAGTCAAACACAATACCCATCTTTTCGAGTCTTACGAGCGCATCTTCGTCAGAAAGCTCATAAATGGTCAGTGCTTGGCCTGATGAACCCGCGCGTGCGGTTCTCCCGACGCGGTGAACATAAAAATCCAGATCGTCCGGAAGCTCATAGTTGATGACGTGGCTTACGCCTTTAATGTCAATTCCTCTTGCCGCAAGGTCTGTCGCAATGACATAAGTGAATTCCAGATCATTAATCTGCTTCATTACCTTCTTACGCTCACGCGGCGTTAATCCCCCGTGCAGAAGACCAATCCTCATGCCCTTTTCAGTCAGGTATTTCGCAATATGGTCAGCCGTGTTTTTCGTATTTGCAAACACAATGCCCAGATAAGGGTTCAGATGAGACATCATATCAAAAAGCAGTTTGTCTTTATCACGCTGTTTAGAAGGAACCAAAACATGTTCAATCTTTTCGGCTGTGATTCTTTTCGGCTCAACATGCGCGTACTTCGGATTTTCCATATACTTTTTCAAAAACGGCTTCAGCTTTTCCGGAATCGTAGCTGAGAACACAAGCATCTGAAGTTCTTCCGGCATACGGGATCCGATGTAATCAACGTCTTCTAAAAAGCCCATGTCAAGCATCAGATCAGCTTCGTCAATGACGAGAGACTGCGCTTTATAGACGTTCAATGCCTGCGCCTTAATCAGATCCGCGATCCGGCCCGGCGTTCCGACGACGAGATGAGGCTGTGTTTTCAGCTTATCAATTGATTTTTGCTTGTCCGTCCCGCCGATGAAGCATTTTGTCCGGATCGGCTCATCTTCCGCACCCTGTGTGATTTTGAGCGCTTCCTGATGAATCTGATTGGCAAGCTCTCTCGTCGGCGCCGTAATAACAGCCTGTACCGTATCAGAACCCGGATCAATCCGATTCAAAATTGGCAATAAATAGGCGTGGGTTTTCCCCGTCCCCGTCTGGGACTGCCCGATCACGCTTTCGTTTTTCAGTACAGCAGGTATCAGACGCTTTTGAATATCTGTCGGTTCATAAAAACCAAGGCGGTGAACTGCATCTATAATAAACGGTTTTAAGTTGTATCCATCAAATTTAGTTTCTTTCATTTTTCCCAGCTCCTTAAAGCGGCACATTCTGTGTCCATCATCACATTATAACCGATTTTACTTAAAAACACCATGTCTTGGGGGAATCCTGTTTTCGAGACAGAAAAGCAAATGCCCCCTCCGATGCATATTGTAATAGCAGAGAGACAGAAAGGAGGTACAAGTATGTTTCCACAGCAGCCGATGAGAAATATGGCGCAGCAGGGCCGGCCGTTTATGAATCCGCGTATGATGATGGGAGGAAGACCGTCATTGCCGGGACGGCAGCTGATGCAGCAGGGACGGCAGCTTTTCCCTCAGCAGCAGATTGCCGGAGCGGGCCTGAGAAACGCAGGCACGGGCGGCGGAGGGGGCTTAAAAGGTATGCTTTCCCGTTTTTTACCCGGTTCAGGAGGAGGAAGCGCTGCCGCGTCGGCACCGGCGGCGGCCAGCGGAGGAGCAGGTGCAGGACTGCAGGGAATACAGAACCTGGCAAGTCCGGCATCCCTGTCGAGCATGCTCGGCAACGTTCAGAAGGTGCTCGGCGTGGCGCAGCAGGTTACGCCGATGATCCAGCAGTACGGTCCTTTAGTACGGAGTCTGCCCGCCATGATGAAGCTTTACAGCCAATTAAGCAGCAGTGATGACGAGAATGAATCTGACGAGACGAAAGAAACAGACGAACAGGACAAAAAGGATGAAGCTGAAAAAACAGATGAAACAGAAGATGAAAACAAATCAGACGCCTCATCCAAAACATCAAAGAAGACGTCTGAAAAAGCATCCGCTTCAAAAGAAAAAGACGCCGCACAGGCAGACTCAGCGGAACAGCCGCGTCCAAAAAGAACATCGGGCAGATCAAAGCCGAAATTATATATTTAACATTCTTTGATATCTCACGAAAGATTAGCTATAATGAGATCAGAAGAATGCAAGATTTGAGCCGTTTAACTACGGCTTTTTATATTGCCTCTACACTCACTTTTGATAGGAGGACATCTACATTGGACGTTATCAAAATATCGCCGCGCGGCTACTGTTACGGCGTTGTTGATGCCATGGTCATAGCCAAAAACGCGTCACTCGATAAAACACTGCCAAGACCTATATATATACTCGGAATGATTGTTCATAATAAGCATGTCACAGATGCGTTTGAGGAAGACGGCATTTACACGCTTGACGGCACAAACCGTCTGGAGATTTTAAAGCAGGTGGAAAAAGGAACCGTTATTTTCACGGCTCACGGGGTATCTCCGGAAGTAAGAAAAGCCGCTGAGGAAAAAGGGCTTGTTACGATTGACGCCACATGCCCGGACGTCACGAAAACACATGACTTAATCCGAAAAGTAAAAGCTGAAGGTTATCACGTCATATACATCGGTAAAAAAGGCCACCCCGAGCCTGAAGGAGCCGTCGGCGTCGCTCCTGAAATCGTTCATCTCGTTGAAACAGAGGAAGACGTGAGAAATCTCGATATTCAGGCTGAGAAATTAATCGTTACAAACCAAACGACAATGTCCCAGTGGGACGTCCACGATATTATGGAATCAGTCAAAGAAAAGTACCCGTACGTGGAATACCATCAGGAAATCTGCCTGGCCACACAGGTTCGTCAAGAAGCTGTATCAGAGCAGGCAAAAAAAGCGGACTTAACCATTGTTGTCGGTGATCCGAAAAGCAATAACTCCAACAGACTGGCGCAAGTGTCAGAAGAAATCGCCGGAACAAAAGCCTACCGAATCGGAGACATCAGTGAACTGAAGCTCGAATGGCTGAAAGACGTCAATACCGTCGCCGTTACCGCAGGCGCATCAACACCGACACCGATTACAAAGGAAGTCATCCGCTTTTTAGAGCAGTTTGACCACAACGATGAATCGACATGGCAGCTTGAACACAGTGTGCCGCTTAAAAAAATCCTTCCGAAAGTAAAAATAAAAAACTGAGGCCCGGGGCCTCAGTTTTTTTATAAGAAGGTAAATGGGTTTGTATCTGTTTCGGAAGCGAAAATGCGCACATCATAGTTTTTCTCCCCGGCCATTGCCGTAAGCTTCTCAGCCGTGCCTTTTCTCATGATCTTTTCAGCATAATGCCCCGGGTCCACGACGTTTAATCCGATCATCATCGCATCATGCGCTACATGGAAATAAAGATCGCCCGTCACGTAAACATCTGCACCCTTCCGCTTTGCCTGATAAATATATTTATTTCCGTCACCGCCAAGAACCGCGACTTTTTTCACCTTGCTGTTTCGCTCTCCGACCATCCGGACTCCGTTAACGTCAAACTTTTCTTTCACAAACAGCGCAAACTCTTCAAGCGTCATGTCTTGCTGAAGTTTTCCGATGCGGCCGAGCCCTTTTTCAAGCGGAGACTGCTCCACCGGATAAATATCATATGCCACCTCTTCATACGGATGGCTTTTTTTCAGCGCTTTTACGACGGTTTTCTCCATACTTGCCGGAAAAACGGTCTCAAGTCTCACTTCATGGACGAGTTCCAGCTCTCCCGTCTGTCCGATAAACGGTTCTGCCCCGTCCAGCGGCTTAAAGCTGCCGATTCCCTCAGAGGAGAACGCGCAATGGCTGTAATTGCCGATATGTCCCGCTCCGGCGTTGCCAAGTGCGGTTCTTACAGCTTCTTCATAGTCTTTCGGAACATAGACGGCAAGCTTTTTCATCGGGTCCGAATATGTCGGGACGAGCACTTCTGTGTCTGTCAGGCCGAGAGCTTCGGCAAGCAGATCGTTCACACCGCCGTCCGCCACATCAAGATTCGTATGAGCCGCATATACGGCAATATCATGCTTTATACATTTCTCAATCAGTCTTCCGCCAGGCTGATCAGTGGTGATCTGTTTAAGCGGCCGAAAAATCGGCGGATGGTGGGCGATAATTAAGTCAACTTTTTTCTCAATGGCTTCATCTACCGTTTGTTCCAGAACATCCAGTGTCACCATGACATTTTTCACCGGCTTATTCAATGTACCGATCTGCAGGCCGATTTTATCTCCTTCCACCGCAAAAGCCTTCGGTGAAAATTGTTCAAACAGCTGGATGATTTCCTGTCCGTTTACATGTTTAGACATGTCCGATTACCTCCTTCAGCAGAGAAATCCGCTCTTTCAATTCAGCTAATTTTTCATGACTTTCATGCTTTGCGCTGCGGCTGATCTGTTCATAAATTTGTTCAGTATGCTTAAGTTCCTGGCTCCATTTCCGAAGAAACACTTCATTCCTCTCTTTTAATAAAAACGGACCCGCAAGCATTCCGGCAGCCATCGGCACGTCCCGATACGGCGCATCACGGTCGCCAGTTTCCGCAACGAGGATTTCATAACACTTTCCGTCTTCTTCGAGAATCACTTCATCAATCAGTTCATAGCCTTCCTGATACAGCCACTCTCTTATATGAACGGCATGAATATTCGGCTGCAGAATCAGCCGTTCACGCCCCGTCAATTTCGTTTTTCCGGACTCCAAAATATGAGCGATCAGCGCTCCGCCCATGCCAGCGATTGTAATGGCGCCGGCTTCTCCTTTTTCAAGGACGCTCAGCCCGTCACCTTTCCTTACGGAGATAAGAGTGCTTAAGTCCAGTTTTTCCACCTGCTGTTTGGCGGATAGAAACGGTCCGTCTGTAATTTCACCGGCGATTGCCCGGCTTGCCAAATGATTCAAAACGGCATAGCAAGGAAGATACGCGTGGTCCGACCCGATATCAGCAACCAGGGCACCCGGAGGGATATATTCCGCCACAGACTGCAATCTTTTAGATAACTTCATTTCATTCACAATATCACAACTTTTCTCAGGTTCTTTTTCCTTTACTATCATATAAAAAAACCGCCCGGAATCCAAGCGGCGGATAGAGTTTTTCATATGTCTTTTATATAGGGACCGGTAAAGCTTTATTTAATGTCAGAAACCCATTTTGCCATGTCATCCAGCTTTTCGGCCGGCACAAGGCCCGCGGGCATCCCGTTGCCGCCTTTTTCAATTTTTGTTTTAATCTCAGCGACATCTTTTCTTTTGCCGACGCCTTTTAAGTTCGGCCCTGACACACCTTCATAGTTTTCCCCGTGACAGGTGATGCAGTTCGCTTTATAAATCTCTTCAGGTGAAGCGTTTGCAGTTTCCTTCTCGGCATTTTTGCTTTCACCGCCGCTTGCGATCTGATGCGCATCTCCATTGCCTTTTACAGCTAAAAAGAAAGTCAGCCCTATTCCCAGCACTGCAATGAGCAAAAAAGGAATCAGCGGATTCCACTTCATATCTCCATCCCCCTTTTTCATTCTCCCCCTATGTAAACACTTCTAATTCTAACTTATTTTTACAAAAAGTAAATGGTCTTACTCAGCAATTTCATTGATTTCACAATTTATACAAAAAGCAAAAATAACTGTTTTGTTTATCACAAAATTATCTTTATTCTATTGTATAATGAATTGTATACGCTTACAATAAAGAATATAAATAAACTTATCTCATTTTCCCCCTTTCAGACATGCCGCATTTTTTCCAAACTCATTTGCAAAACATATGCTTATCCAGTAAAATAAAGGTATATTATCCATATATCTTATACATAAAAAAGAACGGATCAAAAAGACCCGTTCCATTCTATTCGAGAAAATCCTTCAGACGTTTGCTTCTGCTCGGATGTCTCAATTTGCGAAGCGCTTTTGCTTCAATTTGGCGAATACGCTCTCTCGTTACTCCAAACACTTTGCCTACTTCTTCCAAAGTTCTTGTGCGTCCGTCATCCAGACCGAAACGGAGACGCAGCACGTTTTCTTCACGATCTGTCAACGTATCCAGCACATCTTCCAGCTGTTCTTTTAAAAGCTCATATGCCGCATGATCCGACGGAGAAGTCGCTTCCTGGTCTTCGATGAAGTCACCGAGATGTGAGTCGTCTTCTTCACCGATCGGCGTTTCTAAAGAAACAGGCTCTTGAGCGATTTTTAATATTTCACGGACTTTTTCAGGCGTAAGATCCATGTCTTCAGCAATTTCTTCCGGTGTCGGCTCTCTGCCAAGATCCTGAAGAAGCTGACGCTGCACACGGATTAATTTGTTGATGGTTTCCACCATGTGAACCGGGATACGGATTGTTCTCGCCTGGTCAGCGATGGCGCGTGTAATCGCCTGTCTGATCCACCAAGTCGCATACGTACTGAATTTATATCCTTTACGGTAGTCAAACTTCTCGACGGCTTTCATGAGACCCATGTTTCCTTCTTGGATCAAGTCTAAGAAAAGCATGCCGCGGCCGACATACCGTTTAGCAATGCTGACAACTAAACGAAGGTTTGCTTCAGCCAGTCTGCGTTTAGATTCCTCGTCACCCTCTTCAATTTTTTGAGCGTAGGTGATTTCTTCTTTAGCAGAAAGAAGATTTACCCGTCCGATTTCCTTAAGGTACATGCGGACTGGATCATTGATCTTTACGCCAGGCGGTACGCTGAGGTCATTAAGGTCAAATTCTTCTTCGGCTTTGGCAAGCTGTTGAATATTAGGATCTTCCGTTTCTTCATTTTCACTAATTAATTCAACACCTTGTTCTCCTAAAAATTCATAATACTCATCCATTTGGTCTGATTCAATTTCAAAGCTGGACATGCGTTCAGCAATTTCTTCATATGTTAAAACGCCACGTTTTTTTCCAGTTTCAGTAAGCTGCTCTTTTACCTGGTCTAATGTAAGTTCTGTTTCTGTTTCGTGGGTTTGTTTATCAGCCATTATGGATCCCTCCTTCCAAAGCTTGCAACGAATTCTAAAAGCGGTATGTTTCTTATCCGACCCGGAAGCCTTCTCTCTTTTTCAGCATGCAGGGCTGCGGATAATAAATGACAATTCATGATGAGGTTAAGCGATCTATTTGCTCCTCCGCAAGGAATCATTGCCAATCAGAACGCAAGCCTCTTTGTGGTGTTACTTTAATGATCGGTTCAATGCAACAATTTCTTGAGCCAGAGACGCAGCTTTCACGAAGTCTTTCTGCCTCTCCGCATCCGCTCTTTCTGCTTCTTTTTCCTTTATCATTGACCATTTTCGGTGATCCAACACTTTTTTTACGTAATCGGATAACTCGGCCTCTGAGAGCTCCTCGTTTACTTGGAGCATCCCTATATCTGAAAGCAGCTGGCTGATTTCCTCATCCTGCACTCTCGCCATAAGATGCTGCGGCGTCATGTCAGCCCCCTCTTCATATACAGCGTACAGGTATGCTGCCAGCGCACGATGTCCGTCAATGTTAAATTCAAAGCCGACACGCTCAATCACTTTCTTTATGACGTTTCGGTCTCTCAGCATATGAGCGAGCAGAAGTCTTTCCGCGTTCTCATAGGCGGGACGGAGACGGCGCCGTTTTGCTTTTGTCGTCACCCGGGCCCGTCTTGTCTGCGGTTCGGCGTTTTTGTCGCCGGGGGCGTTTTGTCTGGCGTAGATGGAAAGCTGTTCCGTCAAAGATTCTACCGAAAGAGAAAATTCTGAGGCGAGCTGCTTCACATACATTTCCTGCTCAAGCGACCCGGAAAGAGCGCTGATTTCTTTCAGCACTTCTTTCATGTAAGCGAGCCGGTCTCCTTCGTCAGATAAGTTTTTCCCTTTGCGGAAATACTGCATTTTAAAAGCCATGACCGTAACGCTTGCATCAATGATATCGGTCCGGAATTTTTCTCCGCCCCGGGTTCTGATATAATCATCAGGATCAAGCCCGTCAGGCAGCATGCTTACTCTTACCTTACAATCGGCTTTCTGAAGCAGGCCGGCCGCTTTCAGCGTAGCTTCGTACCCGGCTTTATCCGAATCGTAGCAGAGAATGACCTCCTGAACATTTCTCCTGAGGATTTTCACATGTTCTTCGGTGAGCGACGTCCCCATTGTGGCGATACTTTCTTTTACGCCTGAGCTGACGGCGGATATGACGTCAGCGAAGCCTTCAAACAGAACGGCTCTCTCCTCTTTCCTGATCGGCAGGCGCGCCTTATGAAAGTTATACAGCAGCTTAGATTTATGAAACAGCGGCGTTTCCGGGCTGTTCATATATTTCGGCTGCTGGCTTCCGAGCGCCCTTCCTGAAAAAGCCGCCACGGCTCCGTGGTGATCATGAATGGGAAACATAATTCTGTTTCTGAAACGGTCAAAATACCCGCTGCCGTCTTCCCTTCTGATCAGCAGACCCGCTTTTTCCATCAGTTCTTCCTCAAAACCGCGCTTTTTCAAGAATTTCGTCATGAAATCCCAGGAATCCAGCGCGTAGCCGATTTCAAACTCATCTATGAGCTCTTTCGTAAAACCCCTTGATAAAAGGTAATCTAACGCTTCCTGGCCTTCCTTTGTATTTATTAGCAAATGATGGTAAAATTTCTTCAGAAGCTCGTGGGCTTCCGCCATCTTCTGCTCTCCGGAAGATTCAGGCCTGGATGCAGAGTGAATCGTTATATCATCAGGGAAATCAATCTGATATTTATCCGCAAGGTGAGAAACAGCTTCCGTAAATGAATAGCCTTCCATCTGCCGTAAGAAAGAGAAAACGTTCCCGCCCGCACCGCATCCGAAGCAATGAAAGATCTGCTTATCGCTGGAGACGGAAAACGAGGGCGTGTTTTCCCCGTGAAACGGACAGAGCCCAAAGTAGTTGCGGCCTTGCTTTTTCAATTGGACATAATCACCTATGACTTCAACAATGTCTGCTGACTGCTGCACCTGATTAACTACTTCATCTGGTATGCGGTTTCCCATCTTATAACACTCCGTCGTACATTATTCGATGTTTTGATTTGAAATCCCTTCATCATTCGACAGGATTTTTTTAAGCAGGGTAACAAATCGATTCCGATCTTCTTTATTTAATTTTTTAGGTCCTTTGGAATGAATGCCGCTTCTTCTCATTTTGCCTGACATATGACGGCTCATCAGAGCGAAGTCAATCGTGTCTTCAGTATAAGAACGGCCCCTTTCCGATAAGACGGCAATATTTCTGTTCAGCAAAAGAGAGGCTAAACCGATATCCTGCGTGACTACGACGTCTCCCGATCTCACATGGTTTGCGATATATAAGTCTGCCGCTTCTTTATGAGGATCAACGTATACCCAGTTCTCGTCTTTGCTTCTGGAAAGCTGGTAGTGTTCAAATGATGCGACGAAAATAACCCGAACGCTGTATTGCGATGCAATGAGCATTATTTCCTCTTTTACGGGGCATGCGTCTGCATCGACAAAAATCGTCTTTTCTTTTTCATTTAGAAGACTAATTCTCCATCCCTCCATCAATCTCCTGCATAAAAACAAGCGAAATCGCATATGCTCCATGACTGCGGATCTATTTTGAGCTTTGTCGAAAAATTTCCGGGAGTTATTCTTGACATCTTACCCATAATAGTTTATTCGTATCACACGAAGCTTAAACCTAAAAATAAACATTTTATCACAATTTTTTATTATAATACAAACTTCGCGAAGATGCCATCCTTTTTGTTTATTCCCTATTTGCATACCCAAAAACCCAGGATAAAGCGTCCTGAGTTATCGGCCCTTTGTTTTGAGGTGATGAATGATGTTCGCTGTTTCCTCGACCGCTTTATTCGAAACGTCAACGACTTGGCAGCCGATCCGGTCCACGATTTTCTCAAAATACTCCAGCTCTTCTTTAATTCTGTTGATATTGGCGTAAATGGCTTTGTCATTTAAGCCGAGAGATTTTAACCGTTCTTTTCGTATATGGTTCAGTTTATCAGGGCTGATTTTTAAGCCGATGCATTTTTTCGGATCAACGCTGAACAGTTCTTCCGGCGGATCGACCTCAGGAACGATCGGCACATTGGCCACTTTCAGACGCTTATGGGCAAGATATTGTGATAATGGGGTTTTAGACGTTCTGGATACTCCGAGCAGGATGATATCGGCTTTTAAAATGCCTCTTGGATCTCTGCCATCGTCATATTTGACGGCAAACTCGATCGCCTCGACCTTTTTGAAATAATCTTCATCAAGCTGGCGGACGCGGCCCGGTTCATATTTAGCGGTCAGACCGTAAGCCGATTCCATTTTATCGATGAGCGGACCGATAATATCGTAATACAGCACATTCGCATTTTCCGCTTGTTCAACCAGGTATTTGCGCATTTCAGGAACAACGAGCGTAAAACAAATAATGCCGCCGTCCGCTTTGGCGAGAGACACGACTTCATTAATGGTGCCGATATCTTCCACATAAGGTATTCTTCTGATATGCGTATCATCTGCTGAGCCGTTAAACTGGCTGAGCGAGGCTTTTACAACGAGTTCGGCGGTTTCTCCGACTGAGTCTGATACTACATAAATGATGCGATTGTCCATGTTATCCCCCCGTTAGTTTTCAAGCTTATATGATTTCATTTTCTGATAAACTGACAAGTATCTTAGTCATATTCGTTTTGGTAAACCGGCCGATGACCTCAAAGCCTTTATCCGTATCTTTAATAACGGGCAGGGCATCGATCTGTTTTTCAATTAAATACTTGGCGATGTCCATCACATAATCGTCACGCCGGCAGACGGCGATATTCGGCATTCTTGTCATGATAATATGAACCGGTATTGAGGCAAGTTCCTGCTGGCCGATGCTCGCCCGCAGCAAATCTTTGCGTGACAGCACACCGACTAAGACAGCATCACGATCTACGACAAATAACGTGCCGACATCTTCTAAAAACATTGTGCAGATGGCATCGTATACCGAGACATTCTCATTGATGACAACAGGGATCGATTGAAAATCTTTCACTTGCAGCTTTTTCAGTTTATCCGCAAGCAGCTGATTTCCCGTTTTCCCCGTATAAAAATAACCGACCCGCGGACGGGCCTCTAAGAAGCCTGACATGGTGAGTATGGCCAAGTCCGGCCGCAGCGTGGCCCTCGTTAAATTGAGCTGTTCTGCGATATGCTCTCCGGTAATCGGGCCGTTTTCCTTTACAATCTGTAAAATTTGTTCTTGCCGTTTATTTAATTCGATCGTACTCACCACCTTTATGGAAGGGTTTCTTTATCTATGTTTTCATTCTGTGATGTTTATGTAAAAGGGGAAAAGACGATTGCCGATCACACAGCAACCGTCTTTTTCTTTATTTTACAATAAGATGATTCATATTAGCAAAAGACTTGATCACATCTGCAAGAGCGGTCATTTGCGCTAAACGGTTGGTTTTTAATGCTTCATCGTCCGCATTTACCATCGTGTGATTAAAGTAGTCTTCAATCGGCTCCTTTAATCCGCTGAGCACGGCAAGCGCCTGTTCATAGTTTTTGGAGGCAAAGCTTTCCGCGACACTGTCTTTTGTTTGTTGATAAGCGTCAAACAGCTTTTTCTCCTGTTCATTTTCAAACAGATCCGGATTGATATCGCGGCTCTCGCCTTTTTTGCTGATGGAGATGACCCGGCCGAGTGATTCAGCCGTTTCTTTAAAGCCGGGTGTGCCGAGGTGCTTCTCAAGCACTCTAGCCTTATGAACGGCTGCATACGGCTCAAGCTCTGTGCTGTCCAGAACGGCTTCAATAACGTCATGACGGATGTCTTCAGCGTTTAAGACGTATTTCAGACGCTGTGTAAAGAAATCGAGGAGCTCATTTTCTTTTTCCGTTTCTGTCAATGACAGCAGCTCTTTAAAAGAAATGCCCCAGTTGCGGTCGATCAGAATGGAAACGATGCCGCTTGCCTGACGGCGCAATCCGTACGGATCCTGAGAACCTGTCGGAATTACGTCAATGCTGAAGAAGGAAGCAATCGTGTCCAGTTTATCAGCTAACGCCACGACCGCGCCGGTAAAGGTTGAAGGCACTTCTCCCCCGGCCGCTCTCGGCATATAGTGCTCATTGACTGCGGCAGCGACGGCTTCATCTTCACCGAGCATGCGCGCATATTTTTCTCCCATCACGCCCTGAAGCTCAGGGAACTCATAGATCATATGTGTAACCAGGTCAAATTTAGAAATTTCTGCGGCGCGCTTCACAAGGTTTTGCGTCTGTTCATCCGCTTTCAGGCGGACGGCAAGTTTGCCCGCAATGGCGGCCACTCTTCTTACTTTATCTCCAAGGGAGCCGAGCTCTTCATGGAAAACGATATTTTCCAGTTTCTTCACATTTTCATCAATGTTCAGCTTTTGGTCTTCTTTGTAGAAGAACGCAGCATCTGAAAGCCTTGCTCTCAGCACTTTCTCGTTTCCGCGGGCAACATTTTCAATTGCATGGCTGTTCCCGTTTCTTACCGTAATAAAATGAGGAAGCAGATTCCCGTTTTCATCTTTTACCGGGAAGTAGCGCTGATGCTCTTTCATTGTTGTCACAAGCACTTCTTCAGGGATAGAAAGAAACTCGGATTCAAAAGATCCGTAAAGCGCCGTCGGGTATTCCACCAGATGGTTGACTTCGTTCAGCAGGTCCTCATCGATCGGAATGTTCCATTTCTTCTCGGCTGCAAGCGCGTCCAGCTGGCTTTGGATCATTTGTTTGCGTTCTTTCGGGTCAGCAATGACGCTTTGTTCTTTCAGCAGCTTTTCGTATGATGACGGTGCATCAACAGATACTTCTTGGCCGAGAAAGCGGTGTCCCTGTGTGTTCCGGCCCGTTTCTACATTTGTGATTTTAAACGGAATGACGTCTTTTCCAAAGAGAGCGATAATCCATTTGATCGGACGGATATAGCGCAGATCCTGCGTGCCCCAGCGCATGTTTTTCGGAAAATGCATTCCGGCAATCAAATTTTCCAGCTGCGGTAAAAGTGTCTTCGTCTCTTGTCCCGCCTGGAATTTTTGAACGAAGACATATTCCGTGCCGTTTACATCTTTTATATACAGGTCATCCACTCCGGCGCCTTGGCCTTTTGAAAATCCGATAGCGGCTTTTGTCCAGTTTCCGTCAGCATCCAGAGCGATTTTTTTCGCAGGGCCTTTTGCTTCTTCCTGAATATCAGCCTGTTTTTCTGCTACGTCTTTTATATATACTGCCAGACGTCTCGGCGTATTAAAAAGTTTCACTTCGCCGTGGGCGATATTTTTTTCAGCCAGCCAGCCGGTCAGCTTTTCACCGAGCTGCACCATGCTGTCATGTAAAAACCGCGCCGGCATTTCCTCGAGTCCGATCTCTAAAAGCAAGTCTTGTTTACTCATGGGAAGAGCCCTCCTCTTTAAGCATTGGGAACCCTAATTTTTCCCGTTCTTCATAATACGTTTTTGCCACTTTTCTCGCTAAGTTGCGGACACGGCCGATATAACCCGTCCGCTCCGTCACCGAGATCGCGCCTTTTGCATCGAGCAGATTAAATGTGTGGGAGCATTTCAGCACATAATCATAGGCCGGATGCACGAGCCCGTTATCCATTTGTCTGATCGCTTCTTTTTCATAGGTGCTGAACAAATGGAAAAGCATATCCACGTCAGATGTTTCAAAAGTATAAACGGAATGCTCATATTCAGCCATCATAAATAAATCTTTCACAGTAAATCCTGACGTCCATTCAAGATCAAAGACGTTTTCTTTATCCTGAATATATGACGCGAGACGTTCAATACCATATGTGATCTCAACGGATACCGGTTTACATTCAATTCCGCCCACCTGCTGGAAGTATGTAAACTGAGTAATTTCCATCCCGTCAAGCCATACTTCCCAGCCGAGACCTGCACAGCCTAAAGACGGGTTTTCCCAGTTGTCTTCTACGAAACGGATATCATGTTCAAGCGGGTCAATGCCGAGCGCACGCAATGAATCAAGGTAAAGCTCTTGAATGTTATCAGGCGACGGCTTGATAATGACTTGGAATTGATGATGCTGATAGAGCCTGTTCGGGTTTTCACCGTACCGTCCGTCCGCAGGCCGTCTGGACGGCTCAACGTAAGCCACTCTCCACGGTTCCGGCCCGATGCTTCGTAAAAATGTATACGGGCTCATTGTGCCTGCGCCTTTCTCCACATCATACGACTGCATGAGCACACAGCCTTCATTCGACCAGTGCTTCTGCAAGGTTAAAATCATATCTTGAATGTTCATTTCAAGCACCTCCACTTTCTCCATTCTTTTACAAGTGCGGCGGCAACCAAAAAACTCCCGTCTCTATGCTTGCCGGCCGCAAACATAGGGACGAGAGTTCTCCCGCGGTTCCACCCTAGTTGCTGAGGATGTGAATCACTCAGCCTCTTTTTAAAGGGTTGCTCGAGAATGCCTTTCGTTGCGCGCTCATCCTTAGCTTACACTGCCCTAAGGTCGCTTGTATGAGTTGGACGCAAGTACTTCTTTCTGTCACTGCAACATATTTTATAATAAATGATCATATAAAAAGATGGGCAGAATGTCAACTTTTGTTTTCATCCAAAAGGTTCTTCATGCTTTCCATCTGATCTAAAAACCGTTTTGACTTTAAATAAAGTCCTGAATATTCTTCGTAATACAGATCAATGACCCGTTTAATTTCATTTTTGGTTTCCTGTTTTAACGAGACGCTGCCGAGCCTTCCGATATCAAAGTAATAAAAAAGCCTTAGCAGCCTTGCCGTTTGCGGCGAAATCGGAACTCTGTACGGATCCTTTTCAAAGCAGCGGTGGCATATAAACCCGTTATCTCTTATCGAAAAATGAAACGTCCCTTCCCCGCTTTTGCAGTGGACACAATGATTCAGCTCCGGATACAGCCCCATGACGCCGAGCATTTTCATCTGCACGATGAAGGTGATCACGTCCGGGTCAGTCCCGTCATTCAGCCTCTTAAAGGATTCGAGAATCAATTCGAATAAATAGGGGTTCGGTTTCTTCTCTTCCGTTCCTTTGTCAGTGAGTTCAGCGATAAAAGCGGCATACGCCGTCAAAAATAAATCTTCTCTGATCGTTCTCATGCTGAGAATCATTTCACCCTGCTGGAGCGTGCCGAGTCCTGATGTTCTTTGCATTAAAAATGACCCGTACAAAAACGGCTGGCTGACTGCTGACAGCCGGCTGGCTGACTTCCTGGCGCCCCTTGCCATGACGCCGATTTTGCCGTGTTCCCTCGTCAGCAATGTCACGATTTTATTCGTCTCCCCGTAGTCATTCGTACGGAGCACGATTCCTTCACATTTAGTCAGCATTTCCGCACCTTCCAACAATGGGAGGGGCCAAGAGGTTTACAAAATTGGAAAATCAATTCGGGCTAGCTCATCTTCCGGTTCTTCGGGTCTTTCCAGGTTCTCTTTTTCCAGTTCTTTAAAAAGAAGGTACGTATCAACACTTCCTGTTTGAGAAAATACGTTCCAGGTAAAATTCAACACAAAAAACCCACCTTTCATCATTAAACTAGCTTGCAAATCCAAATTCTTACCCTTATCTTGACCTGATGTCCTCCTTTTCATGTTAAACAAATTTTGCTAACGAATCCCTGCTTCTGTGAGGTAATCTCACACCTCAGGCATGCGCCTTAGATGAATTAATATTCATCCTCTTTGAAGCCGAAATCACGCAGCTGAGACATTTTATTCCGCCAGTCCTTCTGCACCTTCACCCATAATTCCAGGTAAACGCGTGAGCCCAAAAGAGCTTCAATATCAGCCCGCGCTCTTTTGCCGACTTCTTTCAGAAGCGCTCCTTTTTTGCCGATGACGATGCCTTTTTGAGAATCCCGCTCGACCACAATGGTGGCAGCGACATGGACGGAGCCGTTTTCCTGCCCTTTAATGGACTCGATAGCGACAGCGATGCTGTGCGGCACTTCTTCCCTTGTCAGATGGAGCACCTTTTCTCTGATCAGTTCAGAAATAATGAACCGCTCAGGATGGTCAGTCACCTGATCGCTCGGATAGAACTGAGGCCCTTCCGGTAAATACGCTTCAATCTGCGCGAGAAGGGTTTCGACGTTGTTCCCTTCCAAAGCTGAGATCGGCACGATTTCCTTAAACGGATAGCGCGTACGGTACTCATCAATTAAAAGAAGCAGCTGGTCAGGGTGGATCTTATCAATTTTGTTTACGATCAGAAAAACCGGTGTAGACGTCTGTCCGAGCTTTTCAATGATAAACTCGTCGCCTTTTCCGTACCCTTCTTCGGCGTTAATCATAAATAACACCAAGTCAACTTCTTTCAGCGTATTCTGCGCCACTTTCATCATAAAGTCGCCAAGCTTGTGCTTTGGTTTGTGAATGCCCGGTGTATCAATAAAAATGGTCTGCGACGTGCCGGTTGTCAGCACCCCTTGGACTTTATTTCTTGTCGTCTGGGGTTTGTCGCTCATGATGGCGATCTTTTGACCGATGACCCTGTTTAAAAAGGTAGACTTTCCTACATTCGGCCTTCCGATGATAGATACAAATCCTGATTTAAAGCTTTCGTTCGTCATGTAAATCCTCCGATGAAAATGCGCCCGGCAATAATTCTTCCGCAGTCATTTCTTTTATTTGTCCTTGTAAGTTGGTCAGAATAACAAGCATATCCTTTGAGCACAGCTCGGAAATTACTTGTCTGCAGGCTCCGCACGGCGAAACCGGTCCCGGAGTATCCGCAGCCACGGCGAGCATCGCAAATTCCGTATCCCCCTCGGAAACAGCTTTGAATATCGCCGTGCGTTCAGCACAGTTGCACATGCTGTATGCTGCATTTTCGATGTTGCAGCCTCTGTACACTTTTCCGTCTTTGGTAAGAAGAGCGGCTCCCACTCTGAAATTTGAATACGGCACATACGCTGTGTCCCGCGCTTTTAATGCTTCTGCAATCAATTCTTGTCTGTTCATGTGTACTTAATTCCTCTCTTACCTTTATCCTGTATGATACCGCTGTCACTTTTATTTTACATAATTATGATTGGTTTTTCACGCCCATTTTTGGCAATGTAAAATAATTGTAAGAATCTTCTGCTAACATATCTTCGGCAAGAAGATGAGTAAACCAATGATACACGATATCACGGCAAAGACGCAAACGGCTCCGGCGGCCGCGTCCTTTGCCGCTTTTGCGAGCGGGTGATACTGATCGGTAACTAAATCCACAACATGCTCTATCGCCGTATTTAAAAGCTCCAAAGCAAGCATCCCTCCGATCAGCACCAAAACAACGGCCCATTCGGCTGTGCTCAGCCCGGTGAGAAAACCGCAAACGATAACGGCGCAGGCCGCGGTAATATGAAATTGAAAATTCCGCTCTGACCGCGCCGTTTTCCAGATTCCCCTCCATGCATGGACAAAGCTCTTCAGGAACCTGCTCCACTCGTTTTTATGATCTCGTGAGTCCATACTCATCCAGCAAATCCTTTTGCTTTGAAAACATTTCTTCCTCTTCTTCTTTTGTCATGTGATCATAGCCAAGCAAATGCAAAAAGCCGTGCACGGCCAGAAAACCGAGCTCTCTCATAAACGAATGGCCGTACTCTTCCGCCTGCTCTTTCGTTCTGTCAGCGCTGATGATAATATCTCCTAAAACAGGCGGCATGTCGGCGCCTACGATTTCAACCTCGTCTTCGCCTTCTTCTTCAAGCGCAAACGAAATGACGTCAGTCGGAGTGTCTTTTCCCCGGTAGTCTCTGTTGATTTCTCTGATTTCCTCATTTGTCACAATCGTGACCGATACTTCAGCCTGGTCCTGAACGCCTTCTTTTTCCGCCGCGAATTGGAGCAGCTTCTCCACTTCTTGGAGCGCATCAGCTGAGACGCTGTTCGTTTCATCAACAATATCTATGAGTAAACTCATTTATTTCACCTTCTTCGTAGCCTCCGGATATTCAATCCGGGAGTGGAAAATTCCTTTTAAAGTCGCACATAGTGTTTTTGCGATCGTATCCAGTTCTCGGAACGTGAGATCACATTCTGAGAATTGTCCGTCCTGAAGCTTATCGGATATAATTCCCCGCACCAGTTTTTCGATCCGCTCGGGATTGGGATTATGCATGGAACGGACGGCGGCTTCAACGCTGTCGGCCACTGAGATAATAGCCGCTTCTTTCGATTGCGGCTTCGGCCCCGGGTAGCGGAACTCTTTCTCTGTAATCTGGTCGCCCTTTTCTTTCGCTTTATAATAAAAGAATTTTAAAAGGGACGTTCCGTGATGCTGCTCCGCGATATCCACAAGCTCTTTCGGAAACTTATAGCTTCTGAGCATATTCGCACCGTCTGTCGTATGTGCGATAATGATATTTTTGCTGAGCTGCGGAGACAGCTTGTCATGCGGATTATCCATATTCATCTGATTTTCAATAAAATATTGCGGACGTTTCGTTTTGCCGAGATCGTGATAATACGCTCCGACCCGTGCTAAAAGACCGTTTGCCCCTACGGCTTCACAAGCCGCTTCCGACAGATTTGCCACCATGACGCTGTGATGATATGTACCGGGTGTTTCCGTTAAAATCTTTCGAAGCAGGGGATGATTCGGATTAGACAGTTCAATCAGCCTCATCGTTGAAAGAATGCCGAATCCCGTCTCAAAAAACGGCATCAGACCGATAATCAAAACGGATGAAGCAAGTCCCGAGACGACCCCCATCAGCATAAGCGTTCCGATTTCAACCGGTGACAGCGCCGTATTTTGTATTAATAAAAGCGACAGCACGATAATCATATTAATAAATGAGACGAACAGTCCCGTCTGCAATATTTTTGATCTCGCATTATGTTTTCCCAAAAACAAAATGCCTGAAATGCTGCTGATTAAATAGTAAATGCCGATGACGTAATTAAATGTTCCCGTCACACCCTGATTAAACATCATACTGCCGCAGATCGCCAGAATGATGCTTCCTAAAATGGCGAGCCTTTCATTGAGCAGCAGCCTGATTAAAATCGCGCCGGCGGCGATCGGCACAAGATAGCCGATATTGGTGTATTCAATCTTCTGAAAGAGACTGACGACTTCCATAATGACGAGAATAAGCGTTGTAATGATAGAAAACAGCAAAAGAGATTTATTTTTCAGCTTAAGCTCCTGCTGCTGTTTCTCAAAATAGTAGACAAGCGTGGCAATAAACAGGCCGATCATCAGAAGGAGACCGCTGATCGGTTTTAACAGGTTGGAATTATTCAAAAGACCCGTCAGTTCAAGCTTCCTGTATACTTCCCGGTCAATCAGGTCATTCTCTTCCACGAGAACCTGTCCCTGTTTGATCTGTACCGGCTGGACGCTGTCTGACGCTTCCTGGCGTTTTTCATCGGTCGCTTTCGGATCAAAAACGTAATTCGGGATGACCGCGTATTTTCCGATTTCAGTCGCAGCCGCTAAATATTTTGACGGCACAGAAGCGCTTTTCAGCTCTTTTGCGACCTTATCCTTCGCTTCAGCAAGCTTTTCAGAAGGAATTTCACTGCTCATCACCGTATTCACCGCGGTAATGACGGAATCCCTCACAAATGAGAAATCTTCATTGTTTGCATGGAGAAGCGATTTAATGGCATCTTCCGAGACGGATTCATTGACATCCTGTGTCAGCTTGTTTTTCACCGATTTTACCAGTGATTTTTCCGAAGGTGACTTTTTGTCTTTTTCCGCATCTTTTTTCACTTCGCCGATGCTGTCAAAAATGGAAGTGATCAGGTCAAGCCGATTGTCGGTATAGCCTTTTTTCAGAGTGTATTGATCTTCCACCGCATCTTCGGCCGCCTGTTTTTTCGATTCCGTCGCCTGCTGATCTTCCACTGTGGCGGGCGCGTAAATCGTCTTATCACTGACTGCAAACAAATCCAAATTAAGTGATTCAGGTTTTACATGAATAAAGAGCAAACCAAACATGATCGCTGAAAGCAGCAGGTACAGCAGCACATGGGCTGAGCGGGCATGTCTGAAACTGCGGAACCGTTCCCGGGCGCTTTTGCCCTTTCCCTTCTTTTTCAAAACAAGAACCTCCTCCCTGAAACATCAGGAACACATCATATAAAAATGACCCGATAACGGGAGATCGGGTCATTTTTGCATTACTTTTGCTTATCATAAGCTTCAATAATTTTTGCAACAAGCGGATGCCTGACCACATCTGTCTGGTCAAGTTCAATCACGGAGATGCCGTTTACGTCCTTCAGCATGTCCTTCGCCACTGCAAGTCCCGATGTGACGCCTTTCGGCAGGTCAATTTGGCTTACGTCGCCCGTAATGATCATTTTAGAGCCAAAACCCAATCTCGTCAAAAACATTTTCATTTGAGCGGGAGTGGTATTCTGGGCTTCATCAAGAATCACATACGCGTCGTCAAGCGTCCGCCCTCTCATATAGGCAAGCGGGGCGATTTCGATAACCCCTCTTTCCATAAGACGCTCCGTATGGTCGCTTCCGAGCACATCATGGAGCGCGTCATACAGCGGGCGCAGATAAGGATCTACTTTTTCCTTTAAATCTCCGGGCAGAAAACCGAGGCTCTCGCCGGCTTCCACAGCGGGTCTTGTTAAAATAATTTTTTTAATGTGGCCGTTTTTTAAAGCGTGCACCGCTTTTACGACCGCCAAATAAGTTTTGCCGGTTCCCGCCGGCCCGATGCCGAACACCATGTCGTTTTTCTTCATCGCCGCCACATATTCTCTTTGGCCGATGGTTTTGACACGGATCGGTTTGCCTTTTGCCGTTTTCGTTATTTCCTCTTCATACATGCTTTCAAAATAGTCCAGTTCATCTTTTTTTGCCATTTTCACGGCATACAGCACATCACGTTCCGAAATCTCGATCCCCTTGCGAATTAAAGTAAGGAGCGAGCCCAATAATCTGTCAGCGATCTCAAATGTTTCATCATTCCCGGAAACGTAAATGGTTTCACCGCGTGTGATGAGGCTAATGCCCAGATCCTTCTCCATTAAATGTAAAAAGGCATCTTGGCTGCCGAACAAAGAAAGTGCTTCGTCCGGGCTTTTCAGTTTGTGATTAATCGCAAGTAAATGTTCTGCCATTCTTTAGTCTCCCTGAACAATAGGTGTGGTTTGAACGATATCTTCTATAACTTGGTAGAGAATAATCAACTTTACTTTACCATTCTCAACGGATTGGTGCAAAACTTTTTCACTTTCCACCTCTCCACTGCCGTTCAATCGCTTTTCTACATCTTGTCTTCCCATTTTGATACCGGCCTGAACCGCTTCGCCTTTCGTATAAGTCCGCACGGATGTTTCACTTTCCCTTGTCTGTTCTTGAACGTAAGAAACCGGAAGCTTCATCCCCAGAAATTGAAACGGATGCTTTTCTTCCTCTGTTTTTGGATGTTTCAGCGGCTTCTCATTAAATTCAAAACCCCAAAAAGGCACGCCCCATGATCCGAAAGACAGCTTGTGCTTCGTCCTTACTTTACCCGTATATAGCGTAAATGATGTTTCAAGGGGCACGGTTACTTCTGACTTGTACCATGTTTCTCCGTAAATTTCCGCTTTTGAGGCGACTTTCCGGTCTTCATTTCCGATTAGTCCTGAGACGAGGAGCTGTCCTTTGTCAACATGATCGTTCACAAAAGCCATCGGCTGCCCCTTTTGCACGAACATCCTTTTGATGACCGCCTTCTTTTTGGCAACGATATGGCGGGGGCTTACGTACTTTTCTTTTGTCGGTTCGTTCTTTTCGACCACTTTCATATGAAGGGCTGTCCCGTTCAATTCCACACCGACCCACGTAATATTATCGATGCCGTTTGTTAATGATTTTTGAATTTTCTCCGGCGTCATCATTAAAAATTGCAAACGGCCTTTTTTCACACCGATTTCTTCAAGATGCTTTACCATCTGATGCTCGGTCTCTGGCTTGGCCCCTTTAATATCAATGTCCCAAATCATGTTTGACAAAAGAAACAATATAACAAAAAATATCACAAATCCCGCAGTGAAGCCCAGGTTTAATTTTGATTTGAGAAGCAGAAAGGGAAGACCCTTTCTTTTTGTAAAGCTTGCTTTGCATTCATGTTTTCTGATGACTCTTCTGAAAGCATGTACATCTTGAAGCTGAATCATCAGCAGAACACAGTCTTGCTTTTTTTTCACCGCAAAGATGGCGATTCCGTTTCTCGTGCATTCATTCAGCAGCCGTTCAATCCCTTTTCCTTTGACTTCCACTTGGACTTTACCCGAAAAAAATGACAGCCATTTGTTTTTCACATTATTTCCCCCCGGCTTTATGAATCGACATATCGTACGTGATCTATCGTGCCTTCCAAAAGGATTTCCTCAGGAAGGATTGCCTTAATGACCAAGTTTTTTCCTGATATGATACACTGCCCCTGCTTGAGCATCAGCCTGACTTCTTCTTCACTGAACAGCAGGAGGCCTCTGTGATTCTCTATGTAGATATGAAGTCTGCCGACCATCGTAATACGAGGCAGATCCATCATAACGTCCGGGGGAATTTCCAATGCTCTTGTCAGCCATGCCTTTACACGATTCTTTCTTTGCCCCATAAAAAAAGAACCCCCTTTCATCTCATATGTATGATTTGAAAAGGGGTTCTAACACTTTATTTTTTACCGATGTTCCGCATGGTCCGGTGCGGTTTTTTTGCACGGGGCGGACCCAAAACCTCACTGAATATAATGCCTTGGACCGCAGTTTCTTTATTTATTTTGAGGGCTGATTTCTTCAGAGACGCGTTTCGTGCGCGTGCGGATGTCAGCTTATGTTCGAGCCCGTTAAACATCTGCTCCGTCTCCGCTAGGCGCTTTTCAGCTTCCCTTCTTTTTTGCTCAAAAGGGTTCTCTTCTGAAACGGCAGGCCATTCTTCCGCTTTTGGCTTATGCTCTTTCTGCGGCTGTTTTTGATCCTGCTTTTTTGCCTGATTTCCGGGACGTGTACCCGGCGGACGTTTTTCATCTTTGTTTTTCTTGCCGAATATTGCCGATATAATGCCAATGACGGCGGCAATGACGAGCGGATTTGTCAGAATCTCGTGCATATAGCGGCTCCCTCCTTAATAGAGAGGTTATTGTTGGTCTTCATCTTGCTGGTCATTCGTCAGCTTGCCGATAGAATCCCTCATGTCCGTATCCGCGTCGATATTTTTTATGTTCATATAGTCCATGACGCCGATGTTTCCTTCACGCAACGCTTCTGCCATCGCAAGCGGCACTTCGGCTTCTGCTTCCACGACTTTCGCACGCATTTCTTCTACGCGAGCGCGCATTTCCTGCTCTTGGGCGACCGCCATGGCACGGCGCTCTTCGGCTTTGGCCTGCGCAATGTTTTTGTCTGCTTCTGCCTGATCCGTCTGAAGAATCGCTCCGATGTTTTTGCCGATATCCACGTCGGCGATGTCAATCGAAAGAATTTCAAATGCGGTGCCTGAATCCAGCCCTTTGCCAAGTACAGTCTGCGAAATCATATCAGGGTTTTCAAGCACTTTTTTATGATTGTGTGAAGAACCGATTGTCGAGACAATCCCTTCTCCGACACGGGCGACAACCGTCTCTTCTCCCGCTCCTCCGACAAGGCGCTCAATATTGGCTCTTACCGTGATTCTGGCTTTTGCTTTTACTTCAATTCCGTCCATGGCGACACCCGCGATAAACGGTGTTTCAATGACCTTCGGATTGACGCTCATCTGTACGGCTTCCAATACGTCACGCCCGGCCAGGTCAATGGCTGCGCAGCGTTCAAATGACAGCTCAATATTGGCGCGCTGTGCCGCAATCAGGGCATTGACCACCCTGTCGACATTACCTCCGGCCAGATAATGGCTTTCGAGCTGATTTGTTGTTGCGGACAGGCCGGCTTTGTGCGCTTTAATTAACGGATTGACAACGCGGCTTGGTATGACGCGCCGCAGCCTCATCCCGACCAAAGTGAAAATGCTGATTCTGACTCCTGCCGCAAGCGCCGAAATCCATAGCATCACCGGTACAAAGGTGAAGAATATGGCTAACACAATAATGGCAGCAGCAACTAATGCTAAAATCGCCAAACTTGACAGTTCCATCTAATTCCTCCTCAAGGTTATCATCTATATTTCTCTCACGACAATGCGTGAGCCTTCCGCTTTCACTACTTTCACCTGTCTGTCTTTTTCAGTGAATGATCCTTCCGAGACGACATCCAGACGTTCATCATCAATAATGACGGTGCCTGACGGTCTGAGGGCTGTAGCGGTAACGCCGACTTTTCCCAACAGCTCCGTCCGGTTCTGATTTGAAACATAACCGCTCTCCGTGCTTGTTGAATCAGTTAATATTAATTTTTTAAAGAATTTCATTCGTTTCCCCAACACCCTTGTTAATATGATAAAGGCTGTAATAGACACAGCAATGGCGATCAAGAGAGAAACCGCCATTACGGTAAAGCTGCCCGCAGCGAGAAAGAGGCTCGCGATGACGCCTGCAATACCGATAAGACCGATTATGCCTCCGGGCAGAAATATCTCTAAAAGGATAAAAACCAAGCCCGCGCAAAATAAGAATACGCTGTCATAGCCGGCGAATCCGGCAGCGATATGCCCGGTGAAAAACAGCAGGATGGCCGTCAGTCCGACGGCACCCGGTATCCCGAGGCCCGGCGAGAACAATTCAATGGTCAAACCAAGCAAAGCAAGCGTTAATAAGACGGGGACAACAAACGGATTTGTCAGCCATCTGCCCAGTTTGCCGACGAAACCTTCTTCTGCATGGTGAACATCCGCTTTGTCAAAACCGAGCTTTGTATATAAAGCATCAAGGTCTGAAACCGTGCCCTCCGAATATCCGACTTCCTTGGCTTTTTCAGCTGTCAGTGTCAGCAGTTTTCCCTTTGGGGCGCCCGCTTCCTTTGCATTAATGGCGGGATCTGCCATGGCCAGGGCGTATTTCGGATTTCGGTTGTTTTTAACCGCTGCGTCCTCCATTTCTGCATGCCACAGTGATTGGGCCTTTTTGTCTGCCGCGTTTCCCTTTCCGTCGATGATGGCTGCGGCACCCATTTTTCCGCCCGGCGCCATATAGATTTCATCTGCCTGGAGCGCTATATACGCTCCGGCAGAAAGCGCCCGTTTATTAACGTAAGCGGTAACAGGCACATCCGCGCGGCCGATGATATCCGCAATATCCAAGGCTGATTGAACGGCGCCTCCCGGTGTATTGATGTCAAGAATAATGTGTGACGCGCCGGACTCCTTCGCTTCTTTGAAAGAACGCGATAAAAACGAGGCGAGCCCCTGTTCGACATTTTTCTCAACCGGGATGACATAAACCGATGGGTGATCAGCTTTCGCGTTCAATTGAACCCCTAATAAAGATAATACAAATAAGCCCAATAGAGCAACAGCAATTCCGGTTTTTTTTCGGAACAAGGCAAATATACCCTCCTTCCCGTTTCGTTCTTCTTTATATACGTAACAAATGTACTTTAGTTTCATTTTTTTATGTATAAAAAAAGACATCTCTCAAGGAAAGATGTCTTTTTTCTTGTCAATTAAGATAATTGACTGCTGACAAGTCTGTTAATTACGCTGCCGTCAGCTTTACCTTTTACTTTAGGCATAATAGCACTCATCACTTTGCCCATGTCCGCTTTGGAGCTCGCACCGACTTCAGCGATGGTTTCATTTACGATTGTCTGCAGCTCTTCTTCAGAAAGCTGCTTCGGTAAATAAACTTCTAAAATGTCCAGCTCTTTTTGAACTTTATCTACTAAATCTAAACGATTAGCGTTTGAAAATTCATGGAGGGAGTCTTTACGTTGCTTAAGTTCACGAGATAGGACAGTAAGTTCCTCATCCTCGGTCAAACTGTCTTTCTTAAGCTTAATTGCTTCGTTTTGAAGTGAAGCTTTCACCATTCGAACGACAGTCAGTTTGTCTTTCTCACGGCTTTTCATATACAGCTTCATATCTTGGTTAAGTCGCTCAAGAAGACTCATAAATCCACCCTCTTTTAGAATTTGCGTTTTCTAGCAGCTTCTGACTTTTTCTTGCGCTTTACGCTAGGTTTTTCATAAAATTCGCGCTTTCTTGCTTCTTGCAAAGTACCTGTCTTTGATACACTGCGTTTGAAGCGACGAAGAGCATCTTCAAGCGATTCGTTTTTTCTAACGACCGTTTTTGACATTCTCTTTCCCTCCCTCCGAATACACCAATCGACTACCTTTAAAAAGATACATATATAAACATGTACTTTGACATTATAATATAAGCCATCAGTCAGGTCAACTAAGCGAGCTCACTTTTCCGTCATGAATAAGGCTGCTTGTCTATATAATGATGGAAAGGGGTGTTTCGTTTGATGATACTGATTCTCTTTACCGCACTTATCCTGGTTTTTTTACTCGGAATGAGCCTGCTCAGGAAGGGGCTGATCGCATTAACGTATTCAAAAATTGAGAAAAGCCTGCTCTTATTTACCGACCACCCTTTGAAAGCTTTTCTCATAAGCATCGTGTTCACCGGTTTTCTTCAGAGCAGCTCAGCCTTCATGGTCATTGTCATCGGCTTTGTCAGCGCAGGCGCTTTATCTTTTAAACGGACCATTCCGATGATTCTCGGCACGAATGTCGGCTCCACGTTTACGACGGAGTTTTTAGCCATAAAGATGGATGTGCTCATTTGGGTGCTTTTTATCGGAGGCCTTGTGTTTATCCTCCTCCGTAAATATCCGTTCAGGCAGATCGGCATAAGCTTCCTCGGTCTCGGCATCATCTTTTTTTGCATCACATGCTTCAGCCGGCTCGCCGTTCCGCTGACAGAAATGAAGGCGGGGGCGGAGGTTTTGCGACATGTGAATGATTCGAGCTGGTCCGCTCTTTTTATCGGCATGATATTGACGGCAATCATTCATTCAAGCTCCGTCTGCATCGGCATTTTGATGAGTTTTATGAACGAAGGGGTGATCGGCATTGAACAAGCGGTCAGCGTCGTTCTGGGATCTAATATCGGGACATGCGTCACGGCCGTCATGGCTGCTGTTTCAGGCGGTTATGCCGCCAGACAGACCGCCGGTGCTCACGTTGTGTTTAATATTCTCGGCGTGCTGCTCGTATTTCCCTTCCTGTCCGCATCAGCAGGTTTTACGGAGCGCCTGTCTGATGATCCCGCGCAGATGATTGCGCATTTCAGCCTGTTATTTAACGTAGTCACCGCCTTATTGTTTCTGCCGTTCACACATTTGTTTTACCGGCTGATTGACAGGCTGATTCCTCCGAAACCGTAAAAAAACCGATGCGGGAAGGCACCGGTTTTTTTATCTGTTATGAAGACATGCGCATGTTTCGGGTCATTTCATCCTCAACGACGCGGACGAATTGTCCTTCGTTATACGGATAGCCCGCTTTTTGAATTTTGACTTTGACAAGTTTGCCGATTACATCTTCCGTGCCTTTGAAGACGACTTTCATGTAATTGTCCGTATAGCCGACGAACATGCCGTCTTCATCAGACTCTTTAAACGTCTCTTCAGGAATGATTTCCAGAACCTCTCCTTCATAATCGGAGGCGTATTCTTTTGCAAGCTGGTCAGACAGCGCAATCAGCTTATGCACCCGTTCGTTTTTCACGTTCTCGTCAACCTGGTCTTCCATTCTGGCCGCAGGTGTTCCGGTGCGTTTGCTGTAAGGGAATACGTGAAGCTCTGAAAACTTATGTTCTTTAATGAACCGGTATGTTTCCATAAATTCTTCTTCCGTTTCTCCCGGGAAACCGACGATGACATCAGATGTGACGGCAAGACCCGGCAGCGCTTCTTTCAGCTTATTTAAACGGTCCGCGAAAAATTCCATCGTATATTTGCGTCTCATCCGTTTCAGAACGGTGTTTGATCCTGACTGAATCGGGATATGAAGGTGACGGACGATTTTATCAGACGCATCCAGCACTTCAATCACTTCATCAGTGATTTGGCTTGCTTCAATAGATGAAATTCTGATCCGCTTCAGTCCTTCTACACGTGTATCAAGCTCGCGGAGAAGCTTGGCGAAATTATAATCTTTCATATCTTCGCCGTAGCCGCCCGTATGAATCCCCGTCAGGACGATTTCTTTATAGCCGGCATCCACCAGCTGCTGCGCCTGTTTAATGACTTCTTCCGGATCGCGGGAACGAAGCAGGCCGCGCGCCCAAGGGATAATGCAGAACGTACAGAAGTTGTTGCAGCCCTCTTGGATTTTTAACGACGCTCTTGTGCGGTCAGTAAAAGCGGGAACATCCAGCTCTTCAAACACGCGTGCTTTCATAATATTGCCGACGCCGTTGATCGGCTGGCGCTCTTCCCTGTACTGCTCAATGTAACCGAGCATTTTTTCACGATCCTGCGTGCCGACGACGATGTCAACACCCGGGATGGCCATAATTTCCGCCGGAGAGGTTTGCGCATAGCACCCTGTTACGCAGATGACGCCGTCAGGATTTTGGCGGATCGCCCGTCTGATGACTTGACGGCTTTTTTTATCTCCCGTGTTTGTTACCGTACATGTATTAATGACATATACATCTGCTGTCTGTTCGAATTCTTTTCGTTCATAACCCGCATCTTTAAACAGCTGCCAGATTGCTTCTGTTTCATAATGGTTGACCTTGCAGCCAAGGGTATGAAAAGCAACAGTTGCCATTACTGATCACCTCTTAATAACTCTGTATGATAGGAAACTGCGCTTAACGCGTAAAGAGGCGCAGTTTCAGTCCGTAAAATTCTCGGTCCGAGGCCGCATAAGACGGCGCCTTTTTCTGAAAGCTGATGAACTTCAGACTCAGTCAGACCGCCTTCAGGGCCGAATACGATTAAAAGAGACGAACCTTGCGGAAGGCTTTTGAGCTCCGCAGCGAAAGCGCCCGTTTCTCCCTGCTTTGATGACTCCTCGTATGCAACGACACATTTATCGACATTCTCCGCCATTTCAAGCAGCTGCCGGAACGTATGAACGGTTTTCACTTCGGGAATTTCATTGCGGTACGATTGCTCCGCCGCTTCCTTCGCGATTTTCGCCCATCTCTCCCGCTTTTTCTTTGCCTTTTTGTCGTCTAGCTTAACGACGGATCTGGCGCCCTGAAAGGGGATGAACATACTTGCCCCCAGCTCGGTCCCTTTTTGGATAATCCATTCAAGCTTATCGCCTTTCGGAAGGCCGCTGGCGATCCTGATTTTTAACGGCAGTTCACGGTTTTCACCCGTCCATTCAGCAATGCTGCATGATATATGATCTTTAGAAACCGCTTTGAGCAGGCATAACGCTTCATGGCCGTCTTTCGAACAGCAGATTATCCGGTCTCCCGCACTCATTCTCATGACGTTCGCTATATGGTGGACGTCTTCCCCCTTAATTTGAAAATCGGGAGTTTCGTCCATCTCCTGCTTCGTGAGCTCGATAAAATATCGTTGCATACGCTGTGACACCTACTAACTGTTATTTTTTCGCGATGATGCTGACCCAATCTTCCATAGACAGAATTTCTATGATGGTAAAGCCGGCTTTTTCCAACGCTTCTTTTACTTCCTGTTTTTTCTGGCCGATAATGCCTGAAGTAATAAAATGGCCTCCGTCTTTGAGCAGGTCGTACGCCTGTGATGTAAAGCGGAGAATCACTTCCGCCAAAATATTTGCGACAATGACATCATGTTCGCCCGTGATGCCGTCTAACAAATTGTTCTGCTTCACTTCGGCCGTATCACTCACTTTGTTCAATTTCACATTCAGACGCGCGCTTTCAACAGCGACCGGATCAAGGTCATACGCATGAACCGATTCGGCCTCAAGCATGGCGGCCGCGATGCTTAAAATTCCTGAACCGGTGCCGACATCAATGACACGGTCGCCTTTTTGAACGATACGCTCAAGCGCCTGAATGCACAGAACGGTTGTCGGATGCGTTCCCGTACCGAATGCCATACCCGGATCCATTTCAATAATCAGTTCATCTGTATGAACAGGTGTGTACGTTTCCCAAGTGGGAACGATCGTGAACTTTTCAGAAATTTTCACAGGATGATAATACTTTTTCCAAGCTGTCGCCCATTCTTCTTCATTAACTTCAGAAATGGTGATTGTGTTTCTGCCCAAATCAATGTCGTACAAAAGCAGATTATTAATCGTCTCTTTAATGCCGTCCACCGTTTCGCCGAGGAAACTGTTGATCGGCAGATACGCTTTGACAATGACACCCTCATCGGGGTAATCATTGGGGTCGAGCTGGTAGATTTCCCCGTAAACATTCTCACGCTCTTTCATTAAATCAAGCGGATCTTCGATGACAACCCCGCTCGCACCAGCTTCATGCAAAATATTTGAGATGGGTTCGACCGCTTCATGTGTTGTGTGAATGCTGATTTCGGACCATTTCAAAACTACCAACTCCTATCCAATCATTACTCGCCTTTAAATGCGCGTTTTACTTTGTCAAAGAAACTCATTTCTTGTTCATCCGGCAGGTTTCCGCTGACTTCAGCGAACTCGCGGATGATGTCTTTTTGTTTGTCTGTCAGATTCGTCGGTGTGACGACGCGGACGACAATGTGCTGGTCGCCTTGTCCGTAGCCCCGGACGTTCTGAACGCCTTTGCCTCTTAATCTGAATTTCGTGCCTGTTTGTGTGCCGGCAGGTATTTTCAATTTCACTTTTCCGTGAAGCGTCGGCACTTCCACTTCGTCTCCGAGTGCCGCTTGGGCAAACGTTAACGGCATTTCGCAATAAATATCGTCTCCGTCGCGCTCAAAGAACTCGTGGGCGCGCACATGGAATACGACAAACAGATCTCCCGCAGGCCCTCCGTTTACGCCCGGTTCACCTTGGCCCGGAACGCGCAGCTGCTGTCCGTCATCCACACCGGCAGGAATCGTGACATTGATTTTTTTCCGTTTTTTCACTTTGCCCGTGCCGCCGCAGTCAGAACACTTGTTTTTGATGATTTTTCCTGTTCCTTCACAGTGGTGGCAGACTCTTCGGTTAACCACTTTGCCAAACGGCGTGTTCTGTTCGACGTTCAGCTGGCCTGAACCTCCGCAGTGCGAGCACGTATCCGGCTTTGTTCCCGGCTTCGCGCCAGACCCTTTACATGTTTCGCAATTCTCTTCGCGCGGAATTTCAATGATCGTTTCTTTCCCGAAAGCCGCGTCTTCAAATGACAGGGTCATTGTATACTGCAGATCCGCGCCTTGCCGCGGCGCATTCGGGTCACGGCGTCTCGTGCCGCCTCCGAAGATGCTTGAGAAGATGTCATCGAAACCGAAGCCGCCGAAGTCTCCGCCGCCTCCGAAACCGCCGCCGAATCCCTGGTTAGGGTCTGTATGGCCGAATTGGTCATATTGAGCGCGTTTTTGGTCGTCTGAGAGCGCTTCGTACGCTTCTTTTACCTCTTTGAATTTTTCATCTGCTCCGGATTCTTTATTGATATCAGGATGATATTTTTTTGAAAGCTTCCGATAGGCTTTTTTGATTTCATCCTTTGAAGCGCTCTTACTTACCCCAAGCACTTCATAGTAATCACGCTTACTCATCTCGCTTCACTCTCCCGAATTTCTCACATAAATTAGATTGTATCATTTTGAATTATGTTTTTTCAATTCCTTTTATCCCGGGCAAGAAAAAAAGTCAAAGCCAAGAGATGCCTGACTTTGACTTTCTGTCTGTTGAATCAGAATATGCTATGTGTTCTTCCGCCTATAGCCATGCGGGAAAGAACTTATTTTTTCGTTTCGTCGTCTTTTACTTCTTCGTATTCCGCATCGACAACGTTGTCATCCGCTTTTTTGCCTTCAGCGTTTGCTCCGCCTTCAGCCTGCTGCGCTTTCGCCGCTTCTTCGTAAAGCTTCATAGAAAGCTCTTGAACGATTGTTTGAAGCTCATCTTTTTTCGCTTTGATGTCTTCAATTTCGTTTTTCTCGATAGCGGCTTTCAGCGCGTCTTTCGCGTCGTTTGCTTTTTTCACTTGCTCTTCGTCCACTTTGCCTTCCAGATCTTTTAATGTTTTTTCCGTTTGGAACACAAGCTGGTCAGCTTCGTTGCGGACTTCGATTTCTTCTTTTCTCTTCGCATCAGCGTCAGCGTTTTCTTCCGCTTCTTTTACCATGCGTTCGATCTCATCATCAGAAAGACCTGAAGAAGATTTGATAGTAATGTTTTGTTCTTTTCCTGTGCCTAAATCTTTCGCTCTTACGTTTACGATACCGTTTTTGTCAATATCGAAAGAAACTTCGATTTGCGGTACGCCGCGCGGTGCAGGCGGGATATCAGTAAGCTGGAAGCGGCCGAGCGTTTTGTTGTCGGCAGACATCGGGCGCTCACCTTGAAGCACGTGAATGTCAACAGCCGTTTGGTTGTCAGCTGCAGTTGAGAATACTTGAGACTTGCTCGTCGGAATTGTCGTGTTGCGGTCGATCAGTTTTGTGAACACGCCGCCCATTGTTTCAATACCGAGAGAAAGCGGTGTAACGTCAAGAAGAACAACGTCTTTTACGTCTCCCGTGATGACGCCGCCTTGAATCGCTGCACCCAGTGCTACAACTTCATCAGGGTTTACGCCTTTATGCGCTTCTTTACCCGTTTCTTTTTTGATTGCTTCCTGTACGGCAGGAATACGTGTTGATCCGCCGACAAGGATAACTTTGTCGATTTCGCTTGCAGAAAGATCCGCATCTTGAAGAGCCTGACGGACAGGAGCCATTGTGCGCTCAACAAGGTGAGCGGAAAGCTCTTCGAATTTAGCGCGGGTCAGTGTCAGCTCAAGGTGAAGAGGGCCTGCTTCTCCCGCTGTGATAAATGGTAAAGAAATTTGTGTAGATGAAACGCCGGAAAGATCTTTTTTCGCTTTCTCAGCCGCATCTTTCAAACGCTGAAGCGCCATTTTGTCTTTTGAAAGATCAATGCCGTTTTCTTTTTTGAATTCTGCTACGAGATGATCGATGATGACTTGGTCAAAGTCGTCCCCGCCAAGACGGTTGTCACCGGCAGTTGAACGGACTTCAAACACGCCGTCGCCAAGTTCAAGAACAGATACGTCAAACGTACCGCCGCCAAGGTCGTAAACAAGAATCGTTTGGTCTTCGTCCGTTTTATCAAGTCCGTATGCAAGCGCTGCTGCAGTCGGCTCGTTGATAATACGTTCTACTTCAAGACCGGCGATTTTACCGGCATCTTTTGTCGCTTGGCGCTCCGCATCGTTGAAGTATGCAGGAACCGTGATAACGGCTTTTGAAACTGTTTCGCCAAGGTAGCTTTCAGCATATGCTTTCAGATGCTGAAGGATAATAGCTGACACTTCTTGAGGCGTGTAGTCTTTTCCTTCGATTTCCACTTTATAGTCAGTACCCATATGGCGTTTAACAGACATGATTGTGTTGGGGTTTGTGATGGATTGGCGTTTTGCCACTTCCCCTACTTGGCGCTCGCCGTTTTTAAATGCAACGACTGACGGAGTCGTACGGTTTCCTTCAGCGTTGGCGATGACTGTAGGCTCTCCGCCTTCAAGCACTGCCACACATGAGTTTGTCGTACCCAAGTCAATTCCGATTACTTTACTCACTTTGAATTACCTCCTGCTATGTAGTTATTGATTCACTTTTACCATTGAAGGACGGATGACGCGATCCTTCAGTTTGTAGCCTTTTTGCAATTCTTCGATAACAATATTGCTGCCGAAGTTTTCATCTTCCACCTGCATGACGGCTTGGTGAAGGTTCGGATCAAATTCCTGACCGACAGCTTCAATAGCTTCAACGCCTTCTTTTTCAAGTGCGTCCATCAGCTGGCGGCGGACCATTTCCATACCTTGCAGCAAGCTTTTTGTCTGCTCGCTTTCAGCTTCTACCTGTAACGCCCGTTCAAAGTTGTCGAGAGCCGGAAGGATTTCCGTTACGACGTTTTGAGAACGGTATTTCTGAGCAGCTTCCATTTCAAGGCGGCTGCGTCGTTTATAGTTTTCAAAGTCTGCTTGAACACGCAAAAGCTTGTTTTCTTTTTCATCAAGCAAACCCTGCAATTCATCAATTTGGTGCTGAAGGGCTTCTTCCTGACCTGCCGTTTCTTCATGCTGCTCTTGTGAAGCGGCTTGTTCTGCCTGTTCTGTCACTTCTTCTTGTTCTGCTGCTTCAACCTGTTCTGCGGTTTGTTTTTCTTCTGACATTGTGTTCACCTCCCTCAAATGCTGTAAAAAGATGACTGAAAATGATTGCCAAAATTCCCTTATTCATCATACAAACTTGTGAATGCTTTTGACAAGTCCGAAGTCACGTGCTGCAGCAGGCTGACGACTCTTGAATAATTCATGCGCGTCGGCCCGATAATGGCGATTGATCCGATCTGTTTCGTATCAACTGTATAGGTGGCCGTGATTAAACTGCAGTTTTCCATTTCTTCGTAGTCGTTTTCTTTCCCGATTTTGATTGAAATCCCGGCTTTTGATGACTGAAACAGCTTCAGAACATCCTGCTCTTTTTCAATTAAAGATAAGAGCGAGCGGACCCTTTCAATATCATGGAACTCCGGCTGATTCAGCATGTTGATCTTTCCGCCGAAAAACAATTTCTCAACGTGGGCCGCCGGATGGAATGTGGAGCGGAGCGATTCAAGTATGCTGTCATAGTTGGCGATATGCTGCCTTAAATATGTGACAACCTCTTTGAAAATGCGCTCATTCAGTTCGTCCATCGGCACGCCCGCTAATCGATCGTTTAGTATATTGACCAGTTTTTCAATATCGGCCAAATCCACTTTAGCCGGGAAATTGATGGTGCGGTTTTCGACATGCCCCGTGTTCGTGACGAGGATGGCGACCGCCTTATCCGGCTGGATCGGAACGATTTGAATCTGTTTAAGATAGTTCTCGCTCAGCGTCGGCCCGAGGACAATCGATGTGTAGTTTGTCAGATCGGACAGGATTTGCGCTGATTTTTGGACTGTTTTTTCCAGCTCGAAGATTTTTTCTTTAAATATCGAGTGAATTAAATCCAGATCGGTTTTTGTCAGCTTGACGGGTGACAGCAAATGATCGACATAATACCTGTACCCTTTTTCCGACGGAATCCGTCCTGAGGATGAATGGGTTTTTTCAATAAAGCCCAATTCCTCCAAGTCAGCCATCTCGTTTCTGATCGTTGCAGAGCTGAATGTAATCTCGTCTTTTTTTGAAAGAGTTCTTGATCCTACAGGCTGCGCCGATTGTATAAAATCATTAATAATCACTTGCAGGATCAACAGCTGACGATTTGTTAACATCATCATCACCCCTGTTAGCACTCAAGGTCAGCGAGTGCTAATTCTATATCAAAAGTAACAAACCAAAAGAAAAATGTCAATTATAACTCACCCAAAAAAGCGCCAAAAACCTCATTTCCTAATAATTTGCCTTCATGCGTTAATGCAACCGATTCTTGCGTGTCACAGATCAGGCCTTTTTCGGTTAAATCTTTGAGAACATCGGGAAACAGTTCGTCGACCGAGCGTCCGAATTTATCGAGAAAAGCTTGCTTTTGTACGCCGGACATTTTTCTGAGACCGAGGAACATTTCTTCTTCAATCTGCTCCTCACGTGTCACCTCGTGCGTGTCACGGTAAGGCAGCCCCTTTTCTTCGATGAGCTGCATGTAATGTTTCACAGGCCCGGCGTTGACGGTGCGCGTGCCGCTGATATATCCGTGAGCGCCTGCGCCAAAACCGAAATACTCTTCATTGCTCCAATACGTCAGATTATGCTGGGACTCGTATCCGGGCTTTGCAAAGTTACTGATCTCGTATTGACGGATGCCCGCTTCACTCATCTGCCTCATGACCGTTTCATACATCTCGGCCTCTTGTTCTTGCGCGGGGAGATGCAGGCGGCCTTTTTGCATTAAATTATAAAACACCGTTTTCGGCTCTACGATCAGCGAGTAAACGGAATAGTGCTCCGCATCAAGAGACAAAGCCGTTTTGACGGAATTGTCAAGATCGGCCAGCGTCTGACCCGGCAGGCCGAACATTAAATCGAGACTGATGTTGTCGAAGCCGAGAGCTCTCGCACGTTCAAAGGAAGTGAATACGTCCTTTTGTTTATGCACTCTGCCGATTTTTTGTAAAAGCTCATCTTCAAAGGTTTGAACACCGAAGCTCAGCCGGTTGATACCGGCATTTTTCATGATTTTTAATTTTTCCGGGGATAAATCATCCGGATTCGCTTCCGCGGCAAATTCTATGAGTCCGTCAGAAGGCTTCAGCACGCGGTGAATGGAATCCATCAATTTTTCCAGTTGGACGGGTGAGAGCGATGTCGGCGTGCCTCCCCCGATAAAAATCGTGCGGAGATCAGGGCGTCCCGTCCGTTCTATTGTATTTATCATTTCCTTTTCGAGTGAGTTTAAGTACTCATCGACAGGCTGGCTCTGAATAAAATATTTATTGAAATCGCAATAGTGGCAGATATGCTCACAAAACGGAATATGAATATAAGCTGATTTCATTTTGAAACACCTTCTTCTTTACAGAAAGAAGCCGCAGCGCGGGGCTGCGGCGGCTTCCGTTATTTTTTCGGGCTGTCATCCATTTTAAGAACGGCCATAAACGCTTCCTGCGGCACTTCTACTGAGCCGACCTGCTTCATCCGGCGTTTTCCTTCTTTTTGTTTTTCAAGAAGCTTCCGTTTCCGTGAGATGTCTCCTCCGTAACATTTAGCCAATACGTTTTTACGCATCGCTTTAATGGTAGAGCGGGCCACGATTTTCTGGCCGATCGCCGCTTGAATCGGTACTTCAAAGTGCTGGCGCGAAATGAGCTCTTTTAGTTTTTCTACAATTACCTTTCCGCGTTCGTACGCGTAATCGCGATGCACGATAAATGAAAGGGCGTCGATTTTTTCTCCGTTCAGCATAATGTCCATCTTGACAAGTTTAGACGGTTTGTAGCCGATCAGCTCGTAATCAAAGGACGCGTAGCCTTTTGTGCTTGATTTCAGCTGATCAAAAAATTCATATACGATTTCCGCTAATGGCATGTCATAGACAATGCTGACACGATTTGCGTCTAAATATTGCATGTCGATAAAATTGCCGCGTTTTCCTTGGCAAAGCTCCATCACCGCACCGACATAATCGTTCGGCACCATCATTGTCGCTTTTACATACGGCTCCTCGATTCTTTCGATCTTTTGTGGGTCAGGCATGTTGGACGGATTGTCAACAACAACCTTTTCGCCGTCTGTCATATACACATCATAGATAACACTCGGTGCCGTTGTGATCAGGTCGATTTTAAACTCACGCTCAATCCGCTCCTGAATGATTTCCATGTGAAGCATACCTAAAAATCCGCAGCGGAAACCGAATCCGAGCGCTTGGGATGTCTCTGCTTCATATTGAAGCGATGAGTCATTCAGTTCAAGCTTCTCAAGAGCTTCCCTTAAATCATTGTATTTGGCCGTATCGATCGGATACAAACCGCAATACACCATCGGGTTCAGCTTGCGATACCCAGGCAATGCTTCGGCAGCCTGATTGGCCGCGCTTGTTATCGTGTCACCGACGCGTGTGTCACCGACATTTTTGATCGCAGCAGTTAAAAAGCCTACATCGCCGACAGTCAGTTCATCTGTCGGAGTTGCTTTCGGCGTGAACACACCGACTTCTGTCACTTCAAACTCTTTTCCGGTTGCCATCATTTTAATTTTCTGGCCCGGTTTGACCGTTCCTTCTACGACTCTGATATACGCGACGACTCCGCGGTACGCGTCATAAAGCGAGTCAAAGATGAGCGCTTTCAGCGGAGCTTCCGGATCTCCCGCGGGAGCCGGCACTTTTTCTACGATCTGTTCTAAAATGTCTTCGATGCCGATGCCCGCTTTCGCTGAAGCGAGGACGGCGTCTGAAGCGTCAAGGCCGATAACGTCCTCAACCTCTTGACGCACACGTTCTGGCTCTGCGCTCGGGAGATCGATTTTATTAATGACAGGAAGAATCTCAAGATCATTATCAAGCGCCAGATAGACGTTCGCCAATGTCTGCGCTTCTATTCCCTGAGCCGCATCAACAACGAGAATCGCGCCTTCACAGGCAGCCAGGCTTCGCGATACTTCATATGTAAAGTCGACGTGTCCGGGCGTGTCGATGAGATGAAATATATATTCTTCTCCGTCTTTTGCTTTGTATTTCAGCTGAACGGAATTTAATTTGATGGTAATTCCCCGTTCGCGTTCAAGGTCCATTGAATCAAGCAATTGTTCTTTCATTTCCCGCTGGGTGATCGCCGATGTTTTTTCTAAAATCCGATCCGCCAAGGTCGATTTGCCGTGGTCTATGTGGGCGATGATGGAGAAATTCCGGATTCTTGACTGCCTCTCTAAACGCTTTTCTTTATCTGTCACAATCTATCACTCCTACTATTAAACGCAAAATACACTAGCTTAGATTATATCAATAGGATTGTAAACATTCAATTAAAACAAGAAAGAGAAAAGCTTCCTTTAAGGAATCATCCGCTTTTCTCTTCATCAATGCTAACGGTTCAGTTTCGAAACCCACTCATACATCGCCTGCGCCGAGTCCGTCACGGTATTTGAAAGGGTTTCTCCGGCTTTTGAAAACAGGTTGAAGGTTTCCGCCTGTTCCAGCTGTTTTTGTTTTTCTTCCAGATCTTTCGCCGTAACGGTTTGCCCCAAAATGGAAGCTTCTTTTTCCTGTCCTTCTCCGCCGCCGAGCGTGAATGCTCCTTTTAAGGAAGGGTCTTTGTATCCTTTCATATCAAGCATTCCGCTGTTTGCCTGCTGCATACCGAACAATACGCCGAAAAACATGACAATGGCGATCAGCAGGCATTTGCCGGTAAAACGGATCATTCGAATCACCTGATTTCTATTGTTTTTTCTTCTCTCCTGATTGCGAGCTGACCTTTTCTGCATCCCAGTACAGTTCGCTGAACACATCGGCCACGGCATCTGATGCGCGCCTCAGTTCTTCAAGATTGTTATCCACGCCCCCGAATTCCAGCAGAAGCGACCGGTCGTTTAAATCTTGGTTGTATACTCCATTATCTCCCGGAGAGCCTTTTGATAAAACACCGACGCTTAAGCCGGGGTATTTCTTCTCCATGAGCTTATGAAGTTCACTTGCGAGTTTATAGTTTTCTTCAAAATTAGCGCTTTTTTTGCCGACGACGATGGCGACTCTGGCATAGCTTTTTCCTTTGATGTCGGCTGTCGTATTTTTCTTGCGGCGGGAATCCCGGTGAATGTCTATGGTATATTGCAGGTTTTTATTTTTGGCGAGCGCGCTTTTTACGACCGGCCTTGATTCGTCGTAGCTTCGCGCATAATTTAAACCGTCTTTGTTCAGGCGGGCCTGAATGTCGGTTTTATCTACGGTCGCTCCTACACCTTGCGCTTCAAGCGCTTTTCCGAACATATCTCCGACAAGCGTGACATTGGCCTTCGAATGGCGGGCGTTATCCGGATTTGTTTCCCCCTTTAACAGAGGAAGATAGGATTCGGTATTATGAGTGTGGTAAATAAAAACGACTTTTTTGCTGCCTGTTGAATGTTTCGGCGGCGCCGTTTCTTCTTTTTTCGTTTTGTTTTCGATTTCTGCCAGGTTCACTTCTTTTTCTTTTTCCATCACCTTTGACGGCGGCGGAGATTCAGCCGGCATATTCGTATAATCCGTCCCCTGCCCCGCCAGAAGGATCTCCGTATCATATTGGGCAAATCCCGGCAGCTCACGTCCCAAGAAACTCCGCGGGTCTTCCATATTAATGCTTGTCGCCAGTTTTAAGGACAGCCGGGACAGCTGAAAAGAGTCTTTTTCAGGAAGCTCTGAGGCGAAATAATGATTTTCCATGCCGAGGAGGTGTGCAAACGCGTCACCCGGAAGTTCTCCGGCAATTCCGTGAAGAGAATCCGAAGAAAGCCTCAGTTCAGGGCGAAGCGATGTGAGCACACCCGATAATACAAAAATAACGATAAGGCTTGTCATAAACAAAAACATGCCCTTGAGCGCATTTCCACCGTTTACTGCAACGACAATTTGACGGTTTCTGCGTTTTTTTCTCATGATTTGAATCCCTCCAGCGCTTGTCTAGTAATTACTCTATGAACAAGCTAGAGGAGGTAGAACCATTTTAATGATTATAAGAACCTTTGTTATCTTGTGACACTTTTTCATGAAGGGCGGTGTTTAACCCGTTTGCAAGTACGTTCGCCATATCATCAATAAAGGTGTCAATCTCCTTCGGCGTGACCATCAGATTATGGCCGAGCGGAGAAAGCACTTCGTGAATCAGCTGGCGTTTTTCGTTTTCGTCCAGCGTGCCGACAATACCGAGAAAGGATTGGCGTTCTTTTTCTCCCGGAAGGTCTTCGTCTGTCAGCACCTTCTTTTTGCCGAAGTTCATTCCGGCGGGCACCAGAGATCTTGACGGGCTGTCATCTTTCATCTCTCTTCCGAAATGTTTTAATATATAATCCACCGTATCGCTTGCGATCGTAACCGCATCAACGACAGTCGGTACCCCGATTGCGATGACGGGAATGCCGAGCGTTTCCTTGCTTAATTCTTTTCTCTTATTGCCGACGCCTGATCCCGGGTGAATGCCCGTATCAGAAAATTGGATGGTCGTGTTCACCCTTTCAACGGCTCTGGCCGCAAGAGCGTCTACCGCGATCACAAAATCCGGCTTTGATTCTTTGATCACACCTTGAATAATATCGCTCGTTTCAATTCCCGTTAATCCCATCACACCGGGAGCAAGCGCGCTGACCGGCCTGTACCCTTCCTGCACGTTTTCCGGCTGAAGCCTGAACAGATGCCTTGTCACAAGAAGGTTTTCGGTCACGAGAGGGCCGAGCGCATCCGGCGTCACATTCCAGTTGCCCAGACCGACGATCAAACAGCTTGCATCCTTTGGAATCTTTAATGCCGACAGATAGGCGGAAAATTCCTCGGCAAACACTTCCGTTACTTTTTCCTGCATGTCAGAGTCGTGTTCCCGAACCCCTTGAGCCTCGATCGTGACATAGCGTCCCTGCTTTTTCCCCGATAGCTCGGCGCCTTCTTTGGTAATATCGACGGTTCTGACTTTAATGCCGCCCTTGTCGCGTTCTTTTTCAATAAACCCGTTTATTTCTTTTTTCTGACCGGCTTGTCCGTCTTTTACCGCCTGTTTCGTTTCTACCGCTAAATCCGTCCGTATCAGAAATTGATTGACATCCAGTTCGTTGTTTTTCACAGGGAAGACCTCCTTCAATCATCGTGGTACATAGTGTGACCATTTACAAAACGAATCATGCGAATTTACCCATCAACGAAAAATACTTTACATTTATATTGCAATCTAAAGTTCTGTTTGATAGAATACAATTTGTTCTATTGTGAAGAAGATTTAACCTTAAGACACTGTGCTACAGGTTGTATCTTAGGAGGTGAAACACATGCCAAACATTAAATCAGCGATTAAACGTACAAAAACAAACAACGAACGCCGCGCTCATAACGCGACAATCAAATCTGCTATGCGTACTGCAATCAAACAAGTTGAAGCTTCTGTTGCTAACAACGAAGCGGATAAAGCGAAAACTGCTCTTTCTGAAGCAGCGAAACGCATTGATAAAGCAGTGAAAACAGGTCTTGTACACAAAAATGCCGCAGCTCGATACAAATCTAGACTTGCGAAACAAGTGAACGGACTTTCTGCATAATACAAAAACGATCCCTTTAACGGGGATCGTTTTTTTCATTCAGTCCGGAGAAGCTCAAGGAGAAAGAGCTCCAGCAAGAGCTGCTTGTCCTTTTTCCCCGTTTTCATTTCATAATCCATCACTGCGAGTCTTTCTATAATACGCCGCAGCTCTTCTTCGGAAAAAAGCCTCGCCTGATCCATCGCCAGTTTTACCCGGAAGGGGTGCACCTTTAAGTTGGAAGCGATTTGCTTTTGGCCGTATCCTTGTCCCGCAAAATACTTTGTCTGCATAATCAGACGGAATTGGTTGGCGATCAGCGCCATAATTTTGATCGGTTCTTCGTTTTGTTTTAAAAGATCATAAAATATTTGAAGACTTTCCGTCCGTTTTCGGTTCACGATTTTGTTGATCAGCTCAAAAATATTCTGCTCCAAACTTCTTGCGACGAGCTCCCGGACATCTTCGCGTGTGATCTCATATCTGTCACCGGTGTAGGCGGAGAGTTTTTGTATTTCCTGATATATGGAAGACAGATGGCCGTTTGCAAGCAGAACCAAATGCTCGGCAGCTTCTGTATCGATCATTTTATTTTCGGATTTCGCCAGATTAATCGTAAAATCAGTCGTCTCCTTTGCATTCAGCTCCTTAGCTTCAATCATAAGGGCTTTTTGCTTCAGCGCCTTCGTCAGCTTTTTCCGTTCGTCCAGTTTCTCATACGGAGCCACAATCACAAATACCGTGTAAGGCGCAGGCTCCTTCAGATAAGTCTCCAGAGCGGCTGTATTATGCTCTATTTTTTCTTTCTTTTTTTCCCCTGTTAAAAAAGACGGATTTTTTACGATGACCAGCCGCTTCTCTCCCATAAACGGAAACGTTTCCGCATCGGTTACGGCCTGGTCCAGCGGATCTTCTTCAAGATCAAAAACAGACAGGTTAAAATCCTTTGTCTCCTCATCAACGACAGCTTGTCTGATCCGGCTGACAGTTTCTTGGAGCAGATACGTTTCTTTTCCGTATAAACAATAAACGGAGCGGACATCCCCTTTTTTCAGGGCTTTCCAAACATCAAATACCATGATCGTATGACTTCCTCTCTTTCTTGATCCCCTTCTATCCTAAATTGAGTTTGGCAAATAGTAAAGAGGAAGCTTTAAGGACAGCTTCCTCATTTATAATAAACGCCTGATTCACAAGCTCCCGGGTCTGCTTGTAAAAAGGCGATAATCACAAGAACAGAAAACGTTACCATCACTTCTAGATTTTTCAAAACAATTCCAGTATACTTAGGGAAGTCAGGAGGGATGAAATTGAATGATTTTGAAAAAAACGTTCAAAGCAAACGAAATGATGCTGTTGACTCAGCTGTCGGTTTTGTCGTGTCCTTCGGATTTTTCGCCTTTTTGTTCGTGATGGCAACAGCCATCCATCTTATCGGCTCTTAGCCGCATTCCGGGCTGCTGTCAATCGGCAGTCTTTTTTACTTCTTGCGCCCTGGTTTCTTCTATATCATATGGAGGGAAGACGGAAAACGTTCCGGCGCCTTTTTTAAATCTGTATTGAATCGTTCCGCTGATATCGGTGCGAAGCACATTGACAGAGTACGCCTTCAAACGATCCAGCACTTCTTCATGCGGATGATGGTATCGATTCTCTTTTCCTGCTGAAATCAGCGCTGCTTCCGGCTGAAGCTGCTTCAAAAAGGCTTCACTCGTTGAGCTTTTGCTGCCGTGATGACCCGCCTTCAATATATCAGCCTTCAGATTCGGATACGTTTTCAGCACTTCCGTTTCGCCGTCCGATTCTAAATCTCCCGTCAAAAGCCAGCTCACTCCGCCAAAAACCGTCCAAAGCACCAGTGACGAATCATTTTTACTCCTTCCGTCAGACGACTCCGGAGACAGCACCTGAAACTGAAGATCCCCGGCTGTAATGGTGTCGCCCCGCTTTGCTTCGGCAACGGGAATGTTGTTTTCTTTCGCCATATTTAATATGTTCTGATCTTTCGGTTCTTTTACGAATCCTACGGGGACAATTAACCGTTTGACTCTATGATTTTTGATTAACACTCCGGCTTCCCCGATGTGATCTTGATCCGCATGGGTTAAAATCAGCGCATCCAGCTTTTTCACCCCTTTTCCGTTTAAAAATGGAATCAAAACCTTCTCGCCGATAGAATATGGGTGGCGTTTTTCTTTCCATGATTCTCCGGGATAAGCAATCACTCCCCCTGTATCAACCATTACGGTCCCTTTGCGGTGCGGCGCGCTTATAAACAGTGAGTCTCCCTGCCCGATATCAAGCATATCCGCTTCTCCCCATGGACTGAAATACGGACGGCATATTAAATAAGCCAAAACCGCGCAGAAAAAAAGAGCCGATTTCCTGAGTTTTAAAAAACCTCCCTTTTCCAAAGCCGCAAAAAGCGTAAAAACGGAAACCGCAAGCAGAAGAAGGGAAACAAAGTCAGGCTTTGACACAATCATAGTAAATAAATCAACGGATGCCGCATATGTAATGAAATCATGCACAGGCTTCATCACAAGGTCAAACATACCAAACAAACATTCTCCCATCTGCCTTGAGAGTAAAAGAAGAAGGAAACCGATGACAGAAACCGGAATGACAAATAACGTATAAAAAGGCACCATCACCATATTCATCGGAAAACTGACAAGTGAAATCTGCTGAAAATGATAGAGAAGAAACGGAAGTGAGCTGAGCTCCGCAATGAATGAAGCCATCGCAAGGCCGGCAAGTCTGCTTTCCCCTGCTTTCTTTAAAATGGAGGATGACAGAATTAAAGAGGCGCTTACCGCAAAGGAAAGCTGGAAGCCCGCCTGCCAAAGGAAGTAAGGATTAAACAGCAGGAGCAGCAGATAAGACAGGGACAATGCAGCAGAGGAATGAATGCCGCGTTTAACAAGAGTTCCGGCGATATAAAATCCCAGCATGAGGGATGCGCGCAATACGGATGGGGCGGCACCGCTCAGCAGCGTATACACCGGCAAAAACAGCAGCAGCAAAATTCCCGCCTTTTCTCTTGTCAGCCCGATTCTGATCAGAGCATAAAATAATCCCGCCGTAATAAGACCGACATGCATTCCGGAAATCGCCATTAAATGAACGACTCCCAAATTTTGATATGCACTCAGTATATCGTCCTCTATAGAAAATCTTTCACCTAAGGTCAGCGCTTCAACAATTCCGGCGGAAGATTCAGGCACGTGATTCCGAATGATCGAAATCAAATTTTTTCTGATGTTCAGCAGTTTAAACAGCGGCTGTTTGGATTTTTCACACTGCTCAATGGAAGTCACGGAAAATAACCAGTGAATCTGCTGAGAGTAAAGATATTCCTTATAATCAAAACCTCCGGGAACCGTCGCATGTGCAGGCTGTTCCAGAGAGCCTGTAAACGTGCAGCGCATCCCCGGTTCAAGCTGTTCAATGAGTCTCTTTTCCTCAAGAGACCGGATTTTGTACGAAGCCGCCCACTTTTCCTTGTCATGTGTACGGATAACGGCTGACATTTTCGCTCCGTCAACCTTCGGAATATTAGTAATGACGGCCTGTTCAGTATAACTGCCGGCCTGATAGCGCGTTACATTCGCAGCGTCACAAACCGTATAAAGAAAGAAATAAACACAAAAAGAAACGAGGCAGACGATAACCGGAGCATACTGCTTTGTTTTTACAATAATAAAGAGAAGATACAGAAGAAAAAGGAGCAGAACCCAGAAGACATGAGCGGCGGCAATTCCCGCAGTTGCAGAAACCGCCGCCAGAGGCAGAAGAAGGTATTTATATTTCATTTATACGTAACTGGTAAACAGCTCATTGGCCTGTTCATGAATTTTTTTCAGTTCATCTGCCTTAACTCCCGCATCAGATAATTGCTGAATCAGACCTGCGACAAAAGACAATTTTTCGCGGTTTTTCAGATCGATGATCATTTCATCAAGTTCGACCTGCTCCACCTTGACTCCGGCTTGGCTGAACAGCTCTTTTGCATAAGGCTGTGTTTTGTAATCTTCGGCATAATAGACCGTTTTGATGCCTGCCTGGATAATTGATTTGCAGCATTGAATACAAGGATAATGCGTCACATAAATTTCGGCGCCCTCCGTCGGAACACCGAACTTAGAACATTGCAGAATCGCATTCATCTCTGCATGTATGGTCCTCTGGCAATGATTATCTATTAAAAGGCATCCTTCATCAGCGCAATGGACGCCGCCGGCGATTGAGCCGTTGTATCCGCCGGCAATCATCCGCTTATCTCTGACTACGGTTGCCCCGACTGACAGTCTCGGACATGTGCTTCTCAGCGCCAGCAAATGGCTTTGCGCCATAAAATATTGATTCCATGAGATTCGTTCCACAAGTGTTCCCTCCAAAAAGTCTTGTTGCTTTTCTAAGTTTACATAGATTTAAGCAGAACCGTCAATTCACTTTACCGTAATGGAAGTTTTTATCCGCTCAAATGACTTTTCTCCAAAGCCTGATACATTCATCAAATCTTCAGCAGTCTGAAACCGTCCGTTTTCTTCTCGGTAGGCGATAATCGCTTCCGCTTTTTTCTGCCCCACCCCGGAAATCGCCTGAAGTTCGTCCAGAGATGCCGTATTGATATTGACAGCTGCATTCTCCTTTTCACCCGCTGCTGTTTTCGGGCGATTCTCCTCTTCGCCTTCACTCGGAATATAAACAATCGTCCCGTCCTGCAGCTGCTCTGCTAAATTAACATTCAATTCATCCGCCTTTTTCTTCAGGCCGCCGGCTTTTTCAATGGCTTGCGTCACCCTGTCTCCCGCTTTCATTTCATACACGCCGGGATTTCGGACCGCACCTTTCACATCAATCATAATCTTATCGTCTGCGGTGTCTTTTTTGTCCGCGACGGATGCTGAGGCTGTTTGGCCGAGCACGGACTGCTGTTTGACCGGCTCTTCCTTTTCAGAACGAAACAGCCAAATACAGATAAAAACCGCCCCTGCCGCAAGACAAGCGCCCAGAATTTTCAGGTTCCGCCGCAGCCGCTCCGTCATCATCGCTTTCGTCATATTGCATTGCCTCCCCGCATAAGGTTTAGAGGATTAAGGGAAAAAGGAGGGGAATTCATTGAAAATAGGCTTTATCGGCACCGGAAACATGGGAACGATCCTGATTGAATCGTTTATCGAATCAAACGCTGCCGATCCCTCACATATCACCATCACAAACAGAACAATCGAAAAAGCATTAAAACTAAAAGAACGTTTCAGCGGCATCCATGTCACCGAGGATCAGGAAAAGCTCGTACAGGATAATGAAATAATATTCATTTGTGTAAAACCGCTGGATATATATCCTTTGCTGAAAAAACTCACACCGCATTTACGGAAAGATCACATTTTAATCTCCATTACCAGCCCCGTTCAGACGGATCAGATTGAACATACGGTTCCGTGTCAGACGGCCCGCGTCATTCCGAGCATTACGAACCGCGCCTTGGCCGGCGTCTCGCTTGTTACGTTCGGCAAAAGCTGTAGCGAGGCTGCAAAAGCGGATATTCAAACGCTGTTCACTCATATTTCAAAACCTGTGGAAATCAGCAGCGGCATTACAAGAGCGGCGTCAGACATTGTCAGCTGCGGGCCCGCTTTTATGAGTTATCTCGTTCAGCGCTTTATTGACGCGGCAGTGGAAGAAACGGACATCACCAAAGAAGAAGCCGTGATAATGTCGACGGAAATGCTTGTCGGTCTCGGAAAGCTTCTGGAAACAGGGCATTACACACTTCCCGCCTTGCAGGAAAAAGTATGCGTAAAAGGCGGCGTCACCGGAGAAGGACTGAAGGCTCTCGAAAGCGGTGTTCAGGATATGTTCAACCGTGTCTTTCAGCGTACACATAACAAATACGATGAAGATATATCGTTAGTGAAGAAGCAATTTCACGTGTAACTGAGTATGCCATAAAGTGCTTTATCGCGCCAATCGCAAAAAATGCATTTTAAAAACCATCGTTCCGTTTAAACGATGGTTTTTGGTTTGCCTGCCGTAAAGAAAAGACGTTCAGACTCTGTTGAAGGAGGCCGGTCTGTAAAATCGGCCGTCACTTTCTTCAGTTCAAATCCGGTCTCTGCAAGCATTTGTTCATATTCTTCAATGTAAAATGTTTTTTGCTCATGCGTCTCGTCATAACGGTCATAAGATTGTCCGTTCCATACAAAAAAGGACATATCATGGATGACAGAAAGCTCTTCATCGCCGGCAAAGCTTTGCCAGATATAGCTGATCTGCTCATCCTGATCCGCATGGGTGCTGTCCGGAAAAAGCTCCGTCATTTTAAATGGGGAATGGACGTCAAACAGAAGCAGGCCGCCCTCCTTCAAAACTTGAAAAACACTTTTGAAGGTGCTTAAGACATCATTTTTCGTTTTTAAGTAATTTAGGGAATCACAGCAGATGACAACGGCATCAAACTGTTCTTCAAAACCGGAAAGCTCTCTCATATCCTGTTGGAGAAAAAGAATCGGCTTTCCCGTTTTTTTCTGCTGGGCACAGCTCAGCATATCTTCACTCAAATCAATCCCCGTGACTTCGCAGCCTTTTTCAGCAAGCCTGATGGATATTTCTCCGGTTCCGCAGGCAAGATCAAGCACCCTTCCCTTTTCCGGAAGAGACGCTTCGATCCAGCCCGCCCATTCATCATACGGCGCATGTGACATTAACTCGTCATATACGCCGGCGAAGCCTTGGTAAATCATGAGTTCAAGCCGAGTTCAAGCTCTGCGAGCGGTGCGTCGCCCCATAGCTTTTCAAGATTGTAGTAGCTTCTTTCATCTTTATGGAAAACGTGGACAATGACGTCGCCGAGATCAACTAAAATCCAGCGGGCCTCATCAAACCCTTCCATCTTTTTGACATCAATGCCGTTTTCTTCTGCCTGATCTTTAATTTCACGCGCAATTGCCTGAACCTGCTTATCAGAATTCCCGTGGCAGATTAAAAAGTAATCCGCTATAAGTGAGATTCCTTCCATGTCCAGCGCTAAAATATCTTCTGCACGTTTATCGTCGCATGCTTTTGCCGCGATTTTTAATACGGAAGCTTGATTCATTCTTTAAATTCCTCCTGTCAATTTTGAGACACCAGCCAATTATAGGTTGCAAACGTCTCCGGAAAGACCGGCTGGTTTTTTTTCATCAGAAATATCATTGTATTTTTCATTGCTTGTATGAGCGCTTCGTTCAGATCTGTTTCCGCCAGACGGCGCACCTCTTCCACTCCGGGGAAATGGCGTCCGGGTTCAATGTAATCCGCAACGTAAATGACTTTGTCTAAAAGGGTCATTCCGGGACGCCCTGACGTGTGATAGCGGATTGCATCCAAGATCTCAGGATCAGTGATCCCCGCTTCTTTCTCAGCCAAATACGCTCCCACAGGGGCATGCCACAGCTCGGCATTGTAATCCAAGAGCTCAGCCGGCATTTTTTCCCGCACGATGATCTGCTTCATTTCTTCTTTCGGCCGGAATTTCGCATAATCATGAAAAATAGCCGCCATTTCCGCTTTTTTCGGGTCTGCTCCGAACCGGCCTGCGAGAATAACCGCCGTATCTGTTACGCCGATTGTGTGGATGTAGCGATGCTCGGTCAGCTGCTCTTTGACGCAGGCAAGTGCTTCCTCACGATTCATATAAATCATTCTCCTCTATATACTGCCTCACTTTATCCGGCATTAAGTATTGCGTCGGCTTTTTTGCTTTGAGACGTTCTCTCAGCATCGTTGACGAAACGTCAAATTCCGGAACGTCGGCAAAAAGCAGCGGGTACGGGGTCTCAATATGATACCCCGGGCGCCGCACTCCGATAAATTGAATGAGCGTGAGCAGTTCGTCCAGTTTGTACCATTTCGGCAGATATTCAATCATATCCGCCCCGATAATAAAGAAAAGCTTGTCGTTCGGGTGCCGCTCCTTCAGTAAACGGACGGTATCATAGGTATAAGAAGGGCCTTTCCGGTCCATTTCCGCAAGTTCAAGCTTAAAGCCGGAATTAGAGCTGATGGCAAGCTTCAGCATCTCCACCCGGTGCCGGCTGTCTGTAAAGTCTTCATTCTGCTTATGCGGAGGGATTTTATTGGGCATAAACCAAATCTCATCGAGCTCCGCCTGATGAAGGACTTCATTAGCCATCAGAAGATGTCCGTTGTGCGGAGGGTCAAATGTGCCCCCGAATATTCCGATTTTCTTCATGTCAACCACCTTACGGAAGCTCGATTTGTTTATTTTCCTTTGATTCCTTATACAGTACGATCGTATTTCCGATCGTCTGCACCAATTGTGAGCGGGTGCCTTTCACAAGGGCTTCTGCGACATCATTTTTATCGTCTTCGCAGTTTTGAAGCACGCTGACTTTAATCAGCTCTCTTGCTTCTAAAGCCTCGGCAATCTGTTTCACCATGTTTTCGTTGACTCCGCCTTTTCCCACTTGAAAAATAGGCGTTAAATGATGCGCTTTTGAACGCAAAAACCGTTTTTGTTTTCCTGTTAACATTGTGTTCCTCCTAGTTTTCCTTCAACAATTGCTCTCATTAAGCCGCTGTCAGGCTCTTGTCCCGTCCACAGCTTGAAAGACAGTGCGGCCTGTTCCACAAACATGCCGACACCGTCAAGGGTAGTTAAACCTCTTTTTTCAGCTTCTTTTAAGAACGCCGTTTGAATCGGGTTGTATACGATATCACAAACGATGGCGCCCGTTTTGGCCCGTTCCAATGAGAGCGGCACGGCATCCGTTTTCGGATACATGCCGACAGATGTTGTATGAATAATGACGTCATATTGTTCAAGCTGATTTTCAGCTTCTTTTAAAGTAAGGGCGCGTTTCTGCTGAAAAGAGGGAGCAGCCGCAATCAGATTTTCTGCTTTTTCCGGCGTGCGGTTGCAAACGTCAAATTGTTTCGGCTCTCCGCGGACGATCGTCGTAAAAATCGCTCTTGCCGCTCCTCCCGCCCCAATCATGAGGATGGAGAGCTCTGATATCGGTTTGTCCAATACTTTGACTAAGGATTTATAAAACCCATCTCCGTCAGTATTATACCCGATGAGCCTGTCTCCCTCTCTTTTGACGGTATTTACGGCCCCGAGTACTTTCGCGCTTTCATGTATTTCATCCAGATGCTCCATGATCGCGACTTTATGCGGGACTGTGACGTTCACTCCGCAGATGCCAAGCGCCTTGATTCCGTTAACGGCGTCCTTGAGATGATGAGGTTCCACCTGAAACGCAAAATACTGCCCGTTGATGTTCTTATCTTGCAAAGCCGCGTTATGAATATCGGGTGACATTGAATGTCCGATCGGATTTCCGATTACTCCGTACAATTGTTTCATGCTCCCTCTCCCCTTCTCTCTATATTAATGAACGGCGGACAAATACGTGTACGCCTTTCGGAGCGTATGCCGTTATTTTTTTATCTGCTTGCTGCACCGTGACCCAGCCGAGACCGGAAAAAACGATATCCGTCTTTCCTTCTTTAATCGAAAACGTATGGGGTGTAAGCTCCGGAAATTCATCCAAATGATCTTTTCCGGGCGGGGTAAGCAGTTCTCCCGCATGCTTTTCGTATAAGGCATCAGCATTTTCAAGCTTTGTTCTGTGAATCATCAATTCATTCGGCATATAGCAGACAAACGCCGTTTTATCGCCTGATACATAGTCAAACCGGGCAAGCCCGCCGAAATAAAGCGTTTGTTTTTCATTCAGCTGAAAAGTGCGCGGCTTCAGTTCTTTTTTCGGTGTCAGCACCTTTAAGTCACGCTTGTCCACGTAATGCGCCATCTGGTGATGGTTAATGATTCCCGGCGTATCATAAAGCGCAGATCCGTCATCGAGCGGGATTTCAATCGCGTCAAGTGTCGTGCCCGGAAATTGAGAGGTGGTAATAATATTCTCTTCCCCTGAGACCTCTTTAATAATCCGGTTGATAAATGTGGATTTGCCGACATTGGTACAGCCCACCACATACACATCGCGCCCTTCGCGGTAATGTTCAATGGCGTCAATGACTTCTTTCATCCCTTGTCCGCGGGAAGCGCTGATTAAAAAGACATCAAGGGGTTTTAAGCCGTATTCTTTCGCTTCGCGTTTCATCCATTGAACGAGCCGTTCCCGTTTTACGGATTTCGGCAGGATATCGGCCTTATTACCGACAAGAATGATCGGATTACCGCCGACAAAGCGGTTCAGCCCGTTTATCCAGCTTCCGTTAAAATCAAAAATATCAACGACTTTGACAATTAGAGAGTCAGTATCGCCGATTGTGTGCAAGATATTTAAAAAGTCATCATCCGTTAATGAAACATCTTGAATTTCATTGTAATTTTTCAGTCTGAAGCAGCGCTGGCAGATGACATTCTCTTTCGTGAGCGATGCCTTTGGCGCGTATCCGAGACCTTGTTTATCCTCGGTCTGGATCGTTACTCCGCAGCCGATGCAAACAACCTTTTCCATTTCTAATCCTCCCACTGAATATGGCCTTTACGTTTCAAAGAACTCAATATTCTCCGTTCAATCCGGCGGTTAAAGCGCGTCATGACTCCGTCAGAGGAAGCGACAGGCACGACGAGGATCGTATGATACCCGTTTCTGTTTCCGCCGAGAACATCAGTAAGCAGCTGATCGCCGATGACCACACAGTCTTCTTTTTTCAGATCCATGCTGCTGACGGCTCTTTTAAAGGCGCGCCCCATCGGTTTTCTTGCCTTATAAATAAACGGTATGCCAAGCGGCTCCGAGAATAATTTCACTCTTCGTTCATTATTATTGGAGACGATCGTGACTTTAATGCCGTGCTCCTTCATTTCTTCAAACCACTCGATTAATCGAGGTGTCGCACTCGGTCTGTCCCACTCCACAAGCGTGTTGTCAAGGTCTGTAATAATCCCTTTCACATTGCGTTCTTTGAGCTTTTCCGGTGTGATATGAAATATATTTTTCACAAATTCGTCAGGTAAAAAAAACTTTTTTAACAAAACCCGCACCCTTCCTTTTCTTTCTATCATCTATATGTCGAAACCTGTCAGATTTAAAAACAAAGTCGGACTCAGTAAAAAAATTTCGACAAAAATTGGGTTTCTTCACCAGTTGTGGATAAAATTACACACATTATCCACTCTTATTACATCCGGATTTATCCAGATTATAAACAAGATACTAACAAGTTATCCACTTACGAGTGTGGATAACAGAACGATTGTTCTTATTTGTATTTCATGGTAGATTAAAGATAACCTCACCATGATTGAAACGCAACCTTCCATCATATGCTTGCGTCTGATGATTGATTACAATTGTAAGGAGGTGCCACTCCCATTAATTGGGTCCCCGGCATGAGAAAGCTTTCTGATGAATTACTAATAGAATCTTATTTCAAAGCCAATGAAATGAATTTGAGCCGTGAATTTATCGAGTTAATTGAAAACGAAATCAAAAGAAGATCGCTCGGACACATTATTTCCGTTTCTTCTTAAACAGAAAAAAATTCCCGGGCGAATTTCCTTTTTTTACTCAGATGACTGATATTATATCACTTCGGTTATGCGCATTACTACCACTTTCAACAAAAAACACCCCTAAAATAGAGGTGTTTAAGAGGACGGCTGCTATATATTGAACCAATACAGACCGCCCAGGACGAGAATGACGACGAGCAGCACAACAAAAAATGCGTACCAGTACCCCGCATTCACCCGAGGAGGCGGGCATACAGGATATTGCGGAGGGAAACCGCGGTTCATAGCAATCGCCTCCAAAAAGATATTTTTTCTACAGCCTATGAAGCAGAAGCAAAACGGTTTAGGCAGCTGACGGCGTCAGCGTTCCAAAACCCGCCCATTTTTTATGCCTTCAATTAAGATTCTGGCGCCTTTTGGCGTCATATGATTTCCGGAGGGATCTATCAGTCCGGATTGGATCAGCGCCCGGTCTGTATCTTTGCCGCCGTCCGCGCGTATAAAGTGTTTCCAGTTATCCACCAGCGGCACTTTCAACTCAGCTGCAACCTGCCTCGTAACGCCGTTATAGGAATTATGCCATTTTCTCGCGCCGCCTTTTTCTTTAAAGGCTGAGGCTTTATATCTCGAATAGTAATAGAGATGATGCGTTCCGTTTCCTTCTATAACCGGGATGCACGTCATTAAAATCGGCTTTATGCCGTGATTTCTGCTTTCGTTTATGAAATAAGTCAGGTTTTCTTTAAACCGTTTCTTTGATACCCGCGGCTGATCGCCCGTCAAAATGCCCGCATCATTTGTTCCGAACATGATAAATAAATATTGGGGCTTACGGTCCAGCACGTCGCTTTGAAAGCGCAGGCGCGCATCCTCAGTCGTCTGACCGCCTATTCCCGCATTTATAACCGTAAGACGGCCGCGTTCCGCTGTTTTTAAAATGTTTACCCACTGCTGCGCCTTCGGATAATCACGATAATCCCAGTTGGAACCGCGCGTATTGCTGTCGCCGAACGCGACAACACTTTTTTCTTTGCCCGCGGCGCATCCTGATAACAGACAGATTATCGTAATAAAAAGAACAGCAAACTTCATTTTCTCTCCCCCCAAACCTTACCTCCTATGGTACACATCTCTTTGGCGGCTTTCAACGCGGCGCTCTCTTTACTGAATATGAAAAGGACCGGAATCCTGTCCGATCAAATCCGAAACCTTAACAAACGTGTAGCCCTGCTTTTTCAGCTTGGGAATGATTTCTTTCAAAGCCTCAACCGTCTGGCGCCGGTTTCCTCCGCCGTCATGCAGAAGAACGATATCTCCATCTCTGGCATGTGAAACAACGTGCCTGACGATTTTTCCTTTCCCGGGCCTTTTCCAGTCCCTCGGATCTTGGTTCCATGACCACATGATGATATGATAGCCCTCTTTTAAGATGCTTTTGAAAGCCGTATGATTCAGCGACCCTCCCGGCGGGCGGAATAACTTGTCCCCTTCCGGCTGCAGCGATGTGATATGATGCGCGGAGCTGTGAAGCTCTTGTAAAATGTCTTTGCGTTTCAGTCGGTGAAAATAAACATGGTTCATCGTATGGTTGCCGATTTCATGTCCTTCTTCAACGATGCGTTTTGCCGTTATGGGGTATTTGTCTATACGGCTCCCGACACAAAAAAAGGTTGCTTTAACATTGTGCTGTTTCAGCACGTCTAACACAGCCTCCGTATAGACAGGATGGGGGCCGTCATCGAAGGTTAAAGATAGTTTCTTTTTTTCAGACCTTATATCCCAGTACACGTTTCCCGTCTTCTCCATGTCACTTCTTTTTAAAGATTTCGCATCGGCGGACACGGCAGTGAGACTCGTGAGGACGCATATCATGATGATCAGATGAAAGCATCTCAACGTTTACACCTCCAGTAAACACTACTGTTAACGTGTCCCCTTTTATAAAAATCATTCTCTGCATCAAATGATGCACATCACCCGCTTCCCGCTTGTTTTTGTCCAAACCCGGGTGCCAGCCGTTTCTCATCAAACGGCAAATGCTGATAAATCAAATACGCTTATCGGACAGCTTATTTTAATAGAAGGAGATAGATTTGTGCTGTATACTAATTGACAAGAGGTGAACGTGCAGATGATAAAAAAGGGATTCAGTCTTGCCGTCATCATTGCTGTCGTGATGATCGGCTTTATGCAAAAAGACGTCTGGCTCAGCATGATTCGCGCGGGCGGCATGTACGCCGTGCTTATGAGTATCCTTCTGGTCGCAGCTGACGTATTTTTTCCGATTGTTCCATTCGCCATTATCGCGGCCTTAAACGGAGCGGTTTTCGGGATTGTAAACGGGGTGTGGATTACATTGTCAGGCGCGATGCTCGGAACAATGGCATTGTTTTTTCTCGTCCGGTACGGATTCAGAGACTGGGCCAGAAAAAAGCTGCTGGCTTACCCGGCAGCGGCCCAATATGAAGATTCATTTCATCAGCACGCGTTTACGGCGGTGCTTTTCGGGCGGCTGATTCCGATTATACCGTCGCTTGCCATGAATACCGTCTGCGGGCTGAGTAATATCCGATGGCCGATCTTTTTTTCTGCGTCGGTGCTCGGCAAAATTCCGAACATTGTGATCGTGACCGTCGCAGGCGCTTCATTTACAAGCAACAAACTGCTGTCTTTCGGGATTTACGGAATGTATATGCTCGTCTTAATGGCGGTCATTTATAAGAAGTTTCCCGGCCTTTTAAAAACAACGAAAAAATGAAGCGCGTACCGCCCCCTATTCCGGCGGTACGGCTCCTCTCATTCTGAGAACTTTTCCGTTACATTCTGAACCGATCACTTCCATGTTTTTCTTTCTGTAAAATGACAGAGCCGCTTCATTGCCCGGCGAAACTCTCAGGTGATATTCCGAAACACCGTTCGCTCTGAAAAACTGATTCGCGTATTGATACAGTTTTGTTCCGCACCCCCTTCCCCTCTGCTGCTCAGTCATATAGTAAAGGTGCATATAACCGGTTTTTTGGCTGCGGTAAAATTTGATGGAAGCTTCAAGCTGTCCGATCGGCTGCCCGTTATGAAGAAGCAGCTTAAAATTGTCGGGTGAGTATTTGATTTGGGATGACAGCCACCTGAGATATTCATCCTTATTAAAATGATCCGCCGTGCCAAAGCTGACGAAAAACGAATCCTCACGAAATGAAACGGCCGTCTCTTTATGTTTGTTTACATTGATCCGCTTGAAATACATCGGGAGTCCTCCTTTTTGAGGCCGCAAATAAGAACGAGCATAAAACGGCTGCCAACGCCAGCATAACAGCAGCCCCTGCGATGACGATGCCGCGGACGGAAGAACTGACAGCCGCCGCTCCGAAAACCGCCGTTACCACTATAATGAAGACGGCTTCGACTAATGAATAAAAGCTCCCCACTCTCCCCATGATGTCCACCGGAACATTCTTTTGATAAAACGTCAGAAAGCCTGTATTGGCAAACGCCAGAAAAAAAGCGAGAAGGAAAAATCCGAAAGCAGCCGTCCAAAAAACGTCAGAAAACGCATAAATCATATATCCGGCCGCTGTGAATAAAGAGCCCATTCCCATCAATAAAGAAGCCGGCATTTTTTTATTAAAGAACACATTGACAAGCGCCCCCGCAATAATGCCTGCCCCTGAGACACTGACGAGAAAACCGTAATCGGCATCAGTCAGCTGAAGAACCTCTTTTGCAAAAGCGGCTTCAAGCGAATCAAGCGCGGATGGCATAACGGTCATGACCAGACTGAATAAAAAATAAATGATCATGACGTTTCGCGCCGTGCGGCTGAAGCGATAGACGAGCTTCCAATCTTCTTTGTACACTGCCAAAGAAAGCTTCTGTGCGGGAGAATGTACGTGGGGCTCATTTTCAAGGTTCGGCAGCATCATCGTAATGAAACCGGACAGCACTAAAGCCGCCGCATTCACCCAAATCGCAAAAATCGGCGTGCCGGCGATAAAAAGCAGCCCGGCCGCAGCCGGCCCGAGGAGAAAAGCCCCTGATTCCGACAAAGCCCTTAGTGAATTGAATCGTTTTCTCCTTTCAGCCGGAATAAGCATCGTCACATACGCCATGGAACACGGACGAAACATCGCATTGGCCATTTGAATCAAAAAAACGATACAATAAATGGAAAATAAAGACCGTACAGTAAACATCAGCGGCAGAACGGCAATGAATGCAGCCCTGATGAAATCAAGCGACATCATCATATTTCGTTTGTTACACCGGTCGATGATGCTGCCCGCCCACCCATTTGTCATCAAAACAGCCGCAGGCCTGATTAAATAAAGGATGGAAACCGCAAAAGCAGACCCCGTTTCTTTTAAGACAATAAGATTAAGAGACAAAAAATAGATCCATTCACCAATATTTGCTATCCCGATTCCGGTTAACAGAAGCATCGGGTACCGCCAAGACTTCAGGTTTTTCATCTTATCCCTCCCTTAAAAATAAAAAACGCCCTCAAGACAATAAAGTCTTGAGGACGGGAAACAGCCCGCTATGCCACCTCAATTCGGTTTGGTGCCGGCCTAAGCCGGGTACAAAGCTTACTCGGTAACAGGAGTATCCGCCGCATCATCCTCGTGTTTCATGATTCCGATGCGAAGCTAAGAGGTTTGTTTCAACACATCCATTCATACTCCTTCACAGCTCCCGGAGCTCTCTGCCATGAATGATATCTGTCTACTCGTCTCTTCAGCGCTTTTCGGTTATATTGTTTTCACCCTTACTTTTTTTAACAATATACAGGCTCAATCAGCAAAAATCAAGAGGCTGTAAGAAATAAAACCTGCCTTTGATTAATTTCCCTGTACAGACACAAACAGCCCTACCAACACATACAGTTACATATAGGCGATTGCCTACATAACTTTGTGGAGGTGAGGACGGTGACAGGTGTTTTTGCAGCGCTCGGGTTTATTGTGAAAGAACTTGTGTTTTTAGTATCATACGTGAAAAATAATGCCTTTCCACAACCGCTCTCAAATAATGAGGAGAAAAAATACTTAGACCTTATGGCTGAAGGAGATGAACACGCCCGCAACATGCTGATCGAACATAATCTCCGTTTAGTCGCCCATATTGTGAAAAAATTCGAAAACACGGGAGAGGACGCAGAAGATCTGATCTCCATCGGTACAATCGGGCTAATTAAAGGAATTGAAAGCTACTCAGCCGGAAAAGGAACGAAGCTTGCCACATATGCCGCACGATGTATTGAAAATGAGATTTTAATGCATCTGCGCGCATTGAAAAAAACGAAAAAAGACGTCTCCCTTCATGATCCGATCGGCCAGGATAAAGAAGGGAATGAAATAAGCCTGATCGATGTCCTCAAGTCGGAAAGCGAAGATGTGATCGACACCATTCAGCTCAACATGGAACTTGAAAAGGTCAAAAAATATATCGATATTTTAGACGACCGCGAAAAAGAAGTCATCGTCGGCCGCTTCGGGCTTGATTTAAAAAAAGAAAAAACGCAGCGCGAGATCGCAAAGGAGCTCGGCATTTCAAGGAGTTATGTGTCGCGGATTGAAAAACGCGCATTGATGAAGATGTTTCATGAGTTTTATCGGGCGGAGAAGGAGAAGCGGAAGAAGAAGGGAAAGTGAGCGAAAAGCCGGATCTGACATCCCGGCTTTTTCTATTTTATTTTTTCAATCATGACTATAAACAGAATATGCGTAGCGCTCAGTATGAAGGGACAAATATACAAACTGTTTAATCGCGTCAAGGCCTGTGATGAATTCATTTGTGATACGGCCATTTTCAAAATCTATTTTGTAGGTTTGAGAGGTCCCTATGACTTCGCTGTCATCTTCAATATCATCAAATTCAATTTCTGAGGAAAGGGTCATGATAAGATCACTCCTATAACGTTCCTCCATTTATTGATTGAATGAACCATAATAAAAACCGCTCCTAAAGAACGGTTTTAACATATAGGAAGTAATCATTCTAAGAAAAAATTGAAAGGGATTTATTTACTGCTTTTTGAGCATGGATTAAAGTCGTATCAAATAATGGCACTTTTGAATCCTCTGCCTTTACTAAAAGTCCAATTTCAGTGCATCCAAGAATGATTCCTTCTGCTCCTCTATCCACCAAATTATTTATGATCTTCTTATAAATGTTTTTGGAAGACTGTTTAATTTCACCCAGACACAGTTCTTGATAAATAATATTATTTATTAATTCCCTTTCATCATCATCAGGAACAATGACATTAATCGCATGAGACGCAATACGTGATTTATAAAAATCTTGTTCCATTGTATATTTAGTACCAAGCAATCCTACTGAGCGAATGTCTTGTCTAATAATTTGTTCTGCAGTTGCATCGGCAATATGCAAAATAGGTATAGTGATCATTTCTTGGATATATCCAAGAACTTTATGCATAGTATTTGTACATATTACAATAAAATCTGCACCTGCTTTTTCTAATGATCTTGCAACTTGACCTAAAGCTTCACCTGCTTTATCCCAAGCTCCTATGGATTGATAATGTTCAATTTCCTTAAAATCAACACTGTATAAAAGGCATTTTGCCGAGTGAAGCCCTCCTAACTTCTTTTTTATTTCTTCATTGATAATTCGATAATACTCAGCTGAAGATTCCCAACTCATTCCGCCAATAAGACCAATAGTTTTCATAACCCACCTCGGATGAAATTTTCAAAATATTATAGTTATTCTATAGGATAGATTATCTTTACAATTATTTATTTTTTCAGGATTATTATCATTAAATTTTATCGAGAATAAAAAATGATTGCCCGCCTTTTAAGGAGACAACCATCAAATTCTCACCCATTTTCAGTTCTTCACCTTCTCCAGAGCGCAACCGTTTAGGAATAATAATCAAATCAGCAGGTATTATTAATTTGTCATTTTCATTAAGCCTTATTTCAATAGATGAAACGGAAATCACTTCAGCCGGCATAATATCCACCGGTGACTCAGATTCAATAAAGTCAGAATATAGAAAAAGAGATGTGACAGTTATGAAAATCATTTTTCTCATTCGTTACTGCATTTTGGTATCAAATGACTTGACTTATAAGTCCTTAACTTGCGTCCTCTCTCAAACGATTCAACGCCGGACGCTCTAAAAAGCTCCTCAGAAAATCCTTCACAGGCATACTTCAGTCCCTGCTTTCTTTATGCAGATCTCGATCTGGCTGAAAGAAAAACTAGTTACTGATTAGTAACTAGTTTTTATCTTAAAAGATTCAAATATTAGGTTTCAGATTTTCTGGTTTAACCATCTCATCAAATTGTTCTTCCGTTAAAATGTAAGTTGCACGCAGTCTTTTTAGCATTAACCCTTCCTTATGAACAAACTTGGAAATTTTCGAATAATATTCATACCCGATAAGGTTCTAATCCCTAAGTTGTAGTATCGATATCCTCTGTGTAATCCATGGGATTAACCTTTTAAGTTCATTAAACTTAACTGTTTTATTAGACAAAGCTTACAGATCGAATTTCATGGCGCCTATCGATTTTACAATTTCCGGATCTTGGTGCGACCCGAAAAGACTTTCTCCTTTATCAAGCGTGGAAATTTTTTCAATATCCTCTAAACTTAACTCAAAATCAAAAATGTCAAAGTTTTCGACAATCCGTTCTTTGCGCACCGATTTTGGAATCGTAACGACTTCACGCTGAACAAGCCAACGCAGCACGACCTGGGCGACGGATTTATTGTGTTTTTCCGCAATGGAAGACAACACGTCGTTGCTGAACATGTTATTGCGTCCTTCAGCGAACGGTGCCCATGACTCGTGTTGAACTCCCTGCTCTTTCATAAAAGCAGCACTTTCTTTTTGCTGGCAGAATGGATGCGTTTCGACTTGATTGACGGCTGGCACGATTTCATTATGCATGATCAGATCCATTAGACGGTCGGGATGGAAGTTACTGACTCCGATTGCCCTGATTTTTCCTTCGCGGTACAGATCCTCCATCGCGCGCCAAGCGCCGTAGTAATCGCCGTATGGCTGATGAATAAGGTATAAATCAAGATAATCCAGCTGCAGCTTATTTAAAGATTTGGAAAATGCCGCCTTGGCTCTTTCATAGCCGGCATCCTGAATCCAGAGCTTAGTCGTAATGAACAGCTCCTCACGCGATACGCCGCTCCGCTTGATTGCACGTCCGACTGCCTCCTCATTTAGGTAACCGGAAGCAGTGTCAATCAGGCGATAACCGGCCATCAGTGCTTCATATACTGCGTTTTCACATTCTTGAGCATCGGGGACTTGGTATACACCGAAGCCGATAATTGGCATTTTCACTCCATTGTTTAATGTTACGGTTTGCATTGTAATTCCTCCTATTGTTCAAATGTAGAACGACAAACGGCACGCATCCCGAAAATCGGGCACTGCAGAATGAATTCCGCTGCGGCTGGTTTGCGTTATAATAAGCTTATTATCTTCGTGTAACACGAAGGCAAGCACTTTTTTAAAAAATTTTTAAAGGAGGATTACCCATGCATACAGTCAAAGAAGCAGCGATGATAACCGGACTCACTGAGCATGCGGTGCGCTTTTACACGGATAAAGGCCTGGTGCCGAGCGTACAGCGCAATAAAAACAATATCCGTTTGTTCGATGAAGAATCAATCAACTGGCTGTTTGGCGTCAAATGCCTCAGGCAATCCGGTATGCCGATTGAAGTCATTAAAACGTACGTGAATCTCTGTCTTGAAGGAGATTCGACCATTCCACAACGGTACACACTCATGATGGAGCATAAAGAAGATGCGCTCGCCCAGCTCGAAGAAGCCAAACAGCACATTGCCCATTTGGAACAAAAAACCGCCCTATATCAGGCCATTATGGAGCACCGCTCTTTTGATACAACCAATCCCGCCAACTGGGAAAAAATACAGCATATGCATAGTGACGTATTTTACTCACCCACTGTCCGGTAGATGTGAAAGACATTTATGAACACATCAATCGCTCTTAAACTCCTAAATTAGAATCCATATTGCTAAGTTTGATGACATATTATGAGGGATTAAATTTGTTTATACGGCCATAGGGCTGCAAGTCCTTAAATTTTTTCTTATGGTTACTTTCTATTAATTAGAAAATGATAGAAGTCGCATACAGATGCGACTTCTTGTTCGATGTTGTTTTCAAGTGTGTCATAGGTAATGTTAACTTCAGCAATTACTTCTTTTGTGCTTAAGTTAACTGTACTAATTGATGGAACAGACTTTTGATCCTTAGTCAGCGCAACTCTTAAAATCGTTGGCATGTCTTGAACCATTCGAATAAAAGTTGAAGCTTGAACAGGCTTGCCGTCAAAAGGATCGGCTTCTCGCACGCTTGGTTTTCTGTATTTTCTTTGTTTGAAGGCTCGAAAACTTAGTTGCCATCGCATCCCAGTCATTTTTCCATCCAACATCAGACTTACTGAATTTCTTTTTGTGCTTTTCTACTTGTACCTTTGTCCAGTACACTGTTTTTCGGAAGCCATTTATCAACTCAAAATAAGCTGCATAACCAATCACTACGTCTGAATTCACGCTTTTCAAAATCGATCTCGTCTCCTCAATCAGCGGATTCCACTTCTGCAATTCGCCTTCATGAATCGGTATGCAATTGATAGACTTATATTGGCCTGTTCGCAAAGCAGGCTGTATGTACCCTTTGTACCCAAGCTGGAATTGAGCCTATCCAGGCATAACCCTAAGTTTTTATGTATAGGCAGGTCGAGTGTAGCTGCCACAGGAACGCTTTTCATACATACTAATAAAACCTAGTTGAAACTTTACAAGACAAGCTGAATTGACTATAGTCTAATTAGACTAAAATATTGATGTAAAGAAGTGAAAAATTAGATGATAAAGTCTTTTTTAATGTTGGGGCAGTCGAATATGGCGGGCCGTGGATTTTTGAATGAAGTAGACCCTATCTATAATGAAAAAATAAAAATGCTGCGCAATGGACAGTGGCAGATGATGACAGAGCCGATTAATTACGACCGTCCGGTTTCCGGCGTTGGCCTGGCGGCATCTTTTGCAGATGCATGGTCGAAAGCTCATCCCGATGAAGAAATTGGCTTGATCCCGTGTGCGGAAGGTGGCAGTTCATTGAATGACTGGCATCCGGAAGGCATCCTTTTTCAGCATGCTTTGTCCGAAACCCGCTTCGCCCTCCGATCCAGTCAAATTTGCGGAATCCTTTGGCACCAAGGTGAGAGTGACAGTTATCGTTCGCTGCATGAAACTTATTACGAGAAATTAACTCTTATCATCGGGACGCTAAGAAACGAGTTGGAACTTGATGAGGTACCGTTGATTATTGGAGGGCTTGGTGACTTTCTTGGGAAGACTGGTTTTGGACAGCACGCGACTGAATTTCGACAGGTTAATGAACAATTGCTGCGTTTTGCTAATGAACAACAGAATTGTTATTTTGTTACTGCAACAGGTTTGACTGCGAATCCTGATGGCATTCATTTAGACGCAGCTTCACAACGCAAATTCGGTTACCGCTACTTCGAGGCTTTTTCGAAAAAGCATCATATCCTGAAACCCATTTCGGGAGAGGAGCAATCACTGAAAGTGAATGGTGACTATTCTAAAACAGAACAGATTTACCTTCATAGTATGGATTTGGCTTCGGGTAAAATCACGTACGCGGAATTTGAGGCGCGGATGGCGAAGGTGATGAAACCATGATTCCCTTACTTATCCTTGGCTTGCTCATCCAAAACCCCGGAGCTCACGGCTATGAACTTCTGGCCTTAATGGAAAAACGTCATTACAAGTACATCGTTAACTTCACGAAAGGTTCATTTTATTACAATCTGCAGCAACTTGAAGAAAAGTGTTTGATTGAACAGATTCAGCAGAAACCCTCAACCGGCGGGCGTGAAATCCGTAACTTTAAAGTCACAGATTCGGGAAGGGCAGAATTCGAAAAATTAATGATCAAATACGGCACCAAATCGGAATATGTGAACCTGCAATTTTATGGGGCGTTACTCTTTGCCGATGAATTCGACAATAAATTACTGGATCTGATCCAATCACAAATCGATCAGACTAAAACTCGAATCGAGCTCCTTGACGAATACCTGTCCATCACTCAAGAAATTCCCGGCACAATCAATTACTTTCGCCGTATGAATGAAAATTCCCGTTCACATCACTTGGTTAATTTAGAGTGGTTCGAAAAATTGAAAGCAGAAATAGAGTGAACTATTGCATCATAAAAAATGCAATGTTACATATATAGGAATATTAGTTACCTGCATATAAAACCTGTCGCAGATATCGAGTAACACCATTGATACAGGTTTTATACCCCTTCTTTTAATTAAACCAGTAATGGGGTTGTCAACACTTGCCCCAAACAAGAGCAAGTGAGTCTGCTGCGTGTTCTTCTTTTTCAATCCGTATGAATAACCACTTTTTACACCTATTTAGTATTCAAGTAAGTCATAGGACATTTCAGTGGCGTATCGGTATAAAGTGAACTAATTTATTAATGTTCAACAACAGAATTTCGTCTATTGACAATAAAGAATGCACAAATCATTGCAAGAATGGCCATCGCCCACCAGAACGTTGAGATCGCCTGATCATGATCGATGATAATCAAACGAATGACAGCCGTGATGCCAATATAAATAAAGTAGCGAAGCGGGAAATGAAAGTCTGATTTGAAGTATTTGATAATCAAAGCAATGAACTCAAAGTACATGAAGAATATAAGCAGTTCCCCAAGCATCTCATAATAGCTGTCCACTTTGTTGAACAGTGACTTGTATACGAATTGCACAATGTACCATGTCTCGCTGATCAGAAGTCCGCTTAAGGCTATGGCCAGGAAGAACAGGCAGACATTGAGAAGCGCTTGTAACAGGTAAGGTGCCTTTTTGAAATTGTTGAAAAATCTCATCTTGTTGTCTCCTATTTCAATATTTTCGTCGTTTTGATTCGCAGCCTACATCTTTCTGTTCCAAAATCGCAGCACGATGCAGTACTTGGAATTCTTTTGTATACTGTGAAACTGCCCCTGCATGCGGGACATCATTCGCGCAATGCTTCTTTCACCGAGTCCGTTGCTCTCCGGTGTTACATCCGCAAGTTTAATCGTATTGCTAACATGAATCTCAAATATTTCTTGATCCGATACAAACGTGATGCTGATTTCTTCTTCCGGATCTGCGTATTTAAATAAGTTTGACATCACATTATCAAATACACGACCAAGCTCCTCCAAATTCACGTTAATATAGGTTTCCGGCAGCTCGCCTGAAATATGGACCCGGAAATGCTCCTGATGAAGGATAGCAATCTGATCTGATATTAGATCGTAGATCACTTCTTTCACTGCAACGGTCTCCAGGTCGGCCCCATGTTCCTTGTTCAGCAGGAAATACGCAAACAGATTGTCAGACAAGTTTTTTAATTGCAGTGCTTTACCATAAGCATTGGCTACATAACGATCTTTGCTGGTACCCGCTTCGCCTCCTTCTTTTTTGGCAAACTCCAGATTCATGATCAGCGATGTCAGCGGTGTGCGCATATCGTGCGACATTTCGGTAACCAGGCTGCGGCTCTCTGCTTGCAATTCCTCGATCGCTTTAAGTTTGTCCAAGAATGCTTTCCGCAGATCCTCAATGCTCTTTGCAATCATCGCTAATTCATCATGCCCTTTTATCGTCATCTCGTAGTCCAGCTGGCCCCCTTCAAGAATATGAATCTCTTGGTGAAGCGTTTTAAGGTAGCGAAGACTTTGACGGATGCCCAAGAGAACAATGATTAAAAAGATGAGGGTTGCACCGAGCAAATCCAATGTAAAGGCCAGATCATAATATCGGGAAGAGTAGAAACCGTCGATAATGACTCGTCCTTCACCATCGCTGAACTTGACAGGATGTGAATGATTTTGAGCATACTGAGTCAGCTTTTCCTTTCCATAATCCGATTCGGAATAAACGGAATCATATTGCAGCTCCTGATCCTTAAATATGGTGAGGTTAATGTAATTTTCTTTTTTGACCCACTCGCCAAACGCTTTTCTATCCGATGTAGACAACCCATTTTCTGAAACGTACTGACTGAATTTTTGAATGTATCTCGCTGACTCCTTGTGATAATACTCATCCGAACTCAGATATCCCTCGATCAGATCATCTGTAATCTTTTGCAACGTCAGAAAGATCACACCGCTCACAATCGCAGCAACCATGATCAGCAAAGCCAGTTTTTTGGTTAGCGTGAATTTACGATGTGCCAAATCGATATCCTCTTCCCCATTCAGTTTTTATATAAACCGGACGTGCCGGATCATCCTCAATTTTGGAGCGCAGTTTCCGAATATGCACCATCACCGTATTGTTAGAACAGTAAAAGTAAGGCTGTCCCCACACACTCTCATATATATTTTGAGCAGAAAATATTTTGTTGCGTTTGCTCATCAGCAGTTTCAGGATACGATATTCCAGATCTGACAGCTTGATTTGCTGCTCCTCTTTCCAAACCTCATTAAATTCTTCGCTCACTCTCAGTTTGCCCCCGATAAGAAATGTTTCTTCCTGTTCCTTCTTTTCTTGATAGATTGTATATCTGCGTAATTGGGCAATCACTCTAGCGTGAAGTTCCTCTTCCGAGAAGGGTTTAGTCATATAATCATCGCCGCCGGCGAGTAATCCCTCAGTTTTATCGAGTGTACTCGATCTGGCCGTCAGAAACAGAATTGGGACGTTAGAGGTTTCCCTGATGTGCTGACAGGTTTCGATTCCCGAAATGCCTGGCATCATAATATCCAAAATAACCAAATCGAGCGAATCATTCACAAGTTGCAATGCTCGCTTTCCATCCTTGGCTCTTAGCACCTCGTAGCCTGCTCGCATAAGGGATTCCTCCAAAAGATCACCAATATCATGATCATCCTCTACGACTAATATTCGATGGGTCATGCCTCTTTCACCTCATGATTCTTGATGTTATTTCTGTCACCTTACTATATATCATTCATAAGTAACGTACGTTATAAGATACTACGTAAATCTTAACAGTTTATGAAAGCTGATGTCCGCCACAATTTTGTCACATTTTAAAAAAAATGATGAACCTTCATAAATTGTTAAGATTCTGTCTTTATATTTATCCATTGTAAGGCTCGAGTTTTTCAGATCCGCACTGCACATTGCAATGGTAAATGGGAAAGGAGTATTGATATGATTGTACAAAAAGAAGAACGCGGGCAACCAGTGAGTCTGCGGGAACGGGTTCATTTTCTGGATATCGTACGTGGATTTGCCTTGCTTGGCATTATTATTGTCAACTATTTTCTGATCGTAGATTCAGTAAAGGGATTCGAAATGGCCTCCGGTGACCTCCTGCACAATCTGGTTTCCTGGTTTGCCGAAGGGAAATTCGTTACATTATTCTCCTTCTTGTTCGGAGTTGGGTTTATGATCTTTATGGATCGAGCCGCGCAGAAGGTAGATAGTCCCAACAAGCTGTTTGCCCGCAGGTTATCTATCCTGTTGGGGTTTGGCATTTTGCACATCACATTTGTTTGGGTCGGTGACATATTGACCTTTTACGCCGTAAGCGGCTTCCTGTTACTCGCCTTCTATAAACGCACGGCCAAAACGGTTCTTAGATGGATTATCGCACTTATCGTGTTTCAATTCCTGATTCCTGTTTTCACAATGTTGTACAATGTCATCAATACTGCAGGGTCAAAAAACCCGAATTTTTCAGAGTTTACTTTGTTTAGCCACACAAGCCTTACCTACATGGAATCCATCAGCACCCGGTGGACAGATATGGTCACGATGGCTGCTGGCTCTTTCTCTATGATCTATTCCATGTTTCTCATGTTTCTGCTGGGCGTGTACTTTGTTAAGATGGAATTTTTCAAAGACATGGAAGCGAAAAAGTTCATATGGAAGCGTATCTGGATCATTAGCACAATCGCTTTTCTAATAACACAAAGCAGTATATTACTAGACATGTCTAATCTTTCTGAGAATATGCTGTGGAAGGACATTTCCTCTGTCGTGGGTCAAAATGGCGGCTTAACCGGAAGTATGTTTTATATGAGCACTTTTGCAATGCTGTTTCTGTACGTTCCTCAGCTGCGAGGCCCTATGATGATATTCACCAAAGTCGGACGGATGTCATTGACCTGCTATCTGCTTCACTCTATCATTGGAACAGTTATGTTCCTCCGGTACGGATTCGGGCTTGCGGATCATATTCAATCCGCCGGCACGTTCATGTTCAGTCTGGCCGTGTACTTCGTGCTTATGAGCTTTAGTACAATGTGGTTGAAACGGTTTAAGTACGGTCCGATGGAATTGATATGGCGCAAGCTGACGTACGGCAAAGTAAACGGAAGTCCCAAAGCGACTCCGCTGCATTCGGAAAAATCAATTCCGAAATAACCCCTTTGCACAGATTGCATGACTTCAAATTAGTTGTTGACGGAAGTGGGTATTAAACTTTTATATTATTTAGTGCTTCTTTGGGCTAACTCTGACAGAAAATTCACCAGAGTTTACTCAATGTGCATAGCTCGTGATCGAATCTAAAATGAATCTTTTGCGCATGCCTATAGTCAAGGGCAACACATTCGACTATTTTATGCGATTTTGTGATAGGAAAAATTCGAGAATAATAACTAAACCTTTGCAGCAAGTATTTTAACGCCAAATTTACCGCGGAAGAAAAAGCGGCAGAGCAGCTGGAATGTTTTACTGAACGACTGAACTCGTTATTTCAGCAACTGAAGGAGTGAGCAATCATGAAGACAAAAAAGGAACCAAAAGTTATTCTGGAACCAGCAAAGGAATCTGATCTGCCAGAATTCCAAAAAAAATTACAAGAAGCCTTTGCGATCGCCGTGATTGAAACGTTCGGTGATTGCGAAGATGGACCGATTCCATCGGACAATGATGTTCAGGAGTCTTTCGATGCTCCCGGAGCAGTCGTATATCATATTCTTCGGGATGGTAAGAAGGTAGGCGGTGCAGTAGTACGTATCAACAGCGAAACACATCATAATTCGCTAGATTTATTCTATGTATCTCCAGAATATCACAGCCAAGGGATTGGTCTTTCTGCTTGGAAAGCCATAGAAGCACAGTATCCGGATACTGTGCTATGGGAAACCGTGACACCTTATTTTGAAAAGCGAAATATCAACTTCTATGTGAATAAGTGCGGATTCCATATCGTAGAGTTCTACAATGAACATCACTCTGATCCGCATATGCATCGCAATGGACGCGAAGATGACAAGCCCCTGCCGGATGATGACTTTTTCAGATTTGTAAAGATTATGAAAAAAAAGCACTAAACAATTGAACACTGCGAGATGCCGCAGAAAGTTGCCGGTATCTTTTTTAAAGATATTTGTTTTGGATCGAAAAAATTCTAAAATATATTGCGGAAAGCCCTTCTCGTTATGAGAGGGCTTTAATTCGGTCTGAAAATGAAATGGAGAATAAAAATAAACAAAGAAATAATTAATTAGGTGATGAATGATTTATACGAATTTCACAGAGATACTCCAACGGAGAACTTAACGAAGAACAAATCACTTCTCTATTGTGGGATACTGCCGAAAATAAATCACTTCACAACAGAGAAACTGAAAGCGGTATAAAAAAACAGCTCCGTTAAAATAGCCGGAACTGTCTTTGAATCTTGGTTTTTCAGTTATCACCATCCGTTAGTTTAATTAAAATTCAGATAATCCAAGACACGATCAACTCTTTCATTGACTGAGTAATCTCCTTCAATTTTCAGCAATGGACAAGATAAATCCGCCATCCAATGTTCGTGTAAAGCTTTGCTTCTAACTTCCATTCCGGCATTATCATATAAAGAAGCCCACTCTAAAAATGTTTTTGATTGTTCATATTTACTGCCGCCGGCTAACACTTCGTTTCCATAACGCTGAAATTCCCTATGCCTTAATCTCTCAAGCCGTATATCTTGCGGAATCCATAAGAAGATGACAAGGTCAAAATAACTTTTTAGATCATCGCCCCAGCCGCACACTGCGCCAGAAAGAATCCATTTCTCATTTATTGTCAAGTCTTTTTCAAGCAACTTTCTTCTTTCAGGAATTTCTCTTTTCTTAGTGAATTTATCTGTCCAATAGTAATCATCGGTATCAAGATGCGTATGAGGCAAATGCTTTGATAATGCAACACCCAATGTTGAAGTTCCGACTCCGGAGGCTCCCAGTATGTGAATATTATTCATAGTTCCCTCTCCTTATGAAGCAACGAAACTCCCTGTCCGCTGCCCAAGGTTCTTACTATTATTTTAACATAAATCCCCAAAAACCTTTATTTTGCCAGGGAAATCCAAATGCGTGTTAAAACCATACTGCTTACGAACATCATGGTCATTTTCAAACAGAATGATTAACTTTCTCCCCGGCCTATTTTAATATCCTCATACACTTTCTCAAAAGTCTCGATTGGCAGTGAAAACTTGGTTGTTTTCTCGTTACGATAATTGATCATGATCTCAATTTGATTATTTTTTTGTTCAAACTCAATAAGTGCATTCTCCCATTTATCTCTGATTGAAATGATACAATTTCCATTTTTCTTTTCCTTTTTCTTATAAATGTAATTCACTTTAACTCCCCTTTCATTGATCGACAAAAGGTTTCGGAATAAGGAAGCTCCTCAAAAAAAGGATCAAAACTTTTATCAAGTTTGATCCTTTTCCCTTTTTAGTCATTTCTTTGCGAACGTTTATAGACATTCATGGTTAACAGCCAGCTCATAACGATGATTCCTGCAAAAAGAATGAGCATATTACTGTACAAATAAGCGGAATGATCAGCGTTAACAGGCAGCAGCCTTTGATCCAGCAAGCGGGTCGATAATAAACCGCCTGCAATCGAAATACCCGTTCCCTCTGATAAAAAGCTCGTAAAATTAAGCAGACTCATTCCGGCGCCGGCTTCCTTTTGTTTCAAACTGCCAGACACAATTGTAGATATAACCGTTTTTGTGAAGGAGAGCCCCCCAAAAACAAAAACGATGATAACGGTCATGAGCCATGGTGTCGCATCTATAAAAAAGGCAGCGATTAAAAAGCTGAAAGACATCAATGCAATCCCAATGGTCAGCACATATAAAGAACCTTTCCGATCAACAAGCCATCCTCCAATGTAACCGAAGATGATGACGCTCATCGTTCCGGGAAACATAATCCCGCTTCCAATTGCCGCAGTACTTAAATGGTGAACATCTTTCATCATATAAGGAACCATAGACACAAATCCTGCAGCAGTGCCGAATATCAGGCCTCCGCAAAGGACGCCTATCATAAACAAGACATTTTTCCCCAGTGCAGGGTCAACAAAGGGATCTTGAGTTTTCCTAATATGTTTCACAAATATCAGGAAAGCTAGAATACTGATGATCAGAAAAGATAGTCTATATGACGTTGTAAACAGCAGAAAAAATACGATGCCTGCAGATATTAATATAATTCCCGCCATATCAAAGCGCCCGCTGATTCTTTCTTCCTTTTCCAGCAGTTTCATCAAGAATGGAACGGTGATAACTGTTGCTGTCGGAATAAGCAGCAAATATGACCAGTGAATATAATGAGCGATCATTCCGCCAATAGCTGGTCCGGCGCCTTCCCCCATTGCCACCAGCGACCCGATCAGACCAAATGCTTTACCCCTGTTTTCTTTCGGAATATAGCGTACTGCTGCAACCATCACAAGAGCCGGGAATGCGGCTGCACCAGCCCCTTGAATAAATCGGGCCAGAATGAGTACAGGAAAGAAAGAGTGTCCGACAAATCCAATGATCGATCCGAGGCCATTTACCATAATTCCAAATAGAAGCAGCTTTTTGATGCCCAGCTGATCTGATAACTTCCCATACAGAGCAGTTCCGATGGAAAAAGTTAACATAAAGGCCGTGTTCACCCAGTTTGCACTCGCCGGCAGTTTATGAAAATCGTTGGCGATATCAGGTAACGAGACGTTCAAAACCATTTCATTTAATACGCTGAAAAATGACAGAACACAAAGCCAAATGAACACTTGGTTGTGCCGTAAAGCTGACTGTGAATAAGGCGTATTCACAACTTTCCCTCCATTAATGAGGGCAGACGCAGTTTATAGGGCCATTGATACGCTTCCCTCTTTTAATTGTACCCTGTTCATTTTTTTGCACTTCATACATAACTCCCCCTGCATTGATTGATATACCTTATTATAAATCCTCAAGCAGATGTTTTGAATACTTCGCGACACACACCCGCTAAATGACAAAACATCAAATACTATTATATTTAAAATTTACAGTACCAAAAAACCGCAATTTCATTTGCTGTTGAAAAATTGGAATAAAGCATTGTATCGACCGCTCCTATGACAAAGTTATTTTTGGCATAAAAATGACAAGCTGAAACATTAATATCTTGTGTTTCAAGCATAAGACCGCATAAATGATTCTCCTTTGCCCACTCAATCGCTTTATGTAATAAAGCCGTCCCGACACCATTTTTTCTATAATCTTCTGCAACGGCAATGTCTTCAATCAGTGCGTATCCATTCCAATTAGAACGAAGCTTACTCCGGCCGACACAGTCGTTCTCTGCGTAATAAAAAAAGACAACTTTATCCTCTTCTTCAATATAACTGACATCAATGTCTTCATCGTCATATTTTTTGACATAAGGCTCAGCAAATTTCTCCTCTGTATATGTCCAAACATTGTCCTCAAATGAAGGGATGATTCTCCCTGAAACTACGAAAGGTTCGTTTGGTTTATTGAAGTCTTTCATATTGAATCGCGTCATTTTAGTTATCATCATAATCACCTTTCTGCATTTATTGACCTTAATTTACATCTATTGAACTGTTGATTCGTCTGCATGTCATGGATACCGGTTTAATCACTCTAAGACTAAAACAAAAAAGATACCAACATCGATTGGTATCATCTATTCATTCGAGCCCTTACAACAATATCCTATTTCGGAGCTTCCAAACCGAATTTAATCCATTCCTCTTTTGCCGGACCGTAAATACCCGGAACAGATAAACCTGCTTGTCTCATAAGGACAGTCATTTGTCCTCGATGATGGTTTTGATGTTGAATTAAAAACATCAAAAGTGAACCATTTGGCAATTGCTGACCAATAAAGTTGACACATTCTTGAAGTGTATCGTCAGTCCATTGCGTTTTTAACGCCTGTACAAATGCATTACTGGCTTGATGATAACTCTCAGCAATAAACCGAGCCGATGCAGGAACAGGATAATCTTCGGCCGGAGCGTGAAACGTTAAATCTGTGTTTGAGGTAATGATGTGAATGGCAGCGACAGTATGCCAAGCAATACGGCCTAAAGTCCAATGTTCTGAAGTGATTTCTTGTTTAAGTGATTCATCAGTCAGATGATTCAGCAGTTTTTGTGTCGCATCGGCTTCGAATTCCCAAGATTTCAAAAAATGGTCTAAGGTTTGAAACATAAAAATCCTCCTTATCCTTTTTTGTTTTTCTATGTATCTACAGTTCAATTATAGTGCTCCGTTTAGACAAAACGATAGACAGACCTGACAATAACAGACAAAATATAAGAACATAACGGATAACTCTATACTTCTTTTTCTTCAATCGACAAAAAAAGGATAGCTGTTCAAACAGGGTTCTTCTGTCTAATATTTTTTCTTTGCGAAAGTCCATATCGTCTTAGTGATTGAACCGGAGACAAAACAGCTCCCCGTCATCATAGCCACCCAAATGAAAAATGTCGGTTCGGCGCCTATTACAATAAACATGAATATCAAGGACAAAATGAAGACAATAACAACCATCATCCATACTTTTTTAAAGATGAAATATCCTAAAATCCCTAACAGAAAAGAAGCTGCCGGAAGAAAAATAAGAATGATATACGCGGGGCTCAACAGCGGGCTAATACAAACACCTCCCAATTTCAAAACGAGGCAGTTCCGACTTTTTGTCTGATATGAAGTGATTTTTTTCATCTTGATATTACACCGCTTCATTCATTTTATACATATTATACCAATAATCGAGTCAAATATAGATATTTATTCATTTTTAACATATTTTAGAAAAACCAGAAGTGAATTAAAGTCTGAGGATAGCCCGCTTTTTCTATCCCTAGTAAGCCCTGCCGCATTGATTTTAGCCCATCATTGTTTTTGCAGCGCTAATATTCTCAAAATCGTGTACATGACGCTGCTTTCCTCATTTGATTTGATGACAAAGTGCGCCGCATCTTTTATTTCGTCAATGGCGTTCTTAACCGCAAAGCTGTAGGATGCCGCTTCCATCAATTCTTTGTCATTGCGGCCGTCTCCGAACGCCATTGTTTCATCAGCCGAAACCCCTAATAATCGCTGCAGTTCTTGTACTGTTGTTCCTTTATGTATTCCGATATTTGATATGTCCATCCAGGTATCCTCTGATGCTACGATATATAATTGGTGAAAAAATTCATGCAGCTTTTCTCTCGTTTCCGGACAGTTGGCGTCGGGGTCATGAACCGTAATCTTGATAAAATCGTCTTTTATCTCAGTAAAATCAGTTATTTTCGTTACATGTGCATAAGAGGCATTTACATATTTCATCTCACTTTCAGACAGATTTTCTTTTACGATCGCGCCATTTTTTGTGCATGCGATAATGCTATGCCCGCAGCTGATTTTTTCTAAAGCGCCTATAATTGACAGTCCCGCTTCATTGCTGATCAAAGATTCATATACGAACTTGCCGTTCTTTTTTATACGTGTGGCACTGTCTCCTAAAATCCAAAAATCGTTCGCATCTTCTCCGAATAAAGCTTCCACCCTTTCACACTGCTTCCCGGTGCAGATGGCGAAAGCGACATGCTGTTCCTCCATTACTCGTTTTGTTTTTTCAAATAACGTTCTGTCAAAATCGCCTTGATTATTTAAAAATGTACCGTCTAAATCCGTAATCACTAATTTAATCATCGTTTAGCACCTCCGCAGTTAAAACGTCTTTTTCAGACAAAGGGTTTTTCACATTTGAGGATGGAATCAATCGCATTTAAGACCCCTTCTTCATTGTTTGATTGCGTGATATGCGCCGCAGCCTGTTTAATGCTTTTATGTGCATTATCCATGGCGACTCCATATTTCACGGCAGACACCATCTCCAAATCATTGCCGCTGTCTCCGAAGGCCGCACACTCTTCATCGCCCATCCCCCATTGTTTCTGGAGGAGCTTAATCCCGCTTGCTTTATGAAGCCCCGGTATGATCAGATCTATGTCACCGTGCCCGCTTGATACAGGCGTGACGAAAGACCCGATGGCGTTTTTTAAACGGCTCAGAAGTGCGGAACAATGTTCGGCGGGAAAGCTGATGGAAAATTTTAAAATGTCATCATCGATGTTTTCAAAATGCGGCACCCTTTTTAACACATAATAATACTTACTGGCATGCAGATATTCATCTTCACCGGCATTTTCATGAATATACGCGCTTTTTTTTCCGCAGACAATGACGTTATTCACCTCATACTGCTTTAAAGCACGGATCACTGCTTTTATAGTGTCTTCAGACATCCTGCCCGCGAATAATTCTTCTCCGGCATTCACGACGAAAGCGCCATTCTCGGCAACGAAAGCGATTTCACTTTTGATTTCCGGAAAGAAGGATGTAAGCTGCGCATACTGGTTTCCGCTTGCTACGGCAAATTTAATTCCCCGCGATTTTAATTCACGATACTGATTCATAAAACGCTCTTTGTTATATGCCATTTCATCATTCAAAAACGTTCCGTCCATATCAACCGCTATCAGTTTTCATATTGTCCTCCTTTTTTCGGCCGCTTTTGTCAGAGACCCTTGAAGAGATCATGCATAAAGCGTATGAACGAATTATATCCGCAGTTGTTTTGCGCCGTAAATCATTGGCTGACGTCTTGTTTTGAATGACACAAAAAGTGATTTGTCACATAAATATAACACTATGTTTCTTTTAAAAATGATATGTTACGATTAGATGTACATTCACCATTCTCATAAAAAGGAGAATCCCCCTGCATGTTCACACACGAAATGATTGCTTCATTTAACGAGCTTGAAACTTCTTTATACAACTACATCTCCCAAAACAGCGAGAAAGTCGTCTATATGCGAATCCGTGAATTGGCAAATGAAACCCATGTATCTACGGCTTCTATTTTACGTTTCTGCAAAAAAATAAACTGTGAAGGGTTTTCGGAGTTTAAGGTGAAGCTGAAAATGTATACGGAGGCAAATAAAAAAACGATTTTAAAGAGTCCCCATCATTCCGTTGCCGAATTTTTTGAAAGAACAGTAAGCGGAGGGATGGAAGAAAAGCTGAAGGAAGCAGCAGCCCTTGCGGCCGATGCAGAAAGCGTTATTTTTATCGGAGTGGGAAGTTCAGGAATTCTCGCCGAATACGGAGCCAGATATTTTTCGTGCTTAGGGAAACTTTCAATGTATATTAAAGATCCTTACTTTCCGGCCCATTCCCATTTCCGTCATAACAGCATCACGATCGCATTATCGGTTTCAGGTGAAGGAGATTCTACGGTGACTCATCTGAATCAGCTGAAACAAGAAGGCAGCCGGGTCATCAGTATTACAAATCATAAACATTCAACCATTGCCAAAATGGCCGATGTGAATATTTCATATTACGTGACGGAAGAATGGGTTGAAAATGCGAATATCACCACCCAAATCCCCGCTATGTACATACTTGAATCAATGGCTCGGGAGATATACAAATTGAGAGAATAAATTCAGGAACGAACCACTGACACGCTGGAAATTTCGGTATTTTTGCAAAAGTGATGAGAAACCCTTCTCTGATGCCAGAGAAGGGTTTTGAGGATCACAGATGAGACACAATACAATTTGCATGGCCCGCCAGTTTATATTCTCCCAAACCGGAAGGCAGGAGAATATGATCTCCTTTTCTAAAGGGATATTCATGACCGCCTGCAATCATTATTCCGTCTCCTTCGATCACGCTGACAAGAAGGAAGGGATGATGCTGGAATAGATTTGCTTCACCTTTTACAACCCACTTTTCGACTGAAAAATAAGGACATTCTATTAAAACAGCTGCCAGCAGATCATCTGTTTGTTTATATTGAACGGTCGGCCGTTCACGGACAGATGGAATGTCTATCACTTCTATACTTTTTTCCAAATGGAGCTCGCGCATCCTGCCGTCCGCATCTTTTCTTCCGTAGTCATACAATCTGTAAGTCGTATCTGAATTTTGCTGCGTCTCTAAAATAAGTGTGCTCTTTCCAATCGCGTGTACGGTGCCGCTTGGGACAAAGAAGAAATCTCCCGGCTTTACCTTAACTCTGTTCAGGAGCCCGTCCCATTCTCCGCGCTCAATCATGGATATCAGTTCTTCTTTTGTTGTTGCGTTGTGGCCGAAAATGATCTCCGCATCTTTTTCACAATCAATGATATACCAGCATTCGGTTTTTCCAAGTTCCCCGTTTTCATGCATTTTGGCAAAGTCATCATTCGGATGCACCTGAACGGACAGGTCTTGGTCCGCATCCAAAATTTTTGTAAGAAGAGGAAAACGATCTCCTTCAAGGTTTCCGAATAAATCTCTGTGATGCTCCCACAATTTACCGAGCGTACATCCTTTATACATGCCGTTTCGAACTGTGCTCTGTCCATTTTGATGAGCGGCGAAGGCCCAGCACTCCCCTGTCCGCTCGGACGGAATATTATAGTGAAAATCACGCAGGGCGGCGCCTCCCCAAATCCTTTCTTTGAAAACCGGATTGAAAAATATCGGTTCAGTAGACATGATCATCCCCCGCTTTATTCGATTTCTTCCAGAAGCTCATACGCCTCTTCTTTTGTCTGAACGGAGAGCAGCCTTTCCCGATAGCTGTCATCCATCAGTTTTCGGGATAACATCTGCAATATTTTCAGATGCTGATTTCCGCCGCTTTCCTTCGGTACGGCAATCATAAAAATCAGTTTTGCATCAGAACCATCAAGGCTGTTCCAGTCAACACCCGAACGCCTTATTCCGAATGCGACACCCGGCGTTTTGACGGTTTCAGACTTTCCGTGCGGAATGGCGATATTCATACCTATCGCCGTGGTTCCCTGCTGTTCCCGGCTCAAAATGGCCTGCTTAAATCCGCTGTCAGACAGCAGCATACCTTTACGGGACATTTTCTCGATCATTTCATCGATAATGTCATCCCTCGTTTCGCCGGATAAATGCGGTTCAATCAAGTCCGTACTGATAATGTCAGTCAGTTTTTTGATTTCGGTCATCCCGGCTTTTCGGCTGTCAGCCTGAGATGGTTCCTTTCTTTCTTTTGCCGCTGCAGCTTCATTTGGTTCGGCAGACGGCAGCACCTCGCCGGGCGCGGGGGATTTCGCCATATCTTTCTTCAGTACATTAACCAACAGAGCGGTGACAAGAGAGCCTGCTGTTACAGCGATAAAAAACATCAGTACATGATCTACTGCTCCAAGTACAGCAACGATGGGGCCGCCGTGTGCCACTCTGTCCCCCACATGGCCGATCATCGCTATCACCGAGCCGGTCATAGAACCCGCCATAATACTCGGGATCACACGAAGGGGGTCTTGGGCCGCAAATGGAATGGCTCCTTCCGTGATACCGAAAAGGCCCATCGTAAATGATGCTTTTCCCATTTCTCTTTCTGCGGCGGCGAATTTTCTTTTTCCTAAAAACGTTGCAATCCCAAGCCCTATCGGCGGTATACAAATGGAAACGGCAATCGGGCCCATAATTTCATAATTTCCTTCTCCGATCATTGCCGATCCGAAAAGAAAGGCCACCTTGTTTACGGGTCCTCCCATATCAAAGGAGATCATCGCTCCTAAAATCAATGCCAGGAGAATTGAGCTCGAACCTTTCATTCCCGCAAGCCAAACCGTTAATGATGCGAAAATATGAGCGACGGGGGCGCCGATCAGAAAGACAAACGCCAAACCGACGATCAGTGAGGCAAACACCGGAATAATAATAATCGGCATAATCGGCTGAATTGCTTTAGGAACTTTACATTTTTTGATTCCAAGCGCCGCATATCCCGCCAAAAATCCCGCAATGATTCCCCCAAGAAATCCTGCGCCGCTTGCACTGTCGTAAAAGCTGCCGGATGCCGCAATATATCCGCCGATCATTCCGGGGACAAGCCCCGGCTTATCAGCGATGCTGAACGCGATATACCCGGCTAAAATCGGGATCATGAATGAAAAAGAAGCACTGCCGATCTGTTCAATCGTTTTCCAAAAAGACTCGTCCGGAATGACTAACCCCTTTGGTGTTTTTTCTCCTCCAAGCGTCAATGCAACCGCTATCAATAATCCGCCGACGACAATGAAAGGAACCATAAAAGAAACGCCGTTCATTAAATGACGGTAAATGGGGTTTTGTTTTTTGCCCTGCTGACTTGCGGATTCAGCTTTTGAAGCAGATTGATAGACCGGCACTCCACCGCTAAGCGCTTTTTGAATTAATTCTTCCGGTTTGCGGATGCCTTCCTGAACCCCGACAGCCAGCAGCTTTTTTCCCGCGAATCGGTCTTTGTTCACCGAGCGGTCCGCCGCGATAATGATTGCGTCTGCTTCCCGGATTTCCTCTTCGGTCAGCCTATTTTCCACCCCGATTCCGCCCTGGGTTTCCACTTTGATCTCAACGCCTAATCTGCCGGCTGCTTTTTGTAAATTTTCAGCAGCCATATACGTATGGGCAATGCCGTTCGGACATGATGTAATCGCTAACAGTTTCATATAAATCCTCCTTTGCAGTCTGAATTTCAAGATCTTGTCTCAACTTTATACTGAAATCAGCCTGTGATAAGCGCGTTTTTTTACCATAAGTTCCGGAAATAACGGCATTTTTCCCTATAAACAGAAAAAAAGCAGGGAGCCATTCCCTGCTTTTAATAGTTTAAATACGATAAAAACGTCATCACATTTTTTTCTTCCGTCAGTTTTTGAATAAATGCCGGCTGCTCGCTAAGATAGGAAAGCTCACTGAATAATTGCTTTACCTTGTTTTGATCTTCGTGTTTGACGGCAAGCATAAAAACGAGCGACACCTTTTCTGTCCCCCATTCAATCGGCTCTTTTAAGGTGGCGATTGCAATGGCTGATTGTTTGATATATTTAGAGTTTGCGTGAGGGATGGCAATACCCGCCCCGATATTTGTCGCCGACATTTTTTCTCTCATTACTGCATGAATGCCATACTCTTTTTCTACATAGCCTTTTTCATACAAAGCTTGCGCCAGCTTTTCAATGACCTGATAACGGTGCTCTGTCTCTTGCTGTAAAAAAACGAGAAAAGGAGTCGTGTCGTTCAGCATTTTAAACGTTTTTTGCTCCCGGCGGTGTGATGTATCAAGCTGTTGCATAAATGCGCTGAGCTTCTTTTCATCAGCAGACTCCAAAAGCGGTGATACGACAATATGAGGGATCGTTACATTTCCAAGCCCTATCGTAGAAATGACGAAATCTATATCTTTATGCTTTTTGATATACTCTGTCAGCTCCGCTTTTGCGATACAGTCTTTTACCGTAATGTGATGAAATTTGCGTTCAATTTTAGTCCGCAGCAATTGTGACATGCCAATGCCCATATGGCAGACGATGATCGTCCTTTTAGGGTTATGACTGCTTCGGCGCAGCCGTTCGATCGCTGCCTGAAAATGCAGCGTCAAATAGGCCGCCTCTTCTTCAGGAATATAAAGATCAAATGTTTGATTGATGTCTTCTAAAACGTCAATGATAAGATGAAACAAATAAGGGTACATTTTTTTGATGTCGTGAAGCATGGGGTTTGAAACAGAGAGATCATAGCTCAGCCGCTTCAACACCGGATCGAGATGAATGTTCAATCCGTTGATTAGTTCCTGGTCTTTATGAAAATCCAGCATTTGCAGTTCTGAAACACGATTGATCAAATGCCTGACGACTTTGGAAAGCTCAGAATCTTCAAGATCAAGCTTCTTTTCTTGCTGCGATGGATAGCGGACTTTCCCGCCTATTATATGTAAAGTTAAATAGACGGCTTCTTCCTCAGGAAACCGTATGGCAAATACCGGCTCAAGCCGTTTTAAACAAGCCAGTGTCCATTCATATTCTTTCTTCTTTTTTACCGCGTCCAGCTGTCTTGCAGAAATGGCGACCGGCTGTTTCATTTTGATACGGCGGATAGTCAGCAATGTATGCAGCAGCAAACTTTCAAATGTTTCATCCGTAAAATAGATAGAATGGTTTTTTTGTAATAACTTGATTTCTTTTCTCACAAAGTCCGCTTCATAACTTAAAAACTTACTTTTTATAAATTGGCTTGTAAATTCCGCATTATCAATCAAATCTGAAATTCGTGCCAATGCTTTTCTTTTGTTTTTTTCGTCCCCTTCAATCTTTAAGCCGAGCCGCTGTTTAGAAACCAGCGTGAGATCAAATCGCTTCAGCCACTCTTCAACCGCACTTACATCCTTTTTAATGGAAGCTCTGTTTACAAAATGCTGTGCGGCAATTTCTTTTGCGGAAATGGGCTTTGAATTCATTAATAAATCATAAGCGATGTGAAGTATTCTTTCTTCATCGGTCTTGTGCCTGCACGTAAAGTGCTCATTATAAATTTGCCGGCTTAACCGTGACCTTTCCTGTTCCGATATATGTAAATAGACGCCTAATCCCGGTTTGCGGATCAGCTGAGCTTGAGCATGTTCATTCAGGAAATCTTCAATCGTTTTCAAATCATTCCTGATCGTTTTTTCAGAACAGCGGACCCTGTCTGCGAAATCTTGCACAACTAAGTAGTCATCAGGTTCAGATAACAACAGATACAAAATCTTTTTCTGCCTTGAATTCATGTATTTCATCTGTTTTTCTATCCTTCCTGTCCGTTTCTGCTGGAGCAATTGTGATAGGTTAAATATACTGCGCATACGAAACCGTTTTCATTTTATAGTGAAACAAAAGAGTAAAAAGTTTTGTTTTTTACCGCAGGTTCCGGAAAAATCATGTTTTATACAGAGACAATTCACCTTTGATTGACGTCAAAACACCAACCGTTTTTAAACGATTGGTGTCGGCAGCGAAAACCTGCTGTTACAGCCAAAATGTTTCGCCAAGCGCTAATGCTTTCAGGTTTTCAGGAGGTAATGCAAGCCGATCCCACTCGCCGTGCAGTCTGCTTAATGCTTCCGGGCCTGTATCATCAGCAAGCCGGAATGCCCCGTAATGCATGGGAATGAAGCTGTCAGCCTTCAGCTCCAAAAACGCTTTTACGGCGTCTTCCGGATTGATATGTGACACTTGCATAAACCATTCCGGTTCGTATGCTCCGATCGGCATCAGAGCCGCCTTAATACGAAACCTCTCTCCGATTTCTTTAAAGCCTTCAAAATAGCCTGTATCTCCTGCAAAATAGATGGACTCGCCGTTTTTGCTTTCTATGACCCAGCCTCCCCAATGAGAGGTAGCGGTATCCCAAAGCGTTCTCCGTGTCCAGTGCTGGGCCGGAACAAATGATATGTTCACCCCCCGCAGCTCAAAACGATCCCACCAATTCATTTCATGAACCTTTTTGCGGCCTTTTTTGTTGAACAGCTTTTTCAATCCCGCAGGCACGTAAAAATCCGGGTTTCCTCTCAGTTTTTTTATACTCGGAAAATCAAGATGGTCATAATGCCCGTGTGAAATGAGCACGGCATCAATGTCAGGCAGTTCGCTCAATTCATATCCCGGCTCTGTCAGCCGTTTTTGAAAACCCATCCTCCGCGCCCATACAGGGTCGGTCATTATGTTAAGCCCCTGTATTTGGATCAGAAATGAAGAATGGCCGATCCATGTTATGGCGGTTTCCGTCCGATTGACGGCAACATCACGGACATCCCTTGTGACCGCTTTCGGAATGTTCTCGCTTAAGTCTTTACTTTTTTCTCTTCGTTCTTTCATCCATTTCCACATGTCCCTGAATCCATGTTCATTCTTCACGCCATTCAAGTTTTCATATCTTTTTTTCATTATCATTCTCCCTTGACACGTGTTCCATTAGATTCATCGGACATTTATACAATGTCTGTAAATACCGCCCCGCTTGCTTTGGCCAAATCTTGAGGCGCTGCTTTCAGCTGCATTCCGATTTTCCCCGCACTGACAATCATAAACTCCAGTGTTTCAGCGGATCTATCAATAAAAGTCGGAAACCTTTTTTTCATGCCGATCGGAGAGCAGCCGCCGCGCATATAGCCGGTTACTCCCAAAAGGTCCTTCATGGCAATCATTTCTATTTTCTTCTCACCTGCCGCCTTCGCAGCTTTTTTCAGATTCAGTTCTTTTGCAACGGGAACGACAAAGACGTAATAACGATCAGTTCCTGCAGATGCCACTAAGGTTTTATAAACATATTCGGCAGCGTATCCGATTTTTTGTGAAACGGAAAGACCGTCTGCGGGCTGTCCCCCTTCTGTTTTGTAACCTAATAGCTCATAGGGAATGTTTTGCTGCTCAATGATACGGACAGCATTTGTTTTCACTGTTTTTTTCGCCATGGTTTTCCTCCGTTTTTGTATTTCTTTCTGCTTTATTTTCAACTTCGATTTTAATAAAATGACCGCTCAGTTGCGTGCTTTGTAATACTCAAGTGCAAACTGTTTAAAACGCTCAGCAGCGGGAGAGAGAGCATGGTTTTTCAGCTGGGCTAACGCTATGGTGCGTTCGCATTGGTAATCTGCAACCGGTAGAAAAACGACCGGAAAGTATGAATGCTCCGCGGTTTTCGGCAGCACTGCAGCCCCCAGACCCGCGGCGGTCAGTCCTAATATGGTTGACACTTCCTCTCCTTCAAATGCGAGATGCGGGTGTATATTCAAATCCCGGCACATCAGATCAAACATATACCTCAGCCCGTATCCCGGTTTAAAACCCACAAAATCCTCGTCCTGCATCTCTTTCATTTGAATGCTTTTATTTCCTGCAAGCGGGTGGTTCTCAGGTAGCACCGCATATAGAGGCTCTTTCTCCAGCACTGTCCATTGTAAAAGCTCGCTGGGAAGCGGCGGGGAGCTGAGACAGATATCCGCATCTCCCCTTTCCACCATTTTGCGAAGCGTTTCATTTGCGCCTTGATAAAGCCGGAAGGTCACGTTTGGGTATAGCTTTTTAAATTCGGCAATCAGCTGAGGCATTAAGCGCAGCCCGAGCGTATGAAGAAAAGATACAGATATTTCGCCGTGCTCCAGGCTCATATTCTTTTTCACTTGTTCAACGCCTTCATTTAAAGCTCGTCTCGCTTGTTTTGCTTTTATTAAGAACTGCTCTCCGTGCCTTGTCAGCCGGACGGCTTTTGTCTCTCTGTAAAATAACGGCGCGCCTAATTCTTCTTCGAGCCTGATAATCGATCGGCTTAATGCCGGCTGAGAAATCATTCTTTCTTTTGCCGCATTTGTGAAATGCTGATGAGTTGCCGCCGCAATGAAGTTGTCAATTTGATGAAGCTCCATTTTCTCCTTCTCCCCTTCCTTCATAACCTACACGCATTAATTCTATAGTTATTATAAATTAGACACATTGAAATGAAAAGCGTACGATACATATATAACCAACAGTGAGAAAAGAGGGACATTCATGACGTTTATTCAGCCTCATACAAAGGCTTACAGAAAGGCCAGCTTGGCTCTGTTTATCAGCGGCTTTGTGACCTTCGCCACGCTTTACACGACACAGCCGCTTATGCCTTTGTTTTCGGAAGAGTTTCATATTTCCGCTGCGGCTGCCAGCTTAACTTTATCCATCTCAACAGCCGTTTTGGCATTTTCATTATTGGCCGCCGCTTCGTTGTCTGACGGATTCGGCAGAAAAAAATTAATGGTGCTGTCGTTAACAGCTACTTCTGTTTTAGGTCTATTAACAGCGTTCAGTCCGGCTTTTCCCGCGCTTTTGGCGATGAGAGCGCTGCTCGGTATTTTCCTGGCAGGCGTTCCGGCTGTCGCTATGACATATGTAGGCGAGGAGTTTGATCCGAAGGGCCTCGGAAAAATGATGGGCTTGTATATCAGCGGCACAAGCATCGGGGGAATGAGCGGCAGGCTGTTAACGGGGCTTCTGACCGATGTATTCGGCTGGCGGCCGGCGCTTGCCATCATCGGCATTCTTTCTATTGTATTAAGCTATTTGTTTTGGCGTTTTCTTCCGGCTCCGCGCCATTCATCTCAGCGGCATGCGGGCGTAAAATCGGCATGTAAGGAATACGGAGCGGTCCTGCACCGCAAACGGCTGCTTTTGTTAATATCTCTGGGATTTATATTAATGGGGAGTTTTGTGACATTATATAATTATATCGGCTTTCATTTAATGGCGGCTCCTTATCATTTGTCGCAGACTGTGATCGGTTTTATTTTTATTGTCTATCTCGCGGGAACGTTCAGCTCGGTCTATATGGGGAAAAAAGCAGATCTTTTCGGAAGCGCGAAAATGATTAAGATTGCGATTTTTGTTATGCTTGCCGGCGCAGCGGTGACACTTTTGCCCCAGCTTGCGCTTAAAATCGCGGGGATTGCCGTCTTTACCTTCGGCTTTTTCGGCGCGCATTCGATCGCAAGCGCCTGGGTCGGCCGCGCAGCCGGTGATCATCGTGCGCAAGCCTCTTCATTATATCTGCTTGCATACTATATCGGTTCAAGCGTGGCAGGGTCTTGCGGCGGTTTCTTTTGGACGCATTTTCATTGGATCGGTATCATTTCATTTATTTCGGTTTTGCTATTGCTGTCTTATCCGGTTTTATTTCTGGCGGAATTCAGAAAAAAGGGACATAGCCGCCTGCATGTAAATCAATAAAAACATTAAAGATTTGTGCCTTTTGTCCGATACTAAAGATAAGGCCGGCACGATACTCCCTATAACTATTCCTTTTGATTCAGTAGATTTCAAATATCGTGCCGGCTTTCTTCAATTAAAAAACATTCTTCAGTTGTCTCACTCTTCTGTTACATACCTGCCCAAACATCTTTCGCATATCTTCCTTCCGCCTGCAGCTGTTCAAGCCACTCCAAGGAAACTTTTGAATCAGTGTTATGCACCTTTTCATACGCCTGAAGCAGTACATTTTCGACAGCCGGAGCCATTTTGCTTCCGTCACCGCATATATAGAGATGGCCGCCTTGGTCAAGAAGGGCAATAATTTGTGCAGCCTCGCGAAGCAGAACATCCTGTACATATACTTTACAGTCCTGATTTAACCTGGAATACGCCCGATGCACGGTGACAAGGCCGTTTTTCTCCGCATGGTCGAATTCATCTTTGTACAGATCGTCTTCTTCAGGATGCCTGCAGCCGAAGTATAAATGAGCTTCGCCCAGGCTGTTACCGGACATTTTTTCGGCAGCCCGCGCCTGGATAAATCCCCTGAACGGCGCAATTCCTGTGCCTGCTCCGACCATAATGAGAGGCGTTTTCGGATTTTCAGGCAATGCGAAACCCGACTGCGGCGAGCGGATGAAACAGACGGCAGAATCGCCTTTTTGTAATCCGGCTAAATAGTTCGAAGCCACGCCCCGGTATTCCCCACGGCCGCTCCATGCCGGAGCCGTCACAACGCCGACTGTGATACTGAGCTCCCCGCTGGCTGCCTTCGGTGAGCTTGAGATTGAATAATAGCGCGCCTTTAAGGACGGCAGAAGTTCTAAAAAGCGCTCAAACGGCAGTTCACATGCAGGATAATCTTCAAGCAGGTCCAGCATGGTCATTCGTTTTTTCAGCACGTTTTCTTTATATGCCGCATCATCAGAATAAAGATGCTCCAATTCTTTTTGGTGCGGCGGGCACACGGTATGTGCGGCAAGTTCGCGAAGCTGGGCTCTCGTTGCCGGCTCCTGCAGCTCTACATAGGACGCCAAAAGCTCCGGCGCATTAACCGGCCGGTCCATCGGCAGATGAGGCAGCTGCCGGCCCTTGATCTTAAAGTGCTGGTTCGGATCAAGACCGAATCGGCGAATGACACGGCTGATCAGTTCCCCGCTGTTTTGCGGAAGCACCCCGAGATGATCTCCTTCCTGATACGTTTCTGTTTCAGGGAGACGCAGCTCAATATGCCGGACTGAGCGCTTGCTGCTTTCGGTATGAAGCTCTTTGTTCGTGATGACCTCTGCCTCAAATGCTTTGTACGTTTTGGCAATCGGCGTCTCGGCTGCTTCACTTACGTATTCGATTGATAGCTGTGATTTGTTTGTCTGTTTTGGAGCGGCCTCTATATGAAAAGCCTTCATGATGTCCTTCCAGAATGAGTCTTCCCAGACTTCCTGACTGTACTCAAAATCATCGGCATTGTCGCCCTCCCCGATAGAGGTCAGCCGTTTTGCCCCTTTTTCTTCAAGCACTTTGTCTATCAGGCGGGGGATCCTTTGGTAAGTGGCGGCCCAGTTGCGGTCTCCGCAGCCGAAGACGGCGTAAGAAACACCCTTTAATTCCTGATCTTCAAGGGTTTCCATCCATTTCACAAAACCCGCCGCATTATCAGGCGGCGCCCCGTTATAAGAAGCCGTAACAATAACGACCGCGCCTTTTACAGGCAGTTTCCCGGCATAATCATCGAGCGGGCCGGTTTCAGTTGAAAATCCTTTGCTTCTTCCGATATCAGCCAGCTCTTCCGCGATTCCTTCCGCAGTTCCTAAATTTGATCCGTAAAGAATGAGAAGCGGCGTTCCGTGGGACGGGATTTCTTTCGTTTCTTCTTTGTGACCGCTGCCTTCAGCTTTATGGTTTTGTACGGGCTGATGATTGGACACGTCCTTGTTTTTCACACGGATTTTAAAATCACCGGGCTTAATGGTTAGAGCTTCTTTAATCGTAAGCTCATAATCAGTATGATCAATCAGTTCAAAGTGTTTCAGGACAAGGCCGAGCACCATTGTCGCTTCCTGCAGGGCAAACTGCATCCCGATGCATGCGCGCTGTCCGTTTCCGAACGGCTTATACGCATCAGCCGGAATTGCCGCGGGATCGCTGAACCTTTCCGGACGGAATAACTCGGCATCTTCTCCCCACGCGCTTTTATCCCGGTGCAGCTGCGGAGTCAGAATCGTCACCGGCTGTCCCTTCGCAATCGGATATTTCCCGCCGAGAACCGTATCTTCTTTCGCGTACAGAGAAAATGCCGGGGCAGTCGGATACAGCCGCAAAGTCTCGTTTAGCACCATGCGGATATATGTCAGCTGCTGAATCTGCTTATATTCAGGGGTCTCTCCCGTCAGCACCCGCTCGGCTTCCTGAACGGCTTTTTTCAATTTATCTTTATTTTTCAGCAGGCAGTATATCGCAAAAGAAAGCAGCCCGCTTGTGGTTTCATGCCCAGCGATCAAAAAGGTAATGATTTGATAACGGATATTTTCATCATCCAGCCTTTCCCCTGTTACAGGGTCTTTCGCTTCAAGCATCAATGCTAAAAGGTCAGACAGATTCTCATCCGGATTTTCCCTCCGCTCAGCGATGATCCGGTCTACAAGCGAATTCATCTCTTCAATATCCTGCTGGAACTGATGTCTCGTTTTGATCATCAGCTTGTCCTGCAGGCTGTGTCTTTGTGATTGGCGCATTGCCTCCTGCAGCGCACGAAGCATACTTGTGATAAAAGGATGCTGTGTGTCGCGGTAAAAGCTGTTAAAGCGGTAATGAAATCCGCACAGGCCGATTGTATCCAGCGTCAGGCGCGTCATATCTTCGGCAACGTCAATTTCTTCATTCGGATTTAATCTGCTCCACTTCTGCACGAGCTGCATGGCAATATCCAGCATCATTGAATGATAGCCTTTCATCGCCTTCTGGCTGAAGCTCGGCAATAAAATCCGATGCGCTTTCTGCCAATTCTTTTCGTGAGTCCAGCTCGTAAATAGTCCGTCACCGCCAAACTCACGGACCTTCAGCAGGGCTTTGCTGAGATTTTTGTCAAATCGCTTTTCATCACAGACTTCTGCCGCGAGCTCGCGGCCTGATACGAAGACCCCGACAGAGCTCGGAAATTCAAAACGAAAGATCGGGCCGTATTCTTCGGCAATTTTCCAGAGCGATTGTGACAGTTTTTCTTTTTCCAAGTGAGGGAGATTTTTCAGAGGCCCGTATGTTTTCGGCTGCGGTATAGCGCTTAGCTGTTTCATATCGATCTTCCTTCCTTCGGCGAATAATTAATGAGTTCTGATGGCATCCCAAGAACATTGTTCCAATTCTTTCAGAAACGGTTTTGTTATTTCGACGCTTCCCGTCCGGACAAGCTGATAGAGTTTGAGATATGCCCCGAGCAGCAGCGCCATCAGCACATTGGACGGCAGATTGCGGAGCACGCCTTCAGACTTGCCGCGCTGAAAAAAGACGTCAAGCATCTGTGTTATTTCATCAAGAAGCTTACGGCTCGTTTCATTCAGAAAGTAGGCGTCCTTATTCGTTTCAAGAAAAAACAATGCATACTCACATTCCTTCGTAAAATCAATCAGACAATAAAACAGGTGATGAAACCCTTCTCTTACAGATATCCCCTGAAAGTCCGTTTTGACTTTTTTCATAAAACGCTGCGCACTTTCCTGATACAGTACGTTCACAAGTGTCTCTTTACTGTCAAAGTAACGGTAAATTGTGCCGGTTCCGACATCGGCCTGAGCGGCAATCATCGGAATCGTCGTGGCGTCAAATCCTCTATCTGTAAACAAAGTAAGCGACGCTTTCATAATGAGTTCAACCTTATTTGAAGCTGTCATTTCATCCCCCTTTCTAAATGCGGAATGAATATTCATTCCGTTTGTTCAAAATATTTAAAATGTACGGTCATCTGATTACCATTGTATAAGAAAAAAACTTTTTTTAATATAAAATATATGTGAAATAACCAAAAATAAGGAAATATGCCCAATTTCACAGAAAGAGCTGCAGTGACTTAAGCAGCTCTTTTTATTTCCCAAGAAATATTCTATTTAATGGCAGTAATAAAATGGAATGAATCTCTGCTGACAACTGAAATGTCTCTGAAATGCTGATCATAGAGCACCTCAATCACATCCTTTTCACTCATCCGCGAAGGTTTCAAAACCATATAGAAACACCCGTCAATTTGAAGAACGCGGTACACTTCTTTACATGCCGTGTGGTAATCGCTGACTGTTTCAGCAGTATGTAACGAGAAGACTTTATGAAAACTGCGGTCGCGGAACGGTATGCTTTCCGGCCTCCCCTGCTGAATGTTTCCGAGCCCGGCTTTTATAACCGAACGGTTTGCGCGCTGTGTTTTCCGTATTTTACGTTTCGATGTTTCTATGCTTTTAAGACTGCCCTTTTCAAGCTGTCCGATGATTTGTTTAAACATTGAGCCGTTTCCGGTCCCGATCTCCAAAATGCGGTCGTATTCCTGTATGTCCATCAAGATTTGCTGAATGACTGACTCTGCCGGTTCTGATGCAGCAAAGTATTTCGCGCGCATTCGTTTTAATGCTGAAGATGTATGTTGCAACATTGTATAACACCCGCTTTTCCATTCCTGTGATTTATTATTCAGAAATAATATTACCTCGTATTAGTACGAGGTACTAACTAGACGCACTTCTCTTCATGAACGTTTCGATTTATTTGAAATTTATATTTGTTTTCATAAAAAAAAGACGGAAAACGTAGGTTTTCCGCCTGCTCTAGTACCAATAATACGGTGCTATATATCTTGTCTGCCGGGAAAGCGCCGCCATTCTCTGCCGGCGATACGGGTTGCCGTAGCCGTGTTTAAATGAATGGGGCATTGACGCATACCCGTGCCCGATGGATGGAATTCTGTTCTGACCGCCTTGCATGCTATCACCCGCTTACCAATTTTTCTTTCTTTACCATGGTATGCAGGCCGTCTGCGACGTGACAGCAACATCCTCGCTAAACCTGGTCCTTCTCCATTGTGTAATGATTCAGCAGTTCAATTCTGAACATGATGATCTCCTCCTTCTCCTCCGTTTTGGCCCTTCGTGTCCGTTAGTTCATATAAAAATGTTTCAGCTGGCGTTCTTTCGCTTCATTATAAAACTCTTCGACCTGCTGTTCTCGTTCATACTCTTCCGCACTTTTAAAACGCTTTGAAATGGTCAGTGTTAAAAAGAAAAGATTAATGGTCATTATCGCTCACCCCCTTTCAATATCCGCACAAGCGAAAATAACCCGCAGCAAAGTTCATATGCGCTGCGGGCAGACTAAATCCGCAGACAAAAGAAGACTGTGCTTCTTTCCCTGCGGGGAGCTGCGAATGTCCTGATACTCCGAAATTAACGTGCTTGACGGGCAGAGGTTAAGGAAGGACACGAACTCTTCCACAGGCTGAATCGGTTCAATTGTAGATTTTGATTGCCGTTTAACGTCGTCATGTGATTCAACCTCCCTTTGCTTTTTTCTTACTTTGTAAGTATATCCATCAACTTCCATTTTGTAAACATTTTTTTCAAGATTTGGACGGAAAATGTGCTGGCATTCCGCTTCAATTGTCCGTGTTTTCCGGCATCTTTCTTACCTCAGGAAACTCTTTTCATCCCTTGCTTTTTCTGATCTTTTTTTGAATATGCAATAAAATAAATAAGGCCGACAAACACTGCCCCGCCGATGACATTCCCGATAAAGGCCGGAATGAGATTGCCAATCAGATCACCCCACGAAAAAGAACCTGCAAATATCGCAGCCGGGATGATAAACATATTGGCTACAACGTGCTGAAAACCAATTGCGACAAACGCCATAATCGGAAACCATATACCCGCGATTTTTCCGGCTCCGTCTTCTGCGCCGAAAGAAAGCCAGACGGCCAAACAGACAAGCCAGTTACAGCCGATCGCCGAAACAATGACTTTTCCAAACGGCATATCCAATTTGCCTTGTGCGACCGCAATTGTTTTTTCCAAGTAAGGTCCTGTTTCGGTTAATCCGACAACATGTCCGAAAAAGTAAGCGACAAACAGTGCGCCGACAAGATTCATCAACGTCACGATCACCCAATTTTTCACTAATGCACCGGCGGATATTCTTCTGGAAAACAGCGCCATGGATACCGACATCATATTTCCCGTAATCAGCTCCGCGCCGGCAAGAACGACGAGCACCAATCCGATGGGAAACACGGACGCCCCGATTAAACTCGACAGGCTTCCCCATTCTTTCGGAAGGTCGCCGATGACACGGATATCAAGCAAATAACCGAGTGCGATAAACGCTCCTCCCAAAAATCCTAATACAATCAGTGCTGAAAGCGGTGAATGCACCTTTTTTACCCCTGATTCGACCGCAAGCTCCGCTATTTCGTCCGGTTTACGAAAAGCCATAATAACCCCTCCATTTATCATTTCAGCCCGCAGTTTCCAAAGACGCCTAACAAAAAAGGCAGCATTCAACTAACCCGTCTGAAAAAACGGGGTTTGAATGCTGCCTAACTTGTATGCATACCCATACAACAATATCAAGCAGAATGAAAATATGCGGTATAGAATATGTACAGATCATGCACACATTCCATAAAAAATCGTCCTTAGGCCACTGCTGGCAGTTCATATCATATCAAATGTGACAATTTCGTGTCAATTGAATATTGTCAGCTTTTGATTTCTTCTTTATGCTCTTCAATTGAGCGGTCAAAGACAAACACCGATACAGCAATATTTTCCTCTATTTTAATATCTGAAAACAGATGCACAAGCTTTGCTCCGATGAGCTCTTCCATTCCGTCAGGCGTTTGTTTTGAATACAGCTCCTGAATTAAGCTGGTTCGCGCCGCATGAACCATTTCTCTTCCTTCAGGCGTGCGTGCGATAAACTGCTCACTTGCGCTTAGATTGCCGTAAAGTGTAGATACCGCCATGTTATCCACAAAAACGGTGTGAATTCGTTCAGGCCCCTTTCCAAATAATTCTTTGCGCAATTTCCGGATAATATCGTTAAATTCATGAATTTTTTTAGACATATTGTCCCCTCCGATTTTAGCCTATGAAAGACATTCCCGGTTCCCCTTTGTGACATTTCACTTGGTTAAAGTTTTCCTTTCGTATTGTATTATAATAAATATCACCTTATAATAAAAGCAGTGAAGATGGATTTGTAATAGGAAACGTGTTATGAGTCTATCGTTTTATACAAATAGGATTGGTCTGTTAGTAAGACTTGCTAGTGAACTATTCCGCCATGCGTATTTATACCGTTCTCCGGACAGGAGGCCGGTATCTATGTGCATGGCTTTTTTCGAGTTTAAAAGATGGAGGGGAATTGGAAGTGACAGACGTTCAGTCTATCCGTGTCAAAATTGACGGCACGGAGTATGAAGCACCAGAGGGGTCTAAGATTTTAGATATTTTAAACCAAAACGGAATTGAGATTCCGCAAATATGCCATGTACCGGAAGTGGATCCGATTCAAACATGTGACACCTGTATTGTTGAAGTAAACGGGAAATTGCAGCGCTCTTGTTCCACGGCTGCAGAAAACGGGATGTCCATCTCGCTTACGTCGGGAAGGGTAAAAGAGGCTCAGACAGAGGCCATGGACCGCCTGCTCGAGAATCACCTGCTTTACTGTACGGTATGCGATAACAACAACGGCAACTGCACACTCCATAATACAGCGGAAATGATGGGAATTGAACATCAGAAATATCCGTATACGCCGAAAGATGATTCAAAGTGCGCGGTTGATATGTCTCACCCGTTTTACCGCTATGATCCGAACCAATGCATCGCCTGCGGCCAATGTGTGGAAGTGTGTCAAAACCTTCAGGTGAATGAGACCCTTTCAATTGATTGGGAGCGCGACCGCCCGCGGGTCATTTGGGATGAAGGCGTCGCCATTAATGAATCTTCCTGCGTCAGCTGCGGCCAGTGTGTCACTGTCTGTCCTTGTAACGCCCTGATGGAAAAATCAATGCTCGGCCAAGCCGGATTTATGACAGGAATAAAAGAAGATGTCATGGAACCGATGATTGATTTAGTGAAAAATGTTGAACCCGACTATACAAGCATCTTCGCCGTGTCTGAAGTGGAAGCGGCTATGCGCGATAAACGGACGAAAAAAACAAAAACAGTCTGCACGTTCTGCGGCGTCGGATGCTCTTTTGAAGTATGGACAAAAGGACGTGACATCCTTAAAATTCAGCCTGTTTCCGATGCTCCGGTTAACGCGATTTCCACATGTGTGAAAGGGAAATTCGGCTGGGACTTCGTGAATTCGGAAGAACGGATTACAAAACCGCTCATCCGGAAAAACGGCGCATTTGTTGAATCGTCATGGGAAGAAGCTCTTGATCTTGTCGCTTCAAGACTCGGTTCGATCAAGGCCGAACACGGAAATGGTTCTGTCGGTTTTATTTCTTCTTCTAAAATTACGAATGAAGACAACTACGTCATTCAAAAATTGGCACGTCAAGTATTTGAAACCAACAACGTGGATAACTGCTCACGCTACTGCCAGTCACCGGCAACGGACGGCTTATTCCGCACCGTCGGTATGGGCGGAGACGCCGGCACAATTAAAGATATCGCAAAAGCGGGCCTCGTGCTCATCGTCGGCGCCAATCCGGCGGAAGGACATCCGGTTCTGGCCACACGCGTGAAACGCGCCCATAAACTGCACGGCCAAAAACTGATTGTTGCCGATCTGCGCAGAAATGAAATGGCTGAACGGTCCGACCTCTTTATCAGCCCGAAACAAGGGACTGACCAGGTCTGGCTCATGGCAGTAACGAAATATATGATTGACCAAGGCTGGCACGATCAAGCGTTTATTGATGAAAATGTCAACTACTTTGATGATTATAAAGAAACGCTGGAAAAATACACATTGGAATATGCGGAGCGCATCACCGGACTTTCTCAGGATACGATCATCCGCATTGCCGAAATGATTCGTGATGCAGACGGCACTTGTGTTCTTTGGGGCATGGGCGTTACTCAAAATACAGGCGGCTCTGATACATCAGCGGCGATTTCCAACCTGCTGCTTGCCACAGGAAACTACCGCCGTCCGGGCGCCGGAGCCTATCCGCTGCGGGGACATAACAACGTTCAAGGCGCTTGCGATATGGGAACTCTTCCAGGCTGGCTTCCGGGGTATCAGCATATTACCGATGATGCGGCACGCGCTAAATTCGAAAAAGCTTACGGTGTTGAAATTGACGGCAAGCCGGGTCTTGATAATATCGAAATGCTCCATGCGATTGAAGAAGGAAACATGAAAGCCATGTATCTCGTCGGTGAAGATATGGCGCTCGTTGATTCAAACGCCAACCATGTTCATGACATTTTATCCAGCCTTGATTTCTTTGTTGTGCAGGATATTTTCCTTTCAAGAACGGCGCAATACGCGGATGTCATCCTGCCTGCGGTTCCATCTCTTGAAAAAGACGGAACATTTACAAACACAGAGCGGCGTGTGCAAAGGTTGTATCAGGCGCTTCCGACACTCGGCGATGCAAAACCCGACTGGTGGATTATTCAGGAAGTCGCCAATCGTTTAGGCGCTGATTGGAATTACACGCATCCTAGCGACATTTTCTCAGAAATGGCGAGCCTTTCTCCGCTGTTCGGAAAAGCAAGCTACGACGTTCTTAGCGGCTGGAACAGCTTCCTATGGGGAAGCTTTACGGGAGAAAGCACTCCGCTTCTTTATGAAGACGGCTTTAACTTCCCGGACAAAAAAGCCCGTTTTGCGCTGAGCGATTGGGTGGAGCCTGCTGTATTCCCTGAAGAATATGACCTGCATATTAACAATGGACGGATGCTTGAACATTTCCACGAAGGAAACATGACAAACAAGTCAAAAGGCATTCAGTCTAAAGTTCCGGATGTATTTGTTGAAGTATCGCCGGAGCTCGCGGCTGAACGCGGAATTTGCGACGGGACAATGATCCGGCTCGTCTCTCCTTTTGGGGCGGTTAAATTGAACGCGCTTGTGACAGACCGAGTCCGCGCAAATGAGCTTTATCTGCCGATGAACTCTACAGATAAAGATTCTGCGATTAATTTCCTGACCGGGCCTGCGTATGATTCACGGACACATACACCTGCCTATAAGCAGACAAAAGTCCGCATGGAAGTGCTTGGTTCCTGTGATACTCCGCCGCTTCCGAAAACGAATCCGCGGAACAAAAAACGTCATCCGCAAAACGGTGTGGAAGCTCAGCGAAAATGGAACCGTCCGGGCTATGTGCACTTAACTGATTAAGGAAAGGAGGAAACATTATGGCAAGCCCAATTACTGAAATTCAAAAAGAAACGAAAACAGAGGAACAGCTGAAAGCTGAAAAACTGGAAGAACTGAAGACGCTTCTCGCAGAAAATGAAGAAGCCGTCGCGAAAACGATGTCCATCATGGCAGAGCTGAATGGCTTGGGCATTTTTGATGCCGCCGGCTATATGCTCCAGGCAAAAGAGGAGATTGCCAAAATCGCACTCGGACAGATTTCCCGGGAACCTGTCACCAATCTCCTGAATACGATGATGGCCGCGGGAGGCGCGCTGTCAAAAGCTGATCCCGAATTTATGGGCAGACTTTTAGAAAGCGCCATGGCCGGGACGGATCAGGCGCAAAGATTTTTAAAAGAGGACAGGAAAGTCAGTATGTTTGAACTGATGAAAGCCGTCGGTGATCCTGATATTAACCGGGCGCTCGGCTTCGGGCTGCAGTTTTTAAAAGGAATGGGAAAAGAATTACGCGAAACCCCGTCTGAATAAGAAACGAAAAAGCCATTGTCAAAAGACAATGGCTTTTTTTTATTCATCGGCCTCTTCCAGCCTCTTTTTATAAATAAGTGAACGGTCAACGCAGAAATAAGCGCCCGCTAAAAATACACAATCCGTTACAAACATCAGCATTTTCTGGCCAGCGGTCAGCCCTTGTCCGGGAAGAACCGCGCCGATATAAATGAAGGTGCTGACTGCAAGCAGAATAAATGCGTAATGCTTAAAATCTTCTATTAATGATTTCAGTCTTTTCTTCTCCATATAAGGTCACCTGCCAGTTTTATAGTCTACCAACATTATAATACAAGCTGACAGCCGACAGAGAATGTAAATCTATCCATTCTTTATAAAAGTGAATCAAGCGCCTGTTTCACATCCGCCGTTAAATCCTCAGTATCCTCAATACCGACCGAGATCCGCACGAGCCCGTCGGTAATGCCAAGCGCAAGCCGGCGGTCGCGCGGGATCGATGCGTGCGTCATTCTGGACGGCACGGAGATTAAGCTTTCAACCGCTCCTAAACTTTCCGCGATCGTAAACAGGTTCAATTTTTCTAAAAACGCGTCGACGCGTTCGCTGCTGCCGACATCAAAGGAAATCATTCCGCCGAAACCGGAGCTTTGTGCTTTTGTCAGCTCATGGCCCGGGTGTTTCGCTGATCCGGGATAGTAGAGCGTCTGAACGGCATCATGCGCTTCAAGCAGCTCGGCGATTTTTCCGGCGCTGTGATTGATGGCATCCATTCTGAGTCCCAGCGTTTTAATGCCTCTCATCAAAAGCCATGAATCCTGCGGTCCTAAAACGCCGCCCGTTGAGTTTTGCACATAATGAAGCTTTTCGCCCAGTTCTTTATCAGCCGTGACGACTAAGCCGCCGACGACATCGCTGTGGCCGCCGAGATATTTTGTCGCGCTGTGAAGCACGATGTCCGCGCCGAAGCTGAGCGGCTGCTGGAAATACGGCGTGTAAAACGTATTATCGACGATAAGCAATACACCCGCTTCTTTTGCGATGTCAGACATCAGTTTGAGGTCAGTCACTTTCAATAGCGGGTTTGTCGGTGTTTCGATATAAATGGCTTTCGTATTCGGGCGAATGGCCTTTTTGACTTTTTCTTCACTGCTCGTATCGACAAAGTCCGCTTCAATGCCGAAGCGGTTCAGCACGCCTGTCATCACCCGGTAAGTTCCGCCGTATACGTCATCCGTCAAAATAACATGATCGCCGCTTTCAAACAGCATCATGACGGCAGTAATCGCAGCCATGCCTGAGCCTAACGCATATCCCGCCGCGCCGCCTTCAAGCTCCGCAATTAAGCTTTCAAGCGCCGTCCGCGTCGGATTGGCCGTTCTTGAGTATTCATAACCCGTGTGCTCGCCCGCTTTCGGCTGCCGGTACGTGCTTACTTGATAAATCGGTACGGAAACCGCTCCTGTTTTTTCATCTCCCGTAATTCCTCCGTGCACCATCAGCGTTTTTTTCTTCATCTTACTGACCTCCTTGAAAAATGTTTTTGCTTATATATCGATCGCTGCCGTCAGGGAAAATGGTGACGATATTTGATCCGGCGGGCGCTTTTTTCGCTTCTTCAAGCGCTGCATAAAGAGCCGCCCCTGAAGAGCTTCCGATTAAGAGGCCTTCTTTCTCGGCCGCTTCTCTGACTAGCGAAAACGCCGTATCGTCTTCCACCGTGTAAATGGCGTCAAAATGGTTCTCGTCCATATAATCCGGGATAAACTCCATGCCGATGCCTTCCGTTTTATGGGCATGCGGCTCTCCGCCATTCAGGATCGAGCCTTCCGGTTCAACGATCACCGTTTTGACAGCAGGATTTTTCTCCTTTAAATAAGCTGCCGTACCGGCAAAGGTGCCGCCGGAACCCGCTCCTGCGACAAAAGCGTGGATATCCCCGCCGAGCGCGTTCCATATTTCAGGTCCGATCGTTTTGTAGTAAGTCAATGGATTTACTCGGTTTTTAAATTGCAGAACGGCATAAGAATTATTAATCTCTCTCTCCAGTTCAAGCGCTTTTCGGATGGCTCCCTGCATGCCTTCTTCTCTCGGCGTATGCACGATGTCCGCTCCGAGAGCTTTCATAATTTGCTGCTTTTCTCTGCTGAAATGCTCCGGGACGCAAAAAACGGCGCGAAGCTGATGCTTTCTGGCGCACAGAGCGAGTCCGATCCCGGTGTTTCCGGCAGTCGCCTCAATGATAACGCCGCCCGGTTTCACCTTTCCCGTGCGAAGCGCATCTTCAATGAGCATCCCGCCCAGCCTGTCTTTAATACTTCCGCCCGGATTCATCATCTCAAGCTTAGCATAAACCGCTGTTCCCTCCGGTAGATCAAAATGCTTGAGACGGAGCAGCGGTGTATTTCCGATCAGTTCTGTAATATCTGTTATCACGTTCAATATATGTCCTCCTCCTGGAAAAGCGGAGGAGAACGAGAATCCCCCGCTTAGTGAATTCGTTTGATGACATTCAGGACAAGCTCAGTTGAATGAACGGCAGCCTGTTCTAAAAATTTATCAAATGAAACGTCAGATTCTTTTCCGGCAATATCAGATAAAGCTCTGATGACAACAAAAGGCGTTTTGAACTGGTGGCACACCTGTGCGACAGCCGCAGCTTCCATTTCAACCGCGTACAAATCCGCAAATTTGGCGCGTACGTCTTCAACCCGCTTCGGATCATTCATAAAAGAATCTCCCGTTGCGATTGTGCCTTTGGCGACTTGAATGCCGTTCAGTTCAGAAACCGCTTCCTCAGTAATGCTGATAAGCTTTTCATCAGCTTTGTATGCTGCCGGAAGACCCGGCACCTGTCCGTATTCATAGTCAAACGCCGTCACATCCACGTCATGATGGCGGACATCTGTTGAGATGACGACGTCGCCTACATTCAATGTATGATGAAAACCGCCCGCTGAGCCTGTGTTAATCACATAATCAGGTTTGAAACGGTCAAGCAGAAGCGTCGTGCTGATCGCCGCGTTGACTTTCCCGATACCCGATTTCAGCAAGATGACTTCAACGCCTTCATAGCTGCCAGTTGTAAACTCACAGTGAGCGATCATCTCTTGTTTTGCGTCTTTCAGTTTGCTTCTTAAAATCGTAACTTCCTCTTCCATTGCTCCGATGACTGCCAGTTTCATTTATACACAATCCCTTCGATTTACCGTTTAATCGCCTCCATTATCCAGACAAAGTCATTTTGCTGCGTAAACCGCGCGGCAAATCCCTCTTCTGAAAAGATGTTTTTCATTGTCCCGAGTGTCGGATAATGTTCCGTCTTTAAATCATCCGCTAATTGATGATAGCCGTTTCGGATTGCTTTTTTAATGGCTTCATCATAAGCTTCATGATCTTTAAAGACGGTATCGGCAAACACTATTTTATCATGCTTCTGAAGGATTGCGCCATACTGCTTTACAGCCGTTCGCTTTTCTTCATCGGTTAAATGATGAAAGGCGTACGAGCTGACGATGGTATCTATTTGAAAAGGCGGAGCGGGAAACTCCAGAAAATCTCCGTCACTGAATACGGCTTTGTCAGAAAGCTTGTCAGCCGCCAGTTTTCTCATTGACGGAGACGGTTCTACACCAAACACCTTTTTGTTCGCAGCGGCTAATTTCGCCGTTAAATTCCCCGTTCCCGGTCCGAACTCTAAAACGTTTGAACCTGAAAGTGCGACAATGCTGTCAAGAATGTTGTCATATCCTTTAAAAACAGCGGCATATTGTTTGTCAGCCCCGTGCACTGTGGCATCATAAGTCGCTGCCCAATCTTCAAATAAAGGAATAAATTCACGGCCCATATTTTTCACTCTCCATAATTTATAATTCCTATGAGTATAGTATGGATTAATCGTGGAACAGTTCCTATCCTATCACAAAAAAGAATGGAAGGGTACTAAAATACTTTGGGATTATTGCGCAATTACGGCAGAAAGGCTTATACTTTCATTGACTCAGAAGAAAAATCAGGAGGATCTGTACTGATGAATTTTCAATTGGATTTAATCAAAGATAAAGTAGAATTTTTCGAAGCGGCATCTTTGCAGGAGCTTGAAAAGAAAATAAACGTTCAGATTGAAAACAACCAGGCGATTATGCTTCGCGTCCGTTCCGTATCCCATCAGGTGACGGCCGTTGACGGCAGAATCCTTTACAGCGCGTCGGTGCATTTTTCAGCTGACGTATGACAGAAAAAAGCAGCTGAATAATCAGCTGCTTTTTTGCGGTTATTTTAAGGTTTCTACTTTTGTCGGCTTCCAGCCTTTTTTGTCTTTCCAAGTGATGGTGACCTGATACTTTTTGCCGTTCGTTTTGTCTAAAACTTTCCCCTTCGCATCTTGCGGGCTTCCATTGTTTCCGAGCCACAGCACTGTCATATGATCTTTTGACACGCCTGTTGCGTAAGAGATGGCGTCAAGCATTTCGGACCAGTCTTCAGAGCTTGAGTCATACGTCGCCGTATGTTCTCCCGTCTGCTTTGTGCCGACCGCTTTCCATTTTGGGTTAACAATTGTTTTCTCGACATCGCTTGATGAGCCGCCCTCTGTTATTTTTGCGCCTTTAAAAGGATCGCTTGAATCAGAGTCTTTTTTGCTGCTGTCATCACTTTTCGATGAATCATCTTCTTTTTTGCTGTCAGAGTCTGAAGATGAATCAGATGTGTCCTTATCCTGTTTATCTTTTTTGTCATCGTCTGATGCCGTATCTTTTTTGCTGTCTTTTATGTCTTCATCGGATGTCTGCTTCGTCTTGCCTGATGCAGGTGTTTCCTGCTTCTGGCTCGTGTCCGCTTTTTCGCTCACGTCGCTCGACGGACTGTTAATGAAGAGGCTGACGGCAACGACGACAATAAGAATAGATACGATAGCAATTAAAATGTTAAGCACCATATTTGCTTTTCTGCGCTTATCACGGTTTTCAAAACGAGATTGTTTATTGCTCAATCATTCTGCACTCCTTTATCCCTCTTGCTCAGCATATATTTTAACATGGGCTGAGCGGTTGTTCTATGTCTGATTTATTTCATTTTCATGTACCTTTTTAACAATATCATAAAACACTGTATTTGTCAGAGCCTTATCCCCCGGCGTGTCCATGTGCAGCACCACGAGAGCGTATTTCGGCTTGTCCGCGGGAAAGTATCCCGCAAACCATTTGTGGTAAAGCGTCTGTTTTTCTTTTGTGAACATTCCCGTCTGGGCCGTTCCCGATTTGCCTGCTATCTCATACGGCAGGTCCTGAAACCTTCGGCCGGTTCCTTTCGGTGAGGTGACGACTTCTCTGAGAATTTTTTGAAGCTGCTGCGCCGTATATTTGTCGATGTTTTCCCCTTTTAACGGCTGATCTTTGAATGACGCCATTGTCGTTTTGTTTTTGTATTCAATTTTGTCCGCGATTTTGACTTGTTTTTTTTCACCGCCGCGCGCGATCGCCGCCATCATATTGGCGACTTCAAGAGGCGTGACTTTCACGTTTTTTTGCCCGATCGCCGTCTGTGCGACGGCTTTTTTTACGGTTTTGTCTTTGTCATCTCCCCAAATGACCCCGCTTTTTTCATTATACAGCTGCCTGAATCCGTCTTCCCGGTACAGCTTGCCTTCCCACCCCGCCCGCTGGGTGAGACCGAGTTTTTCCGCCATGTTTTCAATAACGGAATCATCTTTTTTGATCAATTTTTCCGCAAGGCTTGTAAACGTATAATTGCAGCTTTGGGCAAAGCTTTCTCCAAAACTGAGCGTGCCTTTGTCATCCCCCGGCTCTCCGTACAGGTTGAGATTGCAGTTAAAGGATGTGCCCGGCTTCACTTCGTTTTGTTCTATTGCGGCTGCGGCGATCACCGTTTTAAACACTGATCCCGGATAAATCGGCGTCAGCATGTAATTTTGCAGTGTCTGCTGCTTTGACATGTCGGCGTCAGGCTTTGATACCATTCCGAGCACACTGCTTTTTTCAATGTCTAAAAGGACGGCTCCCCCCTTTTTTAACCCGCGGTCTTTCAATACATCTTCCATTGCTTTTTGAATATTGCGGTCGATGGAGGTTTTGACTTGCAGCGGATAAAACGCGTTTGCTTCAGCCGTATATTTGACGTCCATTCCGAATAAAGGGTTTCCCCTTCCGTCGACATGATACAAAAGTTTTGTGTCCTGATCCGCCAGTAAAAACTCATCAAACGTCCGCTCCATCCCGCTTGTCCCGATCTTTGCCGTGATCGGCAGTTCCTTCCTGCCGGGGTATTTCTTTTTCAAAAGCTCAGGGTCCTGGTTTGTCGCGCCCAACAGATGAGCGGCTATGTTTGTTTCCTTGCTGTCTTTCATATATACGCCGTAAATGCCGGGATATTTCAAAGAATTGATATTTGACACGGATTGTTTCGTCAAATGTTTTATTTTTCTGCTGTTCAGGACCACCGGTTTTTTCGCTTCCGTGAGCAGCTGCCTGAGCTCCCCCTGTTTCATTCCGAGAATGTCTGATACCCGGTCAACCGGCCAATCCTGCGTCACGAGAAAGGGAAACAGTATGACGGCAGGCTGCTTTTTTCCGGTCAGTTCTTTGCCGTTCCGATCAAGAAAAGAGCCGCGTCCGTCTGAAATAAGGACTTCTTCCGTCCGCTGCTTGACGCTTTCCTGAATCAGATTAATATTGGATTTTGAAAAAGATTCTGTGAAAAACAGCTGAATTTCAGCCAGCCTCGCAAGCAGAAAGAAAAACACGAGCAGAAAACAAATCACGGCCGCTTTCAGCCTTTTTGATACGATCATAAAAAAACACCTCATCCACATTTTGGACGAGGTGTTTCATTGTTAAACGGATCTTATGAAATTTTCACAATTTTCACGAGCATTTCTCCGCCCGGCGTCTGAACTGTCACTTCTTCGTCCACTTTTCTGCCAAGCAGGCTTTTGGCGATTGGCGAGTCGTTTGAAATTTTCCCTTCAAACGGATCAGCTTCAGCGCTTCCGACAATCGTGTAAGATTCTTCTTCACCGTCCGGCAATTCGATGAATGATACGGTTTTTCCCAAACCGACTACATTTGAACCGCCGTCGTCCTCGATGATTTTCGCATTGCGGATCATGTTTTCAAGCGTCGTGATGCGCCCTTCCACAAATGCCTGTTCTTCTTTTGCAGAATCATACTCAGAGTTCTCTGACAGATCTCCGAAGCTTCTTGCGATTTTAATGCGTTCTACTACTTCTTTACGTTTAACCGTTTTCAATTGCTCTAATTCTTGTTCTAGTTTTTGTTTTCCTTCGTGAGTCATCGGAAAAACTTTTTCTTGTGCCATGTTCCTTCACTCCTTGGTGGTTGTCCCTCAACAATAACGTGTGATTATGTATGAGAGCATAAACGAAAAAATCAAGAATGAGAACACAGGGCAGTCCTCGTTCTTCTCTCCCATATAGGTACTGTTTATCTTAAACTGAATGTGTGTTTTCTGCAAATGTTTCGGTTTATAAACAGGGAAAGAAGGGAACTGTCTCATTCCCTTCCAGCCTATACATAATATGGTCTGAGTTATTTATGTCTATGCTATGGTATTACAAAATTGCATTTTGTTCAAGGATCGTTTGAATCTTCGTGACCATCAGATCAATCGCGACGTGGTTTTGCCCGCCTTCCGGAATAATGATGTCCGCGTAGCGTTTCGTCGGTTCAACAAACTGATTGTGCATCGGTCTGACGACGGACACATACTGCTCAATGACAGAATCGATTGAACGGCCTCTTTCGTTAATATCTCTCATAATCCGTCTGATGATACGGAGATCCGCGTCCGTGTCGACATAAAGTTTCATATCCATGAGGTCGCGAAGTCTTTTATCTTCGAGAACGAGAATGCCTTCCAGAATAATGACATCCTTCGGCTCAACCGGAATGGTTTCCTCAGAACGCGTATGCAGTTTATAATCATAAATCGGCTTTTCTATCGGCCGGTAATTCAAAAGCTCTTGAATATGCTCGATTAAATAGTCATTATCAAATGCGAGCGGGTGATCATAGTTTGTGTTCAGCCTTTCTTCAAACGGAAGATGGCTTTGGTCTTTATAATAAAGGTCTTGCTGGATCATTAAAATCGAGTGTCCTTTAAACTGTTCATAGATGGAACGGGTGACGCTTGTTTTTCCTGATCCGGAACCTCCTGCGATGCCTATAACTACAGGACTCTTACCCATTGGTGATTACTTCCCCTTTCTCATCATGTTGCTCGGATAAATCTTTTTGTCTACTTTAAATGTAACGATTTGCAGGGGATGGCGGGCAGCATCAAGCTCGTTTCCGTCTTCGTCCCAAATAGTGCCGATTGTGAATGTGAAATTGTCGATTTCAGGACCGAAAAATTCCACTTCGTCACCTTGTTTAAAGAAATTGCGCTGCTGGAGCGTCACCATTTGAGTTTCCTCGTTATACGCGAGCACGAGACCGGCAAAATCAAATGTTGTTTTCTTTCCGTGTTCGCCGAACATCTGCTCTTCATACCCGGGCGTGCCTTCAAAGAAAGCAGGCGCGGTATCCCGGTTTGCACATTTGTCCAGCTCATCCAGCCATTCTTTTTGAATGACAAAGTTTTCAGGATCAGCGCAGTATGCGTCGATGACTTTGCGATACACGCTGACAACCGTCGCAACGTAATGAATCGATTTCATCCGGCCTTCAATTTTCAGGCTGTCGATGCCCATCTCGATCATTTGCGGAATGGATTCAATTAATTTTAAATCTTTCGGGCTCATCGCAAACGGAGCGTCTTCTTCGTCATAGAGCGCGACCGCGTTTGCACCGTCTGTCTGATACAGGTCATAATCCCAGCGGCAGGACTGACAGCAGCCGCCGCGGTTGGAATCCCGGGCCGTCATGTGATTGCTCAGCACGCATCGGCCTGAATAAGCGATACACATGGCGCCGTGGATAAAGGTTTCAATTTCAATATCCACCTTTTCCTTCATTTCTTTAATTTCCAGTCCGCTCGTTTCACGGGCAAGCACCACGCGGTCAAGCCCTTCTTCTTTCCAGAACTGCACCGCTTTCCAGTTGGAAAGGGACTGCTGTGTGCTGAGGTGAATTTCTACGTCCGGGGCCACTCTCCGGCATGTTTCAATAATCAGCGGATCAGCGACGATAATTCCGGCAACTTTTGCGTCTCCCAACGCTTTTAAGTATTCTTCCAGACCGTCCATATTTTCATTATGGGCGAAAATGTTTGTTGTCACATATATTTTTGCCCCGTATTTTTTGGCAAATTCTACGCCCTCTGCAATTTCTTCTATTGAGAAGTTATCCGCATTTGAGCGGAGTCCGTATTCCTGTCCTCCGATAAAAACCGCGTCCGCTCCGTAATGAACGGCAATTTTTAATTTTTCAAGGTTTCCTGCCGGAGCAAGGAGTTCAGGTTTTTTCGTAATGACGCGTTTTCCGTTTACGACTTTGGAAATGGTTTGATTTACGGCTGTCATCCGTTGCACCCTCCTTTTTAATAGACCGTTTCTTTAAAGAAGAATCCTGTGTCGATGCTTCTGTTCACAGGCTGAATGCTTTCAATCCGCTCTATCCAGCTCTCTTTTTTCTCTTCGTATGTCTCTCGGCTTTCGAAGCACAAATCGATTGCTTCTCTGTACATGCGGGTCACTTCAGTTAAGTATTCAGGAGACTTCAAAACTCCGTCGATTTTGAAAGAATCGATGCCGGCGTCCATCAGGTCCTCTAATTCATCAATCATGCACACATCGTTCGGGCTCATGATGTGCGTGCCGTTTTCATCTTCAAAAATCGGGTATTTATTGCCCCGTTCCTTGTCATGCAGAAACATCCCCGCTTCTTTTTTCTTCTGTTCGATGTCCATGACTTTACCTTGGTATTCGAAGTAATGGCCCACTAAAGAACGCTTCGATTGGAACATGCACGTCATGCCGTGGATTTGAATTTCAATTTCCACTTCGGCGTTTTCTTTTATGTCAATGATGCTGTCCATATTTAATTCCTTAGCCAGCACTGCCCGCCGTGCGCCTTTGCGTCCCCAGTAATTGCAGGAATAGTAGTTGGTTCCCGTTGTTTCCGTGCTCCAATGCAGTTTAAGCTCGGGAGCCGCTTCACGCGCCGCCATTAAAACGGCCGGGTCACCGAAAACAGCCGCATCAACGCCGGCCTCCTGCAAAAAGGCAAGATAGCCGTTCAGCTCGTCCACTTTTTCGTTGTGAAAAATAGCATTGACGGCGGCGTACACTTTCGCGCCTTCCTGATGAGCTGTCTTTACGGCTTCTTTTATATCTTCTCTTGAAAATTCACCGGCCAGTCTCAGGCCGTATCTCTGTTCTCCGACCAACAGGGCCGTTGCGCCCGCTTGAATGAGCGGAAGAATATCCTGTACAGAAGTCGGAGTCACCAAAAGTTCAGGTTTTTTCATGATCCTTCACCTCTTCTTTTTACTGATGGCGATGCCGTCTCCGACCGGCAGTATGACCGTTTGATAGTCAGGCCGGTCCATCAGCCATTGGTTATATTGATCAATTTTTTCAACAAGCTTCCGTCTTCTTTTCGGCTCAATGTCCGAGTGATTTTGTGCCACCAGCCCTTTAAACAGAACATTGTCCGTAAAAATGACTCCATCCGGCGCAAGCATCGGTTCATAGAGCTCAAAAAAGTTCGTGTACTGGCCTTTGGCCGCGTCGATAAAAATGGCATCATAAGGAGCCGTGACACGGACAGACTCAGAAAGATCCAGCGCATCCCCGTGCATTACGTGAATCCGGTTTTCCATTTCAAAGTCTTTTATATTGTTCACAGCTTCTTCATAGCGTTTGTCGTCCCGTTCAATCGTGTAAATATTCGCATCCGGAAGCTCAAGCGCCATCCGTATGGCGGAATATCCGATTGCCGCGCCGATTTCCAAAATGTTTTTCGCCTGTTGAATCGACAGCATTTGAAGCAGCACTTCAATGCCCGCTTCTTCCATAATCGGAACATGGTGCTCTTTTGCATAGGCTTCAAGCTTTTTCACTTTATCAGGCCGAGGCTTCAGCATCGCGTTTATATACTCGTTTATTTGTTCATACCGATCATTCACGGCAAACAGCCTCCGTTCTAAAAAGGAGTGCCCCTGACGAATCCGCGGGGACACTCTCTTAAGACACTTCTTTATCCATAAGTAAACAACCCGATATATTTTATCATAAAACCTTTCAGAATGGAATAAAAGGAGAGCTTTTGCCCTCCTTTTATTCGCTGTCTTTTTTGGAAATATACTTTTCCTTCGCTTTATTATGGTCTTTTAATGTTTTGGTGAAAACGACCTCGCCGTTTGATTTTGCAAGGAAATAGAGATAATCCGTTTTGTCAGGGCGGAGAGCCGCTTCCCATGATGAATCACCGGCATTTGCAATCGGTCCCGGCGGCAGCCCCTTATGTTTATACGTATTAAACGGAGAATCAATTTTCAGGTCTTTGTAGTAGACCCGGCTTTTATGCTTACCGGCCGCATATAATACCGTCGGGTCAGTCTGCAGCGGCATTTTTTCTTCGAGCCTGTTGTAAAAAACGCTGGCGATTTTGTGACGGTCGGCTTTGGCGGTGGCTTCTTCTTCAATTAGCGATGCCATTGTCAGCGCGTTATGGACGGAAAGTTTCTTTTTTTCCAGTTCAGATTTATACGTTTCGATACGGGTGTTTGTTTCCTGAACCATTGCCGTCAAAATCGTGTCAAGCGATGCATCCGGATCATTAAACGGATATGTGGCCGGATACAGATAGCCTTCGAGCGGATGCTTGAGCTTCTTGTTTGAAAGTGCGTCCGTTATCGTATCAGGAAACTGTTTTTTCAATTTGCCGATGAAAGTTTTGTCATCCAGTTTCGCCATGATCTCTTCTTTTGAATATGATGTTTCTTTTGCGATCGCCTCCGCAATCTGCGTAAGCTGTTTTCCTTCAGGAACGGAGATCTGAAAGGCATATCCCGTTGATCCCGCGGTCAGTTTTTTGATAATCGCATCCGCATCCATTCCTTTATTCAGGTGGTAAAATCCCGCCTGAAACCCGGAAGCGCCTTTATACTTCACATACAGCTGAAATGCTTTTTTGCTTTTGATGACATGCTGATCCTCAAGAATTTCAGCGATTGCCGAAACGGAAGAACCGCTCGGAATATTAATATTGACTGCCGTTTTGCTGCCTTTGTCAACCGGGGACAGCAGAGATTTTCCATAGAAAAAAGCACCGCAAATGATGATAAGCAGAGCGATCACGGAGGACAGTATTATCGTCGTTTTTTTGTTTTTACGCGGAAATGAATGTTTAGTCTGATTGATATTCATACAAGTATTTTCCTCCCAACAGCTCTTATACTACATGATTCATGTGCATTCGGCAATTTATTACAAAAAAAAGCCGAAGCGCATATGCGCTCCGGCTTTTCCCGTTCATTTTATTCTTCGTCTTCTTCCGCTAAAAACGTGTTCAGCGTTTCTTCGATCATTTCCCACTCTTCATCAGTTTCAATCGGCATCAGTTCGCCGTCTTCACCGTTTTCGTTCGGTTCGAAGCTTGAAGCGTGAATTTCGATTTCATCATCGTCTTGAGCATCAATCGGATAATAAAGTACGTAAGATTTGTTGAATGTGTCGTTTTCAAATGTGAACAGCACTTCGCAAAGCTGTTCGTTGCCTTGATCATCGACAATTGTAATGTGTTTTTCGCCGTGTTCCATTTTTTTCACCTCTTAGTTTAAACTGTCCAGATATCCTTGAAGGATCATGACAGCCGCCATTTTATCAATGACTTTTTTTCGTTTTTGCCTGCTGACGTCAGCCGCGATCAGCATTTTTTCAGCCGCCATCGTCGTCAGACGCTCGTCCCACAGCACAACAGGGACATTGTACGCTGTTTCAAGCAGTTTCGCAAATGTTTGGCTGGCTTCGCCTCTCGGACCGATCGTCCCGTTCATGTTTTTCGGAAAACCGAGCACGATCTTCTCTACATTATAGTCTTTCATCAGCTCGGATAAACGGTCCAGACCGTAATCTCCTTCAGCCTCGTTTATTTTTATCGTCTCAATGCCTTGAGCGGTCCAGCCCATTTCATCGCTTAAAGCTACGCCGAGTGTTTTCGTTCCAAGATCAAGTCCCAATATTCTCATGAATGTATTTACGCCTCTTTATGCTGTTCTAGATAGGATTTTACCAATTCCTCGATTAATTCGTCACGTTCCAGTTTGCGAATTAAGTTCCGGGCGTCGCGATGCCTAGGAATGTATGCAGGATCTCCAGACAGCAAGTATCCGACAATCTGGTTGATAGGATTGTACCCCTTTTCCTGAAGCGCATCATATACCGTATTCAGCACTTCTTCGACGTTTGTTTCAGCAGAATCATCGGAGAAATTAAATTTCATCGTTTTATCAAACGAGCTCACCGTTTTGCACCTCTTTCCCAAATTCGCAGGCAAAGTTCAGCCTGAGGTCCTCATCTTATCATCATTCTACACTACTTGAAAGGATTATAAAACGGATTTTATCCAATCTTCCGCAGATGCCAGCGCCTCTTCCAATTTTTCAGGCTGCTTTCCGCCGGCCTGCGCCATGTCCGGACGGCCTCCGCCTCCGCCTCCGCAGACTTCAGCCGCTTGTTTGACCATTTTGCCGGCATGAAGGCCTTTTTCGATCAGGTCTTTCGTCACGCCTGCTGAAAGGTTGACTTTCTCATTTTGCACGGCGCCGAGAATGATGACCGCAGAACCGAGCTTCGCTTTCAGATCATCCACCATAGTGCGAAGGTGGTTCATGTCTTTCGCATTTACTTTTTCAGCCAGCACTTTTACGCCGCCGATGTCTTTTACTTTAGACAGAATGGCTCCGGCTTCCACATTGCCGAGTTTGCTGAGCAATGATTCATTTTCTCTTTGCGCTTCCTTCAGCTCCGCTTGAAGAGACTGAATTCGCTTCGGTACGTCTTTTACGTTTGATTTCAGCTCGTCCGCAGCGTGCTGCAGAAGGCTGAGCTGGCTGTTCATTTCCTGATAAGCGCCTTTTCCTGTTACGGCTTCAATTCTTCGCGTACCTGCGCCGATCCCTGATTCGGATACGATTTTAAACAGGCCGATTTCAGCCGTATTCGTGACATGGCATCCGCCGCAAAGCTCAAGGCTGTAATCTCCGACTTGTACGACGCGGACGATATCGCCGTATTTCTCGCCGAACAGGGCCATCGCCCCCATTTCTTTTGCTTCATTGATCGGTTTCAAATCAATCGCTACCGGAATGCTCTCCCAGATTTTTTCGTTGACGATTCCTTCAATGCGTTCAAGTTCTTCTTTCGTCACTTGACCGAAATGAGAGAAGTCAAAACGTAGACGGTTTTCGGTAACGAGTGAACCCGCTTGGTTGACATGTGTGCCGAGAACGTCTTTCAGCGCCTGGTGCAGGAGGTGGGTTGCCGTATGGTTTTTCACCACGCCGCTTCTCATTTGATCTTCAACTTCAGCCGTCACGCTTGCGCCTTTTTGAATCGTGCCGCTAGCCACCGTGCCTTCGTGTACATGCTGACCGTTCGGAGCTTTTTTCACGTCTTTAATGGTTACGACAGCCTGCTCGCTTCTCAGCACTCCTCTGTCACCGATCTGTCCGCCGCTTTCAGCATAGAAAGGCGTTTTGTCAAGAAGGATTTGGACGGTATCCCCTTCATGCGCCTCGCTGATTAATTGCCCGTCATGAAGAAGCTCGATCACCTTCGCTTCAGCTTTTACGGCACTGTAGCCGACAAATGTGCTTTCTGCGGTAATGTCGCGCAATGCGCCGCCCTGAACCTGCATGCTTCCTACATCTTGGCGCGCATTTCTCGCCCGTTCACGCTGTTTTTCCATTTCGGCTTCAAAGCCTTTATGGTCAACCGTCATTTGCTCATCTTCCGCGTATTCCTCCGTCAATTCAACCGGGAATCCGTACGTATCGTACAGTTTGAATACGTCTTTTCCGGAGATGATGCCGCTGCCTTTTTCCTTCTCTTTCTTTATCACGTCGGATAAAATGGCCAGACCTTCGTTTAATGTTTCGTGGAAGCGCTCTTCCTCCGTTTTGATGACTTTGGCGATAAACTCTTGCTTTTCTTTCACCTCCGGATAGAAAGCGTCCATAATTCCTGCAACAGTCGGTACTAGTTCGTACATAAACGGACGGCTGATACCGATGGTTTTCGCGTATCGCACTGCCCGGCGCAAGAGGCGTCTCAGTACATACCCGCGCCCTTCATTTGACGGCAGAGCTCCGTCGCTTACCGCAAATGCGACCGTTCTGATATGATCGGCGATCACTTTAAAGGCCGTATCCTTCACTGCATCCTTTCCGTAAGCATCTCCGGAAATGCGCTCTGTTGCTTCAATAATCGGCATAAACAAATCAGTGTCAAAGTTTGTCGGGACATCCTGAATCACGGAGACCATCCGTTCAAGCCCCATGCCCGTATCAATGTTTTTCTTCGGAAGCGGTGTGTACGTGCCGTCCGGGTTGTGGTTGAACTCTGAGAATACCAGGTTCCATACTTCAAGATAGCGATCATTTTCGCCGCCCGGATACAATTCAGAATCTGACGGGTCATTGCCGTATTTCTCGCCGCGGTCATAGAAAATTTCCGTATTCGGTCCGCTCGGGCCTTCGCCGATATCCCAGAAGTTCCCTTCCAGACGGATGATTCTTTCTTCCGGAACGCCGATTTTTTCCGCCCATAGCGTATAAGCTTCTTCATCCTCAGGGTGAACCGTTACAGACAGCAGCTCCGGATCAAAGCCGATCCACTTTTCGCTCGTTAAAAACTCCCATGCCCACGTGATCGCTTCTTCTTTAAAATAATCACCGATGGAAAAGTTTCCGAGCATCTCAAAGAACGTGTGGTGGCGCGCCGTTTTCCCCACATTTTCAATATCATTTGTTCGGATTGATTTTTGCGCGTTTACAATTCTCGGATTCTCCGGCACAACGCGGCCGTCAAAGTATTTTTTCAGCGTCGCAACGCCGCTGTTGATCCATAATAAAGACGGATCTTCATGCGGAACCAATGAGGCGCTCGGTTCAATGGCATGGCCTTTTTCTTTAAAGAAATCTAAAAACATTTGACGCACTTCAGCAGAAGTTAAGTGTTTCATCTATATTCCTCCTTATCACTACCCGAAATTCTCTTTTGCGACAGCAAAAAAGCTCTCTCCCTATGCAAACCATGCGTTCACACAGGGACGAGAGCTGTCTCGCGGTACCACCCTGATTACAGGCCGAAAAAGGCCTGTCACCTTTCATCCCGTAACGCAGGACTGCGGCAGCCTTTAACTGCACTCAGGATTAGCTTCGGCCGATCTTCTGCTGAAGCTCCTTTCAGCGTATCGGAGCTTCTCTCTTAAACAGGGCTTCGGCGTACTCATATCCGTCACTCGAGATTCGTATGTATTCTACTCGAAATTATAGACAAGCAGAACCCGAATGTCAATGTTCCGTCCTGATCCGCAAAAAGTGTATGGCCGTCACTTTTAAAACGGCTGCCGCCGGAACAGCGAGAATCATGCCGGGTATGCCCGCGAGCTCTCCTCCGGCAAGGAGCGCCAGCATGATCACGACGGGGTGCATTCTGAGACTGCGCCCGACAATAAGCGGGCTCAAAATGTTTCCTTCTATAAATTGCAGAATAAAAATCGTGACGATTACGATGATCACAGCTTTAGCAGAAATCGCCAGCGAAAGGAGCAGCGCCGGTACAGCGCCGATAAAAGGACCGAAATACGGGATGACATTCGTAATCCCGATGGCAAGGCCCAAAATCAGCGGGTAAGGAAGCCCGAACAGCCAAAATGAAACGCCGGCTATTAGCCCGAGCAAAAAACAAACGAGAAGCTGACCGCGGATGTAATCACCGAGAGAGTCGTCCACATCCCGCAGAAATTCACTCCCCCTTTTTCTCCAGGACTTCGGCGTCAAATACCAGACCGTCTTTTTCATGACGTCTATATCCTTCACCATATAGAACACGAGAAAAGGAATCGTCGCCGCGATCAGGATATAATCAAGCACGAAACGGATGCTTCTGATCGTGCTTTCAATCGTGCCGGCAAGAAACGTTTCTGTCTGCTGAATCATTTTGTCCATTCGATGGTGCATGCCGTCAGGCCAATGATCCGTGTGATTATGCAGATGCTTCAGCATGCTGTTGTAGTTTTTGGCAAGACCGGGAATGCTCTCAGACAGATCCTGCAGCTGTTCAATTAAAACAGGAACCCCTTTATAACCCCCCCAGCCGATTCCGCCGAAAAACAGGCAATAAATCAGAAGCAGGCTTAAAGTTCTAGGCATCCCTTTTCTATGAAGCCATTCAGTAATCGGAAGTAAAAGATAAGCAATAAATACTGCAATGAATATAGGAATAAAGAGAGATTTTATAACAAGCCAAATGGGAGACCATAACATATCGAGCATGCAAAAGACATACACTGTTAACAAAACGAGCAGACATACAGCCGTCCACATTAAGAGCTGCAGCGGTTTTTGAAGCATGACGTTTCACCTCTTGCTTTATCTTTTGACAGAAAGCCGGAATTATTCCCGTTTCATAAACTCCGCCTTATGACACAGACCTCTTGACGGAAACAATTATCAGAAATTACGAAATAATCTAAATAATATTCATAAAAATCTGTATAACTATCGTAATGTGTTAAGGGGTTTTAAAACTGTCCAGTCAATATGACTCATGTTTTTTAAGGAGGTTGGCCATGATTTCATTTCAGGATGTAAATAAGCACTACGGACATTTCCACGTGCTGAAAAACATTAATCTGCACATTAAAAAAGGGGAAGTCGTCGTTATCATCGGACCTTCAGGATCGGGAAAAAGCACGCTTCTCCGCTGCATTAATCAGCTGGAAACAGTTGATGGAGGCGCCTTAACGGTAAACGGCGTCTCCATCCATGACAAGAAAACGGATATAAATAAGGTCCGCCGCAATATCGGCATGGTGTTCCAGCATTTTCATCTGTACCCGCACAAAACCGTTCTGCAAAACATCATGCTCGCACCGATCAAAGTACTTAAGCAATCAAAAGAAGAAGCAAAAGAAACGGCCTTATACTATTTGAAAAAAGTCGGTATACCGGAAAAAGCGGACGCTTATCCTTCACAGCTTTCCGGCGGCCAGCAGCAGCGTGTCGCCATCGCCAGGGGGCTTGCGATGAAGCCCGAAATTATGCTGTTTGATGAACCCACATCTGCGCTTGATCCGGAAATGATCGGGGAAGTGCTGGATGTCATGAAAACACTCGCAAAGGAAGGCATGACCATGGCAGTCGTCACACATGAAATGGGATTCGCAAAAGAAGTGGCGGACCGCATCGTGTTTATCGACGGCGGAGCCATCTTAGAAGAAGCTGCACCGGCTGAATTTTACGAAAGCCCACGTGAAGAGAGGGCGCGTTTATTCTTAAGCCGTATTTTAAATCACTGAAAAGAAACGGAGGAGTGCTTATGTCACGCGTAACAAAATGGCTGTCATTCGGATTGATATCACTGCTGGCCGTCTTTATGCTGGCCGCCTGCGGAGGGAAAGAAACGTCCGGAGATTCAAAAGGAACGGGAAAAGACACGTTAGCCTCTATTAAAGACAGAGACAAAATCATCTTCGGCGTCAAAACCGACACGAGGTTATTCGGGCTGAAAAACCCAAGCTCCGGTGATATTGAAGGCTTCGATATTGATATCTCAAAACAGCTCGCAAAAGATATTCTGGGGGATGAGAAGAAAGCGGAATTTAAAGAAGTGACGTCAAAAACGAGAATTCCGATGCTGCAAAACGGCGATATCGATGCCATCACCGCCACGATGACGATAACGGATGAGCGGAAAAAAGAAGTTGATTTCTCAGATGTTTATTTTGAAGCCGGGCAATCCCTGCTCGTCAAAAAAGGAAGCAGCATCAAAAGCACCGAAGACCTGGGAAAAGGCTCAAAAGTATTGGCGGTAAAAGGCTCTACTTCCTCACAAAACATCAGAGAAAAAGCGCCTGACGCCTCAGTGCTGGAATTTGAAAATTACGCCGAAGCGTTCACTGCGCTTAAAGCGGGACAGGGAGATGCGCTCACAACCGATAATGCGATTTTATACGGCATGGCAGATGAAAATAAACAATATCAGCTGACAGGCGAAACCTTCACCGATGAACCTTACGGAATCGCCGTCAAAAAAGGCCAATCCGGACTCATCAAGGAAATCAACGCCTCTTTGAAAAAAATGAAAGCCGACGGCAGGTACGAAAAAATCTATAAAAAATGGATTAAAGAAGAACCGGCAAAATAGAAAGGACCGCGGGATGAGCAGGCATGCTCATCCCCGTTTTATAAGGAGTGACATAGATGAACTTTTCAATTTTAACGGAAAACTTCGATATGTATATGGACGGTTTCCTGCACACATTGCTTGCGAGCTTCATCGCGCTGGCAGGCAGCTTTGCGCTGGGCGTTCTGATCGCAGTCATGAGAATCACGGCTTTCAAACCCCTTCAATGGATCGGCACTGCGTATGTGGAATTTATCCGCAACATCCCGCTTCTCCTCATCACATTCGTTTTTTATTTCGGACTTCCGAACGCCGGGCTGAGATTGGACGGCTTTCAGGCGGGAACGATTGCGCTGACGATTTACACGTCCGCCTTTATCGCAGAAGCCATCAGAGCCGGAATTCAGACTGTCTCCAAAGGGCAGATGGAAGCGGCCAGATCGTCAGGCTTCACCTACAGTCAGGCGATGAGATACGTCATTCTTCCTCAGGCCGTAAAGATCGTGATTCCCCCGCTCGGAAACCAATTTCTCAACCTTGTCAAAAACTCATCAATACTCGGAGTGGTGGCGGGACTCGATTTGATGTATCAGGCGGATCTCGTTTCCTCAAGCACTCTTGTCGTGTTTGATGTCTATATTTTCGTCGCGCTTTTTTATTTGATAGTAACGATCCCGCTCAGCATCGGGGTTCACTATTTGGAAAGACATCTCGGAAAGAGTTATTAGAGAAGGAGAGTGGAAAACATGGATTTTAGCGGCGCCTATACACCTGACCATCTGCTGTTTTTATGGGATGGCTTTTTGGTCACACTTTATGTTGCGCTGATCTCCATTGTCCTGAGTTTTATTTTCGGGCTTGCCGCCGGCACTTTGCGCTATGCGAAAATTCCTATCGTCTCGGGCATTATAGCGGCCATTGTGGAAACCATCCGCAACCTGCCGCTGTTATTAATCATTTTCTTTACGTTTTTTGCCCTTCCGGAAATCGGGATCAAACTGGAAATTACCGCGGCCGCCATTACGGCGCTGACGATTTTTGAATCGGCCATGCTGTCAGAAATCATCAGAAGCGGTTTGCAATCCGTTGACAAAGGACAGATTGAAGCGGCGCGTTCTTCAGGACTGACGTACACGCAGACTCTTTTTCTCGTCGTCATGCCGCAGGCGCTCAGGCGTATGGTTCCTCCGATTGTGAGCCAGTTTATTTCTTTATTAAAGGATACGTCACTTGCGGTCGTCATCGCTCTGCCCGAACTGATTCATAACGCGCAGATCTTAAACGGACAAAGCGCTGACGGAGGGTATTTTTTCCCGATCTTTCTGCTGGCGGCCCTGATGTATTTCGCGGTCAATTACAGCCTGTCTCTCGCAGCCAGACGGCTGGAAGCGAGACAAACGTAAAAAGGATACTTCCGGAGAAGTATCCTTTTTTCTGCTTAAAACATTTTCATGACTCGTCTTCTCATCCGTTTCATACCTTTTTTATTCAGCATATCGGATTGAGAAGCCATACGATACATAACGGCTCCAGCTCCTAAAGCCAACAGAGAGGTCATTGTTCTGCCCATCGCGCGTATCTCCTTTCAACTTTAAAAATTGATACTGCGTTCGTCTTCAGAAAACAAATCATCAAGACTGCTTAATGTGCCGTCTTCCTCTACTTGATGTGTCGCAATTTTGCCTTTGGCCACCGTCAGCTCAATGAAGCAGCCCCAGCAATAGTATTGGTTTACGCCGATTTTGCCGATATCTTTACTTTTGCAGTTCGGACATACAAGCACAGACTACACCTCTTATCCGTTCAGGACGATGCCTTCTTTCCCCGCTTCAATAAGCGTATCGGCGGCGCGGCGCACTTGGCGTCTGCCGGCCAGATCTGAAAAGAAGCCGTCCGAGAGTTCATATGCTACGATTATGCCCCTGTCCAAACAAAAGTATACATCTTCCAGCAAACCGAACATTTCACCATCAGGCGATTTCACCGGCTGCATCTTAATCTGTTCAAAGGTGAAACAGCTCTTCGGCAAAGGCTGCAAATGAGCATGACCGGCAGCTACGGCTTCTTGATCCATCTCTTTTATATCACTTGCCTCTAAAAAAAGATGACGGTTGTGAAACAGGCGTTTCTGCTCCAGCACGAAACCGAGAAACCGGCCGTCCAGAGAGAAACATACATCCGATATCATCCCGAGACTGCACCCGGTGTTTTCGTCATATACTGTTCGTCCTTCAGCTGCATGGCATGTTCTCAAAGTGTGATCAACCACCTTTTGTTGAACACGTATAGGTTTTGCCAAGAAGCCGGGCAGCATACTTTGAAATGACTTCCACAGGCGAAAACCCGGCGCATGTTTATGCTCCGGGTTTTATTACGCTTTTTCTTCCATAAAGTCAAACGGCGTGATGCCTTCCATTCCGATGTTTGCATCATATACACTGAACGGCAGCTCTTTTTGCAGGGCGGCCAGTTCTGCATCCATCTCTTCAGTCTGCTCTGTGAGCCTGTTTTTAAGCGACGTCTGTCTGACGGTGGCATCATTGTTTTTGACGCCCCATTCAAGCGCTTCTTCTTCTCCGCAAAGAATCAGAAATTTTTTCGCCCTTGTAATGGCGGTATAAAGCAGATTTCTCCTGAGCATTCGATAGTAGCCTTTGACGACAGGCAGGACGACAATCGGGAATTCGCTCCCCTGCGACTTATGAATGGAACAGCAGTACGCGTGGGTAAACTGGCTGAAATCCTTTTTCGTAAAGGTGATTTCATTGCCGTCAAACGAGACGACGACCATGTCTTCTTTTTCCGTATTTTCTTTGGCATAAAAAATGGATACGATTTCGCCGATATCGCCGTTAAACACATTGTTTTCCGGCTGGTTGACAAGCTGTAATATTTTATCGCCCGTCCTGTAGACGACATCACCGAACTTCAGCTCCCGCCTTTTTTCTTTCGGCGGATTCATGATGTCTTGAAGAAGCATATTCAGCTCGTTAATTCCCGCTTTTCCCCTGTACATCGGGGCCAGCACTTGAATATCCCTGGAGGTATACCCCTTTTTTAACGCGTTCGAGACGACCTGATCTACGACTTCTTTAATCTGTGAAGAATTACAGCGGATAAATGAGCGGTCCTTTGTCGGCGCGGTCAGCCCCTTTGGAAGCAGTCCTTTTTTCATATCATGCGCAAGTTCCACAATGGATGATCCTTCAGCCTGACGGTAAATATCTGTCAGGCGCACGGTCGGCAGCACCTCAGAAGCCAAAAGGTCTCTGAGCACCTGCCCCGGTCCTACTGAAGGAAGCTGGTCTTCATCACCGACGACAATGAGCTGAATGTGCTTAGGAAGCGCCTTAAACAAATGGCTGGCGAGCCAGATATCGAGCATACTCGCTTCGTCTATAATGATCAGTTTCCCTTCTATCGGCTGATCTTCATTGTAGGTAAAGCCTTCAGCGCCATTCCAGCCGAGCAGCCTGTGTATCGTAACAGCCGGCAGACCCGTAGATTCGCTCATCCGTTTTGCGGCTCTTCCCGTCGGCGCGGCAAGCAGCACCGGGAACGTCTCGTCTTTTTTATAATCACCGGGGTCAAGCGATACTCCGTGCAGTTCACTGTATAATTCCACGATTCCTTTAATAACGGTCGTTTTCCCCGTCCCGGGTCCTCCGGTCAGTAAAAGCATCGGTGAAGACAGCGCTTTTTGAATGGCATCCTTTTGGCTTGGCGCGTATTGAACATTCATCCGTTCTTCCAGTTCACCGAGTGCAAGCAGAAATTCCGATTCAGGAAATTGATCGGCATACTCCGTTTGAGCCGCAATGTCGAGCACGCGTTTTGCGACATTTTGTTCGGCGTAATACAAGGACGGAAAATAGCAGCGTTCTCCTTCTATGACGATATCCTTACTCTCCCCGAGGGCGATGATGCCGTCAGCCGCATCCATTTCCGTGACGCGGCCGCCTTCAGCTGACTGATTCAGGAGCGTTTGCGTATTGATTATCAGCTGCTTTGTTTCTATGTACGTATGGCCCTCTGAAAGACAGGTCGATTCAATTGTATATAAGATAGCCGCTTTGATCCGCTCCGGGTGGTTTCCTGACAGACCCATTTTTCCGCCCAGCTCGTCAGCTTTCACAAAGCCGATGCCTTCAACGTCTTTTACAAGCTGATAAGGATTTTCCTGAATTTTCTCCAGTGTTTCCGTTTCGTAGGCCTGATATATTTTCATGGATAGCTGGGGCCCGAAACCGTATTGGTTCAGAGAGATCATAATCTGCTCAAGCCCCTGATGCCGCTGCAGCTCTCCGGCAAGCTTATCCGCTTTCTTTTTCGACATTTTCGGCACATCGTAAAGCACCGATGCATCCGTCAGAATTTTATTGAGCGCGCCGTCTCCGAGCTTTTTGACGATTTCTTCCGCCGTTTTTTTTCCGATTCCTTCAAACAGATCACTTGATAAATAGTGAATGATCCCTTCTTTTGTGGTCGGAATTTCTTTTTTAAAGTGTTCAGCCTGAAATTGCAGGCCGAACTTAGGATGCGTGGCGGTTTTTCCGTAAAATGTGTAGGTCTCATCTTCTTGCAGCAGAGGGAAGTAGCCCGTTACGGATACGACCTTGTCTTCGATCGCCTCAGACGTTTCTGCAACCTTGACTTTCAGCACTGTATACAGGTTGGTGTCATTATGATAAATGACCGTATGAATGACGCCTTTTACATACGGCTGTTCTTCGATGTTCAGCTGATCCACGAGCCTTCCCTCCTTTTGTTATGACTGGGTGATAAGCTGTTTCGCATGAAGCGCAAGCATATGATCAGGCTGTATGCCGATTGCGCCTTCCAGCATCTCAAGCGCCTTTTCACGATTTTCTTTGTACGCGTAAGCGACCCCGGCATTATAAAATGCGTCCGCGTGGCTTGGGTCCTGCTCGATCACCGTCTCAAACTGCGCCAGAGCTTCATCCAGCATTTCTTCGTTTGCGAGGCACATTCCGAACTGGAAGCGTGCTTCCGTGTCATTTTCATTTAATTCAACGGCACGCTGCAAATATGGCAGTGCAAGCTTCGGCCGCTCTAATTTAACGAGAACGGTCCCCAGCATATAAAACAAATCTCCGTTTTCCATTCCGGAGCGAAGCGCTTTTTCAAACATATCCTTCGCTTCGGAAAACGATTCTTTCATCACATATACGTTTCCCGCACCGTAATAAGCGGCTGCCGCCGAATTGTCCAATTCAAGCGCTCTGTTATAGAATGCAAGCGCCCGTTCGAGTTCGTTCACAGAAGAAAGCAGATTTGCGAAGTTGATATACGGCACCGGATCTTGGCCGTTTTCCTCAATCGCTTTCGTAAAAGCCTCTGCCGCTTTTTCAAAATCGCCCTCCTGCATGGCGTCAATCCCGATTTTATTATAATCCATTTTTAACTTCCTTTCGCTAAAAAACCCCAACATGCGAGTTGAGGTTTTTTACATGTGTTATACGTACCACAGTTTTGTTCCGTCTTTATAAACGTCATCTATCGTTCCGCCGCCGAGGCACTCTTCTCCGTCATAAAAAACGACGGCTTGTCCCGGCGTAACGGCGCGTACCTGCCCGTCAAAAATGACTTCCGCTTCATCATCACCCGTCATTTTCACCGTTACTTTGTGATCTTCCTGACGGTAGCGGAATTTCGCCGTGCATGTCATTTCGCCGCCGTCCATCAGACCGGGACGCGTCCAGCTGACATTTGTCGCCGTGATCTTGTCAGAATACAGAAGCGGATTATGGAATCCTTGATCAACATACAGAATGTTTTTTTCAAGATCTTTACCGACGGCGAACCACGGCTCGCCGCTTCCGCCGATTCCAAGACCGTGGCGCTGTCCGATAGTATAATACATCAGACCGTCATGACGCCCTTTTACTTCTCCGTCCATTGTCATCATATCGCCCGGCTGAGCGGGGAGATATTGGCTGAGAAACGTTTTGAAGTTGCGTTCGCCGATAAAGCAGATTCCCGTGCTGTCTTTTTTCGCAGCTGTCGCAAGTTCCGCTTCTTTGGCGATTTCCCGCACGCGGCTTTTTTGCAGATCACCGATCGGGAACATGACTTTGCTGAGCTGTTCCTGATTGAGCTGATTCAGAAAATAAGTCTGGTCCTTGTTTTCATCCAGACCGCGGAGCATGCGCACTGTACCTGCGCTTCTGTCCACGCGGGCGTAATGGCCCGTCGCAAGATAATCCGCGCCGAGTGACAGAGCATGATCCAAGAAAGCCTTAAACTTAATTTCTTTATTGCACATGACATCCGGATTGGGGGTTCTTCCGGCTTTATATTCATCAAGGAAATATTGAAATACCTTTTCCCAATATTGCTTCTCAAAATTGACGGCATAATACGGAATTCCGATTTGGTTGCAGACCCGGATGACGTCTTCATAATCTTCCGTCGCCGTGCAAAAACCGTTTTCGTCCGTATCATCCCAGTTTTTCATAAAGATTCCGATTACATCGTAGCCCTGCTCCTTCAGCAGAAGGGCCGCCACGGAAGAGTCCACGCCGCCGGACATGCCGACTACGACTCTTGTATCCTCCGGCCGTTTTTCCATTTGCATTCACTCCATTAAAAACGTAAGTCCGCCGTTTTAAGCAAGCCGTTTAACGACGGCGGCAAGCTTTTCGGCGGCTGTTTCGATTTGTTCCGCCGTATTGCCGAGGCCGAAGCTGAGGCGGATTGACGAAGTCAGCCTGCCGCTCTCACTTCCGAACATGGCTGTAAGCACATGGGACGGAAGAACGGATCCTGCCGTACAAGCAGATCCGCTGGAGACGGCAACGCCTTCCATGTCAAGATTGACCAGCAGCGCTTCCACCGGCACACCGGGAAAGTAAAGGTTTAAAATATGAGGCAGGCATTTCTCGGCATCTCCGTTCACCTCCGCTGTGACGCCGGATTTTTCCAGCGTGCTCATGATAATATTCTTAAACTCCTTATACTTCGCTGTTTTCTCTTCCCTCTCACGGTTTGAAAGGACGACCGCTTCTTTTAAGCCGGCGATGCCCGGTACATTTTCCGTCCCCGCGCGGCGCTTTCGTTCCTGCTCTCCCCCGAGAAGAATCGGTGACAGCTTCACCTCTTGATTTACATATAAAAAGCCTGTCCCTTTAGGTCCGTTAAGCTTGTGACCGGAAACAGACAGCATGTCAATTCTGCTTTTTTTCACGTCAATCGGCATATAACCGAATGCCTGGACGGCATCTGTGTGAAAATAGGCCTGATGCCCGCTTAACAGCTCTCCGATTTCGTCAATCGGCTGAATGGTTCCGACTTCGTTATTGCCATACATGACGGTAACAAGGATTGTATCATCACGGAGCGCTTCTTTCACCTGATTTGCACTGATCTGTCCTGAAGGGCCGGGGATGAGGTATGTCACCTCAAAGCCGTCTTCTTCCAGCTTTTCGCAGGCGTGCAATACAGCATGATGCTCAACAGCGGTCGTAATGATATGCTTTCCTTCATTCTTCCGGGCGGCAGCCGTTCCGAAAATCGCTAAATTATCAGCCTCCGTGCCGCCGCTTGTGAAAATAATTTCCTGTTCTTTCGCACTGATTTCGCGCGCGATGTCCGCTCTCGCTTCATCGACCCATTTCCGGGATTCTCTCCCGAATGAATGAATGCTTGACGGGTTGCCGAAACTGCCGAAGAAATGGGGCTTCATCTCTTCGAGCACACGCTCATCCATCGGGGAAGTCGCGGCGTGATCTAAATAAATCCGTTCCATTGTCTGTACACCTCTGGTTTAAATATAGAACATATAAGCTTCCTGCTCGCCGTCCGTGTAGCTCGCAAGGTCTTCTAACGTCGTGCTGTCCAGCACGTCTTTTACAGCGTCGCGGATGCGGATCCATAACTCCCGCTTGGCAGGCTCTTCATCCTCAAGCACTTCTACCGGGCTGATCGGCCCTTCCAGCACTCTGATAATATCTCCGGCCGTTATCTCTTCAGGCTGGCCCCCGAGCACGTAACCCCCGTAAGCGCCTCTGATGCTTTTTACGAGTCCGGCGTTTCTCAGCGGTGATACAAGCTGTTCCAAGTAATGCTCAGAAAGGCTGTTTGTTTGGGCGATGCTTTTGAGCGACGTCGGACCGTCTCCGTGCTTTTTCGCCAATTCAATCATAATGGTGAGCCCGTATCTTCCCTTTGTCGATATTTTCAATATGAACACCCCAGTCAATTCTAATTGTTAATTTATACAAGTAAATGGATATGAATAATCTGTTTAGTATCTTATAGACCAACTGTTATTATAACATAACTTATCCTAATTTTCATTGAAACACGGGGCCCGCCGCAATTCGCTTTTCTAATCGTCCGTTTTCCGTTACCCTGTATATGTAAGGAGAGATGTTCATGAAACCATTGGCGTATCGGATGCGGCCTGCCAATATCGAAGACATTATCGGCCAGGAACATTTGGTCAAAGAAGATAAAATCATCGGCAGAATGGTGCGTGCAAAGCACTTATCATCCATGATCCTGTACGGACCGCCGGGCATCGGAAAAACGTCCATCGCCACAGCGATCGCAGGATCGACAAGCATCGCATTCAGGAAATTGAATGCCGTCATTCATAATAAAAAAGACATGGAGATTGTCGTACAGGAAGCGAAAATGTCAGGCCAGGTCATTTTAATCCTTGACGAAGTGCACAGGCTTGATAAGGGAAAGCAGGATTTTCTGCTGCCCTATTTAGAAAACGGCATGATTATTTTAATCGGCGCGACGACCGCCAACCCTTATCATGCCATTAACCCGGCCATCAGAAGCCGGACCCAGATATTTGAGCTTGAACCGTTAACACCCGATCTGATCAAGCAGGCATTGGAAAGAGCGCTCACAGATGAACACCGGGGGCTCGGTTCCTACAGCGTTTCGGTGGACGACGACGCGATGGATCATTTCGCGCAAGGGTGCGGAGGAGACGTCCGCTCCGCTTTGAACGCACTTGAGCTTGCCGTACTCTCCACAAAGGAATCAAGCGACGGCACGATCCGGATTACACGGGAGACGGCGGAAGAATGTCTGCAGAAAAAAAGCTATACTCATGATAAAAACGGCGATGCGCATTATGACGTCTTATCTGCCTTCCAAAAATCGATCCGAGGCTCGGACGCAAACGCCGCCCTTCATTATCTGGCCCGTCTGATCGAAGCCGGCGACCTTGAAAGCATATCAAGAAGGCTTCTCGTGATCGCCTATGAAGATATCGGCCTCGCAAGCCCGCAGGCAGGCCCCCGGGTGCTGAGCGCGATTCAGACCGCAGAACGGATCGGCTTTCCGGAAGCGAGAATTCCGCTGGCCAATGCGGTAATCGAATTATGCCTCTCGCCAAAATCAAACTCCGCCATCTCAGCCGTTGATGAGGCGCTCAAAGACATCAGGACGGGTAAAATCGGCGATGTGCCGAAACATTTAAAAGACGCCCACTATAAAGGGGCCCAAGAGCTCGGACGCGGGATCGGCTATCAATATCCTCACGATTTCGAGAACGGATGGGTCGAACAGCAATATTTGCCTGATCCGTTAAAAAACAAGCAATACTATAAACCGAAACAAACGGGGAAATTTGAAGCCGCCATAAAGCAAGTGTATGAAAAACTGATGAAGCAGAAAAAATAACCGGACAAGGACACCCTATGTGTTCTTGTCTTTTTTGATACCGGCCAAAACCTTTCGTGTAAACGGCGGATTCAAATAAAAAAACAGCCTTTCCTGAAGAAGGCTGTTTTTCTTTTTATTTATCTTTAACCCGTTTAATGTCGATGTCCTTTAAGAGCTCCATGACAACATGTCCGCCCATAATCAGACCGGCCACTGACGGAACCCAGGCGTTGGAAGACGGCGGCATTTGCGCTTTGCGGATTTTCGCTTCATCATTCCCGACTTCTTTTCTGACGTCTTCACGGATGACGATCGGGCTTTCATCAGAAAAAATGACCTGTACGCCTTTTTTAATGCCCTCTTTGCGAAGCCTTGTGCGGACGACTTTGGCAATCGGATCGGTATGGGTTTTTGAAATATCAGCAATCTGAAAGCGTGTCGGGTCTGTTTTATTCGCCGCTCCCATGCTTGAAATCAGCGGAACATTCCGTTTCAGACATTCTTTCATCAGATGAATTTTATAATGAATCGTATCCGACGCGTCAATGACGTAATCGAGCGGATGCTCAAAGAACTGCTCATACGTCTCTTCCGTATAAAACATTTTTAAGGCGACGACATCGCAATCCGGATTAATATCCGCGATCCGCGCTTTCATCAAGTCTGTTTTCGGCTGTCCCACCGTCGACAAGAGCGCATGCAGCTGGCGGTTTACGTTTGTAATGTCAACATCATCTTTATCGACAAGCACGATCCGCCCCACTCCGGACCTCGCCAATGCTTCGGCTGCGAATGAACCGACTCCGCCGACGCCGAGAACGGCCACCGTGCTGTTTTTTAACGTGTCCAGCCCTTCTTTTCCAATCGCTAGCTCATTTCTGGAAAACTGATGTAACAAGAACCTCACTCCACATTCTGGTTTTATAAACTCGGCTTGTCAAAAAGCCGCTGGTTTTAGCGCACAAAAAATAAAGTCCCAATTGTGCCGTTGCAGCTTTCCTTCGTTTTGAACCCGCTCTCAGCAGGTGGGTGCCCTTTTTTAAATCTTGTAAGTCCTCTTAACGAATGAAAAGAGGCATGTACGCCATTTAAAAATACGGGCTCCCAAATCAAAAAAATGTTCGGTCAAAACTAGGTGTACAACTAACACATCAGGACTTTATTTAACTTGTCAAAATCATATCACAGCAGATTTTGATTTTCAAGAAACAAACTGCTGATCTTTACTGTTTCACTTTTCTTTTGACAGAAAGGTGAAGTTCTTCAAGCTGGGCGTCGCTCACTTCGCCGGGCGCTTCCGTAAGAAGGCAGCTTGCGCTTGCCGTTTTCGGGAAAGCGATCGTATCTCTTAAGTTTGTGCGGCCTGCAAGAAGCATAACCAACCGGTCTAAGCCGAGCGCGATTCCGCCGTGCGGAGGGGCGCCGTATTCAAAGGCTTCAAGAAGGTATCCGAACTCCTCCTCCGCTTCTTCTTTTGTAAAGCCGAGAAGCCCGAACATTTTTTCCTGAACGTCTTTTTCAAAAATACGGATTGAGCCTCCGCCGAGTTCATAGCCGTTTAAGACAAGGTCGTAAGCCTGCGCTTTCATATCTTCAGGCGCCGTTTCAATCAGGTCAAGATCTTCACGGACAGGCATTGTAAACGGATGGTGAGCCGCATAGAAACGGCCTTCCTCCTCGTCATGCTCCAGTAACGGCCAGTCCACAACCCACAGGAAGTTGAAGAGGCTTTCGTCAATCAGGCCGCGTTCTTTGCCGAGCTTTAAGCGAAGCGCGCCGAGGGATTGGGCCACAACCTCAAACTTATCAGCGCCGAACAGGAGCAGATCGCCTTCAGAAGCATCAAGCGCTTCAGCCAGTTTTGCCTGCTTCTCTTCATCAAAGAATTTCGCAATCGGGCCTTTTACGCCGTCGGCTTCAACTTTCACCCAGGCGAGACCTTTCGCGCCGTAATTTCCGGCAAAAACGCCGAGCGCATCGATATCTTTTCTGGAATAGTCGCCGGCAGCGCCTTTGACATTGATCGCTTTTACAACGCCGCCGTTTGCCACGGCTGATGAGAACACCTTAAATTCAGTATCTTTCACTATGTCTGACACGTCCGTCAGCAGCATGCCGAAGCGGGTGTCAGGCTTGTCGGAACCGTAGCTGTTCATCGCTTCTTCATATGTCATTCGCGGAAGCGGAAGCGGTACTTCAACACCTTTTGTTTCAAGCATGACTTTCGCCATCATCTCTTCCGCCAGAGCCATGATGTCCTCTTGACTCATAAAGGACATTTCGATATCAATCTGCGTAAATTCCGGCTGGCGGTCGGCACGCAAGTCTTCATCGCGGAAGCAGCGGGCCACTTGATAATACCGTTCAAAGCCCGACACCATCAGAAGCTGTTTAAAAATCTGCGGGGATTGCGGAAGGGCGTAAAATTCTCCTTCATGCACCCGGCTCGGCACTAAGTAATCACGGGCGCCTTCGGGAGAGCTTTTTGTTAAAATCGGTGTTTCAATATCAAGAAATCCGTTTTCATCCAAGAAATGGCGGATGGATTTTGTGACTTGGTGGCGCATTTGCAATGTTTGAAACATCGCCGGGCGGCGCAAATCCAAATAGCGGTGTTTTAACCGGACGTCTTCAGAAACCTCAGCCGCCTGGTCACTGATCGGAAACGGAGGCGTTTTCGCCGTACTGAGCACCGTCACCGCTTCAGCTTTGATTTCAATTTTACCGGTTTTCAGGTTGGGATTCACCGTGCCTTCTTCACGGGCAGAAACCGTGCCTTCGATATCAAGCACATATTCGTTTCTGATTGCTTCCGCTGCGGCAAGGGCTTCCTTCGATACGTCAGGGTTGAACACGACTTGCACAATACCCGAGCGGTCGCGCAAATCAATGAAAATCAAGCCGCCGAGATCGCGCCGCTTCTGCACCCACCCTTTCAGTTTGACGGTTTCGCCAATCGCTTTTTCAGTTATCTCGCCACAATAATATGTTCTTCCAAACATAGCGTTCCTCTCCTTCACTGCTTTTGATCTGCCTTTAACACTTGTATCAGCTCGTCTAACACCACTTCACGCTGCTCTCCTGTTTCCGCATCTTTTACATTGATTTTATTTTGGGCAAGCTCATCTTCCCCTAAAATCGCAATAAAACGTGCGCCGAGACGGTCAGCTGTTTTAAATTGGCCCTTCATCTTTTTATTTTCATAATCGATTTCACTTGAGATGCCCGCTTCTCTCAGTTTGTACACGAGGGAAACGGAATAATCCTTCGCTTTTTCTCCGAGCGTCACGATGTAGCAGTCAATCCCCTGATTGACGGGAAGCTCTGTTTTCTCAGCGTCAATGGCTGCCAGCAGACGTTCGATGCTCATCGCAAATCCGATACCCGGCGCTTCAGGTCCGCCGATCTGTTCAACAAGCCCGTCATAGCGGCCCCCGCCGGCAAGGGTTGTAATCGCTCCGAATCCTTCGGCATTGCTCATAATTTCAAAAGCGGTATGGTTATAATAATCAAGCCCTCTGACAAGGTTCGGATCTATTTCGAACGGGATGCCGAGATCGTTTAAGTATTGTTTTACTTTCTCAAAATAGGCGGCTGATTCTTCATTTAAGTAATCAAGAATGGACGGAGCCGTTTTCATCAGTTCATGCTCTCTGTCTTTCTTGCAGTCAAGAATTCTGAGCGGGTTTGTGTGCAGACGCGACTGGCAGTCTGAGCAAAACTCTCCGATGCGCGGTTCAAAATGTTTGACGAGCGCTTCCCGGTAGGATTTGCGGCTGTCCTGGTCACCAAGGCTGTTCAGCACAAGCTTGACATGTTTCAAACCGGCTTTACGGTAAATACTCATCGCAAGCGCAATGACTTCTGCATCCACGGCCGGATCTTTGGAGCCGATCGCTTCAATTCCGAATTGATAGAATTGGCGGAAACGCCCTGTCTGCGGACGTTCGTAACGGAACATCGGTCCGACATAATAAAGCTTCGTCGGCTGCACCGGGTTCGCAAATAATTTATTTTCATTGAACGCGCGGACTGCGGCGGCTGTTCCTTCCGGCCGAAGCGTCAGGCTTCTCCCTTTACGGTCTTCAAACGTGTACATTTCTTTCTGCACGATATCTGTAGACTCACCGACGCCTCTTGCGAACAATTCCGTATGCTCGAAAATCGGCGTGCGGATTTCTTTATATTGATAAGTGCGGCACGTCTCCCTCATAATTTGTTCGACGAACTGCCATCTGTCTGATTCACCCGGCAGTATGTCCTGTGTGCCTCTTGGAATGTGATATGCCATGTTACAGGCCTCCTTAATGTCTTTCTTCAAATAAAAAAACTCCCGCTCCTACTATACATGTATAGTAGGGACGAGAGTTATACCCGTGGTGCCACCCTAGTTGGAATGCCGAAGCATCCCCGCTCTGACCTTTAACGCAGGTTCACGTCCGCTGCCTAATGACTTGACTTGCAAAAGCGTTCAGCAGGGAACCTCCGGAGTGTTGTTTCGAGAAAGATGCAGTGCGGATCCGCTTTCAGCCCGGGACGGTTCCTCTCTTCTCCATGCATTCTGACCTACTCTTCTCCATTATCGGTTCAAAATCGTTATCATGACTTATGTACATCAATTTCTATTATAATAATGGGATTGCACTCCCCTGTCAAGTTTTATTCCGTCTGTTTTTCCTTACGACCGCTTCTTTCGATAAGAGACCGAACTCCGTCGCCGTCTCTTCAAGAAAACCCGCCTTTTCTCTATCGCTCTGATCACTGAAGTGCAGATTTCCTTCCGCATCGTGCAGCGCGCGTCCCATTTTTGGTTGATATTTCATGATTTGCACACCTTTTCGCTGTATTTATGACTAGTATAAACAAACCATTTTATTTTTATTTAACATTCAGCAAGGAAAATACGATATTATACAAGAATGTATTTTAGTTAGTTCAGAAAGGAGGACAGCCATGAAGAAGAGAACTCTTGCTCTTATTTTATGCGGCGTCATCATCACAGCGCTTCTTCCGTCATTCCACACCGCAATCGCCGCAGAGGGAGAAGCGGTCATCGCGACAGACAAGATCAATGTCAGAGGCGGTCCCGGCCTGAGCTATGGAATTAAGGCTGAAGTAAAAAAAGGGGAAAGATACCCGATCGCTAAAGAAGAGGGAGACTGGGTGCAGCTTCAGCTGAGCCCCGGTAAAACCGGATGGGTCGTTTCCTGGCTGATATCAAAAACAGCCGGGGGAGCAGACCATTCATCCGCAACAAGCGGAACGGTCACTTCCACCGATCCTGACCTCCGCATCAGAAAAGGCCCGGGGACATCATATGAAGTCATCGGCAAACTTCCGCAAGGCGCACATGCATCCGTGCTGGACAAGAACAGCGGATGGGTGAACATTTCTTATCAAGGCACAACCGGATGGGTTTCTTCCGAATACGTCACCGCGGACAGCGGCGGATCGGATACGAAAGCCACTTCGGCCCGAAGCGGGTCAAAAAACGGGACTGTCGGCGTTTCTTCATTGAATGTCAGAAGTGCAGCATCACATGATTCAGCGATTATGACTAAATTATCACGCGGAACAAAGGTTTCCATCTTAAGTGAAGACCACGGCTGGCTGAAAATTGAAGCAAACGGGCAAAAAGGCTGGGCAGCAAGCCACTACATCATAAAGGATTCTGACTCATCGGACAGCGCATCCGGCTCGGGAGACGGTTCTGCGGGCTCAGGCTCCTCGAAAAAAGCGTATATTGTTTACGGCGGCACCAACTTAAGGAGCTCGGCCTCGACTTCCGCTTCTATCGTAAAAAGAGCAGATAAAGGCGCAGCCTACCCGATTGTCGGCTCAAGCGGCAAATGGTATGAAGTCCGGCTTGAAAACGGACAAACCGCATATGTGGCAAACTGGGTCGTACAAACGTCAAAAAGCGGTGAGGAAACAGGTGAAGCACCTTCTCCCGACACGTCAGGCGGCAGCGGCTCACTTAAAAACAAAACGATCGTCGTTGATCCCGGACACGGAGGAAAAGACAGCGGAACGATCGGCTACTCCGGAAAGTTTGAGAAAAACGTAACCATTAAAACCGCTAAGCTGCTGGCCCAAAAATTGCGGGCGGCCGGTGCAAACGTGTATATCACCAGACAGGATGATACTTTTATCAGCCTGCAGGCCAGGGTTTCAACCTCTCATTACCGGAATGCGGATGCCTTTATCAGCATTCACTATGACAGCTATGCCGATACGTCAACACGGGGAAGCACGGCTTATTATTACAGTCCGTCTAAGGATCGCCAGCTTGCCTCAGACGTCCATTCTGAAGTAGTGAAGCGTTCCCCTATCCCGGATCGCGGCGTTCTGTTTGGCGATTATTACGTCCTGAGGGAAAATAAACGGCCTGCCATGCTGTATGAGCTCGGCTATCTCAGTCAACCGCAAGAAGAAACAATCATACATAGCGGCTCTTATCAGGAAAAAGTGACAGACGGAATTGAAAGCGGATTGGAACATTATTTTCAATCATAAAAAAAAGCTGCCGAACGGCAGCTTTTTTATTGTTTAGAATCCATAATCAATGTAATCGGCCCGGAATTCGTCAGCTGAACATCCATCATGGCTCCGAATATTCCGGTTTCCACTTTGACTCCTTTTTCCCGAAGGAGTTCGTTCCACTTTTCATAAAGGAGCACAGCCTGATCCGGTTTAGCCGCATTCATAAAATTCGGGCGTCTCCCTTTCTTCGTTTCGCCGTAAAGCGTAAACTGTGAAACGGATAAAATCTCCCCGCCCGTATCCAAAAGCGATAAATTCATCTTGCCGCTTTCATCATCAAAAATCCGAAGATTCACGATTTTATCCGCCAAGTAAGCGGCATCTTCTTCTGTATCTTCATGAGTGATGCCGACAAGCGCCATAATACCGGGTCCGATCCGGCCGGCGACAGCGCCGTCAACCGTCACACTCGCTTCTGTTACACGCTGAACAACTAATTTCATAGCAAGCTCCTTTTAGTTCATTACCCGGCGGACTGAATAGATGTCTCTGATCTGCTTAATCCGCTCGACCACTTTATGCAGATGATTGATGTTTTGAATAAAAATCGCCATATGAATCGTAGCGACTTTATTGCGGTCGGATTTGCCGGAGACAGAGGAGATGTTGGTTTTCGTTTCATTTACGGCTTGGAGCACCTCATTTAAAAGCCCGAGACGGTCATACCCCAAAATCTCAATCTCAACGTTATATTCTTTGCGTCTTTGAACCTGTGATTCATGCTCCCATTCAACGGGGATCAGACGTTCCTGCGCTTCATTCGTTTTGACGTTCGGACAGTCATCCCGGTGAACGGATACACCGCGCCCTTTTGTAATAAAACCGACGATATGGTCGCCCGGCACCGGGTTGCAGCATTTCGACAAGCGGACGAGAAGGTTGTCAATGCCTTTTACGCGCACACCCGCTTCCCGTTTTCTCCCTTGCGGATAATGTTTCGGCTCGGAAGTGACTTCCTGAACGATTTTTTCCTGCTCTTCCTGGTCACGGAGCTTCCGTTCTTTTTCGGTGAGCCTGTTGGCCACCTGAAGAGCGGTAATGCCGTTATATCCGACCGCCGCGTACATATCCTCTTCATTTGAGAAATTGAACTTGTCGGCAACTTTTTGAAGATTTTCGAGTGTTAAAACATCTTTCACTTCAAAATCAAGATTTTTAATTTCTTTCTCGACAAGCTCACGGCCTTTTTCGACGTTTTCTTCACGGCGCTGTTTCTTAAAGAATTGGCGGATTTTGTGTTTCGCCTGGGACGTCTGCGCCAGTTTGACCCAGTCTTGACTCGGACCGTATGAATGCTTGGACGTCAGAATCTCGACGATGTCGCCCGTCCGGAGCTTATGGTCAAGCGTCACCATTTTTCCGTTCACTTTCGCCCCGATTGTTTTGTTGCCGATCTCCGAGTGGATCCTGTAGGAAAAATCAATCGGCACAGAGCCTGACGGCAGTTCAATGACATCGCCTTTTGGCGTAAATACGTATACCATGTCAGAAAACAGATCGATTTTCAGCGATTCCATAAATTCTTCCGCATCGGTAGACTCGTTTTGGAATTCCAGAATTTCACGGAACCAGGACAGTTTTTTCTCAAATGTCGCTTCTTCGTTTGCAGCCTTGCCTTCTTTATATGCCCAGTGTGCGGCCACCCCGTATTCAGCGATCTCATGCATCTCAAACGTTCTGATCTGCACTTCCAGCGGATCGCCTTTAGGCCCGATTACGGTCGTATGCAGCGACTGATACATATTCGGCTTAGGCATCGCAATATAATCTTTGAATCTGCCCGGCATCGGCTTCCAGCACGTGTGAATAATGCCGAGTACGGCGTAGCAGTCTTTAATGCTTCCGACAAGAATACGGACGGCGAGCAGATCATATATTTCATTGAACTGTTTATTTTGCAGCGCCATCTTGCGGTAAATGCTGTAGATGTGCTTCGGACGTCCTGAAAAGTCCGCTTTGATATTCACTTCTTCGACGCGTTTTTTCACTTCATTGACAACCTCTTCGACATAAAGTTCGCGTTCCGCGCGCTTTTTCTTCATAAGGTTGACGATTCTGTAATATTGCTGAGGATTCAAATAACGGAGAGCGGTGTCTTCCAGCTCCCATTTGATTTTAGAAATCCCGAGCCGATGGGCCAGCGGAGCGAAAATTTCCAGCGTCTCATTTGAAATTCTCCGCTGCTTTTCCTGCGGAAGATGCTTTAACGTCCGCATATTGTGAAGGCGATCCGCCAGCTTGATCAATATGACTCTGATATCCTGAGCCATAGCGACAAACATTTTTCGATGGTTTTCCGCCTGCTGCTCCTCTTGAGATTTATACTTAATTTTACCGAGCTTCGTCACGCCGTCGACAAGCATCGCCACTTCTTCAGAAAATGCTTCCTTCAGGTCGTCGAGGGTGACATCCGTGTCCTCTACCACGTCATGCAGAAATCCGCCCGCAATTGTGGAAGGGTCCATTTCCAGATCGACGAGAATGCCCGCCACCTGAATCGGATGAATGATGTACGGCTCACCTGATTTGCGGTACTGTTCGCGATGCGCGTTTTGCGCATACAGGTAAGCTTTCTCAACAAACGCAATCTGCTCCTCCGGCAGATAAGTGCGCGCTTTATCTATTACTTGCTCGGCAGTCAATACTTGTTCGTTCGCCATGGAATCACCTTTTTTAAATGTAAACTGTATTAGTTTATTATCAAGAAAAAAACGAGAGATGTAAAGGGCAGAAGTTCAAAACACCTAAAGAATCTGTCAGGATGATGAAATAATAGGAAAAAAGCACCCTGACACGAGTGCTTTTTTCCATATGCGGTTAATATTTCATTAATGTTAAAATATCGTAATCGTCAAGCTTGTCTCTGCCGTCAAGGTAAGAAAGCTCGATTAAGAACGCAATACCGGCTACGACGCCGCCCAGTTCTTCGACCAGCTTAATCGTTGCTTCGATCGTGCCGCCTGTTGCAAGCAAGTCATCAGTAATCAGCACGCGCTGTCCCGGCAGAATCGCATCTTTATGAATCGTCAGTACGTCTTTTCCGTACTCCAAACCGTAATCGACTTTAATGACCTCACGCGGAAGTTTTCCTTCTTTCCGAACCGGCGCAAAGCCCACTCCGAGAGCGTATGCAACCGGACAGCCGATAATAAAGCCGCGCGCTTCAGGCCCGACAACTAAATCAATTTCTTTTTCTTTTGCATATTCAACAATTTGGTCAGTGGCGTAACGGTATACGTCGCCTTTGTCCATCAATGTCGTAATATCTTTAAATTGTACGCCTTCTTTCGGGTAATCGGGCACAATTGTTACGTATTTTTTAAGATCCATCTGTTCTATGTCCTCCTCGTACTTTCATAAGCTTCTGAACCTTGGTTCATCAGCTTATTCAGCCATTCCTTCAGCTCATGGGCTGCGGAATAATTGAGCTTCTGGTCTAATTCCATCAGCTGCTGTTTTACCTGATAGGTTTGCGAATCTGCCAGGTCGCGTTTTTTCGCGCCGCTCACGACAGACAGCACACCATCTTCTATTTTAACAAAACCGAGATCAAAAAACACCTTTGTCATGAAATTGATTGTGTCAATTGACCATCCTCTGTGTCTCGCAAGCTCTGAACCATGCTTGCCGAAGTCAAAAGCGCCCCTTTTCAAGAGAAATGCGTAAAACCACTTGAAATCATTCCGAGATGGAAATGAGGACAGGAAATGTTCTTCATGATTGATAAAAACAAAATAAATCCGTTCCGGCTTCTTTCCGTCAAGCAAATGCTGCAGGCGATCCGCTGACGGCGGCACATCCAGAAAAACGGCATATTTTCCGTCAAGCTGGAGAGCTTCCGCCTCGGATTCCGATGTGATCCCGGCCAGCTCGCCCGACAGCTCTTTTGCACGGAGCTTCTGAGCGGTTTTTTCGTTAAAGCTGATGAGCACCCGTTTTTCCTTCGGCAGCGCGGTGACCGTGTCTTCCCACGTCCGCTTGCCCCTGATATCAAAAAGCTGCCATTCCGGCACCGCAGCGTCTTTAATCATCAGCTGGGGCTTCTTTCTGTTGTTCCATTCATTAATGGACATCTCGCCGACAATGGAAATCGTTGATCCGGGGACAATTCCGGCTTCAAGCTCTCCTTTGTTAAAGCCGACGCAGTCAAGGACGGCGGAATCACTTTTCACCGTCATTTTCACGTGGTTTTTATTCGCTCCGATCAGGCGCACATCATCAAGCACAGCATTTTTCACCATCACATGCGGTTTAGGGTTAAGCATGCCGAACGGCGACAGCATATTCAATTCTGTAATGCTTTCAACGGTTATGTCTTCTACGCCGCAGACAAGATCAACCTCCTGAACGGGAATAAAATCCTCTTCCGTAAGGGTTTCTTCAGCCATTTGATTCAGCCTGTCCCTTAATTCCGCCACATCTTCAGCCTTCAACGTCATTCCTGCCGCCATCGGATGCCCGCCGAAATGAGGAAGAATGTCTCTGCACTGTGAAAGGCTCGTAAACAGGTTGAAGCCTCTGATGCTTCGCGCCGACCCTTTAGCGATTCCCTGCTCCTCATCTATCCCAAGCACAACAGCGGGCCGGTAAAAACGTTCAGCCAGCTTCGATGCGACAATACCGACGACTCCCGGATTCCAGCCGGCTTTTGCCACTACAATGGCAGACGGGTTTCCGCCTTGCTGCTGAACCATTTCAACAGCCTCTTCGGTCATGGTTTTCACCATTTTCTGCCGCTCTTTATTCAGCCGGTCAATATCCGAAGCCAGTTCCTCCGCTTCAAACTGATCTTCGGTCATCAGCAGATGCACGGCGGGATCGGCCTGTTCTATTCTTCCGACGGCATTGAGCCTCGGCGCGACCTGAAATCCGATCGTTTCCTCATCAGCTTGTCCGATATCTCCGCCGGAAAGCTTAATCAGGGCTTTGAGGCCCGGCCGATTTGTCGTCCGAAGCCTTTCGATTCCGAGTGACGCAATTAATCTGTTTTCATCATGAAGAGGCACCAGATCTGCAACCGTACCGATTGCCGCCAAGTCCAGCATAGCTTCCGGCAAAGAACCCGTAAGCGCGTGGGCAAGCTTAAACGCCACACCGACGCCGGCCAATTCTTTAAACGGATAGCCGCAGCCCGGCTGCTTCGGGTGGATGATCGCAAATACGTCAGGAAGCTCGGGTCCCGGCTCATGGTGGTCGGTAATAATGACGTCTAAGCCCAGCTCTTTTGCGACTTCAGCTTCATGGACGGCGGCGATTCCCGTATCCACTGTAATGATCAGCGAAAATCCCCGCTCTTTTATGGAGCGGAAAGCCTGTTCATTCGGGCCGTAGCCTTCTGTGAAACGGTCGGGAATATAAAAGTCAACGTCCGCCGACAGCTGTCTCAGTGCCGTCAGCATCACCGACGTGCTTGTAACGCCGTCTGCATCGTAATCTCCGTAAATCATAATCGGTTCCCCTTGAGAAACCGCCAGTTTTATCCGATCAACTGCTTCCCGCATTCCCTTTAATTCATACGGGTCATAAAAGTCTGCATCCTTTGTATGTAAAAACAGCCTTGCGCTTTCGGCAGTATCAAAACCTCTTTTTACAAGCAGTGATGCCACAAGAGGTGTTATGTCCAATTGTTCTGTGAGTGATTTGACTTTTTCCTGATCCGGCTGCTGGATTTCCCAGCGCATTTTTGACGCTAACATAAATTCACCCCTCAACCACCCTATTATACTAGAGCGGACTGAGGGGTTTCAAATGTTATTCTGATCCTTTTTTCTCTTCAAGCATTTCTTCCGGCGGCGCGGCTGTTTTTTTGCCGTCCGAATCAGCCGTCAATTCAGCCGTAGATCTGTTTTCTTTCCGCAGGATTTTAATTTCGCGCTTCAGCTTCATCACTTGAAAGATACCGGCTGAAAACACGATCAGCGCTCCCATTAACACAGAGCCTAAAATGACTAAAATCAGCGGCCATTCAGCGGTTCCGAACAGATAATCAACCTCAACCGCCCGCACGTTAATGACAGCAAAGATGGCGACAATCAAAGTAAATAGTAAAGCGAATATAATAGTCCATTGTTTATTCATGCGTCTGCCCCCAATTGTTCATTCTTATCTTTTCCCCCATTTCCCCGGGAGTAAACCCCGGTCTCAGGAAATCCGGGCCGTTAATTGCTCGCGGACCAGCTTTTTCAGTCCGCTTCTTTCTCCCGATATGACGAGGGTGTCCCCTTCTTCAATTACGGTATCAATGCCGGGGCTCAGCTGTTTTTGCCGGTTTTTCTTTACGATCGCAATAATCTGGACGTTGTAATGTTTCTTGATCTCCAAATCTCCGATTGTACGGCTGACAGCCGGTGCATGAGATTCGGCTTTAAACCACTCAATGACGAGGTCATCAAGCGCAACTTCCACAGATTCCAGCGCTTTCGGCTTATACGTCATCCCGCCTAAAATAGCGGAAATCTGCCTCGCCTCTTCGTCGTTAAATTCAACGGATGCCAAGCATTCGTCATGATCATTCTCATCGAAGTAATAGAGCTCTTTTCTGCCGTCATCATGAAGAATAATACTGATTTTATCGTGATTTTTCGTAATGACTTCTACTTTCTGGCCGATGCCCGGAAGCTCCGACTCACGAACGTTCATAAGAACCCTCCTACATGTTTTTACAATGATGATTGATTATGTAAGCGTATGTCATTATAGCAAATGCAGGTTTTAAGTTCAATGCGGCCTAAAAAAACAGGCTGCCTTCCGGAAGACAGCCTGTTCCCATTTTACTCTTCGATTGATTTTTTCCCTTTAAATTCTTTACCTTTCCATACAAGCCACAGCTGCGCGGCGATGTAAAGAGAGGAATAAACGCCCGTCAATAAACCGACCAATAAGGCGACGGAGAAGTTTGTAATTGACGATGAGCCCAAAATGAGCAGCACGACGACAACAATCACAACGGTCAAGACCGTATTGATCGAACGTGTAAAGGTTTGCTGCAAGCTAAGATTCACGATATGTTCCAGATCGGCAAATGACTTCGGCTTACGTTTTTTCATCTGCTCACGTATCCGGTCAAATGTAACGATCGTATCATTTATCGAGTAACCGATTATGGTGAGAATAGCGGCGATAAAGGTGACATCGACCTCCAGCCTTGTAATGCTGAAAAACGCGACGATAAAGAAAGCGTCGTACAGCAGGGATACAATTGCGGCGATAGCCATTCTGTACTCGAAACGGATTGACACGTAAATAATGATGCCGATTGATGCAATGGCGACAGCATATAAAGCATTACGGGCCAGTTCTTTTCCGACTGTCGGCGATACCGTGCTGACGTTCGGTTCAGATCCGTATTTGTCCTTAAAGTACGTTTTGATTTCAGCGATTTTTTCTTTAGATGGCTCTCCGACAAACCGGGCCGCGGCAACATGGTTCTCTTTACCAGAAAGCACGATGTTTTCCGGTTCCATGCCGAGAGAGTCAAAATCTTTTTCAACCTGATGCGCCGTCAATGCATGATTGCTCTGCACGTCAATCCGCGCGCCGCTTGCAAAATCGATTCCCAGGTTGAGTTTAAAGACCAGTAAGATGATAATTCCCGCAATGGTTACAGCGCTTGAGAAAATAAAGAAATATTTTCGCTTGCTCGTGAAATCCCATTTTTGGAATGCCGTATGCGGTTCAGTATTTTCGTCGGTCTTCTGAATATCCATAATGTGTTTTTTCTTGACGCCGAACCAGCCTTTTTTCCGGTCAAGCCATCTGCTTTCCACGAGAAGGGAGAGCAGGAATCTTGAAAGGAAGACAGCTGTAATAAAGCTTGTCAGAATTGACAAAATCAGCATCGTCGCAAACCCTTTTACAGAGCTTGTCCCGAAAATAAAGAGCACGACCGCTGCGATGATCGTTGTAATGTTCGCATCGAAAATCGTCGCGAATGAACGTCTGTTCCCTGAACGGAAAGCTGAGCGGACGGATTTGCCGAGTTTCAATTCTTCTTTTATCCGTTCATAGGTGATGATGTTGGCGTCAACCGCCATCCCGACACCCAAAATGAGCGCCGCAATACCCGGAAGCGTCAGCACCGCCTGCATCCAGTCAAACACTTGAAGCGTAATATACACGTATACAGAAAGCGTAATTACCGCTATGAGTCCAGGCAGTCTGTAATAAAGCAGCATAAATAAGAAAACAATTGCAATACCGATGATGCCGGCCTCTACCGTATCATGCAAAGCCTGCTGTCCGAATTGCGCCCCTACTGAAGTAGAGTATTTTTCGGTCAGTTTCACAGGCAGCGCGCCCGCGTTTAAAATATTGGCCAAGTCCTTCGCTTTTTGAACGGTAAACTGGCCTTCAATTGTGACATCCTTCGTGTTTAATTCCTGGCTCACATTCGGAGCGGATACATATTTCGGATGTTTTTTGCCGACTTCTTTTTTAAAAGAATCGCCTTTTTGGTAATCAAGCCAGATCACAAGCTGATTATTAGGCGCCATTTTCTTGACTTTTTTCGTCACTTCGCCGAACTTATCCGCATCCTTCAGCTTAACGCTGACAATCGGTTCGTTCGTCGTCGGATCAAAGGTTTGCTTCGCGCCGTTTTCCACGAGATCAGAGCCGTTTAACAACTCTTTATCATTCGTATCCCTGAACGAGAGCTGCGCTTCCGTTGACAGAATTTCGCGCGCCCTGTTCTGATTCGTGACGCCCGCCAGCTGTACGCGGATGCGGTTATTTCCTTCAATCTGAATATTCGGCTCGCTTACGCCGAGAACGTTAGCCCGGCGGTTCAGCGCCTGCACCGTGCTGACGAGCACGTCTTTTGTGATTTTATCGCCTTTTTTGACGGGCTGCACATCGTACAGAACTTCAAACCCGCCGCGTAAATCCAATCCTAACGTAATATTATTGGCAGCCGGTTTTGTAAAATACCCCAGCCCTGTGCCGATCAATAATACGATCAGGAAAAACGCAATCAAGCGTCCTTTTTTCATTATGTATTTCCTCCTTAAACCTATGCCGTCAAATCATTATCTCAGCAGTTCATCTAAAGCTTCCTGACCCTCATCGCTTTCCAGCCAATTAGACGACTTAAAAGCTTCAACGGTTGCATAGTTCATAAAATCGCCAATTTTAACTGATAAAATATGACCGGCCAATTCATGCAGCGGCAGTTCCTTTTTCTGTTTCCACTTTTTATGTATTAAGTATGACCATAAACTCTCGTGCTCAACATCATCGTATCCGAGGATTTTGAACTCTTCAAGTTTACTGTACAAGAAAGGCCGCAAATGATCTTTGTACATTTCGGCGGGATGTTTCTCCACTGGGCGCTCGCTCCTTTTTCCATTTTTCTCGAAGACTTGTCATGCTCGGACGACATCGGCGCATATCTTTATTGTATATGATTCCAGGTAGTTTGAGAAGGCAGGGGTTTATAAAATGGCAAAACAGACTTTTTTAAGGGGCACTCTTATTCTCATCGCAGCCGGGATGATTACGAGAATGCTCGGCTTTGTCAACCGGGTGGTTATCGCCCGGTTTATCGGTGAAGAAGGGGTCGGTTTATACATGATGGCTGCCCCGACATTTTTCTTGGCCACCACTTTGACTCAATTCGGCCTCCCCGTTGCCATCAGCAAACTTGTCGCTGAAGCAAGCGCGCGGGGGGACAGGCAGAAAATGAAACACATTTTAGTGATGTCGCTTACCGTCACCGGGATATTAAGTCTCATCTTCACGCCGCTGTTTTTATGCTTTGCGCCGATTATGTCCGAAACGATGCTGACGGATCAGCGCACGGTTTACCCGCTTCTGGCGATTACGCCCGTCGTGCCGATTATCGCGATCTCCAGCGTGCTGCGCGGTTACTTTCAGGGCAGGCAGAATATGAACCCGCTGGCGTTTTCCCAAGTACTTGAGCAGATCGTGCGGATTTCACTTGTCGCAGTCTGCACGACGGTGTTTCTGCCGTACGGGATTGAATATGCCGCAGCCGGAGCCATGATTTCGTCTGTCATCGGGGAGCTTGCCTCTCTTATTTATTTATTCATTTGTTTTAAAGCAAATAAAACAATCAGAATCAGAAAACAATTTTTCAAGTCGATCGCAAATGGAAAAGAAACCTTCCGCCAGCTGATGAGCGTGTCGCTCCCGACAACCGGAAGCCGCTTCATCGGAAATTTATCTTGGTTTTTTGAACCTATTGTCGTCGCGCAAAGCCTTGCGATTGCAGGAGTGGCCACCGCTGCCGCCACCAGCCAGTACGGGGAGCTGACCGGATTTGCCATGACGGTTTTGACGCTGCCCAGCTTTATAACCTATTCTCTGTCAACGGCACTTGTTCCTGCGATCAGTGAAGGAATGGAGCAAAAAAAGCTGCAAGTTGTCGAATACCGTCTGGAACAGGCGATGCGGCTGTGTCTTTTAAGCGGAGGCATTTCGGTGGTTATTTTATTCTCTTTCGCTGATGAACTGATGTCCGTCATGTACGGATCAACTAATGCGGCGGTATTTGTTAAAGTGATGGCGCCGTTTTTTCTGCTTTACTATTTTCAGGGGCCCCTTCAGGCGGTGCTGCAGGCTCTCAATTTAGCCGGGGCCGCCATGATGAACAGTTTTATCGGCGCCGCTGTCAAAACTGGCCTAATTTTTGTTTTGGCGACCAGGCCTTCCTTGGGCATCATGGGCGCCGCACTTGCGATTGTAACGGGGATGGTTCTTGTCACCCTGCTGCATGCGGCCACCGTAAGCAAGGTGCTTCCGATCAGCATTAAAATAAAAGAATACGCGCTCTGTTTTGCCGTCATATTCATTTGCGGCTATGTCAGCCGCATCATCAAGCACGCCGTTCATTTTTCAGGATCAGAGGCTGTTAATCTCACAGGCTGGATTGCAATGACCGCGATTTTGTACATTGCGCTTCTTCTGTTATTCAAGCTGATTAAAAGGGAAGAGCTGATCCGGATTCCGGTCATCGGCAAGTTCGTCACGCGGTGAAACCGATTCATGGCTCCCCTTTTTCATCTTTAAGATCAATAAAAAAAGCGCCGTCCGTAAACGTGCAGAATGATATAACCGAAAGATCGCGATATCCTCTTTTTGCTAAATTTTTTTCGAGCCAGTGTTTATCTTTCCCGATTCTGTCCAGATGCTCGTTCTGAATGACCCCGTCAACGATAAGCGATGTTTCCATCTGCTTATCCTTATTGTTTTTCTTTTTGACGATCGACAGTTTGCCTGAAGACTCCAAAATGGCGTATGACACGTCAGAGATTCTATCGATGTTATTCTCCCTCAGCTGCATAAGAAGATCGTCAAAATTGTAGCGCTGCGATCTCATCGCCCGTTCATCAATTTTTCCCTGTTTGATAATAATGGTGGGTTTTCCGTCAAGCAGCTGCCGTATTTTTTGGCTTTTGAGCGAAATAAAAGCAAGGCTTACTTGAATAATCATTAAAACGACAATCGGCACAATCGTATGCAAAAGCTTATCTTTTACATTTTCAATTGCCAATACGGCAATCTCGGCAATCATAATGGAGACGACAAGGTCTAAAATGCTCAGTTCTCCGATTTCCCGTTTTCCCATCAGTCTGAAAATCACAAGAATGATAAAATAAAGCACAATCGTACGAAACGTAATAATGAAAATATCTTCCATATCGCACCTCCAACGGTCATAGCATTTGCCATCGGCTCTGAATTATGTAAGAAACGGGCTGAACATCATGCATTTACGTCTAATTCGAACATTAAGAGAATACATTTAGAAAAAGACGGGCTCCGGCTTGTCATATATCAGGCCGCAGAGCGGAGAGGAGATAAAAATGGAAGAAACGAAACAAGTGGGAAGAGGCGTCTTGTACGGCTTAGTGGCTATTTTTGCGGTGATGCTTCTTACGAGTTTGGCGATTTCGCTTTTACTGACGGTTACCTCAATGGAAGAGTCATCTTTCAGCTGGCTGATCACCGCGCTTTCCTTTCTTTCTTTATTTGCGGGCGGTTTTATATCGGGCGGCAAAGCGAAGGAAAAAGGCTGGATGATCGGAGCGTTAACCGCCGTCTGTTTTTCATTAATCATCTTGCTGTTTCAATATTTAGGATTCGGAAAAACGTTTACATCCGGTCAGCTTTTGTTTCATCTCGGCTTTTTGGGAGTCAGCATGCTGGGCGGCATTTTCGGAGTGAATTTGAAAGGAAGCAGATCAGCGTAATAAAAAAAGAGCGGATTCTCCGCTCTTTTTTTGTATGTATGAGCTTCGCTGTTATTCAGCGGAAGCTTCTCTGATTGCGCGGCGGTCAAATGTTAAACGGGTGTTATCACCTGTTTTAATGACGACCTTGCTTTCATCAATTGAATCAACAGTGCCGTGCAATCCTCCGATTGTCACCACTGAATCCCCTTTTTTCAGCTCTTCCTGCATCTGGCGTACGGCCTTCTGCTGCTTTTGCTGCGGACGGATGAGCAGGAAATAAAGCACTGCAAACATTAAAATAATAGGAACGATTGTGCCTAAAGTACCCATCTGTTTCCCTCCTTTCAAGAATGGTTTTATTTAGAAGCTTTTCGCATTTGGCTTATTATAGCCGTAACGCTCAAAGAACTCTTCTCGGAAATCACCAAGACGATCCTCCCGGATGGCTTGTCTGACCTGCTCCATTAAGTGTAACAGAAAATGAAGGTTATGGTAAGTTGTTAATCGAATTCCAAACGTTTCATTACAGCGGATCAAATGTCTGATGTAAGCGCGGGAGTAATTTTTGCATGTATGGCAGCTGCACTCTTCGTCAATCGGACGGAAATCACGCTCATATTTGGCGTTTTTCATATTCAGACGCCCTTCATTCGTAAACACCGTGCCGTTTCGGGCAATCCGGGTCGGCAGTACGCAGTCAAACATATCCACGCCGCGGATGGCGCCGTCAATTAAGGCATCCGGTGAACCCACACCCATTAAATATCTCGGCTTGTCCTTCGGTAAAAGCGGAGTTGTAAACTCAAGCACTCGGTTCATGACGTGCTTCGGCTCGCCGACAGATAACCCACCTATGGCATAACCTGGAAAATCAAGCGAAACCAAGTCTTTTGCACTTTGTGTCCGCAGGTCTTCGTATTCTCCGCCCTGTACGATTCCGAACAGCCCCTGCTCATCTGAGCGCCCGTGCGCCTCCAGGCAGCGTTCCGCCCAGCGGCTGGTCCGTTCCACAGAGCGTTTCATGTAATCATACTCTGCCGGATACGGCGGACACTCATCAAACGCCATCATGATATCAGAGCCGAGGGCGTTTTGAATTTCCATCGCTTTTTCCGGAGATAAAAACAGCTTGTCTCCGTTTAAGTGATTGCGGAAATGAACGCCTTCTTCTTCTATATTACGAAACTTGCTCAATGAAAAGACCTGAAAACCGCCGGAATCCGTTAAAATCGCGCGGTCCCAGTTCATAAACTTATGAAGCCCGCCCGCTTCTTTTACAATGTCGTGTCCCGGGCGGAGCCATAAATGGTACGTATTGCTTAAAATAATGCCCGCATCCATAGATTTCAGCTCGTCCGGAGACATCGTCTTTACCGTAGCAAGCGTGCCGACCGGCATAAATACAGGCGTCTCAAAGGAGCCGTGGGGCGTATGGACTCTGCCCAGGCGCGCTCCCGTTTGTTTGCATTCCTTTATAAATTCATAACGTATCGGTTGTTCAGCCACTTTGTATGAGGCCTCCTGTCATTCAAATTAGATAATCAGCATGGCGTCGCCAAAGCTGAAGAAACGATATTCCTCTTCTACCGCATGACGGTAGGCGGAAAGAACATGCTCTCTGCCGGCAAGCGCAGAAACGAGCATGATAAGGGAAGATTTCGGCAGATGAAAATTGGTGATCATGCCGTCAATCGCCTTAAATTCATATCCCGGATAAATGAAGATGGACGTCCAGCCGCTTGAAGCGGTAAATACGCCGTCATGCTCGCCGGCAATGGTTTCCAGGGTGCGCGTGGATGTCGTCCCGACCGACACAATGCGCCCTCCCGCCTTTCTGACCTCGTTTAAAGAGGCGGCGGTTTCTTCCGTCATTTCATAAAATTCCGCGTGCATGTTATGCTCTTCCACATCATCCGCACTGACCGGGCGGAATGTGCCGAGTCCCACATGAAGTGTGATAAATTCAATCCGCACACCTTTTTGCTTCAGCTCGTCCAGAATCTCTTCCGTAAAATGAAGTCCGGCCGTCGGAGCTGCGGCAGATCCGATTTCTTTTGAAAAGACGGTCTGATACCGTTCTTTATCATCAAGCTGCTCTTTAATATAAGGAGGCAGCGGCATTTCACCGAGTGATTCAAGCACTTCGTAAAAAATCCCGTCATACCGGAATTCTATTTTTCTGCCTCCGTGATCAAGCTCCTCCGTGCAGACCGCTGTCAGCCGGCCGTCGCCAAATGTCAGGACCGTTCCTTTTTTTACACGTTTCGCCGGCTTTACGAGCGTTTCCCATGTATCATTTTCTTCCTGTTTTAATAACAGAAGCTCCACTTTCGCTCCCGTATCTTCTTTTGTGCCGAATAATCTTGCAGGCAGCACACGGGTATTGTTCAAGACGAGGCAATCCCCTTCATTAAAAAAGCTTACAATCTCTTTAAATGAACTGTCCGTCAGCCCGCCCGTCTGTTTGTCGAGCACCATCAGCCGCGATGCGTCACGCTCTTTCAGCGGCACTTGGGCTATGAGGCGTTCAGGCAGTTCAAAATCAAATAAATCGACTTTCATCATTTCACCTTAATTCTGTCTATTGTTATTTCATTCTGCCGAAAAAATTAAGCAGAATGGATAGTATCACACTGATCACAATACAAGTGACAACGGGAAAGAAAAATGTAACATTTCCCTTCTTAACGAAAATATCTCCGGGCAGCCTTCCGACAAAGTGCCAGACTGCGCCGGCAATAAGCAAAACGGCACCGAAAACCATGAGAACCTTCGGAAAGTCAGTCACGGGCGGGCGCCTCCAATCGAAAATGTTCATACACAGCCGGAGTCACGACCCGTCCCCTCGGCGTCCTCTGAAGAAATCCGATCTGCAGCAGATACGGTTCGTACACATCCTCTATTGTATGCGGTTCTTCGCCGATTGTCGCGGAAATCGTATCAAGGCCAACGGGACCGCCGCTGAATTTTTCGATCATGCCCATCAGCAGCTTATGGTCGATATGGTCAAGGCCGAGCGCATCGACTTGAAGACGTTCGAGCGCATCGTGAGCGATTTCTTCCGTGATGCGGCTGTCGCCGAGCACCTGGGCAAAATCTCTCACCCTTCTGAGAAGCCGGTTTGCAACCCGCGGCGTTCCCCTTGACCGTCTGGCGATTTCCAGAGCCGGTGCTTTTTCGATATCCACTTCAAAAACGTCAGCAGTTCTTGACACGATATCTGTCAGCTCTTCCTGCGTATAGTATTCAAGGCGCGACAGCACCCCGAACCGGTCTCTGAGCGGTGCGGTCAATAATCCGACCCTTGTCGTCGCTCCTACAAGCGTAAAAGGGGGAAGGTCGAGACGGACGGAGCGGGCGGACGGGCCTTTTCCAATGACGATATCAAGGCAGAAATCCTCCATCGCCGGGTACAGCACTTCCTCAATTGAGCGGTTCAGCCTGTGAATTTCGTCTATAAACAGCACATCCCCTGGTTCGAGCGCCGTCAAAATGGCTGCCAAATCTCCCGGTCTTTCGATGGCGGGACCTGACGTCGTCCGCATCTCCACACCCATCTCATTGGCCACGATAGACGCAAGCGTTGTTTTCCCGAGACCCGGAGGCCCGTATAAAAGAACGTGGTCCAGCGTTTCCTGCCTCATTTTCGCCGCATCGATAAACACGCGCAGATTTTCTTTCACCTTCTTTTGGCCGATATACTGGGCGAGATTCTGCGGCCTGAGGCTTTGCTCGATTATTGATTCATGGCTGTCTGCTTCACTTGAAACGAGCCGTTCATCCATGAACATCACCTTACTTTAATAATTTTTGCAATGCTTTTTTCACATATTGATCTGTTGAAAGCGCCGTTTCCTCTTTTAAGTGAGGAAGCACTTTTTTAATTTCTTTTTCGGCGTAGCCGAGAACCCGGAGCGCTTCAAGCGCCTCGTCAAGCGCCGTTTCAGCCTCTTGTTTTTCAATGCGCGCTTCATGATTGAACAGGTTGTCAATCATTTCAGGCACGACGTCGGCCAGTTTGCCTTTCAAATCAAGAATAATCTGCCGCGCCGTTTTTTTGCCCACACCCGGAAATTTCACCAAAAAGGCTTCATCTTCCTGTTCGATCGCTTCGATGACGGCTCCGGGATCACCGGAACCGAGGATGGCGAGCGCCCCTTTCGGCCCGATGCCGGTGACGTTCAGCAGCTTTGTAAAAAGCGCTTTTTCTTCCCGGGTTGAAAAACCGTACAAAGAAAAGGCATCTTCTTTTATATGATGATACGTAAAAATGGTCTCTTGATTGCTTACCTTATAAATAAACGGATTCGGAGTGAAGACCTGATAACCGATTCCGCCGTTTTCAATCACGATGTATTGGGGAGATACATAATCAATCGTCCCCTTCACGAATTCAATCACACCTATTCACCTCTTTGACTGCTTATCATTGTAACACAAAAACAGCCAAAGTCTTATAGAAAAGTTAACGTATGTTCGCTCTGACACCTTCCATTCAGAAAAAAAAGACATGTGTCACATGTCTTGCGTCAAAGTCAGCCGCTGTAAGTCTTAATATGATCGATCACGCTCTCAAACTCCGCTTTTGTCCTGTACGGTATGCCGTGTTCCAAGTGCTTTTGCAATCGGCTTTCCAGCCTTTCTATATCAATCTGGAAGAAAGACTGAATCGGCTCGGCCAGCGATCCGGGACGGCCGTGAAAAGTGGAGATGACGCCTCCGTCCGTGACGCCGATATAACCGTTAACCTTACTGAGCGGAGAAATGTCATCAACATGCTTACGGAAAAGGACGAAGCCTTTTTTCTGCTCAACGAGCGTCCAGCCGGCATATGAGGCCCAAAAATCCTCCATCGCCAAAACGGTTTCATCCGTATGTTCGATGCCGACATCACCGTCCAGATAGACCTTTTCCAGCTGGACGTGCACCCGAAGCGGCCCGTAATGCTCAACCTCCGCCCCGTATGCGCCTTTTCCTCCGCAAATCAGGACTGCAGCCGATAAGACAAGCATAAACAATAGACGAGCACCGCAAATTCGTTTCACCAATAACACCTCTTTATTCAATCAAACTCTTGATGCTAGTTTGACCAAAGATGCCGGTGCTTAATCGTTTTCTTTCATTTGTCTGTTTCAGCCGAAAAAAAGCAGCTCTCTAAATGAGGGCTGCTGCGATGATTATGCCCGGCCGGCTGAAATCAGTTTCATTTGTCCGGGCGTCAGTTTGAGCCGGTATCCCCTTACGGTCAGATACACAGTTTTTGCTCCGCGGCTTTTGTCATGCTCCGTTTTTTTCATCCCGGCCCCTCCGTTACGTTTTATTACTTTTATGTTAACACCGCAATATAAAGAGCGTTTTAAGAATATGTAAAGAAATGATGAAGCTTTATCCATAAAAATACTGCCGGATGAAATCATCCGGCAGTCCCGTTTAACGGCTGTTTCTGTTCATGTCTTGCAGCTTTGTAAAAGTAGCGTTGTCGGTAAACACTTGAATTGTACGGCCGTCCGCGAATTTTTTGGCCGCATGTTTGACATGTTTATCATCATTCTTCGTAAAAGGATGATTTGTTCTGACGGCAATGACGACTCTCGTGTCAGTCACGATGACCTGACTATCCTGTACGCCTTTTACTTTTTTCACGCGGTTTGCAACTTTTGCCGCCAACCTGATGTTTTCGGCGTTGTCATACCCATTATAAGACATTGCTGCCGGCGGCGTATTGACATTTCGGCCGTTATATGTGCCGTCCGTCGTTAACGGAACCCCGTCATTAGGCGCGTACTGATCGGACACGTTTGTCGTATTATGACGGCCGTTTCGGTTTTCCATCATTTCAGAAACGGGTCCTTGATGGTCCATTCCGTACTGGCCTCTGCCGTTACCATTATCATTCGAATAATATCCGACCGGACGTGTTGACTGGTTGTAGCGTCCGTCATTCATGGCATTATTTGCTCCGCATGCCGTTAAGCTTGCCGTCACGGCTAAAACGCCCGCGATCGTCATCAGTTTTTTACCCAATGGAAAAACCCCCCGTGGATTCATCGCTGTTTTGAGCGTTTTCCGCTCATGTTTAGGATGCGCGGCGGGCGGCGGGTTTAAGCTTGTCAGTTATGTCCATTCCTCAGTTGGACATAAAAAAAGGAACGACATACATCGTCCCGAAACATTAATCTTCTTCTTCCTCCGGCCGTCCGAATACTTGATTTGGACTCGGCTGATTCGGCGCGGCATTAGGATTTGCTCCGCCGTAAGGCATAAAATATCCGGCGTTTGCACCCATATTCGGATACGGCTGCACAGGCATATTTGCGTGATGGTGATGTGAACCGTGGTGATGGTGGTGATGATGTGAATCATGGCAGCCGCAATCATCATCCTTATATTTCCCATCATGATGAGGCGCGTTTGCGTAATGTGACGAATATCCGCCGTAATACGGCATTTGACCGTACGGAGCACCGCCGAAACCAGATGCAGAACCATCATAATGCTCTGCATTTTCATGGGCCTGGTTTTCAAATTCACCGTAACCCGCTTGCGGCCCAAATCCCGGATGATGGAATCCGTACGGTAACGGCATCGGCATGACCGGAAAGCCTCCAAAACCTCCTCCAAAACCGCCGAAACCTCCGCCTACCGGGAAGCACGGATGGCATAGTCCCGAACCCGGCAGCATCGGTGTCACCGGAACCGGACAAGGACAAGGCATGCACGGCATCGGGTAATGCATAAAAGACGGTTCAACGGCCGGCATATTCGGAAACGGGACATTCGGAATGTTTGGCATGTTCGGCAGATGATAAGCGGCGTTTTCTTCTTCCATCTTTCCGGCTTCAGGCGCCTTTGGCATATTCGGGTAATTCGCGTTTTCCATGTTGATCATTTCCTCCTGTTGTGGAATGTTATTGTCATGCTCTTTTTCTTTCGGCTCGACAAAATGTGTCACCGGTTCCTCCGGCTTAGGAGGCGACCACGGCTGAAACAGCTGATTGGACGGGTAATATTGGTTCATATCAGCTTCCGGCAGCACATTTTCATGCTTTTCAGGGATTGGCGGCACATACGGAATTGACGGCTTTGGTTCTTCCGGTATGGTGTCTTCAATGTCCACAACTGATTTCGGTTTTTCTTTGGCATATGGATGCTCATGCTTATGCGCAGACGTTCCGAAGCCGGCCTTAGGTTCTTTTCTGACCGGAACGGCTTCTGAAGGCACCTTTATCTTCATTCCAGGCATAATTAAGTCTGGATTGCTAAGCTGATGATTCAGTTTTTTTAACTCTTCAAGATCAACTCCGTATTTTTCAGCTATTTTCCAGAGCGAATCGCCTTTTTGAACGATATGAATTTTCAACGTTTTCCCCTCCTATGCACAAAACGTGAACGGTACATTTGTCATTACAATACGTTTCTTCACACTATATGCCGATGGACTGGGCATGATGATAAAAAATTTGGGAAGGAGGGGAAATTTTTATAATTACGTATGACTCAGCATTCTGTTCAAAGCACGAAGCGCTTCTGTCCGAACCGCTTCCGGAACTTTAATGACACCCTTCGGCTCGCCTTTTTCAAGCTGCTCAAGCGACCACAATAAATGCGGCAGGTCGATTCTGTTCATAGTCAGACACGGACACATATCGGGATTCAATGATTCAATCTGTTTATCCGGATGCGAGTGAATGAGGCGCTGAACAAGATTCATTTCCGTGCCGATCGCCCATTTGCTTCCCGGTTCAGCCTGTTCGATCGTATCAATAATATATTTGGTAGACCCGCTGTCGTCACTGAGCGAGACCACTTCCCGCGAACATTCCGGATGAACGATAATGCGGATGCCGGAATCCCGCTGCCTCAGCTGAGAAATATTTTCCGCTGTAAACTTTTCGTGTACGGAGCAATGCCCTTTCCAAAGGATAACCTTAATGTTTTCCGGATGGTCAGTAAGCAATCGGTTCTGCACCGGGTCCCATACAGCCATTTCTGTCAGCGGAATGCCGAGGTCATAGGCCGTATTTCTGCCTAAATGCTGATCCGGCAAAAATAAAATTCTCTCTTTTTGTTTAAAAGCCCATTTCAGCACACTCCGGGCATTTGAAGAGGTGACGGTCGCTCCCCCGTGCCGTCCGACAAATGCTTTAATTTCCGCCGTCGAGTTAACATATGTTAACGGAATGATGGTGTTACCGTACAGTTCTTGAAGCTCTTGCCATGCTTTGTCCGTCTGCTGAATATCTGCCATATCAGCCATCGAGCATCCGGCGCGCATGTCGGGCAAAATGACGGTTTGGTTATCATCAGTCAGCATATCAGCGGTTTCCGCCATAAAATGCACGCCGCAAAACACAATATATTCCGCCTCTTTATTTTTTTCTGCCACTTGAGCAAGCTGCAGGGAGTCACCTGCCGTATCGGCGAATTGTATTACTTCGTCTTTTTGATAGTGATGCCCCGGAATGAACAGGCGCTTTCCGAAAGCCCGTTTAATGGCGGCGACCCGCTTTTCCATTTCTCCGGTGCTCATGTCTTTATAATGGCTCGGCATCATTTCGGCTGATGCAGTTAGCACGTCAAAAATAGACATCTTAAAAATCCCCCTGTTCCGCAGCCTCAACATCCATGCTGATGTCGGCGCTTTTTACTGAATGAGTCAGAAATCCGAGTGAAATATATTGGACGCCCGTTCCTTTAAAAGCGGGCAATGTGCCGAGCGTTATGCCTCCGGATGCTTCCGTTTTGATATGGCCCGGTGTCATGCCTGCAAAACGCCGGACGGACTCAGGCGGACAGTTGTCAAACATAATAACGTCTGCACCCGCTTCTATTGCCTCGAGCAGCTGCTGTTCGGATTCGATTTCGACTTCCACCGCAAGCATCTGCCCCGCCGTTTTTCTTGCCCGCTCCATGGCAGCCTTTATCGATCCGCAGGCAGCAATATGATTATCTTTTATCATGATGCCGTCATATAAGCCGAAGCGATGATTAAAGCCGCCTCCGACCCGAACGGCGTATTTTTCCAGCATTCTGAGCCCGGGTGTCGTTTTTCTCGTATCACAAAGCTTGATGGACGGATCATCAAGACGCCTTTTGGCCTCATCCGTCATTGTCGCAATGCCTGACATTCTTTGTATGAGATTCAGAATGACCCGCTCCCCCGTAAGAAGAGCCGCCGCCTGGCCTTCCATTTCAGCGAGCACGTCTCCTTTTTTCATCCGTTCTCCGTCTTTTTTCAGGGAGCGGATGCGGATGTCATCGTGTAAAAGCTTCCATCCTTCACGGATAACGGCTTCTCCGGCAAACACGCCGTCTGTTTTTGCGATGATTCGCGCTTTACATTGCTGATCAGAAAAAATCGCTTGTGACGTCGCATCACCCGTTCCGATATCTTCCTGAAAAAAATGAGTCAGCATTTGTTTCAGCTGCAGAATGTCCATAGTTCCCCAATCCTTTCGTTTTTTCTGATAACTGTTCCAGATGTTGAATGAATGATTTGTTTTCCGTGCCACTCTTTCTCCGTCCCGGGAAAATCAGCGCGAAAATGAGCGCCCCTGCTTTCTTCCCGAATAAGGGCTGAGGTCACAACAAGTTGCGCAGTCTTCCATAGGCAGGATAGCTCGGCTTGTTCTATTGTGATATCCTTCACATTTATATGACGCACAGATACGTTGTTAAGCCAGGATGCCAGCGCCTGCATGTTTTCTTTTTCCCTGACGATGCCCGCTCCGGTTGTCATTTTGGCTTGGAGCACATGAAGCGCTGTGTCCGGCACTTGTAAGATGACGTCAGATTTCTTCGGGGTTTTTTTATATCTTCCGTTTAACGGTGTTTGAATGATATGTTCAGCACATCGTTGCCCGCTTGCCAGCGCTTCCAGCAGTGAGTTGCTCGCAAGGCGGTTCGCCCCGTGCAATCCTGTGCAGGCGGTCTCGCCTATGGCGTACAAATCAGGCACGGACGTTTTCCCCCAGGTATCGGCTTTTACTCCGCCCATTAAAAAATGCATTCCGGGTGCTACAGGAACCCCGCTTTCAAGATCAACACCGGCTGTTTGACAAATTTCTGTTATGGTCGGAAAACGTTTCTTAAAATCGGCTATTCGGCTGCAATTTATAAAAACAGGATTTTCTTTCATCATTTCTTCATAAATCGCCCGTGAAACCACATCCCGGGGCGCCAAATCTTCAAGCGCGTGTCTGCCAGCCATGATCCTGCGCCCGAAGCGATCCGCTAAATATCCGCCTTCTCCTCTCACTGCTTCAGAAATCAGGCCGTACACAGTCCCGTTTTTCACAAGGAGGGTCGGGTGGAACTGGGTGAACTCCATATCCGTGATCTCAGCTCCCGCGCGGAAGGCAAGAGCGATGCCGTCTCCCGTTATGGCGGAATCATTTGTGTGATATTGGTACAGACTGCCGCAGCCGCCTGATGCAAGCACTACACAATCCGCTCTTCTGTAAGAAACGGCGCCTGAAGCATCCTTTACGGCAACACCTGCGCATCGTCCGTGTTCAATCAGCAGATCAACAACCGTCTCGTGTTCAATGATCCGTATGCCGTCCCTCACCTGCTGAACCAGAAACTCAACCAACATCCGTCCGGTCGCATCTCCCCCGGCGTGCAGAATTCTCCTTTTGGAATGAGCGCCTTCCCTGCCGAGACAAAACGTTCCGTCCGACTTCGTATCAAAAGGGAAATGGCCTTCTATCAGCCTGTTTATCATGCTCTGTCCGCTTTGCAGCAAATGCCGCACGGCTGTCACGTCATTGTGTCCGCATCCCGCATACAGTGTATCGTTCACATGGGATTCTATCGAGTCATCTTTTGCGTATGAAACAGCAATCCCGCCTTGAGCATAATGCGAATTGCTGTTCGTTACGTTTCTTTTTGTGATGACGGTCACTTGGTATGACGGAGGAAATGAGGAAGCACAGGCAAGGGCCGCCGTCCCCGAACCAATGACGATAATTGTTTTTTCAGACATACATCACCCTCCTGTTATGTTTACACCTGTCTTGACACCTATATTTACACAACGATAAAATAAACTCAAGCTTTTTTAACATAAACGGATAGGAGACGGGCTGTATGATTTATCTTGATTACGCGGCGGGAGCGCCTTTAAGCAAAGAAGCCGCGAAAGTCTTTCAGCATCTCAGCACAGAGGTATACGGCAATGCAAGCAGCCTTCATGACGCCGGAGGAAGAGCGGCGGACGTGCTGGAATATTGCAGACATTCTGCAGGAAAATTGATCGGCGGAGCGGCAGACGGCATTTACTTTACAAGCGGCGGAACGGAAGCGAACATCCTGGCCGTCCAATCATTGCTGCACGGCCTGCCCGATCACAAAAAACATTTTATTACGACCGCAATGGAACACCATTCGATCCATAATGCCGCGGCGTTTTTAGCTGACCGTGGAATTGATGTCACCATCATATATCCCGACGAAAACGGCCTTATAACCGAGGACATACTGGCGGCTCATATCCGTCCTGACACGGGGCTCGTTTCCATACAGCACGCCAATTCAGAAACCGGTCTCATCCAGCCTGTGAATCGTCTGGCCGCTTTTCTTCACCAGAGAAACATTTTGCTGCATTGCGATTGTGTTCAAAGTTTCGGCAAACTGCCGATTGATGCGGATCAGGCGGGAATCGACGCCCTTTCCATCTCCGGTCATAAAGTATACGGCCCGAAAGGCACCGGGGCTGTTTACATTCGGCCCGGTGTCAGCTGGAACCCGGTTTATCCGCATACCGTGCATGAAAACGGGTTCAGGCCCGGTACGGTGAATGTGCCGGCCATCGGCGCTTTTACCGCTGCTGCGGAGTATGCAGTGAAACATATGGAGGAACACCGTGAGCATGCTGACAGGCTGAGGAATTATTTGTATGACCAAATTCGGCGTCAAGGCCTCCCCATTTCATTTTCAGAGGAAGAAACCGGCGGTGAATGCCTGCCTCACATTGTCGGGTGTTTTTTTCACTCCTTTGAAGGACAATATATTATGTTAGAATGTAATCGTAACGATATTTGCATCTCAACCGGGAGCGCATGTTCCGCCGGCAGCCACGGCCCTTCTTCAGCTATGAAGGCGCTGGGAAAAACCGAACGGGAAGCGCGGCAGTTTTTCCGGATCTCATTCGGAAACGAAACAACATGTGAACAGCTCGATATGCTGATACATACATTTACGGCGCTATGGGAGCAAAAGAAAGGAGAATCAGCAATTTGACAGAAGGAACGAAGCTTACTGGGGAGAAAAGACGCGACATGCTGCTTCATTGGCTGAAAGAAGCCGGCTCGCCATTAACAGGAGGCGAATTGGCCAAAAAAGCAAATGTCTCAAGACAGGTGATCGTGCAGGACATATCGCTTTTGAAAGCAAAAAACGAGCCGATTATCGCGACGAGCCAAGGCTACTTATACATCAGCATGAATGCCGGCGGCGAAAAAAATGCCGAACGGATTGTCGCCTGTCTGCACGGCCCGGAGCGGACGGAAGAAGAGCTTGCACTCATTGTCGATGAAGGCGTCACAATAAAGGACGTCATAATTGAACACCCCGTATACGGCGATTTAACCGCCGCCATAAGAGTCAGTACACGGAAAGAAGTCAAACAATTCATGGATCACATTAACTCGACAAATGCCGCTTACCTTTCACAGCTAACCGGAGGCGTGCACCTCCATACGTTAAGCGCCCCGACAAAAGAGCGGATTGACCAAGCCTGCCAAGCGCTGGACGACGCGGGTATTTTAATAAAAGATTAAAAAAAGCCCCCTGAAGGGCTTTTTTTATATCGAATAGGATTGATATGTTCCCAGAAGCTTGACCCGGCAGCCGAGGGCTTCCATCTCTTGAACGGCACCGGGAATGAGAACCTGATCCATCGCCTGTTCAATATTAATAATAAAGAAATAGTTGCCGAGACCCGTTTTTGTCGGGCGCGATTCGATCTTTGATAAATTCAGGTTTCTCCATGAAAAAGCCGACAGCACCCTGTGCAGCGCACCTGATTGGTCATCTTGGGGAAGCGTTACCATCATCGTCGTTTTCGGCCGTGAAGACAGTTTCGCATTCACTTCGAATGAGACGTCTTTTTCAGGCGAAAGAATGACAAATCTCGTGTGGTTGTCCTGATAATCCTGAATATCCCGCTTCACGATGCTCAATCCGTATGTAGCGGCGGCCATTTCATTTGCAATCACGCCGATCGGAAGGTCCGAATGCTCACTGACATACTTGGCAGCCGCACCTGTTGACTTCGCATACTCATAAGGAACGGACGAAAAATGCCGGTGAAGAAATTTGTGGCATTGCGCAATCGCATGGGAATGAGAATAAATTTTCTCAAGCTTTTTCCACTCATTTTCTCTCGAAGGGTGAACGAGCAGATGCTGGTGAATCGGCAGCGTCATTTCCCCCACGATCGCAAGAGGCTGCTCATGAATCAAATAGTCAATCGTTAAGTTAACCGAGCCTTCCAGCGCGTTTTCCAAAGGAACAAATGCAAGATCAACTTCTCCCGCAACCGCCGCATCCATGCATGCCGGTATTGTTTGATAAGGTGCTTGTGTCACGCTGTTTTGAAAGCAGGAACTGACTGCTAGATGTGTAAATGTGGCTTCTGGCCCTAAATAACCGACTTTCATGTCTCTTCTCTCCTTACGCGCCTGACCCTAAGATCTCAACTTTTTCTATAAAATCAAATTTTCTCAGTTTATTCATTAACGTATGAATGTTTTCTTCCATTGCGGACGTACTGATTGAGAGCGTGACATTCGCCCTGCCCTGAAGCGGAATCGTCTGGTGAATGGAAAGCACGTTGCTTCCTGAGTCAGCCACCGCCTGCAAAAGCTGGGATAACGCGCCTGACCGATCCTCCAAATGAAAGAAAAGTGTGATTATTTGTTCTTTAACCATCGTGTAAAAAGGGAAAACCGCATCTCGGTATTTGTAAAAAGCGCTTCTGCTTAAATCAACTTTCTGCACAGCATCTGCAACCGATTCAGCCTTTTTTCTGTCGAGCAGCTTTTTGACTTCAAGGGTTTTTCGCATCGCATCAGGCAGAACGTCTTCACGCACTAAATAAAATGTCTCTTCTTTCACCTGCACCCCTCCCTTTTACATCAGAGAGCCTGCAACGCAAGCTCTCCGTTTTTTTAATCAATAAATTCAAATTCAAATTCCAGAAGCCGGATGATATCGCCGTCTTTAGCACCGCGTTCTCTGAGCGCTTCATCAACGCCCATACCGCGCATCTGTCTTGCAAAACGCTTGACGGATTCGTCACGGGAGAAATCAGTCATTTTAAAGAGACGTTCCAGGCTGTCACCTGAAAGCACAAACGCGCCGTCCGGATCACGCGTAATGTTAAATGGAATTTCTTCATCTTCCATCGTGTACATTACGCGGTTTTCCGCCAGTTCTTCTTCATCATACAGCGGGAATTCAGGCGTTGTTTCCAGCTGGTTGGCGACTTCAAACAGAAGATCGCGGAGCCCTTCTCTCGTCACAGCGCTGATCGGGAAGACAGGATGGTCATCCTGAAGCTTTTCTTTAAACGCTTTAAGATTTTCAGCCGCCTCGGGCATGTCCATTTTATTCGCAACGATAATTTGCGGACGCTCCGTCAGCCGCAGATTATATTCACTGAGCTCCTGATTAATGGTGACATAATCCTCATACGGATCACGGCCTTCCATCGCTGACATGTCAATGACGTGAACGATGACGCGCGTCCGTTCGATATGGCGGAGAAATTGGTGGCCTAAGCCGACTCCTTCATGCGCTCCTTCAATCAAACCGGGCAGATCCGCCATGACGAAGCTTCTTCCGTCATCCGTTTCCACCATGCCCAGATTCGGAACAAGCGTTGTAAAATGATAATCGGCGATTTTCGGCTTTGCCGATGAAACGACAGACAGAAGCGTAGATTTTCCGACGCTCGGGAAGCCGACGAGGCCTACGTCTGCAAGCACTTTCAGTTCAAGCACGATATAGCGCTCTTTTCCGGGCTCTCCGTGCTCTGACAGCTGCGGTGCCGGGTTGGCCGGTGTCGCAAAGCGGGTATTTCCGCGTCCGCCGCGTCCGCCTTTTGCGATGACGGCACGCTGCCCGTGCTCAGTCAGATCGGCAATGACCTGTTTTGTATCGTCATCCGTTACGACTGTGCCGGGCGGAACTTTAACAACCATATCGTCCGCATTTCTGCCGTGCTGGTTTTTAGACATGCCGTGCTCGCCGCGTATCGCTTTGAAATGCCGCTGGTACCGGAAGTCCATGAGCGTGCGCAGTCCTTCATCAACCTCAAAAACGACGTCGCCTCCATTACCTCCGTCACCGCCGGCAGGCCCGCCTTTCGGCACATATTTTTCACGGCGGAACGCAACCATTCCGTTACCGCCGTCGCCGCCTTTTACATATACTTTCACCTGATCTACAAACATAATATCCTCCGTTCTAAACCGTAAAAAACCGCTAGTTCATTCCAATTTCGGCCACACATTCATGGCCGGTCAGCTCAAATTGCATGACATCAAAGTCCTCATGCCGGGATTTGCGAAATTCATCAAACACATCTGCATTTGCAATCGTTCCATGAAAATCGAGATATACAATAAGCTGTCTGTCAGGGTGATCCGTCTGCAGCGATACGGTCAGATGATTTTCACTTTCATTGTTTACCGCCAGACCGAACAGATGAAACAGTTTTCTCATCAGGTTCGACAGCTTTTGATCATATGCCGATAAATCTTTAATTTCTCCGAGCACTTCGTATTCGAGCCTCATATAACGGGACTTCCAATTAAATGTAAGAAAGTCAAACGCCAAGTGCGGGGTTTTCAGGTTTGAGAGCTTTGATTCGTGCTTTGCATCTATGACCATTTCGTCAATAATTTCAACGACCCTGTCATACTTCTGCAAACTTAAGTTTCCTTTTATCAGCTGCAGCTTATTCATCCAATCATGACGGAAATGGCCCATTAAGTGGATCAGCTCATTGATCAGAGCCGCATCGCTTACAGGTTCTTCTTGTTTCTTCGATACATCCTTCATTTTCGCACTCCCAATCGTTTAATTTCTTTTTAGGAGTCTTGATAAGTGTGTACTATGAATTATAACAGAGAAGGCTTTGTTAAAAAAACACTTGTTTTTCCTGGTTCATCATGTTCCTTTTTCGGATCGCATACAATGCGGATGCCAGGCAGAAACATTTTTGGTATCACTGCTTGGGGAACATATCCAGTGGGTATGGGAAGCTGATGTCCTCATTCAAGGCGGGGTTCACTCACGCATCCTCTGCTTTTCATTCTTGATGTTACTCCGCTTACTGCAAAAAAAACTCCAGTCAACGACCGGAGTTTTTTGTGTCATTATTGAGCTACAGGATATACGCTCACTTTTTTGCGGTCACGGCCGAAACGTTCGAATTTAACAGTTCCGTCGATTTTAGCAAAAAGAGTGTCATCTCCTCCGCGGCCCACGTTTTCACCTGGGTAGATTTTCGTTCCGCGTTGACGGTAAAGGATAGATCCGCCTGTTACGAATTGACCGTCTGCACGTTTAGCGCCTAAACGTTTAGATTCAGAGTCACGTCCGTTCTTTGTAGAACCTACACCTTTTTTAGAAGCGAAAAACTGAAGATCTAATCTAAGCATGTAACTCACCTCCTATATTTGGTTTGCAGTCAACCGTAAGTGTTCACTGTAATCCCGCTCGATCGTTTCAAGAGAAACAATCATGCCTTCAATCAGCAGCTGCGCTTTTTGCAAAGCTTCCTGATCAGCAGCTTCAGGGAATTCAAAGTAGAAATAACCCCCGTCCTCGCCTATATCAAGAATCGGTTCGAGAGGAGCCAGCGCGATAACCGCATTGACCGCTCCGAAAACGACAGCCGTGACCCCGGCGCATACGAGATCTCGTCCATGTTCAGCAAAATCGGCATGTCCCGTCATTTCAAAGGACAATATGCCCCCGTCATTCCGGGATCTTCGAATTGTTGCCTCAATCATGCTTACGCGTTGATTTTTTCGATTGTCAATTTAGTATAAGGCTGACGATGACCTTGTTTTTTATGAACATTTTTCTTTGGCTTGTAACGGAAAACAGTGATTTTTTTCGCACGGCCTTGTTTTTCAACTTTAGCTGTAACTGTCGCGCCTGCAACTGTTGGGTTGCCGACTTTCACGCTGTCTCCGCCAACAAACAATACGTCTTCAAACGTCACTGTTTCACCTGCTTCAGCAGCAAGTTTTTCGATGTAAACAGTTTGACCTTCTTCAACTTTGATTTGTTTTCCGCCTGTTTTAATGATTGCGTACATTCTCTGCACCTCCTATTAGACTAAGACTCGCCAGCAACAGGGGGCTTTAAAGCTCTTATCACCTGTCCCGAGCGGTTGTAGCATTGGTGCTACATCCATAACATTAAAAAATATATCAGAACCAAAAGGATATGTCAATCTATTTCTAGTAAGGCAGCAGCAGGTCTTCCATAGAGGAATCTGTCCGTTTATCGGCAAAATACGCATGAAGCACTTCATTTTCATCGAGCTGGCTGAGCTTTTCGCCGGCTTTTTCAACGATAATGGGGTGCTTGCATCCCCGTTTGAATTCGGCCATGACATGCTTTACTTTGGCATCGGCCGCGACCGTCAAAGGATGCAGCATGGCGACATCGCGGTTTTTGCCGTAGTATCTCTCCAAAAGAAACCTCAGCTGAATATAATGCCGCTTCCGGTATTCGTCCCATAAAGAAGCGGCGAGAAAGACGAACAGCACCCATGCGCTGACCTGAAGGGGGACGGCCAGCACAATCCAGCAGCAGAGCAAAAGCGCGGAAACGGCTGATGTCTGCAGGCTGAGGAGATGCGCTTTTTGAAAAGCCATTTGTTTAGAGAAGTATAAAAACACGAACTTTCCGCCGTCAAGCGGCCAGATCGGCAAAAGATTGATGAAAAGAATGGAGAGATTATAAAAGGTAAACATCTCAAATGTCTGCTCACTTGCCAAGCCTGACATGAAAAAGAGCCAGGCTGCCGCCTGAAGCCACACATGCTGAAGCGGGCCCGCCAGAATGACCGCGAATTCCTCTTTAAGCGGCCGGTTTCCGTGCTCCTCCACCTCAACCGTCCCGCCGAAAGGGAGCAGAAAGATGCGTTTAATGCGCCACGAAAAAAACACAGCCAGAGCAGCATGCCCCAGCTCATGAACGGATACAACCAGCAAAAGACACAGCAGCGCTTTGATGTGCCCCGTCATAAGACCAAGCCCCATGATAATCCAAAGAAAAGGATGGACATGAATTTTAAAAAGGAGGATGAGCCATTTATTCATCAAATGTGATCACCTGGATCGGATCTATGAATTTATCGCCATCCTGGATCGCGAAATAGTACTGGCCTTTACTTTTATCGTTGAGCTTGATCGAACCGATCTTTTTCCCTTTATCGACAAAGTCGTACAATGAAACATTAACATCTTTTAGCCGGCCGTAAATGCTGCTGGTATTGTCGGCGTGCTGCACCTTCACCGTCAGTCCTGTTTTTTTATCTTTGCTCACTTCCATAATGTAGCCTTCTTTTACGCTGTCAATGGCTTCGCTGGCGGTTTCGACGACGACGCCTTCTCCGTTATTTTGAAAGTCCTGCTGGATTTTCCCCGCGGCAGGAACGGCCATATCCTGACTGACCGCCACCTGACCGTCCTTCTTTTTCGTTCCCGGCGTAAGAAAAGCGAGCGGGTTTCCGAAGGAAGATACGAACCAATTGCTTACGGCAGCAAACTGAAATTCTTTTTGAAAGGTTTGTGCGATCGCCGGTTTGATCTGACTCAGCGGCTGTTTGTCAGTTTTATAGGCAATAGCGGAGATCAGTACGAGACAGGCGGCCAGCAGGCATTTTAAAATAATAGAATGAGCGCTGATCAATGGGTGCCGTCCGTTAAATTCGGGCGGGTGTTCCGTTTGATATTCGTAGTCCGGTAGAAGCTTGTGCTTTTCCTGCTCCTTGACCGTCTGCCACGCGGGAAAATTCTGCGTTTGGGCGTTTTGAACGAAAGTCCGTTTTGATTCAGGCCGCTGTTTTCTTCTTTTGGCCAGTCTTTTTCTAATTTCATCAGCTCTGTGACTCATCGCCATCATCCTTTGCAATCGTTGGGTTTGTACATCCTATGTCTTGTCCATTGCAAATATGCGCTCTTGAAAAACAAAAAAGACCTGATAAGCTGGGCTTCATCAGATCTTTGTATTCTGGTATATATTATGAACGCACGCCGAAAAATGACTTGATTTTCGCCATCATCCCTTTTTGCTGCTCTTCAAGCACCTGCAAAGGAACGGATTCTCCTAAAATGCGCCGGGCGATATTGCGGTACGCAATGCTGGCGCGGTTTTTGGAATTCATGGCAATCGGTTCGCCGATATTTGAAGCCCTGATCACTTCATCATCGTCAGCAACGATTCCGAGGAGATCAATAGACAGATGATGAACAACTTCATCCACATCCATCGTGTCACCGTTTTTCACCAGATGATTTCTGATGCGGTTCACGATAAGGCGCGGCGGTTCGATATCTTCCTGCTCCAAAAGTCCGATAATGCGGTCAGCGTCCCGCACCGCTGATATTTCCGGCGTCGTCACAACAATCGCCTTATCAGCTCCGGAGACGGCATTTTTATAGCCTTGTTCAATTCCGGCCGGACAATCAATAATGACATAATCAAATTCCTGCTTAAGCTCCTGCACAAGCGATTTGATCTGCTCAGGGACAACAGCCGTCTTGTCGCTTGTCTGGGCAGCCGGCATTAAATGAAGCAGATCATCAAAACGTTTGTCTTTGACAAGCGCCTGATGCGTCTTGCATCTGCCTTCAATTACATCTACTAAGTCGTAAATAATTCTGTTTTCAAGACCCATTACGACATCAAGGTTGCGCAGTCCGATATCTGTGTCTACCAAACAGACGCGCTTCCCTAAAATGGCTAAGGCGGTACCGAGGTTTGCAGATGTTGTTGTTTTACCTACTCCGCCTTTTCCCGAAGTTATTACGATAGCCTCACCCAATTTCACATTCCTCCCTCAAGCCTTGTTAGATCAGGTCTTAAATGAGCCAATTGCTGAAGGCGTTCAATGACCATATTTCCGTCAGTATCTAAATAAGCACATTCCATGTCGTTCCCTTTTTGAATGTGGTCTGGGGAGCGATTTAACACGTGATTGATCCTCAATTGTGTCGGCATCATTTCTGATGCGGCGATCACAGCCCGGTTATTTCCGTTATAACCCGCGTGGGCAATCCCTTTTAATGAACCGAGAACAAATATATTTCCTCCGGCTCTGATCGTACCGCCGGGATTCACATCTCCGATTAAAAGCAAATCTCCCGTCACGTGAAGCACCTGGCCCGAACGGACGATTTTGGAAACAGAAACAATTTCCTGCTCCTCTTTCATCCGCTGCGCTTCTTCTTTGGCGATGACTTCACTGTCAATTGAATGCACGACTAAATCTTTCTTTGACGCGATCAGATCAGTCAGCTGCTCTGCCTGTTCCTGATACAGATACCGATGCCCGAGTTTAATATGAACACTGATTTTTTGGCCTTTGCCATCAGTATATTGTTCAATCGACAGCATGTTTTGAAGACCATCGAGAAGCTCATCAAAAGAACACGCATCATCCAGATGCAATGTTAAGCCGTTTTTTGTTCCTTTTATTGTTACATATTGCTGCTTTTTGGTCTTCATCAATGTTCACCTCAACAACATACTCTTTTCGTCAAAAAAAGATAAAATCCTTTTTACTCATCTCTTAATTCTTTCTTCAGACTTATATAAAACAGCCTGAAGGGCAGGACTAATATAACGGCTCCCGCAATATTCAGCAAAGCGGTCGGCAAGAACCTCTGAATGACAAAATCGTTAAATGTCATTGTGCCGCTGCGGATTAACGTCTGAATGCCGTAGACGTAAAATTCAAGCACACATACGCTCAGCACCGCGACCAGAATGACCATCAGGGCGTTTGTCTGCAGCACTTTAAACGCTTTGGCCGCCAGATAGCATAAACCGGCAAAACCAAACATATAAACGCCTAAAACACCCGTATAATTGATGTCATAAAGAAATCCGAAAATCAAACCGTAGATCACCGCATGCTTTTGGTTGATATAAGCGGACATAAAAATCAGCGCAAGCAAAAGAAAATGCGGAACGACCTGCTGCTCGACGGAAACGAAAGGAAAACGCACCAGATCGGTATAGATGCTTTCCGCACAAAAGACCAAAATCATAATCAAAGGGAGAAGGAAACGTTTCACGATCCTTCCTCCCCTGTTGCTACGCTTCGGTTCACGACGATGACATGGTCAAGATCGTACAAGTCGGCAGCCGGTTTCACGTAAGCGATTTTCGTCAGGCCGTAAGCATCTGATTCTACATCGGTCACTTCCCCGACCGTCAGCCCTTGAGGAAATACGCCGCCCGTTCCGGATGTCTCCACGAGGTCGCCTTTTTTCACTTCACGTTTTTCATCCGGCTCAAGGATGGTCATTTTCAGAGTCTGTTTCTTTTTATCATACCCTTCAATTAAACCGTAGCCTTTGCTTCCCTTTTTGCCGGAGATTTTGGTGGCCACTCTGTTATTGCGGTCAACATCGCTCAGCAGCTGAACGGCGGATGTGAAACTGTTGAGTCCGCTGCTTTTGATCTTCCCGACCAGCGCACCCTTTTCGTTCGTGACAGCCATGTCTTTGGCCACTTTCTGCTTCGTTCCCTTATTGATCATGATCTGCTTGTACCATTGATCAGGGTTTCTGGCGATAACGGTCGCTAAAATCGGATCATAGTCGGAAATTGATTTGACATGCCCGAGTTCATCACGCAGCTTCTTGTTTTCATCTTTGAGTTCTTGGAGCTTCGCTTCATATTGTGTCTGTCCGTCCAGCTTTTGTCTTAAGCGTTCGTTTTCTTTGTACGTGTTTTTCAGGTCTTTTATGTCCCCGAAGAACCCTGCAAAATATTCGGCAGGCGTGTGAAAAATGTTTTGAAATACTCCCGTCGTATCACCGATCAGCTTTTCAGGCCAGGTGGTATTACGGCCGTTCTTCAGCGAGAATCCAATCATAGCCACCAATATGATAATACACAGAAGTAATAGCATTAACCGTTTGTTCGGCATCGTGATACACCTCTTCTATTTAACTCCTGATTATCTTGTTTTTCCTTTGAAAAGATGGATGTGCTCCAGTGCTTTTCCAGTGCCGATCGCAACACAATCCAGCGGATCTTCAGCGATAAGAACAGGCATTTTCGTTTCGTCGCTGATGACTTTGTCGAGATTGCGGAGCAGGGCGCCTCCCCCTGTTAATACAATACCTCTGTCCATAATATCAGCGGCCAGCTCAGGCGGTGTTTTTTCAAGCGTGCTCTTCACCGCGTCAACGATTGAGAGAACTGTATCACGCAGTGCATTTGCAATTTCCGTTCCCGTAATTTCGATCGTTTTCGGCAGACCTGTCAGAAGATCGCGGCCGCGGATTTCCATTGACGCATTTTCTTCACCGGTTTCTGCTGAACCGATTTCCATTTTAATAGCTTCCGCCGTACGGTCACCGATCATCAGATTATATGTTTTTCTGATATAGCTGATGATTGAGTCGTCCATTTCGTCACCGGCTACACGGATTGACTGAGACGTGACAATGCCGCCTAAAGAAATGATCGCCACTTCAGTTGTTCCGCCGCCGATATCAACGACCATGCTGCCCGTCGGCTCCCATACCGGAAGATTCGCGCCGATTGCTGCCGCAAACGGTTCTTCAATCGGATAAGCGTCACGTGCGCCCGCTTGTCTTGTCGCGTCGATGACCGCCCGTTCTTCAACGGCCGTAATACCTGACGGCACACACACCATAACGTAAGGCTTTCTCGCAAACAATCCTTTATTTTTCACAGCCTGATTAATGTAGTATTTCATCATTGTCGCAGTTGTTTCATAGTCAGCAATAACGCCGTCTTTCATCGGACGGAGCGCGACCACGTTGCCCGGAGTTCTTCCGATCATGTTTTTCGCATCGTTACCGACCGCAACGATGGACTTCGTATCCGTTTGCAGAGCAACGACAGACGGCTCTCTCACTACGATTCCTTTTCCTTTAACAAACACAAGCGTATTCGCGGTTCCCAAATCTATACCAAGGTCTCTTGTACCAATTCCGAACATATGTATGTATCTTCCTTTCTTAAAGCAAAAATACCCTAAAGGGAAAAACTCATAAAATCTATTATATCTTAAATCAACGAAAAAAAAAGTGTTACAAATATCCTTTTTCCTTTAAACTCACAAATTTTTTGTCACCAATGACCAAATGATCCAGCAGCTCGATGCCGATTAAATTTCCGCACTCAAAAAGCCGCCTGGTTACCTCTATATCTTCCCTGCTCGGTGTAGGATCTCCTGAAGGATGATTGTGAACACAAATGAAGGACGCGGCGGATCGTTTGAAAGCTTCTTTAAACACCTCCCGCGGGTGGACAATAGATGAATTCAGACTTCCGATAAAAACGGTGCGTTTATGAATGACTTGATTTTTGGTATTTAAATATAAACAGACAAAATGCTCCTGGGATAAAAAGCGCATATCCTCCATCACATACTTCGCCCCGTCTTCCGGAGAGCGGATGACGCAATGCTCCCCGGCGGATGTCTTATGAATGCGGCTCCCCAGCTCAATTGCGGCAAGAATCTGAACGGCTTTCACCGTGCCGATTCCCGGAATGCTGGAAAGCTCCTGGGCAGAGGCGCCTTTTAACAGTCGCAGCCCGTCAAACGTCCGCAGCAGCCGGTGAGCGAGGTTCATGACGGACTCATGTTTCGTTCCCGTCCGCAGCAGGATGGCGAGCAATTCATTGTTAGAGAGATGTTCGGCTCCGAAGTGCAGAAGCCGCTCTCTCGGTTTTTCTTTTTCGGGGAAATCTCTTAATTTTAACGGCAGATCACGGATGATCAACCCCTCCTTGTTCCCCTTCCCGGTTTGAACATCAAGCTTTTATATTAAATTCTTTCAAGGCTCTCATTGTTTTAGCGACAGGAAGCCCGACGACAGAATAAAAATCACCGTCTATTTTTTTCACTAAAAGCGCGCCTTTTCCTTGGATGCCGTATGCACCTGCTTTATCCATCGGTTCTTTTGTTTCAATGTAGAGCTGTATGTCGTCTTCACTGAGCGGCCAAAACGTCACTTCCGTCGTGTCACAGAACGTTTCTTTCCGGTCATGCGTCTGAATGCTGACCGCCGTAATGACTTGATGGCTTCGGCCGGAAAGCCTCCGCAGCATGTGTGCCGCTTCTTCTCTGTCATGCGGTTTGCCGAGGCATTCGCCGTCTATGCACACCATCGTGTCAGCCCCGATAACGACTGCATCGGGATTTTCGGCCAATACAGCTCCGGCTTTTTGCTCGGCCAAACATTGGACGTTTTCTTCCGGCGAAAGGTTTCGATTTAATTTTTCTTCTGTGCGGCTTGCAATAATGCTGTAAGGAATCTGAAGAAGAGTAAGGAGTTCTTTTCTTCGCGGAGATTGTGATGCGAGTATTAAGCGTTTTGTCATGATTGTCATCCTTTCAGGGTTTGCTTAAGAAAAAAAGATACTTGTCTATCCTACCAAATCAAACGGGCAACCACAATTTCAGAAAAATAACTTTTTGATGACAAAATAAAAAATCCCGCCGGATGACGGGAAATGAGATACTATTTTACAACACTTAAAAGCTCTTTTTGGGCTTTCCAGCCGGATTCCGAACCCGGCGTTTCCAGTTCTTTCAGCGCTTGAAGCACGGCCTCTTTCTGCTTTTTGTCAGCGGCGTCTGCACCGTCTGCCGCTTTTGCCGCTTCAGCCACTTCCGTTTTTGAAAGATCTTTGCCGGTAATCGCTTTGGCGGAGAGCTCAGAAGCTTGTTTAAAAGAGTCTTCCAGTCCTGAATCGACCGCAAAGCTGAGCTCTTTTCCGCCCCAAGCCTCAAAATCATGGTCTATCAGTGTCTGACCCAATTGCTGTGATAGGCTTTTTTCCGCTGCAAGCCCGGCGATCACGTATGTGTATCCGTCTTCTTTAGCCAGAGAGACGGCCGAGTATCCTTTTTCAGTCAGCTGGTCAACAAGGGTTTGCGCTCCTTTTTCTGATGAAAATTTTCCGGCCTGCACCGCATATGTTTTATAGTTTCCCTCTGAAGATTCCGCATCTCCTGTGCCGGCTGTTTCAGATTTGTCTTTAGAAACATCTCCCGCTTTCGCCGTCTGCCCTTGTGAACCTTTGTCAGCTGATGCTGGAGCGGAGGCTTCTTTACTTCCCGACATATTTAAGGCGACAAGGCCGAGCCCGGTGCCTAAAACAGCCGCAACAGCAATTGTCGTGACCGCTTTTTTAACTGGAGAAGACGGCTGCTTTTTTTTCGGAAAATGAGGGCCGTTTTTTTTCTTCTGGTATGGCGGAACGACTTTCGGGTCATCTTCAAATACCTCAGAATTCTTCTCATGATCCCAATTGAAATCTTCTTCTTTCGGATCTTCATGGGATGCGGCGGTCTCCTGCTCCGCCTTTTTTGTTTCTTCCCAATTTGAAAATGTGACGGTTTTCTCCCCGCCTTCTTTCACATCTTCTTGTCCATACATCGTTTCTTCTTGTCCGTTAATGGTTACTTTAAGGGCATTGTTTTTTGCGTTGCTGTGCTTTTTGCTCTTCCTTTTTTTCAACGTCTCTTCCCCCTTGCATTCGTCTTGGCCGTACCTTGAACTGATCATGGTTCACACTTTAGCATAGGCGAAAAAAAAAAGAACAAGACTTTTGTCGTCTTGTCCAAAAAACGTTCGCCAAATTTTTCAAGCTCCGCCTGAAGCGAGCTTGATGTAAAACGAAAACAGCTCTTCACCGTATAAATAACTCAAAGCGCTCCCGACTGAGATGGCCGGCGCAAACGGAAATGGCTGCTTTTTACCAAGCCTGCCCCGGGCTGCGGCGCACATACCGTATACGGCTCCGATCATAACGGAGAGAAAGAATGCAATGAGCACGAGCTTCACGCCGAGCGTCAGGCCGATCACCCCAAACAGTTTCACATCACCTGCGCCGATGCCTCCTTTACTGACAAACATGATAAAAACAAGCAGAAAAAATCCGCAAACGGCTCCGGCAAACCCTGCATACCATGAATCCAGCGGAGAAAACATACGGCCGGCGATGAAAAGCGGAAGAAAAAACAGCAGAACCTTGTCAGGAATCAGCATATATTGCAGATCCGTCATAGTAACAATCATGAGCAGAGACAGAAATAACAGCGCGACTAACAGTTCTTTTGAGAAACCGAAATGAATGCCTGCAGCCGTGAATAAACACGCCGTCCAGCATTCCGCCGCCGGATACATAACCGACAGCTTCGCACGACAGTTTCTGCATCTGCCTCTTTGCAGAATATAGGAAACGACGGGCACAAGCTCCCCCCAGGAGAGCGGCAAGCGGCAAAACGAACAGGCTGAACGCGGCGAAATAACCGAGATTCGCAGCGGGATACGGCACGCTGCTGTATAAAAAAAAGAACCGAAAATCAAGCCGAGAAAAAACAGAATCAAAAGCACTCAGACCACACCTTTACTATCAATCTGGCTCAGATTATAGCAAAGAAAAACACCATGACTGAAATGGCTGAAAATATATTTTCAGCATAAAAACACCCGGCAAAACCGTAAAATGGTCTGCCGGGCATCCGAGGGGCTGTCAGATAAGCCGCTTTCTCATTTCTGAAATAAAATATAAGGAGCCGGTAATGATGATGACATCATCCGCCCCGTCTTTTTGTTCTATCCATTCTTTCACACTGTCCGGGTTCTCATCGAAGCTCTTATCCGCTAGACTGCTTGCGTTATAAAGGGCTTCGGCGCTTGAAGCACGCGGAAAGTCAAATGATACAAAGTGAATGGAATCCGCTTCGGTTTCAAGCTTTTCAATCATTTCCTGATACGGTTTGTCTTTTAATGCGCTGAATACGACATGGACGTTTTTACCGGCAAAGCGCTGCCGGATCGTTTCTATCAGCGTTTCAACGCCCTCTTCGTTATGGGCGCCGTCCGCAAACACTAAAGGGCGGCTTTGAAGACGTTCAAACCGGCCCGGCCACGATGCTTTTTTCAGGCCGTTTCGCATCGCTTCTTCAGAAATGGCTGCGGCTTCCAGGCGATTCAGCCATTCAGCGGCCAATATCGCCAATGCCGCATTCTGCCTTTGGTGAATGCCGATCAGCGACGTTTGAATGTTTTCATAGCATTTCGTTTCCGTTTCCAGCGAAAAGCTTTCACCGGACGGAAGCGCCGCTTCATTAGACAGTCTGCACGTTTTATATAGTGACTGATACGGAGCCTGCTTTTTTTCGGCTTCCGCTTCAATAACGCCGAGTGCTTCCGGCTGATTGACGCCCGTAATGACCGGAATGGAATTTTTAATGATACCGGCTTTCTGCCCGGCGATCTCCTCGATGGTATTGCCTAAAATCGCCATATGGTCATGTCCGATACTTGTAATGACCGACAGGAGCGGATTCACAATATTGGTTGAATCAAATGTGCCGCCGAGCCCCGCTTCAAAAATGACAAAATCGATATCAGCCCGCTCCGCAAAATATAAAAATGCACACGCTGTAATGATTTCAAATTCTGTCACCGTTCCGGCATCGGTCTTATCAAGCTCATCGACTATCGGTTTTATGTCATTAACGAGCGTTCTCCATTCCTCATCAGAAATCGGCGTGCCGTTGACGCTGATACGCTCATTAAACGTAATAATGTAAGGCGATGTGAACGTGCCGACCGTATAACCGGCTTCTTGAAGCACGGAACGGATAAAAGCGACGGTCGATCCTTTGCCGTTTGTGCCCGCCACATGAATGGCGCGAATGTTCTTTTCCGGGTGTTCCAGTTTTTCCATCAGCTTTTCCATACGGAGAAGGCCTGGCTTAACGCCGAACTTGAGTCTGCCGTGAATCCAGCTGATCGCTTCTTTGTACGTATTAAACAATGAAATCCCCTCTTTTATACAACAAGGCGGTTTCTTAGGAAACCGCCCCGCTGTTTTATCAGCCTTTCAGCTCTGCAATCCGCTGCCGGACAGCTTCGCGTTTTGCCGCGTAGTCTTTCTCTTTTCCGCGTTCTTCTTCAATGACATGCTCAGGAGCTTTTTTAATAAATCCTTCGTTGCCGAGTTTTTTCTGAACGCGTTCGACCTCTTTTGTCAGCTTGTCGAATTCTTTTTGCAGACGGGCGATCTCCTCATCAATGTTAATCAGCCCTTCAAGCGGCAGAATGACTTCCGCTCCGGTGACGACCGCTGTCATCGCTTTGTCTGCCGCAGTGATATCCGTCCCGATTTTCAGCGTGCTCGGATTCGTAAAGCGTTCAACGTAAGAACGGTTCTTCTCAAGGCGGCCGGCAATGTCTTCGGTAGCTGTTTTAATGTAAAGCTCAACCTGCTTGCTCATCGGCGTGTTGACTTCGCTCCGGATATTGCGGACAGAACGGATTAATTCAACGAGCAGTTTCATATCCGCCGCTGCCTCTTTATCCGTATGTTCCGGCACCGGAACCGGCCAAGAGCTGATCGTGATTGACTCGCCTTCATGAGGAAGGTGCTGCCAGATTTCTTCCGTTAAGAATGGCATAAACGGGTGAAGAAGACGCATCGTCTGGTCAAGCACATATGCCAGAACAGAACGGGTTGTTTTCTTCGCCGCTTCATCTTCCCCGTACAGCGGAAGCTTTGCCATTTCGATATACCAGTCGCACACATCGTCCCAGATAAAGTTGTACAGGTGGCGTCCGACTTCACCGAATTCATAACGATCCGCAAGCTGGGTTACGTCTTCTATCGTTTCATTCAGTCTTGTGAGGATCCACTTATCAGCAACTGATTTTTCACCGGACAGATCAAGCTCGTCATACGTCATGCCGTCCATGTTCATTAATGCAAAACGGGAGGCGTTCCAAATTTTATTTGCGAAATTCCATGTGGATTCCACTTTTTCATAGCTGAAACGGAGATCCTGTCCCGGTGAACTTCCGGTTGCCAGGAAATAGCGCAGGGAATCCGCTCCGTACTTGTCGATGACATCCATCGGGTCCACGCCGTTCCCAAGGGATTTACTCATTTTTCTGCCCTGCTCGTCACGGATTAAGCCGTGAATCAGCACGTCTTTGAACGGACGCTCGCCGGTAAACTCAAGACCTTGGAAAATCATCCGGGATACCCAGAAGAAAATGATGTCATATCCCGTTACAAGAACATCGGTTGAGTAATACCGCTTAAAGTCTTCAGCGTTTTCATCAGGCCAGCCCATTGTAGAAAACGGCCAAAGCGCGGAGCTGAACCATGTATCAAGCACGTCTGAATCCTGTTCCCAATTTTCACTGTCCTCAGGCGCCTCAAGGCCGACGTACACTTCTTTTGTTTCTTTATGATACCAAGCCGGGATGCGGTGGCCCCACCACAGCTGACGGGAAATACACCAATCACGGATATTTTCCATCCAGTGCAGGTACGTTTTCTCGAACCGGTCAGGAACGAAGTGAACTTTCTCTTCTTTTGACTGAAGGTCAACCGCAGCATCGGCCAGCGGCTGCATTTTGACAAACCATTGTGTGGACAGGTACGGCTCAACAACGGCGCCGCTTCTCTCACTATGTCCGACAGAATGCATATGGTCTTCGATTTTAAAGAGAACACCGGATTCCTGAAGATCATTGACGAGTTTTTTGCGGCATTCAAACCGGTCCATGCCGTTATATTGCAGCGCTTTTTCATTCATTGTTCCGTCTTCATTCATGACGAGAATCCGCTCTAGATTGTGGCGGTTTCCGAGTTCAAAATCATTCGGGTCATGGGCAGGCGTGATTTTAACGGCGCCTGATCCGAATTCCATATCAACATAATCATCGCCGACGATCGGAATTTCGCGGTTTGTAATCGGCAGAATCACCGTTTTGCCGATTAAGTGCTTGTAGCGCTCATCTTCAGGATGAACCGCGACAGCCGTGTCGCCAAGCATCGTTTCCGGACGGGTGGTCGCGATTTCAATTGAGCCTGAACCGTCTGCTAACGGATAGCGCAAATGATAAAACGCGCCCTGTACGTCTTTGTAAATTACTTCAATATCGGATAAAGCCGTTTTTGTGGCAGGGTCCCAGTTGATGATATATTCGCCTCTGTAAATCAAGCCTTTTTTGTACAGCTTGACGAATACTTCCCGCACTGCTTTGTTCAGCCCTTCATCAAGAGTGAAACGTTCGCGCGAATAATCGAGTCCGAGCCCCATCTTGGCCCATTGGCTGCGGATGAAATCAGCATACTCTTCCTTCCACTTCCACGTTTCTTCTAAAAACTTTTCACGGCCGAGATCATAACGGCTTGTGCCCTGTTCGCGGAGTTTCGCTTCGACTTTTGCCTGAGTGGCGATGCCGGCGTGGTCCATGCCCGGAAGCCAGAGCACGTCATAGCCCTGCATGCGTTTCATACGCGTAACGATATCTTGCAGCGTCGTATCCCACGCATGTCCGAGGTGCAGCCTGCCCGTCACGTTCGGCGGCGGAATGACGACAGAATACGGCTGTTTCGTTTGATCGCCGCCCGCTTCAAAATATTTTCCTTTCAGCCAAAAATCATAGCGGCCTTTTTCAATCGCAGACGGATCATATTTTGTCGGCATTGTTTGTTCGTTTGTATCCATGATAACCCTCCAGCATGTTTAGAAATGGCTGAGCAACTAAAAAAGAGCCTTCATCCTGATAAAGGACGAAAAGCTCTTTCGCGGTACCACCTTTTTTCATGAACAGATTTGTTCATGCACTTAAACGGATAACGGGTGCGGCCCGAATTTCTCTACTGTATGTTCAAGAAATTATGCTCCCGGGCGACCTTCCAATGAGACAGCATAAGAAGCCTTTCAGCACAGTAGCTTCTCTCTCTTCATGCGTCTTTCTTGTACTCTTCCCGTTCAAAGCAGGTGTATTTATATCAGCTCATGATCTTATTTATTATGTTCTTTATTATAGTAAAAGTGTTTTTGATTCGTCAATCATCTTTTCCAAAAACCGCTGCCGTCATACATAAATGGGCATGCACCCCGCCCTTTCCCTTACATACGATACATAGAAAGGCGAATGTGAGGAGGAATTGCCCGTGAGAAAAAAATTCAATTCTTATTCGCTCCCCCAGTGGGCCAGACAGGTCCGCCTTGTATCCGTGCAAGTCATTATCCCGATTACGATCTTTCAGGGGATCAGGACGATTTTCTTTCCGACGACTTTTGATGTCCTGCTGCTTGCCATCCTGCTGTTTTTAGCGTGCGCCCTGCATTTGGAATGGATATAAAAAAACGAGTCCCGTTATGAAGAGGACTCGTTTTCCGCTTTTATTTTTTTCTCCCGCTCAATCTGATGAACCTTCATGAGAAAAGGCTCAACATTTTTCATCTGCCAAAACGCTCTTAATAATTGCGTACACTCTTCTTTTTCAGAGCCCCTTTGGCCGGTCTGATACCGTTTCAGCACTTTGTACATGGCGGACGGATAAGCCATATAGCTGAGAAACAGGCTGATTTCCGCTTCACGGAGCGGGAATGATTTGTGATACGTATAAAACCAGTCCAGACATTCCGGGCATGCTTTCGGATAGCTTCTGAACATTCTGGAGTAAAAGCCGAGCAGGTCGTTTTGCGGAGGGCCCAGCGCAGCTTTCTCGAAATTCGTGAAAAAGCCCGATCCCGCATCATTATACAGAAAGTGGCGGCTCGATAAGCTGCCGTGGTTGATCACCGCTCTCGTCTTGTCATGATCCTTTGCCGCGTCAAACCATTCTTCCAGACGTTCCAGAGCAAAATTGACGGCAGAAACCGTTTCTGTAAGATACGTAACAGCCTGCAGTTCAAAAGGTGAAAGATACCACTCTTTTTCCGCCCGGTCGGCGAATTGTTCATAGACAAGCTTATCATTTTCCCAATCTCTTTTCGTTGCTTCATAAAAGCCGCTGATATCTTCAGTCCGGATTTGGATGTCCCGCACAGTCGCGGAGTGGAGCTTCGCGACCTCTTTAAAAAGGTAAACATGTTTTTGGTCCCGTTCCTCTTCCTGATCGTACTGAAGCCAAGGCATTAAATAATAAGAATTCTCCGTCTGTGTTCCCGCAAAAAAATCGCCGGCATACGTGCGGCAGATCGGCACAAATGATCGGTAGCCTTTCTCCTCAATCTCAATCATAAGATCCGTAAATTCACTGCTGCGGGCCGGCTTGAGCTGTTTCAAAGCAAAAATGCCGTAGTTTGAGTAGACCTTCCAAACATGCGGGCTGACAGGCTCAATATACTCAGCCGCCAGCCCGTATTCCTGAAGCACTGATTGGACTGCTTCCATTCCATTCACCACATTTTTACGGCCTCTTTGTGCTTACGCATGGCTGTTATTATATTCAGGTATATACAGAAGCTGACCTTCTTCAAGCTCGTCATCAAACGATAAAGCATTCGTTCTGATGAGCTGCTGGGATGTTATGTCATATCGTTCACACACCCGGTCGATAGTATCTTGCTGCTGTACGATACAAATTTTCATTCTTGAAAACTTTTCTTCTTCCCTTGTAAATAATTTTGTCAAGTAATGAGAGTTGTCATTTTCCTTCTGCTCGGTTCCCGGTGCCGCTTCTTCATTCTTTCTTTCAGACTTAAGCGGCTCAGGCGGTTCAGCTTGCGCCGGCTCCTCAGGCGGCAGTTTGGAAAACTGAAAAGACAAATCGAGAGGCTTCCCGGTTTCCTCCTCCGGCGGCGCCATCTTCCTTACCTCAATTTCGAACCCTACTTCATCCTGAGACTCTTCTTCAAGCAGCTTAGGAGCGCTGTAAAACTCCTCTTCCTGCTGTTCCGGAACGAACTCGCGATAAACGGGCGCCTGCTCTTCTTGAAAAACCGCAGGCTCATCTTCGTCTTCTGCCGCCTCATGATCGCTCTGACGGAGAAGCGGCTCGGCCTCTGGCTGTTTTTCTTTTTGAAGGAAGGGCTGTTCCGCAATTTTTGGTTTTTCTGCATGCGGAGTCAGAGTGAACGCAGGGAAAACCGGCTCGTTATCATCTTTTGGCTCTTCCTGCACTTCTGCTGAATCATCGTCAAATACAGGTTCATTCCTCACAGCCGACATGATTGCAGGCTCCTCAGCTTCTTCCTGCTCTTCTTCGTGTTGGAAGGAAACGGGAGGAGGAGGCTCAGTAAAGGAAACAGGTTTCGGCACCTCTTCCTGCTCCCTCAGAACCGGGGCGGTCTCCTGCTCTTCTTCTTCCCGCTCCCTCAAAATCGGGGCTGCTTCCTGCTCCTCTTCTTCTTCCCGCTCCCTCAAAATCGGGGCTGCTTCCTGTTCTTCTTCTTCCTGCTCCCTCAAAATCGGGGCTGCTTCCTGTTCTTCTTCTTCCTGCTCCCTCAAAATCGGGGCTGCTTCCTGCTCTTCTTCTTCCTGCTCTCTCAGAATCGGGGCTGCTTCCTGCTCTTCTTCTTCCTGCTCTCTCAGAATCGGGGCTGCTTCCTGCTCTTCTTCTTCCCGCTCCCTCAGAATCGGGGCTGCTTCCTGCTCTTCTTCTTCCTGCTCTCTCAGAATCGGGGCAGCTCCCTGCTCTTCTTCCTCCTGCCTGAGTAAAGGCGGGGTTTCTTCCTCGTTCTTCTCGGTTTCTTGTGCTGCTTCTTTTGATACACTCAAAGGTATTTCAGGCTCATGGCGTATCATTAATTCTGGTTCGTTTTCGTCCTCCAAATGATGTCCGGCAAGATTGATCATTTCTTCTCTGGCAAATTCAGGAGCCACGTACAAAGGGATCTCCGGCTCTTTTGGCTCGGATTCCTCAAGCAGCCCTTCAATTGCCAAATCAGCCTGAATGGTTAAGATCCTTGAATCCGTCAGCTGATAATCAAAGGCATCGATAAATACGAAAACATCATTGAGGTGGCTCACTTTATTTTTCGGAATCGTAATATCCACCGGGAAACAATGAATGAGCTCGGCCGTGCCATCCTCCCTCGCCCTCACTTCCTCTACATGCCTCATCTCCCTATCAAGCTCTTCAAAATGACTGCTGTGATCTATGTTGTACTCGCCAGTAAGTTCTAATGATCCTTTAATTGAGACATAATCATTTACTTCCTGCACCCTGATGTCAGGGTCTAATGAAATCGAAAGTAATTCAGAAACTTCCTGTCCTTTTTGGAAACAGATTGATTCTTCAACAGAAAATTGCAATCGGTGATTATGCGGCAAGTTCATATCCTCCTTTCATCTAATCCATACAATTAGATGTCACTAAAGGTGTATGCCGCAATCCGGAAAAATATGATAATGGAGGCATTGAAAAAAGCCGATACAAGTCTTGCTTGCATCGGCTTTTCGGTATCAGCGGCTGATCGCCTGGAACACTTTCTCAGCGGCTTGAATGGTATTTTCAATATCCTCCATTGTATGCGCAGTGGAGAGAAACAATCCTTCAAATTGAGACGGCGGCAGAAATACGCCTGCGTCGGCCATCCCTTTATAATACTTGGCGAACAGCTTTAAATCAGAAGATTTGGCTGCTTCATAGTTAATGACAGGCTCATTTGTGAAAAAGAAGCCGATCATTGAACCCGCCCGGTTAAACGTGTGCGGAATGCCATGTGCTGCAGCTGCTTTTGAAATGCCTTCTTCAAGCATATCGCCTTTTTTCACAAATTCTTGGTAAGATTCAGGTGTGAGCTGCTGTAACGTCTCAAGTCCCGCTGTCATGGCAAGCGGATTTCCTGACAATGTTCCAGCCTGATAGATCGGACCGCTCGGCGCGATTCGTTCCATAATGTCAGCTTTTCCGCCATACGCACCGACAGGAAGACCGCCGCCTATGACTTTGCCGAGACACGTTAAGTCAGGCGTCACGCCGAAATACCCTTGCGCACAGTTATAATCCACGCGAAAACCGGTCATGACCTCATCAAAAATGAGCAGCGCGCCATACTGTTCCGTCATGTCGCGAAGTCCTTGTAAAAAGCCTTCCTGCGGCGGAACAACGCCCATATTGCCTGCTACCGGTTCAACAATGACCCCGGCAATATCTTCACCGTACTCCCGGAATGCGAGTGCAACGCTTTCCAAGTCGTTGTATGGAACGGTAATCGTATTCATTGCTATTCCTTCCGGCACGCCCGGGCTGTCCGGAAGGCCGAGTGTCGCCACTCCGGATCCCGCTTTGATCAGCAGTGAATCACCATGGCCGTGGTAACAGCCTTCGAATTTCAAAATTTTGTTTCGGCCGGTATATCCTCTTGCCAGACGCAGGGCGCTCATTGTCGCCTCTGTGCCGGAGCTGACCATCCGCACGATTTCAACAGACGGCACACGGTCAATGACCAATTTGGCCAGTTCGTTTTCCACCTCAGTAGATGCTCCGAAACTTGTCCCGTTCTCGGCTACTTTTTTCAGGCTTTCAACGACCCGGTCGTTCGTGTGGCCCAAAATGAGCGGCCCCCAGCTCAGGACGTAGTCGATATATTCATTGCCGTCAATATCAAAAATTTTCGATCCTTTTCCGCGCTGCATAAAGATCGGGTCCATATCGACTGATTTAAACGCGCGCACCGGGCTGTTCACTCCGCCCGGCATCAGTTTCTGCGCTTCTTTAAAAGCGGCTTTTGATTTTTCATAGCTTCTCATCTGCCTCAGCTCCCGTCAAATGAAATCGTTACTCAGCAAGCCATCTTGCTGCGTCTTTTGCATGATACGTCATAATCAGATCGGCTCCTGCACGTTTCATGCCCGTTAAAATTTCCAGCACCATTTCTTTTTCTTTAATCCAGCCGTTTTGGGCTGCCGCTTTCACCATGGAATACTCCCCGCTCACATTATATGCGACCAGCGGCAGGTGATGGCGGTTTTTCACATCACGCATAATATCTAAGTATGACATAGACGGTTTGACGATTAAAAAGTCAGCGCCTTCTGCCGCGTCTGATTCAGCCTCACGGAGCGCTTCCAAGCGGTTGGCCGGATCCATCTGATATGTTTTTCGGTCTCCGAACTGCGGCGTGCTGTCAGCCGCGTCGCGGAACGGACCGTAAAATTCACTTGAATATTTCACGGCATAAGACATGATCGGAATATTCGTGAATCCTTCTTTGTCGAGCGCTTCCCTGATCACTGTGACAAAACCGTCCATCATATTTGAAGGAGCGATGATATCAGCGCCGGCTTTGGCCTGACTGACGGCTGTCTGAGCCAGCAGCTCAAGCGACTCGTCATTGAGGATTTCTCCGTCTTTCACGACGCCGCAATGGCCGTGATCCGTGTATTCACAGAGACACGTATCAGCGATGACGATCATTTCAGGATAATGCTTTTTAATTTCAGCAATCCCTTTCTGCACAATGCCGTGATCGTGAAAAGCCTGGGTTCCGCAGGCGTCTTTTTCTTCCGGCACGCCGAAAACGATGACCGACTTAATGCCGAGCGATATCAGCTCAGCCATTTCATCCTTTAACAAATCGAGTGATACATGATAAACCCCCGGCATGGAAGGAACTTCTTTTTTTCCTTCGAGCCCTTCAACGACAAATAACGGGTAAATAAAATCTGAGGGGTGAAGACGTGTTTCTTTTACTAAATCTCTCATCGCAGCGTTCGCGCGCAAACGGCGGTGTCTGTTAAATGTTTGATTCATCATTATCAATCCTTTCCCGACATACTGCACATGACGTCCAGCATGCCTTCAATCGTATAAGTGTCAGGCACATGGGATGAGATCCCGTATTCCAAGAGCGCTTTCTCTGTCAAAGGGCCGATGCTGATATAGCTCGCACCGCTGTTTTCCCACGCTTTTTCTCCGTCTCCGACCGCGTGCATAAACGTATGGACCGCCGATGAGCTGGTAAACGTAATAAAATCAAAATGAGAGCGGGATGCAGCCCGTCTCAGCTCGTCCATGCCTTTTTCATCCTGAATGGTATTGTATAACACCCATTCCCTTATTTGATAGCCAAGCGGCTCAAGCTCCGCTTTTATGACATCGCGTGATAAATTGCCCTTTATCACTGAAATGGGTTCGGCAGCTGATGCGTGCCGTTTTAAAGTATCAGCCAGACATTCCGCCACATACTCGTCAGGCATCGCATCCGTCCGGGCTCCCCGCTCTTTCAGGGCGCGCGCAGTCTTTTCACCGACGGCTGCGATTTTTTTCCGTCCCGAAAGCGCAAGAGCGTGACGATCAAGATAGGAAAAAAAGAACCGGACACCGTTTACGCTTGTAAACACAAGCCATCCCGGCTCAGAAAGGTCTTTCCGCAGACTGTCCGCACATTCATCCGGGAGCGCTTCCTGAAAAGCGATCAGCGAAGCGGAAACAGCCGTTCCGCCGAGCGCCTCCACTTTTTTTCGGAACGGTGCGGCCTGTCTTTTGTTCCGAGTGACAAGCACGGTCTTTCCTTGTAAAGGAAGGTCATTTGCCATCCTGATCGAGCTCCTGTTTCACGCTGTCGATTAGTGCTTTGGCTCCTTTTTCAGACATCATCGCCGCACAGCGTTTCCCGATTTCTTCCGGATCATGTCCCGCCGCTGTTTCTTTATAAATCGTCTTTCCGTCCGGAGACGCGACAAGACCGACCAATTCAACCTCATCCCGGTCATTGACGGACGCATACCCGGCTATCGGCACTTGGCAGCCGCCTTCCATCGCGTGTAAGAAAGCCCGTTCGGCTGCCACCGTGCGCTGCGTATACTCATCGGTAAATTGCGCAAACAGCTTCAAAAGCTCCTCATCCGACTCTCTGCATTCAATGGCAAGAGCGCCTTGGCCGACCGCAGGCAGACAGCGGTCCGGTTCGAGAAATTCAGATACGACATCATCTTTCCAGCCCATTCTCGAAAGTCCCGCAGCCGCTAAAATAATAGCATCGTAATCTTCCGTTTCAAGCTTTTGAAGTCTCGTATCAATATTGCCTCTGATCCACTTAATTGTAAGATCTGGGCGTTCAGCAAGAATCTGGGCGCTTCTTCTTAAACTGCTGGTGCCGATGATGCCTCCTTCTTTTATGTCGTCCAGCTTTTGATGCCCCTTTGAAATCAGCGCATCACGCGGATCCTCACGTTTCGGTATGCAGCCTATGACAAGACCCTCGGGCAAAACGGCGGGCATGTCTTTCATGCTGTGAACCGCCATATCAATCTCCTGATGCAGCAGCGCCTGTTCAATCTCTTTGACAAACAAACCTTTGCCGCCCACTTTTGACAGTGTAACATCAAGGATGCGGTCGCCTTTTGTGACAATCTCCCGGATTTCAAAGTTATAGGAAGGGTTCAATTCCTTCAGTTTGTTAATCACCCATTTTGTCTGGGTCATAGCCAGTTTGCTCCGTCTGGAACCTACCTTAATCGTTCTCATTTTCTTTCCTCCCGAATCTGTTTGGGCGCGTGCGTTAACTGAACCAATGGAATTGCGACAGGCTTCCGAGCAGGAAGTAATTAATCATCAGCACGAGAAAACATGCTGAATTCCATAACGCCGCCACTTTTCCCTGCAGTTCCTTAATCAATCTGATATATAAATAGTAGCTGTATAAAAGCAGCACAATAAACGAGCCGAGCACTTTTGAATCAAACCAGTACAGCGTTTCCAGCGACACATACGCCCAGATCACGCCTAATATCAGGCTCAACAGCAGCATCGGAACCCCGATGACATTTAAAACGTAAGCCATATAATCAAGTTTTGACAAATCTTCAATTCTCAACAGCCATTTTCCCCATTTTTTCTTCTTTAATAAAGAATATTGAAACTGATAAAGAAGCGAAAAGACAAAAGAAAGGGAAAAAGCGCCGTAAGACAGAATCGCCATTGTAATATGAATGACCAAAAGCTCTGAGACCAGCTGGCCGGAAAAAGCGGCCGAATGCTGATCCGTCGGTGAAAACGTATGGATCGCAATCATCGAGAAACCGATGACATTCGTGAAAAACACGATAAAATCAACGCGCAGAATCTGCGTGACCACAAGTGAGAGCGTGACAAGCACCCACGCATAAAAGTAAAGGGCCTCCGTAATATTCAAGACCGGAAATCTGCCCGTCTGCCACATAAAATAAGAAAGATAGACGGTTTGCAGAGTCCAGACAATAGAAAGCAACCAGAAGGCCATTTTCCCAGCCTTCCGGTTGTGTTGAAGAAAATCTATAAAGTAAAAAAGGACGCTTACTGCATAAATAACAATTGTCGCTTCATTAAGTCTTGCCATTGCTGTATCAATCATACAGCCCTCACTCACTTACAAGCGGACGTAAGCCCGTTTTTGCTTCTGCCTTTTGAAACGAATGAACCGTCTGGCGGTTATCCAGGCTTTTGTCCAGCTGGCGGCCGGCCTCTTCCTCAATATCGAAAATCTGCATAAACAGCTTCAGCTTTTCATCTGAATCCGCTTCAGCCGCAAGCTCTTTCGCTTTCAGAATCGGGTCGCGCAGCATTTGGTTAATGATGCTTTTCGTATGTTTGCTGAGAAGTTTTTTCTCTCTTACCGTCAGATGAGGCAGCTTGCGCTCAATGCTCTGCATCGTATCGGACTGGATGGACAGCGCCTTTTCACGCAGCGCCGAAATGACCGGCACGACGCCGAGCGTATTAAGCCACTGCTTAAACTCAACAATTGCCGCTTCAATAAACAGCTCGACTTTTTCAGCGATTTCACGGCGTTCTTGTAAGTTGGCTTCAACGATTCCTTCAAGGTCATCAATATCATACAGAAAAACACCTTCAAGATCGTTCAGCGCCGGATCGAGGTCCCTCGGCACAGCGATATCCACCATAAATAACGGGCGGCCTTTCCGCTGTCTGCCCGCTCTCTCCATCATTTCTTTAGACACGACGAAATCACTTGCGCCTGTCGAACTGATTAAAATATCAGCTTCAGCAAGTGCATGTTCAAGCTGATTTAAGCTGCGCGCTTCTCCGGAGAAACGGTCAGCAAGCGCTTTTGCCTTCAAAAACGTTCTGTTGATGACCGTTACTTTGCCGATACCCTGACCGTGCAGGTTTTCTGCGGCGAGCTCGCCCATTTTTCCCGCACCGAGAATCAAAATGTGCTTATTTGACAATGAGCCGAAGATTTTTTTCGCGAGTTCAACGGCGGCGTAACTGACGGAAACGGCATTGGCGCCGATATCGGTTTCAGCATGCGTGCGTTTGCCGACGGTCACCGCCTGTTTAAACAGCTCATTGAAAATGGTGCCGATCGTCTTTTCTGCCTGCGCCGTTTTAAAGCTTGAGCGGACCTGGCCGAGTATTTGCGTTTCTCCGATGACCATGGAATCCAAGCCGCATGCCACACGGAATAAATGCTCGATCGCCGCGTCGCTCTCATAAAATTTCAGAAACGGAGACAGCTCTTCTTTCGGCAGCGAGAACCATTCGGATAAAAATGTTTTTATATAATAACGGCCGGTATGAAGCTGGTCGACCACCGCATATATTTCGGTGCGGTTGCAGGTTGACACGATAATGTTTTCAAGAACGCTTTTTTCTTCTTTTAAACGAAGCATCGCTTCTGCAAGCTCATCCGGCTGAAAACTTATTTTTTCGCGTATTTCAATAGGGGCGGATTTATAATCTACTCCCACAACAAGAATATGCATCGCTTTCATGCACCCCCGTACATCGCAATTTATTTATAATCATTCTAACATAGAATTTATTATTTATAATAATTATAACATAGTTTCTTCGGGAAAATGTGAACAGATTTCAAAAATGTTATGCTATAGTATAAAAAGCTCGTTTCCACTGTAATCATCATACTAAAAATCCTTTACTGCGGGTAGGTGACAGGATGAAAAAAACATCAATTTTATTACCGGGACTTCTGCTTGCCGCTTCATTATTCGCATGGCTTCAGAGCGGACAGGTTCACCTGTTTGCGAATCAGGGGGAATGGCCGGTGCTCCTTATGCTTTTGGGTGCCGTGCTCTTGTATCAGGGCAAAAAGGAAGCGGCCGGGCCTCACGTCCTGATCGGCATGCTTCTTTTCGGCATAGGTTTACACTTTTTCGCCAAACCTGAGCTCTCATGGTGGCCGGGAGATTTTGAAATGATTCTCTTCGTCTTCGGATTCTCCTTATTTGCGGCAGCCAGAAAAGAATATGTATACGAAGCGGCTGCCATGATTGGTTTTTCCCTCTTTTTATACTTCTTTAAACAAATTACGGCGTGGCTGGAGTCCGTCCATATTCCGACGGAACACTTCAAAACATACTGGCCGTATGTTTTCATCGGCATCAGCCTTTTATTATTGTTTATCAAGCGGAACAAAACTATACGATAAAACCCAAAACGCACTGCGTTTTGGGTTTTTCATTACCGGCTGATCATTTTTTTAATGGCTCCCCATGCTTCATCTTTGCCTTTTTTCGTTTCAGAGGAAAATAAAATCAGCTCATCTTCAGGATCCATATCAAGCGTCTGTTTGACAACCTTTAAGTGCTTGTCCCATTTTCCTTTTGGAATCTTATCCGCTTTTGTCGCGATAACGATGACGGGAATGCCGTAATACTTCAGGAATTCATACATGTTCACGTCTTCAGCAGACGGCGCGTGCCTGAGGTCGACAATCTGCACGCAGGCTTTCAGCTCTTCGCGGGTCGTCATATAGGTTTCAATCATTCTTCCCCATGCTTCCCGCTCGCTTTTGGAAACTTTCGCAAATCCGTACCCGGGAACGTCGACAAAATGCAATTCATCATTGATGATGTAAAAGTTTAAGGTCTGTGTTTTCCCCGGTTTTGATGACGTTCTGGCCAAGTTTTTCCGATTGATTAATGAATTGATAAAAGATGACTTTCCTACATTTGATCTTCCCGCCAGCGCGATTTCCGGAAGCCCCCCATTAGGGTACTGTTCAGGTTTGACCGCGCTGATCACGATTTCTGACTTTGTGACTTTCATTTCTTCTCTCCTACTAAGGCATGTTCCAAAACGTCATCCAGGTGAGAAACGAATATAAACTTCAGTCCTTCTCTGACGCTTTCTGGAATATCCTCTATATCTTTTTCGTTATCTTTAGGCGCAATAATAGTGGTCAGGCCCGCTCTGTGCGCGCCGAGCGCCTTTTCTTTCAGTCCGCCGATCGGAAGCACGCGGCCCCGCAGCGTGATTTCTCCCGTCATACCGACTTCGCGTTTTACCGCACGGTCCGTTAATGCTGAAACGAGCGCCGTGGCCATCGTAATTCCGGCAGAAGGGCCGTCTTTCGGCACCGCTCCTTCAGGGACATGGATATGAATGTCATACTTCTCATGGAATTTCGGATCGATTCCGAACTGTTCCGCTTTCGAGCGGACATAACTGAAAGCGGCCTGCGCTGATTCCCGCATGACATCTCCAAGCTTCCCGGTCAGAATCAGCTTTCCTTTTCCCGGTGACAATGACACTTCGATTGACAGCGTATCTCCGCCGACCGTCGTATACGCAAGCCCCGTGACAACCCCGATTTGATCTTCAGTTTCCGCCTGTCCGTATCTGAATATCCGTTTTCCGAGATAGTCGGCCAGATTTTTCTCTGTAACGGTAATGCGTTTTCTCTCCTCAGACACAATGGCTTTTGCAGCCTTTCGGCAAATGGCGGCAATCTGGCGTTCAAGCGTTCTCACGCCGGCTTCCCTCGTGTAGTAGCGGATGATATCCGTAATCGCCTGGTCCCGAATCTGCAGGTTGCTCTTTGTGAGCCCGTGCTCTTTGATTTGTTTCGGAAGCAGGTGGTCCTTCACGATCTCCAGCTTTTCGTTTTCAGTATAGCCTGACAGGCTGATAATCTCCATTCTGTCTCTGAGAGGGCCCGGGATGGAAGCAAGGTTATTCGCAGTCGCGATAAACAGCACTTTCGATAAATCGAACGTCTCTTCAATATAGTGGTCGCTGAATGTGCTGTTTTGTTCCGGATCCAGCACCTCAAGCATCGCCGAAGACGGATCGCCTCTGAAATCAGACGACATTTTGTCGATCTCATCCAGGAGAAAAACCGGATTTTGTTTGCCGGCTTTTTTCATCCCCTGTATAATACGGCCCGGCATCGCTCCGACGTATGTACGCCGGTGCCCGCGGATTTCAGACTCATCGCGCACTCCGCCCAGTGAAATTCTCACAAAACGGCGCCCCATGCTCGTACTGATTGATTTTGCAAGAGATGTTTTGCCGACTCCCGGAGGTCCGGCCAGACAAAGAATCGGCCCTTTCAGCGTTTTCGTCAGCTGTTTCACGGCCAAATACTCCAAAATCCGCTCTTTCACTTTCTCTAAGCCGTGGTGCTCTTTATCTAAGATTTCCCCGGCTTTTTTAATATCAAGTTTATCTTCTGTTTCATCCGACCACGGAAGGGCGATGAGCCAGTCGATATAGTTGCGGATAACAGAGCTTTCCGCTGAGCTTGACGGCACTTTTTCGTAACGGCTTAATTCCTTAAGCGCCGTTTCTTTGACACGCTCGGGCATGCCTGCTTCTTCTATCTTTTCCGTGAGCGACTGAACTTCGCCGGTTTTCCCTTCTTTGTCGCCAAGCTCCTTCTGAATGGCTTTCATCTGTTCACGCAAGTAGTATTCCTTTTGAGTGCGTTCCATCGAACGTTTGACGCGCTGACCGATTTTTTTCTCAATCTCCAGCACTTCTTTTTCATTATGAATGGAACGGATGACCTTATTCAGACGTTCTTTAATATCCGCCGTTTCTAAAATGTCCTGCTTGTCCTTTAATTTCAGCGGGAGATGAGAAGCGACGATATCCGCCATTCTGCCGGGCTCTTCAATATCAGTCACAGCCGCATACGTTTCTGCGGAGATTTTTTTAGAAATTTTTATGTACTGGTCAAAATGGTCCAGCAGCGTCCGCATAAGCGCTTCGTCTTCCACGTCTTTTGAATCATCCTCATGCATCAGCTGTATATCGACCGAAGTATAATCTTCGAGCTCGGTGTATTCAAGGATCTGCGCCCGCTGAATTCCTTCTACAAGCACTCTGATCGTACCGTTGGGCAGCTTCAGCATCTGTTTAATTTTTGTATAAGTGCCGACGGCGAAAATATCCTCTTCACCCGGTTCGTCTATCGAAATATCCTGCTGAGTGGCTAAAAAAATCATATGATCATGCATCATTGCCTGTTCAAGAGCCTGAACCGACTTGTCACGGCCTACATCTAAATGTAAAACCATTGTCGGGTATACCAATAAGCCTCTTAAAGGGAGGAGCGGGATGCTGCGTTTTGTATCTTCTGCCATGTGACTGACACCTCCGTGACTTTAGTATGAACCATTATAATACAACTTTTTCATCGTTGTACAATTCCGGGATCGGGCTTTAATCGGCTTATCCGCCTGCCCTGTATATAAAACAGTCTCTTCGTAGTATACCCTTTCTTTCTGTTCTGAAAAAGGAAAAGATGTCCTCCATAAAAAAACCCCATTATAAAAATGGGGTTTATACGGATTCTTTATTCATTTGGATATCAAACGGTTTTTGTTCTGAAGGAGGGTCAACCAATATGACGTCCAGCACTTCCTGGAACGTTTTTACCGCTTTAATGGTGATTCCGTCTATTCGTTTCAGAATGGACTGCTGATTTTCATATGGGATAATGACCGTTTTTGCTCCGGCCTGTTTTGCGGCTTTAATTTTCGGAATGACGCCGCCGATCGGTTTGACAAGCCCCGTCAGGCTGATTTCTCCCGTCATCGCCACCGTATGGTCGATCGGGATGCGGTGAATCGCGGAAAAAATCCCCGCGGCCATTGCGATACCTGCTGAAGGTCCGTCAATCGGGCCTCCGCCCGGAAAATTGACGTGAATGTCATAGTCTGATGGTTTGATGCCCATTGTGCGCAGAACCGTCAGAACATTTTCCACAGATCCCTTCGCCATGCTTTTGCGGCGGATCGACTTCGATTGGCTGCCGATGCTTTCTTCCTCTGCAATTCCCGTGATATTCAGGCTTCCTTTGCCTTTGTCCTGCGCAGGCGTGACATTCACTTCGATTTCCAGCAATGCGCCGCTGTTCGGCCCGTAGACGGCAAGTCCGTTCACGATGCCGACTTGCGGTTCATCGGCGATTTTCTGCTCATTTTTAGGTGTAAGCTGACTGGAATGCACAACCCATTCTATATCTTCTGTCGTAATTTCTTTTCTGTCCTCAGTCACCGCCATGCCGGCGGCGATCTGGATCATATTGACGGCTTCACGTCCGTTTCTCGTATATGTGGTCAGCACACTGAGAGCTTCGTCAGAAATCTCTTTCTGAATTTTGTCGGCTGCTTTTTTCGCAACGATTTTAAGTTCATCCTTTTCCAGCTCGCGGAAAAATACTTCAAGACAGCGCGAACGGATGGCCGGCGGAATTTCATTCGGCATTCTCGTTGTCGCTCCGATCAAACGGAAATCTGCCGGAAGCCCATTTTGAAAAATATCATGAATGTGATTCGGTATTTGCGTATTTTCTTCACTGTAATACGCACTGTCTAAAAATACTTTTCGATCTTCAAGCACCTTCAGCATTTTATTCATCTGAATCGGGTGAAGCTCGCCGATTTCATCAATAAACAATACCCCGCCGTGAGCATGGGTCACAGCCCCCTGTTTCGGCTGCGGAATGCCTGCTTGGCCCATCGCACCCGCTCCCTGATAAATCGGATCATGCACTGAACCGATAAGCGGATCGGCAATCCCCCGTTCATCAAATCGCGCGGTCGTCGCATCAAGTTCAACAAATACAGCCTGCTTTTGAAACGGTGACTGTTTATGTTTTTTCGCTTCTTCCAATACCAGCCGCGCCGCAGCCGTTTTTCCGACTCCCGGAGGACCGTAAATAATGACGTGCTGCGGGTTCGGTCCGCAAAGCGCTGCTTTTAACGCTTTAATTCCGTCTTCCTGGCCGACAATGTCCTGAAAGCTTTTCGGCCGCACCTTTTCTGATAAAGGTTCTGATAAACTGATGGCGCGCATTTTGCGCAGCTGTTCCATTTCTTTTTTTGATTCTTTATCTATCGTCACTTTTTGTGTACGCTGGTTTTTGAGCAAATTCCAAAAATATAATCCGATGACTATCCCGAAAAACAGCTGTACAAATAATGCGATCCCTGTCCAACTCATGCTGGTCCCTCCTGAAAAAACGATTTATGTATCCAATTCATTCCTCTGTCCGCTAGTATCTCCCAGCAAAGCCCGGAATAAACATTTTCAGAAGGGTCAGGACAAGAAAAAAACCTCCTGATCAATTCGAGTCAGGAGGTTTTGTCATGTTATGCTGATGTTTTATCTTGGCCGACAACTGTGCCGTCTTTTAATACAAGACGCGGTGCTTCACCGTCTGCGACTGTCGCTCCGGTAATGACACATTTTTCGATATCATCGCGGGACGGCAGATCAAACATGACGTCAAGCATGATGCCTTCAATGATAGAACGCAGGCCGCGTGCGCCTGTTTTACGCTCGATCGCTTTTTTCGCAATTTCAGATAATGCCTCGTCTTCAAATTCAAGCTCGACATCATCAAGTTCTAACATTTTCTTGTATTGTTTGACGAGTGCGTTTTTCGGTTTAGTCAGAATTTCAACCAGTGCCGTTTCGTCAAGCTGCTCAAGGCTTGCAATGACAGGAAGACGGCCGATGAATTCAGGAATCAGACCGAAACGGAGCAAGTCTTCAGGAAGAACTTTAGAAAGCAGTTCTTCTTTTTCCAGGTCTGCCGCTTTATTATCAGAGCCGAAGCCGATGACTTTTTGTCCGAGACGGCGTTTGATGATTTGTTCGATGCCGTCAAATGCACCGCCGCAAATGAACAGGATGTTCGTCGTATCGATCTGGATGAATTCCTGATGAGGATGTTTGCGTCCTCCTTGAGGCGGCACGCTTGCAACCGTTCCTTCAAGAATTTTCAGCAGCGCCTGCTGAACGCCTTCGCCTGATACGTCACGTGTAATGGACGGGTTTTCAGATTTTCGCGCTACTTTATCGATTTCATCGATATAAATAATACCTTTTTCTGCTTTTTCCACATCATAGTCTGCTGCCTGAATCAGCTTGAGGAGGATGTTTTCTACGTCCTCACCGACATATCCGGCTTCAGTCAGAGATGTAGCGTCCGCGATCGCAAACGGCACGTTCAGAATACGCGCAAGCGTCTGGGCAAGAAGTGTTTTCCCGCTTCCAGTCGGTCCGATTAAAGAAATATTACTTTTAGAAAGCTCGACATCATCCACTTTACTGTTGGAGTTGATGCGTTTGTAATGGTTGTATACCGCAACCGCAAGTGATTTCTTCGCCTGATCCTGTCCGATGACATATTCATTCAGAATCTCACGGATTTCCTGCGGCTTCGGAACGTCTTTAAATTCGACTTCTTCTTCTGTACCAAGCTCTTCCTCTACGATTTCTGTACAGAGCTCAATACATTCGTCGCATATATATACACCCGGTCCTGCAACCAGCTTACGAACCTGATCTTGCGTTTTTCCGCAGAACGAGCATTTCAATTGTCCTTTTTCCTCGTTGAATTTAAACATTCTTTCACCCCTTAATCTTGTCTCACTTTTTCTTTTACCTGAAGGGCAAAAGAAAACGGTTCTTGCTACGATCGAGTATGTATTGCATTTTACCATACTTTCCAGTAAGACGGTAACAATGTGTTTCGCACTTGCACATTCTATATGTATGACGAAAAACAGCCCGGCAATGACTATCTTGCCCCAAGAAAAAGAGTTATATCATAATTGTACAAAACAAGGCACGAATTAATCGCGCCCTGTTTTATTATGTCTATTATTATGAACCATATTAACGGTTTTCTACAAGAAAATCAATTGCTTTTCGAACTTTTAAATCTTCTTTCATCGCGTCAGTTGAACCGATTGCCTGCTTAATGTTTTCAACCGGCATGTTGTAAGCTTCAGCCATTTTAGTCAGCTCAGCTTCAACTTCTTCGTCCGTTACTTCAAGGTTTTCTGCTTGAGCGATCGCTTCAAGAGTCAGGTTTGATTTTACGCGTTTTGCGGCATCTTCTTTCATTTGCTCTTTTAACGCGTTTTCGTCTTGGCCTGAGAATTGAGTGTAAAGCTCAAGGTTCATGCCTTGCATTTGCAGACGCTGTTCGAATTCTTTCAGCATGCGGTCAAGCTCAGTGTCGATCATCGCTTGAGGAACATCAGCTTCAGCGTTTTCAGATGCTTTCAGAACAAGCTCTTCACGCAATTTAGCGTCAGCTTCGTTTTCTTTTGCTTCTTCAAGGCGTTTTTTTGTTTTCTCAGTTAATTCAGCAAGCGTTTCAACTTCTTCGTCAATGTCTTTTGCGAATTCGTCGTTAAGCTCAGGAAGCTCTTTCGCTTTGATTTCATGAATTTTCACTTTGAAAACAGCTGGTTTTCCGGCAAGCTCTTCAGCGTGGTACTCTTCAGGGAATGTTACTTCAACATCCTTTTCAGCGCCTGCTTCAAGGCCTGTTAACTGCTCTTCGAAGCCCGGGATGAATGAACCTGATCCTACTTCAAGTGAGTAGTTCTCAGCTTTTCCGCCTTCAAACGCTTCGCCGTCAACGAAACCTTCGAAGTCAAGAACGACTGTATCGCCGTTTTCAACAGCGCCTTCTTCTTTCACGACAAGCTCAGCCTGACGCTCTTGAAGAGCTTTAAGTTCGTTTTGTACATCTTCGTCAGTAACGGCAGTGTCATCTTTTTCGATTCCTAAGCCTTTGTAATCGCCAAGTTTAACTTCCGGTTTTACAGTCACTTTTGCAGTAAAAATCAAGCTTTCGCCTTTTTCGATTTTTTCAACATCGATTTCAGGGCGGTCTACAGGCTCAATGCCGGCTTCTTCAACCGCTTTAGGGTATTCTACAGGAAGTAAAATATCTAAAGCATCCTGGTAAAGAGCTTCAACGCCGAAACGCTGTTCGAATAAACCGCGGGGAACTTTCCCTTTGCGGAATCCAGGAATAGAAACCTGTTTTACTACTTTTTTAAATGCATCATCAAGAGCTGTTTTGAACGTATCCGCATCAACTTCAACCGTTAATACGCCTTCGTTGCCTTCTTGTTTTTCCCATTTTACAGACATGTGTTTCCCTCCAAAAATCTATTCAGGTTGTGTCGGTCTTCCATTCTAAAGCAATCCGCGGCTTTGTCAAAGAAAAAACCGCTTTGAATCAGAATCATTATGTAATGAACTGGCAGCCTGTCCAACCGTAATTCTCATTTCAGTTAAACCGCTATACATAAATACAACCACTATATTATAACATAACGCCTACCGCTTTCAACTATATGGTGTGATTTACAAATAAGAAATTTCTTCAATATCCTTAATCATCGTGCAGGTTTCTTCAAGTTCGCGGCTGTCAAACTCGTACATCATATGAAGTTCCTCCGGCTCAATGTCAATGCCGTGCATCTCGTAACCGACCTTATGAAGCGCCGCCGCCCATAAATCTGCGTTCAAAAACTTCGGCATAAAAGGGTGCAGAACGTACAGATGCCTTCTCCACAGCTCCTCGACGGCAGCGTATAATGTAGGGTTTTCATTGCCGAGCGTTTCATCAAGCACCCGGAGAACGCGATGCAAAATCGGAGCCGCATCAGGCTGAACCGTTTCACTCGGAACCGCGGTCATTGAATCGCCGAATTTTGTAATATGGACCGGCTTGCTGTAGTCATGCTCCGCCATCAGCGTCAAAATCATCGTCTTGATAAGAGGATGCGCGCCTGGATCTTGAAGAATCGTTTTTAAGAGACCCGTGTATTTTGCAATATTGCGGTCTTTGAGAGAATGAATCAGATTCATTTGTTCAGCGGGGCTGTTCAGCACTTTTTCCGCATCAAGAATGTCCTCGTATTCCTCCTCCCACGCTTCATCCTGCTGGTCGGGATCGGTCATTTTGCGGCTGAATTCGAGCAGCCGGTAGAATTGCTCCGCACTTTCTGCGGGCAGCTGGTTTTCTTCCAGCACAGCTTCAATTGTGCTTTTGACTTCTTCATATTGTTTCAGCTGAATTAAAATGGTCATGTACACCTGCAGTACGGTGAAATAATGGCCGTACCCTTCATTCAGCATTTTCTCGCAAACTTGTTTTGCTTCTTCCAATTCCCCGAGTTCCAGAAAACAAATCGCCATGCCTAAATGTACGTCGGACTCGGTATCGCCGTGGCTTACCGCCTCTGAGAACAGTTCGAGGGCCTCCTGATACTGTTTATCCTTCATGGCGGCCATCCCTTTATCAACCAAGCGTTCTTTCAGACGGGGGAAAGGAATGATATCAGCTTTTTTCTTGTCATGCGTCATACTTTATTTCCTTTCAGGCGCTATTTTTTTCAAGTGTATCAACACGCGTCAGGAAACACAAGAAAGGATGGTGCGCACGGTAAAAAAAACCGCCGGACAGATCCGGTCGGCTTTTTTCAGGCTTGAAGCCAAGAACTTCTTTTCGATTCAAACTGCTGAATGTCGTCCTCCAGCAGAAGCGTTAATGAAATTTCATCATAGCCGTTTATCAGCATTTCCTTCCAGTGAGGATCGACTTCAAATGAAATCTCTTTTCCTTCACTGTCGTGAATGAGCTGGTTTTCCAAATCAACCGTCATGTTAAGAGACTGATTTTCATATTGACCGGCGAGTTTTTTCCACTGATCATACGGCATACGGATGGGAAGCATACCGTTTTTAAAACAGTTTTGATGAAAAATATCGGCAAATGACGGAGCAATGATGATTTTGAAGCCGTAATCATCCAGCGCCCAAGGAGCGTGCTCACGGGATGATCCGCAGCCGAAATTCTCTCCGGCAATTAATATGGACGCGCCTTCATAGACTTTGCGGTTTAATTCAAATTCAGGATCAGGCTCACCGTTCTCAAGGTATCTCCAATCAAAAAACGCGAATCTGCCGTATCCTGTTCTTTCAATTCTTTTCAAAAACTGTTTCGGAATAATCTGGTCCGTATCGACGTTGATCCGGTTTAAGACGGCCGCTTTTCCCGTATGCGTTTTTAAAGGTTCCATCTTTTCGCGCACTCCTTACACAACTGTTTTTTCTTGATAAAACTTTCTTACATCGACGAAATGCCCGTGAATGGCCGCCATTGCTGCCATCGCCGGACTGACAAGGTGTGTTCTCGCGCCTTTTCCCTGTCTGCCTTCGAAGTTGCGGTTGGAAGTGGAAGCGCATCGTTCCCCTTCAGGCACGACATCATTGTTCATACTGAGGCACATGCTGCAGCCTGATTCTCTCCATTCAAATCCGGCCTCGAGAAACACGCGGTGCAGCCCTTCTTCTTCGGCCTGCTGTTTCACGCTTTGAGAACCCGGGACCACAATGGCTCTGACGCTGTCAGCGACTTTTCGGCCTTTGATCATATCCGCAGCCTGGCGAAGATCGGTCATCCGCGAATTTGTACAGGAGCCGATAAACACATGCTCGACTTTAATATCTTCAATTTTTTGATTCGGTGAGATTCCCATGTATTCGTACGCGCGGATGGCTTCTTTTTTACCGTCTTCAGAATCAATCGTTTCCGGCGCCGGTATTTGGGCATCGACCGGAAGAACCATGCCGGGATTGACGCCCCATGTTACCATTGGAGAAATCTCGCTGCCGTCTAGTACGATGGAATGATCGTATACGGCACCCGGATCGGTTTTTAACGCTTTCCATTCTGCGGCGGCTTTTTCAAATTCCTCGCCTTTTGGCGCGTATTTACGGTTTTTACAATATTCAATCGTCGTGTCATCCGGAGCGATCAGTCCCGCCCGGGCTCCCGCTTCTATTGACATATTGCAGACGGTCATGCGTTCGTCCATAGACATGTTTCTGAATACTTCCCCGGTGTATTCAATGACATATCCGGTACCGAATTTCACCCCGTATTTTCCGATGACCGACAAGATGACATCCTTCGCGGTCACTCCTTTTTGGAGCGTTCCGTCAACGCGGATTTCAAGCGTTTTCGGCCGCTGCTGCCATAGTGTCTGAGTGGAAAGAACATGTTCCACCTCACTTGTGCCGATACCGAAGGCAAGCGCCCCGAATGCGCCGTGAGTCGATGTATGGCTGTCTCCGCAAACGATCGTTTTCCCCGGTAGTGTCAGACCAAGCTCAGGTCCGACTACGTGAACGATTCCCTGGTCTGCGCTGTGAAGATCCGCAAGACGGACGCCAAACTCCTCACAATTCCGTTCAAGCGCGGTTACTTGGCGCTTTGCGACTTCATCTTTAATGTCAAAACGGTTGACGGTCGGAATATTGTGGTCCATCGTTGCGAATGTGTTCTGCGGCCGTCTGACCTTTCTTCCCTTCTGCCTTAACCCTTCGAACGCCTGAGGAGACGTCACCTCATGAATGAGGTGCAGATCAATATAGAGAAGGTCGGGTTTTCCTTCACCGCTTTTTACAACATGCCGATCCCAAATCTTTTCGATGATTGTTCGAGGCATCATCTTTGTTTCCTCCCTCTACCTATGAACTAAGACCGCTTTCTTTAAAGCGTCACACTATAGATTTTGTATTCGAGCCGGCTAATGCGGCTTTTACTTTTTCAGTAATGTCATGCGTTCCGGCATATTGGCCGTCCCGGGCGATATCACGTGTACGGCTGCCGTCTGCAAGCACCTTTGCGACCGCTTTTTCCACCGCCTGCGCTTCGTTTTCAAGCCCGAAAGATGTTCTCAAAAGCATCGCCGCTGATAAAATCGCCGCAAACGGATTGGCCATCCCTTTACCGGCGATGTCAGGCGCAGATCCATGCACGGGTTCAAACAAGTGAAGACCTGAACTTGATAAGCTGGCTGACGGCAGCATGCCGAGCGAGCCTGTCAGCATGGAGGCTTCATCGCTTAAAATATCGCCGAACATATTCTCAGTTACGACGACGTCAAACTGGCTCGGAGCGTAGATGAGCTGCATCGCGGCATTATCGACAAGCATATGTTCAAGCGTCACATCAGGAAATTCTTTTGCGATTTCATCCGCTGTTTCCCGCCAAAGCCTGCTTGATGAAAGCACATTCGCCTTATCAACGGACGTCACTTTTCCTTTTCTGCCGGCAGCCATCTTAAAGGCTTCTCTGACAACGCGTGCGATTTCTTCTTTCTTATAAAAAAGGGTATCGACCGCTTCCTTTTCTCCCGCTTCATTGACATACTGTCTGCTCGGTTCTCCAAAGTAGAGGCCGCCCGTCAGTTCCCTGACGATTACAAAGTCGACGCCGCTGATATATTCTTTTTTCAGCGGAGACGCCTCAGACAGGCTTTCAAATACGGTCACGGGACGCAGATTGGCAAACAGGCCGAGTTTTTTTCTGATGCCGAGCAGGCCTTTTTCCGGTCTGAGCTCCGGAGGATTTTGGTCCCATTTCGGCCCGCCGACTGCCCCGAGCAGGATGGCGTCGGATCTTTCACAAAGAGCCACCGTCTCCTCAGGAAGGGGGTTTTGATGGGCGTCAATAGCCGCTCCCCCGATCAGCCCGTTTTCAAATTCAAATTCATGTCCGAATTGTTCGGCAACGCTTTTCAATACATCTGCCGCTGATTCCGCCACTTCCGGTCCGATTCCGTCACCGGGCAGCAAAGCAATACGTTTTTTCAAATCAAACGTTCTCCTTTCTATTACGAGCCGACCGCAGTCTGTCTCTTTAATCCGTCTATATTGCAATCCAGCACCAATTGCCGGTTCACGGCGTTCAAATATGCTTTTGCAGAAGCTTCCAGAACATCCTGCGCGATTCCCCGCCCTGATGTTTCTTTTCCGTTCACGGTCACTCTGACAAAAACTTGAGCCAGCGCGTCTTCGCCTTTCCGGTTGGATTGGATGCGGTAGTCTGTCAGTTCAATATTTTTATCGATGCAGCGCCCGAGCGTATTATAAACGGCTTCTACGCTGCCCGCCCCCGTTGCCGCCTCTTGAATCAGCTGTTCGTTTTCCTGATTTTTTAAAGAGACTGTTGCAGTCGGCACCTGAGACGTCCCGTAATGCACTTGCAGAGACAAAAATTCATAGCCGATTTTTTTGTCTGTCACTTTTTCTTCTAAAATAAGAGAAATCAAGTCATCATCGGTGATTTCTTTTTTCTTTTCGGTCAGTTCTTTAAACATCGTAAAAAATTTATTGATTTCCTCACTATCAAACTGGAATCCAAGCGCATTCAGGCGGTCTTTGAACGCATGGCGTCCGGAATGCTTTCCGAGTACGAGCGCATCAGCAGTCACGCCGACAAGTTCCGGTGAAATGATTTCATATGTTGATTTTTCTTTCAGGAAACCGTCTTGGTGAATGCCGGACTCATGTGCGAAAGCGTTATCTCCGACGATTGCTTTATTGCGGGGAACGGCCATGCCCGTCAGTTTGCTGACAAGATCACTCGTCCGCTTCAATTCATGAAGATTGAGGGATGAATCGGCTTGATGCGCGTCATTTCTGACATGAAGCGCAACAGCGATTTCCTCTAGCGCGGCGTTCCCGGCTCTTTCTCCTATGCCGTTAATGGCGCATTCAATTTGATCAGCGCCGTTCTCAATTGCCGAAAGCGAGTTGGCAACCGCCATTCCGAGATCATCGTGGCAATGGGCTGAAAGCTTTACCCGGTTGATATTCGGAACGTGTTCCTTCATATATTTAAAGATGTTTCCGTATTCAGCCGGCGTCAGGTAACCTACAGTGTCCGGCAGGTTGATGACGCTCGCGCCGGCATCAATCACTTCTTCAACGATTTCAGCCAGAAACGGAAGTTCGGTGCGGCATGCGTCTTCTGCTGACCATTGAACGATCGGAAAGCGTTCTTTTGCATACTTCACCATTTCAACCGCTTTTTCCTTAACCTCTTCCCGCGTCATTTTCAGCTTATGCTTCAGATGAATGTCAGAGGTGGCGATAAAGATGTGAATCCGCGGGCTGGCCCCGTCTTTCAGCGCTTCCCAGGCTGCGTCGATGTCACCTTTGACAGATCGGGCAAGCCCTGTTACCGAACAATTTTTAATCGTTCTTGCGATTTCCTGCACGGCTAAAAAATCACCTCGGGATGAAGCGGGAAATCCCGCTTCAATAATATCCACCCCGAGTCTTTCAAGCTGCTTGGCTATCGCCAGTTTTTCCCGGGAATTGAGGTTGACCCCGGGGGATTGTTCACCGTCACGAAGGGTCGTGTCGAAAACATTAATTTTGCGCAACGGAGACCACCGCTTCCTTCTTTTTGCCTTGTTTGACAAACGGCATCATTTCACGAAGCTGTCTGCCGACCTTTTCAATCTGATGCTCGTTTTCACTTGCATTGATCGCATTGAAGCGAGGACGGTTCACTTGGTTTTCCACGATCCATTCTTTCGCGAATGTACCGTTTTGAATATCTGTTAATACTTGTTTCATCGATTCTTTTACCTTCGCATCGACTACGCGCGGCCCTGAGACAAAATCTCCCCATTGAGCCGTATCGGAGATAGAGTATCTCATGCCCGCCAATCCTTCTTCATACATCAAGTCTACGATCAGCTTCAGTTCGTGCAGACACTCGAAGTATGCGAGTTCAGGCTGGTAGCCGGCTTCTGTCAGCGTTTCAAAACCCGCTTTGACAAGCGCCGTTAAACCTCCGCATAGAACAGCCTGCTCACCGAACAAATCCGTTTCCGTTTCTTCCTTAAATGTTGTTTCAAGAACGCCCGCACGCGCTCCGCCGATTCCTTTTGCATAAGCAAGAGCCGTATCTTTCGCTTCGCCTGATACATCCTGGTAGATGGCAAACAATGCCGGTACGCCCGCGCCTTGTTCATATGTTCTTCTGACAAGGTGTCCCGGTCCTTTAGGGGCGACAAGGAATACATCCACATCAGCAGGAGGCACGATCTGATGGAAATGGACGTTAAATCCGTGTGCGAATACCAATGACTTGCCCGCCGTCAATTCATCTTTGATTTCAGCTTCATATACTTTTTGCTGCTGTTCATCCGGAAGAAGAACCATAATGATATCTGCCTGGGCAGCCGCTTCTCTTACCGAAAAGACTTTATGACCGTCTTCTTGGGCCTGTGTAAATGATTTTCCTTGTCTGACGCCGACAATGACATCAATTCCGCTTTCTTTTAAGTTCAGCGCATGTGCGTGACCTTGTGAACCGTAACCGATAATCGCTACTTTTTTACCTGCCAATACGTTCTCTTTGATATCACCGTTATAATATACTTTTACCATTTTAATCTCTCCCTTTTTTGTGTTATACAATTGAAATTGTTTTATTGGATGACGCCTTCTGCTGGGTTCCCCTCGCAAAAGCCGTTGTGCCTGTTCTCGCGATTTCTTTAATGCCGTAAGGTTTGAGCAGCTCTATGAGCGCTTCGATTTTATTAGATTCGCCGGTAACCTGAACGACGATGCTGTCTCTTGAGACATCAACGACGGAAGCTCTGAACGGCTCAATGATTCCATTGATTTCCGTTCTGACCGACGGTGCGGAAACAACTTTGATTAATGCCAGCTCACGCTGTACAATCGATTGGTTTGTAATATCCGTCACTTTCAGGACGTCAATTTGTTTGTTAAGCTGCTTTGTCAGCTGCTCTACGTCATTTTCGCCTTCCACATGGACGACAAATGTAATCCTTGAAACACCGCTTGTTTCCGTGTGGCCTACAGTGATGCTTTCGATATTATAGTGTCTTTTTGTAAACAGGCCGGTGATCCGGTTTAATACTCCCGAGCGGTTGACCACCGTTAATGTGATTATGCGTTTCAAGGTTTCACCCCCACCATTTCATGAAGTCCTTTACCCGGCGCAATCATCGGGAATACTTTCTCGCTTTTGGCGACCCGGACGTCAATAACGGCCGGTTCTTTTGATGAAAGCGCCTTTTTAAGCTCTTCTTCCGCCTCTTCCTCCGATGAAATCCGGACGCCTTTAATGCCGTAGGCTTCTGACAATTTGACAAAGTCAGGCTGCGCCGAGAATTTGGATTCAGAATAGCGCTCTTCATAGAAGATTTCCTGCCACTGTCTGACCATGCCCAGACATTCGTTGTTCAAGATAACCACTTTGACAGGAAGATTCAGCTGCCGGATGACATCTAATTCCTGAAGGGTCATCTGAAAACCGCCGTCTCCGAGGATGGCAACGACCGTGGCGTTACGATCGGCCAGCTGCGCTCCGATAGCCGCCGGAAGGCCGAAGCCCATTGTGCCGAGTCCCCCCGAGGTCACCCACTTATCAGCCTTTCGGAAAGGATAAAACTGAGCCGCCCACATCTGGTGCTGGCCGACATCCGTCGCCACAATCGCCTCACCGTTTGTGAATTGGTGAATATACTCAATCAGCTTTTGGGGTTTCAAGCCCTCTTCTCTGTTGTCTGTATACCAAAGCGGATATTCTTCTTTCCATTCTGAAAGCTGCTGTTTCCATTCCTCTGTCTGTCCCTGTTTTCCGTTTTGCTTCAATAATTCCTGAAGGACGATTTTACTGTCGCCGACCACCGGAATCTGCGTTTCGATAATTTTTCCGATTTCAGCAGGATCAATATCGATATGCGCCACTTTGGCCGATTTTGCAAAATGCTTCAGATTTCCGGTCACGCGATCATCGAACCGCGCTCCGATGCTGATCAACAAGTCACAGTGGTAAAGCGCCATATTCGCTGTGTATGTGCCGTGCATCCCCGCCATTCCCAGAAAAAGAGGATGGTCTGCCGGGAAACCGCCCAGACCGAGGAGCGTGTGCGCTACCGGAATTTGCTGCTGTTCGGCATAATTTTTTAAATCTTCTGAAGCTTTACCGTGCAAAACACCCGCTCCGGCTAAAATAACCGGCTTTTTCGCACTGCTGACAGCTTCCACGAGCTTTCGGATCTGCAGATAGTTAGGCTCTTTTACAGGCTGATAACCCGGAAGGCTGATCTCGTGATCATATCTGAACTCTCCTTCAAATGCTGCGACATCCTTCGGTATATCAATTAATACCGGACCCGGTCTTCCCGTCGTGGCGATATGGAACGCCTCTTTAATCACACGGGGGAGATCTTCCGGACGGCGGACTTGGTAGCTGTGTTTCGTAATCGGCATCGTAATTCCTAAAATGTCGGCTTCCTGGAAAGCGTCGCTGCCGATGACCGAAGTGGCCACCTGACCGGTAAACACTACGAGCGGCAATGAATCTATCATCGCATCCGCAAGACCGGTAACTAAATTTGTCGCTCCGGGTCCGGAGGTAGCAATCACAACCCCCGGCTTTCCGGAGACTCGCGCATACCCTTCTGCCGCATGAATCGCGCCTTGCTCGTGGCGGGGCAGGATGTGAACCAATCCTGATTGATACAGTTTATCGTAAATCGGAAGGACGGCTCCCCCCGGATAGCCGAAGATCATCTCGACATTTTCTTTCTTTAATGATTCAATCAGCATCAGAGCCCCGTTCATTGTTTTTGTACATTCGGCAGACAAAGAATCCGCCTGTACATTTGTGCCCATTTTCAGTTCCTCCTTTTCAATGTTCCCTTCTAAAATCCAATTCATAAAACGCAGCGCCGGCTGACGCAAATAAAAAAGCCTTCCCACCCACATTCAGCCAAGCATTTCATGCGATAGCCAAAAGGGGCGAAAAGGCTTTGCTTTCCGCGGTACCACCCTTGTTTACGGTCATATGCAGACCGTCTCATGGATAATGATTATCCGTTTTGATAACGAGTAAACATTGTGTTCACTCGGCCGAGTCCTACTCTTTACATTTCAGACCGGCACTCTGAGGGGAGTTCACTTTGATTTGTTTTACCGGCTCTCAGCGTTACCGGCTCTCTGTGAAAAACTTCAGCAAAGCTACTTATCCTCTTCTGCGCTTTTTATTATGGCAGCTCTTTTATTGAAAAAGAACCTTCATTTGTTTGTTTTTTCAGTGTTTTATGATTTTTCTTTTTAGCGTGAATCATTTATTTATTTTTGTTTGAACTCATATTACGCCCGTTTGCAGGCAGTGTCAACAGCATTTTTATAATTATTAGACAATTTAGATTAATCAATCTACTTTGTATACGCTTTCATTACTGGTACAAAGGGATCTGTAAATATTAAAAGTTTTTATCATTTTTTTATTAATCTCTCAAGATTACATGAAATTTTTCCGTTCATATACGAATATGTCACATTTTATTACACGATTTTTCTCTGTCCTTCCGGCATGCTTGTCAGATATTCCGTTCGATTGAACAGGCTCTTTATACAGACATACGCATACACTGTTCTTATCTCGTAAGAAATGAGTGATGTCATGAATAAGATGTTATCAGGCATGCAGGGCCTGCCTCCTGGATTTCCGCCTTTACCGGTCTTACCGCCGCAGTCTTATTATCCTCCGGCCCCGATGCATACAGCACCATATCAAGGCGGCCCTTCTTTTCAGCAGGGATTCCCGTCATCCGGATACGGACAGCAGACCCCGCAAAGCACGCTGTCATTCGCCGGGCAGCAATTCGTTCCGTACCCTTATACAACCGGGTACTACGGCCAATCCTTCAGTGACGTCGGCGGAAGCCTCGGCGCCGGGGCGCATCCCGGCGCGCTCGGGGGCGGTTTCAGCGGCCATGCCGGGGGCTTCAGCGCTCCGAGCGGATTCAGATGATACAAAAACCGGTCTCACACGGCCGGTTTCTTTTCATATTCACAAAGTATAACGGTCATTCCATTGATTCATTTCCTGCTCCGTATAGTAATCAGCCCTTGAAACCTCAACAATGATTAAACCGCATTGAGTGATTAAAAATTGCTTCAGTTCCTCAAACAGCTCGTCTTTTCCGCAAAAGATCGTTTCTATATTGTGATTTTTAAATGCAAATGCGTACTTCAAAAGCTAATTCCTCCTGCTGTCTTTCTATCATTCATTGACAAAATGTATGATAGAAATTAGATAATTTATCACTCAAGGGCGCCTTAAGTATCTTTATACATATATTTATTACGGTAAATATTACATTAAGTTTCATTTATATTAAAATTACTTTACAATTTTCATCAAATACGGAACTTTTGTTTCGTAAAATAAAATACAAAAAAACCTCAAACCCATTGTCAGGGCTTGAGGTTTTTTATACGTCCCAGGAGAGATTCGAACTCCCGACCGACGGCTTAGAAGGCCGTTGCTCTATCCGGCCTTCATCCTTTATATATCGCTATTCGTTCACGTTCATGTATAACGGTCACTTTCCGAACTTTGACCGATTGACTTAATTTCTATTATATTTGCTTACGCTTTATAATTCAAGCATTCATATAGTAAAAAACAACCCTATTGAAAAGGTAATACAGTTTTACTTAAATCTGCTATATTAAAAGGTAAAGGTATTTATTTAAAAGAGTGGTTTCATGAGAGATAACAAAAAATGCTGTCCATATTGCAATGCTGATTTGCAAGGAGAACCTATTCCGAAAGAATCGCAGAAAGTATATGGTTCTGCCCATTTTACACGAAAAATTGGTATAAGCAGTATAGAAGCTGATAGGATTATTAAATGGAAATGTCCAGACTGCAACAAAGAATGGGATAGGGATTGATCATTTAAAATAATGTAATTTGAGATGGACTAGAATTAGATTCGTTTCGACAAGTTATTTTTTTCATGGTGTGTGGATGAGCCGACTATAGGTTTATCCCTTTCATGCCCCCAGTGAAAATGTGGAAACATCCCCACATATTCTTTATATTAAAGAAAGAGAGAAGTTATAGGAATCCTTTAGCTTGTTTCATATTCTTTAACCCTGCGATAGAATGTAGCCTTTGTCATACTTGATCTCTTCATTGCTTCAACCGCTGTAATTTCTCCTGCTTTCCATTGTTTATAAGCCTGCTCAAACTCAGTTGTAATAGTTGTTTTAGGTCTTCCAAGGTGTTTGCCCTGTGCCTTAGCTGCAGCTATCCCTTCAGCTTGATGAGTCTTAATCTTCGTTCTCTCTTCTTCAGCAACCCATGATAATACCTGTAACACCAAGTCAGCCACGAAAGAACCGATGGATTCATTGTATTTCCGTGTATCCAACAATGGCATATCAACTACAACAATATGTGCTTAGATGTTCTGTGTGATATCTTTCCACTCGTTTAAAATCATCTCTTTGTTACGACCTAGCCTATCTAATGAATGTATGTATAACGTATCTCCATTACGCAAACGCAATTTCAAAGCTTGGTATTGAGGTCTATTGAAGTCTTTCCCGCTTTGTTATCGATATGAATATCACGCTCATCAATTCCAAGAGCATACATACTATCCAGTTGTCGTGCTTCATTTTGGTCTTTGCTGCTTACACTAACGTATCCAACTTCTTTGTTGTCCACTGGTTAAATCCACCTTGTTATTTGATACTCTTATCGTAACGCCTTTGTATCTGAACCCTTATTCTACCGTTTCACAGAATACGTCGCAAAAAGTTGTACCTTTTGAAACAGGTAGCTTATCGAAAACAATGTGATAGAGGCAGCGGTATCTTTTCTTTGATATCACTTATAAGTCTACACCTCTGCTATCGATACCATTATCGAACTTGAATAGGGTTTCACTGCAATTCTTATTACTTTATCATGCTAAATCATATTGATAATGTGGGTCGTGTCTGAAATTTACCGATTGCCAGTTTGTGAATGAGAGTGGTTCTGTATCAAACCAATACCCAACTTGGCATGTATGCAACCGTAAAAGACATCCAACTAACTTGGATGCCCTCTTACAACTATTTCACTTGCTCTTGTAGCACTTCTTTTAGTAATTCAATCGCATTTTCCTCAGTTGGGTCATTTGTTCCAAGTTTACCACGAAAAGCTTTAGATAAAATAGAATTTTTTAATTGGTCTAATTTCTCCTCAATCAAAAGCAAATTTCCTGTTGTTTCTTCCATATCTAATAATTTCTTCACCATATTAACCATAACCTGTCTTTCTCTGTATGGAGCAATTGGTAATCTAATATTTTTAACATCCTCTAAACTTAAGACTGGTCTTCCAATTCCATATGCTCTGTTTTCTAGTTCACCTCCACCTCCACAGGTCGATAATAAGCTTAAGTGAACATATTTAGCCATGCTTTTATCTATTAACTTAGTAAGTGCAACTGATTGACTAACATAAGCTTCTGGAATTGTTTCTTCAACGATTGCACATTTCCCGACATTTGCTCCTGTAATAGTTGTTAGTAAATCAAAAGGTTCTACTAGGCTTCGTTTACCTTCTACCTTCTCTGGAAGAAGTACATACGCAACATTTGTTAAATTTAATTTATTTTTATTAATATCTTGGGTTCTGATAAAATACGAACCGTTATCAGCATAGTATTTAGACCAATCTCTAGAACCACTCGTTACATAGTACGATAGTTCACCTAATCTAGCCCATTTCCATCCTCTAGGTAAATTAAAAGGTTCATCAACCTCATTAACAGACTTAACATTCAAAGTATTGGATTTAATCGGACTTGATTCTTTATCGGCCCTTAACCTATCTAAATGTTCTTGTACCTCAAAAATATCAATATCAGCATTTTTTTCTCGCCACTTCCTCGTCAACTCTCCACGAAACGCCTTATCCAAAATAGCCGCTCGACGAAGTTCAAACGATTCCTTCGCTTCCTCAATCAACTGCTTCGCTTCTTCAACTTTATTTAAAAGCCGCTCCACTTTATTAGCAATCCGTTTTTGTTCGTTTAAAGAAGGTAATGGTAATGCAATTTCTTTGCATTTACTACCTGAAAGTTCCTTAAATGTTGTGCCACTTGCCATAGATTCTAAATAGGTTGTGGAGAATTTTAAATACCAATATAGATATTCTGGATAATAGGCGTTACTTGGAAGAAAACTTTTAAACCCTTGATTTGTACAAATATCATTAGAAGCTATTGTAACGTATCCTATTGGTGCTCTTGACGAAAGTAACACGGTGTTACTAGGCAATATTTTAGCAGAACTGTTAGCTAGACCAACTTCAGTTATATTCCGCTTTCCTCTACTAATATACATATCATTATATCCCGAAAGATCAGCGGGTGTTAACCATGGTATATCACCATCTTCAAAATATTCTTTTACTGTAGATTTAGGTGTTCCACCACCTATTACATCTGTGATAGAACCAGTTTGTGTCCATATCCAATTTTTAGGAATTTCAAACCGTTCCTTCTCTTCTGGGATTATTGCCTCTTCTAATAATTCCTCAATGGTCTTCTTTTTCTTGCTCATTTTCTGACCACCTCATCCTCTTCAACAGCACGTAACTCCTCAACTACTTCATTTAATAAATCCATTGCCTGTTGAAGTTTCACAATCGCTTCTTCTGCTGATGCAATTGGGTCTGGCAAGTTGTCGTATGAAGATAATGATTCATCTGCAATTAATCCAATATCTAAACTATCATCTTTTTTTGCGATATCTTCTCGTGTAAACACATTCCAACGCTCATCTTCTATCTTAGAACGGTCTTCAGCTACATATGCCTTCATGAAGTTTTCAAAATGAGCCATTGTTAGCTGATTACGTTTGCCAAATGAAGTCATATTTGTCCGAAGATCATAGACCCATACATCCTTCGTGTTATCTTGGTCTGTTGTTCCCCTTGTAAAGAATAAGACATTCGTTTTTACACCTTGCGCATAAAAAATTCCTGTTGGTAAGCGTAAAATCGTGTGTAAGTTACATTTGTTCATCAAGTCACGACGAATTTGTGAGCCAATCCCGCTTTCAAACAAGACATTATCGGGCAAGATAACCGCTGCTCTTGCATTTCCATCATCTTTTAATGCGTTATAAATCAACTGCAAGAAATTCAACTGTTTGTTCGATGTTTCAAACGTTAAATCGTCACGGGATACCCGTTCCCCGCCTTTTTTTGTACCGAACGGCGGGTTTGTTAAAATAACATCAAAGTTCTTCATCCATTTCCCGTTACCCGATAAAGTATCGCCTTGTTCCAAACGTCCTTCGATATTATGAAGCAACGCATTCATGAGTGCCAGGCGATGCGTATCTTTAACAAGTTCCATACCTACAAAAGCTTCTTTCTTTTGGAACTCGGCTTCTTGTGGTTCTATATCGAAGTAGTCATCTGTTTGATTCTTTAAATATTGGTCTGCAGCAATCATGAAACCGAATGTTCCAGCTGCAGGGTCAGCGCATCGCTCACCGATTTTCGGGTCGATTAATTGAACCATCACATCAATTAATACACGAGGTGTGAAGTATTGCCCCGCTCCTGATTTCTTTTCACTTGCATTCTTCTCTAATAGACCCTCATAAAGATTGCCTAGCCCTTCTTCTTTTGCATTGTACCAATCAAGGGCATCAATAGATTTAATAATCTTCTCTAAGTTTTTCGGCTCAGCAATACTTGTAGAAGCATCACTGTATATTAGACGCAGCCGCTCATTTTCACTGCTTCCTAATTCAAGTAACAATCGCTGATAAAATTTCTTTAATTCCAAACCTTCTTTATCTAACAAATCATCCCATCGATTCCCTTCTGGAATCACACCTTCTGTTTCCTGCTCCTTCATCATTTTGAGGAATAATAAGTAGGTTAACTCTGTTACATATTGCTGATAGGTAATCCCATCATCACGTAACACATTACATAAATTCCATAGTTTTTGAACGATTTCTTGGTTGTTCATTTTTCAGCCTCCTGCTAACTCCGAGTATATTTTAATGTTGGATTCTCATTCAAACCTCATTAAAGTGAAAATCAAGGATAAAGTAACTTATCTATTATAACTTAAAAAGTGCCCCTATGAAGAGGCACATTATTAACTAATATAAAGGTTCTCATTTATAGTGGTAACAACCGTATCAATATAGTCACCGAACTCCCGCTTCAGCAATTTATAGCCGCCCGGAGTTTTAAATGGTTCTTCCGAGAATGCCTCTTCTGCAGTCGGTGCTAATACAGGCACTTTAAGTAATTGCTTTTCTATTCTCTCTAACCATTTCTTCTGTCTTGGAGTCCAATCATGCAGTGAATACACTTTTTGCATCGCCTGTTTAATACGTGCTTCATGGGCAACTAGCGCTTCACCTAATGCAGCTTGGCGAATAAAGCTAATAATGTCTGCTGCAATGTCTTCATTTTTTGTCTGCTTCCAAGCTGTCTGCAAATGCGATTGCTTAAAGCCTTTCGTTTCTAGAATGGTAATAAGTTCTCGTAAATCCTGCCTTGTTAAATCTTTCGGTCGTGTGCAAATAAGATGAAGAGCGGGAATTTCATTAATATTTTCTTGGATAAAACGAACGAAACCTTCTAAATAATCTTCTGGTCTCTTGTTTCCTTCACCATATCCCCGAACCACATCTGTTACTTCATCCTCTTTGTTGGAGATATATCGTTTCTCGCCTTTTACCCGATAGGCTTCCATATATTCAAATAACATGTTGTGCTGTTTTGCTTCTTGTGGCGTATACGTTTGAATTTCTTTCGCCCACTCATCCACATTTTTTCCATTCGACAATTCTTCAAACTTTTGTTTTCCTTCTTCATTCAGCCTTTGCTTGCGACGCTGAATTTTCACTGCCAATTGGTCACGATAAAACGAAGCTTCATCTTCTGCAGTAGCATTGGCAAGTGATTCATATAGTTCACCGATACTGTAATTTTGTTTCTTTACAACAGGTTTCATCTCCGTATAGTTTTGCAATTTATCGTAGATGCCCACTGCATCGTAAATGTTAAAGTGTGTTTTTCCAATGTCGGGACAAAGACGGGTTGCACGTCCAAGCATTTGGTCATAAAGAATACGAGACTGTATACGCCGTAAGAATACTAGATTTGTTATTGGAGGAACGTCAATGCCTGTGGTGAGTAAATCAACCGTTACAACGACATTTGGCAGCCGCTCGTTCTTAAACCTTTTAATGGCATCTAATGGCTTATAGATATAGCCAGTAATTTTCATAATAGCATCATCTTCAATTTCATCGCCACGTTCTTTAAAGGCTTCCTTTAATAACCGAACAACCAAATCTGCGTGTTGGTCAGTGGCTGCAAAGATAAGAGTTTTCTCTTTTCCTGTCGGATCAATGTATTCAACCAGTTTGTTTAGAACCGCCCGATTAAAAGGTTCAGTAATTACCCGTTTATTAAACTGCTCAACCTCAAAATGAATGGTATCTTCCATTTTTTCTAGTTGAATCTCGCCTTTATCAACATCATACACTTCAACTTCTTCGTCTTTTTCAAGAGTAATGCCGACTTGTGAAAGTTCTGTCTTAAACAGATATGGTGGTTCATGGTCAACTAAGTAGCCATCCAGAACCGCTTCACTATAAGAATACTTAAAAATAGGCATACCAAAAATCTCTGTTGTATGAAGAGCTGGTGTTGCAGTAAGTCCTAAACATGCCGCATCAAAATAATCAATTACACGTCGATATTGGCTAATATAATCATTTTGGTCACGGAATTTCAATTCTTCCTCTGACATTTCTTTGTCACTTGTATAGCCACGATGTGCTTCATCTACAATGATGAAATCATACTGCCCGACACTTGGAAGCTTTTCGTTATCGCTATAGAAAAGTCTTCTAACCATTCCCTGCACCGTCGCAATTTGCACCTTCGTTTCAACTTCTGGAGACATGTCTTCTAAAGATTTCACATCGTATATATCAGCAAATGAGTAGCCTTCAATTTTTGTATCCTTAAGTGCATCCTCTGTCTGTTTTCCTAACGAATTACGGTCTACAAGGAAAAGAATACGACGACATTTTTTGGACTTAATTAAGCGATACATGAGGGCGATAGCTGTACGAGTTTTCCCAGTTCCAGTTGCCATTGCAATAAGCATTCTTCGTTGCCCTTCTTTTAATCCCTCTTCAGCGGAAAGTACCGCTCTTTGCTGATAATGACGCAAACCAAACTTCGTAATATCCTCTTCTTCTAACCGTTTATTCGCATCCTTATCATCTTGACTAAGAAGAAGCTGCAAGTCGTCAGGTGAATGCCAGCCTTCTAATGGGCGAGCATGTTCTAACGGTTTACGTGAATCCCAAAACCAGATGCCCGACTCTTCTTGAAGTTGTTTCAAGTATGGTCGGCCGTTCGTTGCGTATAAGAACGGCACCTTATATTCACCTGTTGTAGGTGTGATGACTTCATCTTCGACTTGTGCCACATTTTTTGCATACACTTTTGTTTGACTTTCTAATGCGCCAGGAATCGTTTTCTTTTTTGCCTTAGCTTCAATAAAGCCAACAAGCTTTAAGCCAATAAACAACGCATAGTCAATCCTGCCGCCATTGACCTTCCATTCAGCAATTGCCATGTTTCGATTTTTCTCTGGCAGCGTTCCGTTCTTTTGATGATTTAGTACAGTTGTGTCTACTTCCCATCCAACAGCACGTAGTTTTCCATCAATAATCGTACGCGTTTCGGCTTCAGTTAATTGCTGTCGACGCATAAAGTTTTTGGATATTTTTTTACGCTCGATTTTTACCTCTTCTTGTTCCACTTCCGCCTGTCGACGAATTGCCTCTAATTCTTCTTCAAGCTTTTTGACTTTTTCCTCATATTCTCGCTGAAGTGTTTCTGTACTCTGTTCTACTTGTTCTTGAAGTTCTGTATACTCTGGTGCTTGAAAATCCCAATCACCATATACCTCCATGAACCAAATGGACAAGCGGAACGTTAATTGCAACAAAGCCTTTGCTTCTTCTACTTTTCCATAATCCGCTTCATGCATCGCTACATTCCCTTTGCGACGAAGAGCCTCTAATATATCAATTAATTCAGGCTCAAGTAACCTTTCCCGACGCAAAGTATTAATGCGATCCACTTGCGTTGTACCATATGCCTCTTTAATATTTTCAGCGGCAAGAATAAATTTAGTTAATGTTTCAGCGAACAATCTCAGTTTCATTACTGTTGTATGGGGGTCATGATATACATTTCTCTCAGCTGTCTCTCCCAAGTTAGCAAGTACATCCCATTTCCCTTGAAAAAATGAAAAGTTGCCACTCATTGTTATCACCGTTTTCCTAAAAGGTTGTTTGTGTCCATTATACTATAATCATGCAAAAATTAGGGAATAAGATGTATCGCTCTTTTTTTCTACTCTGCTCCTTAGTTTAGGTTCATTCTTTAACCAAGTGAATAAAAGACGGGTTTTATTAGTTACTGTTTAAATATTGAGGCTACGACATCAGATTTGATCAATTAAAAGAAGAGCCTCAATTAAGAGACTCCTACAAAGTTTGTGCCTTTTATTGAATAATTACCGCATCCGCTCCATATATAGATTCTGCAAGTGTAACCTCTTAGCTCCCAAGTCGTAGCCAGCAAAGATATCTTCAAGTTCTTGCTGCGAGTAGAAGAGTCTAATAAATATTTCCTCTTCCTCAGTGGCAAATCCAATCTTCTGTTCCTTGTATTACTGAAGCCTTTGCTTGTGACGTTTCTCAGCCTTTTTCATGATATTTACCTTACGCTTTAGCACATAGTCAGCTTCATTTTCATTTTCTTTTGGTCACAACAAAAAACCTCCTATATCGAAAGTAATATAAGCCAATAACAGGGTAATTTCTTACGTGACCGTTATACTGACTGTTTCACTAACGATATAGAAGGTTGATTTGACGGGCTTTAGCACCCGATTTATTAACGTCCCAGGAGAGATTCGAACTCCCGACCGACGGCTTAGAAGGCCGTTGCTCTATCCGGCTGAGCTACTGGGACATGAAAATCAAATTGTTCTGCTGATCATTTTACCATGATTTCAGCGATTTGACAATATAGTCATCCGATAAAAAAGGCCAGCGGCATCAGTTTTCACTCTGATGTCACCAGCTCTTTTTTTGTACGTCCCAGGAGAGATTCGAACTCCCGACCGACGGCTTAGAAGGCCGTTGCTCTATCCAGCTGAGCTACTGGGACAGCTTTTGCTTTATGTATCAGCGACAAGATTTATTATATACAGGTTCAAATCATAAGTCAATATTTTTTTAAAAACTTTTGATGGGGAAGAATGAAATCTCCCCCATCACTTGTTAAAAACTGATTGTATTCCCAAAGTCCTTCAATTCCCGACCCGTTTCGTCGTAAAATGTCACGGCGCCTTCTCTTTCTGTAAGAGTAAGAATGGCATAGCTTTTCACATTGCGGACTCTCGGAAGACGGATGCTGCCCGGATTAATCAAAAGCTTGCCCCGAAGCTCTTCACTCCCGGCAATATGTGAATGGCCGAAGCAGACGACATCCGCCCCAAGCTCTTCCGCCCGGTAAAAAACAGTTAAAAGTGACTGTTTAATGCCGTGAAGATGCCCGTGAACGGCCAGAATTTTCTTTGAACCTGCGTCCAGAAGAAGTTCATCCTGAAACCCGCCGCCAAAGTCGCAATTGCCTTTTACCGTGTGAAACGGCGTAAGCGCCGGATGTGCAGCGTCAAGCTCTGAATCACCGCAATGAATCATCAGATCCGCTTCGTCTTCGTGCCGCTTTGCAATCGTCTCCAGCTCGTCTTCAAGGCCGTGACTGTCACTTATTATCAGCACTTTCATTGCATACGCTCCCCCTTATGAATCAAGCAGCTTTGACAGTTTCTTGAGCGCCTCAGCCCTGTGGCTGATTTTGTTTTTCTGAGCGCTTGTCAGCTGGGCCATGGTTTTATCTTTATCTTTTACAATAAAAATGGGATCATAGCCGAACCCGTTATCCCCCTCGGGTCCTTCCGCAATATACCCTTCAACATGACCTTCGACCGTTTTTGTTTCCTGCCCCGGCATGCTGACGGCAAGGGCGCAGCGGAAACGGGCCGTACGCTGCTCTTTTTCGATGCCTTTTAATTCTGACAGCACCTTGTCCATATTCGCCTTATCATCTTTTGCTTCTCCGGCATAACGGGCTGAATAAACGCCCGGTCTGCCTCCAAGGTTGTCCACCGATAAACCGGAGTCGTCTGCAATGACCATTTTGTTTACGGCTTTTGCCACGGCTTCCGCTTTTAAGATGGCGTTTTCTTCAAAGGTATGTCCGGTTTCCTCAATTTCTTCCGTAAATCCGATTTCCGCCAAAGAAGAGACGCTGTAGCCTTTCGGTTCGAGTATTTCCTTGAATTCTTTCACTTTTCCCTGATTGTGTGTCGCAATAATGGCTTCTTTCACGGTGATCAGGCCTCTCTTTCTTATTTCAGTTCAGGCAATGTTTCTCCCAGCACTTCTTTTTGCTTTTGAATAAGCGTCTGGATTCCTTTTTCGGCAAGGCTTAACAGTCCGTTTAAATCTTCACGGGAGAATGTGGCTTCTTCGCCCGTCCCTTGAAGCTCTACAAAACGTCCGCTTCCCGTCATGATGATATTCATGTCGACTTCAGCCGCCGAATCCTCTTCATAATTCAGATCCAAAAGAAGGCCTTCTTCTTTATCCATCCCGACAGAAATGGCCGCGAGATAATCTGTCACAGGAGAGGTTTTGATAACGCCGCTTTTTACTAGTTTGCCGATCGCAATGGCCATTGCCAAGAAGGCGCCGGTAATGGAAGCCGTTCTTGTTCCGCCGTCAGCTTGAATGACGTCACAGTCGATCCAGATCGTCCGTTCGCCGAGCTTCTCCAAATCAACGACGGCCCGGAGCGCGCGCCCGATCAGCCGCTGAATTTCCATCGTTCTGCCGGAGACCTTTCCTTTTGAAGATTCTCTTATCGTTCTTTGATTCGTCGCGCGGGGAAGCATGCTGTATTCCGCTGTGATCCAGCCTTTTCCTCCGCCGCGTAAAAATGGCGGCACCCGGTCTTCCACAGATGCATTACAGATGACCTTCGTATTTCCCGCTGTAATTAAAACAGAGCCTTCCGGGTGAGTGATAAAATCCAAATCAAATGTGATAGGGCGCAACTCATCGTGCTGTCTTCCGTCGTGTCTCATATTTTACCTCCGATTATATGTACATAAACCTTTTGTTCCGGATTGCGAATAAAGAAAGAGGCAGCCGGAACGCTAACCTCTTTTTTATTAGTATATCAAAAATCGCAAATTAAAAACTACCCGTATTCACTTGTGACGGCCTCGAAACAGGTTTTGAAAGGGATTCTCCTTTTTCATTCACCAGTTCTGATTTTCCGTTTACTTTTATAGAAACACTTTTAATTGACGGCTGTTCGGTTAACGTGAGAACGATGCTGTCCAGTACGCCCGATGATACCATTTTTGTTTTTTCGTCGGCGCTTCCGTAAATGGAGCTGTTAAAGTCCAGTGTAACCTGGCCGTCTTTCACTTTCGGCTTGCTGAGAAGCTTAACATCGTTATTAAAGTCCGTCAAAAGCCCGCTTGCTTTGCCCGGTCCGTCGGTGAGCTGTTCAACGGCAGCGGTGATGTCATTTGTTTCCGAATTGTCAATCCGCTTTGTGACAGGTACGTAGTATTCGCTTGTCTCTGTTTCCGCCAGATAATAGACAGTCAGCGGATGGGTGTCTGTCAGATCATTCACTCCGGCCGTTTCAATATTAATCCCGTCTTTTCTGCTTAAGTCGCCCGTAATCGGCGTACCGCCCACAGGCATTTCTTTCAGTTCGTGCCCGTTGATTCTGATTTTGACTTTATCTATTGAGCTGAATTGGGTAAGCGTCCATGTAATCGATTGCAGGATTTTTTGTTCGTCTTCTTTTTTATAGTTTTTAAATTCCTTCGAAAAATCAGCGACGGCAGTGCCGTCTTTTTTAATATCGACATTTACCGTCGTATCCGCAGGGAGCACCGCTCTGAAGCCGTTCGGCAGGATTTCTGACACAGGCCCCCCCTGAACCAAATACTCAAGGGCCTGCTTTGCGGTTCCCTCACTGTTCGGAAGAGGCAGTGTCTGTGCTGCGACATAGCCGTTTTTATCAATCAGATACAGCTCTCGCATGACTGTATTGGCCGGCTGGTCGGCTTTAGAAGTGCCGTTTTTCTCTGACTGCTTTGGTTTTGCCTGAATTCCCGCTTCATCCTTTACATATGAAATGTCTTGAGGCGGGTCAATTTCCCCGGCTGTTTTATCGGATTGAAACAAACCGCATCCAGATAACACAAAAGCCGAAGTAAGACATGTTGCAGCAATGACTGCAGGTCCTTTTTTCAGCATACTTTTCCCTCCTAAGGCTGTTTGTACTATGATGTATACGAGCCCTGTCCGGGAAATAGACCGGGAAGCGCAAAAAAACCCGCCGTAAACAGCGGGTTTTTTTGATTTATTTTCTGACCGGCTCTTGAAGGGAAATGCACTCGACATGGCCGATTTCGTGGCCGAACCAGTCTTCGGCAATTTTTGCGAAACCGTTCCGCTCCCCCGTTGTAAGAAATTGATGCTCCGGTGCATGTTTCGATTGGTTTAACAAACCTTTATAAGACAAGATGGTGCTCACTTCTCTCGCCGTCTCGTCTCCGGAGGAAATGATTTTCACATGCTCTCCCATATAGTTCTGAATCGGATCTTTTAAAATCGGATAATGCGTACATCCTAAAATCAAGGTGTCAATTGATGTACCTTTTAAAGGCTCAAGCGATGCTTCAACCGCTTCCTCCGCTGATTCCTGAAGAAACCGTCCGCTTTCCACAAACGGCACGAGCAGCGGACAAGCCGTGTTCTCAACTTGAAGTTCTGCGTTTAACCCGAGCAGCGCCTGCTCATACGCTCTGCTTTTAATGGTATTGACCGTGCCGATGACACCGATATGCTGGTTTTTCGTGACCTTTATCGCCGTTCTCGCACCCGGCTGAATGACGCCGACAACCGGAATATCCGTTTTGCGCTGAATATCCTCCAAGGCAATGGCCGTGGCCGTATTGCAGGCGATCACGAGCATTTTGATATGGTGGTTTTCCAGCAGGTAATCGGTCATTTCCCACGTGTATTGAAGAACTTCTTCTTCAGGACGCGGGCCGTACGGGCAGCGTTTTGTATCTCCCACATAGATGATATTTTCCTTCGGTAGCTGTCTCATGATTTCCTTAGCAACGGTTAACCCGCCAACCCCGGAATCAATGACTCCTATCGGCTGTTCCAACAAAATCGCCTCATTTTCTTTTCATTTCATGCTGCAGTTTCAATAATGATTTTTCGAAAGCGGCTGTTTCTTCTTCGGAAAATGTCGCAAACATATCCCGCAAATAAGCCTGTCTTTTCAAAATCACTTCTTGGATAATGCGCTCTCCTTCAGCGAGAAGATGAATTCTGACGACCCGTCTGTCAGCCGGGTCTTTCACCCGCTCGACAAGCTTATTTTTTTCCATGCGGTCTATCAGATCCGTCGTCGTGCTGCAAGCCAAATACATTTTGCCTGATAATTCGCCTATTGTCATATCCCCCAATTCATAAAGCCATTGAAGCCCCACGAATTGCGGCGGTGTAATTGCATATTGGTTAAGGATTTCTCTTCCTTTTTGTTTAATGATCGCAGCGATATGGCGGAGTGATTTTTCGATATCCGCAACATGCTCTACAGATTTTGATGTCATTTGTCCATCCCTCACTCAAGGATCTTTCTGGGCTATGCGCTCCGTGTCTATTTTCCTTCTTTTTTTAAGAAAATGCAAGACTGACAGAGAAAAAGGAAAAACCGGGATTTTCACCGCATGCCCATCAGCCCGGGCGCCAACGCAAATAACCGGCTCCTTCTCGAAAAGAAGGAAAACCGGCAAGAATCAGAGCTCTAGCTCACCCATTCTAAGAAGCTCGACAACAGCTTGCGAACGCCCTTTCACACCTAACTTCTGCATGGCATTTGAAATGTGATTCCGTACAGTTTTTTCACTGATAAATAGCTCGCTTGCAATTTCCTTTGTTGTCTTGTCTTGAACGAGCAATTCGAATACTTCTCTTTCTCTTTTGGTCAGCAGCGGCTTTGATTGAAAATCTTTCTCCTTCAAGTATTGTAACCCTCCTTGCTAAGGTGAGAGCGAATCTGAAACGAATGGGTTTATATAGTCAAGATATCATATGTAAAGGGCGCTTCGGAGGTGACGTCTCTTAGAGAAATAGTTATCCGTTCAGGCGAGCAGAATGCCTTTCTCCCGCTCCGTCCAGCTGACCGCTTTGCCGCTTTTCTTCGACACTTGAACCATAACGACGGAACCTGTAAAGCACGGCAGGCCCGACTCATTTTCTCCAAGGTAATGAAGGGTGACGGACGCATTTCCGGCAGCGCTTGCTTTCACATAAATCCGCAGATTTTCATACGGCATCACCTGACGCATATAGTCGCACTGCTGGCTTGCGACGACCGTCATCGTTTCCGAGTTTTGCGCCGTTATGCCTCGCTGTTTGAAATAAGCGATCCGCGCTTCTTCAAAATAGATGAAAGGGGTTACATTATTCATATGGCCGAACATATCCGTTTCTGAAAAACGAACCGATACTTCAGTAAAGAAAGAAAACGACTGTCTCCATTCTTCAAACGGGATATCAATATATTGCGGTTGTTTCATCACCTTCAGCTCCTTATAAAAAAACCTCTCCCGTGCGCGGAAGAGGCTCTTTTTCTCTTTCTTATACTCTGTCGCTTCCGAAGAAATTACGGAATGCTTGTAAATTGGTATCTCTGTTCAAAGCAGCGATTGAAGTCGTAAGCGGAATGCCTTTCGGGCAGGATTGAACACAGTTTTGTGAATTCCCGCAATCTCCGAGGCCGCCGTCTGTCATTAACGCTTCTAAACGTTCTGCTTTGTTCATCGCGCCCGTCGGATGCGCGTTAAACAGACGCACTTGTGACATCGGGGCAGGCCCCATGAATTTCGACTTGCTGTTGACGTTCGGGCAGGCTTCGAGGCAGACGCCGCATGTCATGCATTTAGACAATTCATATGCCCACTGGCGGCGTTTTTCCGGCATTCTCGGCCCTGGCCCCAAATCGTAAGTTCCGTCAATCGGCACCCATGCTTTCACTTTTTTCAGTGAATCAAACATTCTGCTGCGGTCAACCTGAAGGTCACGGACAACCGGGAATGTTTTCATCGGTTTCAGACGGATCGGCTGTTCCAGCTTATCAATCAGCGCCGTACATGACTGGCGCGGTCTTCCGTTGATGACCATGGAGCAGGCGCCGCATACTTCTTCAAGACAGTTCATGTCCCATGCGACCGGAGTGGTTTTCTCTCCTTTTGCATTCACGGGATTTCTGCGGATTTCCATCAGGGCGGAAATCACGTTCAGATTCGGGCGGTAATTGATTTCGAATTCTTCATCGTATGGCGCGCTTTCGGGCGTATCCTGACGTGTAATGATAAACCGTATCTTTTTCTCACTCATGATTATTTCGCCACCTTCTTCTTCGAGTAGTCGCGTTTACGGGGCGCAATCAGTGATACATCGACATCCTGATATTCAAATTCCGGAGCTTCAAACGGACCGGCATGTTTCGCCATCGTCGTTTTGAGCCACTCATCGTCATTTCTTTCAGGGAAATCCGGTTTATAGTGCGCTCCCCGGCTTTCGTTTCGGTTATATGCGCCGAGCGTGATGACTCTGGCAAGCTGAAGCATATTGGAGAACTGGCGGGTGAACATCGCGCCTTGGTTGCTCCATTTTGTCGTATCGTTGATATTGATTTTCTTAAAGCGTTCCATCAGCTCTTGGATTTTGTCATCCGTTTTCAAAAGCTTGTCGTTGTGGCGGACCACCGTGACGTTGGCCGTCATCCATTCTCCGAGCTCACGGTGAAGCATGTAGGCATTTTCGTCGCCGTCCATCTTCATAATATCGGCCCATTTTTCTTCTTCTTTTTTCACATAGGAATCAAATAATGAAGAAGGCAGGTCTTCCGCTGATGTTTCAAGTCCGGAAACATATTTCACCGCATTCGGTCCGGCCACCATTCCTCCGTAGATGGCGGAAAGCAGAGAGTTCGCCCCTAAACGGTTTCCTCCGTGCATTGAATAATCACATTCACCCGCTGCGAACAGTCCGCGGATGCTTGTCATCTGATCATAATCAACCCACAGTCCGCCCATTGAATAGTGAACGGCAGGGAAAATTTTCATCGGAAGCTTGCGCGGGTCATCGCCCATGAATTTTTCATAGATTTCGATAATGCCGCCAAGCTTAACATCAAGCTCTTTCGGATCTTTGTGCGACAGATCGAGATACACCATGTTTTCACCGTTGATGCCGAGTTTTTGATTCACGCACACGTCAAAGATTTCACGTGTCGCAATATCCCGCGGCACGAGGTTTCCGTAAGCCGGATATTTTTCCTCAAGGAAGTACCAAGGTTTTCCGTCTTTATACGTCCAGACTCTTCCGCCCTCGCCGCGCGCCGATTCACTCATCAGACGCAGTTTATCGTCCCCCGGGATTGCTGTCGGGTGAATTTGGATAAATTCGCCGTTTGCATAATAAGCGCCCTGCTGATAAACGATTGATGCGGCAGATCCCGTGTTGATCATGCTGTTTGTTGATTTGCCGAATACGATTCCGGGACCTCCCGTCGCCATAATAACGGCGTCAGAACGGAATGACTCGATTTGCATATTGGTCAGATTTTGGGCTACGATACCGCGGCACGTGCGCTCATCGTCAAGAACGGCACCGAGGAATTCCCAGCCTTCATATTTTGTGACGAGACCCGCCACTTCATATCTGCGCACCTGCTCGTCCAGTGCGTAAAGAAGCTGCTGACCCGTCGTCGCTCCCGCGTAAGCGGTTCTGTGATGCTGTGTACCCCCGAAACGGCGGAAGTCCAAGAGCCCTTCCGGCGTTCTGTTAAACATAACCCCCATGCGGTCCAATAAGTGGATAATGGACGGCGCCGCTTCACACATCGCTTTTACAGGAGGCTGGTTTGCCAAAAAGTCGCCTCCGTATACCGTGTCATCAAAATGCTCAAACGGAGAGTCTCCTTCCCCTTTTGTGTTGACAGCTCCGTTTATCCCGCCCTGCGCGCAGACCGAGTGAGAGCGTTTGACCGGAACGATGGAAAACAATTTAACGGCCGTGCCTGATTCCGCTGCTTTAATTGTCGCCATGAGGCCGGCAAGACCCCCGCCGACTACGATAATGCTTGATTGACTCATGATAGCCCCTCTCCCTCTAGTAATCTAGTTCTCTTACACAAACGCAAAAATCGCTTTTAAACCTACGTATGAAAGCGCTAAAAATATAATCAGCGTCACGTAAGTCGAAATTCTTTGAGAACGCGGCGTGACCGTGATCCCCCATGTGACCGCAAAAGACCATAAGCCGTTTGAAAAGTGAAAAATGACCGATAAAACGCCTACAATGTAAAAACCGAGCATAAACGGCGAGCTCAAAATATTCGCCATCATATCGAAGTTGACTTCAGCGCCCATCTGCGCGGCAATCCGCGTCTGCCATACATGCCAGCTGACGAAAATAAGGGTGAGAATACCAGTGACACGCTGAAGCACAAACATCCAGTTTCTGAAATAACTGTAGTGGCCAGCGTTGTTTTTCGCAGTAAATGCTATGTACACACCGTAAACCGCATGATAAATTAAAGGTAAGAAAATAATAAAAATTTCTAACGCATACCTGAACGGCAGACTGTCCATAAAGCCGGCCGCCTTGTTAAACGCATCTGCTCCCCTTGCGGCAAATTGGTTGACGACTAAATGCTGGATCAAAAAGATGCCGACCGGAATAACACCGAGCAAGGAATGCAATCTTCGAAAATAAAACTCTCTGTTCCCAGACATTACTTTACCCCCTGTTTGATTTAAGTGCGAAATGTACTAAAATCTCTGCCCCCACTTCGTTTCAATTGTAAGCACTTTATTAAAATTTATTGACAATTTCATTTTACTCCTCCCTCAAAAGGGCGTCAAGAAAACGTGTACATAAATTATAATTTTCGGAATTGATTATTTGACGGGAAAATTTTATTTTCCTGCGATATCTTTCTCACATTTTTTCTCGTGTTTTATAGGATCATCCTGTAATCCTCCCCCCTGTTTAAGCTATAATAAACGAAGGAGAGAGGGGAATACATAATATGAAGAATAATTATGAAGCAGCTTTAGAACCTTTAACTGAACTCGACGTCAGCGCATACGGCTACGAATTAATCCGGGAAATCGTGCTTCCGGATATCCTCGGCCCGGAGTATTCATCCATGATGTATTGGGCGGGGAAACGCCTCGCCCGCAAATTTCCTCTTCAATCGTGGGAAGAAATCCCCGCCTTTTTTGAGAAAGCCGGCTGGGGAACTTTGACAAACGCAGGATCAAAAAAACAAGAACTGGAATTTGAACTGGAAGGACCGCTCGTATCCAGCAGACTCAAACATCAGAAAGAGCCTTGTTTTCAGCTTGAAGCCGGTTTTATAGCTGAACAGATTCAATTGATGAACGATCAGATTGCAGAATCTTATGAACAGGTAAAAAAGAGAGCGGATAAAGTCGTTCTGACTGTAAAATGGGATATGAAGGACCCTGTATAATTGAAAAAAGGCGGTGACTCCAAGTCCCGCCTTTTTGCCTGCCCGTTTATACGGCAGACGGCTGTTTAGAAAGCTCAAATGCATCATGAAGCGCTTCGACCGCTTTCACCATATCATTTTCACTGACAACCGCTGATACTTTTATTTCAGATGTGCTCACCATTTTGACTTGTACATTTTTTTCCGCCAGTACGGCAAACATGTCCGCGGCGACGCCGGGATTTGAAACCATGCCGGACCCGACAATAGAGACTTTCGCCAGTTTTCTTTCGGTTTCAATTTTTTCATAGTCAAGCGCGTTTTTATATTCTTCAAGCACGGCGACCGTTTGCGCGGCATCTTCCGTTTTCACTGAGAAAGAAATATCCGCTTCCCCATCGTCCGACTGAGTCTGAATAATAATGTCAACGTTGATGTTTCGTTTTGCCAGCGCGGTGAAAATTGTTGAAAGTGTTGTCAATCCGCTTGCAAGGCCCGTAACGGACACCCTTGTGATCTGGTCTTCAAATGCAATTCCTCTGACGATTAAATTCTGCTCCATTGATGATTCCTCCTCAATTAATGTTCCAGCTTCATATTCTGTGCTTGACCGCACTTCTAAAGGCACTTGGTAGTTTTTCGCGAACTCAACCGCCCGCGGGTGAAGAACACCCGCTCCTAGATTTGCAAGCTCCAGCATTTCATCATAAGAAATCCCCGCCAGTTTTCTCGCTGACCGGACATACCGCGGATCTGTCGTAAATACGCCCGGAACATCTGTATAAATGTCGCATTTATCCGCTTCCAGCGCTGCTGCAAGAGCGACCGCCGTCGTATCGGAACCGCCCCGTCCGAGCGTCGTGATGCCTCCGTCTTCCGTTATGCCCTGAAAACCGGCAACGACTGTGATTTTGCCTTCTGCAAGCTGCGAACGAATCGCCGTAATATCAATATCCGTAATTCTCGCATTGCCGTGAACGGCTTCCGTGCGGACACCCGCCTGCCAGCCCGTATAAGAGACGGCGTCATATCCTTTTTCCTGAAGCGCCATGGCCAAAAGCGAAATCGTGACCTGCTCTCCCGTAGACAAAAGCATATCCATCTCGCGTCTGCTTGGTGCAGATGTGATTTCAGCCGCGAGGTTAACGAGCGCGTCGGTTGATTTTCCCATTGCCGAAACGACGACTACGACATCATGACCTTTTTGCTTTTCAGCAATGGCGCGATTTGCGGCATTTTGAATTTTTTCGGCAGAGCCGACGGAAGTGCCTCCGAATTTTTGTACGATAAGACCCATACTAGACCACCCTTTACATTTTGGTTCGTGCGGGTGAGGAGAAAAGAGCGTTTTGTCCACAATAAAAAAAGCAATGAGAGGAATAGCTCTCATTGCTTTTTCATATCATTACGATTGATTATGAACAACGAGATAGCCCTCCAAGAAAATGAATTCTTGACAACCTTACATTTATTCAATGCAAGGCCAGCAAATCACACCGATGGGATGTGATACACTTCGGCGACGCTCCCCTTTCAGCCTTTTTCGCAGAATCCATCATTCTCCAAAGGCTTACTATTGAAGTTCGCACCTCTATCTTCACCATATAACACGATCTTATGAAATTAGTTCACATTCTAGCAGATTTTTCAGAAAAGCACAATACTATTTTTTTAATTTTTCAAACAGCAGCTGGGCCGCCGCGGCCGGCACACCCGCTTTTTTGATATCGTCAAGGCTTGCTTCCTTCATCTTTTTGACAGATCCGAAATGTTTTAAGAGCATTTTTTTGCGTTTTTCGCCGATTCCGGGGATATCATCCAGAACGGATTGAAAGGCGCTTTTTCCCCGGATCTGTCTGTGAAAGCTGATCGCAAAACGGTGAACTTCGTCCTGAATGCGCTGAAGCAGGTAAAACTCTTGGCTGTTCCGCTCCAGAAACACCGGTTCAAGCGGGTCGCCGATCAAAAGGTTGGATGTCCGGTGTTTATCATCTTTCGCCAATCCCGCTACCGGGACATCAAGGCCGAGCTCATTCTCGAGCACGTCGCGCGCCGCGTTAATCTGCCCTTTTCCGCCGTCAATGATGATTAAATCCGGCAGCGGAAGGTTTTCGCGAAGCACCCTCGTGTATCTTCTTCTGACGACTTCCCTCATTGAGCCGTAATCATCAGGCCCTGTTACGGTTTTAATTTTATATTTGCGGTATTCCTTTTTATTCGGTTTTCCGTCAATAAAGACAATCATGGCCGATACGGGGTTTGTGCCTTGAATATTGGAGTTGTCAAACGCTTCAATCCGATGCGGCGTATAAATATTCAGCGCTTCGCCGAGCCGTTCGGCTGCACCGATTGACCGTTCCTCATCCCGCTCGATTAACGAGAATTTTTCCCGCAGGGCGATTTTCGCATTTTTGTGCGCAAGCAGAAGCAGCTCTTTTTTCGGGCCTTTTTTCGGCTGATGCACGGCGGTTTCCAACAACTCGGTGATCATGTCCCTGTCAACGCTGTCAGGCACCAGAATTTCCTTAGGCAGAAAGTGATTGTTTTTAGAGTAGAACTGGCCGATGAAGGTCAGAAATTCTTCATCCGCTTCCTGATACATCGGAAACATGCTGACGTCGCGTTCGATCAGTTTTCCTTGGCGTATGAAAAAGACTTGGACGCACATCCAGCCTTTATCGTAGGCATATGCAAACACATCGCGGTCCAGAAGGTCATTCATGGTCATTTTTTGCTTCTCCATCGTCGATTCGATGTGAGCAAGCTGGTCGCGGAATTCTTTAGCCCGTTCAAATTCAAGCTTTTCCGCCGCTTCTGCCATTTTCGCTTCGAGCTCTTTTTTGATTTCGTTATGCCCTCCCTTTAAAAAACGGGTAATGTCTTCAACAATCTCGCGGTTTGTCTCCTCAGATATATCCTTTACACATGGGGCGAGGCATTGTCCGAGATGATAATATAGACAGACGCGGTCCGGTAGCTTTGAGCATTTCCTGAGCGGGTAAAGGCGGTCCAGCAGTTTTTTCGTTTCCCGCGCCGCCTGCACATTCGGATACGGGCCGAAATAGCGTCCTTTGTCTTTTTTGACATTCCGGGTGACAATCAGCCGCGGATGGCGTTCATGGGTGATTTTAATAAAGGGATAGGTTTTATCATCTTTCAGCATGACATTGTATTTCGGATCGTATTTTTTAATCAGATTCATTTCCAAAATAAGCGCTTCAAGATTGGAGGAAGTCACGATATATTCAAAGTCCTCAATCTCCGTCACAAGCCGTTGGGTTTTTGCGTCGTGAGAACCGGTGAAATAAGATCGCACCCTGTTTTTCAAGACTTTCGCTTTCCCCACGTAGATGACTGTTTTTTGACGGTCTTTCATTAAATAACAGCCCGGCTGATCGGGAAGGAGGGCCAGTTTTTCTTTCAGTTGTTTATTCATACGTTACCCTTCCTTACATTCATTTCTCGTGTCCATTCAGTGTATCACGAACATTTGTTTTTCTCCATTCTCAGCTTTTGGAAGATCAAAAAAGGCGATTCCCTTTCAAAGGAATCGCCCTGCCGTAACGGAAGCTTTTGGCTTACAGATGTTTGTTTACAAGCTCTTCAAGAGCTTCTTTCGGTTTGAAACCGACAGATGTTTCAACGACTTCTCCGTCTTTCAATACGAGAAGTGTCGGGATGCTCATGACGCCGTATTTACCGGCAGTTTCTTGGTTTTCATCCACGTCGATTTTAACGATTTTCAGTTTGTCTCCCATTTCTTGATCAAGCTCTTCAAGAACGGGCGCGATCATTTTACAAGGTCCGCACCAAGGAGCCCAGAAATCAGCCAATACGACACCTTCACTTGTTTCAGCTGAGAACGATTGATCAGTTGCTTTTACGATAGCCATTTTGTTATTCCTCCAATTGTCAAATGATGATTTTTAGTATAGCATCTCCCATTCGTTCATGCTAATTTAATGCTTATATTATTTTCTCCCGAACCCGCCGGAAATAATCTTTTTTATACAGTGTATTATAACCGGGCGGCAGGCGTTCAAAACTTAAGATGGGCCCGCAGGCAGCGTGATTAATACAACCGCCATCGGAGGAAGCTCCGCCTCAAGTTTTCCGCCCTTTTGAGCAAACCCGGAAAACGGCTTCGGTTTGACGTTTTCCGGACTGCTAAATGTATTGTGGGCATTCATTTTTTCCGCGTGAAGAATCGTTCCCGAAGGCTTCCCTGTCTTTTTCATGCCCCGCAGTTCAATCTTCACATCAGCTTTGTGCAGATGATCGATATTGCAAAGGCTGATATGTATGTCTCCGTTTTGCTGTTTGGACGCTGAAATGCTGACTTGCGGGAGCCGGCCGTCATTCCATTCGTACCCGGCTGCTTTTGTTTCTGTCGCCAAAAGAGAAGCGTCCTGATGCACCTTAAACATATCAAACACATGATACGTCGGCGTCAGCAGCATGTCTTTCCCTTCTGTCAGGATCATTGCCTGAAGCACGTTGACGGTTTGCGCGATATTGGCCATCTGTACGCGGTCTGCGTGCTGATGAAAAATGTGAAAATGCGTGGCTGCCACAAGGGCGTCGCGGATCGTATTCTGCTGATACAGAAAGCCCGGATTCGTGCCCGGCTCAGGATCAAGCCACGTGCCCCATTCATCAATGATCAGCCCGACTCTTTTTTCGGGATCGTACTGATCCATGATGGCGCTGTGCCTTGTGATCAATTCATCCATATGCGCCGCTTTTTTCATCGTGATGAACCATTCATCTTCCGTAAACTCCGTCGCTGATCCTTTCCCCTTCCAGAAATCGCCCGGTATTGTGTAATAATGAAGGCTCAGCCCGTCCATGAGATCAGCGGCTTTTTTCATTAAAGTTTCAGTCCAGCGGTAATCATCGACATTCGTGCCGCCGGCAATTTTATAGATTTCATTACCGCTGTAATTGCGGACATAGGTTTGAAAGTTTCTGTAAAGGTCGGCATAATACTCAGGATGCATGTTTCCGCCGCAGCCCCAGTTCTCATTCCCTATTCCGAAATATGTCAGCTTCCACGGTTTTTCCCGCCCGTTTTCTTTTCTCCAGTCGGACATCGGCGTGCCCGCTTCAAACGTCATGTATTCAATCCAATCAGCCATTTCTTTAACCGTTCCGCTGCCGACGTTTCCGGCGATGTACGGTTCGCAGCCGAGCAGTTCACAAAGCATCATAAACTCGTGCGTGCCGAATTCATTGGAATCAATCGTCCCGCCCCAATGGGTATTCAGCATGGTTTTGCGTTTCCCTACGCCGTTTGCCCAATGGTATTCATCTGCAAAGCAGCCGCCCGGCCATCTGAGGACGGGAATCTGAAGCTGTTTGAGGGCGGCGGCGACATCCGTCCTGACCCCGCCGGTATTCGGAATATCGGAATCTTTTCCGACCCAGATGCCCTCATATATGCCTCTTCCCAGGTGTTCCGCGAAATGTCCGTATATGTTTTTATTAATGGTTCCCCGTGTGATATCAGTTTGAATGACTGCCGTATTGTGAGACAAACTTGATCATTCCTTTCCCTTAATAAGAATGAAAGCACTACAGCCGATCTATGTATCTGGGATGTATGCTGAATGGATAAGTTTGTAAGCGCTTTACAAAAGCTTATTATATTGGTTCGTACATGTCAATCTCTTATTTTATCAACCTTTAATTTGTACGAACCAATTAACACAAATTAAAACCCTCTGACAAATAAGCCAGAGGGTTTATGATTATGAATGAATATTGGCATTTTTAAATTCTTGGGTCAGAAGCGGAACCACTTCGAACAAATCGCCGACAATTCCGTAGTCCGCTATTTTAAATATTTCCGCTTCCGGGTCTTTGTTAATGGCAACAATGACCTTACTATTTGACATGCCCGCCAAGTGCTGAATCGCTCCGGAAATGCCGCAGGCGATATACAAATCCGGCGTGACGACTTTTCCCGTCTGGCCGATTTGAAGGGAATAATCGCAATAGTCCGCGTCACACGCGCCGCGTGAAGCGCCCACCGCTGCTCCGAGCACCTCGGCAAGTTCTTTTAACGGTTCAAATCCATCTTTGCTTTTTACACCGCGGCCGCCTGCTACGATAATTTTCGCTTCTGATAAATCCACGCCGTCCGCCGTTTTTTTGACTACTTCTTCAATGACCGTCCGCAAATCTGCCGGAGGCGCCGCAAGCTCTTCGATATCACCCGTCCGGCTCGCGTCTTTTTCTAATGCCTGAATATTATTCGGACGAATCGTCGCCAAAATGAACGGATCGGTTGAAATTACCTGTTCAAAGGCTTTGCCGGAATAGATCGGTCTTGTAAAAACGATGTTGTCTCCGGTAACGCTTACATCCGTGCTGTCTGAAATCAGCCCCGTTTCAAACCGGGCCGCAAGCTTAGGTGACAAATCTTTTCCCATAGAAGTGTGGCCGAAAATAACCGCATCAGGCTTTTCATTTTCGATCAGATCCCCGAGAACCGCGGCATATCCGTCCGCCGTATACTGAGAAAGCCCCGGCGAATCGGCCGTAAATACTTTGTCGGCGCCGTACTGAATGAGTTCTGGTGCTGCATCAGCTGCGCCTTTTCCCATCAGCACGCCGATGACATTTCCTCCGCCGGAAATGGTTTTGCCTGCGGCTATGGCTTCAAAGGTGACGTTCCGTAAGGCGCCGTCACGAATTTCTCCGAGTACGATCACTTTTTTTCCCATTCTGACATCCCCCAGTTTCTTTAATATCGGTTTATACGACTTTGGCTTCTTTTCTCAGCAGTGACACAAGCTCTTTCGCCTGCTCAGCGGCTTCTCCTTCGATCAGTCTGCCCGCTTCTTTTTGCGGCGGCAGAAAACGTTCGATCGTTTTGAGCTTCGGTGCGGCATCTTCTTCATCAATGTCGAGGTCATCGAGCTCAAGTTCTTCCAGCGGTTTTTTCTTCGCCTTCATAATGCCCGGAAGCGACGGATAGCGCGGCTCGTTTAAGCCTTGCTGTGCCGTGATGACTAAAGGAAGTGAGGTTTTAATGATTTCGGTATCCCCTTCATTGTCTTTCTCTGCCACAGCTTCATCGCCGCTGATTGTCAGTTTTGTGATCGTTGTGACGCAAGGAATGTTCAGCAGTTCGGCAAGCCTTGGAGCCACTTGGCCTGAACCGCCGTCAATTGCGACATTTCCGCCGAGAATCAGATCATATTCCCGGTCCTTGAAATAATGATATAAGATAGTTGAAATGGAGTATTGGTCAGGATCGCTCAGATCATCTTCAATATTGATTAACACCGCCTGGTCACAGCCCATCGCAAGGGCGGTTCTCAGTTCTTTCTCCGCATCTTCTCCGCCGACGGTTACGGCGGTAACGGTTCCGCCGTGCTCTTCCTTCAGCTGAATGGCTTCTTCAATGGCGTATTCATCATACGGATTAATGATAAATTCGGCCCCGTCCTCCTGAATCTTTCCTGCTTCAATGACGATTTTCTCTTCTGTGTCAAACGTCCGTTTCATCAGTACAAATAGATTCATAATCTTATCCCCTTTATCTTCGCCCACCGAATTGAGGCTTTCTTTTTTCGAGAAATGCCTGAATGCCTTCTTTTGCGTCATCTGATGCAAATGCTTCCCCAAAACGCTTTGCTTCAAGCTTTAAGCCGCCGTCATAAGAATAGATCTTGTTTGAATAAAGGAGCTCAAGCAGATAAGCCATCGACTGCGGGCTTTTTTCCGCAAACTTGCCCGCGAGCGTTTTCGCCTTTTTCAGCAGCTCTTCCTCATGTTCGGCGCCTATCGTGACAAGCCCGAGGCTGAGCGCTTCTTCTCCGGTCACAGGTTCTGAAGTGCCGATCATTTCAAGCGCTTTCGCCGTACCGACGTACCGGGGAAGCCGCTGCGTCCCGGCAAAGCCCGGAATAATGCCGAGATTCAGCTCGGGCAGGCCGAGCTTTGCATCTAATGTAGCGATTCTGATATGGCAGGCCATGGCTAGCTCAAGACCGCCTCCGAGCGCAGCACCGTGAATCGCTGCGATCACGGGCTTCGGAAACCCTTCAATTCTTTCCATCAGCTGCTGGCCTTTATCCGCCATGGCAGAAGATTGCTCAAGATTTTCAAGCGACGTAAATTCCTTTATATCGGCGCCCGCCGAGAAAAATTTCCCCTCACCGCGAATGATGATGCTTCTGACGCTGTCATCTGTTTCACACCGGTCGAACAGACCGGATAACTCATCTAAAACCGCACCGGACAGCGCGTTGGCCGGCTGATGATTAATGGTGATCACCGCAACAGATTGTTCTACCGCCATCGAAAGGCTGTTCATCCGTCAACCCCCTTTAGTTTTGATGAATTCCTGACACCAACAGCTCCAATACCTTGTCTGACAAATCCGGAAGATCATATTTCTGATCGTTCATCACCCATGTTGTCACTGTTTCATCTATCGTCCCGAATATCATCTGCCGGGCGAGGCGGACGTCGAGATTGTCTTTCCATTCCCCCGACTTGATTCCTTCGGTCAAAATGGTGTCCAGCATGTTTAAATAACCTTTTAAAACATCATTGATTTTCAGGCGCAGCTTGATATTTGACTGTCTGAGCTCAAGCTGGGTCACAATCGCGAGGTGGCGGTCGTTGCCGAGCAGTGTGAAATGCTGCTTAATAACGAGGGCGAGTTTTTCTTTTGCCGTCGTTTTTTCTTTCACTTCTTCTTCCATGCGTTCAATGAACTGGCCCATCTTTTCTTTAAAAAGAGAAATGAGTATATCCTCTTTGTTTTTGAAATATAAATAGATGGTGCCGTCCGCAACGCCGGCCTGCTTGGCGATTTTGGACACCTGTGATTGGTGATAGCCGTTTTCCGCTATGACTTCTACTGCTGCATCAATAATCTGCATATACTTTGGCCGTTTTTGGTTCAATGTCATCGTTCCTTCCTTCGATAAATGAATGACTATTCATTCATAACTTCATGATAAAAAGGAATCCGGATTTTGTCAAGTTTTTCTTTTAAGGCACCTTGTTTTCACGGGAAGCATCTTCCTCTTCGACTAAACGCCTTCTTAATATTTTTCCGACGGCCGTTTTCGGAAGCTCTTTTCTGAATTCGTAAAGCTTCGGGACTTTATACGGCGCAAGCCGCTCTCTTGCAAACGCATCAAGCTCATCGGCATCTGCCTCGGCGCCTTTTTTCAAAACGATAAATGCTTTCACCGTTTCCCCTCTGTAGGAATCAGGGACGCCCGCTACGACGATTTCCTGAACGGCTTCATGCTCATAAAGCGCCTCCTCCACCTCCCGGGGGTAAATGTTGTATCCGCCGGCAATGATGATGTCTTTTTTCCTGTCGGCGATGTAGAAAAATCCTTCCTCATCCATATATCCCATATCTCCGGTAAACAGCCAGCCGTCTCTGATGACACGCGCCGTCTCCTCCTGCTTATTCCAGTATCCTTTCATGACCTGAGGGCCTTTTACGATCAGCTCGCCGTGTTCATACGGCCCCGCAAGCCCGCCTTTTTCTTCTGAATAGATTCCGGCGTCGGTATTGGGCCAGGGACAGCCGATGCTGCCTGGTTTATTTTTTCCCCAAATGAAGTTTGAATGGGTAACCGGTGATGCTTCGGATAATCCGTAGCCTTCCACAAGCTTTCCTCCGGTCACTTTTTCAAATTTCTGTTTGACCTCAACCGGCAGCGCCGCTGAACCGCTCGGACAGCTTTCAATGGAGGACAAATCATACTTATTCAGCTCCGGGTGATGCAACAGCCCAATGTAAATCGTCGGCGCCCCGGGAAAAACCGTCGGCTTCAGCCTGTCGATTGTTTTCAGGGTATCCAAAGGATTAAATTTAGGAAGAAGGATCATTTCACATCCCTGCATAATGGAAAAATTGAGCACGGCGGTCAATCCGTACACATGAAAAAAAGGCACGATGCCGAGCACCTTTTCGGCTCCCTTTTTCATTTTGTACATCCAGGCGGCGCACATTTCTGTATTGGCCTGAATGTTCCGGTGTGTGAGCATGACGCCTTTCGGATAGCCGGTTGTTCCGCCCGTGTATTGAAGCACGGCGATGTCATGCGCAGGGTCAATATCAAATGACTCTGCCTCCTCCGCTCTTTCGTTTTTTAAAATATCCGCTAATTTGTGAATTTGTTCGCAGCCGTCATAATCAATATGCACCTGTTGTTTTTGCGTGAGCGTATACAGCATATTTTTCGGAAACGGCAAAAAATCTTTTATACTCGTTGTAATAATGCGTTCGACGAGTGATAACGTTTTCATTTTTATCACCTTCGGAAACAGCATATCAAGGGTGATGATCACGCGCGGCGCACTGTCTTTCAGCTGATACTCAAGCTCGTGTTCCGTGTAGAGAGGATTGGTCTGAACGACAATGCCGCCGGCAAACAATACACCGTAAAAAGCGATGACCGACTGCGGACAATTGGGCAGCATAATGGCGGCTCTGTCACCCTTTTTCAGGCCTGTTTTGCGTAAAAAAGCGGCTAGCTTTAACGAATCTGTGAGAACGTCCTGGAATGTGAGTTTTTTTCCGAGAAAATAAATGGCGGTATGGTTCGGGAATTGAGCTGCGGAGTTTGTCAGATTGGATGGCAGGGTTTGATCGGTAAATTCAAGCTCATGCGGAATCTCTTCGGGATATTGAGAAAGCCATGGCTTTTCAGACTGCATAATACCTCTCCCTTCTGTTTTCCTATACGTTATTATTATAGCAGAAGGGTGATTGGAATTGGAAAGCGTTTCATGTGAAATTTCGAGTTTCAGGAGGTGTTGAGCTTGCTGGAAACGCTGCATTTTGAAGAGGGAGTTCCTATCCTGCGCCAGCTGCCGAAGCCGTTTACGTCGGCCGCCTTTTTGCTTCATCCCTTTGTCCGGAAGCCTGATGGGTGGGAAGAGCAAAAGCGCACACGGCCTTATGAACATATTTATCCGAGTGATGAGGAGATCATCGCGATGGGCAGACCCGTTTCCTGGCAATCCGTCACGACCGTTTGCGGATTGCGCTCTGAAAAAGAGACGGCGCTTGCGCTTATGACTGCTGCCACGGCACTTCGGGATGAATATGAACATCCTGAATCCGCCAGGCTGTTTAATCGGCTTCATCCCGATCTGTACTTGCCAAGCGACGATGTCACTTCACCATTTTTAATTCCGGGACTTTTGGATGTGTTCCGTTCAAAAGGCATAAAGCGCTGCACTTATTATGAGCCGGTCGAAGAGAAAGGCATATTTTCACTCAATCAAACGGCAGCTTCGGATGTATGCGGACTGCTGCGGGCTGACATGATCATTGCCGACGAAAAACGGCGCGCCGCTTTTATGAGCCTATATGATTCTTTTACGACACTTTTTCTTATGGAAGATCAAGACATGCCGTCTGTCATCCGCGCCATGAGTTGGGAAGCCGTCATTTGCTCTGATACGGCCTGCATAAACTGGTATTCTCAATAAAAAAGGCCGCCGATTTTAGTTCGGCAGCCTTTTTTCAGTATTAAGATGTCATGACCAGATAAATAAGTCCGATGAACAGAAAAATTCCCGCTGCCGACAGCAGCACTTTCGCAAGCTTCTCCATTTTTCCCCGTCCCCTTAAATCCCGGCGGCCACCACAAATGACAGGCCGACTGAGATGACAAATGAAATAAAGCCGACAGCTCTGTTATCTTTTTCAATTTCTTTATCAATTTTAAACCGGGGCGTCAGAAATTCAAAGATAAAATAGCTGATTAAAAGCATAATAAATCCGTATACGCCCCAGCCGATCATTTGCAAAAGCGAATTATGCTGGGCGATGCTGTGCTGAAAGACATTTGCGATACCGAGAATTTTCCCTCCGGTCGCCATTGCCACCGCAAGATTGCCTTTTTGGATTTCCACCCAGTTTTTATAGGATGTCACCAATTCAAACACGGTCAGAAAAATGACGAGACACAAGACGGCTACACTGTAATAAGCCGCGATTTCAACAAGCTCATTTTCCCAAAAAGCATTCATGACGTTTACTCCCTTTTTATTTTAGTTCGACAATCGTTACGCCTGATCCTCCTTCTCCCGCTTCCCCGAACCGCGAGCTTTTCACGCTGCGGTGGTTTTTCAGAAGATCCTGCACCCCTTTTCGGAGGGCGCCCGTGCCTTTTCCGTGAATGATGGACACTCTCGGATAGCCGGCAAGCACCGCGTCATCTAAATATTTTTCGACGCGGCTGAGGGCGTTTTCGTAACGCTCTCCCCTGAGGTCAAGTTCAAGGGATACGTGATAATCCTTCCCTTTTACGGCGGTGATTGCTTTTTCTTTTTTCGGTTCAGGAGCCGATTTGAGAAACTCAAGATCTTTTTCCTTCACCTTCATTTTGAGGATGCCGATTTGGACGTTCCATTCTTTCTCGCCGGTTTTCTCAAGCAGCGCCCCTTTTTGTCCGAATGTGAGCACCTTTACTTCGTCGCCCGGCTTCAGCTCGCGTTTTTTCTCTGTTTTTCTTTCCGGCTGCTTTGATTTTTCAAAAGCCGGCATCGCGTCTCCGAGACGTTTTTTGGCGTCAATCAGCTCGTGTTCCTTAAAGGATCTGTGTTCTTGCTTGATGGACCGGAGTTCGCGGATGATCTGTTCGGCTTCTTTTGCGGCGGCTTCCAGTTTTTCCGCAGCTTTCTGTTCTGCTTCTTCCATCATTTTATCTTTTTGGGCGTTCAGCTCAATGATTTGCTGCTGAAGCTCTTTGTGCAGTTTTTCTGCTTCTTTTCTGATTGATTCGGTTTCAGAAAGCTCTTCATCCGCTCTTTTTTTGCTTTTTTCAAGCGATGCGATCATCAGATCGACTTCGTTATGTTCGGCGGTCATTTCTGACTTCGCCTGGCCGATGATATGCTCCGGAAGCCCAAGGCGTCTTGAGATTTCAAATGCGTTGCTTCGGCCCGGCACTCCGATCAGAAGCTTATAGGTAGGCGAAAGCGTTTCAATGTCAAATTCAACGCTGGCATTCATGACGCCTTGTCTGTTATATCCGTATGCTTTCAGTTCCGGATAATGGGTTGTCGCAAGCACTCTGGCGTTTGTCCGGTGAACTTCGTCAAGGATGCTCATGGCAAGCGCCGCTCCTTCCTGCGGATCTGTTCCGGCACCGAGTTCATCAAACAGCACAAGACTGTTTTCAGACACGTCTTTTAAAATATTGACGATATTGACCATGTGGGATGAGAACGTACTCAGACTTTGTTCGATCGACTGTTCATCGCCGATATCGGCAAACACATTGTCAAATACTGCTGCTTCCGATCCCTCATCAGCCGGTATGTGCAATCCTGCCTGCGCCATTATCGTCAGCAGCCCGAGTGTTTTTAACGTAACGGTTTTACCGCCCGTATTCGGTCCCGTGATGACGATCGTTGAATAATCTCCGCCCAGTTCAATATCGTTGGCCACGACTTGATCTTGGGGCAGCAGCGGATGGCGCGCTTTTTTCAGCCGGATAAAACCGTCTCCGTTCATGAGTGGTTTTGTCGCCTTCATCGCTTTTGCGTATCTCGCTTTGGCGAAAATGAAATCCAGTGTCTGCAGCACTTCCACATTTTGAGCGATTTCTTGTGTGTGTTCAGCCGTATGCTCCGTCAGCATCCGGAGAATCCGTTCGATTTCCTGTTTTTCTTTTACTTTCGCCTGCTGAAGCGAGTTGTTCATATCTACGATCGCCTGCGGTTCAATAAACAGTGTCGCACCGGATGAAGATGTATCGTGGACAATTCCGCCGTAGCTTGATCTGTATTCCTGTTTGACCGGGATGACAAAGCGGTCATTCCGAATCGTAACGATGGTGTCAGACAGCATTTTAGAAGCGGAAGATGAACGCAGCATCGATTCAAGCCGGTCTCTGACTCTTGATTCAAGTGTCCTGAGCTGCGTGCGGATTCCCCTTAAAGCGGGAGACGCATGATCAAGCACTTCACCATGGTCATCAATGCAGGAGTTAATCTCCCTTTCCAAATCGCCCAATGTAATCAGTTCTTCTGCATGGGCCTGTATCAGCGGAATGCCGACGCCGTCTTCTGTCATTTGGCTGATAAAATGCTTCATTTGTTTAACGGCATACAGCAGCCCGGACAATTCGGTGAATTCCGCCGGCGTCAGCACACTGCCGATTTCCGCCCGCCGTAAAGCGGATCTTATGTCGGTCAGACCGCCGAACGGAGCATGGCCTCTCAAGCGCATGACCGCGGATGCTTCTTCGACTTCATCCAGCTGTTTTTGGATGTCTGAGAGATCCGTCAAAGGTTTCAGCTGCAGAAGCTTCTCCCGGCCGAGCGATGAGGCGGCATGTGCGGTAATCTGTTCTTTTACTTTATGAAATTCAAGTGATGATAACACTTTTTGCTGCACGGTTTTGTGATCCTCCTTACTTAATCATTGCGCGTCAGAAATGCTTTGACCTCGTGTAGCGGCCGGGCGTTTAACACATGTTTTGTCTCCGTCCACCCTTTGCGCGCAGCGGTCACGCCCGTTTTCATATCATCGAGCATCTCGATATTATGGGCATCGGTATTAATGACCAAAGTCACACCTTTTTCATTTGCTTTGATCAGATGCTCAGTCCGTAAATCAAGGCGCGCGGGGTTTGCATTCAGTTCAAGCGCCGTATTTGTTTTGGCGGCGAGTTCAATCAGCATGTCGATGTCGACTTCATAGCCGGCCCGTCTGCCGATCAGGCGTCCCGTCGGGTGGGCGATAATGTCCACGTGCTTATTCGTCAGCGCCTGTTCAAGCCGTTTCATAATGACATGCTCCGGCTGGCTGAAGCTTGAATGAATAGATGCGATGACAAGATCCATTTCCGACAGAACACTGTCATCATAATCAAGTGAACCGTCGGGGAGAATGTCCATTTCTACGCCTTTAAAAATATGAAAATTTTCAAATTCAGCATTTAACGCGTCAATTTCTTCCGCCTGTTTTTTGAGCCGTTCGGCTGTTAAACCGTTGGCTACCTTTAAATATTGGGAATGGTCGGTGATCGCCATGTACTGATAGCCTTTTGCCATACACGCTTCTGCCATTTCTCTGATGGAAAAAGCGCCGTCACTCCAGGCTGAGTGCATGTGGAGATCGCCTTTTATCGCTTTATGCTCCACAAGATCCGTTTCTTCCCGGTACGTGTCGACCTCCTGACCGCTTTCTCTGAGCTCAGGAGGAATAAACGGCAGACCGAAGTGGGCGTAAAACGCTGCTTCGCTCGGGAATGTTTTGACGTCTCCCGTTTCTATGGTTTCTACTCCGTATTCACTGATCCGTTCACCGCGCTCTTTCGCAAGCTGGCGCATTTTAATGTTGTGATCTTTAGAACCGGTAAAATGATGGAGTGTGGTGGCAAACTGTTCCTCTGTCACAAGCCGGAAATCCACACTCGTCTCATATTCAAAGGTCAGGATGACTGATACTTTTGTATCCCCGCTCGCTATCACGTCTTTTACGTTCGGGAGAGAAAGAAGCTGTTCTCTGACAGCCTCCGGATGATCTGTAGCGATAATGTAATCCAGATCTTTTACAGTCTCCCGCGCTCTTCTGAGACTGCCGGCCCGGGAATATTTCTGAATATCCGTCAGCCGGGCCAAATGTTCTTCAATTACTGAAGCAATGCTGAGCGCATAGCCGATCGGAAACCGTTCCGGCTGTTTTCCGGCTTCTCCGAGAGCCTGGAGGATTTTCTCCTCCGTTTTTTTGCCGAAACCGGCGAGCCCCTGTACTTTTTGCTGCTCGCATGCTTCTTTCAACGATTCCGCGTCATGAACGCCCAGTTCCTGATACAGCTTGGCGATTTTTTTGCCGCCGAGGCCCGGAAGCTTCAAAAGAGGAACCAAGCCTTCCGGAACTTCTTTCTGCAATTGGAGAAGCGTGCCGGACACACCTTCCTGCATATATTCACGAATGACGCCGTAGGTGCCTTTTCCGATTCCGGATAAAGACATCATGTCGTCGATTTCCGACAGGCTGCGGTCATCCTGCTCAAGCGCCGCTGCCGCTTTTCGGAAGGCTGATATTTTAAACGGGTTGTCCCCTTTCAGTTCCATATAGACCGCAATCGTTTCAAGCAGCCTGATGATATCTTTTTTATGCATACTCTTAACCCCCAGTCGTTTCCTGCTTTTCATCATACAAATTTTTCTCCTCCGGCACAACTGACGCAGAGCTTGAAAAAAACTTCTCCGGTCAAGAGAAGTTTTTTATGCCCCGTACTGGGCCCACAGTTCTTGCAGGAGTCCTGACAGATACGGCGTATGATGTGTGATGATATTTGCAAGCGTCGATTGTGCGAGCATATCCTGAAGCGCGCTTACCGGCAGTACGGATGCGACGTATAACAGGATAAACGCAAATAAATAGACTTCCAGAAACCCAAGCACCCCGCCCAGCAGTTTGTTGATCTGTTTAATGACCGGAATGCCGGCGATGATATTAAGCGCCGCTCCGATAATCCGGAGCAGAATCTTTGCGATGATAAACAAAATGACAAACGCGATCGCGTTGTAATAAGCCGTCTCTACGTTTCCTTTAATAAAAGACAGAGCCGCCTGCCCGCCGGAAAAATCAGGCGCGGGTATAAAGCTCAGATGCGGGGCCAGATTTTTGTAAAAAAGCGCCGCAAACGCAATCGAGAGGATGAAACTCGTTAAATATATAAATTGGAGGATAAATCCTCTTTTTAATCCAAGCAATGTGCCCATTAAGAGCAAAACTAAGATGATGATATCTATCATATGGTGTTCATTCCTTTTCTTTAAGCTGCCGCTCCAGTATTTCATATTTTTCTTGCAGTTTCATATAATCATGCACGACATTGACCGCAGTCAATACAGCGAGCTTATTTATATCAAGATATGGATTTTTCTCGTTGATTTCTCTCATTTTATCATCAACCACTCCGGCCACATGGCGCATATGCGCTTTGCTTTCTTCCCCGATAATGGTGAAGTGCTGGCCGTAAATGTTTACTGTCGTTTTGGTTTTTTTGCCGTCAGACAACGTTTCTCCTCCATTCCGCGAGAATCCTAGTTCCTATCATACCACGATTATCGTTTGAATGGAAAGACGAGCCTCGGGCTGTTATGATACACTGGTATATACAGTGAAAAGTGCCAAAAAAGGAGATTATATCGTGTCCCATTCTGTTATAAAAGTATCCGCTTCCGCTATGGAACAAATGAAACAATCCTATGCCGGCTCCCTTACTCCCTCCGTTCCGCAGGGCGCCGTCTTCCAGGCCAAGCCTCCGGGCTGTACCATTACAGCCTACCGCTCGGGCAAGGTTCTCTTTCAAGGAAAAAACGCCGGCACAGAAGCGGCCCGCTGGGGAACGGCTGAGGCGCCGAAATCAAAGAAAACCGTCAAAAAAGCGGCCGACCCGCTTTACGCTCCCCCGGCGGGCATTGCCTCCATGTCAGTGATCGGCTCTGATGAAGTCGGAACAGGCGATTACTTCGGGCCGATAACGGTTGCCTGCGCCTACGCAGACAAATCAAAGCTCTCTTTAATGAAAGAACTCGGTGTGAAGGATTCGAAGGATTTAAAAGATCCGCAGATTATTGAAATCGCCAAACTGTTAATTAAAACCATCCCTTACAGCCTGCTTGTGTTAAAAAACGAAAAATACAATCAGATGCAGGAAAAAGGCATGAGCCAAGGAAAAATGAAGGCGCTCCTTCATAATCAGGCGATTTCCAATCTGCTGAAAAAAATGAACGGCGTTAAACCGGAAGCGATTCTGATTGACCAATTCGCAGACCCCGGCATCTATTTTAAGCATCTTTCCGGACGGGATATCGTAAAAGAAAAAACGTTTTTCAGCACGAAAGCGGAAAGCATACATCTTTCCGTCGCCGCAGCCTCTATCATTGCGCGATATTCTTTCTTAATTGAAATGGATAAGCTTTCCCGAGACGCTGGGATGACGATTCCGAAAGGCGCGGGGCCGCATGTCGATGAAGCTGCCGCCAAGCTGATCATCAATAAGGGAGAAGGTGCGCTCAGAACGTTCACCAAACTTCATTTTGCCAATACGCAAAAAGCGAAACGCCTTGTTGAACGGAAGCGGTCATAATAAAAAAGCTTGCAGAGTGATCTGCAAGCTTTTTCTTTATCCTCTTAATACGGCCTGATACGTTTCTTCCAGCGCTTTCAGCACGTTTTCATGTACTTTTGTCACTTCTTCTTCTGTCAATGTTTGTTCAGGGTTAACATATTGGAGCGAGAAGGCGACGGATTTTTTGCCTTCTTCCATATGCTCACCTTCGTACACATCAAATACGGTGACTTCTTTCAGCAGCGCACCGCCGGCTTCTTTGATCACGGCTTCGAGCTGTCCGCTTGTAACGGTTTTATCTGCCACAAGCGCAATGTCGCGCGTGACAGACGGGTACTTCGGAATCGGCGTATACACGACAGGTTCTGTTTCCTCGGTCAGAAGCGCGTGCAGATCAAGCTCGAACACATACGTTTCTTTGATATCCAGCTCTTTTTCCATTGCCGGATGCACCTGGCCGATAAATCCGGCAAGCGAACCGTTCAACAGAATGTTTGCCGTCCGGCCGGGATGCATGTTTTTGCGTTCTGACTGGACAAATTCAACCCGGTCTGACACATTCAATTGATGCAGCAGGCCTTCAACGATTCCTTTGGCGACGAAGAAATCAACCGGCTTTTTCTCACCCTGCCATAAATTTTTGCGCCACAATCCGGTTACAGCTCCGGCAACCCGTTCTTTTTCAACCGGTTTTGTGTTTTCTTCTTTCGTCAGAAATACAGAACCCGTTTCATATAAAGCAACGGAATCAGTCTGTCTGGCCAGATTGTATGAAACGGCTTCAAGAAGATTCGGCACGAGGCTGTGTCTGAGAATGCTTCTTTCTTCGCTCATCGGCAGAGCAAGCATCGTGTTGAATGATTTTTCGATCGCAAAAGCGGCCGCTTTTTTATCATTCGTTAATGAATAAGTGGTCGCTTGTGAAAGACCCGCTCCTTCAAGGAAACGTCTCACTTTCCGGCGTTTTGCCTGATACGGTGTCAAGCCGCCTGTCGTGCCGGCCGTTTCCGGAAGCGTGGACGGGATATTGTCATACCCGTACAATCTCGCCGCTTCTTCAATCAGGTCTTCTTCTATTCTAATATCTCCGCGGCGCGACGGCACTGTTACGACGAGAACGTCTTCAGCTTCACCGACTGCAAACCCGAGGCGCTTGTAAATGCTGATGATTTCTTCTTTAGCGATTGTCATGCCGAGCACGGCGTTCACTTTTTCAACAGACACGTGAATATTGTTTGCTTCGATTTTCAAATGGTTTTCTTCAACCGTGCCTGAGAGCACTTCTCCGCCGGCATATGCCTGAATGAGACTGCAGGCCCGTTCAGCCGCCAGCAAAACGCGGGCCGGATCAATGCCTTTTTCATATCTGGCGCTCGCTTCGCTTCTCAATCCGAGGTCTCTCGACGCTTTGCGGACGGTCTGTCCGTCGAAATAAGCGGCCTCCAGTAAAATCGCAGTGGTGTCTTCACGGACTTCAGACTCTGCTCCGCCCATGACTCCCGCAACGGCTTGCGCTTTTTTTCCGTTTGTGATGACCAAATGGCTGCTTGACAGCTTGCGCTCTTGTTCATCCAGCGTCACGATGGTTTCGTTTTCCGCCGCTTTTCTTACGACGACTTCTTTTGAACCGAACCGGTCGTAATCGAAAGCGTGAAGCGGCTGTCCGTACTCAAGGAGGACGAAGTTTGTAATGTCCACGACGTTGTTATGCGGGCGGATGCCTGCATTCATCAGCTTCGTCTGCATCCATAGCGGTGACGGGCCGATTTTGACGTTTTTAATGATTTTTGCGGCATAATGCGGATTGGCCTGCGTATCTTCAACCTTAACGGAAACAGCATCCGCCGCTTTTTCTGCCGCTTTTTCATATGAAGCCTCCGGAAGCTTTACCTCTGCGCCGAGGATAGCCGCAACTTCATAAGCCACGCCAAGCATGTTCATCGCGTCGGCGCGGTTCGGCGTTAAGCCCAATTCTAAAATCGCATCATCAAGCTGAAGGGCCGCCATTGCGTCAGCTCCCGTTTCAGCATCATTCGGAAAAACGAAAATGCCTTCCGCATATTCTTTCGCCACGAGCTTGCTTTCAATGCCGAGCTCCTGAAGGGAACAGATCATGCCGTGAGACGCTTCGCCGCGCAGCTTGGCTTTTTTAATTTTGAAATTGCCGGGAAGCACGGCTCCGACCGTTGCAACGGCAACCTTCTGTCCTTTATCAACATTCGGGGCGCCGCAGATAATCTGCACGGGTTCCTCCGCACCGATATCAACAAGGCATTTGTTGAGTTTATCGGCATTCGGGTGCTGTTCGCGCTCAAGCACGTGTCCGATGACAACGCCTTTTACGCCCTCCCCTTTATACTCGATACCCTCAACTTCAATACCGGCTCTCGTAATTTTTTCTGCAAGCACGGCCGGGTCGATTCCCTGCAAGTCAACGTAATCTTCTAACCATTTATAAGAAACAAACATGTGTATCCTCCTCTTACGCCTGTTTAAACTGCGAAATGAATCTGACATCATTGGTATAGAAATGGCGGATATCTTCAATGCCGTATTTCAGCATCGCGATACGTTCAACACCCATTCCGAAAGCAAAACCCTGGTATTCCTCAGGATTGAATCCAGCCATCTTCAGCACGTTCGGGTGAACCATGCCGGCGCCGAGAATTTCGATCCAGCCTGTTTTTTTGCAGACGGAGCAGCCTTGTCCGCCGCACTTAAAGCAGGTCACATCCACCTCGACAGAAGGCTCTGTGAATGGGAAAAAGCTCGGACGGAGCCTGATTTCACGATCTTGGCCGAACATTTTTTTGGCGACCAATTCAAGCGTGCCTTTCAGGTCGCTCATGCTGATTTTGCGGTCGACGACGAGACCCTCGATCTGCATGAACTGATGGGAATGTGTCGCGTCATCGTTGTCGCGGCGATACACTTTACCGGGACAAATGATTTTGACGGGGCCTTTTCCTTTATGCTTTTCCATCGTGCGCGTCTGCACCGGTGACGTCTGCGTTCTCATCAGCATTTCTTCTGTAATGTAAAAGCTGTCCTGCATGTCGCGGGCCGGATGTTCCTTCGGCAGGTTCAGCGCCTCAAAGTTGTAATAATCCGTTTCCACTTCAGGGCCTTCTTCGACGGTATATCCCATGCCGATAAATAAATCTTCAATTTCTTCAATAACGACCGTCAGCGGATGGCGCCCGCCGATGTTTACCTGACTGCCCGGCAACGTGACGTCAATCGTCTGGCTGCTGAGTTTTTTATTCATTTCTTCTTGTTCAAGCTGTTCATTTTTCGCCGTAATGGCTGCTGCAATGCGCTCTCTCACTTCATTGGCGAGCGCTCCCATTTTCGGGCGCTCTTCGGCGGACAGTTTGCCCATGCCGCGGAGAACTTCTGTAATCGGCCCTTTTTTTCCGAGATATTGCACCCGAATGTCGTTAACTTCTTTTAATGAACCCGCCGCTTCTACTTTTTCTGCAGCTTCCAGTTCGAGCTGTTTAAGCTTCTCTTCCATCATGCATCCTCCTTTTATGTAAACCAAACCGTTCTATGCCTTTTTCAGAAAACAAAAAAACCCGCCCCTTGAGAGAAGGGACGAGTTGTGGCCGCGGTACCACCCTTTTTAAGGCAGACTTCATCTGCCGACAGCTTCATTGACATAACGGAAACGATCGTTCCGGTTCACCTTTACGCGCGTTTGGCGCGGTCCCGGTGACAACTCGAGAGGTGAAAATCAATTTTTGTGCTGCGATAAAAATGCTTTCAGTCAGCGGCATTTTCTCCCTGGAAGGCAGTGTGTGCAAAAATTGACGTCCTCTGTCACGGTTTTTACATTATTGCTATCTATTATAGTGAAATCCAAGGCTTTTCGCAACCTATCCTCTGAGATGATAAACGAGGATGGCGGCCGCTACCGCTACATTCAGCGATTCCGCCTGTCCATACAGCGGAACGTACAGGTTGAGATCGGTTTTTTGCAGAAGGCCGGCGTCCACTCCCGCCCCCTCGTTCCCGACGATCAACGCGAACGATTCTTCAGGCTTCACGCTTTGATAAGCCGCACCGTTTTCAAGCGCCGTGCCGTAGATCGTGACGCCTTGTGATTTCAGCTCAGCGGTGAACTCATCAAGCGGACGTTTCAAAATGGGAATATGAAAATGAGATCCTTGTGCTGAACGCAGCGTTTTTCCATTGTACGGGTCTGCTGTTCCCTCACCAAGGACAACGGCGTCGATTCCCGCCGCATCTGCCGTTCTGATCATTGTTCCTAAATTCCCCGGATCCTGCACGGCATCAATCAGAAGCAGCCGCTTCAGCTGATCAGGCTGCCTATCCGGCATATGGCAGACCGCGGCGATCCGCTGCGGCGTTTCTGTTTCCGTCACGGCTGAAAACGCGTCTTCGCTCAGCACGTAGCACGGAATGCTCATGTCCAGATCGGCCGGGATGGCGCTCTCATCGTTTACGAGAATTTCTTTTACCGTTCCCTTTGATTTGAGCGCTTCTTCTGCCAGATGCTCTCCTTCTATCAGAAATGTATACGTTTTAAGTCTCTCTTTTTTTGTGTGAAGTTTTTTCCAGTCCTTCACTTTTTGGTTTTTTGCAGAGTCGATTCGTTTCACTTTATGTCTGTGCTCTCCTTTTTTCATGCATGTTGTTATTATATCTTAAGAACAGCACATAATAAACCGCGTGCGCGGTAAGAATATGCGTATCACATTCAGAAAAAGGAGCGGTTGTAATGGATCTTAATTTACGCAATGCCGTTATTGCCAATGTAACCGGCAATAACCAGGATCAGCTGGAGCATACGATCGTTGACGCCATCCAAAGCGGTGAAGAAAAAATGCTTCCGGGCCTAGGCGTCTTATTCGAAGTTCTTTGGCAGCATGCGTCGGACTCAGAAAAAAATGAAATGCTCAAAACACTTGAAGGCGGGTTAAAACCTGCGCAATAAGCATGAACCGGGTGATGGGACACCCGGTTTTTTTTGTATAATAATGGCGAGGGGGATCGCCATGCAGTTACAGCCGGAACTGGCAAAGAAATTGATTGCCGAAGTCAAACATATGTACAGCCGCGAAGTGATTATTGCCGATACAAAAGGCATGATCATCGCGGGCACTAACGAGGCGCGCGCCGGATGGTTTCATGAAGGCGCACTGATCTGCGCGCGCGAAAAACGGAATGTCATCATTACGAAAGAAGATGAAAAACGGCTCGAGGGCGTAAAAGCAGGACTGAACCTCCCCGTTTTTTCAGGCCATGAAGTGATCGGAGTATTCGGCCTGACAGGAGACCCTGACGATATCCTGCCTTTCGGAGAATTGCTCAGAAAAATGACGGAGCTGTTTATTAAAGAAACGCGCCATATGGAAGAAGCGCAGTGGCGTGCGAGAATGCTTGAATCCTTTATGGTTGATTGGCTGCAGCTGAAAGAATGGTCTCCGGGCTTTTTAGAAAAAGCAAAGCTCATCGGCGCAGACCTTCACGCATACCGCCGGATCATACTCATTCAAGGCCGTTATGAGCAATATAAAGCGGAGGAGCTCGGGCGGCTCTGGCAGTACGAATGCCCTGAAGACCTGTTTGTCCGCTGGGGAAATGAACGAATTCTCATTAATCATGAAGCAAATTCGGCTTCCAAAACACAGCTCATTAAAAAGATCGGCGCCGTTTTTGGGCTGCCTGTCACCGCCGGCATCGGACGGATCGTTCCGGGAGAGCGCCTCACGGAATCATACGAACAGGCAGATAAAGCACTTTCAGCCGGAATCGGTGACAAGCAGGCCGTCTTTGAAGAAGATTTAAAACTGGATATGTGTCTTGCCGATATCACCCCCCGCACGAGGTCGGAATTTTCACGGCGGGTTCTCGAGCATGTACTCGGCCGGGAAGAACTTCTGGATACGCTGCGCGCCTTTTTCGACCGGCAATTATCGTTAAAGCGCACCGCCAACGACATGCATATTCATATCAACACATTGCGCTACCGTCTTTCCAAACTGGAATCACTGACAAATATGAAGCTGGACCGCCCTGAAGACATAACGGCTTTTTATTTGGCGTTGCGCTTTTTAGATCAACATACAAAAAGCACGTAATCATATCATCATTTTTCATATGTTTCTCCATAGTGTGCGGAATCGTTTTTCTTTACAATTAAATGAAAACGCTTTTCTTATCAGGGAGGTTGGGAGAACATGATTTCACGAGAGGCAAAAGAAGCGTTCATCCGGACGGTCGGGAAGGAGAATTATGATGATTCGGCGGCGGGCCGTCTGGTGTATTCTTATGATGCGGCTCCTCAGCTGCAAGCCATGCCGGATGCGGTAATCGCCCCCCGCAGCGCGGATGACGTGTCCCGTATATTAACGATTTGCAGCAGGCATGACATTCCGATCGTGCCGAGGGGTTCAGGCACAAACTTATGCGGCGGCACATGTCCGTCTGAAGGCGGGCTTGTGCTTTTATTCAAACATATGAACCGCATTTTAGAAATCGATGAAGAAAATTTGACGGCAACCGTCCAGCCGGGCGTGATTACGCAAGATATGATCCGTGCGGTTGAACAAAAAGGTTTATTTTATCCGCCTGATCCGAGCAGCATGAAAATATCGACAATCGGCGGGAATATTAATGAAAATTCCGGCGGGCTGCGCGGTTTGAAGTACGGCGTCACCCGGGATTATGTCCTCGGCCTTGAAGCCGTCTTGGCTTCAGGCGATATCATCCGCACAGGAGGAAAGCTGACAAAGGATGTCGCCGGTTATGATCTGACCCGGCTTTTCGTCGGATCAGAAGGGACGCTCGGCGTTGTGACGGAAGCGACTTTAAAGCTGGTTCCGAAGCCGGAAACGAAAAAAACGCTGCTTGCACTCTATGAACATATTGAAGCGGCTGCGGAATCGGTTTCTGCCATCATCGCTGAAAAAATCATTCCGGCGACACTCGAATTTCTGGATCAGCCGACACTGCAGGTCATTGAAGATTACGCCAAGATCGGGCTTCCGACCGACGCAAAAGCGGTGCTGCTGATCGAACAGGACGGTGACATCGACACGGTCAGACGAGATATGGAAAAAATCGAAGCGATTTGTAAAAACGGAGCCGCCGTATCCGTCCAAACGGCTGAAACCGAGGAAGAGGCATTCGCGCTTACAGAGGCCAGACGGTCCGCATTATCAGCCCTTGCCCGGCTGAAACCGACAACGATTCTGGAAGATGCGACCGTGCCGAGATCACAAATTGCCAGCATGGTCAAAGCCATTAACGAGATTGCAGAAACATACGGCCTGTCCATCTGCACATTCGGCCATGCCGGAGACGGCAACCTCCATCCGACGTGCACCACCGATATCCGAAATACAGAGGAGATGGAACGTGTCGAAAAAGCTTTTGCCGCCATTTTTGAAAAAGCGATTGAGCTGGGCGGGACGATAACGGGTGAACACGGGGTCGGCATCGTAAAAGCGCCGTATTTAGAAATGAAACTGAAAACAGAAGGCATCACCGCCATGAAAGCGATCAAACAAGCGCTTGATCCCCAAAACCTGCTGAATCCGGGAAAAATATTCGCCAATTCATCAAGGAAACGCGTGGTGGTGATGAAATGACAACGGCTAAAGAGCAGCAACAAATTCAAACAGAATTCAAAAACCGCATGGATGAAGGTGAATTGCTGAACTGTATGCGCTGCGGCTTCTGCCTTCCTTCCTGTCCGACCTATATTGAATCGGGATTTCAAGAATCCCATTCGCCGCGCGGCCGGATCGCCCTGATGAAAGCCGTCACTGACGGACTGATCGAGCCGGATGAAGATGTCGAGCGCTCACTTTCGCTGTGTCTCGGATGCCGGGCATGCGAGCCCGTTTGTCCGGCAGGGGTCAATTACGGACAGCTGCTTGAAGAAGCGAGGGATATCATTCATCAAAATAAAAAACATAAGCCGGGCGTGCGTCTCTTGCGGAAAGCCGCCTTCACCGGGCTTTTCCCTCACCAAAACCGCATGCAGACAGCCGTGAATCTTCTCGGAATATACCAAAGATCGGGACTGCAGACCGCCGTCAGAAAAACCGGTATGCTGAGCGTTTTGCCTGAACATCTGCGCACAATGGAACAAGTGCTCCCGCCCGCCCCGAAACGGAAAGACATGAAGGAAAGGCCGCGTTTTCTTCCTGCCGCGGGTCCCGTCCAAAAACGGGCCGCTTTTTTCTCGGGCTGCTTAATGGATACGATGTTTTTAGCGACAAATCATGCGACAACGGCGCTTTTACAGGCGGCCGGGTGTGAAATCGCGGTCCCGGACGGCCAGGCGTGCTGCGGCGCGCTTCACGGGCACAGCGGAGAAAAAGAGATGGGAAAAGAACTGGCCAAGCGGAATATCGCGGCTTTTGAGGCGCTTGACGCTGATTATATCATTACAAATGCCGGCGGATGCGGCGCCTTTCTTCAGGAATATCCGCATTTACTGAAAGATGAACCTGGATGGGCGGAACGTGCCGAACAATTCGTCCGGAAGCTCAAAGACTTTTCATCCGTACTGGTTGATCTGAAGTTCCATCAAAAAAACCTGCGGGCGCAGTCTCCTCATATCGTCACATATCAGGACTCCTGCCATCTCCGCAATGTGATGCATACGTCAGAGGAACCGCGCACGCTTTTGAAAAGCATTAAAGGGGCTGAGTACAGAGAAATGGAAAAGGCGGACAGCTGCTGCGGGTCGGCGGGAATTTATAATATAACAGAGTCAGAGATGTCTATGAAAATATTAGACAGTAAGATGAAAGCCGCCGGAAAAACGGAGGCGGCCGTCATCGTGACAGCCAATCCCGGATGCCTTCTGCAAATGCAGCTCGGCATTTTACGCGAAGGATTAACAGGCCGTGTCCGCGCGGTTCATTTGGCGGATTACCTTTTGGAAGCGGCGGATTTGTCATAAGATGAAAGCAGAGAGACCGATCGGCTCTCTGCTTTTTTTATGATGCTGCAATGTTCGGACGGCCGCGGATTTATCCGGGTATTGAAGCTTCCAGTCTGGCACTCGGATCACGCCATACATTCGCCCATTTTTTCACAGCCGCAATGATAATCACAAGCCCGAGAATGAGCATGATAATGGATAAAACGCCATTCAGCACGTTGTATCCCGCCGCTTCGGGGTTCAAATACACATACCGCACCATCCAATAACCCGCATAGTTGACGGTCACGTACAAATAAGCGAGAGGAATCAGGCATGTCAGCATATAGCGCCGCTTATCCGCTATTTTTAATACGACGGTCGCACCGATAATTAAGCCGACAGACGCCATAAGCTGATTGGATACGCCGAACAGCGCCCAAATGGAGCTGATGTCGCCCGAATACAGAAGATAGCCCCACAGCAGGCAGGCGAGCGCGCTTGAGAAAATCGAGCCCGGCAGCCAGTCTGTTTTTTTCAGCGGCTTATAGACCTCTCCGAAAAACTCTTGAATCAAATACCGGGCGACACGGGTTCCCGCATCAATCGCCGTTAAAATAAACACCGCTTCAAACATAATGACGAATTGAAAAAAGTATGAAGCCAAATGACTGAAAAACGGAATCTCCGTAAAGATATACGTCATTCCGACGGCAAGCGTAACAGCGCCGCCCGTTCTTCCTTCCAGACTGAGCCCGATTTCTTTACTCAATTCAGGCAGATGGACGACATTCGTCCCGAGGGTGCGGAATATTTCAGGCGTGCTGTTAATAGCAAAATAGTCGGCGGGCTCAAGAGCGGCAGCTGCAATGAGCGCCATAATTCCGACGAGACATTCCACAAGCATCGCTCCGAAAGCAACCGGCTTTATATCACTCCATTTATCCAGCATTTTCGGCGTTGTGCCGGAACCGACAAATGCATGAAAGCCCGAAATGGCGCCGCAGGCAATCGTTATTGAAATAAACGGCCAGACAGGACCCGCGATCACCGGCCCTCCGCCGTGAATAAACTCCGTTACGGCCGGAAATTTAATGGCGGGATTGACGAAAAAGACGCCTGCGATCAAAGCGGCAAAAACCCCGATTTTCATAAAACTGCTTAAATAGTCACGCGGAGCCAGCAAAAGCCAAACCGGAAGCGCCGCGGCGAAAAACGCATAGACAGGAAGCGCCACTGCAAGCGTTTTCGCATCCAGTGTCAGCATGTCCCCGAGAGCCGTTGTCTGCAGCCGCGGCCCGATTACAACACCGGCCATTAACAAAAGAAACCCGACAGTTGATGCGAGTTTGAGATTGCCCGTTTTTTTATAGTAGAGGCCGACCCCCATCGCGATCGGAATCGTAATCCCCACCGCAAACGTTCCCCACGGGTTTTTCTCAAGCGCGTGCAGCACAACCATGGACAGCCCCGCCATCGTGATCGTAATGATAAACAGCATCGAGAGACCCGTGCAAAAGCCCGCCACCGGGCCGAGCTCTTCTTTGGCGACTTCAGAAAGCGTTTTCCCGTTTTTCCGCATTGATGCAAACAATACGACAATATCGTGCACGGCTCCTCCGATCACCGCCCCGATTAACAGCCATAAAAGCCCGGGCAGATAGCCGAACTGAGCTGCCAGAATCGGTCCGACAAGCGGGCCGGCAGCGGCGATTGCCGCGAAGTGGTGGCCGAATGACACCCACTTATTCGTCGGCACATAATCTTTCCCATCCTCAAGCACATGGGCCGGAGTCGGTGTCTGATCATTGATTTTTAATACTTTGACCATCATAAAGGTACCGTAAAGCCGATAGGCGATCGCCAGAATACATATAGACGCTATGACGATTGTAATCGCATTCATTTAATCCCAGCCCCTTTTCTCTTTTTCTAAATATTATCACAATTATCAGATAACAGGAGATGATTTTTGCGCAAAAAAAAGCCGGCGGCGCAGCCCGGCTTTTCGGAACATTATTTGCCTGATAAACGGATGACATTCCAGGACAGCGGAGTAAAATGAGCCGTTATCCCTTCAGCATTTGCCGAAGACGTTCCGTTTGAGTGAGGCGTGACTTCTTTTCTGTTTTTTTGATTGGTCGCTTTCATATCCTGATGCTCCAGCACAATATGCTCAATGATGCGGTAATCTTCAAACCCCCTCAGTTTGATCTCCGTTTCCATCAGTTCCTTGCTTTTGTTGACGGCAAAAATGGTCAGTGCTTCATCCTCTTCATGGTAAACGGCCGCGGCATCAACATACGGCACATCCGTAAAATCCGCCGAGTCGTATTTCGGGGAGGTAATCAGCAGCTTCATCGAAGTCCCTCTCCCGTAGACAGAGGCGTGCATGTAAGGGTAAAAGATCGGCTGCCTCCATGCTTCTCCGCCCTTTTCGGTCATGATAGGCGCAATTACGTTGACAAGCTGGGCGAGACAGGCGATCTTTAGTCTGTCCGCATGCTGCAGCATGGTAATCAGCAGTGAACCGATCAACAGCGCATCTTCAAAATTGTAGATGTCTTCAAGAATCGGCCGGGCCGTAATCCATGGCTCCACTTTTTTATCCGCTTCATTTGAGTGATACCACACATTCCATTCATCTAAAGAAAGGTGAATCGTTTTTTTGCTGCGTTTTTTCGCTTTCATATAATCACATACGGCTGTGACGGATTTAATAAAATGGTCTAAATCCATTGATTTCGCCAAATAGTTCTCAAGATCATTTTCATGGTTGCCGTAATACGTATGCAGTGAGATGTAATCCACATGCTCGTACGTATGCTCAAGCACCTCGGCCTCCCACTCAATGAAGGACGGCATGCCGCTGTTTGAGCTTCCGCAAGCCACCAATTCGATCGTCGGGTCCGTCCATTTCATCACCTTTGCCGTTTCAGCGGCGAGCCGTCCGTATTCATGCGCCGTTTTATGACCGATCTGCCAAGGGCCGTCCATCTCATTTCCTAAGCACCATGTTTTGATGCCATAAGGTTTTTCATATCCGTGCGATTTTCGTAAGTCGCTCCAGTATGACCCTTCAGGATGGTTGCAGTATTCGACGAGGTTCCGGGCGGCATCGATCCCTCTCGTCCCGAGATTGACCGCCATATTCACTTCGGCGTTCACTTTTTTCGCCCACGTTAAAAATTCATTCGTCCCTACTTCGTTCGTTTCTGTCGTCTGCCATGCCAAATCTAGCCTCCGCGGGCGGCCCTTCACCGGCCCGACGCCGTCTTCCCAATTGTAGCCCGAGAGAAAATTCCCTCCCGGATAGCGGATGAACGGCACTTGCAATTCCTTGATTAACTCCTGCACGTCTGTTCTGAAGCCGTCCTTGTCGGCTTTCGGGTGTCCGGGCTCATAAATGCCTTCATACACCGCCCGGCCCATATGTTCTATAAATGATCCGTACATCCGTTTGTCCACTTCACCGATGATATATTCTTTATCTGCTGTAATCCCCGCTTTTTTCATTATATTTCCTCCCTCTCTCTATCCCTTCACTCCGCCTACTGTGAGTCCGGAAATGAAGTATTTTTGGAAAAACAAGAATATGATGATCACCGGCAGTATCGCAAAAACGGACCCGGAAATCAGCATGTCATAGTTGTTGCCGTACGGACTCAGCAGCCCTGAAAGTCCGATTGGAAGCGTAAACATTTCTTTCGACCGAAGCACGATCAGCGGCCATAAAAAGTTATTCCAGCTGTTTAAAGATTGAAGAATGATCATTGCCCCGAATGCCGGTTTCATGAGCGGCGCCATAATTCTGAAAAAAATGCCGAATTCGGTGCAGCCGTCCATTCTTGCTGAATCAAGCAGATCCTTCGGAAGTCCGAGCGCATATTGCCGGAAAAAGAACACGGCGACAGGCGACACAATAAACGGCAGAATCACCCCAGTATAAGAATCGATCAAATGAAGACCCACCGTCAATTTGAACAACGGAAGCATCATCACTTCAAGAGGCACCATCATAATGATCAGCACAAGAACGAAAATAATATTTCTGCCTTTAAATTCGTAGACACCGAGTCCGTAGCCGATCAAAGAGGAAAAAAACAGCGTGAGAACCGTGGTGAGAACGCCGAGCAGCAGGCTGTTAAAAAACCATTTGAAATAAATGCTCCCCCCGTTGAACAAATAGGTGTAGTTATCAAGGCTCATCACATCCGGATCAAGACGCAGATTCAGCCCGATACGCATCAGCTCAGATGACGGCTTTAAAGAACCGAGCAATAGGCAGATCATCGGAAAGATATACAACAGGCTCAGCATGATAAAAAACAAGGTAAACGCGACTCTGTACACGGAAGACATGTGATTGTTACGCAACGCTTATCCCTCCCCTTTAAACGAACCGGACAGTTTCAGTGAAACAAGACTGACTAGTAAGATGACAAGCAAAAGGACAATTCCGATTGCGGCCCCGTACCCCATTTCGTTGTATGCAAGCCCCTGCTGATATAAATAACCGACAAGCGTGAGGCCGATATTGCCCGGGGAATTATTCTGCCAAAGCACATAGCTTTCCTCAAACATTCTGAAACCGCCGATAATACTGATCGTTAACACATAAACGGACACCGGCTTTAAAAATGGAAGGGTAATATGCCGGAACTTTTTCCACGTACTCGCCCCGTCAATTTCAGCCGCTTCATACAATTCTTTCGGCACGTTTTGCAATCCCGCCAGAAAGTAAAGAATGTTAATGCCCATCCACCTCCATGACGCAAGCAGCACCATTAAAAACATGCCGGTACCTTTGTTGTTGAGCCAGTTTTGGGGTGATGCGCCAAGCTTCATCATCAGCTCGTTTGCAAGCGACGTATTCATTTCTCCGAACATCAGACGGAAAATAATCCCCGCTACGATCGTCGATGTTAAAGCCGGTACAAACAGAGCCGATTTAAACACATTTCTGAACCTGACGAGCTTCGAATTCAGAATCACCGCCAAAAGAAGCGGCACCGGAATCAGCACGATCAGCGTCCAGAAGGTATATTCCAATGTGTTAAATAATGCCGTATAAAAGGTTGGATTAAGAAGAGCGGTATAATTGGAAAACCCGACAAATGTAACTTCTCCCGGCAGTATCCGCTGAAAGCTCATGATAAACACGCTGATAATCGGATACAAAAAGAAAACGAGAAACGAAATGATAAATGGCGCCGTAAACAGATAAGGCGCCGCTTTTTTTGAATACAGCACATTGCGCCGGCGCGGCTTCTTCCGGACTGCAGAAACGGTTTGCGCTGTCTCTGTCTTTACAGGTCTCATAAAAGCTCCCCCGCTTTCACTGTTAGATAGGGCGGCTTCTCCTATTTCTCTAATTGCTCTGCCGCCTCGTCCAAGGCTTCCTTAGGTGTTTTTTCCTGCGTCTTCAGCGCATCGAACAGCACTTGTCTGACAACGAGATCAGCCGCTTTAGAGAAGTCTTCATGCAGATAAATCGGATTGATCTCATCTTTTATTTCAAGGAGCGAGGAAAAAATTGACGTACCGTTCCGGAAGAAATCCGTGTACTTGTTTTTCTCCTTCAATTCTTTTGAATCCCACACGTCCCAGCGGAGCGGGTCAAAGCCGAGCACCGTCCAAAGCTTTATATTCCCTTCCTTCGAACCTTTCGCAAAACCGAGAAATTCTTTCGCGAGCTTCAGATGTTCAGCCTGCTTCGGCACGACGGTGGCTGTTCCGCCTAAACCCGCTGATCTGTCACCGCCTTCTTTCCAGGCCGGCATAGGGTAAATCGCCATTTTTCCTTTTAAATCAGGCATATAATCGATAAACCGTCCCATGTACCAAATGGGCATCAGCACTGAGGCTGCCCCGCCCTGATTCATAAAACCGTAGTATTCTTCGCTGTGATGGCCGCCGCCGGGAGCCGGCAGAAGGGTTTTATCATTTACCATGTCCTTTACATAATTCAGTGTGTCTGTATTCGTCTTGCTGTTCAGAATCAATTTTCCGTTTTTGCTGTAGTAGCCTGACCCTTGCTGCGAAATCATGGATAGGAATGTGGCGGAGTCGTTTGTTTCAACCGTTCCCATCGGTTTCCCAGCGGCCTCACGCACTTTTTTCCCTGCCCGCCGGTAATCTTCCCATGTCTTAATGGAGGCGGGATCAACGCCCGCTTTTTTCATGATATCCATGTTGTAAAACATGACGGTCGTCCCCACATGTGTATCAAGGCCGTACAATTTTCCGTTTTTGCTGTATAAGGCCAGACGCGCTTCCACAAACTTATCGCGGTCTTTTTCAATCAGCGGCGTCAGATCGGCAAGCGGGATATCCTTCCCCTTCAGAAAGTTCGAGAACCGGCTTAATTCCACGTCGGCTATATCGGGAAGCCCCTCACCCGCGATCAGCGAAACCGATAAATTATCATGCATTTGTCCATAAGGATAAACAACGGTATTCAGCTTGATTTTGCGATCCGGATATTTCTGATTCCATTCTTTGACCATTTCCTGATAAAACTGTTCGTGCAGACCGTTAAATGTCCAAAACGTCAGCTCTGTTTCTCCCGGCCGGCCGGCAGTCCGTTCTTGTGAACAGCCGGCGGTAAACAAGAAGAGCATCATCAGCACCAAACATACAGCGGTCGTTTTTTTCATGTCATTACCCCTTCCACTTTAGGCCGTGCGGCTATTGATGCAAATGATGTGCAAAGAGCGCTGCATTTTCATTTATGATGGTTAAACCGGTATAACGGTCTCGCAGTGTGTGCGCATGCTTAAGCGCATCGCTGACAAGGTCCTGTTTTACACCGATCTCATCGAAACAGGCGGGACCTCCCGCAGATGCGAGCCACCCGGCAATTGTCTTGCCGTCGGGAAGCCCTTCATATGCAGATTGAATCGCCTCGCGAAAGTGCGGCGGCAGTTCAGCAAGCTTTTCGTGACAAGCCAGTTCTTTGTAAATATCACTCAGCACCGCGCACGCACAGCCGACCTTCGCACCGTGGAGAATCGGAGGCTGTTTTGCCTTCAGCATTTCCATCTCAATCCAATGCGAGATGTGATGTTCTCCTCCTGAGGCGGGGCGGGAGTGGTCAAGCGCAAGCATGACAAGACCCGAAACGATCAGCGCTTCCATCAGTATCTGAATGCCGGCCTCCGTTCCCATGGCAATGTCAGCGCGGTGATCAATGCACTGCCAAAGCGCGTCTTTCACAAGCTTCGCCCCGGCTTCTGAGTACGGCTCACCCGCAAGCCTGCGGGAAATCTCCCAATCTGCCAGCGATGTTATTTTTCCGAGCATGTCTCCGAAGCCCGCGGCTGTCATTGAACGGGGCGCTTCTTTTAATACATTCGTATCCGCAAATAAGGCGATCGGCGCTTTCGTTTGAATCGTCGTTTTGATTCCGTTTAATATGAGCGGCGCTCCCGCCGACGTAAAACCGTCGACTGACGGAGCGGTGGGGAATGAGATAAACGGCAATCCGCGCTGGCAGGCGGCAAACCGCGTAATGTCGTGAATCGTTCCTGCACCGGCCGCAATGATGACATCCGTCTCTTCCGCGAGATTGATCAGCGTATAGACCAATGTCCTCTCATCAGCCGCGGCGGCCCCGGCTTCATGCTCCGGAATAATGACTTTTGACGCTTTGATCCCGCCTGCCCTCAATTCGTCCGCAAGCAGACGCCCCGCCGCCTCGTACGTGTTCCGGTCACAGACGATGACCGGATGATTCCAGCATTTTTTTTGCAGAAATCTGAGAAGCTCTTCTTTTGCATTCGCCCCGATCACGATATCTTCTATTTGAATCGGTGAGCGGCTGGCCCCTTCCTTGTCAAACTCGGATTGAATGTCCTCAGGAGAACGTTTCATAAAAGGATTCCCTCCTTCGCTAATTCTGTCAGGTCTTTAATAGAATCAAGGACGATGTCAGGTTCATATAGACGGGGCTCCCCAAGTTTGGCCGACCCCGTCAGAACCAATACGCTTTTCATCCCGTACAGGCTGCCCATTGCGATATCTGATTCGAGGCTGTCTCCGATAATGGCGCATTCCTCAGGGGGAAGTCCGAGCGCTTCACATGCCGCCTCAGCCATCAGCCAAGACGGTTTGCCGATGACAAGCTCCGTTTTTGCTCCGGCGGATGCTTCAATGGCCCCGATCATTCCCGCGACGTCCATGGCATGGCCGTCTTCATTCGGAAAGGAGCGGTCCCGGTTCGTGGCGATGATGCGCGCGCCGGAGGAAGCCGCCTTAAAAGCGAGATTCAGATCCTCATAGGTGACGGTTTCATGCAGGGAGATGACAAGCCAGTCTGCCGCCTGCGGGTTTTGCGCCAGGGCGACACCCGCTAAAGCGAGTTCATCAGTCAGCCCTTTTTCCCCTAACACCCACGCCTTTGACAAAGGATAATGCTTCTTTAAAAATGATGCCGTCACACTGGAGGACAGCACGATGCTCCGTTCATCCGTGCGGATACCGGCACCCAGCAGTTTCTTTCGGCACATTGCTCTTGATAGATTGCCGCGGTTGCTTAAAAAGACAACGGCTTTGCCCAGTGACTGAAGGGTATGAACGGCTTCTTTTGCGCCGTCAATCAGCTCCCGCCCCCTGAATACGGTTCCGTCTAAATCAATCAGAAACCCGGCTGCGTAAAGTTTGGCCATAATAAGCATTCGCCCCGTGTTTTCTGTAAAAATGCTTATCATGCAGCACTCTGTCGATCGGACTGAGCTGTTTGTTCAGCATAAGCGAATGGTAGGCCATTTCCGCTACCGTTTCGAGCACAACGGCGTTATGCAGGGCATTCAGCGCGTCCGTTCCCCAGCAGAACGGGCCGTGGCTGTGGACGAGGACACCCGGGTTTTGTTCATACGGTTCGTTTTGAAAGGTTTCGGCTATGACTTTGCCTGTATGATATTCGTAATCTTTCACAATTTCTTCTTCATACATTTCCCTCGTGCAGGGTATAGCGCTTTCAAAGTAATCCGCGTGAGTCGTTCCGAGAGCGGGTATGTCTCTTCCGGACTGAGCCCAGCTCGTCGCCCAGCGGGAGTGCGTATGAACGATTCCGCCGATAGCCGGAAACGCTTTATACAGATAAAGATGGGTCGGCGTGTCAGAAGACGGTTTCAGCGAGCCTTCGAGAATGTCTCCGTCCTCATTCAGGACGACCAGTTTGTCAGCGGTCAGCTCACTGTAATCGACACCGCTCGGTTTAATGACGATTCTCCCGCTCTCTCTGTCAATGCCGCTGACATTCCCCCATGTAAACGTGACAAGGTTATGTTCCTCAAGCTTCAGATTGGCGGCGAGCACTTCTTCTTTTAACGCTTCAAGCATGGCGGCTCCCCCCTTTCGCAAAATCACGGTTTTTAATGGCTTTCAGGCGTTTCATGACATTGTTTTCTTTGCCGAAGTAGTGTACGAGCTCTTTATATTCAGCATATAAGCTGTCATAAATCTCAACTCTTTCCCGGTTCGGGGCATAAAAGCCGTCTTTTAATTTCCCCATATGCGCACATGCTTCAGCAATATTGGAGAAACCCCCGTTTTCCCGTCCCGCGGCGAGCGCTCCGAAAATCGCGGAGCCGAGTGCAGGCGCCTGCGGAGACCCGGATAATTGAATGTCCATATTTGTGACGTCTGCATAAATCTGCATGACAAACGGATTTTTTTCGGCGATTCCTCCGGCTGCGTAAAGCTCCTCGACCGGAACGCCGTTTTCCCGAAACGTTTCGATAATCATCCTCGTTCCGAACGCCGTCGCTTCAACCAATGCCCTGTAGATTTCTTCCGGCTTCGTGTGCAGCGTCATGCCGAGCATCATGCCCGTCAAATCGGCGTCCACCAAGGTTGACCGGTTTCCGTTCCACCAGTCAAGCGCGAGAAGGCCGCTTTCCCCCGGAACAAGTTCAGCTGCTTTTTTGCTGAGCAGCTCGTGGATGTCTATTTGTTTATCCTCAGCTTCCTTCTCATAGTCTCTCGGAACGCACGTTTTGACGAACCATTCAAAGTGGTCGCCGACACAGGACTGCCCCGCTTCATATCCCGCATATCCGGGCAAGATGCCGTTATTGACGACCCCGCACATACCGGGGACGATATGTTCTTCCTCGCCGAGCAGCACATGGCAGGTAGACGTTCCCATAATCATCAGCATTTTCCCCGGCTCTGTAATACCGACCGCGGGCACTGACACGTGGGCGTCGACATTGGCGACGGCAACGGCCGTCCCCGGCAGAAGCCCGGTCAGCTCCGCCATTTTTTCGGTCAAACCTCCTGCCTTTTCCCCGACTGAATAAATGGTGCCGCTTAATTTATCCTTTGTAATCGTTTTCATTAACGGGTTGAGCCTTTCGAAAAAATGATCCGGCGGATACCCCGTCTCCTCATTCCAGATTGCTTTGTAGCCGGCCGTGCAGTTGCTTCGCTTCAATGAACCGCACAATTGATAGACGATCCAGTCTGCCGCTTCCACAATCCGATCTGCCGCCTTGTATATATGCGGCGCTTCTTCCGCGATTTGCATGATTTTCGGGATCATCCATTCAGAAGAAATTTTACCGCCGTATCTTTTAAGGAATGTTTCTTTTGTGTCTTCGGCAATCGTGTTCAAACGGTCTGCATGTTTTTGAGCCGCATGATGCTTCCACAGCTTCACATAACTGTGGGGCTCCCGTTCAAATTCCGGCAGCATACAAAGCGGCTGCCCCGCGACGTCTATCGGCAAAATCGTGCAGGCGGTAAAATCAATTCCTATGCCGATCACGTCTTTTGGATCAGTGCCCGCCTCTTGAAGCAGGTTCGGAATCGCTGTTTCCAGAACTTCGATATAATCGGCAGGATGCTGAAGCGCCCAGTCCCGAGGGAGTTTTTCACCCGTCTTCGGCAGCGTGCGGTCAATGACAGCATGAGTATATTCTTTTACCGCAGACGCGATTTCTTCGCCCGTGCGGACATTGACAAGCACCGCCCGGCCGGACAATGTGCCGAAATCAACACCAATCGTATACGCCATATCAATTCCCTCCCAGCCGGTATAATACGTCATTCCATTTCAACTCTTTTTTCAGCTCATGTATTTCGGTATTGCGGGAAATAAAGATGCTTTCAATGCCTGCCATCTCAGCCCAGTCAAGCATCTGTTCAGCCGTAAGCCGGAAGGACATACAAGTATGATGGGCGCCTCCCGCCAAAATCCATGCTTCCGCAGCTGTTTTCAGCGATGGCTCCGGCTTCCATAGCACCCGCGCCACAGGAAGATTCGGCATATCATGATCAATCTCCCTGCCTTCCGCTTCATTCAGAATGAGACGGAATCGCCCGCCGATATCAATGATGCTGGCGATGATGGCTGAACCGCCGATTCCGTTAAAGACCAACCGGGCCGGATCTTCCTTCCCTCCGATTGAGAGAGGATGGACTTCGATTTTCGGCTGATCAAGGGCGATCGTCGGACATACTTCAAGCATATGTGATCCGAGAATCATCGCACGCCCCGGTTCAAAATGGTACGTATAATCTTCCATGAAGGAGGTTTGTTCTCCGTCCGCCATTATTTTCATCATTCGCACAAGGGCAGCCGTTTTCCAATCGCCTTCGCCGGCAAATCCGTACCCTTTTTCCATGAGACGCTGAACGGCAAGACCCGGAAGCTGCTTCATTCCGTGCAAAACTTCAAACGAGGTCGAAAACGCTGTATATCCGCCCCGTTCGAGAAAGGCCGTTAATCCGAGTTCAATTTTCGCCTGTTCTTTAATGGAAGCAACTTTTGCTTCATCCCGTTTTGTTTCGTCGCTGATGACATACAATTTGTCGTATTCCTCATAAAGCGCCTCAATTTCTCCGTCGGTGACGTTGTTCATCACCTCGGTAAGATCGCCGATTCCGTACCCGTCAACCTGCCAGCCGAATTGGATGTGGGCGCCGACTTTGTCTCCGTCAGTAACCGCCACATTCCGCATATTGTCGCCGAACCGGGCTACTTTAATATTCCTGCTTTCATTCCAGGCGGCAGCAGTGTTCATCCATTGCGAAATGTCATGTTTGACTTCCTCATCATCCCAATAGCCTGCGATGACTTTTCTCGTCTGCCCCATTCTTGACTGGATATACCCGTATTCCCGGTCTCCGTGAGCGGATTGGTTGCTGTTCATAAAGTCCATATCAATCGTTTCCCACGGGATGTCGCGATGATACTGGGTATGAAGATGAAGCATCGGCTTTTGAAAAGCGGAAAGACCTTCAATCCACATTTTCGCAGGGGAAAATGTATGCATCCATGTCACGACCCCGGCACAGTTTTCTTGATACTGCGCTTCCCGCAAAACCTCTCTGATCGTTTCAGATGACGTGACAACCGGTTTATGCCTGATCTTGTATCTTGATGACACCCCGCTGAGGCCGTCACATATTCCCTTTGCGTGTTTATCGACAAGCTGCAGCGTTTCCTCTCCGTATAAGTGCTGGCTTCCCGTTACAAACCAAAATTCATATTCTTTGTTCTGAAGCACATTCATTTCCCCTTCCTATCAAAATAAAGCGCTTGCATTTTTAAAAATATACGTACGAATATAAACTATAAAACTTTAATCCTTTTATTTGTACGAACAATTTTATTATAGTTAAGGAGGAATCAAACTGTCAATCTTTTATTGCAAGTAAAAAAGCCGGACACACATGCCCGGCTGATCAATTAATAGGAAGGCCAGCCTGAACTCCAATCGATATCATTGATGAGCATCTTCGGAATTCCGCTGTTTTCGGCATCATACGCATGACGCACTAAAATATTCCCGTTCACAATGTCTTGACCGCCCGGGCCTTTCCAGCGGTCATTGCCGGAGTCAAGAATCGTCCCTCCGCCTTCTGACATGCTTTTCCCGCTTTTATCGAGATATGGGCCGGTGATGCTTTTGGATCTTCCATAAGCGATTTTGTACGTACTATTCACGCCTGAACAGCATTTATCAAACGACACCATTAAGTAATAGTAGCCGTTCTGGTAGGTGATGGCCGGCGCTTCCAAAGCTCCGCCGTTATTCGGTCTGGCAGCGATGGAATAAAGTGATCCCGTCGGTTTCATTGTATTTTTATCAAGCTTTGTCAGCTTAATGCCGCTCCAAAAAGAACCGAAGGCAAGCCAAGGGTTTCCATCTTTATCAATTGTCAGCTCCGGATCAATTGCATTGTAGTTATCGGCGCTTGTTGAACGGATGACGAGCCCTTCGTCCTTCCAGTTTCCCGAACTGAGGCTTATAGATGATGCAAGGCCGATCGCGGAGGTATTTTTGCCGAATGAAGAAACGGCATAATACAGCCAATACTTTCCGTTAAAATATTGAACATCGGGAGCCCATTGATTCAGCCCGTAATTCGGCACATAATTGCCCCACCATGACAGCGGGGAAGTAAAGATTGATTTCTGAACGGTCCATATGCCGCCGCTGCCCGCCTTTAAGACGCGAAGCCCCCTCTCCCCTTCCAAACCGGTTCCGAAAGCGTACCACGTGTTTCCTTCCTTCGCCATTGTCGGATCGTGAAGCAATTCATTTGATGCCCCCCAAAACGCGGCAGATGCCGGAGATGAAGACATCAGCAGCAGACCGGCTGTAACGGCTGCGCATGAAAAGCGGATCATGCGTCTGAATCTGTTTTTCATTTGTAAACCCTCCCTTTTTTAAAGCGCTTTCAAAAACATGTTGTCAGATTTTTCTATGTCTTCTCTTATTGTAGACGCAGGGCTCATATTTGTACAGACAAAAAAAGAATCTGCTGTAAAAAAGCAGATTCTTCCGTATCTTTATTGATAAGTAATACGGTCAACCGTTTCCCGGTCTAATTTTTTAATCACTTCTGTGATCAATTTTACCGTATTCTCATAATCATCCCGATGCAAAATAGCGGCATGAGTGTGAATGTAGCGCGTCGCGATCGTAATGGACAGCGCCGGCACTCCGTTTGCGGTTAAATGAATGGAACCTGAATCCGTGCCCCCTCCGGCAATGGAATCGAATTGATACGGAATTCCCGCTTCTTCCGCCGTGTTCACGACAAGGTCGCGCAACCCTTTGTGAGATACCATTGACGCGTCATACAGAATAATTTGCGGCCCTTCGCCGATTTTGCTTTGCGCCTCTTTTTCAGAAATTCCCGGTGTATCTCCGGCAATTCCGACATCCACACCGAACGCGATATCAGGCTGGATCGTATGTGCCGCTGTTTTCGCCCCGCGCAGCCCGACTTCTTCCTGAACCGTTCCGACCCCGTATACTTCATTCGGATGATCGCTGTTTTTCAGATTTTTTAATACATCGATGGCAATCGCGCAGCCGATACGGTTGTCCCATGCCTTCGCCAATAAATGTTTTTCATTGTTCATCACTGTAAATTCAAAATACGGCACAATCTGGTCACCCGGAAGAACGCCCCATTCCATTGCTTCTTCACGGCTGGACGCCCCGATATCGATGAACATCTCTTTAATATCGGCGGCTTTTTTTCTGGCGTCAGGAGGCAGAATGTGAGGCGGTTTCGAACCGATGATCCCCGTGATGTCCCCTTTTTTTGTCACGACGGTGACGCGCTGGGCCAGCATGACCTGAGACCACCATCCGCCGACGGTTTGAAAGCGGAGAAAGCCTTTATCAGTGATTTGCGTCACCATAAAACCGACTTCGTCTAAATGCCCTGAGATCATGATTTTCGGACCGTTTTCTTTGCCGGTTTTTTTAGCGATTAAGCTTCCCAGCCGGTCTGTTGTGACATCATCGGCAAATGGTTCTATGTATGATTTCATCACTTGTCTTACTTCTCTCTCATTTCCCGGTATCCCTTTTGCATCCGTTAACGCTTTCAGCATGGTGAGCGTTTCATCTAATTTTGTCATCAATAGACCTCCTTTTTTTCACTACCCTTCTTATTATACAAAACCAATGCTGAAGCATACGATTAATTCGCCTGAAAAACGGGTAAATGTTTTTATCTATTTCTTTTAAAAAAATGAAACCTTTTGTTTTGTTTTTCGTATTACATCAGATCATGACAAAGGTGAGGAGGTGCCTTCACACATATGGCCATTACAGTATTGAGGATTGTCTTGCTTGCACTTCTTATTTATTTTATTTACATGGGCGTCAAATTTTACGCAAACCCGAAAAGAAGGCTCAGACTGGCGCAATCAAAAGAGAATTTTTATTTTATTGACGAACAGAAAAACACGCGAAAAAATCTCCAGCTTACTTATAAAGGAGTGCTCTTTGAAGGAGAAAAGCATATCCCTTCCAAAGATCATCCGCTGTTTATTCATACGATTTTTGTATGGACCGAAAATCCGGAAAAGCTGAACCGCTTTTCTGCAGGTGATTTTGAAGAAGTCGAAAAAAAGGTATTGGAGCGGTACCCGAATTGCAAGATTGATTGGGACCAGCCCATCAAAAAAGCGAAAAAAGCAGGCGAGCGATAAGCTCTCCTGCTTTTTTTATGTTTTATACATCAAATACATCAGCACAAGGACGGCTTCAGTGAGAAAAAGCAGCGGCACCCCGTATAAAAAGGATTTGTGTTTCGTCTTATGCCTGAAGGTGCGCATGCCGATCCATACGCCGAGTGAGCCGAACATGGCGGCTGTGAGCCATATTCGTTTCTCTGATATTCTCCACCTGTGCGCCTTTGCTCTTCTTTTATCAGCGCCCATGATCCAAAAGCCGTATCCGTTTATCAATACGGCGTAAATGAAGAGAGCCATTGATTGTCACCCTTTACGTAAAAAAACCGCTCCCGGAAAGAGAGCGGCTTTTTCAACTTACTTGTCTAACTGAGCTTTAGCAGCATCAGCAAGCTGATTGAAAGCAGTAAGATCGTTTACAGCAAGATCAGCAAGCATTTTGCGGTTTACTTCGATGCCTGAAAGCTTAAGACCGTGCATTAAACGGCTGTAAGAAAGACCGTTCATACGTGCAGCAGCGTTGATACGAGTGATCCAAAGCTTACGGAAATCACGTTTTTTCTGACGGCGGTCACGGAATGCATAGTTTCCTGATTTCATGACCTGCTGGTTTGCTACTTTGTATAATGTATGTTTTGAACCGAAATAACCTTTTGCTAATTTAAGAACCTTTTTACGACGCTTACGTGTAACAGTTCCGCCTTTTACTCTTGGCATTAGATTTCCCTCCTAATTGTTCCTTGTCCGATTACTTGATGTTGGCAAGCTGTTGTTTGATGCGTTTGAAGTCTCCTGCGCTCACAATAGCACCCTTGCGAAGCTTACGCTTTTGCTTTTGGGATTTGTTGGCGAATAAGTGACTTGTGTATGCATGAGAACGTTTTAACTTCCCAGAACCTGTCTTTTTAAAACGTTTAGCAGATCCGCGGTGAGTTTTCATTTTTGGCATGGGATTTCCTCCTTATTGCTTTTCGTTTTTCGGCGCGAGCATTAAGAACATGCTGCGGCCGTCCATTTTTGGTTTTGTTTCGACTGTCGCAACTTCCGCACATGCTTCAGAGAAACGGTCCAATACGCGCTGGCCGATTTCTTTATGAGTGATTGCGCGCCCTTTAAAGCGGATAGAAGCTTTCACTTTATCGCCTTTTTCAAGGAATTTAATCGCATTGCGCAATTTCGTGTTAAAGTCATGCTCATCGATCGTCGGACTTAATCTAACTTCTTTTAAGTTAATGATTTTTTGATTTTTGCGTGCTTCTTTGTCCTTTTTCTGCTGCTCGAATCTGAACTTACCGTAGTCCATGATGCGGCAGACAGGCGGTTTTGCATTTGCTGCAACTAACACAAGGTCAAGATTTGCGCGGCCGGCGATTTCAAGTGCTTCCTGACGGGACTTGATGCCGAGCTGATCGCCATTTTGTCCGATCAGACGAACTTCACGTGCACGGATACCCTCATTAACCAATTGATCTTTGCTAATAATGAGCCACCTCCATAGTTTCTTCGAATTGATTCACAACGCTTGTTGACTGCATTCTGCAGGCAAACAAAAAGTGCGGGCATGACAACACACCCACACTACGAACATCTGCATAAATAAAAATGTACGGTCAACCTGCCAACTACATGAATGTGTCAATCAGGTGAGAAGCGGGTGCCTCTGCTTGTGATTTATATTCAATTCAATAACTATTCTACACAATACCGGATCATTAGTCAAGAATGACTTCTCCGGATCAACTTTTTCATTTTAACACGATGCCGGGGCGAGCGCAAGGAAAAATGTGAAATTTCGTTCTTTGCCGCACGCGGACGTGCCAACACAATAAAAAAACCCGGGTCTATGACCCGGGTTTATCCTCCGATGAGCTGAACGAATACCGGAATGACCAGCACCGTCACCACTCCTACGACGACAACCGCGATACTTGCCATTGCCGCTTCTACTTCCCCCATCTCAATACCGACCGCAACACCGAGTGCGTGTCCGGATGTGCCGAGAGCCAGTCCTTTAGAGATCGGGTGCTTTACTTTAAACAGTTTTAAGAATAGAGCGCCCAGAGCATAGACGATAACGGCGTTGAAAATAACGGCGAAAGCGGTGATGTCGGTGATGCCGCCGATTCCTTTTGACAGCGGAAGGGCAATTGCCGTTGTCGCCGCCTGCGGAAGCATGCTTTTCATAACGGCCGCGTCAAGATGAATGCCTTTTGCGATCAAATAGACAATCGTGACTGAGCAGATAGAGCCGACAATGATAGAAGACATGATCTGCCACCAGTATTTTTTCAGTTTGTCACGCTGTTTGTATAAAGGGATGGCGAAAGCGATCGTCGCGGGCTCCAGGAAGAATTTAATAATGTCTCCCCCGCTTTTATAATCTTCATATGAAAAACCGCCGAGCTTCAGAAAAAGGATTCCAAGCACCATCGCGACAAACAGCGGGGTGAAGAGGAAAAAGCCTCTCGTTTTTTTAAATAAATACGTGCCGACGCCAAAGGCCGCAAGTGAAACGACAATACCGAAATATGGACTCATCCGATTTCCCTCCTAATGCTGCACAAGTTCTTTTTCATGATTGGAACGGCGCACCGTTTGTTTTTCAGGGGCTGCCTTCTGACGTTTTTGGCTGACAGACAAGATCAGCTGAGAAAAAAGGCCCGTCGCCCCTAACAGAATGATGGTAGCGAGTAAGATGACGAGTGCGATCTGCACGCCGTACTGCTGCATGACGCCAAGTGAATTCATCACGGAGATGCCCGACGGGACAAATAAAAATCCGATCAGTGACGTTAATGATGTTCCCAGCGTTTCTACTTGTTCAAGCTTAATCACTTTCAGGCATAAGAGGACAAATAATAACACCAAACCTACTACGGAAGCGGGTATAGGAATGGGGACAATCGCTGCAATCCCATTAGATATGAGCATAATTACGGCAAAAATAAATGCTTGTGTCAGAAATCCGTACACTTTTTTCGCACTCATTTTCTTCACCTCTTTCTCTTTGTTAGGTCCATTATAAAAGAGGAATCGCCTTTTGAAGCGCTTTCATAACAAACGGCTGAATATTCATTCTGAAATGCAAAAAACGGCTGCTGAAATGCAAAAGCCGCCTCATATAATATGAAGCAGCTTTTTTAAGTCCTTGGCGTATGTACGGCTGACGGGAATTTTAGAGCCGTCTTTTAAGATAAGATTGTACGTCGAATTAAACCACGGATGAATTTCCGTAATATGCTCCGTATTCACGATGAACGCGCGGTGCACTCTCAAGAAACCCGTATCAGGCAGTTTTTTCTCAATGACCGCCAAAGTTTCATGAACGGAATAAGACGCGGCAAACGTTTTGACGGAAACGTGTCCGTCCTCCATGCCGGCGTAAATAATGTCCTTCGTATCTAAAATGACAATTGATTCACCGGCTGATACAGCCAGTTTATGCGCTCCGGCCGCGGACGGCTGCTCTGAGACGGCTCCTGCCCTGTCCCGCTTCACTCTTTTAAACTTTCTGATCGTCTGGCGCACTCTTTCTTCATCAAAAGGCTTCGTTAAATAATCGAGCGCGTCGACTTCAAAGGCTTTTAAAGCAAATTGGTCATACGCCGTCGCAAAAACGACGGCCGGCGGATTTTTCATGTTTTTCAGCCGTTTGGCAATGTCAAATCCGTTTTCTCCTGACAAATCAACGTCCAAAAACAGCAGATCCGGTTTTTGATCCATCATACTGTCAAAAGCGGATTCAATATTTTCAGCTTCGTTTATGTCACTTACTTCATTCGTCCGTTTCAGCAAATAAGCTAATTCATCTCTTGCCAGCATTTCATCATCAACGATTAACACCTTCAGCATGTTCTTCTCCTTTAGTCATCAGTTTCAAAGGCAGCTCAAATGATACGTCCGTACCTTTGCCGGCCTCACTTTCCAATCGCAGGGCTGCTTTGGGGCCGAACAGCCCGATCAGCCGCTGATTTAAATTGTAAAGCGCGGTTCCCGTCCCTTCTTTAGACGGCAGCGGACGGTTTCCGAGCACGGACAGCAATTCCGGATCAATTCCCCGCCCGTTGTCTCCAACCCGCATTAAAACCGATTGACCGGCGGATACCACGCTGACATTGACGGCACAGCTGTCCTGCTTTCTTGAAAATGCATGACGGAGCGCATTTTCGACGAGGATCTGCAGCACAAAAGGAGGAATTTCGATGTCCTCCAAACCGTGTTCGATTTCAAGGCTGATTTTATATTTCCCGGGAAAACGGGCCTGCTCCAATGATAAATATGCCTGCAGATGGTTCAGTTCTTTAGAAAGCGGGATGAGCAGCTGCCTTGCCCCCTGCAGATTGGAACGGAAATAGACGCTGAGCTGCAGCAGAAGCTTTCGGGTTTTTTCCACATCCGTACGGCAAAGAGCAGAAATCGTATTGATCGCATTAAACAGAAAATGCGGATTGACCTGGGCCTGAAGCGCCTTTATTTCTGCGTCTTTCAGCAATTTGCTCTGCAGTTCCGCCTCGCCGAGTTCAAGCTGAGTGGAAAACAGCATGGCGAGTCCTTCTGCAAGCTCTTCTTCAACCCGGCTTAAACCTGACGGGCTTTTAAAGTACATCTTCAACGTCCCGATCGTTTTGCCGTTTGACGTCAGCGGCAATACGATCGCCGCATGCAGCGGACAGGGATCGTGCGTGCATTCAATTTCTTCCTTTGATGTCGCTTTCATAATATGACCCGTTTTAATGACGCGTTTTGACAATCCGGTGATCAGGCTTTCAGACGGAATATGATGGTCGGCACCCGCGCCGACGTGCGCCAAAATCTTTTCGTTATCCGTAAGCGATACCGCGTCCGTTCCTGTTTGACTGTGAATGATGGCGGCGACGCTTTTGCATGAGCTTTCATTCAGCCCCTGGCGGAAAAACGGAAGCGTCTGGTCGGCAATCATCAGCACCCTGTGGGTTTCAAGGGCTCTCGCCCGTTCTTCCTTCCGGATAATCGACTGAATGATCGAAAGAAAAATAAAAGTCCCTGACCCGTTTACCAATATCATCGGGATGCCGATGATGCTCACAAGCGTCCAAGCATCAGAAAACGGCTTGGCCATCAAGAGGATGAGCAGCATTTGCAGCGATTCCATTCCGAGTCCGACAAGCGCGGCCACCCGCGGTGTCGGCATCGCATAGCGTTTTCTGAAATACCGTCCGATCCAGCCGGACAAAATGCCCGCTAAAACGGATGAGACGGCACAGCTGACTGCGGTCGCGCCGCCGAGTGATAAACGATGCAGGCCGGCCAGTATGCCGACGCCGATCCCCACATACGGGCCGCCTAAGAGTCCGCCGATTTCAACGCCCATAATTCTTGTATTGGCAATTGAACCGGACGGATTAATTTGAAACACCCAGTCATTATTCATGATTGTATTCCGCTGAATTTCTATTCCCGTATAGTTGCTGATGATACTGAACAGCGAGAAAATTGAAATCAGCACCGCTTTGCCTTTATAGCTCTCAGGCTGCTGGAGCGCCTGTCTGAACAATCTGGTATGAGCCAGAACAAATCCCAATATGACGATAATTCCGACTCTTTCCAGCATCATGATGATCAAATGCAGCATACTTTTCACCTGTTCTTTCAAATTTTATTTTATCACGTTTTTGAGCCTGAGACAGAATCTGACACAAACCTGCCTGTTTTTTTCAAATCATCTGAAAACAAATCTTTCACAGTCTATATATCTATTGTAGAATAAACGGGAGCCTTGCGGCAGAGAGTTTCAGAATATAACAAAGAGGAGAAGATCATGAAAGCCGTATTTTTTGATTTGGACGATACACTGTTATGGGATGAAAAAAGCGTCAGAACAACATTCAGGGAAACATGTTTACAAGCGGAAAAAAAATATGGCCTTGACCCGCATACATTTGAAGATGCGGTTCGGAAAGCGGCACGGGAATTGTATATGTCATACGAAACCTATCCTTATACGGTCATGATCGGCATTAATCCATTTGAAGGATTGTGGGCGAATTTTTCCGAGCCGGTCAGCGAAGGATTTAAACAGCTGAATCGGATTGCCCCGGAATACAGACGAAACGCCTGGACAAACGGCTTAAAAAGCGTCGGTATAGACGATGCGGCTTACGGCGAATATTTGGCGGAGTTTTTCGCGGCGGAACGCAGACAGCGTCCGTACGTGTATGATGAAACGTTTGCGGTGCTTGATAAGCTGAAAGGTGTTTATGAATTGCTTCTGCTGACAAACGGCGATCCCAGCCTGCAGAAAGAAAAACTCGCCGGCGTTCCTGAGCTCGCGCCTTATTTTAATGAAATCGTCATCTCAGGCGCTTTCGGAAAAGGGAAACCCGACGCCTCCATATTCGAACATTGCCTCGGCCTCCTGAACCTGAAAAAAGAAGACGCCATTATGGTCGGAGATAACCTCAATACTGATATATTGGGAGCGAAACGGGCAGGCATTACGACAGTCTGGGTAAACCGGACGCAAAAGAAAAATGATACGGACATTGCGCCTGATTACGTGATCAGCGATCTTCACGAGCTGTTTGCGATTATAGAGAAACAAAAAGAAAGATAATGTTATACGCAAAAAAACCCCATTCTGAATGAACGGGGTTTTTGTATTTCCGGTTATTTTTTCGCTTCGGCTACAGCCTTTTTCACAAAATCGTCCAATGAGACGGTTTCTGATTTCTGCTCGCCGTATTTCCGGACGTTTACCGCGCCGTTTTCCGCTTCTTGGTCACCGACCACAAGCATGTACGGGATTTTTTGCATTTGCGCTTCACGGATTTTATAGCCGATTTTTTCGTCCCGGCTGTCAAGCTCGACACGCAGGCCTTCGCGCTGCAAGCGCTCCTGCACTTTTTTCGCATAGTCAAGATGCACGGACGGTGATACAGGAATGACTTGGAATTGCACCGGCGCAAGCCATGTCGGAAGGGCGCCTTTGTGCTCTTCGATTAAGAAAGCAACGAAACGCTCCATCGTTGACACGACGCCGCGGTGAATAACGACAGGGCGGTGCTGTTTGCCGTCTTCTCCGACGTAAGTGAGATCAAAGCGTTCCGGAAGAAGGAAGTCAAGCTGTACAGTTGACAATGTCTCTTCTTTGCCGATCGCCGTTTTCACCTGCACGTCAAGTTTAGGGCCGTAAAACGCCGCTTCGCCTTCCGCTTCATAATAGTCGTGCCCCATCTCATCCATTGCCGCCTTCAGCATGGATTGCGCTTTGTTCCACATCTCATCATCATCAAAATATTTTTCCGTGTCTTCAGGATCGCGGTAAGACAGGCGGAATGTGTAATCATTCAGGCCGAAGTCTTCGTATACGTCTTGAATCAAACGGACCGTGCGGATGAATTCTTCTTTAATCTGATCAGGGCGGACGAAAATGTGCGCGTCATTTAACGTCATGCCGCGTACGCGCTGAAGACCTGAAAGCGCCCCGGACATTTCGTATCGGTGCATCGTTCCCAGCTCTGCAATCCGGATCGGAAGCTCGCGGTAGCTGTGAATGTCCTGCTTGTAAATCATCATATGGTGAGGACAGTTCATCGGACGGAGCACGAGTGTTTCATTGTCCATTTCCATCGGCGGAAACATCGTATCCTGATAATGATCCCAATGGCCCGATGTTTCGTACAGATCTTTGCTTCCGAGAACAGGCGTATAGACGTGCTCATAACCGAGGCTCAGCTCTTTATCCACAATGTAGCGCTCGATCACGCGGCGGATGGTCGCGCCTTTCGGCAGCCAGAGCGGCAGACCTTGTCCGACTTTTTGAGAGTTGGCGAACAATTTTAATTCTTTGCCCAGTTTTCGGTGGTCACGCTCTTTCGCTTCTTCAAGCATCCGCAAATGCTCTTTCAGGTCATCCTTTTTAAAGAAGGCCGTGCCGTAAATGCGCTGAAGCATTTGGTTTTTGCTGTCGCCGCGCCAGTATGCGCCCGCAAGGCTCAGCAGCTTAAATTCTTTAATTTTGCCTGTAGACGGCACGTGCACGCCGCGGCACAGGTCAAAAAATTCGCCCTGCTCATAAATGGAGACCGTTTCGTCTTCAGGGATGGCATCCAGCAGTTCAAGCTTCAGATTATCGCCGATTTCCGCAAACATGGCTTTTGCTTCATCACGGCTCACTTCTTTTCGGATGATCGGCAGATTTTCACCGATGATGCGTTTCATTTCTTTTTCAATCTTCGGAAGGTCATCCGGCGTCAGCGCCTGTTCCATTTCAACGTCATAATAGAACCCGTTTTCAATGACGGGGCCGACTCCGAATTTCACATCTTTATAAATGCGTTTAATCGCCTGGGCCAATAAATGCGCCGTGCTGTGCCGCATGATGTTCAAACCTTCTTCTGTGCCTTCTGTAATGATTTCTACGGCACCGTCCTCTTGAATCGGCGTTCTTAAATCAATTTCCTGTCCGTTCAGTTTTCCGGCTAAAGACTTTTTCTTTAATCCCGGACTGATGGATGCCGCGATATCTTCTGTTGTTGTTCCTTTCGGAAATTCCTTTACCGCTCCGTCCGGAAATGTGATGTTGATCATATCTGACATCTTCGTCACTCCTTTTTTTATGCAAATCAAAAACCCCGCCCCCTATGAAAGGGACGAGGTTAAATAAACGGAATCGTGGTTCCACCCTTTTTTCCGCGCGGCCGATTGCTTCGGCACCTGCGGCTCTAAGCTCTGTAACGGGAGTTCCCGTCAGCTATTACTGGCGCTTCTTCCGGCGTTCACAGCTGAAGTTCAAAGGCGGTAAAGACAATGATCCATAGCTGGAAAGCTTTCAGCCTGGGCTCTCCTCTCTTATAAAGCCGGTATCAATGCTTCATGTCCTTATCAATACGTGTAGCAATCATTAATCTTTTATGTATTATAAAATGTCTGTGAGAAAAATGCAACTCGGTTTTCCGTCTGATTTCGCAAAGACAGCCCTGCCGCTTACACAAGGCCGTCCGTGCGGCTATCCTTCCGTCTTCTCGGCTGCAAACGCGCCCAGCGGAAAAAGGCGCACCCTCTCCTGAAACACGTTTTGAATCGTTCTGGACATCATATGCTCCGGTTTGTCCGTATACAGTTCTACCGTCTCAGGCGCAATGGAGATCAGCGGCGCAAGGAGATGGGAATCTATATACATCGGGTGCTCCCGCACAAACCGTCTGTCTATGTATTTTTTCTGTTCCCGTTCTGACAAATAGCGCAGCTCCCACAGCGTAAAAGCCCGGTCATGTACGATGCGGACTTTCTTCATCCGCGGCGGATTGGATGTCACATAATCTCTCAGAGACTGGATAAAGTTTTGATATTCCTGTTCCATCCGATATTCATCTATCGCAGCCTCCGCGTATTCTCTGAGCCGCTCATAATACCTGCCGAGCCGGAACGTCTGAAACGAACGCACGGAAAAAACACCCGCATCAAGTGAAATCGTCCGGAGCGCATCTGAAATAAACTGTGTGCGCGGCTCTTTCTTCGGCTCGAACGGATGATCATCAAGCTCTCCTTCCATAATGCTGTGTGCAAGCTGAAGGATTTGCTGCTGTTCATCCTGATCGGTGAAGCAGTATGCATCCTCAATAAGCGAAAGCATATGCTCGTCTTCTTTGCATTCCAAAAAAAACCTGACAAGTATCGGCTCAATAAAGCGCTGAACGCCAAAAGCCGTTTCAGACCTTGCGATTCCGACTTTTTTTATGCCTTCACGGACAATAAAATGTCTCCGGTCGTCCGATTGCTGAATGAGATGTAAAAAAGCGGCGGTATCGTGGTCATCTTCAAAGATCACTTCAAGCATATTTGTCCCCCCTTACGGCATCTGTTACAAGTATATGGGGGATGTTTTTAAAATAGACGTAAAGGTTAGCTTTCACCGCCGAACAAATGGCGCACCTTCTTTTTAAATATAACGGGAAGCGATAAAAATACGATGTAAAGACAGATCACGCCGAGTACGGTCAGCACATTGCCGGACATAAAGCTCGCGCCGAGCACATTCAGGACGATCGTCCCCGGAATGATGCCCGCTGCGGTCGCCAAAAAATACGTCATCGGCCTGACTTTCGATAGGCCCGCGGCATAGCTGATCACATCAAAGTTAACAGGCAGAATACGCAGGATAAAAATATAAAAGAAGCCATTGGTTTTCATCTGCTTTTGAATGGCTTCCATTTTTCCATGACGGCTTTTCTCATTAAAGGCAAACAGCCCCGCCGCAAAAAAAGACGCGGCGGCAGCGCCCATTGAGCCCGCCAGCGTATACACGGTGCCGAAAAACGGGCCGAACGCCAATCCTCCGGCGACGGAAACGATTGATACGGGAAACAGCACAAAAGGCCTGACGATGGAAATTCCGATAAACACAAGCGGCGCAAAAACACCGAACGATAACACCCACAGCCGGATCTCCTTAGGCGACAGATTCAGATATTTGCGGTTTGCCCACAGCAAAAGGCCCGCTCCCGCCGCAGCCGCAGCCCAAGTGACAGCCTTCTTATTCCTCATTCCCTCAAATCCTTCCCATTGGACGCCGGCATCATGAACGGCGGCGGTTTTCCCCGTCAAGACGGACGGGCGAAGCCAAATATAAAATCCGCTCCATCAGTCTTGCCGCTTTTACTTCTTCCTTTTCTCCCCGCTGTGAATACGTAAAATGATGCTTCAGCTCGTCAGGTGAGAAATTAGACGAGAAGAAAGTGGGAAGCTGCTGGCTCATTCTGTGCTGAAGCACGGTGCCGATGACCTCATCTCTGACCCAGCTTGTCATTGACTCCGCTCCGATGTCATCAAGCATCAATACGGGCGTCGTTTTCACCATATTCAGTTTCGCCTCCAACGACTGATCCTGGAGCGAGTTTTTCAGCTCTCTGACAAATTCGGGAACATATACGATCATTGATGAATACTCTTTTTCCGCCAGTTCGTTAGCAATGGCGGCTAAAATAAATGTCTTTCCGATTCCGAATTTTCCGTACAGATACAGCCCTTTGCCTTTTCCTGTTTCATTATAGCTCTTCAGAAAATCCGTCACATGCTGGAAAATGCCGACTCTGCTCGGATCGGTAATGTCGATCTGCTGAAACGTCGCGCCGAGAAGATCCTGCTGGATATACATGCTCTTCATCAGGGACTTTTGCCTTTTCTGGCGGTCGAGCTTTCTCTTTTCCGGACATTCGTAATATTCAATATCGATGGAACGCCCGTTGATCACAAGCTTCGGATGATAGCCTTCAAGCAGGCTGTTCGTCCGGCTGTCTTTCGAACAGAAGGCGCACTGTTTGCTTTGCTGAACGAATTCGTACAGTTTATTTAACCCTCTGTCAATCATGCTTTGATTGATTACATCTTTCTGTTCCTTCAAAAAAGCCTGGACGTCTTCGTCGGCCATGACTTGCTGCTGCATTCGTTCCAGGCGTTTTTGAAAGTCAGGTCTTTTCGTCACGCCTTCTAAGGATCGGCTGATCGGTTCCATTCAATATCACCCCGCTTCTCTGTCTCAATAGGCAGAGTATTTTTTCAGTTTTTTCATTTCTTCCATCATTTTTTTCTTCTGTTCTTCAAGATCCTGCACGGAAAGAGCCGGCTGTTCTTGTTTCTTCCCGGTTTCTTCTTCTTTCATCCAATCAGGGCGCTTTTCTTCCCGGACGGTTTTTTTGCCGCGCGCCGCGCCGTTTGTTTTGCCGTCCGCCCAATCAAGATATTGCCTGTGCTCTTCTATTGCGAGCTTCATTGCTTCCCGTACCGTTTTGACTTTCTTTCTGGCCCAGTGGGCGGCGATTTTTTGGATATAGTTTTTGGACAGCTTCATATCCGTTTTCAGCATGACATAATAAATCAGCACATTGGTGACGCCGGGCTCAAGCTTTTGTTCGAACATAATATCGGCGATAATCTGCAAGTCGGCTTTTGACGGCTCGGTCCCGTCCGCAATGTCCTGAAGAAGCTTTCTCGGTGATATGGTCTCAAGCTGTGCGATGAGTTCGCCGTTCAATGAATCGTCCTTTTCCGTCCGGTTTTCTCTCAAGGTGACAGGCTGTGTTTTATCAATCAGTTCCGGAAGCTTACCGCTTCTTTCAATTTGGTACCAGTCGCTGGCCGCTTTCCTCAGCGCTTCGGCCGTTATCGTATCCTGTTCATTAATTGCGGTCATGACGACGTGCTGCATGGAGATAGGATCTATTCCGTATAAATATGAAAGCTTTTTAATGCTCTCCCGCACGTCCTGCGTGATTGATTTACGCGGTATCATCGTTTCTGACAGTCCCGCCATGAAAAGCTCAAAATCAAATACTTCCTCCGTCACCGTATAGGAAGGCGCTTGTCCGACAGACGCCGTCTCATAGTCCTCGGGGAGCTTCATCGCCTCTTCCATATCAGGCGTCATTTTCCATTCGCTCGGCTGAAAAGAGGCAAAGGCGTGATTAAACGGACGGGTAATTTCCCTTGCGTCCGCGCCGACGGAAGGGTGCGTGTAAAATTGTCTCAGCTGCTGGTATTTCGTTTTACCGACTCTGTTATAAAGAAAGACATTCAGCATGCCGTCTTCAAAAAAATCATTCGGTCTGAGCGGGGGCAGCAGCTCATAAATAAACATCCGCTCTTTCTGCTCGGACTCCCGGATATACACTTTCAGCAGCCCGATTCCTTCAAGCTTTCCCTGTTCATGATGAATCTTTTTTAAATTTGACTGCATCATGCCCATCAGCTGCCTGTGCGTGGATTCCGCTCCCCACAAGCGGTTCTGCTCAAGCTCTCCCCATAAGGTCATATAAAGGGAGAATGCAAAAGAACCGATCAGCGGCTGGTACAGATGTGTCAAAACCTGTCTGTCGACATCCTGAAGAAGCGAACGGCTTTTGACCGTATAAGGATCTACAGGCAATACGTCATTCCAATAGTCAGCCATGATTCTCAAACCTTCCGATATGTTTCTACTCTCATTTTACACCGTTTCTGCGATCTATCAAATGCCAATTTTGCTCATGAGAAAAGAGCCAGACACAATCTCTTAGCTCTCTCAGCGTTCTTTCTTTATTAAATCTTTCAATTCATCGATAAACACGTTTATATCCTTAAACTGCCGGTAGACGGAGGCAAAGCGGACATAAGACACCTCATCGATTTTCGCCAGACGGTCCATTACCATTTCTCCGACAAGTTCGCTTTTGACTTCAGATACACCTTGGTTTCTCAGCTCTTTTTCAATGTCAAAGCACATGTCTTCCAATGTTTTTAAAGGAACGGGTCTTTTTTCACAAGCTTTAATTAACCCGCGCAGCATTTTTTCACGGCTGAATTCTTCCCGGACGCCTTCTTTTTTCACGACGATCAGAGGCATCTCTTCAAACTTCTCAAATGTAGTGAAGCGGTAATGGCAGGCTTCGCATTCCCGCCTTCTGCGGATTGATTTCCCTTCGTCCGCAGGCCGTGAATCAAGTACGCGGGAACCGTTGTGCTGGCATGAAGGACATTTCAAATTGGATCAGCTCCCATCTGTTTCGTTGCTGTAATGCGGTTCGCAAGCTTCCGGTAAATGCCCGCCAACGTTTCTAGGATGAGCCTATTTGTTGGGAGAGCCGATAGACCGGCCTTATCTTTTCTATTTTACAAAAAAAATGCTTAAAGAAAAAGCAATGCTGTTTTTTACATTAGAAAAGGAGCATCAGCTTCAAAGCGCGTAATGGCTTTTTCAGCTTAGCTCCCTTGTGTTTGCGTTTTGAAAATTACAGTACTTTCGCTTGTGCCTGTTTAATCTGTACAGGCCCCATTCCTCGCGGTATTTCAATGTTTTCTCTTGTATCTGCATGTAATGCGTCCGCAATGTAATCCGCAGCCACATTAGGATCCAGGTCTCCACAAGTATAAACATCAATGCTTGCATATCCGTGTTCAGGAAAACTGTGAATCGTTAAATGTGACTCAGAGATAATAACGACTCCGCTTACGCCTTGCGGTGCAAATTTGTGAAATGCGACCTCGCGCACTTCAGCTCCTGATTTCAAAGCAGCATTTACAAACGTTTTTTCAATAAAATCCATGTCATTGAGCTTATCAAAATCGCATCCCCACAGCTCGGAGATGACGTGACGCCCCATTGTTTCCATAATCATGGACCCCCCTTAACAAGAATTAAAAAAGTGAATTTCCGAGAACTGACCCGGCCATTTACCACGGGGGAAAGTTAGTCCGGAGAGGTCCTAACCCTTTAAGTAATTCCGAAGCAGTCACGAGCAAGAAGTTCACGAAAGATAGTATACTGTGTTTAAGTTTATTTTGCAAGGTGTGTTTTTTGCGAATATGCCGTTAAGGGTTTTTTTCTAACAAATGTCCATGATCTTTAGTCTACACAGCTGACGGGTGTTTCATTCGCGCGGCGACGTGACGGATAAGATCAACGACCCGGCAGGAATATCCCCATTCATTGTCATACCAGGCGAGTACCTTTACTTTTCGGTCTTCCATCACCATCGTTGTCAGTCCGTCGATGATCGCAGAGTGTGAATTCGTATTATAATCCGAAGAAACGAGCGGCTCATCCGAATAATCAAGAATTCCGTACATCGACGTTTTTGCGGCTCTTTGGAAAGCGGCGTTCACTTGCTCGGCCGACACATCTGTTTTCAGATCGCAGACAAGGTCCACTAATGACACATTCGGAACGGGAACACGCAAAGCGAGACCGTGAAGTTTTCCTTTCAAATGAGGCAGCACGAGCGACAGCGCTTTGGCGGCGCCTGTAGAAGTCGGAATGATGGATTCTCCGCACGCTCTCGCCCTCCGCAGATCTTTATGCGGATTGTCGATATTTTTTTGATCATTCGTGTAAGCGTGAACAGTCGTCATCAGGCCGCTTTCAATCCCGAATTCCTGATCAAGCACTTTGACGACCGGCGCAAGACAGTTTGTCGTGCAGGATGCATTTGAAATAATGACATGTTCATCGGGATTGAACTGCTCTTCATTTACTCCCATGACAATGGTAACGTCTTCATTTTTGCCCGGAGCCGTTAAAATGACTTTTTTCGCCCCTGCTTCAATATGGCTCATTGCTTTTTCTTTTGAATTAAATTTCCCCGTTGCCTCTACGACGATGTCTATTCCGCATTCTTTCCACGGAAGCTCTCTCGGGTCCCGGCGATTGAACAGCATAATATGTTTTCCGTTGACGATCAGGCTGTCGTCGGAGGTCTCAACTTCTTGATCGTATTTGCCGTGAATTGTGTCATACTTTATCAAATGAGCAAGCGTTTCCGGGGGATAGCTTGCATTAATGGCTGTTATTTGAATTTGATCATCTTCCATTGCTTTTCTGAACACCATTCTTCCGATTCTTCCAAACCCGTTGATTGCTACTTTTACCTTCATGCTCAGGTCACCCCTTTTTAATATGCCACTCTAATTTACCTTTATTTATATATAGTATAACACATTAAAAGAAATCCGCCAGTACAACTTGATAAAAATCCACCCTTATACCGATCAATATGTTGTTCAATCGGTTTTTTTGCATATAAAATGATCTTTCTTCCATAAAAAAAGCAGGATCAGCGTCTCAGGCTGCCTGCTTTTTTCTTATATTTGTCCCGGTTCTTTAAATTTGTCATTTAAAATGCTGTCCTCTAAAACGGAAGACACCTCGCCGTACCGTTTAGCAATATGCATCGCGCCCCAGTCGCACAGCGCGTTTAAAATTCTTTCCAGACTGTGCCCGTATTCACTCAGCTCGTATTCCACTTTCGGCGGCACCTGATTGTATACGATCCGGTTGATGACGCCGTCAGCTTCCAGCTCCCGCAATTGCTGTGTCAGCATCTTCTGGGTGATGTCCGGCATAAGCCGCTTCAATTCGCTTGTCCGTTTTTTCCCGCGCATGAGGTGGCAGAGGATCACACACTTCCATTTTCCGCCGATCACTTCAAGCGCCGCCTCTACGGATATATTGTATTTTTTCTTCAGCAACGGTAATTCCTCCTCATCTATAGGAACTAAAAAGTGCCTATGGCACTTAAAAGTACGTTCTTTTCAATGACACTTCTATCGATCATAATGACATTTGCCGGCTGAAAAGGAATGTACTCTTATACTTATATCGTTTACCCGGCATCATTTCAACCATACATTATCGTTCAAGGAGGAAAACAGATGTCTTCACATCGCCAAAGCTATTTACCAGCGCTGCTGGCATTAGCCGTCAGCGCTTTTGCGATCGGCACAACCGAATTTATCAGCGTCGGGCTGCTGCCGCTTATATCTCAAGATCTGCATATACCTGTGACAACGGCGGGACTTACCGTTTCCATGTATGCTCTGGGCGTGACATTCGGCGCGCCGGTTTTAACGTCTCTCACATCCGGCATGTCGCGGAAAACGCTGCTGCTCTGGGTGATGTTAATTTTTATCGCCGGAAATACACTCGCAGCGAGCGCTTCCTCAATCGGCGTCTTACTGGCGGCACGGGTTATTTCGGCTTTTTCCCACGGCATTTTCATGTCAATCGGGGCAACAATCGCCGCCAATATCGTGCCGGAGCATAAAAGAGCAAGCGCGATTTCTATCATGTTTACGGGGCTGACGGTGGCTACGGTGACCGGCGTTCCATTCGGCACCTATCTCGGCCAGCAATTCGGATGGAGAATCGCATTTGCCGTCATTGTGGCGGTAGGAATCATCGCATTCCTCACAAACGCGCTTCTCGTTCCGTCACATTTGCGCAAAGGGACGAAAACCGCATTTGCCGAGCAGGTCAAACTCGTCACAAACGGCCGGTTATTGCTTTTATTTATCATTACCGCGTTAGGCTACGGCGGAACGTTTGTCGTGTTTACGTATTTATCTCCGCTTCTTCAGGAGGTAACCGGTTTTCAGAAAGAAACCGTCGCGGCCATCCTGCTCATTTACGGAATTGCGATTGCCATCGGAAACATGATTGGCGGCCGTTTATCAAACCGAAATCCGCTGAAAGCCTTGTTTTATATGTTCATTGTCCAGGCTGCTGTGCTGTTTGTTCTGACTTTTACCGCGCCGTTTAAAACAGCCGGGCTGATCACCATTATTTTCATGGGGCTGTTGGCGTTTATGAATGTGCCGGGGCTTCAGGTATATGTCGTGATGCTGAGTGAACGTTTTGCGCCAAGCGCCGTTGATACAGCATCAGCATTAAATATCGCGGCATTTAATGCCGGAATCGCGATCGGCTCGTTTGCCGGCGGAATCATTACAGACTCAATCGGAATCATTCATACCGCTTGGATCGGGGCGCTAATGGTGCTCAGCGCGGTCGTATTAACCGGATGGAGCAGGAAGCTTGAAAAGCGGGATCGCACTGCCCTTGAAAGGAGGTGAGTTTTTCTTCAGCGCATTTTGATTGTTTCAACAGACAACTAATAGGAGGAATATATACATGACAACACATTTACAAGCAAAAGCAACATTGCATAACGGAGTAGAGATGCCTTGGTTCGGCATCGGAGTTTTCAAAGTAGAGGAAGGCGCGGAACTCGTCAACGCGGTGAAAACGGCATTGGTGCACGGCTATCGCAGCGTTGATACCGCCGCGATTTACGGAAATGAAGAAGGTGTCGGCGAAGGCATCCGCCAAGGGCTGCAAGAAGCGGGATTAAAACGTGAAGACATTTTTGTCACGTCAAAAGTATGGAATGCCGATTTAGGATATGAAGAAACGTTAAAAGCGTTTGACACAAGCTTAGAAAAACTCGGTTTAGATTATTTGGATTTATATTTGATCCATTGGCCTGTCGAAGGAAAGTACATCGATGCGTGGCGGGCGCTCGAAACCCTCTACCGGGATGGACGCATTAAGGCGATCGGGGTCAGCAATTTCCAAATTCACCATCTGAAACATCTCATGAAAGAGACGGAAATCAAGCCGATGATCAACCAGGTGGAGTACCATCCTCGTCTGACACAGAAAGAACTGCTTGCTTTCTGCACTGAACAAGGCATTCAGCTTGAAGCGTGGTCGCCATTGATGCAAGGTCAGCTGCTTGATCACACCGTTTTACAGGAAATCGCTGAGAAGTACGGCAAATCAGCCGCCCAAGTGATTTTGCGCTGGGATTTGCAGAACGGTGTCATCACCATTCCGAAATCAACGAAAAAACACCGTATTGAAGAAAATGCAAATGTCTTTGATTTCGAACTGTCAGCTGACGATATGAAGCGGATTGATGATCTGAACGAAAACCTCCGTGTCGGTCCGGATCCTGACAATTTTGATTTTTAACCAGAAAAACACCGTTCGGCTTTCCGAACGGTGTTTGTTTATGCCCAGCCGCTCAATACTTCCTCAAGCTGGTGCTTTGTATATTCAAGACTGCCGCTGTTATCAATGACGGCGTCAGCTTTTTTTGTTTTATCCGCTAAAGACATTTGCGACGTTATCCGGCTCATCGCTTCTTCTTCTGTAAGGGAATTCCGCTCCATCAGCCGTTTAAGCTGAATGTCTGCCGGTACGGTGACGACGAGCACCTTGCCGACAAGATAATCAAGCCCGCTTTCATACAAAAGCGGTATATCCAAAACGACGAACTGCTCTTTTCGCGCAACGGCTTCATCCCGCTGTTTCAGCATTTCCGCACGTACTGCCGGATGAACGATCTGATTCAGCTTCAGACGCTTCTGTTCGTCAGTGAAAACGATAGAACCGAGTTTTTTTCTGTCAATACCGCCATTTTCCAGCAGGATGTCTTTTCCGAATGCCTCCACAATTTGTCCGTAAGCCGGCATTCCTTTTTCCACCGCCTGTTTTGCGATGACATCCGCATCAATGACTGTTATTTTTTTGTCGATCAGCATACGCGCTACCGTGCTTTTGCCGCTTGCGATGCCTCCCGTTAAACCGATGACCAAGCTCAAAAAGCCCACTCCTTCTTACATTTTCCAAATCCCGATGATAATCAGCAGGACTCCCGGCAAAAATGTCATTTTATCTATCCAATTCCATCTTGAAAGCAAATGCCCCGCGTTTATGCCGAGTGAAACAAACAGCGAGCTCATCAGCCCGACAGTCACGCTCATCATAACCGGAGAAAAGCCGAGAATGGCCGCTCCCAGCCCGGCGCCAAACGCGTCAATGGATAAGGCGATACCGAGCAGAAGCGCCTCGACTCCGTTAATGGTTCCGGATTGATCAATATCGGCGCTGGTCGGTTTTTTCAAAATATGAATGACGATGCCGAGCGATTTCACTTCAAGATTAAGTAACGTTTTTTCATGCAATAAGTAATCCGGCTCTTTAGCCGGTTTGAAAAATTGCCAGATGACCCATGCCCCGATTCCGATTAAGATCAGCCCGCCCAGTTTTTCCGTGACGGATACGGGAAAAATCTTTGTCAGAAAATGGCCGATCAGCATGGATATAAACATCACAGAGGCTGAACAGCAAGCGATCACGGCAATCGCTTTGAACGGGATTTTCATTTTTCTCAAACCATACGTAAACCCGACTGAAAAACTGTCCAAGCTGACAGCAAAAGCCAAAAGCAGCAAAGAAACAATCTCCATATCCGTTTCTCCCTTTCTCTTGATCGGCAATTGTGACATATGCCTATTGGGTGAATCACAATATATATATGGAGAAAGGTCATCAACTGTGTTAGAAAAAAGTCATTCTGCTGCCGCCTGCTTGAACCGCTTCAGTTTATGATTTTTTTTTGGCAGCGGGCGCAAAAATGAGTACCCCTTCCGCCGACCACGATTTTAGAAATCATCGTGCCGCACGTTTTGCACGGCTCATCCTTTTTGCCGTATACGTAATGTTTGAGCTGAAACATTCCGATTTCCCCTTGAGAATTGATATAAGACCGGACGGTGCTCCCGCCCGCGTCAATCGCTTCCTGAAGGGTGTCTTTAATTTCTGTATGAAGCGTTTTTATCTGCCCGTCTGACAGACTGTTCGCTTTTGTCTCAGGATGAATACGCGCCCGGAATAAAGCTTCATCGACATAAATATTGCCGAGGCCGACGACCGCTTTTTGGTCGAGCAGGGCGGTTTTCACCGCGCGGTTCGTTTTTGCAAGCCGCTCTTTTAAATAAGCAGCGGTAAATGCTTCATCATCGGGTTCTGGCCCGAGCTGTGAAAGCGGTAATGCATTCAATTCCTCTCCCGGCGCAAACAAATGCATCGTGCCGAATTTCCGGACATCCCGGTAGCGGAGCTGTGTTCCGTCCGTCATGTGAAACACGACGTGCACATGTTTATCGTCAGGCTCATCGGCCTGATGAAGACCGTATTTCCCCTCCATCCGCAGGTGGGACACCATGACATAATGATCCAGATGGAAAAGCAAAAACTTTCCCCTTCTTCCGATGGATCGGATTGTTTCTCCTGCAATCTGCCGCGCGAATTCCTCCGGCTCGGCGGGTTTTTTGATGATATTCGGCCATCTGATATCCGCCGATTCAATCGTTTTCCCCTTCACAAGACCGGTCAGAGTGCGCCGGACCGTTTCAACTTCTGGTAATTCCGGCACAATCATCACTTCCTTTTTCTCTGTTTACTTTGCATCGTACCAAGACGGCCCTGAAGCATAATCCGCCTTCAGCGGCACGTCTAATGCCAAAGCATGCTCCATCACTTCAGGAACCAGCTTCTCTAATATTTCAATTTCTTTCTTAGGCGCTTCAAAAATCAATTCATCGTGCACCTGAAGCAGCAGTCGCGCCTTCAGGTTTTTTTCTTTCAGCTCAGCTGCCATGTCAATCATGGCTTTTTTAATAATATCGGCGGCGCTTCCCTGAATCGGCGTATTCATGGCCGTCCGTTCCGCAAAGCTCCGCAGGTTGAAGTTGCGGCTTGTCAGCTCAGGAATGTAGCGGCGGCGCTGCATAAGTGTCGTGACATATCCTTTTTGCTTCGCTTCCTGCACCGATTCTTCCATATACGCCTTAACGCCCGGGAAGCTCTCCAAATAGCGGTCTATAAAAGCGCCCGCTTCTTTCCGGGTGATGCCGAGGTTTTGTGACAGCCCGTAATCACTGATGCCGTAAACAATACCGAAATTGACGGCCTTTGCCTGGCGGCGCATCGCTTGTGTCACTTCATCTTCACTGACATGAAATACGTCCATGGCGGTTTTTGTGTGAATGTCCATGTCATTCGTAAACGCTTCGATCAGATTTTCATCTTTTGAAATATGCGCAAGCACCCTTAATTCAATTTGTGAATAATCGGCGGCGAAAATAAGCCAGTCCGGTTCGGACGGTACGAAAGCCTGGCGGATTTTCCGCCCTTCCTCCAGCCGGATCGGAATATTTTGCAGGTTCGGATCTGTTGAGCTGAGGCGTCCGGTTTGAGTCAATGCCTGATTGAATCGTGTATGCACCTTATGAGAATCCTTGCGTGTGACTTTCAGCAGCCCTTCTATATAAGTCGATTGGAGTTTGCCGATTTGTCTGTATTGCAGAATGTGCGCGACGATATCATGTTTGTCTGCGAGCTTCTCAAGCACATCAGCTGAAGTGGAATAGCCTGTTTTTGTTTTCTTTACTGGCGGCAGGCCGAGCTTTTCAAACAGAATGACGCCGAGCTGTTTTGGTGAATTGATGTTAAACGGCTCACCGGCGATGTCATGGATTTTTTCTTCATATTCTTTCAGCTTCGCCTTAAGCTCTTCGCCCATTCGCTTCAGTCTTTCAACATCCACTTTGACGCCCATTGACTCCATTTCTCCGAGAATAAGCGCAAGCGGGAGTTCGAGATCTTCATATAATTCAAGCTGATTATTTTCTTCCAAAGCGTCGAGCAGTTTGTCACGGAGGCTGTTAACAGCAGACGCTTTCCGCGCGAGATGATCGGCAAGCTCTTTTTCAGCCGGAACGGCGCGCTTTGCGCCTTTTCCGTATACCGCTTCATCTTTTGAAACGATATTCAGCCCGTATTCTTTCGCTACGCTCGCGACATCGTCGTACGAATTGCCCGGGTTTATAATGTAGGCAGCAAGAAGCGCGTCAAATTCCGTTCCCTTCAGCTCAATTCCCTGCCAGCGCAAAGCGACGACGGAACGTTTGCTGTCGAACACCCACTTTTTCATCGATTCATCTTCAGCCCAAGATTTAAAAGCTTCAGACTGAATGGCGATTTCTTTCGGAATATAATAAAGACCTGTTTCATTCACGATGGAAAAGCCGAGGATCGGTTCTTCGTGATAGTTATCACCGATTTGTTCAACGACCAAAGCGGACGGCGAAACGAGCATATCTTCAGTGATTTCTTCTGCCGTTTCGACATTGATGTCTTCAAAATTTTCTTCCGCCGTTTCGCCGCTTTCTTCACCGAGCCGCTCAAGAAGCGTATTAAAACCCAGGTCTTTAAAAATGGCAACAACTTGTTCACGGTCAAACCCTTGGTAATCTAAATCTTCGGGCTTGACTTCAATCGGCGCATTTGTCATAATCGTCGCCAGCTCTTTGCTCATCAGGGCTTGTTCCTTATATTCTTCAAGCTTTTCTTTTAATTTTTTTCCGCTGACTTCATCAATGGAATCAAGCAGTTTCTCAACCGAATGGAACTGCTTTAAAAGCTTAATCGCGGTTTTTTCTCCGACGCCGGGGACGCCCGGTATGTTATCGGATGAATCCCCCATTAATCCCTTCATATCAATGATTTGCAAAGGGGTCAGACCGTACTTTTCTTGCACGTGCTCCGGCGTGTAATCTTCCACGTCAGTAATGCCTTTTCTCGTAATGGCAACGGTCGTTTTCCCGGTTGCAAGCTGGGTTAAGTCCTTGTCCCCCGACACTACCTTTACTTCGAAGCCTTCTTTTTCAGCAGAAACGGCAAGGGTGCCGATAATATCGTCCGCTTCATATTCAGGAAGCTCGTAGCGGCTGATTTTGTAGGCATCAAGGAGCTCGCGGATGAACGGCATCTGTTCTGAAAGCTCCGGCGGCGTTTTTTGTCTTCCGCCTTTATATTCTTTAAACGTGCTGTGGCGGAAAGTGGTTTTTCCCGCATCAAAAGCCACCAGCATGTGGGTCGGCTTTTCATCTTCCAGCATTTTCATCAAAATCATCGCAAACCCGTATACGGCATTTGTATGGATGCCTTTTTCATTGCTTAAAAGCGGCAATGCAAAAAACGCCCGGTACGCCAGACTGTTTCCGTCGACAAGCACTAATTTTTTTCGTTCCGTCATTCAATATCCTCCTAAGAGCAAAAGCTCGTCATTCCTCTATTTTTTAATTTCACAGCTTCTCTTATTTTAACAAAGTTCAATTTGAAAGGAAAATGAGCGAACCCCGTGAAAACGCAAAAAAGGACGGGAACAAGAAAACACGTTCCCGCCGTCAAAATTGGCTCCTTGGATGAAGGGGTTCTGTTACATCCTAACAAGATAGGTTTAACAGGTCATGAAGAAATTGTTAATCCTTTGTAAAGCTGATCACGCTTCCGGCTGCCGCTTCAGCGTCACGGTAAATACAGTCCCCTGTCCCGGCTCGCTTGTGACCTCGATTTTACCTTCATGGGCTTCTATTAAGTGCTTCACGATGGCGAGGCCGAGCCCAGTTCCTCCCGAGTTGCGGCTTCTGTCTTTATCCACGCGGTAGAATCTCTCAAATATCCTCGGGATCTCTTCCTTTTGAATGCCGATTCCCGTATCGGACACTTTGATATCGACAACGGTTTCTTTCACATGTACCAAAATCCCCACCGTCCCTTTTTCAGGCGTGTAGGTCAGGGCATTGTTCGCCAGATTCAAAAACACCTGCTTCAGCCTGTGCGCGTCACCCGTCACAAAAATCGGCTCTTCCGGGAGATCGAGCTGAAAGCTGATGCCTTTTTCCTCAGCCTTATGCCGCAAAAGCGCTTCAATTTCATGCAGAATTTTTGCAGCGTCAAAGGACTCTACGCGCATCGTAAAGTTTTGCTGCTCCATCTTGGATAAATCCAGTAAATCCTGCACGAGAGATTGGAGCCGCTCACTTTCTTTCAGAATGATAGACAGAAAGTCTGAAAGCGCCTTTTCGTCTTTCATCGCTCCGTCTAACAGTGTTTCCGTAAATCCTTTAATCGAGGTGATCGGTGTTTTCAGTTCATGGGAGACATTGGCGACGAAGTCCTTTCTCATCTGCTCCAATTTTTTAATTTCCGTCATATCGTGAAAGACGAGGACGATGCCCTTCCATTCATCGTCAGGGCCCATGATCGGAACGCCGTCAACTTCAAAGTAGCGCCGCTCAATGTTGATGGGAAGTCTGAGCAGCTGGCATTTTTTCGTCTCCGTCATAAAAATGTCTTCGACAAGCCGAATGATCTCCTCATGTTCAAACGCATCATGGTAAAGGCGCCGAAGCAGACGTTCAGGCTTTGTATGAAACTGCTTCGTGTATGACCGGTTCACGAGATTGATAAAACCTCTCCCGTCTATTAAAATCAAACCGGATCCGATATTTTCAATGACGGTTAACAGACGATCGCGCTGCATATCCTGCGTTCTCGTCATTTCCATTAAATCGACCGCCAGGCTGTTCATCGCACGCCCGAGACGGTCCGACCGCCTTGCGTAACCGCTGTAGGAGCGGGCGTCATAATTCCCCTTGGACAGCTCCGTCGCCACCTTTGTCGCGGCGTCGATTGATTTTTTGTAACGGGACGTCATGTTTGTATAAAAGAAAACGATAATGATAAAAGCGGTACAAAGACTTGCTGCCAGCATGCCCCACATTTCTCCGGTAACGCTTGAACCGCCGTTGATCTCAGAGGAAACGAGTACATACCCCGCAATTTTCCCGGCGTCATTTTTTACGGCAGTGCCGCGGATGACTTTGCTTTTCGACTGTACGGCTTCCTCGCTTTTATTGTGAGAAATGAACTCCTTTACGGCTGAATCATCAGCATGACTGCCGGAATGATATACGGCGTCACCCTTCTCGTTGAGCACGGCGACGTTTATACCGAGGGTGCGGCCGGCGTCACGGATTACCGTTTCATTGCTTTTATTGCCGATTCGGCCGGTGTCAAGAAGGCCCGCTATGTATACCGATTCCTTTTTCAGCTGATCCGCCGTTCTTTCTTCAGCGGATGAAGAAATAAGCTGCTGTAAAAAAAGGCCGAGAACACTGAAAACCAATATGATACATACAACGAGTAAAGCGAACAGACGCACACGGACTTTATTCATTCATTTTTGGCTCCTCCAGTTTATACCCCAAACCTCTGATTGTTTTAATATAGATGGGTTTTTTGGTATTTGATTCGATTTTGTCGCGCAGATGGCTGATATGAACGTCAACAATCCGGGTATCCCCGGCAAAATCATAGTTCCAGACCGCGCTCAGCAGAAGATCTCTCGTCAGCACTCTTCCCTTATGTTTTCCCAAATACAGAAGCAGTTCAAATTCTTTAGGCGTCAATTCCAGCTGTTCTGACTTGAAGTACGCTTCGTAATGCTCCGGAAGAATTTTCAGCTCGCCGATGAGGATCTGCCCGTCCTTTTCCTCTTCTCTGCCTTGTGCCAGCGAAGAAATGTCAGCCCTTCTTAAAATGGCTTTCACCCGCGCAGTGACTTCCCGCGGACTGAACGGCTTTGTCATGTAATCATCCGCTCCGAGCTCCAGTCCCAGCACCTTATCAAACTCCTCATCTTTTGCTGTCAGCATCAAGATCGGAACCATCATTTTCTGCTGTCTGAGCTGTTTACAGACGTCGATTCCGTCCACTTTCGGCAGCATGACATCCAGTACGATTAAATCCGGATTTTCGTTCTCTGCCTGCTCCAAAGCCTCTTCGCCGTCTGATGCGGTAATGACATCATAGCCGGACCGTTCCAGATTATACTGTAAAAGAGTAACGATAGATTGTTCATCATCTACAACTAAAATTTTTTTGTTCATGCTGCGCCCTCCGCTGTCTATTTTCCCCGACATCCAATTTTCTCTATTTTATGTGCTGCATATCACTTTATGATTTCATTTTATCCAATACTGCCCGTTCAGACAATTCGCCTTTTTGATCATTTTCAGAGAAAGGATCGCTCAGGGAAAAAGAAAACGCTTTCATTAATTGTAAAAAGAGGAAGGCTTCTGATTCGGAAGCCTTCCCTTTTTTCTTATGACAATACTTTCATCACGTTTTTGACAGATTCAACTGATTTACTCAGCTGCGCTTTTTCATAGTCTGTCAGTTCAAGCTCGATGATTTGCTCTAGGCCGTTTCCTCCGATAATTGTCGGTACGCCTAAGTAAATGCCTTCATGACCGTATTCGCCTTCTAAGTAAGCGATGGTCGGAAGCACGCGGCGCTGATCTTTCAAAATGGCTTCTACCATTTCAGTCAGTGATGCAGCAGGCGCGTAGTAGGCGCTTCCGTTGCCGAGAAGGTTGACGATTTCCCCGCCGCCTTTTCTTGTGCGTTCTACTATCGCATCAAGACGGTCTTTCGGGATAAGCGTTTCAAGCGGAATGCCGCCCGCATAGGAATAACGGACGAGAGGAACCATGTCGTCACCATGTCCGCCAAGAACAAAACCGGTCACATCTTTTACAGACAGGTTTAATTCTTCAGCGACGAATGTTCTGAATCGCGCAGTGTCAAGCACTCCGGATTGTCCGATGACGCGTTCTTTCGGGAAGCCTGATTCTTTGTACACCGCATATGTCATCGCATCAACAGGGTTTGTCAATACAACGATAATGCAGTCAGGAGAATATTTCACGATCTCACGTGTGACGCTTCTCATGATTTTTTCGTTTGTAGATACGAGATCGTCACGGCTCATGCCCGGTTTTCTCGCAATTCCGGCTGTGATGACGACGATATCAGAACCGGCTGTGTCCTCGTAGTTGGACGTGCCTGTGATTTTCGCGTCAAATCCTTGAACCGGACTTGCTTCGAGCATGTCTAGCGCTTTTCCTTTTGTCGGGTTTTCTAATTGCGGAATATCAACGAGCACAACGTCCGCAAGCTCTTTTTGAGCTGTCAGAAAGGCTGTTGTCGCTCCCGTAAATCCTGCTCCGATAACAGAAACTTTACTGCGTGTTTTTCCCATGATTCTCTTCTCCTTTTTTGGCTTCATTAGAAGTCTGCTTTAGGTTCAGTCCATGTTTTTAATTAGCTCTTCACCAAACTCTGAACATTTCACTTCAGTTGCACCGTCCATTAATCTAGCAAAATCGTACGTTACTACTTTTGAAGCAATCGTTTTTTCCATAGATTTAATGATCAAGTCAGCAGCCTCATTCCAGTTCAGGTGTTCAAGAAGAAGCACTCCTGAAAGGATGACGGATGACGGGTTGACTTTGTCAAGGCCGGCATATTTAGGAGCCGTTCCGTGAGTCGCTTCGAAAATCGCATGCCCTGTTTCATAGTTGATGTTCGCTCCCGGCGCGATTCCGATTCCGCCTACCTGAGCGGCAAGCGCATCAGAGATATAGTCTCCGTTTAAGTTCATTGTCGCCACGACGTCGAATTCGCTCGGACGGGTCAAGATCTGCTGAAGGAAAATATCAGCGATGCTGTCTTTGACGATGATTTTTCCTGCCGCTTCCGCGTCGCTCTGCGCTTTATCAGCCGCTTCTTTTCCGTCTTTTTCGACAATGCGGTCATATTCAGCCCAAGTGAATACTTTATCTCCGTATTCTCTTTCGGCAAGCTCGTAGCCCCAGTTTTTAAATGCCCCTTCAGTGAACTTCATGATGTTTCCTTTGTGGACAAGCGTGACAGACTTACGGCCGTTTTCGATCGCATACTCAATGGCAGCTCTGACTAAGCGGCTTGTGCCTTCTTCAGAAACAGGTTTGATGCCGATTCCTGACGTTTCAGGGAAACGGATTTTGTTAACACCCATTTCATTTTGCAGGAAGCTGATCAGCTTTTCAACCTCTTCAGAACCTTTCGCATACTCAATTCCGGCATAAATATCTTCCGTATTCTCGCGGAAAATGACCATATCCGTATCTTCAGGTCGTTTAACCGGAGAAGGCACTCCCGTGAAATATCTGACAGGGCGCAGGCACGTAAACAAATCAAGCTCCTGTCTCAGCGCCACGTTCAGAGAACGGATACCGCCGCCGACCGGTGTCGTCAGAGGACCTTTGATGGCGATGAAGTACTCTCTGATGTCTTCCAGCGTTTCGGCAGGAAGCCACTCACCTGTTTTATTATAAGCCTTTTCACCGGCATAAACTTCTTTCCACGTGATTTTTTTCTCGCCTTTATATGCTTTTTCAACAGCGGCTTCCAGTACTTTAGAAGCGGCGTTCCAAATATCAGGGCCTGTGCCGTCGCCTTCAATAAACGGGATAATCGGATTATTTGGTACGTTTAATACTCCATTAGAGACTGTAATTTTTTCACCTTGTGACACAATATTACCTCCCAGTATGTAATTCATATTTAGAAAACATTTTATTTTTCTTGTATAGAAAATAAAATGACTTTTCTCAAGATTCTATCAAAATTGTAAACCAATCCGGGCTTGATTAACAAGAGGCTAACGACATGAAAATCACCAGCCTCCCGTTTGATCAGGCTCTTTCATCAATCGGAACAAAAGTCTGCTTATCCGGACCCGTGTAATCAGCGCGCGGGCGGATGAGGCGGTTGTTATCGTACTGTTCAAGAATATGGGCGATCCATCCTGACATTCTGCTGACCGCAAAGATCGGCGTGAACAGATCGTGATCAATGCCGAGACTGTGGTATACAGATGCGGAATAGAAATCAACGTTAGGCGGGAGTTTTTTCTCCGACGTTACGATTTCTTCGACACGGATTGACATGTCGTACCATTTGCTTTCACCCGTCAGATTCGTCAGGCGTTTGCTCATTTCTTTTAAGTGTTTGGCGCGCGGGTCTCCATGCTTATACACACGGTGTCCGAAGCCCATTACTTTTTCCTTTTTCTCCATTTTGCTGCGGATATAAGGCTCGGCGTTTTCCACTTCGCCGATTTCTGTCAGCATTTTCATGACGGCTTCATTAGCTCCGCCGTGAAGCGGCCCTTTTAAAGCGCCGATGGCAGCAGTGATGCCTGAGTAAATATCAGATAAGGTGGCGACACATACTCTCGCCGTAAATGTTGATGCGTTCAGCTCATGATCCGCATGAAGAATGAGCGCTTTGTTAAACGCTTCCACTTCGATCGGAGAAGGCTCTTCACCGTTTAAAGTGTAAAGGAAGTTCTCCGCGATTCCGTACTCTTCCTTCGGTTCAACAGGATCAAGTCCTTTGCGGATTCTTGAGAAAGCGGCGACAATGCCCGGCACTTTCGCCTGCAGACGGATGGCTTTTCTGTAGTTCGCTTCCGGATTCATAACATCGGCTTCACTGTCAGTCAGACCGAGTAATGAAATCGCCGTCCGGAGCGCAGCCATTGGATGTACGTTATTGAGGGGATAGGATTTGAAGTGCTCAATGATTTCTTGTGGAACGGCAGCTTCTTTCGCAAGCTGTTTTTTCAGTTCAGCAAGTTCCGTTTTATTCGGCAGGCGCAGATGCCACAGCAAATAAATGATTTCTTCAAAACTTGCATTCTCTGTCAAGTCGTCAATATCGTACCCTACATATGTAAGGGTATCGTCGATAATAGAGCTTACAGATGATGTTGTTGCCACAACCCCTTCAAGACCGCGTGTTGCTGTCATATTCAACCTCTCCTTTTCAATCAAAATTCCCCTTTAAAGAGTATATAAAACATACGGCTTACTTAAAATGAGTCATGCAAACACTCCCTTTCCCCTTCAAGAAAATGCTTACATTTCACTGGTTGCGGTTACATAACCGATATGCTTATAGAGGAACATAACAAATTCTTATAAGCTTATTTAAGTTTAAGCCTATTCTTATTATAAACAATAATCTGATTAATTTGTAGACTTTTAACTAAAAATGTTTTAAAAGCCCTATATATCAAGGCTTCGCGTTGATAAATTTAATCGTTTGCTTTCAGGCGCTTTGTAAAACCATGTATTCTCATGTTTTCATTTGGGGGAGTTTTGGAGGAGACTTTAAAAGGACAGGCGCGACAACTTCACCGCAAATTTAACCCCCTTCTTTACCGGAGAAGGGGGTTATTTTGTTTACTCGACTGAATCAATGTTCGGATCAGCTTCAGAAATCCAGGTCTTGGTTTTTAGTTGGCTCCCCGCACATGGACTGGAATCGTTTGACTGCATTTGCGCTGTTTTCGGGCTGTAAATATCCTCATCAAACCGTTCATCAATTGAAACTGACTCATTTACTGATGTAAGTGATTTTAAATAAATGGCAGAAAAACCCTCCTCATTTCGAGAAGGGCTCTGACTTATACTTCTTTTTCTCTAAATCAGTCCGAAGAAACTAACTGATGCCGCTCAACTTTTCAATCGAAGGGCTTCATCGGGCTCTCCAACTATTTTCCCCTATGCTTTTCTTTTGCTTTTTGTTTTCTGATTAAATATTTTTGTTCCTTTATTTTTTCTCTTTGTTTTCTATTCAGTTGTTTTTTCTTTTCTTTTCTTGCTTCAAGCTCCTGTTTTATCGCTTTTTGTGCCTTAGTTGATATCCCGATATTTTTCATTTCTTTAGAAGCTTGTCGCTGCAATCTTTTTGGGTTTAATTTCTTAGATTTTGCTTTAACACAAACCCCTTCTTGTTCAGTGTGGGAGAGAGTCTGTAAAAGTTGATTATTAACAAAATGCATTATTTCTGAATCCTTTGGCTGTTGTCCAAACAAATGACGAATTGCTCTTAATTTCCCATCATTCACAACTTCAATTACTCCTACCCAAAACTGACCATCGTAGTAAACCGTTAATTTCATAACGATTCCCTCCTCCTAAATTTACTGAAGAATGATGGACATCCCGAGGAGGGGAAGGTTACTGACATTTTAAATCATGCATCCGGACTACCAACCGAATTGTGTTTTTTCATTCTCATTATAAATTTAACAAACTTTCAAATTGAAGGAAAGGGTCTCCGCTTATTTTAACAACACTTCAAGTTTTGATTTGGTTCAAGTGCATAAATTCCATCAGCTTTTAATCCATTCATCAATTGGAACCGCCTTACTGCATCTTCAGTCTTCGTGCCATATGCGCCGTCGATTCCGAAGTTCTTTGTTACATGGTAAGCCACTTCATTCATCGGAATAATGCAAATGGCATTTGTCTGAACTACAAAATGCGAAGGTGCAAACTCTAATTTTCTCCACAAAAAAAAGCAGCTTTACGCCGCTTTTTTACTTTACGAAGTGAACATTTTAACGATTTGCATGGCCAAGTAGGCGATTCCGGCGCCGATTAACGGGCCGACGGCGACGCCTCCGAAAAGCGCGACGGCAAGTATCGTGCCGATGACCAGCGCCGTTGTAATATGAGGGTCGTTTTCCAATAAGGTGAGACCGTTTTTGGCGATTAAGGCAACCGCGATCCCGGCACCGAGAGCGATCCACGCATAATATGATTTCATCGCTTCTCCGAGCTGTTTAAAACCGATATCGCCTGTGGCAATCGGCACTAAAACGGCGATTGTAATGACGGTGACTCCCCAGTTGATGCCTTTTGACTGAATAACCGGAAATAGTTTCTGATCAAGACCGACAGCTTTTATCACAATGAGAAAGCCGACGGCAAAAAGCAATGACTGATTTTTGGCTACCAATGCGATGGCCAGCAATAATAGTAAAAATAAATTCGCCTGTGTAAACATCCTGAAAGCACCTTCTTTCATCATATCTGTATTCATATCCTTTTTTTTGACGAATAAACTAATGTAATAGGACGTGCCGACCGAGAGGAGGATCGATGTGAATCCGCACTATGCAACTGTTTTTTTCCGCGCGCTGTTTGTACTCGCTGCGGCCGGCGGCGCTTTAGCGGCCGGTTACGCCTCATTTCCGTTAACTTATCCGTTTCTGATCGCCCTTATTCTGTCATCAGCGATCATTCCCGTTGTTGACTGGCTGGACAAACTGACGGGGCTGCCCCGGTCAGTCAATACTGTCATTGTCCTGGTCTTCTTTTTGCTTATTCTTCTTGGGGCGGCGACATTTCTCGTTGCGGAAATCATTTCGGGAACCGCCTATCTGGCCAAAACGCTCCCTCCTCATATCAGCGCCTTTATGACGTATTGCGAAGAGCTGTTCACTTCCCGCATTCAGCCATTGTACCACGAGCTGACCGTCCTATTTAACGGACTGGAAACCAATCAGCAGGCATCCATCGTGACGCATATTCAGACCCTCGGTGATACAGCAGCTAAAAATGCGGGGCTGATGCTTTCACATCTTTTGGAGCTGGTGCCGAAATGGATTGCCTTCCTTCCCAATACAGCTGCCGTCTTCATTTTCGCAATGCTGGCGACTTTTTTTATGACAAAGGACTGGCATAAGCTGAAGGCGCTGCTTTATTCCATTTTTCCGGAACGGGTTTCGGCAAACGCCAAGGCCGTATCGGGAGAGCTGAAAAAAGCGATGGCAGGTTTCATTAAGGCGCAGGCCGTGCTCATACTTTTCACGATGATCATTGTCTTTATCGGACTTTTTCTATTAGGGATTGAGCATGCGGCAACCATCGCCTTTTTTATCGGCCTGGTGGACCTTCTCCCGTATCTCGGCGCCGGGTCGGTCTTTGTTCCCTGGATTATGTATTTGGCCATTGCCGGTCAGCTTCCTCAAGCGATCGGTCTCGGTGTTTTATATATTGTGGTTCTCATTCAGCGCCAGCTGACGGAGCCGAAAATTTTAAGCAAGTCAATCGGACTTGATCCGCTTGCGACCTTAATCGCCCTGTTTGCCGGCTTTAAATTGTTCGGAATTTTAGGACTGGCTGCGGGGCCCGCGCTGCTCGTTTTCATTCAGGCCTTTATCACAACGGGCGCTTTAAAAGAAATATGGGCCTATATTACTGTTCAGTCCAAATAAAAACAGCAGCCCTGTAAGAAGGCTGCCGTTTTTATTTGATAATGATCCGCTTGTTTTTTGACATTCCTCTCAGCCATTTGAACAAAAGCGGCTTCATGCGGTTCCGAGTGAACGGAATCAGAAGACAGGCCCCTGCAATATCGGACAGAAAACCCGGAAGCATCAAAAGCAGGCCTCCGAAAAAGACGCATATTCCGTCAAGAAGCGCTTCCCCCGGCATTTTGCCGTGCTGCAGATCGCGCATCACCCGATGATACACATCGGTTCCCTGTCTTTTTGCCACCAAGGCGCCTAACACGCCTGTCAAAATGATGAGAAGGAAGGTCGGAAAAATACCGAGCCATTTTCCCGCCAGCAGAAACAAACCGATTTCAATTGCCGGACATACGATAAACAGTAAGAATAATACTCTCATTTTTCTGCCCTCCTGCCCTTCTAAAAGCGCGTCACCGCCCGCATGGGAATAGGAAAATCAGCCTAAAGACAAAAGAGAAGGGAGAACCCCCCTCTCTTTTTTAAAGCTGTTTAAAGAACGCTTGCGCGGCCTTCATACACAGCGCCGCGGGCAGCGTCAACTGTGATAACCTGTCCTTCTGTTAAAACTGAAGTTGCGTTCTCCAGACCGACGATAACCGGAATGCCCAAGCTTAAACCGACAACGGCTGCATGGCTTGTCAGACCGCCTTCTTCAGTGATGAGCGCTGATGCTTTTTCAAGTGAAGCGATCATGTCGCGGTCAGTGCTTGAAGCAACCAATACTGCGCCGTCTGTCATTTTTTGTTCAGCTTCTTTCGCATTTTTTGCAACAACGACCGGACCGAATGCAGATTTGCGTCCGATGCCTTGCCCTTTCGCGATAATGCTGCCGACAGTGTGGACTTTCATCAGATTCGTCGTGCCTGATTCACCGACAGAACCTGCTGTAATGACAATCAGATCACCGCGTTTCACGATGCCGCTGTCAAGTGATTTTTGAACCGCGTCTTCAAGCATTTCATCGGTTGAATTCGCGTTTTGGCCGCTTGCCGGGAATACACCGAATACAAGGCCGAGTTTGCGTGATACAGACTCATTAACCGTAACGGCTACAATCGGAGCCTGCGGACGGTATTTCGCGATCATACGCGCCGTATGGCCGCTTTCTGTAGGGGTAACGATAGCTGCCGCACTCAGATTGATCGCCGTGTGCGCAACTGATTGGCCGATCGCATCGGTAATCGTCATGCCGACCTGATCTCTGCGTTTAGACAGAATTTCTTTGTAGTTCAGAGATTCTTCCGTGCGTGTGGCGATGTTAAACATTGTTTGAACCGCCTCGACAGGATATTGTCCCGCAGCCGTCTCACCGGAAAGCATGATAGCGTCTGTGCCGTCGAAAATGGCGTTGGCAACGTCACTTGCTTCAGCGCGTGTCGGGCGAGGGTTGCGCTGCATGCTGTCAAGCATTTGTGTCGCAGTAATAACCGGTTTTCCGAGCGCGTTGCATTTTTTGATCATTTCTTTTTGCACGAGCGGCACTTCTTCGGCCGGAATCTCTACGCCGAGGTCTCCGCGCGCTACCATTAAGCCGTCAGATACTTCCAGGATCGCGTCCAGGTTGTCCACGCCTTCCTGGTTCTCGATCTTAGGAATGATTTGAATGTCAGACGCGTTATGCTCTTCAAGCAGTTCGCGGATTTCAAGGACATCCGTAGAACGGCGTACAAATGACGCAGCGATGAAATCAACGCCTTGCTCGATACCGAATACGATGTCTTTGGCGTCTTTTTCAGTAATTCCGGGAAGGTTGACGCTGACGCCGGGAACATTTACGCCTTTTTTATTTTTCAGCGTGCCGCTGTTTAAGATTTTTGTTTTGATTTCGTGTTTTTCCGGATTTGATTCTAGCACTTCCAATCCGATTAAACCGTCATCCAACAGGATGATAGACCCTGCTGACACGTCGTCTGCCAGGCCTTCATAAGAAACTGAGAATTTTTCAAGCGTTCCCAGCACCTGTTTCGTAGAAACGATAATTTCATTTCCCGCCTGAAGCTCAAGCGCGCCGTTTTCCATATCGTGCGTGCGGATTTCCGGACCTTTTGTATCGAGGAGAATCCCCACGTTTTTGCCGAGCTTTTTGCTTGCTTCTCTGATGTTTTTGATTCTTGCGCCGTGCTCTTCGAAATCACCGTGTGAAAAATTCAGACGAGCAACGTTCATACCCGCTTCCATCAATTTTGTCAGCATTTCTACACTTTCACTGGCCGGACCGATTGTACAAACGATTTTTGTTTTTTTCAACTCGTTCACTTCCTTCTGAAATCTTCAGCTTCTTCCGCCTTAAATAGACAGTTCTTTTGAAAGCTGATACATGTTTGGTTCAACAGTATGTTTTGATTCTAAAATTTCTATAATATCATGGTCTACAAGCTTGTTGTTTTGTATACCTACGCAGCGTCCGCCTTTTCCTTTAAGCAGAAGCTCAACCGCGTAAGCGCCGAGGCGGCTTGCAAGAACCCGGTCAGAAGCGCTTGGAGATCCGCCGCGCTGGATGTGTCCTAAAACGGATACCCGTGTTTCAAGGTTCGTTTCTTCTTCGATGCGTTTTCCGAATTCAACCCCGCTGCCTACCCCTTCTGCAACGATGATGATACTGTGTTTTTTGCCGCGGTCGTGCCCTCTCTTCAAACGGCCGATAATTTCCTGCATATCGTAGTCCGCTTCAGGAATTAAAATTGATTCCGCTCCGCCTGCAAGACCTGCCCATAAAGCAATGTCGCCCGCATGGCGCCCCATCACTTCAATAACGTATGTACGCTCATGAGACGTAGCGGTGTCACGGATTTTATCAATCGCATCAATTACGGTGTTTAACGCCGTATCAAATCCGATCGTAAAATCAGTTCCCGGGATGTCATTATCTATCGTACCCGGTACACCCACACACGGAAACCCGTGTTCCGTTAATTTTTTCGCACCCATGTATGAACCGTCTCCGCCGATGACGACAAGACCTTCAATGCCGAGTTTCTTTAAATTTTCGATTCCTTTTTCACGGCCTTCAACTGTTTTGAATTCAGGACATCTGGCCGTATACAGCTTTGTTCCGCCGCGGTGGATGATGTCACCGACCGAACCAAGCTCCAGTTTCTCTATTTTACCGCTGATTAATCCTGAATAACCGTTATAAATTCCGTACACTTCGACGTCGTGGTAGATAGCTTTCCGCACAACCGCGCGCACCGCAGCGTTCATACCCGGGGAATCCCCGCCGCTCGTTAAAACTCCTATACGCTTCATTTCCTATTCACCTCAGCAACATATATATGTTAAACATATCATGATCATTGCCCTAAAACAATGAAAAGGGACGCCTGAGCTCCCATGAAACCTTACCTATTATACAATTAAATAAATTGTTTTTAAATAAAATTTAAGGAATATCACAAAAATCACAAAAAATAAACGTGAGCCATAGGCTTCACGTCTATTCAGTTTACCCCGATATATTGATCCTCAACCGAAACTTTCCCGATTGCTTTATATTTTTCATAGCGCTGTGAGATCAATTCTTCGGCGTTCAATTGAAGAAGAGATTTTAACGTTTCTTTAAGAATACCGTCAATGTAGCCCGCCTGCTGCTTAATATCATGGTGAGCTCCGCCCTTCACTTCTTTAATCATATCATCAATAATTCCTAATTCTAATAAATCGGGCGCAGTAATCTTCATGGATTCGGCCGCTTTTTTCGCAAGGCCGGAGTCTTTCCACAAAATGGATGCGGCTCCTTCAGGAGAAATAACGGAATACGTCGAGTTCTCAAGCATCAGCATGCGGTTGCCCACACCTAACGCAAGCGCGCCTCCGCTGCCGCCTTCCCCGATGACGATACAAACGACAGGCACTGTCAGGCCGGCCATCTCGAACAGGTTCTTGGCGATGGCTTCACTTTGTCCCCGCTCCTCCGCCGCTTTACCCGGGTACGCTCCCTTCGTGTCGATGAAGCAGATAATCGGGCGGTTGAACTTATCCGCCTGCTTCATGAGACGAAGCGCTTTGCGGTAGCCCTCAGGGTGAGGCATCCCGAAATTGCGGACAAGGTTTTCTTTCGTGTCTTTTCCGCGCTGATGTCCGATGACGGTGACCGGCATGCCGTGATATTTGGCGACTCCGCCGACAATCGCCGCATCATCTCCGTATGTTCTGTCTCCGTGGCACTCAAAAAAGTCGGTAAACAGGTATTGAATGTAATCAAGCGTCGTCGGCCGGTCGGGAAGGCGTGCGATCTGCACTCTGTCCCACGGCTTCAGGTTTTTATAAATCTCATCCTGGAGCTTGCTGAGCCGGTCTTCAAGTCTTGCGATTTCAGCGCTTAAATCCATCTCCGAATCTTGGGTGAATTTTTTCAGTTCGGCGATTTTCGTCTGCAGTTCAATCACTGGTTTTTCAAATTCTAATCTTGCAGCCACTCATGCTCACCTCCTGTTTGGTGCATGTCCAGCAGAAATGCGAGTTTATCTTTCATGTCGTTTCGGTGAATCACCGCATCAAGCTGGCCGTGCTTTAATAAAAATTCCGCCGTCTGGAAATCTTCCGGCAGTTTTTCCCCGATCGTCTGTTCAATAATACGTCTTCCGGCAAATCCGATCAAGGCGCCCGGTTCAGCGAAATTATAATCACCGAGAGACGCGAAACTGGCCGATACACCGCCTGTCGTCGGATGGGTCATGACAGAAATAATCAATCCCTGCTCCTCACTGAACAGTTTTAATGCAGAGCTTGTCTTTGCCATTTGCATAAGACTTAAGACCCCCTCCTGCATACGTGCGCCGCCGGAAGCGGTAAAGATGATAAACGGGACTTTTTCCTCTTTTGCTTTTTCAATTGCAAGCGTGATTTTTTCGCCGACAACCGAACCCATGCTGCCCATTCGGAATGTTGAATCCATGATCGCGATCACGGCAGGGAATCCGCTGATGGTTCCTTTTCCGGTAACCACCGCTTCATTCAGCGATGTTTTCTCACGGTCTTTTTCGATTTTTTCTAAGTATTCCGGGAAACCGAGCGGGTTTTCAGATATCATTCCCTGGTTGAATTCTTCGAATGAATCTTCATCCAGGAGGCTTTCAATGCGCTGCTTTGCATTCATCGGGAAATGGTGCCCGCAGTTCATGCAGACGCGCAGGTTTTTATCTAACTCTTTTGTGAGCATGATTTTTTTACATTTGGGGCACTTTGTCATAATGCCTTCCGGAACATCATGTTTTGCCTGCTCAGACGGCACGGAAGCATATTTTTTCTTTTTTGTGAATATATCCTTTAACAAATGATTACCTCCCTTTTGTGAAGGGTTCTCTTCACTGCATGTCTTCCGATTAGATAGACTTAATAATAACTTTACCGAAACTATTGTACTTTTTTTGTCAAACGGTGTCATCCTCCATTCGACTTTTTTTGCTGCAAAACAGACGGAAACGGACGGATTTCATACCGTAAAAAGCGTTGTTCAGCCTTATCTGTCAGCGTTTTCAAAAGAAATAAGGATTCTGCTAAAATTTTTTTAAGACCTGCCCTTAAAAAAATTTCAGCAGTCCGTATATTGAACAGCAGCGCGTTGTTTTTTTCCAACGCGCTGCCATTTCATTTTTGTGTTATTATTCGCCGATGACCGTAAGCTGTCTTGTTTTTTCAGCCACTTCTTCAGGATCGACCGTAATTCTGGCGACGCCCGTTTCCATCGCTGCTTTCGCAACAGCTTTCGCAACGGCAGGAGCCACACGTTTGTCAAATGGAGCCGGGATGACATAATCAGCGCTTAATTCTTCCTCTGAAACAAGGGAAGCAATCGCTTCAACCGCAGCAATTTTCATTTCTTCGTTGATGTGAGTCGCGCGAACGTCAAGCGCCCCGCGGAAAATTCCAGGGAATGCCAGGACGTTGTTGACCTGGTTCGGGAAATCAGAACGGCCTGTTCCGATTACGCTTGCGCCGGCTGCGCGCGCGTCTTCAGGCATGATTTCCGGATTCGGGTTGGCCATTGCGAAGATAATCGGATCTTTCGCCATGCTCTCCACCATTTCTTTCGTCAGTGCACCTTCGACTGATACGCCGATAAAGACGTCTGCATCTTTAATGACATCCTGCAGCGAACCGTCGTTGCGGTCTTGGTTTGTAAACTTCGCCACTTCGTTTTTCACTGCGTTCATGCCGGCCGGACGCCCTTCGTAAATCGCCCCTTTAGAGTCGCACATTACGATGTTGCGTACGCCGAAATGGTAAAGAAGCTTGATGATCGCGATGCCTGCCGCTCCCGCTCCGTTTGCCACAACTTTAATGGATGACATGGATTTTCCTGATAATTTCAGCGCGTTTACAAGTCCGGCAACGGTTACAATGGCAGTGCCGTGCTGATCATCGTGGAAAACCGGGATGTTTGTTTCTTTTTTCAGGCGCTCTTCGATAATGAAGCAGTTCGGCGCCGCAATATCTTCAAGGTTGACACCGCCGAATGTCGGTGCAAGCAGCTTTACAGTGTCAATGATTTTGTCCACATCGTTTGTGTCAAGCGCGATCGGGAATGCATCCACGCCCGCGAAACTTTTGAACAGCACCGCTTTCCCTTCCATGACCGGAAGTGAAGCTTCAGGCCCGATATTACCGAGACCGAGAACGGCTGATCCGTCTGTTACGACTGCTACCATGTTCCCCTTCATTGTATAATCATATACTTTGTTTTTATCGTCATAAATCTCTTTACAAGGCTCAGCTACTCCGGGAGAGTAAGCAAGGCTTAAGTCATCTGCATTTCTGACTTCTACCTTTGCTTTTGATTCCAGCTTTCCTTGATTTACTTTGTGTAAATGTAACGCTTCTTCTCTTAATGACATTCTAAACACTCCTTTTAAGTACTTTGTTACATATTCTGCCGCATAGACTGGTACAATCGCTGGAGGTGAAAAATTTCAGAATCTTTAAATAAGATAGCACAATTGTTTCAATTGTATAACAAAACGATTATTGTTACCACTATTTTAACACGACGTTTTCGCGGCCCAGCAGCTCTTTTAAACGGTATAACACCTGATGGTCCGCCTGAATATGAAAAGTATCCGGCAGCCTGATCGTCTGCTTGTCTTTTTCATAATAAAGATAAACGCCGGTTTCCCCTTTATGCTCCAGTAAAATACGCTTCATCTTTTCCAAATACTCCTGATTGTGCCGGCTGCCCTCGATTTTGATGTAAACAGACGGCGCTCTGTCTGCCTCCGTCTGCTCAAGAAGAGAAGCGGATGACATGATGAATTGTGTCTTCTCCTGACGCTCTTCCATTTTTCCGGCGGCGAATAATAGCGCGCCTTCCTTTAACAGCGGAGACAGCCTTCTATATTGGTCAGGAAACACGACGGCTTCCATTTCTCCCGTTTCATCGCTTAATGTGAGAAACGCCATATGCTGACCTGTCTTTGTCCGAATCGTTTTGATGCCCGCGAGCAAAGCGCCGATTGACAGCTGCCCCTTCGGCATCTGCCGCGCTGCTGTGATCGCTTGCGCCCCCCGTTTTTTCAGGAGATCCCTGAAAGCGGATAAAGGATGGCTTGAGAAATAAACACCGAGAGCTTCTTTTTCGAACCGAAGCTTGTCCACGAGCGGAAATTCCTCAGCCTCTACATATTTTGGCTTAATGGAGAACGATTCTTCCAAAAACAATCCCATTTGGTCATCGTCTGCACGAAACAGTTCAGCGTGCTCTAAAGCCACATCAACGGAGGCCAGCAAGGCGGCGCGATTTTGATTGAATTCGTCCATGGCGCCAGAAAATATAAGGGCTTCGATAGCTTTCCGATTCACGCTTTTTGCAGGTACGCGAAAGCAAAAATCGAAAAGATCCTCGAACGGTTTATGTGTTCTTGCTTTATAAATATCTTTCACTGCCGAGACGCCTACGTTTTTAACGGCCCGCAAACTGTATCTGACGGCTCCGTTTTCCGGCGCAAACGGAAAACCGCTTTTGTTTATTGACGGCGGAAGGACTTGAATCCCGCTCCCCTTCGCTTCATGCAGATATTGCGATATTTTGTCCTCATTGCCGATGACGCTCGTCAACAGCCCGCACATAAAATATAACGGATAATGCGCTTTTAAATAGGCGAGCTGATAGCCGATCATGCTGTATGCGACAGCATGGCTTCTGTTGAATCCGTAGTTAGCGAATTTTACAATCAGATCGTAGACCTCGTTTGCAGTGACTACAGAATACTCCTTTTTTAAGCACCCTTCAACAAAATGGCTTCGCTCTCTGTCCAGAATGTCCTTTTGCTTTTTGCTGACAGCCCGTCTGAGCAGATCCGCTTCACCTAATGAAAACCCTGCCATGCGCGAGGCGATCATCATTATCTGTTCTTGATAGACGATGACGCCGTAAGTGTCACTGAGAATATTTCGTACGTCCTCGTGCGGCACTTCCACACGCGCCCGCCCGTGCTTCCGGTCGATAAATAAAGGAATATTTTCCATCGGTCCCGGCCTGTAAAGCGCGTTAACCGCGACAATGTCTTCCAGTCTTGACGGCTTCAGGCGTTTCAGCACGTTTCTCATTCCTGATGATTCCAGCTGGAAAATACCCGTCGTATCACCGTTTGACAATAGTGAGAACGTTTTTTCATCCTGATAAGAAATCTCGGAAAAATCAATTTTCGTATTCGTCTCTTTTTCAATCATCGTTTTAATGGATTCAATAAGCGTAAGGTTGCGCAAACCTAAAAAGTCCATTTTTAAAAGACCGAGATCTTCCAAGTGATCCATCGCATACTGCGTTAAATACACGCCGTCATGCCCTTCTTGAAGAGGGACAACTTCAGAAAGCGGCTCTTTACTGAGAACGACCCCGGCCGCGTGTGTTGACGTGTGCCGCGGAAGACCTTCAATTTTCCTTGCGATCTGAAACACTTTATGAAGAACGGCGGATTCGGACAGCCGCCTGTTCAGCTGAGCGGACTGCCGCCTCGCTTCATCAAGCGTCATTCCCGGTTTTGACGGAATCAGGCGGGCAAGCTGGTCGGCTTCTTTCGGGCTGATTCCGAACACTCTCCCGGTATCCCTTAACGCCGCCTTTGCGGCCAATGTCCCGAAGGTGATAATCTGGGCGACGTGCATGGCCCCGTACTTATTTTGTACATACTGAATGACCTCATCCCTTCTCGTATCAGGGAAATCGATATCAATATCCGGCATGCTGATCCGCTCGGGATTAAGAAATCTCTCAAACAGCAGAGAATGTTTAAGCGGATCCACGTCGGTAATGAAAAGGGAGTAAGCGACAAGCGAGCCTGCCGCGGACCCCCTTCCCGGGCCTGTCACAATGCCCTTTTCATGCGCGTACTTCATAAAGTCCCATACGATGAGAAAATAATCACTGAATTTCATACGCCTGATGACGTCCAGCTCATATTCAAGCCGGCGGACAGCGCGCTCATCAGGAGTGCCGAAACGGAGGCGCAGCCCCTCATGACAGATCTCCGCCAAATAGTCATCGGCTGATTTGCCGTCCGGCGCCGGAAAAGACGGAAGCTGTGTCTGTCCGAGGCTGACATCGACCCGGCATTGCCGGGCGATACGCGCGGCTGCTTCAATCGCTTCCGGATGCCGCGTGTAAAGCTCTGCCATTTCTTCAGGCGCCCTCAAGTATAAGTCCGGCAGATTCCCGCTCTGATCCTCCCACTTCTCTCCGGCTTTAATAGCGCACAGACAGCGGTACGCATCTTGATCTTCTTTCTTGATATAACGGACATCTCCCGCAGCGCAGACAGCGATTTCCGTTTCGGCTGACAGGCGGAGAATCTCTTCTGATAACGTCTCATGTCCTTTAAACGGCTGGTACCCTAAATAAAAACGGCCGTCTCCGAACAGCTCCCGGAATCCTTCGGCAGCCCGGACCGCTTCTTCAAACTTCCCGGCTTGAAGCAGGCTTTCAATGTACCCGTTTTCACCGGGCGTAATGGCGATCAGCCCCTCATGATAGCTCTTCATCCATTTTCGCTTCATGCCGCCCTTTGCCATGGATTGCAGCGCACTTGAGATTTTCACCAGGTTCTGATATCCGGTGTTTGTCTCTGCTAAAAGAATGAGCGGGTGTGCTTCAAGCTCCGTATCGTCCGTGTATATAGAAGCCGTCAGACCGATAATCGGCTTCATTCCGTTTGATTTGCATGCTTTATAAAACTCAATGGCGCCGTACATCACATTTTCGTCCGTCAGCGCCAATGATGAATATCCGAGTTCCTTCGCTTGTGTAACAAGCTCTTTTACAGAAGCGGCGCTGTTTAACAGACTGTAGCCGCTATGTACTTGCAGGTGAACAAAAGACAATGCCGCCACTCCTTTCCCATACGTTCATTTTGCCTTTCTACATTATAAGACGGGTTTTCTTAAGAAACAAATGTTCTTTTTTGACTCATCATCATACTTGTCCGTTTCGCTCAATATGATAGAAAAGTGAGGTGGTGTATATATGGATCAGGAAGCCGGATTTATGGCGAATTTCATCAGCAGTTATTTTATCGCCCTCGGTGTGTTGCTCGGCGGCGCGCTGATCGGCGGCCTCGGAGCTTATTTATCAGGCGAGCCTCCGCTGACGGCGATCACAAAATTGGCGAACAGGCTGAAGATCTGGGCGCTTGTCGCGGCCATCGGGGGAACATTTGACGCGGTATACAGTTTCGAGCGGGGGCTGTTCGAAGGCAACACGCGCGACATCTTCAAACAGCTTCTTTTAATTATTTCAGCAATGGGCGGCGCGCAGACCGGCTGGCTGATTATTTCATGGCTGACCCAGGAGAATATGTCATCATGAGAATTCCCGAGTATTATAAAAAACCGGGATGGCAGCGTTTTTTTGCGGGAATGATGTGCGGAGCCATCGTCAGCTGGCTGTTCTTTCTGTTTACATACGGAACGTTTCAGGAAGAACAAGTGACGTTAATTGAAAAGCAGCGTGAGCACGCGCGGGATTTAAAAAACCAAATCTCCATCTATCAGAAGGATCTTCATAAATTAAATGAGGATAATAAGCAAAGACTTCTCATCCAAAGTGTTGATGTGAAGCTGATCAATGGGGAAAAATACAGAATCGCCCAGCCTGACAAGATGAAATTTGAGGAACAAGTGAAAGATAATATTTCTGAAGTCATCACAAAAGATATTGAAAGCGTGTATAAAACAAAGGAACTTTTAAAACGGACGATCGAAAACAAAATATACACCATAAATGAGAAGGAATTTAAAGCTGAAGTAAAGGAACTGACGATTTATACGAGATTGTCTGTCGAAATTCATATTTCTTTTGCGACGTAATTATGTCATTTTTAAAAATTTTCCATAGATCTGTCGCTTTTTTCTCCGCTTTTTTATAAACTGTAGATGAGACATTTTCAATGATTCTGAAGGGAGGAAGGGAAAATGGAGGTTTTTAGTGAACGACGCTTGGCAAAAGATCATGCAGCCCGAATCAGACAAGGCTATTCCGCATATGCAGAAACAGACACACTCGCTTCCCTCATAAAAAAAGAACTCCAAATCTGTAATCTCCGCGTCTACGAAGACCTGACTGAATTCGGCTGCTGGTTCATCCCCGTGACAGATGAACACTAAGAAAGAGGGTCTCCCCTCTACTTGTGTTCGTTACATACCTCTTCCAGATCAGCAAGAATCTGATCGGTTTCATCCCAGCTGAAGATGGATGCGCCGGCCGCAAGCGGATGTCCGCCGCCATTGTATTTCCGGGCAATTCCGTTGATGACCGGACCTTTTGAACGGAACCGGACTCTGATTTGATCGTCTTCTTCTACGAAAAACACCCAAGCGCGGATACCCGAAATATTTCCGAGTGTTCCGACAAGCTGCGACGCTTCAGAAGCGGTGGTTCCATATGTCTCCAAAATGTCTTTTTTAATGAAAACGGAAGCGACGCCGTTTTCAGACAGTGACACATTTTGATAAATAAAGCCGTTAAGCTTCACCACATTTAATTTTGTTTCATACAATTGATTGAACAGTTCTGACGATGAAAATGGGAACTCAATGAGCTCTCCCGCGTATTTTAATGTCTTTTTTGTGGTGTTCGGGAATAAGAAACGCCCCGTATCACCGACGATACCCGCGTAGATCAGCTCAGCTGCTTTCGTATTCAGTTTCCAGCCGTGCTGCTTTCCTTCCAGGTACAGCTCATAGATCATTTCGCTTACGGAGCTTGCATTCGTATCGACCCATAACAGATCGCCATACGGATCTTCATTTGGATGGTGGTCTATTTTCATGAGCTTTGCGCCGGAATGGTAGCGCTGATCGTCGATCCTGCCCTGGTTTGCGGTGTCGCACACGATGACAAGAGCATCTTTATAGGTTTCGTCATCCACCTCATCGAGGGAATATAAAAAAGACAAGGACGGCTCAGGCTGTCCGACGGCAAAAATATTTTTTTCGGGATACGTTTCCCGCAGGATTTCCGTAAGGCCGCACTGTGAACCGTAGGCGTCCGGGTCAGGCCTCACATGTCTATGTAAGATAATGGTGTCATATAATGATATGGTTCTGATCAGTTCGGATTTCATCGCTTTCTCCTTTTCGTTTTTATTCATTTAATCATACTCTTTATCCATGGAAAAGGAAAATCTTTCAGCAACGGTATAAACGGTTTTGCAAACTCATATAATGGAGGATTTCATTTATGCTGGTTTTTGTTTTTCTCATCGGGCTTTCTGCCTGCTTTTACGTGTATTACAAAGTAAAAGGAATCCAGACGAAACGGGCGCTGGAAAAAGAATGTTTTTCGGCTAAATCAAGTATGGCATTAGGCGCGCTGGTGTTTTTGTACGGAGTAAACCAAATGATTCTGTTTCACTCCGTCCTGACCCTGGTCATCGGCGGCGTCTTCATTTTAATCGGAGCAGGCAGCGCATGGGCCGGGTATAAAGCCTATAAGCATTATGAGCCCATCCACGCAAAGGAAGCGGAGAGGGACCACGCATAATGAATGCCAAGGGACCCGGGTGCGTCCCTTAACTTCTCTCCATCAGCTGCACCATGAGCATCGCTTTTGAAACGATGCCGCTTTGGCTTGACACTTCCACTTCCATTTTCCCGAATTTCCGGCCCGCCTCTAAAATGCGCGGTTTCACTTCAATGACCGACTCCATCTGTACGGGCTTCAGGAAGAAAATCGTAATGCTTTCAATGACCAGCTCGCCGCGTTTGCGGGAGCGTAAAAATCGGCTGGCGGCCTGGGTTAAAATCGTCGTAAACACCCCGTAAGAAATCGTGCCGAGCTGATTGGTCATTTGCGGCGTGACTTCATATTGATAAACGGCCGGCGTTTTGTCATCTTCGTCTTCTTTAAATCCCCTTGAAACAATATCATCCAGCTTTTCCCCGACCTGAGGCTGCTTTTGAACCATTTGAAGCGCTTTTAAGACATCCTGGCGGCTGATCATTCCGATCAGTTTGTGATGCCCGTCTGTCACCGGAAGCACTTCAATTCCTTCCCAAACCATCATTTGAGCCGCTGAGGCGACAGATGTTTTCCCGATCACCGTGACAGGGTTTTTGGTCATTACTTTTTCAATCGGAACTGACCGGTCATGCCCCGCGATATCTTTCGATGTGAGGATTCCGTGGATTTTCATCTGCTGATCGATAACCGGGAAGCGGCCGTGTCCGGTTTCATAGTTCTTTTCGTACCATTTCTCCAGCTTATCCTTAGGGGACAGCGTCACTGTCCGATCTGCGGGCGTCAAAATGTCTTCCACGAGCACAATCTCTTTTTTTATGAGCTGATCATAGATCGCCCGGTTGATCATCGCGGCTACCGTAAAGGTATCGTAACTCGTGGAGAGAATCGGAAGCTCAAGCATATCAGCCAGCTCGATAATGCTGTCGTCGGTATTAAACCCTCCCGTTACCAAAACAGCCGCGCCCGCTTCAAGCGCCTGGCGGTGGGCGTTGATTCGGTTCCCGACGATTAACAGGTTCCCCGCCGCTGTATAACGCATCATCGCGTCAAGCTCCATCGCGCCGATCACAAACTTGTTCAACGTTTTATGCAGACCGGCTTTTCCGCCGAGCACCTGGCCGTCTATCACATTGACGACCTCGGCGTATGTCAGCTTTTCAATATTTTCTTTTTTCTTCTGTTCAATCCGGATGGTCCCCACACGTTCAATAGTGGAAACGAATCCTTTGTTTTCGGCTTCCTTAATGGCTCTGTAAGCCGTTCCTTCACTGACTTTCATTTCTTTCGCAATTCTTCTGACCGAAATTTTTTCACCGACAGGAAGCGAATCTATGTATGATAGGATTTGTTCATGCTTTGTTGCCAAGCGTTTCACCTCTAAGGACAGTCTTCTGCTTTTATTATAAGGGTACGGGGGATTCATTCGCAATGAGACGCCCGAAAAAAGGCGGCATCACAAAAAGACCTTCTGAATGCTTGATTCAGAAGGTCTTTGACACATATGTCAGGCAAGCTCAATGGTCTCGCCGACCGCCATGACTTTGCCGACGCCTCCGGGCAGACTTTCGGCGAAAGCGTCAGGGTCCTGTTCAATGACAGGAAATGTATTGTAATGAACGGGAACGACCTGTTTCGCTCTCAGCCATTCAGCCGCGAGTTTCGCATCTTCAGGGCCCATGGTGAAGTTATCACCGATCGGCAGAAACGCCAAGTCAATGTGATTCAGTTCCCCGATCAGTTTCATATCAGAGAACAGCGCCGTGTCCCCGGCGTGGAAAATCGTTTTGCCGTCAATCGTCAATAAAATCCCGGCCGGCATCCCCGTGTACGTAATGGTTTTGTTTTCTTCATCAGTGACCGCCGATCCGTGGAATGCCTGTGTCAGTTTCACTTTACCGAAATCAAATTGGCGCGCTCCGCCGATATGCATCGGGTGGACGTTTAAACCTTTAAAGCCGAGATAAACGGCCAGCTCGTTCGGCGCAATGACGAGCGCATCGTTTTGTTTGGCGATCTGCTCTGTATCTCCGACATGGTCATTGTGTCCGTGAGTAAGCAGGATGACATCCGCTTTCACTTCTTCCGGTTTCAAATTTGTCAGACTGTTTCCGGTCAGAAACGGATCAAAAATAATGTTATGGGTTTTCGTTTCCACTTGAATGACAGAATGTCCGTGATAAGTCACTTTCATCGTTTTCACCTCATAAAAAATTAATATTTATCAAATTCCCTTTTTGACAAACGAAAAAACTTACAGGGATTGATGCCTGTTAATCACATTCAGCCCGCCTGTTGCTTCAATGACCGTTCCGGTTACAAGATCGGAATCATCTTCACATAAAAAGGCGATGATTCTCGCAATGTCCTCTCCGGTTCCGGACCTGCCGATCGGCGTCTTTTCTTTGCCGATTTCCCGTCTTGCTTCCTCTATAGACGCTTCTTTCATATCTCCTACAATATCACCCGGGCAGACCATATTGGCGGTAATGCCTGATTCAGCTTCTTCAATCGCAATGGTTTTCGTTAACGAAGCCAATCCGACTTTAGCCGCTCCGAAAGCGGAACGGTGAAGCCAGCCGGGGGCATGATCCGCTCCTTGAAAACCGTATGTAATAATCCGGCCGAACCGCTGCTGTCTCATGACCGGGATAACCGCTTTAAACAGATGGAAAACGGCGCTTAAATTCCCTTCAAGCATGTCATACCATTCGTCATCGGAATAATCGGCAAGCTTTTTGCGCTCAAATATGTACGGTCCGGCATTGTTAATCAGTATGTCAATCCTTCCAAACCGCTGAAGGGCTGCATCGGCGATCCGCATGAGATCTTCTTTCCGGGTTACATCGCCCTTAACGAATTGCAATCTGTCATGGCACCCGGGATAATCCGCCTTCAGACAGGCGACCGCTTCTTCGTCTTGTCTGTAATTCACTGTGACAGAAAAGCCTTTTTCCAGAAGCATTTCAGTCACTTTTCGGCCCAATCCCTTTGTACCGGCAGTGATTAGAGCATGTCGCACATTGAATACCCTCCCCAGGCAACGTTGCCGCTTCAATAAAATCAAGACGTTTCTCCCTCTACTTTACTATAAACAAACGGCAATATCACTTTTTTGCACTTCGTCCGCACGAAAAAAAAGCCGTCTTTATAGACAGCTTAATTTTCTGAAGGAGCAGAGGCTTCCTCCATGCCGACATAACCGCTTTCGTATGCCTCTGAGATGAGCCTGGCCGTTTCTTCACTTTCTTTTTCATCATAGATGTAACGGTCTTGTTCTTTGCGCATTCCTTCTACCTCCCATCTTTATAGATGTAGGGTGTCTGATATGACGGGAAAATATGAAGGAAATTTCAGCAAATTAAATGCCGGCGCAGGCTTTTGCTTTTACGAGCGCCTGTTCTACCTGCTGAAAACCCGTTCCGCCGGCGCTCATTCTTTTTTCAACCGCATGATGCGGATCGAGCACGGTATAGATGTCTTCTTCAAAGAGACTGCTGGCTTGAAGGAATTCTTCAAATGCCATATCACTTAAATAGATTCCTTTTTCAATGCAGCTGTACACAAGCTTGCCGACCACTTCATGCGCTTCTCTGAACGGCATGCCTTTTTTAGCTAAATAATCGGCAAGTTCCGTCGCGTTTGAAAAATCTTGTTTTGTCGCTTGTTTCATGATGTCTTTGTTTACTTTCATCGTTTCAATCATGCCCGTGAAAATCTGAAGGCTTCCTTCAACGGTTTTCACCGTGTCAAACATGCCTTCTTTATCTTCCTGCAGGTCTTTGTTGTAAGCGAGCGGGAGCCCTTTCATAATCGTGAAAAGCCCCATCATATCACCGTATACGCGTCCGGTTTTACCGCGGATCAGCTCCGCCATGTCGGGGTTTTTCTTCTGCGGCATCATGCTGCTTCCCGTCGCATACGTATCATCCAGTTCAATGAATCTGAATTCCTGCGAGCACCATAGAATGATTTCTTCTGATAAACGCGAAAGGTGCATCATCAGCATGCTGCTGCCGCTTAAAAACTCGAGAATAAAATCTCTGTCACTGACTCCGTCAAGACTGTTCTCATAAATGGAGTCAAAACCGAGCAGCTCCGCCGAATAGTTACGGTCTATCGGAAACGTGGTTCCGGCAAGCGCCCCGCATCCGAGCGGCGATATGTTAATCCGCTTCATAGCATCGCGAAAACGCTCTTTATCCCGTTCAAGCATCCAAAAATAAGCAAGCAGATGGTGGGCGAAAGAAATCGGCTGAGCCCGCTGCAAATGGGTGTACCCCGGCAGAATGGTCTCGACATTGGCCTCCGCTTTTTCGATCAGCGCTTTTTGGAACTGTTCAATCAGCACGATGATATGTGAGACATGATCTTTCAAATACAAATGCATGTCGGTCGCCACCTGGTCATTCCGGCTTCTGCCGGTATGGAGCTTGCCGCCTAGCGGTCCGATTTCTTCGATCAGCATTTTTTCAATATTCAAATGGATATCTTCATAATCAACAGAGAATTCAAGCGTTCCTTCATCTGCTTTTTGCAGGAGGGTCTGCAGCCCCTGTCGGATGGCGCCTTCTTCTTCTTCCGTCAGAATGCCGCATTTTTTCAGCATTGCCGCATGAGCGAGAGACCCTGTAATATCCTCTTTGACTAAGTTTTGGTCGAATGTGATGGATGCGCCGAACTCATCGACCCACTTTTCCGGTGTTTTTTGAAAACGGCCTCCCCAAAGCTTCTTCATGCTTCAATCTGCTCCTTTTTTTTCACAATGCTGTTTACTTTTGTCGGCAGCCCCCAAAGCTCAATGAAACCGATTGCCGCGTGATGGTCAAAAGCATCGTCTTTTGTATATGTCGCAAGTTTTTCGTCGTAGAGTGAATATTCCGACTTACGTCCTTCTACAATGGCATGGCCTTTAAACAGCTTGACGCGCACGACGCCGGTGACGTGTTTTTGGGTTTCTTTCAAGAATGCAAGCAGCGCGTCTTTTAACGGCGAGAACCATAAACCGTTATAGATGATTTCAGACAGTTTTTGTTCAATTGCCGGTTTGAAATGGGCCACTTCTTTCACTAAAGTCAGATCCTCAAGTTCTTTGTGAGCCGTAATCAAAGTCATGGCGCCCGGGCACTCATAAACTTCACGGGACTTAATGCCGACCAGGCGGTTTTCCACATGGTCAATCCGGCCGATGCCGTGTTTTCCGGCAGTCTCGTTCAGCTTGAGAATTAAATCAGCGAGCGGGTAGGTTACGCCGTCGATTGAAACCGGAACACCGGCTTCAAATGCGATTTCGATGATTTCCGGAACGTCCGGCGTGTTTTCAAGAGATGCTGTCAGGTCATATGCCCCTTCAGGCGGCGCCGCCCACGGGTCTTCTAATATACCGCATTCATTGGCGCGTCCCCATAGGTTCTGGTCGATGGAATACGGGCTGTCAAGATTGATCGGAATCGGTATGCCGCGGCTTGCGGCATATTCAATTTCTTCTTCACGCGACCATTGCCACTCACGAACCGGAGCAATGACCTCCAGATCAGGATTTAATGATTTAATGGATACTTCGAAACGCACCTGATCGTTGCCTTTTCCCGTGCAGCCGTGCGCTACGGCCACCGCGTTTTCCTTTTCCGCGACTTCAACGAGTTTTTTCGCGATCAACGGACGGGATAGTGCAGATACGAGCGGATACTTGCCTTCATACATTGTATGGGCCTGCATAGAAATGAGCGCGTACTCCCGGGCGAATTCTTCTTTCGCATCAATCACATAGGAATTTACGGCGCCTACTTCCAGCGCTTTTTGCTGAACGAATGCCAAATCCTTTCCTTCCCCTACGTCTAAGCAACAGGCAACAACATCGTATCCCTGTTCTTGCAGCCATTTTATCGCTACAGAAGTATCAAGACCTCCTGAGTATGCCAATACAACCTTTTTTTGTTCTGCCATGTTAAAAGCTCCCTTTTGTATAAAAATTAGTTTTAATTAATAAAAATGCATTTTGTATGTATACACTGTAACAAGTAAATTCTGTTTTTTCAAGCCTTTTATAAAAAAAACCCCACCCAATTTTTTGAGCGGAGCAGAGTCTTTTTATACATTTATAAATCTTTTCGGATTTCCCGGAGCACATGGGGCAGTTCAGGAATAATCAGTTTACTCATTGCAAGCTTTACGGCGCCTGAAGAGCCGGGCGTGCAGAAGACTGCGGTATTTTGGATCACACCCGCTGCCGCTCTGGACAAAATGGCGGCGGAACCGATGTCCTCCGTATAGCTCAGCATGCGGAACAGCTCGCCGAATCCCGGGAGCTCTTTTGAAAACAGCGGCGTGACCGCTTCAATTGTGACATCCCTTTCGGCAATGCCCGTCCCTCCGTTTAACAGCACCGCATCTGTATATTCATCCATACAGCCGGATAAAACGGCTTTCTGCAATTCATCTTTTTCATCTTTAACAATGTCATAAGCGACCGTTTCAAATCCCGCTTCCCTGAGGAAGTCCATCATGACGCGCCCGCTTTTGTCGGTTTCTTTCGTTCTCGTGTCGCTGACTGTGATCACCTTGCAGCGCACGGCTGACGGGGCTTCTTGTTTATGTTCATGCACACTCATTGCTTCACCTCATCGTTTATGTATTAAACATATCGTAACGTTTGATTCTGGGGCATTCAATAAAAAAGCACACCCTAAAAGGATGTGCTTTTTTCGATCATTACTGTGCAAGGCGGACAACGTCGCGTGCGATCATGACCTCTTCGTCAGTCGGAATGATCATGACTTTGACAGGAGAGTGAGGGTAGCTGATAAACGCTTCCTCGCCGCGCACGTTGTTCAGCGCAGGATCCCAATATACACCCATGAATTCTAAGCCGCGAAGCACGCGTTCTCTGACTTCAACGCTGTTTTCACCGATACCCGCAGTGAAAATAATCGCGTCAACGCCGCTCATTCTCGCAGCGTAAGAACCGATGTATTTATGGATTCTGCTTGCGAACACTTCAAGAGCCGTTTCCGCTCTTTCGTTTCCTTCTTTTGAAGCTTCCACGATATCGCGTAGGTCGCTGGAGAAACCGGATACGCCAAGCAGTCCGCTCTTTTTATTTAACGTATTTAATACTTCATCTGCCGTCTGATCCGTTTTTTCCATAATGTACGGAATCAATGCAGGGTCGATGTTTCCTGAACGTGTTCCCATCGCAACACCCGCAAGCGGTGTGAAGCCCATTGACGTATCAATGGATTTTCCGCCTTCTACGGCCGCGATACTTGCGCCGTTACCGAGGTGGCAGGAAATCAGACGCAAATCTTCAAGCGGGCGGCCGAGAAGCTCAGCTGCGCGCTGTGTCACGTATTTATGAGATGTGCCGTGGAAACCGTATTTGCGAATGCCGTATTTCTCGTAGTATTCGTACGGTAGGCTGTACAGGTAAGATTGTTCAGGCATCGTTTGGTGGAACGCCGTATCAAACACTGCAACCGCAGGCACATTCGGAAGCACTTCTTTAAAGGCTTTAATGCCGACGATGTTAGCCGGGTTGTGAAGCGGCGCTAGTTCTGAAATCTCTTCAATCTCACGGATTGTTTCATCCGTAAGCAAAACAGAATCGCTGAATTTTTCTCCGCCGTGAACCACACGGTGGCCGATTCCGTCAATTTCATTTAAATCCTTTATAATACCGAATTCAGTCAGCTTGTGAAGCAGCATCTTCACCGCAACCGCATGATCCGGAATATCTGTCACTTCTGTATTTTTTTCGCCGTTAACAGAGATTGTGAAAACGCTGTCGGCGATACCGATCCGTTCTACTAAACCTTTTGTTAGCACCTTTTCTGAAGGCATTTCGAATAACTGAAATTTTAAAGATGAGCTTCCTGCGTTAATTGCAATAATTTTAGACATAAATGACGCTCCTATCAAAATTCTTCTTCGTTTGTTCGTTCTTTTTTCCCAGACCATAATTGCAGTCCAAAAAATATCTGACTTTTCCATTTAAACATTGTCAACTCAGCATTTCAAGTCAACATCCACATTGGTACCGCTTACAATATGAAGTCGATATTTTCTGATAAATTTCATTTGTGCCAAATGGACGGCACGGTCTTACGAAATGTTATTTTCTTTCCTTAATTTGTGTTATCGTCCTGATTTCCATTCATTTTAAAAAGCAAAAGCAGTGCGGGATTTTGCATCTCACACTGCTTCTTCGCCATTATTTTTCTTTTTGAATCCATTGATCCAATTTTGCCGTCATTTCCCGCATCGCCTGCTGGTTCGCAAAGGAAGGAAGATTCGCCAAAAGCGCTTGTTTCGGCGGCTTTGCGTCTTCGCCTTTTTTCTGCAAGATTAAAATGCTCTTTGCCTGCGCTTCGTCTTTAAACATAGTAGCCGGCAGCTGAAGAAGGGCGTTGATATACACTTTTTCCGCAAAAAACCGCTTCAGTTTATCGCTTTGCGCGCTGTCAAACAGATGGTTCGGAATCATAAAAAATAAGTATCCGCCCGGTTTTGTATGTTTGACGCTCTGCTCAATAAATAAGTGGTGAGCAAAAGAGTGGCCTTCATCCGCTTTCAGCTCAAACGCTTCAGCGCCTTCGTCATTCGGATAGTAGCCGACCGGCAAATCGCAGATGACCGCATCGGCCGGTTCGATAAATAACGGCTGAAGACTGTCCTGGCAGAACAGCTCCATTTCTTTTTCCTGCAGATTCGCCTGAGCATAAGCGATCTTCAGAAGGACATCGTCGATTTCAATGCCGAAGCTTTTTGCCGCTTTGTCAGAAAGCTGGTTTGCCGCGGTCAGCAGAAGATTTCCGGTGCCGCAGGCGGGGTCCAGCAATGTCAGGCCTTTTCGGCCGCCCGTAAATTTATTCACGAGGTAACTGATGAAAATGCCGATCGTATCAGGCGTCATCTGTCTGTTCGGATGGGACTTATCTTTCAGCCCTTTTAAAATGGCGAGCTGGAACGCCTTGCGGATCCATTCATGCTCCCACTTTCTGAAGTCTGCTTTCGCAAGCAGGCTGTTAAGCTCGCCGGTTTGCTTTTCCTGAAGCGGAAGCTGGTCGGCCTTTTCAAGAAAATACATTTCTCCCGCTTCCGCAAGCCCCTCAATATAAGAAATCTGAAGGCCTTCTGCTATCACTTGGGCGGCTTCATCTAAAAGTTCATAAATCTGACCGACATGGTCGTGTTGCATGCTGTTTCCTCCTTGCCATGAAAAGAGCTCCGCGGCAGCACCCGGAGCTCTTTTTCTCTCTTTACTTGATTAACGCTTTTGCAGCTTCGATAGGCTTTTCATAATTCGGGTGGTTTGTCGCTTCGCTTACGTATTCCGCGTAAACGACTTTTCCGTCCTGATCAAGGACAAATACGGAACGTGCCAAAAGACGAAGTTCTTTGATGTGAACACCGAATGCTTCACCAAATGACATCTCTTTATGATCCGATAATGTTTCCACTTTATCAATTCCGTTCGCTCCGCACCAGCGCGCTTGTGCAAACGGAAGGTCGGCGCTGATTGTATAAACGTTCACATCACCGAGTTTTGCGGCTTCTTCGTTGAAGCGGCGTGTCTGCGCGTCACATACGCCTGTGTCAATGGAAGGAATAACGGATATGATCGTTACTTTCCCTTTCATATCTGCTAATGTCTTCTCTTCTAATCCGTTTGTCAGAACCGTGAAGTCAGGAGCTTGGTCACCCGGTTTCACTTCTTGTCCGATCAGCGTCACGGCTCCGCCTTTAAATGTAATTTCAGCCATTCTGATTCCTCCCTTTATCTATGTATAGCTCTATCATAGTCGAGTTTTATGCAAACTGCAAAGGTTATGCCGCATCGTAAAAAAAGCTAACTGCGGGCGGCAGTTAACTTTTCTGTTATAAATCGATATCCGTTCTTTTTTGGTTCCGGCCTTTTTCATTCTTTTTAAACATATGCTGGATGCGTTCAATCGTTTGAGGCGCGGAGTCTAACAGTTTATCAATCAGGTGGGTGTTTTCGTCTAAATGAAGCATGCGCACGCCGTTTGTTCCGACAATCAGAAACGCAATCGGCGTAATGGATACTCCGCCGCCGCTTCCGCCGCCGAACGGGAGCTTCTGCTCTTTTCTTTCATCATCATCGGTTCTTTTTTCAGCCGGCTTTCCTCCAAACTCGCTTCCGCCCGCCGCAAATCCGAAGCCGACCTTTGAAACCGTTAAGATTACGCTGCCGTCAGGCGTTTCAACAGGATCGCCGATGATTGTATTCACGTCAATCATTTCTTTTAAATTTTCCATAGCGGTTTTCATTAAACCTTGAATGGGATGGTCTGCCATATGCGCTCCTCCTTAAACTGATGAATCATTCTTTGAAGCAACCGGAACCGGCTGTTTCTTTCGTATGATAGAAAGTCCGTTCCGCCCGTATTTGAGCAATTTGAAAGCTGCACCTATAAGATGTCCAAAACGAAAAAAGAATATACACTGCAAATGCGTCTTGGATGCAGGCACTTGAAAAGACGGAATGACTTCGCACACCGGTTTATGTATGAAACGCAGATGATCATACAGCATCGCCGTCAGGCCTCCCTTTACGGCCCACAATCCGCCGGCGGCGATTCCCGTAACGGCGGCGTCCTTTATTCCGATAACCGTCACCCATTCGAACTTCGTAACACGGACTCCCGCAAGAAATGAAGCGGCGATTTGGCGCATCTGAAAGACTTGGTGCAGAATCATTTCTATTCTGTGAATGCTCTGTTTGACATCTTCATATGTGATTTTTTTCTTCTCTTTTTTCTGACCTTTCATTTCTGATTTTGTGTCCTGTTTGACATCAATTGACGCGTCTTCGCTGTTTACTTTAATGACGGGCAGCGTTTTTTTAATACGGATCAGCCCGTATAAGGCCGAGAGTTTAAACGTCAGTTTGTCGTTATCTTTATCGTGAAGATATTCGAAAGTCAGATGGATTTTCATCCTCATGAGCAGCCAGGCCAAAATGAGAATGAGAATAACAGCTGCTGCGGCATATCCCATAAGCTTCACTTCCTTAGCAGCATTATCGCCAAAACCAAAAAAAATAAACCCGGACGTTTATTCCGGGTTTACTGCTTTTATTTGCGGTACAGCGCTTCGTGAATTACCGTTGTGTCGGCGATCAGATCATGAATGCCCTGCTTTTTGGGCGTAAACGCAATGACGATATAGAGAATCCAGATTTTATCGATATAACGCCCCACCGCTTCTCTGAAAATGACGGTGCTCCAAGTCAGCGGCTTTCCGGGCGTCAAAGAAGTGACCTTTAACCCGAAGACCATCTTGCCGAGTGTCTGATGAAACCATTTCGTCATGAACACAAAATAGGCGAGGTAGACGATCAGGGTTGTGACGGAATAAGCTGAGATTGTAAACATTCCGCTTGTTGCCGGGAGCTTCATCAGCGTGAAAATCGGTGAAACGATGAGATGGTTAAGTCCCCAGACCACCAGCCAATCAAGAAGAAACGCCCAAAACCTGATCCAAAAGCCCGCATATGCCTGCTCGGGCGCCCTCTGTTGTTCGGCTTCCTCTTCTTTGCCGTGAAAGCCTTCGTAAGTCGCGTCCATTCTTTCTTCCCCCCTACTTTGCATAGAGATACATCATCCGCGGCGAACCGGATTGCGAAATGAGTTCTTTCATATTCAGAAAATCAATTTCGCTTTTAAACATTTTCGCTGCGCTCATGGAAAAGAGCGAGCCTAATCCGAATCCTTCCTCGTATGTGATGACTGAAGCGTTTTTCATATTTTTATGGTCCTTTTTCATCGCGCTGATCGTATCATCGTAAAAACCGAGCTCATCAACGAGGCCGATTTTTTTCGCTTGTCTGCCGTCGTAAACACGGCCGTCGGCAATTTTTTTCACATCCGCTTTTGACATGTGCCGGCCTTTTGAAATGACATTGACAAATCCTTCATAAGAATCGTTGACCATTGTCTGCATGATCTTTCTTTCTTCCTTCGTCATGTCGCGGGTCGGGGACATGATGTCTTTATGCGCGCCGCTTTTAATGGTTTCAAACTTGATGCCGAGTTCATCGGCGAGCTTGGAATAATTGACGCTTTCCATGATGACGCCCAGTGAACCCGTGAGCGTTTCCGGTGAAGCATAGATTTTATCGGCGGCCGTTGAAATATAATAGCCTCCCGATGCCGCCATGGAGCCCATGGATACATAAATCGGTTTCTTCGTTTCTTTCTTTAGTTCTTCCAGTTTTTTATGTATTTCCGCGCTTTCGTACACGCCTCCGCCAGGGGAATTGATTTTCAGCACAATTCCTTTGACGCTTTTGTCTTCTTTCGCACGCTCAACCTGTTTTAAAAATGATCTGTGATCATACCCGCCTGAGCTGAGCAGGCCAGCGGACCCGCCGTTATCCTCAATCGTGCCGTCCACTTCAAGCACGGCGATTTTACTGCCGGGGCTGCCCTTATCCAGCGTCACTTCCTCTATGTCATCTGTCAGTGATGCAAAGTCAGACCCTGTATCTCCGATATTCTTCAGCACCCCGACGGTCACACTTGCAATGACTGATACGCCGAAAATGCCGAGCGCGATGACGAGCGCAATCCATCTTTTTGCATTCATTTGTTCTCCTCCTTTTCTGTCAATATTCGTACGTTTCCCCGTAAAAAAAGATTCATTTTTTTCATGAAGCGCTTTCCCTTAACGGATAAACAGGGAACATGTTACACTATTGCCACAGGTATTTTAACACAATACCTGCTGGGAGAAAAACGTAAATATGACAGCAAAGGGGAATGGGGATATGACCGATCTTCGCCGCAATGTTTATTTTTTTCACAAACAAAACAACGAAACAAAAGAACAAGTCAGCTCTTTGAAGCAGCTTGCTGAATCGCACGGTTTTACAGTTGCGGCTCAACCGGAGGATGCCGGAATTATCGCCAGCATCGGCAGCGACGGCTCATTTCTGCAAGCCGTCAGAAAAACCGGATTCCGTGATGACTGCCTGTATGTCGGCATCGCTAAAAAAGGGAAAGCCCATTTGTACTGTGATTTTCACAGCGATGAGCCTGAAAAAATGGCGGCCAGCATGACCGCGGAACAGCTTGAGGTCAGAAAATACCCGCTCATTCACGTAACGGTGGACGGCAGCAATCATTTTCACTGTTTAAACGAGGTTTCCATCCGTTCAAGCATTATTAAAACGTTTGTGATGGATGTGTTAATTGATGATCTTCATTTTGAGACGTTCAGAGGAGACGGGATGATCATTTCCACCCCGACGGGCAGCACCGCCTACAATAAATCTGTTTCAGGCGCCGTTGTTGATCCTTTGATTTCCTGCATGCAGGTATCCGAACTGGCGTCGTTGAACAACAACACATACCGTACACTCGGATCTTCGTTTATTTTAAGCTCAGACCGGAAGCTGACACTGCAGGTGGTGCAAGACGGCAATGAGCATCCGATTATCGGGCTTGATAATGAAGCGCTCAGCACGCGGAATGTCAAAAAGGTTGAGATTACACTATCCGATAAAAAAATCAAAACGGTGAAACTGAAAGACAATTCTTTCTGGGAAAAAGTAAAGCGATCATTTTTATCATAAAAAAAGAGGACGGGCATCACTGCCTGTCCTCTTTTTCATATACGATACGGCCGCCGACGACGGTTTTGACAGCTTCCAATTCATGAAGCTTTTTCGGGTCCGTCCTGAACGGATCACCGCTGAGTACGGTAAAGTCGGCATCATAGCCGGGGGCGATACGGCCGCGGCTATGTTCTTTATGGATGATGGCCGCGCTTCCCTCCGTGTAAAGCTGAACGGCTTCGTACACGGTCAGGCACTCTTTTTCATAATAGGCCGGACCTTCCGGGCGCTGCTTGCTCGTACGGAGCACAGCCGATTGAATGCCCAGAAGCGGATCGGCCGGCTCAATCGGGGCATCTGAACCTCCGGCGCACAGCAGCCCTTTTGACAGCAGTGTTTTCCAGGCGAATGCCGTTTTCATCCGCTCTTCTCCGAGCCTGTCAATCACCCACGGAAAATCACTGGCCACAAAATGCGGCTGAAGATCAAGTCCGATCGGCAGCCGGGCGGCTCTTTCAATCAATCCGTCATCTAATACTTGCGCATGAATGAGCCTGTCTAGCTGTCCGGGCTTTGCCGGGTACCTTTCGATAACATCCAGCACCTTTTCAAATGCAAGGTCGCCAATCGCGTGCACGGCGATCTCCATCCCTTTCTCTCTCGCTTTATAAACAAGAGCGGCAAGGATTTCGTCATCATGCACCTGAACGCCGGAAACAGACGGATCATCATGATAAGGCTTTTTCAATAGAGCGGTTCTGCCTCCGAGCGCGCCGTCAGCAAAAATTTTCATCGCTCCGTATTCCAGATAAGGTCCGGTCGATTTATCCAGAGCGCTCCAGCTGTCGACGGCTTCGTGATGAACGAGCAGATGGGCGCGAAAAGGATAAAGGCCGCTGCCGGTTAATGACTCGTACGCGGCAACGGGAACGGACGCGTCTCCGTAGTATGCCAGATCTTCTGAATGCCCGCCGGTCAGGCCTTTTGACCAGCAGTCCGTAATCGCCGTTTGAAGCGCGCGTTTGACATAGTGAAGTGAGACGGGCGGCAGGGCCTGTGTCACAAGCTCTTGGGCTTTATCCAGCAGGAGGCCTGTCGGACCGGTGCCGTCCCGGACGATAATCCCGCCGTTTGGTTCAGGTGTTTCGTTTGTAATTCCCGCCGCGCGCAATGCGGCCGAATTAACCGCCGCGGCGTGCCGGCATACCCGCTTCAGCAGGACGGGGCGGTCGGGAAAGAGCGGGTCAAGGTCATGCTTCGTGACGTAATCCGGCTGTTCAAACAGATTTTCATCCCAGCCTTCGCCGATCAGCCATTCGCCATCTTCCAATTCACGCTCTGCTTCTTTTGCGGCCCGCAGTATCGCTTCTTTTGACGTCAGCTGCGACAAATCGAGGCGAAGCTGTTTTTCCCCGTGTCCGATTAAATGCATATGACTGTCCGTAAACCCCGGGAACATGACAGCCCCATGTAAATCGATTTCCTCCGTATCAGGCGAACCGTATGTTCCTTGGAGCTCCCGGAAGCTGCCCGTCTGCCTGATGACGCCTTCTTCGGTATAAATGGCTTCAGTGACATGATTCTTGTCCAGCATTGTATAGATGGTGCCGCCGTGCCAAATCGCTTTCATCCCCGCTCACCCTTTATCCTGTATTATGCTTTTTTATCAGCCTTCAGCCGTTCTTCACGCTGTCTCAGCTCCACACGTCTGATTTTTGCGGACGCCGTTTTCGGCAGGCTTTCGACAAACTCAATTTCTCTCGGATATTTGTAAGGCGCCGTAATCGTTTTTACGTGGTTTTGCAGTTCTTTGACAAGTTCGTCACTGCGCTTTTCATCGTCTTGTAAAACGACATAGGCTTTTACGATTGAACCTCTGATTTCATCCGGGCTCGCCACGACGGCACATTCTTTCACTTCCGGATGCTTCACAAGCGCGTCCTCTACTTCAAAAGGCCCGATTGTATATCCGGAGCTGACGATGATGTCATCATTGCGGCTCTCAAACCAAAAGTAGCCGTCCTCGTCTTTTTTCGCGCGGTCTCCTGTAAGAAAGTAATCTCCGCGAATCTGCTTTTTCGTTCTTTCGGGATCTTTATAATATTCTTTGAATAAGGCCGGTGTGCTCAAATGCACGGCGATATCGCCCGTTTCGCCAGTTTCGCATATTTCGCCTTTATCGTTTATAATCTCCACTTGATTTCCAGGGGTCGGTTTGCCCATGCTTCCCGGCTTAATATCCATATCCTTCAGGACGCCGACTAACAGGGTGCTCTCCGTTTGGCCGTATCCGTCTCTCACTTTAATGCCGAAATGCTTTCGGAATACGTCAATGACTTCCCGGTTTAATGGCTCACCCGCAGAAACTGCGCTGTGAAGGCCAGAAAGGTCATATTTGTCTAACTCCTCCACTTTTGCCATCAGGCGGTATTCCGTCGGGGTACAGCAGAAGACATTTACTTGATGGCGCTCCAGCAGCTCTAAATACGTCTTGGCGCTGAATCTGCCGTGATAAATGAATCCTGTCGCGCCGCTTCCCAGAACGGCGAGCAGCGGGCTCCACACCCATTTCTGCCAGCCGGGCGCCGCGGTGGCCCACACTGTATCGTCTTCAGAAATATCCAGCCATGCACCGGCTGATGTTTTTAAATGGGCAAAGGCCCAGCCGTGTGTATGTACAACGCCTTTAGGCTGGCCGGTCGTGCCTGAAGTATAGGACAAAAACGCCATGTCTTCTCTTGTTGTATCAGCTGTTTGAAAACTGTCTCCGTCCGCTTCAATCGTTAGGAGGTTTTTCCAGCCGGCATCATTTTCACCGATTGACAATGTCACCAGCTGATCAGTATTTACCTCGTCAAACGCGTTTATAAATGAAGGATAAACGATAGCGCCTTTCACTTCGGCGTGTTTGATCCGGTATTCAAGGTCTTTGGCGCGCAGCATTTCCGAGCAAGGAATGACGACCATCCCCGCTTTTAAGATCGCTAAATAAACGGCATACGCTTCAAGCACTCTCGGAACCATGACAATCAGCTTATCGCCTTTGTCAAATCCGAGACCTTTCAGGCGGGCTCCGATTTTATTCGTTTCTTCCATCAATTTTTCATACGTCCAGACTTTCTTGCCGCCTGTTTGATCTTCCCAAATAAGCGCGTTCTTCTCTTTGGAACGGCTGAACTTTTCGATTTCATTTACAAGGTTATAGTTCTTTGGGGCGATTAAATCTTCTCGTTTTAACACGAACAACTCCTCACTTTCTTTCCCCATTATACATAAACATAGGCCATTACAATAAAAATATGCATAAATTGCTTCCCGCCTTCTATCTATTCCCATGAAAAAAGAGCGGGGAATTCCCCGCTCTCTTAGCCATTATGTGAAGTTGTGATTAAAACTGCTGCTGGCTGCTTCCGCCCATGCTTTGCTGAGCAAAAGAGACAAGACGTTTTGTGATTTCTCCACCGACAGAACCGTTGGCGCGAGAAGTTGTTTCCGGTCCAAGGTTTACACCGAATTCAGAAGCGATTTCATACTTCATTTGGTCGATAGCTTGAGCAGCGCCTGGCACTAAAAGCTGGTTGCTGTTTCCGCTGTTTGATTGTTGTGACATGTGTATCACCTCCTTGTGAGTATAGAATGTGATAAAACACATGTCTTCATTCAAAAAAACTTTGGTAATTGTATACAGTTTTAAAACAGGCCGGCAAACTTATCGTGAGCTTCCTGCTCCGAGTAAACAGTGATGGTTTCGATGCCGGCAGCGGCCTCTGCAATCAGCGGTTCAAAATCAACGAAGCTTTCGAAGTGCTCGATTTTTTCTTTTTTCGGACGTGTCTTCGGACTTGGCGGCGTAAAGATGGTGCAGCAGTCTTCAAACGGCTGAATGCTTGTTTCATAAGTGCCGATTTCTTTTGATTTCTCGATGATTTCTGTTTTGTCCATTCCGATTAAAGGGCGCAAAACCGGCGTTGCCGTCACCGCATTGATCGCATACATGCTTTCAAGCGTCTGGCTCGCTACCTGCCCGAGGCTTTCTCCCGTAATGATCGCGAGCGCTTTCCGTTCTTCTCTGATTCTGTCCGCGATTTGCAGCATAAGACGCCGCGTCGCCGTCATCGTATAGTTCTCCGGGATTTGTTTTTGGATGAGTTCCTGCGTCTTTGTAAACGGCACGATATGAAGTGTCATACTGCCGCCGAACTTCGCGAGGCATCCCGCGAGATCCATGACTTTCTGCTTTGCCCGTTCACTCGTATACGGCGGACTGAAGAAATGTACGGCTTCAACTGATAATCCCCGTTTCATCGCGTAAAAACCGGCGACCGGACTGTCAAAACCGCCGGAAAGCATCAGCATCGCTTTACCCGCGGAACCGACAGGAAGGCCTCCGGCGCCTTTTTCGTTACGAATGGTCAGGAATGTCGCTTCCTCCCTGATTTCAATCCGAAGCGGAATATCGGGATGTTTCACATCGACGGTTAATCCATCCGTGTTTTTCAAAATATGGCCGCCGATTTCAGCGTTCATCGCATTCGTATCTAATTCAAACTGTTTGTAAGCCCGTTTGGTCTCGACCTTAAACGTATTCCCCGGTTTATATTCGCCTTCTATCGCGGCTAAAGCCGTTTTTTTAATGTCTTCCAGCTTGCTTTCGCATTTAATTGCGAGACTAAAGCTTTGAATGCCGAATATATTCTTTAATAAGGAACAAATTTCCTCCGGGTTTTCTCCATTAAGTGTAATTGACATCCGGTCCCGGTTTGAAAAGTATTTTACTTTTTTATAATCCTTTAATACCAGGCGGATATTCTGTTTTAATCTTTCAATAAAACTGCGTCTGTTTTTTCCTTTTGTGGATATTTCACCAAAACGGATTAAAATATGATCGTAATTCATATGCTACCTCATCATTTTTTTTAGTTTTTGAACAGCCGGCACCAGCGCGGCCATAAACGGCTCCGTGATGTCAGCTGTATGGCTGAAGTTCAGGCTGACTCTTATGCTGCTTGATGCAATCTGTTCGCCTTTATTCATTTGCAGAAGAACACGGCTCGGTTTGTGCTCTCTTGCCGAACATGCCGCGGTTGTGGAGACATATATTCCTTTTTCCTCAAGCATGTGCAGCAGCACTTCCGCCTTCACGCCCGGAACGGAAAAATTAATGATATGCGGCGCGCTGTTTTCGGCGGGGGTGTTGATGACGACCCCGTCCGTCCCGCTCAGCCTTTCCATGAGCGCATTCTTGGCAGCCTCCACGGAAGAAAGCCGCTCGTTCATGTCACGCGCAGAAAGATTGATCGCTTTCGCAAGGGAAACGGCGCCTGCCGTGTGTTCCGTTCCGGCGCGGACGCCTTTTTGCTGCGAGCCGCCCGTTATAAGCGGAATGAGCCGCGTTCCTTTTTTGACGATAAGCGCTCCGGTCCCTTTTAAGCCGTGAAACTTATGCCCTGAAACGGTGCAAAGGTCAATGCCCGCTTCTTCTATAGACAGGGGAACTTTATGAATGCCCTGCACATGATCAACATGAAACAGAATATTCCGGTGCTGCTTTAAAAACCCGCCGATTTCCTTTACGGGCTGAATGGAGCCGACTTCGTTATTGACATGCATGACGCTGACGATTATCGTATCCGGCCTGATAGCCGATTTGACGTCTTTCAAAGAAACGAAGCCGTTTTGATCGGCCGGAAGATATGTGACTTCAAAGCCGAACAACTCCGTCAGCTGATCAAGCGTCTCCGTCACAGAAGGATGCTCAATCGCCGAAGCAATGATATGTCTTCCTTTACTCATGTTTGCCCAGGCCGCTCCCTTTAACGCCGCGTTATTCGCTTCAGTCGCGCCTGATGTAAATACAATATCATGATTTTTTAAACGTAAGGTTTTTTTTATTTGCTGAGCGGCCGCTTCAAGGAGCTGTTCCGTCTCAGTTCCTAACTGGTGCAGAGACGAAGGGTTGCCGAAATAACGGCTGCTCGTCTGTTTATACACTTCCAAAACCTCTTCATACGGCTCGGTCGTTGAGCTGTTGTCTAAATATATCATTTTTTTTACTCCTTTAATGAAAACGGTACATCGTATGATATTTATGCTACCATAACAAAAGTAAATATAAATTCGCAATAAATCGAGTATTGACTTATCTGTACATTGCCATATAATAAGTAATGTTCGTTTTGTTATATTATCTGACAATTAATTGACAGAATATTTCAACATAGTATTTAGGAGGATTTTTATGAAACACTCACTACCTGTCAAAGATACCGTTATTATCGGTTTCATGCTTTTCGCACTTTTTTTCGGGGCAGGAAATATGATATATCCGCCGGAGCTCGGGCAAGCGGCGGGGCATAATGTCTGGAAAGCGATGGGCGGTTTCTTACTGACCGGCGTAGGTCTGCCGCTTTTGGGTATTATCGCCATCGCATTAACGGGCAAAGACGCGAAAGGGCTTGCCGATAAAGCTCATCCGGTATTCGGGACTATTTTCACCGTTGTGCTTTATTTATCAATCGGGCCGCTTTTCGCGATTCCGAGAACCGGAACCGTTTCATATGAAATCGGTGCAGTTCCGTTTTTAAGCGGCATTCCGGAAAGATTATCTTTATTTGTTTTCACGTTGATCTTTTTTTCTATTACGTATTATTTAGCTCTTAACCCGTCCAAAATCGTGGACAGAGTCGGAAAGATTTTGACTCCTATTAAATTCGGTATTATTTTAATCATCGTCGTAAAAGCCATTGTCACTCCGATGGGCGGGCTGGGCGCCGTACATCAGGCATATTCCGGAACGCCGGTGTTCAAAGGATTTTTGGAAGGCTATAAAACAATGGATGCGCTCGCCTCAATCGTTTTCGGCGTCGTTGTCGTCAACGCTGTTAAAAGCAGGGGCGTCACCCAGCGTAAAGCGCTCGCCGCCGCTTGTATTAAAGCGGGTCTGATTGCAGCGGCAGGTTTGACATTCATTTATTTATCTTTGGCCTATTTGGGAGCGACAAGCACGGACGCTGTGGGGCCGCTCGGCGAAGGCGCAAAGATTTTATCAGCTTCATCTGATTACCTGTTCGGTTCACTGGGAAACATCGTTCTCGGCGCCGCCATCACCGTTGCGTGTTTAACGACAAGCATCGGACTTGTCACATCTTGCGGCGAATATTTTTCAAAATTGATTCCCGCTTTATCATACAAAATGGTGGTTACGATTGTCACGCTGTTCAGTCTGGCGATTTCAAATTTCGGACTTGCTGAGATTATTGCATTTTCAGTTCCTATTTTATCAGCGATTTACCCGCTGGCGATTGTCATTATCGTCCTTTCCTTTATTGATAAAATCTTTAAGGAAAGACGCGAAGTCTATATCGCCTGCCTGATCGGAACGGGGCTGTTCAGTATCCTGGACGGTTTGAAGGCAGCCGGCATTCCGCTCGGATCATTAGATTCATTCTTAAACGCAAATCTTCCGCTTTACAGCATGGGAATCGGCTGGGTGCTTCCGGGCATTGCCGGAGCGATCATCGGCTGCATTATCACGTTTTTTACCAGCCCGCCCATCGAATTAAATAAAGCAAAATCGTAACATTCAGCGCCTGCGGTTTGATGTATATCAGCCGCAGGCGCTTTTTATATTCCGTGAGAAACTAAAAAACTGCACCTCTGATTTCCATCAGGGTGCAGTTTTTGCTTATGCGTCTATGAAGCAGATTGATCAGCTTTAATTTTTTTTACGGCGCCGGGAGCTGCTTTTTCAACAGCATCTGCCGCCATCTCATAAGCTTCATTATAGCTGTAAGCGTAAAACAGCCGTTCCGCTTCTTTCAGCTGTTCGGATAAAATATGATTCTGGCTTCGGAAGCGGTTGCCGTACTGGATGATCCGCTCAATCAGCTTCACCTGAATCACAAGATCTTCCGCCTCTTCGCTGACTTCCTCAACCACCTTTTCGGCTTCGGCTAGATGTTTGGCGGCTTCCTCCATGTTCAGCGGCAGCTCTTCCAATTGGCTGACGGTTTCTTCTATATGATGATTTGCCGTCTCGAGCTTGTCCTTGACTTGTTCTGGAATTCCCGGCACGTTGCTTTTTTGCAGCATTCGGGCCGTGTCAGAAATGGTTTTCCGAAGATGCATCAGCGTTTCCCGCGCCTGCAGTTCTTCTTTTCTGAGCGCCTGCAGATTTTCACGGTATTCGGCATGTTCTTTCTGAGCCTCTTCCATCTGCTTTTCGATGGCCTCGACTTCTTCAATCAGCAGCGAGTAAGCGACATGCTCGCCGTCAAGCTTTTCTCTCGCCTGCTCAAGGAGTCGGCCGATCGTTTCCAGCTGTTTTTCGAAGGCATGCTGTCTGCCGATTTCTCCCGCCGTCAGCTGATAGCTTTCCTTGACGAGCTCCGTTTCGGTTTTTGTGCGGTCTTTTTCTTCCTCGAGCTTCTCATACGCGATGATCAGCTCAGGCATTTTGCTTAATACGGACTGTCCGGCTTCCACTTCGCCTTCCAGCTGTTCATACATCGATTGAATGGTTTCATCAATAAGCTGAAGAATGGCGGACGCTTCGTCGACATCTAATTCTTCCAAAAGCGCGCTTTCGGCCCGTTTCACTTGATTGGTGAGGGTCTCCAGCTCTTTTTCGATTTGAATATGCTCCAATTTGTAGCCTTTTTCCGTCATTTCCCGGTAGCCGTCTTTCAGCTTGGCAATTTGGTTAGGCACGGTCTGTTTACAGTCCGCAAGCAGTTTCGGAACGTCATCTATGTATGTCTGAAGCTGATCCAGTCTGCGGTCCTGTTCAAGCAGCACTTTTCTCGCTTTGATGTAATTGCCGCTTTCCGTCTCTTCTTCGAACTCTTTTATGCCGCTCCAGATTTCGTCGAGATCCGTCTCCAGGCTGTTATATAGCTCTCCGTAGAGATGGCTGTACGCCAGAAGATTTTTCCGCGCTTTTGAATACCGCTCACGCACCTGTTCAATCTCTCCGCGGCTTTTTTCCTCGCTCGTCACAAGGTCGCTGATCTCACGCAGTATGCCTTCTATATTTGATTCGGCTGCAGTGAGGAGGTCGTCGATGTGGACAAGCACCTGATTCGCTTTTTTAAACCGGTATTTGTCGGCGTTCTCTTCGGCATCATAAAGGAGCTCTTCTACTTTCGGCAGATGGGCTGTGACAATTTCATCCCACTCTTCGCGCCATCTTTCAAAGAACTCTTCCGTCTCTCCGGTCATTTTCAGATGTTTGATCTTGGACATTTCTTCCACTATCGAACGATTTAAAATTTCAATCTTCCATGACTCCAGCCGGTCAATTTCCGTATAAATTTTTTTCCTGAAAAAGTAGCCCGCCGCAAAGAGCGCGAGCAGTATAACCAATAATCCGATGACTAACTCCATAATGAGCCCCCTTGTTGTTCTCTTAATCTGTCAGGGTGTTTTATGTATTCAGAAAGATTTCAATATATGTATTGAGAAAATCTGTCGTTTTCATTGTTATTATGATACCATGTAACCAACATTTTTTGACCAGAAATCAAAAACTTTTTGCATAATTTCGGCAGGATTCTGCAATTTTTTAATGGAGTGACACAAATGGAAAAACGAGACGCTCATATCCACACGCCTTTTTGCCCTCACGGCTCGAAGGATGCGCTGAAACAATATGTCGAAAAGGCCCTGGAAAGAGGCTTTGACTCGATCACATTTACAGAGCACGCCCCCCTTCCTCCGTCATTTCAAGATCCCGTACCGCTTCAGGACAGCGCGATGGATCTCAGACAGATGGAGGTTTATTTGGAGCGGCTGTCACAGCTGAAAAAGGAATACGATGGACAAATCAGCATTCTGACTGGGCTAGAAACCGATTTTATCTCAGGGTATGAAGAGGAAACCGCGGCGTTTCTGAACACGTACGGCCCCTCACTGGATGACGGCATTTTATCCGTTCATTTTTTGAAGACCGGCCCGTCTTATATATGCCTCGATTTTGACGAGCACGCGTTTCAGCAGCTTGCCGACCGCTTCGGAAGCGTTGAAGCCGTATATGAACAATACTATGAAACCGTGTATTCTTCCATTGTAACACCGCTCGGCCCCTTTAAGCCAAAACGGGTCGGCCATATCACGCTCGTCAAAAAATTCGCGCGCCTTTTCCCTTACAGCATGTCACCTCAAATAAGAGAGCTTGCGGCCCGCTGTCTTGACGCCGTGAAAGAACACGGAATGGAGCTGGATGTGAATACATCCGGGCTCAGAAAGAAGTTTGCCGGGGAAGTATACATGGAGGATTGGATGGCTGAGACGGCGAAGCAAAAAAAAATCCCACTCATATTCGGGTCGGACGCCCATCAAGCGGAAGATGTCGGCAGTTCCTACGAAACGTACAAAAGCATCATTACTTCATAAGCGCCGCATCAGGCCGTCGGAACACGCTTTCGATCCAGATCTTCACCTCTTCAAAATACCTTTTATAAAAGTACGGTTCATGAGGCTGCATATAGAGCACCTCCGTAATATATTGAGGCTGAAGATACGGCATCATCAAGAGGGATTTCAATTGCAGAATAAAATGCGGCACGGGCAGCGTCAGCCGCCTGTGGCGTGACTGCCCTTCTTCAATCACCAGCTGGAAAATATATTTTTCTTTCATTAAGTAAGTAGACATAATTTCCCTGATAAGCACGGAATCAATCGTCACTTCCCGGTACACAAACCGCGTTAATTGACGGTTATCGTGCTGATAGGATAAAATATCGAAAATCACCCGCAGGATGCGTTCCTGCGCGTCTTCACCGTTCATACTGACGGCGGCTTTTTCCAGCGCTTCAGTATAGCCTTCGTAAAACTCGGAAACTAAATGTTCCATTAATCCGCCTTTCCCTTTAAAATAGTAGGAGATGTGCGCAACATTTACATCAGCTGACTTTGCGATTTCACGGACGGACGTGCCGGAATAACCTTTTTGGTTAAACAGCTGGACAGCGGCGTTAATAATTTTGTCTTTGGTGCTTACTTTCATACGGCTCACCCCTTTATGTGTAACAATTCAAGCAGAAAGGCGCCGTTCCTGTAAGAACTTCTCGACAAATGCCGGCAGAACGGCCGGAACTTTGTTTGATATTATAGAAAAAGTGAGGGTTTTCCATGTTTCATGTCGAAAAACAATCCGGAGATAAAGAAAAAAGTTATCAGCTTCTGCTTAAACAGCTCGAAGCCATGACAGAAGATGAAACGGATGCGATCGCAAATTACGCGAATGCGTCAGCGCTTTTATACCATTCATTACATGAAGTCAACTGGGCGGGGTTTTACTTCGCTAAAGAGGGCGAGCTCGTGCTCGGACCGTTTCAAGGACTTCCTGCCTGTGTGCGCATTCCGTTCGGCAGAGGCGTATGCGGCACTGCCTACTCTAATGGCGACGTGCAGCGGATTGCCGATGTGAATGCGTTCCCGGGACATATCGCCTGTGACGCGGCTTCCCAGTCAGAAATCGTCCTCCCGATCCGCGTAAACGGTGAAGTGATCGGTGTGCTGGACATTGACAGCCCCGTGAAAAACCGTTTTGATGAAACGGACGAAACCTATTTAGCAAAGTTTGTTGAAACGCTTGAAAAACGATTAGGATAAAAAAAGGAGCCCGGCCGGCAGGCCGGCTCCTTTTTTATGTCGTCGTGCTGTTTTGATGGATGATCAGCCGGTTTTTGCCGTTCCGTTTGGCGATATAAAGCGCCTCATCCGCTTGCTGAACGAGCAATTTCAACGGCATCGGGCCGGTCTTTGACCAGCAGGAAACGCCGCAGGAAATCGTCACGCGCGGCTCGGTATTTTCCCGGATGGCGCGAACCAGCCTTTTAGCGATGCGTTCTCCGGATGACACGTTGATATTCGGCAGATAGACAGCCAGCTCCTCGCCCCCCCACCTCGCAGCGACATCATGCTCACGAATATGGTTCTTCATAACGGAGGCCACCTGAATCAGGATCGAATCTCCCGTTTGATGACCGTATGTATCATTAATACTTTTAAAATTATCGATATCAACGAGGATGAATACACCCCGTTTATGAATTTTCATGCTGTATTGAATTTTCTCATCCAGATAGGTTCTTGAATACAGCTCCGTCAGCTGGTCTGTCTGAACAAGGTGCTCAAGCCTGTCGCGCAGCATGGAGTTCGTGACCGCCAATGTCGCATGGTGAATGAGCGCTTGAAAAAGCTTATACATTTCAAACGTAAAAGCATACAAATCCTTTTTCAATAAAATCGCGAACCCGAAGACGGTGTCATTTTCGATCATCGGCACCGCCATCAGCGAGCCGAAACCGTTTTCGCCGAATACAGTCTTTCCGCTGCCGATAAACACGCCCTTTTCTCCCTCGAACAGCTTTTCTTTCACAATGCTGATATAGGGGTTCGCACGTTCTGTCTTAAAAAAAGCGGTATGTCCCGGAAGCAGATTTTGCGTCTCAAAATGATCAATATGAAAAAAAGCCACTTCTTCCGCATGAAACGATTGGGTCATAATGGCGGCGAGCTCCCGCATCGTATCAGTGAGTCTGAGGCGCTGATTCAGCTGGCGCGATGTTTCATTAATGAGCTCCAGATTCGCAATGCTTTTTTTCGATTGCTCATAGAGCTGCGCATTTTCAAATGCTTTTCCCGCTGCGCCCGCAAGCAGCAGCATTTCACTGAGAGTACTGCACGAAAGAACGGCATCCTGCAGCCCCTCCGTCTTCAGAACCCCGTAAGTCCCCTGCTGGCCTTTGATCGGCAGATAAGCAGATGACCTGCCTTTTCTGAGCAGTCTCCCCGATAAATAAACCTTCAGGGCAGACGGATCGGCATCTTTTCCGTCCATATGTAATTCTTTTGCGGGAAGCTGTCTGTCCGTATCCTGATCCTGCGTGATAAACAGTGAAAAACGGAAAGACCGGAAAGCCGTACTCAAACTTGCCTGCAGTTTTTCCAAAACCTCATTTTGGTCCAAAAGCGAATGGAACATTTCTGTCATTCTGTGAATTTTCCGCTGATGCTTCGTTTTGTCAAACAGCCCGCTTTGTCTCACAGATTGATTAATAAACTGAGTAACGATCTCAGGCAATGATTCCGGGATCGGCAGCCCGCCTTCCGAGCGCAGATAAAAGGATCTGCCGGACGTCTGATTCCTGATCATAAAACGGCCGTCACTCTCTTTCAGCGGAGCATAATGCGGTTCATCTTCTGTTTTTATGGTGAAACGTGTTGATTCTGCCGGTGAAAGGGTCAATGAAAGAGATGTAAAGCAGGATTCTAGAGCTGAGGCCAGCCATAACAGCGAGTCGGATAATGAGACGGATTCAGATTTCGTTAAGAAAAAAGAAAGCATTTTCTGATGAAAGGCCGTCACTTCATCAATTGTTTGTTTTTTCATTTTTATCACCTAAACATGTACTACTCATTTTTGTACATTATATCATAAACCGGCACTCTTCATGGAGAAATGGTTGACGGCGGCGGAGAAAAATCATATAATGTTCTTTGTGTGAAATATTGCAGCCTTTTTGTTCAGCTTCTGTGTTTGCATTTTGTTCCTTAGCTGTAAGGTGTATCGTGTAACTCTCTGCTGCTGGAGCGAGGATACATGAAAACAAAATGTGCACGGTCGGATCGAACAGACGGTTTTTATTTTCCACAAAATAAAACCAAAGGAGGAGTCACATTATGGCTCGCTATACAGGTCCATCTTGGAAACTGTCTCGCCGTTTAGGAATCTCTCTTAGCGGTACAGGTAAAGAATTAGAAAAACGCCCTTACGCACCAGGCCCCCACGGTCCGGGACAGCGTAAAAAACTATCAGAATACGGTTTGCAATTGCAAGAAAAGCAAAAACTTCGTCACATGTACGGTGTAAACGAACGTCAATTCCGCACATTGTTTGACAAAGCTGCAAAAATGACTGGTAAACACGGCGAAAACTTCATGATTCTTTTAGATGCACGTCTTGATAACGTTGTGTACAAGCTCGGTCTTGCGCGCACTCGCCGTCAAGCACGCCAATTAGTTAACCACGGTCACATCCTTGTTGACGGAAGCCGCGTTGACATTCCGTCTTACCAAGTAAAACCTGGTCAAACAATCGGTGTTCGCGAAAAATCAAGAAACCTTTCTATCATCAAAGAATCTGTAGAAGTAAACAACTTCGTTCCTGAGTACCTTACTTTCGACGCTGAAAAGCTTGAAGGTACATTCACTCGTCTTCCAGAGCGCTCTGAGCTTGCTCCGGAAATTAACGAAGCGCTTATCGTTGAGTTCTACTCCCGTTAAGTAAACGCTCTTTAAAGAGCATTGGATTAAACCCCGGACATGTTGTGATGACAATGTGTCCGGGGTTTTTCTTTTGGGCTGTCAGAATAATGGACAGAAGCTCCCTCTCTTTATTAAAAAAAGCCCCTGTCCGGGGCTTTTTTTATGTACCAACTGGCTTTTCAGCTACATGTACATTAGAAAAACCCATTTGACAAGCAGAAGCGATTTTTTACATAATGAATCATCATACCTTACAAAATAGGAGCGACTGAATGAACAGCATCCCCTCTATCGTCAGCAAGCACAAAGCCTATTTTGCGGCGGGGCATACGAGACAGCTAGAATCGAGACTGAACATGCTGCAAAAGCTGAAACAAGCCGTCAAAACACAAGAAGCCGATATAACAGCCGCTCTCTATCAGGATCTCCACAAATCCGAACAGGAGTCGTACACGACAGAAATCGGAATTGTACTGGAGGAAATCAGTTTTGTGATGAAGCGGCTGGGAAAATGGATCAAACCGAAACGAGTCAAAACGCCTCTGACTCACCTAGGCTCGAAAAGCATCATTATCCCTGAGCCATATGGAACCGTTTTGGTGATTGCGCCTTGGAACTATCCCTTGCAGCTGGCGCTTTCTCCGTTGATTGGAGCCATTGCGGCCGGAAACACGGTCGTTCTCAAACCGTCAGAATATACGCCGGCGGTTTCCGCTGTTCTTTCCAAACTCATCAGCAGCGTTTTTCCGAGTGACTATGTCGCTATGGCGGAGGGTGGGCCCGACGTCAGCACTGTGTTATTACAGCAGCCCTTTGACTATATTTTCTTCACAGGAAGCGTTGCCGTGGGAAAAATCGTCATGGAGGCCGCCGCCAAACAATTAATTCCCGTTACCTTGGAGCTCGGCGGCAAAAGTCCCTGCATTGTCCATAAGGATGCTGATATACAGCTTGCCGCCAAACGCATCGTCTTCGGGAAATTTACAAATGCAGGGCAAACCTGCATCGCACCGGATTATTTATTTGTCCACCAAGATATCAAAACGAAGCTCACAGAAGAAATGAAGCGTGCGATCAGTGAATTTTACGGCCCTCAGCCTGAACAAAATCCGCAGTACGGCAAAATCGTCAGTGAACGCCACTATCAGCGGCTGCTCAGCTTTCTGAATGATGGCGTCCCGCTCACAGGCGGACAATCTGATCCCGCTCATCATAAAATTGCGCCGACCATTCTCGAACAAGTGAGGGATGACTCTCCAGTGATGCAGGAGGAGATTTTCGGGCCAATTCTTCCGCTCTTTACATACCGTGATATCGGGGAAGTCATTGAGAAAGTCCAATCGCGCCCAAAGCCGCTCGCTCTGTATCTCTTCACAACAAACAAAGAAACTGAGCGCGCTGTTTTAGAGAATCTGTCGTTTGGCGGAGGCTGCATCAATGATACGTTAATGCACGTTGCGACGCCGTATTTGCCATTCGGCGGCGTCGGGGAAAGCGGCATCGGGAGCTATCACGGATTTGACAGCTTTAACACGTTTACGCACAAAAAAAGCGTCGTCAAACAAACGAACCGCTTCGACTTCGCTTTCCGTTATCCTTCTTCCAAAAACGGGCTGCGAATGATTCGAAAAATACTTAAATAAAAAAGCGCAGAGTATCTGCGCTTTTTATAAATCCTCTATACACCAATTAATCGGTTCGTCTCCCAAATTAAACCTATTTTTAAAAGTTCGAAGTCTAACCGCAAAAATGAACCAACCCAACTGTAGGAAAGGTTAATCCTCATCACCCTGGTGAGTCCTATAATAATTTTCAGCAGTATAGATATTCCACTCCCAAAAATTTGCTCCTTGAGACATGATATACCTATCTAAAAATATCTCAAAATTAAGTTGCATTGGTTCATACTCAATAAATCCGCGGAACCATAAATAGTTTGGATCTGTGGACATTTTGGTTTTGTCAATTAACAAATAACATCCGTCTAACAGATGTGCGACAGGAATAAACTGAGGCTCTAAAAAACCATTTTGCATATACTCTTCAATCTCTTCTACATTAAGAATATGCAAACCCCCACCCACATTCTCACCGTAAATCAACAAATCAAATATTCTGGCTCCGTTATGCAATTTTAAAAAGGTTTTATAATCTTCAGGAAGTGAGACTTTTATTTTCTTCTCAAAACTCTCAATCTCCAGATCTGTTGCACCTTTAAAGAAAGTACATTCTGTTTCTAAAAGCGTTCCTTCACTCCCTAAAATTTTTAAGCGGCCTTTTTCATCAATTAATTCTTTTAGACCTTGGAGCGTTTTTTCAACAAAAACTGCCATTGAGCCACCTCTTACTATTAGAGCGATGCTATTTTATTCGCAAGAGCAGGAGCCAATGCTCCAGTTGAAGTATCAGGAAGTGAACCATTCCAGCCGGCTACCGAAGTATGTTGGGACATAAAAAGCTTTGTCTTTTTATGATACTACGACGTTGAATATGATTTACCTGCTTGAAAATACTATAGACTGGAATGAGAAGGACGTTTAAACATATAAAGACAGTCTGTTAAACAGACTGTCTTTTCTTGTTATGATTTTGCTGCGTCACACCATACTCAGCTGCGGTTCAAATAATTCATAGTGAATGGATTCCGGCGGTGTATTGAATTCAGAAATCAGCTTTTTCATTTCTTTAATGAACGACGGTGATCCGCACAGGTAAAAATCAGCATCTTTATCTGTCATCACTTCTTCTAACAGCTGTTTGTCAATCCGGCCTTCCCGAAAACGAATGTTTTCTGAACGGTCTTGTTCGGACGGCTCGCTGTAAATAAAGAGGGTGTCAACGGATGAGTGTTCCGCGGCTTCTTCAGCTTCATGCCGCAACGCATGATACTCTCCGCTCCTTGCCGCATGGATAAAGAGAACGTTTCGCTGCGGCTGGGTTTTGGCAACCGTCTTTAACATACTGATCATAGGGGTAATTCCGATACCGGCACTGATGAGAACCAGATTCTTTTTGGAATCAGGGTCTAATACGAAATCCCCGGCCGGAGCGCTGATCTCAATTGAATCCTTTTCGTGTAATTGGTCATGCAGATATGAAGAAACAATTCCGTCTTTTTTCACGGAAATCCTGTAATAATCCTTACCGGATACATCCGACAAACTGTACTGGCGGATATGCGTATAACCCGTGTCCGGAATGTATACTTTTACACTGATATACTGTCCCGCTTTGAACTCGGGGAGAACTTGTCCGTCTTCCGGTTTTAAATAAAACGACGTTATCTCCTTGCTTTCTTTTACCTTTTTATCAATTTTAAACGCCATATAGTCTTTCCAGCCGCCTTTTTGCGTTTCCGCTTGTTCATACATGTGCTTCTCAATTCCGATAAAAGCGTCTGCAATGACGCCGTATGCTTTTTCCCATGCCTGAATGACCTCAGGAGCAGCCCCGTCTTTTAGCACATCCTTTATCGCGATTAACAAGTACTTTCCAACGATTGGGTAATGCTCGGGTTTAACACCGATACTCCGGTGTTTATGGCTGATTTGTTTGACGACGGGAACGATGTTTTCCAGCCGGTCAATATTGGCTGCGGCTGCAATCACAGCATTCGACAAGGCCGTACGCTGTGTTTTTTTCTTTTGATTCGTCTGATTAAAGATATTCAGCAGCTCAGGGTGATGCTGAAACAGCAGGTCATAAAATCGGCCTGTGATTTCTTCACCATGCTCTTCTAAGACCGGCACTGTGCTTTTAATGATTTCAATCGTTTTTTCATCGAGCATTCTAAAAATCCCCCTAAAGATGTATGCATCTCGATTGACCTGAGAAAATAATCGTTTTTGAATTCTTTTTTATAGATTTCCCCGCTCAAAAAGGGTTAGCCGTTCCAATTTGAGGCGGATTCAGGAAAAATCAGAAAAACGAAATTGCGGCTGGAAAATTGTGGACTTGCCATGGTGTACTTGTCCGATGCAAAACCCTCCTTGTCAGCATTTAATAAAGTACGGGAGGTGAGATGAATGGGTAAAAAATCGAAAGTGTATTACTGTGACCCTAAGTATATTGTGACTGACAAGTATACTGACAAAGAAGTGGTTTACGTCCATCCCATCAAACACATTAACAGAGAGCATATCCGTTATGTTCCCCGCCACGTTTATAAGGAAGAAACAATTCACGAAGTCATTGATCCGGGCGATCCGGGGAAATGCGGGTGTAAAAAGCAGAAAAAAAGACGCAAAAAGTAATTGGTTCGATTTCTTGCCTTATCTCAGGTTAAACACGTAAGTTTCAGCAGACCTCCGTACCTTTTGGCTCCTCTTTTCCAGAGGGGTCTTTTTTCATAAGCAAATACGTTGTGAGGCGGGAATCCGCCTGATATTCTTGTCATATACAAATTCACAGGAGGCATGATGTATGAGCAAAAAAATCGCAGTTCTGATGACAGATCAATTTGAGGATATTGAATATACAAGCCCGGCGGAAGCATTTAAAGAAGCGGGCCACAGTGTAGTGACAATAGATTTGGAAGCAGGGAAAGAAGTGACGGGCAAGCACGGTGAGAAAGTAAAGATCGATCAAGCGATCTCAGACGCAGACGCCAAGGAATTCGATGCGTTATTGATTCCCGGAGGCTTTTCACCGGATCTTCTGCGCGGAGATGACCGCCCGGGTGAATTCACTAAAGCATTCGTGGAAAATCAGAAACCCGTTTTCGCGATCTGCCACGGCCCGCAGCTGCTGATTGATACCGACCTTCTTAAAGGAAAAGATATCACGGGATTCCGCAGCATCCGCAAAGACTTAATCAATGCCGGCGCACATTATAAAGATGAAGAAGTCGTCGTGAGCCATAACATCGTAACAAGCAGAACACCTGACGATTTGGAAGCCTTTAATCGTGAATCATTGAACCTGCTGAAATAAGAGAAAAAAGCACAGACCCGTTCAGTCTGTGCATTTTTTTATGGATTTATAAAGAAACACCAATAGTTAGACCTATTCTCTCCCCCATCCATAATAAGTAAAATAAAGAGTGGGTTTTTCAACACTCGACGGGAGGTTCGCTATGTGGATGATCATTTTGCTGCTTTTTATTTTAATCGGTTTTACCGGTAATATCGTCTCGCTTTTGAGAGCGCAAAAACACGCATCTCAAAGAATAATTGAGCTATTAGAAAAGCAAAGCCGAAAATAATCTGTTAGCGCTGTGTTACCCATAATAGTAAAAATAATTCCGGCAGATTTCCTGAAATATGATTTGATGCCCTTTCTCGTTCGGATGAAGACCTTCTGACATGCACATGCTGCGGAAAGCGGGATTATACGGGTCGATGAGATCAGTATCAAACAGATCGGCATATGGTACAGAGAGGAGTGTGCAGGCTTCTTTTTGGGCTTTCACATAGTCAGCCAGCTTCAGGCCCAGTTTATTTTTATCAGTATCACGGCGGACGATTTTTCCTTTTGACATTTTGGCTTGTCTCGTTGGGGTCACCACAATGATGCTCGCGCCTTTATTTCCGCTCCGCAGCTGCTGGATCACTTGGCAGAAGCCTCCGTAAAATGTGGTGATATCCTTTTCATCTGTGCCGATGGGAATGTGGTTGCACCAATCATCATCTGTTCCCTGGACAATGATGACATCATGTCCCTTTGTTTTAAGCGCCTGCTGATAAATGTTATCGCTTCCGTTGTTGCTCATATTAACGCCGCTGACAGACAGATTGGTTATTTCAGCGTTTGTCCGGTCTTTCAGAATGTCACCAAAGCCGTATTCCGCACGCAGCCCCCGGGCGACGCTGTCACCTAAGATCGCGATTTTTGAAGCCTTCCGCAGCCTGCTTATGCTGATGAAGTCAACGCTGATATGCCCGCTGTCCGTGATATGCAAAAGCTTGCTGCTGATGTTTGGCAAAGAGACTGTCTTTCCTTCAGAGTTATAAAAATCCTCATTCAGCTTCATTCGGCGTCATCCCTTCCTTTTTATCCTCCGGCATCTTTTTTGACATAAAAAACGGACACGAACAAACAGCGCCATGTTGTCAGTTCAGTGTCCGCAGATGATGATACCGGATCTTTTATGCAGTTCTCTTGCCATTATAGCAGATCTCCGTTACTTGTAATAGAGTCTGCAGTCAGCATTTAAAACAGCGTTTGCGGCTACGTTTTTGATGAGACCGTCTGCTGCGGGAACGGTGTGTCCGGCGATGCGTCCGTCTTCTGCTGCGGGAACGGTGTGTCCGGCGATGCGTCCGTCTTCTGCTGCGGGAACGGTGTGTCCGGTGATGCGTCCGTCTTCTGCTGCGGGAACGGTGTGTCCGGTGATGCGTCCGTCTTCTGCTGCGAGAACGGTGTGTCCGTTTTCTGCTGCGGGAACGGCGCGAACATTTTTTAGAAACCGGTTCTTGGTATAAATACTCCCCTAAACCTTCTCTTTCCGCAACGGCAACTCCATGTTCAATTTCTTTAACAGAAATAGCGTTCAATTCTGTTCACCTCCCTTTTTCTTTACAACATAACGTATGAAATGAACCCCTCACGTGTATAAGCTTATCTCTCATATGAGCGAGAAATAGTCATTTATACAACAAAAAGACCCGTGGGAACGGGCCTTTTGCAGGCATTTTGCCGGGAACAAACGCAAACTTAAGATCGATTTATTTCTTCCTCTCGCTCTCCGGCTCGGGGTGAATCATTACCTGTGCTTGTTTGAATTCATTCGTAATATCTCTTTCAATGCGGTCACACAGGTCATGCACGTCTTTAATCGTCACGTGAGAGGCTACGACCAGGTGAAAATCAATATACTCCTGCGGGCCGGAGCGTCTTGTACGAAAATCGTGAATTTCAATAAATTCCTGTTGAAATGTTTCAATAATCTTTAAAATTGTTTTTTCTTCCTCTTCCGACAAACGGGTATCAATCAGCGGCGGGAATGCTTCTTTCATTAACTTAAACGCTTCATATATGATATACACCGCCAGCACCATACCTATAATGGGATCAAGTATGTACCACTCCGTTACGGTAACGACCAAAAGGCTTGCCGCTACGCCTAATGATGTGTACACGTCAGTCAGTAAATGCAGGGCATTTGATTTCATTGCCACGGAATTAACCTTTTCGGCTTCTCTTTTTACGAACTTCGAAACGATCAAATTAATGAGAGCCCCCGCAAGCATCACAACAATTCCCAATACAGGCAGATGAACCGGCGCCGGGTTGACCAGTTTTTGAACGCATTCATATATCATCCAAATCCCTGCCGCAAAAATCAGAATCGTCTCGATAGTCCCCGACAGATTCTCGACTTTTCCATGACCGTACGGATGCCCTGTATCAGCCGGCTTTTTTGAAATCCTGACGGAGATAAAGGCGATGAAGGCGGCGATCAAATCTAAAAAAGAATGAATGGCTTCAGAAAGTATCGCGACAGATCCGGTTATGATCCCCACCACTATTTTGAGCATGACGACCAGGGAATTGCTTATAACCGATAAAAAAGCGATTTTAGAGGTGTTTTCCACCGTGATCCTCCTCTTTTTAACTTCTTGAATTTATCGTATCAAACGGCATTCGTGTGGGTCTACGGCAACGTTTTTCACAAAAGCCATACATGTAACTCACCATAAACTAAGTTGGAAAGCGACAAAAACAGGCGCACCTTTCTTTCAGCACTCAAGTCCCATTGACAAGATATAACCGCTTACATTATAGTAGTTTCATGAATAACCACTACGGAGGATGTTTATGGAGGATGTTCTGAAAGAATTACAGAAATTTGGATTTTCTCAATATGAATGTAAAGCATATATCGGCTTGTTGAAACACTCGCCTGTTACCGGATATGAAATCAGCAAAAGGTCAGGCGTCCCCCGCTCAATGATCTATGAGGTATTGGGGAAATTAGTTGATAAAGGCGCTGTCCATATTGTGCCGTCTGATCCGGTTACATATGCTCCGCTTGCCGGAAAGGAATTAATCGACCGGCTCCGGCACGATTTCGAGAGCTCATTCGGCTACCTTGAGGAAAAGTTATTGGCGCTGGAAAGCGAGCAGGAGATGAATGTCATCCGCCGCATCAGCACGAATGATCATGTCATCAATGAGATGAAGGATATGATTGAAAAAGCCGAGGAAGAGTTGTGGCTGTCTGTCTGGGAACAGCAGATTCCCTTTATTCAAGAAGCCGCTAACAAACGCGCCGCCGAACAATTGCCCGTCTTTTCGATTGTGTTCGGCCCTCCGGAAGTGAAGCTCGGAAATACGACAAATCATAATATGTCTCCTGAAGTGGCGGAGAAACGGATGGGCGGAAGATTAACGATAGCTGCCCGCGATAATAAAGAAGTCTTAATCGCCAATTTTTCTCCGCAGACGAATGCCTGGGCCATTAAATCAGAAGATCCCGCTCTCGTTCTCGTGGCCATGGAATATATGAGGCACGATCTGATGTTCGCGGAGCTTGTGAAAGAAGTCGGGGCTGAGAAAGTTGAAGGCCTGCTGAAACAAAACCATTCGTTATTTCATGTCGTCACCGGAAATCGGTTCATATAAATGTGAACCGTATTTTCTTTGATTTTTTCATTAGTCGTTATCATTATAATCTCTATGAAAGGAGTATGAAAAATGATTAACACAGAAGTGCAAAAAACCGCCGTTTCCCGGGAAATGAACGATACGTTTTTACAGGGGGTGCGGGATTGTGTGCCTACGCTGCTGGGCTATATGAGCATCGGTTTTGCTTTCGGCATCGTTGGCGTTGCCTCTCATCTAAGCATTCTTGAAATTTGTTTGTTATCTTTGTGTGTCTATGCCGGCGCCGCCCAATTTATTATTTGCTCGCTCCTTGTTTCCGGGAGTCCGATTTCCGCCATTATTTTAACGACGTTTATCGTCAATCTGCGGCACCTTCTGCTGAGCCTGACCATCGCGCCGTATTTCACGAAATACTCTTTGCTGAAAAATATCGGCTTCGGGGCTTTGCTTACTGATGAATCTTTCGGGGTAGCGGTGAACAAAGCGGCTCAGAACGGCAGGTTATACGATAAATGGATGAACGGCCTCAATATAACCGCTTACATGTGCTGGGTTATTTCCTGTGTAATGGGCGGGCTTCTCGGACAATGGATATCTGATCCTTACGCGCTCGGCCTGGACTTTGCTTTGCCCGCTATGTTTGCGGCGCTGCTTGTGCTGCAATTGCAATCGTCCGCTTCGGAAAAGCTGAAGCACAGCCTCTCCTTAATTCTCTATATGATCATTTTTATGGTCTTGTTATCGTATTTCGTCCCGTCACACATCGCGGTCATCGTCTCAACCGTGATTGTGGCAACGATCGGGGTGGTGACGGACAAATGAGCATCAGCACACAAATGATCTGGATTATACTCGGCTGCATGATTGTTACACTTGTGCCGCGCATTGTTCCGTTTATATTTGTCCGGAACATTCAGATGCCTGAGTTGGCTTTAAAATGGCTCTCCTTTATTCCGCTTTGCATTTTGACGGCTCTGGTAACGGAAAGCATGATTGTGAAAACAAACAGTGCTTTGACCTTTGATTGGAAAGCAATGATCGTTCTCATCCCGACATTGCTTTGCGCGATGCTGACAAAAAGCTTATCCATCACGGTCATCACGGGAGTCGTGCTGATGGCCGCCGCCAGGCTGATATGGTGACAATCAAAAGCCTCCATTCCGCAGAATGGAGGCTTTACCTTTATGATGTCGGATTTTCTTCTTCCGTCTCTGATTCCTCGGCTTTGGCTTCGGCGTTTATGCTTTGCTGCTGTTCCCAATGATCCCGCTGCAATCTTTCTTTTGCGATGGTAAACATGAAATTCACGGCGCAGCACCCCTTCCCTGTTTTGCTTATACTATGTACTGTACTCATTTCCCCGTGCAGTATTCACAAAACATAAAAAAGCAGCCTGCCGCATTGAGCGGCCGGACTGCTTTTTATTTTCAGTACGTGATCAGGAAGTATTTTTTCTTTCCGCGGCGCAGTACGGTAAATTGATCTTCAATGCGGTCTTCCGCAGTCAGAAGATGCCCGATGTCCGTCTGGCGCTCGCCGTTAATGTAAACAGCTCCGTTTTGAATGTCTTCGCGGGCCTGCCGTTTTGAAGGCGACAATTTTGATTCCACAAGCACGTCTACTAAAGACAGTTCTTCAGAGCGGTCTTTTTCAAACGAAGGTACATCTTTAAATCCTACCTTGACGTCTTGAGCGGAAAGCTCTTTAATATTGCCGCTGAACAGCGCCTGAGAGATATGAACGGCCTGCTCAAGCGCTTCGCGGCCGTGTACAAGAACAGTCACCTCTTCAGCGAGACGTTTCTGCGCTTCTCTTTTCTCAGGAGCCGTCTCCGTTTTTTCAGCATAAGCTTCAATTTCCTCTTTTGATAAGAAAGTAAAGTATTTTAAGTATTTGACGACGTCGCGGTCATCTGTATTGATCCAGAACTGGTAGAATTCGTACGGCGATGTTTTTTCTTTATCAAGCCAAATGGCGCCGCCTTCCGTTTTGCCGAATTTCGTGCCGTCAGCTTTTGTGACGAGCGGAATGGTAAGACCGAAAGCTTTCGCCCCTTCTTCTTCTGATTTTCTGATCAGTTCAAGACCGGCCGTGATGTTGCCCCACTGGTCACTGCCTCCGATTTGGAGTTTGCAGTTCTTTTCTCTGTACAGATTCAGAAAATCGTAGGATTGCAGGATCATGTAGCTGAATTCCGTGTAAGAAATTCCGGTTTCAATTCTTGAGCTTACAGTATCTTTCGCAAGCATGTAGTTAATTCCGAAGTTCTTTCCGACGTCACGGAGAAATTCAATAATGCTCAGCTTTCCGATCCAGTCAAAGTTGTTCGCTATGACAGCGGGGTTTTCTCCGGCCTCGAAATCTAAAAATCGGGAAAGCTGATTTTTAATTTTTTGCGACCATTCGACAACGATATCCTGAGTATTTAACGTACGTTCCGCTTTTTTGCCGCTCGGATCGCCGATCAGTCCCGTCGCACCGCCTACAAGCGCAATCGGATGGTGGCCTGCAAGCTGGAACCGGCGCAGTGTCAATATCGGCAGAAGGTGTCCGATGTGCAGGCTGTCAGCCGTCGGGTCAAACCCTGAGTATAAACGGATTTTTTCCTCGTTCAGCTGTTTATTCAGTCCTTCTTCATCCGTCATTTGCTGGATTAAGCCGCGGAATGATAAATCCTCTAATAAGTTAGTCATTTTGTCTGCTCCTTTGTTTATGAAAATAAAAAACGCCCCTTCGTTTAAAACGAAGGGACGATATAATCGCGGTACCACCCTACTAATAAAAGCATAAAAAAGCTTTTATCACTCTTTTTGATAACGGACCGTGTCCGTTCTTTCACTACTGAAAGCCTTGGAATGGCTTTGTTCGCAAAAACGGTTCATGAGTGTATTCGGCATATCTTATGTGCTGATTTTCACCGGCCATCAGCTCTCTTGAACAATCAGATACCCTACTTGTCTCAATCAAAACCTTTTCGTATGAAGCTTACTCATTTTTAACATAAATAAGATACGATGTCAACGCCGTCTTTAATCTTCCATTGTGGACAGGTCGCCTGCCGGCAGGTTCAGCTCCCACGCCTTCAGCACACGTCTCATGATTTTTCCGCTCCGTGTTTTCGGAAGTTTATCTTTGAATTCAATTTCCCGCGGTGCGGCATGCGCGGCAAGCCCCTGTTTTACAAAGAGGCGAATGTCCTCCTTCAGCTGATCGGATGGCTCATGCCCTTCTCTGAGCGCGATAAACGCTTTAATAATTTCTCCCCGGACAGGGTCCGGCTTTCCGATGACGCCTGCTTCGGCAATCGCCGGATGTTCAACAAGTTTGCTTTCGACTTCAAACGGGCCGACGCGCTCGCCGGATGTCATGATGACATCATCGACTCTGCCTTGGAACCAGAAATAACCGTCTTCATCCATATAAGCAGAATCTCCGGAAACATACCAGCCGCCCGGCATGAAATAAGAATCATATTTCTCTTTGTTGTTCCAAATGGAATCCATCATCGACGGCCAGCCCTTTTTAATGGCGAGATTCCCCATTCGGTACGGCGGAAGCTCATTTCCCTGATTGTCAACGATCGCCGCTTCCACTCCCGGAATCGGTTTCCCCATTGAACCCGGCTTGATCTCCATGCAAGGATAATTGCAAATGAGCTGTCCGCCCGTTTCTGTCATCCACCACGTGTCGTGGATGCGCTTGCCGAATACTTTATGTCCCCACTTGATGACCTCGGGGTTCAAAGGTTCTCCGACACTCAGGACGTGACGAAGTGAAGTAAGGTCAAATTTGGATGCCATTTCATCTCCGGCGCCCATAAGCATTCTGAAAGCCGTCGGAGCGCTGTACCAGACGCTGACACCGAGCTTCTCGATCGTGCCGTACCAGTTTTCCGGACTGAATCTGCCGCCGACGATCACATTCGCCGCTCCGTTCAGCCACGGCGCAAATATCCCGTACACCGTCCCGGTCACCCAGCCCGGGTCCGCAGTGCACCAGTAAATATCGTCTTCTTTAAGATCAAGCACCCACTTGCCGGTCTGGTATTGCTGAATCATGGCTTCATGAACGTGGAGCACACCTTTGGGCGTTCCGGTAGATCCTGATGTGTAGTGAAGCAGGTAGCCGTCTCTTCTGTCCATCCATTCGATATCAAGTCTCGTGCTTTCTCCCTCAGCCGCTTTATCATAATGAATGATTTTATCTCCCGCTTCTTTGCTGCCGCCGACAATGAAAATATGCTCGAGGTCGGGCAGGCTGTCCGCCGGAATCCGTTCGGCCAGTTCAGGTGTCGTCACGACAACCTTTGCCTGGCTGTTCAACAGGCGGTCTTTGACGGCGCCTTCCATAAACGCTTCAAATAAAGGACCGGCGATCGCACCGATTTTAATTGCGCCGAGCATGATAAAGTAAAGCTCCGGCGAACGCGGCATGAAAATAAAAACGCGGTCCCCTTTTTCCACGTTTCCATACCGTCTCAGTACATTTCCCGCCCGGTTCGATTCCTCCATCATTTCTTTAAATGTGTATTTTTCATCCCGGTTTGCGTCCTTGTAATACAGCGCTACTTTGTTTTTTCGAAATGATTCGGCATGACGGTCAATCGCTTCGTACGCCGCATTCAGCTTCCCCGTCTGATGCCAGGAAAATGCCGCTTCGACCTCTTTCCAATCGAAGCTGCGGTACGTTTCCTCATAATTTCGCAGATGATAATTCCCCTTTTCCGCCGGCAGCGCTTTCAAATTCATGCAACATCCCCCTTTGCTTATCTATAGACTAATTATAGTAGATGTTCACAGTTTTCTCAATTTTTAAAATATAAATTACAACACTATTGAAAACGCTTTATATTTTGTTATGCTTAAAAGAGATGTGTTTTTATTAAGAACCGACAGGCGGTGAATCAGTGAAACATCATAAAACGTACCATTCTTCATCAATTCAGACAGCAGCCGGCCCTCTTTTAGTAGAAGGGCCCGTTCCTCCAGAGGACCTAGCACAGTATGAGTTTCATGAAGGCCTGACAGCCTTTCGCCTTCCTCATGAACAGCACAAAGCGTTAATCGAGATCGCCGGGCTTCCTGAAGGGCGGATCATTATTGCCAGGGACGGACAGACGATTATCGGCTATGTGACGTATTTATATCCTGATCCGCTTGAACGGTGGTCTGACGGAAATATGGAAGACCTCCTTGAACTCGGGGCGATCGAGGTCGCTCCCGGCTACAGGGGCTGTTCTGTCGGAAAAACTTTGCTGACAGTCAGCATGATGGATGAACAGATGGAACGGTACATCATCATGACGACGGAATATTACTGGCATTGGGATTTAAAAGGAATGAAAAAAGATGTGTGGGAATACAGAAAGATCATGGAAAAGATGATGAATGCCGGGGGTCTTGTCTGGTTCGCAACGGATGAACCGGAAATCAGCTCTCATCCGGCCAATTGTCTGATGGCCCGCATCGGCAGGCACGTCAGTCAGGAGTCAATTGAACAGTTCGACAGGCTTCGTTTTTATCAGCGATTTATGTATTGACTGACATACAAAGGGGATAAAAAGATGATTGCAGAACAAATCATGAAACGGGACGTCATCACCGTCTCAAAACACGACTCCATTGAAACAGCCGTCCGTAAAATGAAGATATATCATATCCGCCATCTCCCTGTCATCGACGACGAGCTGCACGTCATCGGTATTGTCACAGACAGAGACATTAAACAGGCCGGCCCCGGCAGCTTTGAACAAAAGGAACGCGGCGCATTTCTGACAAACAAAGTGGAGACCATTATGATGCGGAATGTCATCTGCGCCCATCCGCTTGACTTTGTGGAAGAAATATCCGCTTCCTTTTATGAGCACGGCATCGGCTGTCTGCCGATTACGGTAAACCATAAGCTGACGGGCATTTTAACGAAAACCGACGTGCTCCGGACTTTCGTCAGCCTGACAGGCGCGGCCCAGCCGGGATCACAGGTGGAAATCCTGGTGACGGATATGACAAAAAGCCTTGCTGATCTCAGCTGCATGTGCCGCGATCTTCAGCTGCAAATCCTGAGTGTGCTCGTCTATCCCCATGATTCCGCCGGGTCGAACATTCTCGTCTTCCGGGTGAAGACGATGAATCCGCTCCCTTTTATCCGTGCCGTTCAAGAAGCCGGATACAATGTCTTATGGCCGAAACATTTGAGGGATCAGCCATGAGAGACAGCGTTTTTGTTTACTCGCCTTCTTATCAGACGTATCAATTTCATCAGGAACATCCGTTCAATCAGCGTCGTGTGCTTTTAACATACGATCTGCTTCAGGCGGCGGATGCGTTTGACGAAGGAGATATCGTCACACCGCGCACGGCCGCTAAAGAAGAGCTGGCTCTCGTTCATACGGAGGATTATATACAGGCGGTGGAACTAGCGGGTGCGGGCCGGCTCCCTGCCGCAGAAGGAGAAAGCTACGGTCTCGGAACGGAAGACACCCCCGTTTTTGCCGGCATGCATGAAGCCGCGTCACTTCTGGTGGGCGGCACCTTAACGGCGGCTGATTATGTCATGACGGGACAAGCCAGGCACGCCTGCAATTTAGGAGGCGGCCTTCACCACGGCTTCCGCGGCAGGGCCTCAGGCTTTTGTATCTATAATGACAGCGCCGTGGCCATCCAATACATCCAGAAGAACTACGGGGCAAAAGTGTTATACATTGATACAGACGCCCATCACGGCGACGGCGTTCAATTTACGTTTTACGACAGGTCTGATGTCTGCACTGTTTCTTTTCACGAGACCGGGCGTTATTTATTTCCCGGGACGGGACAGGTACTGGAAAAAGGAAGCGGGCAAGGCTACGGCTATTCTTTTAACATTCCGCTGGACGCTTTCACAGAGGATGATTCCTTTCTTCACGCTTACAATACGGCCGCCTCAGAAATCGCGGCTTTTTTCAAGCCGGATGTGATTCTTACCCAAAATGGTGCGGACGCCCATTATTACGACCCATTGACACACCTGTCCAATACAATCTCCATTTATCAGGAGATCCCGCGGCTTGCTCATTCATTAGCCCATCAATATTGCAGCGGCAGATGGATCGCGGTCGGCGGCGGCGGATACGATATTTGGAGAGTCGTCCCGAGAGCATGGAGCCGCATTTGGCTTGAGATGAAAGGGATTGATCCCGGGGAACGCATACCGCAGAAATGGATTGATAAATGGCAGAAGCACTCCCCCTGCACGTTGCCCGCTTTTTGGAGTGATCCTGAACAATTATATCCTCCGATTCCCCGCAAAGATGAAATTTCAGAAAAAAATGCCCAAACCGTGGAAAAAGCACTTTTTGCCATCCGGTCTGAGCAGCGGTATAAAACAAAATAAAAAACGACCTTATGAGGAGGTCGTTTTTTTGATCACAATTTCTACACGGCGGTTTTCTTTCATATGTCCGGGACTTTTGTTGTCCTTCACAGGTTTCGTATCCGCATACCCGGCAGAGATAAACCGTTTGGCGGAAAAGTCTTCATTCGCGGTAAAATACCGGATCACACTCGCCGCTCTTGCAGACGACAGCTCCCAATTTGACGGAAATTGATAGGTGGAAATCCGGCGGCTGTCCGTATGGCCTTCTACCTGTATGTCATTCGGAATTGTTTTTAAAAGCACCGCGATCTGATGCAGAACCGGCTCGGCGTTTTTCAGCACATCCGCTTTTCCTGTCTGAAACAGAACGGCCTCCTGCAGCACCAGAACCACTCCGCGCTCATCGCGCTTCGCTGTCAATTTCGAACTCAAATGATGCGCTTTTATGTATGTCTTCACGTTTTGCAGGAGCAAATCCTGTTCTTTATGTTCATTTGCTTTGTCTGATGACGCCGGTTCACCCCCGCTGCCGTTTGTATGAATCGATGAAACGGCAGATTGAAATTTTTCCGCGTCTATTTGCGACATCGAAAAAAGCAATATAAAGAACACGAGAATGAGCGTGATCAAGTCAGCGAACGTCACCATCCATCTCGGTGAACCGCCGGAATGTTCCGGTTTGTTTCTTCTTTCAAAACGCTCTTTTCTAAGCTTCATGGACAGCGCCCTTTTTCTTGTTCGCAGGCTGTCCTTTACGCCAGTCTTCTCTTGAGCTGAAGACGACGAGCTGACTTTCGAGGTTGCGGGGATTTTTGCCCGATTGGATGCCGACAACCCCTTCGATCATGACCTGTTTGATGAAAATTTCACTTTCCGTTTTTTCTTCAAGCTTTGCCGCGATTGGGATAAATACCAAGTTGGCAAGCAGCGCTCCGTACAGCGTCGTCAATAGCGCAACGGCCATGTTCGGTCCGAGGGTATGCGGGTCATTTAAGTTTTTGAGCATGAGAACGAGTCCGACGAGCGTCCCGATCATTCCCCAGGCGGGTGCGAAATCACCGGCTTTTTCAAAAACGCGTCTTCCTTTTCTGTGTCTTTCTTCCATTGCGGCGATCTCAGAATCCATTACCAGCCGGATCGTTTCCTCGTCCCAGCCGTCAATCGCAAGCAAAAGCCCTTTTTTTAAAAACGGATCCTTGATCTCACGCGCCTGGTCATCCAGAGACAGAAGCCCCTGCCTGCGCGCCTGCTCCGAAAGGCTGACAAATACTCTGACAAGCTCTTTCACATTGTCATCCTGACGGGAGAATACCTGTTTCAGAACAGAAGGGGTTTTCTTTAAATCCCTCGGCGGAAAGCTGATAAAGATCGCCGCAGCAAGGCCGCCTGTGACGATTAAAAAAGAAGTCAGATCTAAAAATGAACTGATTCCCGCCAGTCCCGTCCCTGACAGAATACCGATTGCGACAATAATACAGCCTAACATAAAGCCAACGGGCGTCAGATAATCAAAACGTTTCATATCTTCTCCTTACTCAAGTAAAAAAGCAAGATTCCACCCCTCAGAGTGAAGCTTGCTTTTCCGTTTTTTTATGACTTGGTTGATTGTCTTAATTCGATGCGGTGAGGCAATTCGACGATATGCTCTTCAACCGGCTCTTTGTTCATCAGTTTTGTCAAAAGTCTCATCGCCACGGCGCCGATATCGTACGTAGGCTGCACGACTGTTGAAAGCTGAGGGCGGACCATCAGGCTCAATCTCGTATTGTCAAAACCGATAATATCAAGATCATCAGGTATCGAAAGACCTTGATCTTGGGCCGCATGGATAATGCCGAGGGCCATTTCATCCGTCGCAGAAAGAATCGCCGTCGGTTTCCGGTCAAGGCCCATCAAGCTTTGAAGCGCCTCCATACCGGAATCATAAGTGTAATCGCCTTCCGCTACGAATTGCTCGTTAAACGGAATCGCCGCTTCTTCAAGCGCCCGTTTGTACCCTTGCAGTTTTTTCGAACGGTTGATCGGCTCTTGCATCGGTCCGGAGACGAATGCAATATCGCGATGCCCTTTATCAATGAAAAGCTTAACGGCATCATAAATCGCCTGTTCGTAATCAATGGCGACAGAAGGCGTCTCGCCCTGTTCTTCCACTGATGCCGCCAAGACGATCGGCACAGGAGAGCGCTTAAATTCTTCGACATGCTCGTCCGTAATGTTGCCGCCCATAAATACGATACCGTCCACTTGTTTGCCAAGCATCGTATTTAACAGATGCAGTTCTTTCTCAAGATTTTGGTCCGAGTTGCTTAAAATAATATTATATTTGTACATCGTCGCGATATCTTCAATTCCACGCGCAAGTTCAGAGTAGAAAATGCTTGAGATATCAGGGATGATGACGCCGACCGTAGTCGTTTTTTTGCTTGCAAGCCCTCTTGCCACCGCATTCGGGCGATAGCCGAGCCGGTCAATGGCTTCCAATACTTTTTTTCTGGTCGTCGGTTTTACATTCGGGTTGCCGTTCACGACGCGGGAAACAGTCGCCATACTGACATTTGCTTCTCTGGCCACATCGTATATCGTAATGTTGCTCACTGAAACCACTCCTTTTACTGGATACACTTATCCTTATCTATAGCATAAACACTTTATGTAAAGAAATGTCGTACGATTTCGCATTCTGTCGTTTATGATTGTAAGCGTAAGTCAGTAGTGTACATTATTTTTCATTATTCATCAAATTTAAATATCTCTCATGAAATTATACACGTTTTTCCCAGTGATGAAAACGTTCACTTTCATTTTATAATTAAATAAAATGAAGATACGAAAAAAAGCCGCGCGAGGCGGCCTTTAAAGAGCGGAACGTTGTATTATGCTTTTACTTTCAGCATTGGCTTTAATTCGTTCAGCCATTTCTCGAATTCAGGTATATCCATCTGCTGCGCAGAGTCTGAAAGGGCAACGGAAGGATCAGGGTGAACTTCGGCCATCACGCCGTCAGCGCCGATCGCAAGCGCCGCTTTTGCTGTCGGAAGCAGGAGATCGCGGCGGCCTGTTGAATGTGTGACGTCAACAAACACCGGCAAGTGAGTTTCCTGTTTCAAAATCGGCACGGCAGAAATGTCGAGTGTGTTTCTCGTTGCCGTTTCGTACGTTCTGATACCGCGCTCACAAAGAATGATTTGGTCGTTTCCTTGTGACATGATGTATTCAGCTGCATTGATGAACTCTGAAATTGTTGCGGCAAGACCGCGTTTTAACAATACCGGCTTTTTAACGGAACCGGCGGCTTTCAGCAATTCAAAGTTTTGCATGTTCCGCGCGCCGATCTGAATGACGTCAATGTAATCAATCGCTTGCTCAATGTGTGCGGGCGTTACGATTTCACTGATCACCGCGAGGTCATATTCATCAGCGACTCGTTTAAGAATTTGCAGGCCTTCTACGCCGAGACCTTGGAAATCATACGGACTTGTGCGGGGTTTAAACGCGCCCCCGCGCAGGATTTTAATGCCTTGTTTTTTCGCTGCGGCCGCTACTTCGGCAACCTGCTCATAGCTTTCTACGGCACAAGGTCCGACGATGAATCTCTGATCGCCGTCACCGATTTTTTCGCCTTTAATGTCAACGATCGTATCTTCTGCTTTTTTCTTCCGGGAGACGAGCAACGCTTTGCTGTGATCCTCTTCTTGAAGTTCAAGTCCGGCTTTGAAAATTTCTTTGAAAATATGCTGGATCGTTGAGTTTTCAAATGGGCCGTCATTGCTTTCAATTATGCGGTTAAGCATTGTACGCTCTCTGACAGGGTCAAATCGGTTGACACCCTGTGCTTCCTTTGCTTTACCGATTTCTTTTACAACGGCTCCGCGTTCATTGATTAATTTAAGGATTTCTAAGTTTAGTGCGTCTGCCTGCTGTCTTAGGCTCTCTAATTCCTTGTTGCTCATCTTTTTCATCCCTTCTATGCTATGTTTTATTTTAATGGTTAACATGCATCTTACTACAGTTATGCGAAAATAGGAATATGAAATAATAAATTTTTTCACATTCGGCTTTATCACCAAAACGCTTTTAAGCTTTTATGCGTTGAAGCGGTATATATTGATATCCTACATGATCCGGCTGAAATGATCAATAGTTTTTTTCAAAAAAAAAACCGCCGGTATCAACCGGCGGCCAGCAATTATGAAAGGTGCTGCTCTATTGCGTTTTTTGTGATTTGTGAATGAGACGCGTGCCATTTCACTTCGCCGTTTGCAATGACGAATACTTGCGGGCTTTCATGTTTCACGCCGTATGTCTCGGCGATATAGTTTGAAAGCGGCCGGCTGTCCTGCACCTGCAGGTAATAAGAAGGCACTTCTGAATGCGCCGATGCAAAGGCGTCAAACTCCTGAAACGCGGCTTGGCTGATCGGGCAGGTTGTGCTGTGTTTCAAAAACACCAGCTTGTTTTCTTTCTCAACGGCATTTTTGAACTCTTCTTCAGACGATATCAGCTGTTTTGTCATGTCGGTTATCTCTCCTTATTGAAGATCAGCGATTTGCCTGACCGGCTTTTTCCCCGGCGTCTTCCGCTTCGGCCTTGATGCTTTGGGCCGTGTCCTGCATTTCGCTTCTCGTCTCTTCGGCTTTCTCGGTTAGTGTGCTCTTAGAACGGTCTTTTAAATCCTTCACTTTATTCATAATCTGGCCTGACTGATCAGCTACCAGCTGGGTGATATTAGATGTTTTGTCTTTGGCGATGCTGACATATTGAGAGCCTTTTTCTTTCGCGTCGGCCGTCATTCTGTCCGTCTTATCCTTTAACGCAGAAGCCTGACTGCCGAGATCGTCGCGCAGCTCCTTACCTGATTTAGGCGCCAGAAACAACGCCGTTGTCGCGCCGATAATTCCCCCGATCAGCGTTCCGATTAAAAAATCCTTACTATTGATTCCATCTTTACTCATTATGATTCCTCCTTAGTGGATTTTTCTTATGATTAAAGCGATGTTTTTTTCTTTTGCTTCCACTTGTCCCATATTTCCATAGCGGCCTGGCTCCAGGTGACAACCTGACTGATCTTATCCTGATTCTCTCTTACAGAGGCCGTAACGGAACCTGCTGCCTGCTTTATGGATGTATTAAACTGCTGGACGGAAGTTCCCACTTCCTGGACAGCATGGACAACCGTATTTAATTTCTCTGATTTTTCCTGAATGTCTTCCGCGAGACGGTTTGTCTTATGTAACAGCTCGGTTGTCTCTGCGGTAATGCCTTTCATCTGCCCTTCAAGGCCGTCTAAAGTCGAGGCAACGTTTGTTAAAGTCATCTGCACGGACTTTAATGTTTTGGACAGATAGATGACGAGGATGAGAAATGCAACGGCAATGAGTGCGACGCTTAAGTAAAGAATGATGATCATCTAATACCTCCTTAATGCAGGATATAGTGGTATATACCCAATTCTTAAAATGATAAACATATATGAAAGATCTGTATGTATACTATTTCTCCGTTTCTCGGTAAATCCCTTTGCAGCACGCGCAAAAAAGCAGTGAGAGCCCCACTGCTTTTTCGTTACGCTATGACGTTTTCATAGGCTCTCATATATTTTTGAATGTCTCCGGCGCCCATGAAGATCAGCACTGCGCCTTCATGCGCTTTTAACACGGATGTGTCATTTTCTTCAATGAGTTCTGCGTTAGCGATTTTTTCCTGAAGATCCGTGATCGTGAGCTTGCCGACGTTCTCGCGGGCAGAGCCGAAAATGTCGCACAGGTACACGCGATCGGCCGCGCTTAAGCTTTCTGCGAATTCATCCAGGAATGATTGCGTCCGTGTAAACGTATGCGGCTGAAATACCGCGATGATTTCACGTTCGGGATATTTTTGACGCGCCGCCTCAATCGTGACTTTGATTTCAGTCGGATGGTGGGCGTAGTCGTCGATCAGTACCTGGCCGCCGATCACTTTTTCATTGAATCTGCGTTTGACGCCGCCGAATGATTCAAGTCCGCGCTTAATCATGTTCACGTCTATCTCTTCATAGTGGCAGAGCGCAATAACCGCTAAGGAATTGAGGACATTGTGATGCCCGTATGCCGGGATGTAGAACGTATCGTAAAACGTATTGCGGACAAAGACGTCAAATGTCGTGCCTTCCGTATTTTTCACGATGTTTCTCGCTTGAAAATCATTTTCTTCTCCCGTGCCGTAATAAACGACAGGCACATTGGCGTGAATTTTCGGCAGGTACTCGTCATCACCGCAGGCAATGATGCCTTTGTTGACTTGAAGCGCCATGTTTTGGAAAGCATCAAACACATCGTCAATGTTGGCGAAATAATCAGGGTGGTCAAAATCAATATTCGTCATAATCGCATAATCAGGCTGATAGCTTAAGAAATGACGGCGGTACTCGCAGGCTTCAAATACAAAGTATTCGCTGCTTTCATTTCCTCTGCCCGTTCCGTCCCCGATAAGAAACGAAGTCGGCTTCGCCTGCTGCATCACGTGTGCCAAGAGGCCCGTTGTGGACGTCTTGCCGTGTGCGCCCGTTACCGCGACACTTGTGTATTTTTTCATATATTCAGCTAAAAATTTATGATATCTGATGACAGGAATCCCTTCAGCGAGCGCCTTTGCGATTTCCGGATGAGAATCAGGGAATGCGTTTCCGGCGATTACCGTTAAGCCGGGTTTGATGTTATCGGCGCTGAACGGATAGATCGGGATATTTCTTTTTTCAAGGGCAGCCTGAGTGAAAATCTGCTTCTCGATATCCGATCCCTGCACCTGATACCCTGTATCATGCAGGATTTGAGCAAGCGGGCTCATACCTGTCCCTTTTATTCCAACAAAATGATAAACAGTCATAATCGTACCTCCAACAAACGTCTATCTGTTCCCCAGTATATGACGCTCATTTCATTTTGCGACCGCCGCGGGCAAAAAGCCCGCACAGCGGCGCTTCCATTTATTTTTACGTTATCGTCAGTATCTGTAACTTTCTTTTTGATTAAACCTGCCGCATGATATTTCAGCGCGTGACAGTGATGCAGTTTTGATGGTCCATCCACTATCATACCATGTTTGTGAGAAAAATGAACGATATTCTTATTCTTGAGCAATGTCAGCGGCCGTAATCAGCACTTCACGGGGTTTGCTGCCCTTCGCTTCTGAGATCATGCCTTCGGCTTCCATCATGTCAATCAGCCTCGCGGCGCGATTATAACCGATTCTGAACCTTCTTTGAAGGCTTGAGGTGCTGGCGCTGTTTTGCTCCACGACGAATTGGCACGCCTCAGGAAACAGTTCGTCTTCTTCCTTAAGGGCGGTTCCCTGCCTGATCAGTTCTTCCTGTTCAAACAAATAAGAAGGCGGCAGCTGCTTTCTGACATGAGAGACGACGCGGTCAATTTCTCTGTCGGATACAAAGTTGCCCTGCAGGCGCACCGGTTTTCCGGTACCGTTTTCCCAGTACAGCATGTCGCCTTTTCCGAGCAGCTTTTCCGCTCCCGCCATGTCGATGATCGTTCTGGAATCTACCTGGCTTGAGACGGAGAATGCAATCCTCGTCGGTATGTTTGCCTTGATCATTCCGGTAATGACATCGACAGACGGACGCTGTGTTGCGACAAGCAGATGAATGCCGCAGGCTCTCGCTTTCTGCGCGATTCTGGCAATGCTTTCTTCCACATCGTTCGGCGCGACCATCATTAAATCGGCAAGCTCATCAATGACCACTACGAGGTACGGAAGCTTTTCGCCTGTCTTATGATCGGCGGTTAATTCATTAAAGCGGCCGATATCTCTCACACCCGAATGGGCAAACAGTTCATATCGCCGTTCCATCTCTTCCACAACCCATTTTAACGCGGCGGTCGCGGCTTTGGCGTCCGTGATGACGGGGCTGACCAAATGCGGAATTTGGTTATAAGGCGCAAGCTCGACCATTTTCGGATCAATCAGAAGCATTTTGACATCACTCGGATCCGCCTTATAAAGCAGACTGACCAAAATGGTATTGATGCAGACGCTTTTTCCCGATCCTGTCGCACCCGCTATCAACCCGTGCGGCATCTTTTTCAAATCAATGACGACCGGGTTTCCGGAAATATCGACACCGAGCGCGGCTGTAAGCGGAGACGGATTCGTCCTGAAAGCGGCGCTTCTGATCATCTGCCTTAAATCGACGACTTTGCTTACGCGGTTCGGAACTTCAATGCCGATCGTGTTTTTACCGGGGATCGGCGCCTCAATCCGAATATCCTTGGCAGACAGGCTCAGTTTAATATCATCTGCTAAGTTTGTAATTTTGTTTACTTTCACTCCGGGCTCAGGATGCACTTCAAAACGTGTGACGGACGGGCCTTGTGTGACATGAACGACTTGGGCGCGCACATTAAAGTTTTTCAGCGTAACGTTTAAAAGCTCGCGCTGTTCTTCAATCCACGATTGGTCGTCATGTCTTTGCGCCGGCGGTACGTCCAGAAGCGACAGATTCGGAAAGACATAGCTCGCTCCGCCCTCTGGCGTCTTCGCCTGCTTGTGTTTATCGCTTTTAAGCATCATGACGTTAAACGGTACATTGCGCTCTTTCGGCCGCTCCGCTTTTTTCACAGTCTGAGGCTGTCCTTGATGCTCCGTTTTTTCTTCGGCAGGCCGGGACGGGGCATCGGCCGTCTCGATGCTTGCAGGTTCAGGCTCGGGGTCTGAATGCCGCGTGACTTCATTGTACTCAGGCTGCGAGTCTGTTTCCTGTTCCGCGTCGGTTTCAGCTGATTCGGGCTTGTCTTCAGACTGCGGCTGAACTTCCTCATCGTATCCGGGTTCTGTGTATGTATACACCGGTTCTTCCGCGGTTTCAAAAGGCGGTGCTTTTTCCGGCTCAGGCTCCTGATATTCCTCCTGCGAAGCCGCTTGTTCCTCTGTGTTTTCAGCCGTTCGGGATGCTTCATATTCAGGCTCTTTAATAGGCTGCGGGCGGGTTTGTTCATGCTCTTGTTCTTCTGTAAAGCCGGCAGACTCCGCGCTTTCCGTGTGCTCCCGCTCTTCAGTCTGCTGCGGTTCTGCTGCTGCAAACACTTGCTCTTTTGCATTCTCAGCCTCGGTGTGAAGCTCCTCTTTTTTAACGGCCGGGATTTCTTCCGTTTCTTGTTTCGCAAACGGGTCTGGCCGGTCATTCGTCTGTTTTGTTATGCCGGATGTTGTGAAGACGGGCTCTTTTTCCGTTTCCTGACCGGCTTTTGGCGGAACAAATTGCTCCTCTGACAGCAATGTTACGTTCTCTTCACGCCGCTTTTCGGATATAGGCGCTTTTTTTATGCTTTGCTGAGATTGAAAGCCGTAAACCGGTGAAGGAATGGATGACGGTTTAAAGGGCTTTTTCACCGTTTCAGGCTCTTTATGTGTATGCTGTTTCCGCTCGGTTTGATCCTTCCCGGCGGCATAATCCCGGGACGGCTGGCGGCGTTCGTGCCTTTCCCGCTGTCTTTGGTTTTGCTCCGTTCGCTTATAGCCGTCCGGAACGACGGGGAAGCGGAAATTCCCTTTCGGATATTCGTAATATATTTTAGGATCTTCCATGCGCGTGAATTTGCCTTCTGGCTGATCCGGTATCTGCTGTTTCGGGATTTGGGCATGCGTGTTTGGTTCACGTTCATGCTCTTCTTCTTTTTCACCTAAAAATAAGTCAAAAAATTTATTCAGCCAACTCATGTTTAATCACTCTCTAACTCCCTTTTTAGTAGTCTGGGACGATATTTAGTATACCATTGCCGGGCGGCTCAGAAAAGATTAAGCTCCCAACTGAAGAAAGCCGTTAAGCAGGCCTGCTTAACGGCTTTCTCTCACATCATTCGATTCTGTGCGCTTATTTATGGGAGTTAGAATTGAAATGCTTCGCCGGCCTCGCGGCTGTCTTCAAGAACAAGAATCCCTTTTTCCGCCGGCGCATCCGGCAAAGCGAGTTCTTTCGCGGAGCAGATCATGCCGCTTGACGGAACGCCTCTTAATTCAGCGTCTTTAATCACAAGTCCGCTCGGCATCACCGCGCCGACTTTAGCGACGACGACTTTTTGCCCTTTGTCCACGTTCGGCGCGCCGCAAACGATTTGGAGGGTTTCCTCTCCCACATTCACTTGGCAGATATTCAGTTTATCCGCATTCGGATGTTTTTCTTTCGATTCAACGTAACCGACAACAAATTTCGGAGAAAGGTCAACCGTCAGCGTTTCTGAAACGCCGTTTCTGTTCAGTATTTCATTCACATCCTGAACGAATGTCTCAGACAAAGCGACGGGGCCGTTGTCCTCAATCTGTAGATAAGAAGACACATTAAAAATGTTAAAGCCCGTCGTTTCTTTTGTTTCTTTGTTAAAGATTCTGATGACATCGCCTTCTCTTTCATAGGCGATTTCTTCGCGTGCCGCATCTTTAAGAGAGATCAGAAGCGTATCTCCCACACCTTCTTTATTGTAAAAAGCGTTCATAAGAAAAATCCTTTCTAATCCTTTTTCGGCCGGCTTTTCGCCATGATAAACACAGGTTCCAGTCTGCCTTCATTATACAGAAATGAAAGGGCCGTAATCGGCACCGTGCCGCTTGCAAAGAAGCTCATGGACATTTGCCCTAAAATATCATAACCCGATTCATTTCGAATGTCAGCAAGTATTAATACATCCTGATGCGGGACGGAAATCGCCAATTCGCCTTCAGCGGCCTGCTTGTATTCATGAAGAATCGAATCATTGAGAATCCGGCTGGCGTCATAGCCGTCATTCGCCCTGAAAAAATAAAAATAATTGTCCGCAACCGTATCCTGTTTCACAACTGAAGGAAGAGAGCGGAGATTGAATGACGCCGTCTCCCTGATCCGTTCTTTTGTCCAGTTTTCTTTCTCGAGCATACGGCTGTCAATTAAGCGGTACGTCTTGCCGAGGTCAAGCGCGTAGTAGATTCTTGTTTCGGCCGTATGGTCATCATACACGAGCGGAATGCCGTCGCTCGTTTGATCGGGAAATGATGTGGAGCGGATGACCGGATAGATACCGGCTTCCTTTCCGGACATCTCCTGTCCGCTGCCTTCCATCGCCTCCATTGCTTCTGACACATAGTAGACGATTTCGTCGATCGCTTCTTCTTTTTTCGTCTCCCACTTCGCAATGATCGGCGGGAGCTCCAATGTGATGCCTTTTTTGGTCGTTTGATCCTCAACACGGAGGGTGTCTTTTTCTCTGTCAAAAAAGAAGGATCGGTTCTCGTGCTGCAGGCGCTGTTTTAATAAATCCGCCAGCTTCCTTGACGTCATTTTCAAAGCCCGTGGCCTCCTTTATGCTTTAGCAAGGGAATCGGTTAAAAATTGCTCAATTTCTTCTTTTGTTTTACGGTCTTTGCTGACGAAGCGGTTCACTTCTTTTCCTCCGTTAAACACAACAAAGCTCGGAATGCCGTAAATTTCCCATTCCGCGCATGTATCAATAAATTGATCGCGGTCTACGTAGTAATAAGTGAATTCAGGAAAGTCCGCTTCCAGCTCAGGGAGAAACGGCTCCACAAAGCGGCAGTCCGGGCACCAATCCGCTGAAAACATAAATACCGCCCAATCGTCTTGTACCGCTTTTTGCAATTCTTCCGTGCTTTCAATCTTTTTCATTGTCATTCCTCCATCTGGATTATGAGTTTTTTATATGCTGATGTTTGTCCAATTGGATCATACCAGACTGTTTACAGCAAGACCAACTATATGCAATATCATTATCATATTTCATTTGCATTATCAAGCAAGTTTCGTTTACCATTTTGCTTGTAGCCGTACGAAAATCTGAATATGTACATAAGGAGGGGCAAAAGATGCAGTTTGTCGTGTATTTAGCGGGTGAAATCCACAGTAATTGGCGGGATGAGATTAAGCAAAAAGCAACGGCGCTGGACCTGCCGATTACGTTTGTCGGCCCGATGGAAAACCATGAACGCTCAGACAATATCGGAGAAGAGATTATGGGCGTGCAGCCCGATTCTGTTTTAAAAGACGCCAGAGCTTCTGATATCAACAATTTCCGTACAGAGGTGCTGATGGAAAAAGCCGATTTTGTGATCGCCCTGTTTGGCGAGAAATATAAGCAGTGGAATACCGCGATGGATGCTTCTTATGCCATCGCAAAAGGCAAGCCGCTCATTCTCATCCGTCCGAAAGAGCTGCATCATCCGCTGAAAGAGCTTTCCGGCAAAGCGAATATTACGGTGGAAACCGTCAATCAAGCGATGAAAGCACTCTCTTATTTATTTGAAACAGAATAAGCAGGCCGCCTTATGCGGTCCTGCTTATTTTTTCACACATTTTCTCTGATCGTTTCGACCGTCTGTTTGTCACTCGCCATGACCAGCTTAATGAGCATTTCTTTCGCCGCGGCATAATCATCGACATGGATGATGGCGGCATTTGTATGAATGTATCTTGAACAAATGCCGATGACGGCAGACGGAACTCCGCTGTTTGATATGTGGACCCGTCCGGCATCCGTTCCCCCGCCTGAAGCGAAATATTGATAAGGGATATTGTGCGTTTCCGCCATATCAAGGACGAACTCTCTCATCCCGCGGTGCATGACCGTCGTTCTGTCGAGAATGCGGAGCAGCACCCCCTCGCCGAGACGGCCGAACAGCTCCTTATCGCCGCTCATATCATTTGCCGGGCTGGCATCAAGCGCGAAAAAGAGATCAGGCTGAATCATGTTGGCCGCTGTCTGCGCCCCTCTCAAGCCGACTTCCTCCTGAACGGTGGCCCCGGCGTACAGATTGTTCGGCAGGTCTTTTCCGTGCAGCTCTTTTAATAGTTCAATGCTTAACCCGCAGCCGTAGCGGTTATCCCACGCTTTGGACAATATTTTCTTCTCGTTGGCCATCGGGGTGAACGGGCAGACAGGCACGACCTGCTGTCCCGGTCTGATCCCCATTTTGACCGCGTCCTCTCTGTCATCGGCACCGATATCAATCATCATATTTTTGATCTCCATCGGCTTTGCGCGCTGGGCATCCGTTAAAATGTGGGGCGGGATGCTTGAGATGACGCCGATAATCGGTCCGTTATCCGTCTGCACCTCGACGCGCTGGGCAAGCAGCACCTGACTCCACCAGCCGCCGAGCGTCTGAAATCTCAGCATGCCGTTATCCGTAATCTGCGTTACCATAAACCCGACTTCGTCCATATGGCCGGCTACCATAACGGTCGGCGCATCTTCAGCGCCGCGCCTTACTCCGAAAACACTTCCGAGTCTGTCCTGCACGATGTCATCCGCATATTTCGCAAGCTCCCGTTTCATAAAGGAGCGGACCTGATGTTCATTTCCCGGTGCGCCGGGAAGCTGCGTCAGCGTCCGGAAAAGCGTTTTCGTTTCCTCATTCATATTTTCCCCTCATTTCTATGTAATGCTTTTATTTTATTAGAAAAACAACCGTTTTCCAAGCGCTCAGATTGAATGGGCTGGAAAACCGCCGCTTTACTTAACACCGTCTGGCATCTTCTGTATAATAAAAATTACGACATAATTGGAGGTGCTTCATATTGAAATTACGTCATTTTCTCTTAGGTGCAGGAGTCGGATTATGCGCTGCCATCGCAGTGAAAAAGTATGCGATGAAACCTTATATCTCTTCAGAAAAAGCGCTCCGTATCGTGAAAGCGGCTTTTAAACAGCGCGGGCCGATAGACGGATCATGGATTTACACAGAGCCCGAGCCCTACCAGGTAAACGGAGAAACCATCCAGGTATACAAGACCGGCGTGACACGTTCGGCATTCGGCGAACTGGAGCAATATGAAGTTATGGTCAATGCAAAAACAGGCCAGATTGTCGATGTCATTGATTCTGTCGCCTCATAATTCGGACAAGCAAAAAATAAAGCCCAAAACCATCAGCGTTTTGGGCTTTATTCGGTTACATCGGCCGAATTCGTTTATATACTGGGTGCCACATCGCGTCCTGCACCGCTTGGATCAGATCCTCGGGTTCCGTTTCCGCTACACCGTCCTGAATCGCAGCTTTAGCTACAGCTACCGCCACAGTTGCCGATACCGTCCTAAGATCCTCCACTTTCGGAAGCATTGGCGCCCCCGGCTTGCCGACATCCACCATACCGGCGATGGCATTCGCGCAGGCAACGAACATATTGTCCGTAATGATCCTTGCTTTCGTCACAATCGTGCCGAGTCCGAGTCCCGGGAATACGAGCGCGTTATTCGCCTGTCCGATATGGTAGGTAACGCCGTTATACGCAACAGGCGGAAACGGACTACCCGTAGTGACAAGCGCGCGGCCTTCCGTCCATTTAATCAAATCTTCAGGTTTTGCTTCTGATAATGTCGTCGGGTTTGACATCGGCAAAATAGCGGGCCGTTTGACATGTGAGGCCATTTCTTTGACGATTTCTTCCGTAAATGCGCCTGATACGGTGGATGTGCCGATCAGAATCGTCGGCTTGGCCTGACGCACCGTCTCCGCCAGATCAATTGATCCGCCTTCACCGCTGCGGCCGTACTCTTTCACTTCATCAGCAGGGCGCGCGTACGGAACCTGAAAATCACGCAAGTCCTTCATATCATCCGTTAACAATCCGTTTCTGTCGATACACCAAAAATGGCTGTAGGATTCTTCTTCGCTTAATCCGTCATGCACCATGGCTTCGCGCAGCTGCTCAGCAATTCCGATACCGGCCGTTCCCGCCCCGAAGACGACGACTTTATGCTCTTTTAAAGGCACTTTTGATGCTTTTGCACACGCTAAAACAGCCGCAAGCGATACCGCGCCCGTTCCTTGAATGTCATCGTTAAACGTACAGACTTTATCTTTATACCGTTTTAATATGCCGCGGGCGTTAGCCGTACCGAAATCCTCCCAATGAAGCAGCGCATTCGGGAATGTTTCCCGGGCAAGCGAGACATACTCATCAATAAAGCGGTCATATTTCTCGCCGCGCACTCTTGAATGCTGGTTTCCGACATACAGCGGGTCATTTAAGAGGCTTTCCTGATTTGTCCCCGCGTCCAATACGACCGCAAGCACTCGTGACGGATCAATTCCGGCCGCCGCCGTATACACCGCGAGTTTTCCGACAGAAATGGCGATGCCGCCGACGCCCCAGTCACCGATTCCCAGAATGCCCTCCGCATCTGTGGCAACGATTAAGTCAATGTTTTCATTTTTTCCGAACTGCTGAAATGCGGCGCGCATTCCCTCAGGATCATCTATTGACAAATACAGACCGCGGGGTTTTCTGTACTCATGGCTGTAACGCTGGATCGCGGTGCCGACGGTCGGCGTATATACGATCGGCAGCATTTCGCCTAAATGATCATTTAACAGTCTGTAAAATAACGTTTCATTCCGGTCATGGAGAGCGGTCAAGTACACATTTTTGCTCAGCTCATCAGGCTGCGAACTGAATTGTTCGTAGGCCCGCCTCGCCTGCTCTTCGATTGTCAATACTTTCGGCGGCAGAAACCCCTCGAGCCCGAGTTCCTTTCTTTCCTCCTGTGTAAAGGCCACCCCTTTATTTAAAAAAGGCGTAGAAAGCACTTCTAATCCGCGCAGTGTTGTTTTGATTTCTCCATCTTTCGTCACTTGAAATTGATTCACCTGTCTCTTCCTTTCAAAGCAATTTGTCTTAGGTTTGCTTTTATTCCCGAAATTCATACAGGCAAATCATCGATCCGCTTATTTTTTCTCCCGTTTGACAGATGCAGCCACTTCGCCGTCTTCTCCCCATTTTACCGCTCTGTAAATCGCGTCGTGATAGAAAATCAGCCAGGCGTCTTTTTCTGCCGCGAACGTCTGCCATTTCTGCTTTTCTGGAATAGAGGTCATCGGATAATCATCATAGGCCAGCACCCATAACGGATTTTTATGCGCATTCGTCGGCATCAGGTCGGCAAAATGCACAGCCGCCTCCCCACCGTCTTCTAAGACGATGACGCTGTGGCCGTCGCTGTGGCCGCCGGTGTGGTGCATCGTAATGCCTTCTGTCAGCTGATACTCGTTCTCAAAGGTTTCGACCTGATCTTGTACCGCCTCCCAATTTTCTCTCCAATATGTATTTTTCGATCTGATATTAGGATTTCTCATTTCGCGCCACTCTGTTGCAGAAGTGATAATGCGGGCATTCGGGAAAACAGAGACAAGCTCCTCTCCGCTGTACTCCGTCAGGCCGCATGCATGGTCAAAATGAAGATGGGTCATCGCGGCAATATGAATGTCCTCACAAGAAAGCCCGAGGTCACGAAGAGATTGTTTCAGATTGGATTCCTGTGTTACGCCGTAATTCCTTTTTTGTTTATCAGAGAATTTCCCTCGGCCGATACCCGCGTCAACCAATATATTCAGGCCTTTTTTTCTGATCAGAATCGGGTCTGTTCTTAATTCAATCTGGTTTTTGTCATTTACGGGGTATTTTCTCGACCATAAAGGTTTCGGAACAACGCCGAACATCGCTCCGCCGTCCATATGCGTTACACCGCCGTCCAGCCATGTTAATGAAATATTCCCAATATTCAATGTCTCCATCTTGATCCCTCCTGATGTAATGGTAGCAAATGGCGGCATAAAAAAACAGACTCCCGCATCAGAGTCTGTCTTTTGTTCTCCATTCAACTTCGGCCCGATAAATCGGCTGGCCGAGCGCGGAGAATTTTTCTTCGTATTCTGTCATAATATTGCCCTTCGGATCGCTGTTGTGCAGATCAAGGCTGACTTCCGTCAGAAGCAGGCCGTATTCGGAAAAGCTTTTCAGAGAGTATTCGAATAAACCGCGGTTATCGGTTTTGAAATGAATCTCACCTGTTTCGCCCATCACTTCTTCGTATTTTTTCAAGAACGTTTTAAAAGTTAAACGGCGCTTTTCGTGGCGGTTTTTCGGCCACGGGTCAGAAAAGTTTAAATATACGCGCTTGATTTCTCCCCGTTCAAATACGTCATTCAGTGTTTCCGCGTCTATATTTAACAAACGGACATTGTGAGCCCCGCTGTCCTTAACTTTTTGGACGGCAGTGACGATGACGCTTTTAAACAGCTCAATCCCGATATAGTTGATATCCGGATTCTGCTTGGCCATTCCTGAAATGAACTGCCCTTTTCCGGTACCGACTTCAATATGGATCGGGTTGTCATTGCCAAAGACCGTGTTCCACCGCCCTTTATACTGGGCCGGATCACTGATGGCGATGTCAGCGTTTTCTGCCAGAAAATCATTCGCCCAAGGTTTATGGCGCATTCTCATATGATTGACACCTCTATCTATAATTTCGAGTAACAACATACCATGAAACATAAAGAGCCGCAAGCGCCTTTTAAAGGCGCCGGCCGCATAAAAAAAGAGGCTCCCCGGTCCGGAACACTCATGTGATGCATAAAACCGCACCGCTTTGCACAATGTATGACACAGAAAGGATGTGTATATGAATCATGGGCTTAACAAGCGAACATCAGGTCCGGTTATTAAAGGACATACTGGCCGACCATCAATTGGATTGCTGCGGCACGGTTGCCGAGTATGAACAGCTGGAGCGCGTCATCAAATCACTGATGGCCAACACCGGGCTTGATTCAAATATAAAAAACGTGCTCGAGGATGTCTACCGCTACAGCCAGTCCGGCATCACGGCCGATTCCATCGACACGCATATTCAGGAGCACCAAAACCATTTGTCCCAATGGGTGGAGCAGATGGATTCGTACTCCTGACTACTTGACAATCCGCTTCATCAGGGCATGAAGCTCTTCCATGGCATCATGATACGCTTTGTCGTTTCCTTTTGATTTGTGCCAGGCGATGAAGGTGATGGTCTCCGATAACATGTACCACGCCATCCGCAGCCGAAGCCCTTCCGTGAGCTTCATGCCGTACATCCCAAGCCAGCTGTCCCACGCTGGCTCTTCGACGTAATGATACAATAAAGGGCCGAGATCCATGGCCGGATCAGCTATCATGGCGCCGTCCCAATCTATTAAATACAGCTGGTTGTCTTCAGACAGAAGCCAGTTATTATGATTCACATCACAATGGCAAACGACTTTTTCACCGAATTGCACCTGATCCACATGAGCTTCCAAATAAGCAAGGCCTTCCTGAATAAGCGGCGAAAATTGCCGCACGGCAAAGACGGCCTGCTTCAGCTGCGACAAAAGGGCGCCCGGATCAAGCGGTTCTTTTCCCAATCTTTTCAGCATGTCGAGCAAAGCTTTTGATGTGTGGATTTTGCGGAGCAGCTCAGCCACCGGGCGTCCGCTCATATCCTTTGCCTTCAGCTCCCTGCCCGCCATCCAATGCTGAGCCGTAATGACGTCTCCATTTTCCATCCGTTTCGTCCAAACCAGCTTCGGAACAATGCCTTCGGCGGATAACACGGCTAAAAAGGGCGAGCTATTACGTTTTAAAAAAAGCTGTTGGCCGTTATGTTTCGCATAATATGCATCTCCTGTAGCTCCTCCGGCGGGGAAGATCTCCCAATCGCTACCTAGTAATTGTCCCAACCAGTTCATATCAATGTTCAACCCATCATTTCTTAAAATATTTTAGAATAGGCCTCCAGCCTTTCTCTATTGGCGGAGCGGCCTGTCATAAACAATTTCATGAGAATAAAAAAGACAGCTATTGAGAGTCTCATATGCTAATCAATAGCCGTCCTATAAATTTTAGCGCTACAGCACAAACTTCGTCAAGCAAAACTAGCAAGAACACCTGTGAATTCTGAAGATTTATGCCGCGAACCGCTCTTTGCCGTAAAACATTTGACGGGTTTCATTTGTTTATTATGTTTTTATTTTCAACGGCGCACCGCCCGGCATAAGCCGAAACGGCGTCGTTCCGATCAGCTCGCCGTCAGCGTGAAACGGAATTTTCCCATCTGTTTCAAAAACGAATTCCTTCCCCTTTATCATCGTCACTCCGTCCATTTTGATATGCCGGCCGAAGCTCATCGCCCATAAAAAACGATACAGCGAGAAAAAGGACAGGTTTTCTGCGACGACAATATCAAAATGGTTTTGACGGGGATTTGCTGAAGGCGCCGCTTTCATGCCGCCTCCGTAATAAGGGTGATTAGCCGCTATGACAAACCAGACATTGCGGAATTCTCGCCTCTGGCCGTCTGCCGTGCAAACAAATCTGAACGGCTGAAACCCCGAGGCCGTATGTAAATGCGCGAGCGGGTAAATCACAAAGCCGAGACGCAAAAACCGAAGAACGCGCGATAACGGAAAATTCGCCGCTGCCTTCAAAACTGAGGCATCGAAGCCGACAGACAGGTGGTTAATAAAATAAAGTGATTGCGCTTTGTCATGAAAAAAGTTGATGTTTCCCGCAAAAAATTTCCGTGTGAGCGGGCGGTGCAGACTTTTGATTTCTTGGAGGAGCGCCGACTTCTTAATACCGAGCCCTTTGGAAAAGTCATTGTACGAACCGGCGGGCACAAAGGTCAGCTCAATCTGGTCCGTTCCTTTCAGTCCGTTAATGACTTCATGCATCGTCCCGTCACCGCCGATGACGAACAGCCGCTTAAGCTTATGATCCTGCATCATTGAAATCTGTCTCGCCAGCACTTCCGCATGTCCGGGATGCCCGGTCAAAAAAGAACGGTGGCTGACCCCGCGCCTGTTCAGCTCTTTTTGAACTGATTTCCAGACACGCCGGCCCCGCCCGCCTCCTGAGACCGGATTAATAATAAAAAACCATTGACTCATCGTTTGTTTTCACCTGCTTCATAGATGAAGAGACAGCCGGCAAACGTCCGTTTTAATCAAGCCATTCCTGTCTCCGGCTTGAATCGCTTAAGCCGTAAGACAAAAGAGCCTTCGCCGCCTTGAGCTGGTGGTGCTTGATCGGCGCCGTATTTTTCTGCTGCTTTTCCACCCACTCTGCGGCAGTCCGTTTATCAGCTATTTCCAGCCCGTACGGCGGCTCCGGATAATCAATATAAGACGTTCTGCTGAGCAAAAGCTTCCGCACGGGAATGTCGGCCTGCTTTTCTTTTACGATTTGCGAAACGACCGAGCCCGTCCGGTGCAGGCTGAGAGACGGATTCAATACTTGGCGCGTGCTGCCGGAGCCTCTTTCTTCCCAAAAACGGTGTTTTGATCCGATATATACGGTGTCCTCTTCCGCTTCCATAAAAGCGGCGCAGAAAATCTCCAGCGGCGAGATGATGATCATGCTCAGTTCGACGGACGCCTGCTGAATTTGCAGAACCGGATGATACATCACAAAATAGGAATCGGGCAGCTTTTGAGCCAGCATTTTTAACATCCCGTCCCTTTTGACCGCCTGTGAAAGCTCAGACTTTTGAGAAAGCGTGGAGCTCGCCCATTTTAATTGAAAGTCATACAGCTGATCTTTGAAAAAAGGCGCGAGCTCAGACTTTCGAGACGGGAGATTCCCGAACAGCGCCTCTTCTCCCTCCGGCTCATCAAACCATTGGTGCCTCTTTTCATTTATATCGGCCGTATTTTCTTCTTTTCTCTTTTTTAAGGAAAATTTTTTCCTGGCCGGCGCTTGATCGGTTTCCCCGCCGGCAGCCGTTTCCGTTTCTTTTTCTTCCGTCATCCGGTCAAACGCTTCAAGAAGCGCCTCAAAGCGTTCTTTCTTCAGCCGGATAAACTGGTTCATATAATGATATGGATCAAGTTCATATCTGGATATGCAGTCGTGAATTTTGATGATCTGTGCCATGTGATTTCTCCACTCCGAATATTTGTTTATGTCAATTGAAACTGTGCAATTTCTTCGTATTTAGGCGACCGGTCAAGATGGGTCTGAAACAGGGAAAACCGGCTGACGGCACTTTGCACCCTGCCGCTTTCAAACGGCACATCGTCAGGAAACGGCCGGTCTCCCGCCCACTTCCGCGCCATCGTCATATGAGGGTGATACGGGCGTTTTTCCACTTGAAAACCAGCTTTCAAAACAGCCTGTTTTGTTTTTTCCCGCAAATCAAAGAGCAGTTCATTCCGTTCGGGCTCAAGGTGAAGCACTCTCGGCTGTCTGCGGTCGCCGAAAATATCCAGATGCTGAAACTGTACGGTAAACGGCTGCGCTGCCGACGCAGCATCTGCGAGCAGCGACGATAATTTCGCAAGCCGTTCTTCATCCGCGGCTCCGAGAAAAATGAGTGTAATATGATAGTCATGCGGGTGCACCCATTTTTTGAATGTTAACGCCGGCTCCTTTTTGGCTGCTTCCCAAATCGGTTCAGCAATGTCAGCCGGAATCGGAATGCCGATAAAATAATGCGGCAATGAAGCTTTCATACGAGGATCTCCCCCTCTTTGGTTATGGTGTTATTATAAAACGGATAAGCGGAGAGGAGAACCCTGTCCGCTCATTATGATAGGATATTATGTACCGAACGTTTTATACAGAAAGGAATGAGCCGGCCTTGAAAATCGTAAACAGCACGGCGGAGCTGATCGGCGGCACACCGATCGTAAAGCTCAATCGTCTTCAGCCAGAACATGCAGCGCAGGTCTATTTAAAATTAGAATCGTTTAACCCGAGCGGCAGTGTCAAAGACAGAGCGGCTTACAATATGATCATTGAGGCGGAAAACAGCGGGCATTTAAAACCCGGCTCTGTCATCATCGAACCGACAAGCGGCAACACAGGCATCGGCCTGGCGATGAACGCGGCGGCGCGCGGCTACAAGGCAATCCTCGTCATGCCTGACACGATGACGAAAGAACGCATCAACCTCCTGAAAGCGTACGGCGCGGAGGTTGTGTTAACACCGGGGGCGGAAAGAATGCCCGGCAGCATCAAAAAAGCGAAAGAACTCGCCGAACAGATTCCGGGAAGTTTTATCCCTATGCAATTCGATAACGGCGCAAATCCAGATGCCCACCGAAAAACGACAGCCATTGAAATCTATCAGGCCGTTCAGCAGCTCAACAGACCGCTCGGTGCTTTTGTGGCAACGGCGGGAACGGGCGGAACCATTACCGGAACTGGAGAAACGCTGAGGGAGCTTTTCCCGGATATGATTGTTCATGTCGCCGAGCCGGCGGGATCTCCCGTCCTGTCTGGCGGAAAACCCGGAGCCCATAAGCTTGTCGGGACAAGCCCCGGATTTATTCCCGGCATACTGAATCAGGACGTTTACGATGAAATCATGAAAATATCTGATGAAGATGCGTATACGACAACACGCCGTCTGGCCCGGGAAGAAGGCATACTCGTCGGACCGTCTTCAGGCGCCGCCTGCTTCGCCGCCATTGAAACCGCAAAACGACTCCCTTCCGAACAGATCGTCATCTGTATGACGGCCGATACGGGAGAACGTTATTTATCAACGGATTTATGGTCATTTGAATGATAAAAAGGGATGCCGCTTTCGGCGTCCCTTTTTATTATCACTTGGCAAGCTCATAAATGGCTTCGGCATATAAAGCGGTTGACCGGAGAAGGTCATCGATTTCAATGTACTCATCCTTTTGATGCGCGCTGTCAGGCCGGCCGGGGAACAGCGGCCCGAACGCGACGCCCGCCGAAAGGGATCTCGCATACGTTCCTCCGCCGATTGAAATCAGATCCGCTTTCTTTCCCGTCTGTCCTTCGTAAACCTTTTGAAGCGTCTTTACGAGCGGATGATCGGCAGAAACGTGGTGCGGTTTGCTGTCTTTAAATTCTTCAAGCCGGAATTCTTCAGCAGACGTAAAAGCATCACGGATGACTTTGCTGTCTGAAGTGACGGGATAACGGATGTTGATGCCGAGTTCTCCTTCCTCACCCTTTCTGTATGTAAAGGTGCCGACATTCAATGTAAGCTCTCCGCTGATGTCATCCCTGCAATCAATTTTCAGCTTTTTGCCTCGTGTATCATTTAAAAAATAGTCACTGACGGTTTTGACAAAGTCCTTTCCGGCTTCATCCAGATCTGTTCCGTTAAGGCATTCAGCAAGCTTTAAGCCGGCATTAACACCATTATCCGGTTCCATCGCGTGGCATGATTTTCCGTATACCCGAAGCGTCAGTTTTCCATTTTCCGAAACTGCTTCACCCTGTGTTTTTGACTGCTCAAGCCATTTGCTGAAATATGCGTGCACGGCATCAAGACCGTCCCCTTCAATAACCGCTTCAGCCGCATCCGGCACCATGTTCAAGCGCAGTCCTGAACGGAATGACAGTAGCCCGTTTTTTGCGTCTTTGTCAGAAGCGCTTTTTGCAATGCGCAGTGACGCATCTATAATTCCTTTTTCGGCGTTAATGATCGGAAAATCTGCGTCAGGAGCAAAGCCGATGTCAGGCATTTTTTCGTGTTTGAAGTAGTGATCCACGCATCTCCAATCACTTTCTTCATCCGTTCCGATGATGATTCTCACGCGTTTGGATAAAGGGAGCTGCATGTCTTTGACGATTTTCAGCGCATAAAACGCCGCCATTGTCGGCCCTTTATCATCTATGGCGCCTCTGGCATATATCCGGCCGTCCCTGATATCGGCTGAAAACGGATCGCTCGTCCAGCCGTCTCCGGGCGGAACGACATCGACGTGGCACAGAACGCCGACGATTTCGTCACCCGTTCCCCATTCAATATGGCCCGCATAGCCATCAAGATTCTTTACGGTGAAGCCTTCTTTTTCACCGAATTCCAGCAGTGACGTCAGGCTGGCATTGACGCCTTCTCCAAACGGCCGGCCGGGACCGGCTGTTGATTCGTCCATTACGCTGTTGATCTGCAAAAACTTCTGCGTGTCACGGATCAGATCTTCTTTGTTTCTGATGACTTCAACTTCCCAGTTCATCACAAATCCCCTTTCTTGATAAAGACTTGCAAAATGTCGATAAAACGAATAATATAGATGATGTTTTGAAAAAATGTTCGTCATTGGAGGTACTTATGTTTCATCTCGACAAGCATCAAACGACAATAAAAAGAGAAATTACCGCGGGATTGACCACCTTTTTCACAATGGTGTATATCATTGTCGTCAATCCGGTGATCCTTTCCAATGCGGGAATTCCGTTTGACCAGGTGTTCACCGCGACGATTATCGCTTCCATTGTCGGAACTTTATGGATGGCTCTCGCTGCGAATTTTCCGATCGCCATTGCCCCCGGCATGGGCTTAAACGCGTATCTTGCCTTTCACGTTGTCGGCACAGGCAGCGGCATTACGTATCAGACGGCTTTCAGCGCCGTTTTTATCGCGGGAGTCATCTTTATTATTTTATCGTTAACGCCTTTAAGAAAACAACTTATAGAAGCGATTCCGGACAATTTAAAATACGGAATTACGACCGGCATCGGCTTATTTATCGCTTTTATCGGCTTACGCCAATCCGGAATCATCACGGCTGATAAATCTAATCTGGTCGCACTCGGCGATCTTCATTCGCCCGCCGTCATTTTAACGCTTATCGGACTTATCATCAGTATTGTACTGATGGTGCTGAATGTTAACGGGGCTCTGTTCATCGGCATGGCGCTGACCGCTATCATTGCCTTTTTGACCGGACAGATCCATTTCGCGAAAGGATTCATGTCCTTCCCGCACCTGCCGGAGGGGCTTTTGATCACAAATCCGTTCGGAGCCCTCGGGGATGTCGTGCATCACGGTCTGTACGCCGTTGTGTTTTCTTTTCTTCTCGTTACGATTTTTGACACGACCGGCACCATGATCGGTGTCGCCGAACAAGCGGGACTGATCAAAAACAATCAGCTGCCGAATGCCAGAAGAGCGCTTTTGGCTGATTCGACCGCTACGACGGTGGGAAGCATCTTCGGCACCAGCCCGACGACCGCGTTCGTTGAATCTTCAGCAGGTGTGGCGGCCGGCGGAAGAACGGGTCTGACGGCGCTGACGATTGCGGTTATGTTTGCCGTTTCCATGTTTTTCAGCCCGCTTGTCAGCGTCTTATCGGAAGTGTCAGCGATTACGTCACCGGCTCTGATTATTGTCGGCAGCCTGATGATGGGTGCTGTGTCGAATATCCGCTGGAATGAGCTTGATGAAGCGTTCCCGGCCTTTCTCGTCATTTTGGCGATGCCTTTAACGTCCAGTATTTCAACCGGAATCGCACTCGGCTTCATTTCATATCCGCTTGTTAAAGCAGCTAAGAAAAAATGGCGCGAAATCCATCCTTTAGTCATCATCTTCGCCGTGCTGTTTTTTATTCAGCTTTTTATTTTGAACGGACATTAAGAAAAATCCCTTTCCTTTTTCGGAAAGGGATTTTCACATATAAAGAACGGAAAGAATCGCGGCAATGAGACACCAGGCGGAACAGATGACTTGGATGACGGTTAATGCGCTGTTTCGCGCCCTGAAATAGTCATCACTGTCTCTCTTGATACCGCTTAAAACCGGTTTATCCATGATCCGGTCAAATAAAAGTGACGCGGCATAGCGGCTGACGATCGCAAACAAAATGAGAACTGCCGGCTTGACTAAGAGCGGAAGAACGAGAATAAGAGCTGTAAAAGCCGCGGTTAAAAGGTAAAGCTGCCGGAGATACCCGCCGTTTCGGATCAGCACTTTAAAGAACAATTCTTTCCACGCCGTATACGCCGACCGTTTTGTAAAGATGTGCTTTGAGCCGGGATATAAAAACGGCTTGCTCCGCCCTTTATGTTTACCATTCGGGAGCTGCACATCATGGCTGAGCATCAAAACAGAGGCCGCGAATGAAAGCTTGCGCCTGTTCTCCTCAAGCACTTCTTCCTCAAAGGCTGATAATGTCTCCGTCCCTTTCCGAGTCAAAAGAGCGGAACAGATGAACAATATACATCCCGCCGGCCAAAGCCAATACCATTCGGCGGCAAAGACGATCATAAAAAACGCACCCGCCATCAGAACCATCACTTTCAGCCAGCCCGCCGCCTGATTCCCGAATGTCCGCCTGCTGTTTTTTCTGTGCCGGTGCACCGCTAATATTGCAGTATGGAAGCCGAACAGACAGCAAAACATACCCGAATATGCCGGTAAGGTACAGTCACCGTATTGGCGCCATAAGGGAAATAACAATACGGCAAGCGCACCCCATTTGATAAGGGAAAGGAACATCGAATACAAAAGCGCGTACCGTTTCAGCTTTTGCATCAGATGTTTTGCATGCACCAAAAATACGTGATCCGCTTCCAGCAAAAAGGTATGAATAAAACCCGTGCACAACAGCAGGGCACTGAATACATACAGCCAGCCCCATCCTAATACTCCTGCCGCTCCATTAAGAAGCCCCCTGCCGTTCAGCCATTCAGCATATTGATAAACGGCAAATGCGGCAGCGGGAAGAACGATATACAGCGCGACCGTCCAATCAATGACCGTCTGAAACACCTTCCATTGATACCGCCAATAATGAAACAGCCTTTGAAAAAACAAAGCCCGCCCAGTCATCGCTGACTGCTCCGAACCGCTGAATAAAAGCAATCCAGCAGTGAACGGCTCCCCGTTTTTTCCTGAAGCTCCTCTAACGTGCCTTGAAGAAGCAGAGCGCCCTGATCCAGCAAATAAAACCGGTCGCAGATTTTTTCCGCCGTATCCAGAACATGAGTGCACATCAAAATTCCCGCGCCCCTTTCTTTCTCAGCAATCAGCATGTCGGTAAACAGCTTCGTTGAGATCGGATCAAGTCCGATAAAAGGCTCATCAATGATGTAAATATCCGGCTTCGCCAAAAATGCCTGTATAAGCATCAATTTTTGCTGCATCCCTTTTGAAAAACCGGAAGGCAAATCATGTGTTACAGACGTCAGCGAAAACTCTTCAAGCAGCCGCCCTGCCCGTTCACGGCACTCTTCCCCTTCCATGCCCCGCAATGACCCGGTCAGCTCGAGATGCTCCCAAAGCGTCAGTTCATCGTAAAAACTCGGACGCTCCGGTATGTAAGCATAAGATGAATCATTCCACTCAATTCCGCCCTCTATATCCCGGGACAGCCCGAGAACCGCCTTTATCACTGTGCTTTTCCCCGCGCCGTTCGCTCCGATTAAACCGGCAATTTCACCAGCGTTGACTGACAGAGATACATCAGAAATCACCTTCGGCCTGTCAGCATAACCGGCGCAGACAATGTTTGCATTCAATAATTCTCCCAAACTTCTCACTCCCCCGTTTTCATACGGACATGTATAAAAAAAGTTTCAGTTTCCATAATAATAAAAGCGGACCGAGCATAGTAATGCACCAAGGCGGCACTCATTTGGAAAAAATTATCTGCGCTTATTCCTAGATTCATGTTGTCCATATCGTGTATAATGGAGGCAGTTAAAAGAGAAAAAACAGAATGTCATCCTTTGTTGCTTATTCGTACGAAGTTTTAGAGTCGAAAGTTGTGGTATATCAAGTCCATCCGATCTTATGATAGGGAGTGGTTTTTTGAAACCTTCAACAAATCGTATGCTGACTCGGATTAAATCAGTTTACATGTTCATCCAGGAAAAAGGCCTTGTGACAACACAGGAACTGGTTGATGAATTCGGCATTACACCTAGAACCATTCAGCGAGACTTAAATGTGTTAGCATACAATGATCTTGTTCATAGTCCTAGCCGAGGCAAGTGGGAGACAACACGAAAAAAAGTGAAAATTACATCTTAAGCGAACAATTACATAAGGCCCTTTTCGGCCTGACATGCTGCAAGGCAAAGCAGCGTCTTTGCCTTGTTTTTTGTTCCTCTATATAAAAAGCCCAAAACAAATCTGTTTTGGGCTTTTCTGATATCGATTACACTTCAGCGCCTCTCAGCGTTTCGAGCTCTTCTTCAGTCAGCTCGCGGAATTCTCCCGGTTTAAGATCCGGGTCAAGAGAAACAGCCCCCATCGAAAGCCGCTTCAAATAAGCCACTTCATTTCCGACAGCCTTTGCCATCAGCTTCACCTGATGATATTTGCCTTCTGTAATGGTCAAATGAATCACCGTTTCATCCGGGCTTTCTGTAATGATTTCAACGGCTGCCGGCTTCGTTTTATAGCCTCCTTCAATGACGACGCCTCTTTCCAGATGAACGATGTCTTCCGGTGACAGAGGCGAGGTTAACCGGACCTCATATGTTTTAGGCACATGCTTTTTCGGAGAAAGCAGGCGATGAGCGAGCTGCCCGTCATTGGTCAGAAGCAAAAAGCCTTCCGTATCCTTATCAAGACGTCCCGCCGGAAACGGTTCAAATCGCTGTTCTTCAGGCGTCAGCAGATCAACCACCGTTTGCTGGCGGCTGTCTTCGGTAGCGGACAGGACTCCTTGCGGCTTATTCATCATGACATAAATAAATTCACGATAGTCTGCCGGCTCTCCGTATACCGTGATGTCCTGTTTTTCCGGATCGACATGGGTTTTCACATCTTTCGCCGGCTCTCCGTCAATCATGACAGCCCCGGCCTTGACGATTTTTTTCACATCTTTTCTTGAGCCGAATCCGCTGTTGGCAAGCAGTTTATCAAGTCTCATCCTGATCCTCTCCTTTAAAAAGAAAAGCCCGCGATAAGCGGACTATTCATTATTTCTCAATGGGCGGAATGCCTGCCTCTCCTCAAAACACGGGGCAGACGGTTTCCAAACATTTTCTGTAAAAATCCGATTCGGTACGCGGCAAACATGTACACCGCACCGCCGACAGCGGCGCAGACAAAGACGAAAATCGCCGCATGCACCTGGCCGCTTTGGTATGTTACAAAGAAACTGAGCAGCCATTGAGTCAGCTTGACCGCGACTCCCATCACGACGGACAGGACTGCGATTAAAATGACCCGTTTTATAAGTACCGTATACGAATAGCCCGCATGGCGCTTAATCATAATAAAACCGTACAGAAGAGAAGCGATATAACCGAGCGCCGTTGCCAAGATGGCCCCGTCTCCCTGAAACAGCTTGATCAGCGGCACGTTCAGCACCACTTTTATAATGACGCCGATGAAAAGGCTCACGACAGCAAATTTCTGCTTATTAATCCCTTGCAGGATCGCGGCGTTTACGGTAAACAGAGAAAACAGAATCGCGACAGGCGCGTACCAGAACAATATATCCTGTCCGATATCCGGGCGAAGACTTTCAGAGCCGTAGAAGAACGTATAGGCCGGACCCGATAACACGGACATCCCGACAACTGCGGGAATAACCAAAAACAGAATGATTTGCATCGTCTGGTTAATCTGCTGGTTCAAAAGCTTATAATTCCTGCTCGTAAACGATTCAGTAATCGTCGGAATCAGCGTCAGACCGAAAGCGGTCGCCAGAGAAACCGGGATCATGACAAGCTTCGGCACATAAAGAGTGACAATCGCAAGCATGTCCTGGCTGATATCCTTATGGCCTGCCGCAATCATCGCTTTATTAAACGTATTCGTATCGATATAAGAATACAAAGGAATCGCCAGTCCGACAAATACGTAAGGAGCGGCATAACTGAAAAGCTCAATGAACATTTTTTTATAACTTAAGTTCGCAGACGGGACGAGATTCGGCTTCATCGCCAGAAGATCGCCCTTCCGCTTATTCCAGTAAATATAAAGGACGACAAGCCCTCCGAATGATCCGATCAGCGCCGCGAAAGTCGCGTATCCGACTGCGATGACAAGGCCGCCGTTGATCACTCTTAAAATCAAATACGTGGCGCCCAATAAAAAGATGATCCGGGCAAGCTGCTCCACAACCTGTGAAACGGCTGTCGGCCCCATCATCTGATGACCTTGGAAAAAACCGCGCACAAGACTCATAATCGGCACGACCAAAAGTGCCAGACTCACCATCCGGATGACATAAACGACGTGGTCAATCGTAAGTCCGTTGTTACTCGTGCCGCCGAGAGATGTTTCCGCAAAAAACGGCGCCGAAATATAAAGAATTGAAAAAGCGATCATCCCGGTTACGAGCATAACCGACATTCCCGCTCTCAGCATCCGCCTGCTTGTCTCATAGTCTCCCTTGGAATTATATTTCGAGACAAATTTTGAAACCGCGGCGGGAAATCCCATCGTGGCAATGTTTAAAAACAGTGTATATTGATTATATCCGTATTGAAACAAAGCTCCGCCCGTCGCTCCGACCATCGCTCCGAACGGGATCAGATAAATCATCCCTAAAATCCGCGATATATAGGTGCCGAGCGTCAGCACGAACGTGCCCCTTAACAATTTGCTTGACATGTTTCCTCATCACCATTTTCTACGAAGATTCAACTTTTCTATTTTAACACAACTGGGCAATTAGACGGTAATAATTACAGCGGGAAACTTTTTGGGAAAACTCTTTAAAAAACAAAATACGTTTAAGGATTCCCTTTCTTTCGCTATAATAGCAGAAAGCGGACATTTCCGCCTATTATACGTGAAAAAGAAAGTTGTTGATGAAAGATGAAACATTATGACGTGATTGTGATCGGCGGCGGCCCGTCCGGTTTAATGGCTGCGATTGCGGCAGGCGAAGAAGGCGCGGACGTATTATTAATCGATAAAGGAAACAAGCTGGGACGGAAGCTGGCGATTTCCGGCGGCGGGCGCTGCAACGTGACCAACCGCCTCCCCGTTGAAGAAATCATCAAACACATCCCCGGCAACGGCCGCTTTTTATACAGCGCGTTTTCCGAATTTAATAATGAAGATATCATCGCCTTTTTTGAAAAACTCGGCATTCAGCTGAAAGAAGAAGACCACGGGCGCATGTTCCCGGTGACGGACAAAGCACAAAGCGTTGTCGATGCGCTTTTGAACCGATTAAAACAACTGAATGTCACCATCCGTACAAATGAAAAAATCAAAGAAGTGCGGTACGAGAACGGCAGGACAGCAGGCATTACGACAAACAATGACGAACACATTAACGCAGACGCCGTCATTATCGCGGTCGGCGGAAAATCAGTCCCGCATACCGGCAGCACCGGAGACGGCTATGCATGGGCGGAAGCGGCCGGTCATACCGTGACCGAACTCTTTCCGACGGAAGTGCCGGTTACGTCGTCAGAACCGTTTATTAAACAAAAAACACTTCAGGGGCTGTCTCTTAGAAACGCGGCCGTCAGCGTTCTGAATAAAAAAGGCAAACCAATCGTCACACACGTGATGGACATGCTGTTTACCCATTTCGGCTTGTCAGGCCCCGCCATTCTCCGCTGCAGCCAGTTTGTCGTCAAAGAACTGAAAAAGCAGCCAGAGGTCAAACTCCGCATCGATCTGTTTCCCGGCATCAACGAGGAAGAGTTATTTCAAAAGATGCACAAGGAACTGAAAGACGCACCGAAAAAAGCGCTCAAAAATGCGCTGAAGCCGTGGATGCAGGAACGGTACCTGCTTTTTCTTCTGGAACGGAACGGTCTTGATCCGCAGACAAGCTTTACGGAATTGCCGAAGGATCAATTCAGGGCTTTTGTCAAAGACTGCAAACAATTTACGGTTGCCGCTGACGGAACGCTTTCTTTGGACAAAGCGTTTGTCACAGGCGGAGGTGTTTCCGTAAAAGAGATTGAGCCGAAACAGATGGCGTCAAAAAAAATGGAAGGCTTATATTTTTGCGGAGAAATACTCGATATTCACGGCTATACCGGGGGCTACAATATCACTTCAGCCTTTGTTACGGGGCGTCTCGCCGGTTTGAATGCAGGACGTTTCTCACGCTCGCTCTAAATGGTTTAAAGCGCACTTACCTGAGCGTCCCCGTTGATAATTGACCAAAAACATGATAGAGTTTTCTGCGTTTTGTTTCACCTGATTGAGGGAATAGGAAGAAAGGATTGATCTGCAATCGTACGACCATACTAAAACAAAATGGCGTATTGAAAAAAATAGTCAGAGGGTGAGAACGTTTGAAGAAGAACATCTCCAGTGTTTTTTGGATTGTGATTGTCATCACAGCCGCTGCGGTTTTATGGGGAGCCATTTCTCCTGACAGCCTGCAGCAAGTCACTGATACGGCACAAAAATTTATTACGGATTCTTTCGGCTGGTATTATCTGCTGGTCGTTTCTATATTTGTCGGTTTCTGTCTCTTTCTCATTGTAAGTCCGATCGGCACAATAAAACTCGGAAAACCCGGGGAAAAACCGGAATTCGGCTTATTATCATGGTTTGCCATGCTTTTCAGCGCAGGCATGGGAATCGGTTTGGTATTTTACGGGGCTGCGGAACCGATCAGCCATTACGCCATCAGCTCTCCCTCAGGTGAAACAGAAACGCCCCAAGCATTTCGTGATGCGCTCCGGTACACATTTTTCCACTGGGGGCTGCACGCTTGGGCCATCTATGCGGTTGTCGCTTTATGTATCGCATATTTTCAATTCAGAAAAGACGCGCCCGGTTTGATCAGCAGCACACTGACACCGCTTTTGGGCGATAAAGTAAACGGGCCGATCGGCAAAGCGATTGACTGTATCGCCGTGTTTGCGACCGTTGTCGGTGTGGCGACAAGCTTAGGGCTCGGAGCGACTCAGATCAACGGCGGTCTGCATTATTTATTCGGCATTCCGAAAACATTTTCCGTTCAGCTGATCCTGATCGCTGTCGTGACCGTGTTATTTTTGATTTCTGCGTGGAGCGGCATCGGCAAAGGGATTAAATACTTAAGCAATACCAACATGGCGCTCGCGGCTATTTTAATGATCTTTATGCTCATTGCAGGCCCGACGGTGCTGATTATGAACTCATTTACCGATTCTATCGGCCAATATATCCAAAATATCGTGCAGATGAGCTTTCGCTTGTCTCCGAATGATCCCCAAAAACGCGAATGGATTAACAGCTGGACCATTTTCTATTGGGCCTGGTGGATATCCTGGTCGCCGTTTGTCGGCATTTTTATCGCCCGTGTATCAAGGGGCCGGACGATCCGGGAATTTTTAATCGGGGTATTGGTGACACCTTGTATATTGGCTTTCTTATGGTTTGCGATCTTCGGTGTATCCGCGATGGATCTTCAGCAGAAAGGCGTATTCAATGTCGCGGGAATGTCAACGGATACGATGCTGTTCGGCGCACTCAGCCACTATCCGCTGACAATGGTGACATCCGTATTAACGCTTGTTCTGATCGCTGTATTCTTTATCACATCAGCGGATTCAGCGACATTTGTGCTTGGAATGCAAACGTCTTACGGCTCTTTAGACCCGTCAAACCGGGTGAAAATCATCTGGGGCGTCATCCAGTCCGCCGTGGCAGCGGTATTGTTATATTCCGGCGGTCTGGCCGCACTGCAAAACACCGCCATTCTCGCCGCGGTTCCGTTTTCAGTCGTGATTCTTCTGATGATTGTGTCTCTGTACAAGTCATTAGCGAGCGAGCGAAAAGGAATCAAACAAGCGGAGAAATACCAAAAACCGAGAAGTCCCCGCGTCAAAAAAGCATAATGAACAACGAAGCCCGGCATTTCGTCCGGGCTTCTTTATTTTCGGTATAAAATGAGAGCGGAAAAACAATAAAGCTGCTCACCTTCAGGATCACAGGCCGCCGCTACCGTATATTTAATATCAACGAGCTGTTCATCAGAAATCCCCTTTAAAAATGTATTGACTTCAGTCTGCAGATCCTTTTCATGCTCCTCATCAAAAACAGCTATCTTCAGCACATCACCCTCTCCTTTCTCTATCAATTTATTCCGGTTCAATTGAAATATGATAGAGAAAAACAGATTTTCTTTTTTACTGATTTTTACTAAAAGTAACCGAAAATAGTTGTTGAAAACGCTTACTCTCGTATGATAATATCATTTTAACAATAACCAGTTCATTTCTGTTTAGTAAATATTTAGTAAAAAGGAGATGCGAAATGGTCCGTCTCAAAGATATTGCCTTACAGGCATCTGTATCCAGCGCGACAGTATCGAGAATTTTGAATAAGGATGACTCTTTGGCTGTGACTGATGAAACAAGAGAAAAAGTTCTGAGGATCGCCGATGAGCTGGGCTATCAGCCGTCGGCAAAAAGACAGAAGAACCGCAGCCGCAGCGATTCAGCGCCCCTGATCGGCGTTGTCAGCTGCCTGTCACCGGAAGAAGAACGGCAGGATCCTTATTTTTCGGCGATCCGAAAAGGCATTGAGGAAGAATGCTTTCGGCAAAAAATTTTTATCACATCTTCTATCCATCTCGGTTCTTTTCAAGAGCATATGTTTCACGAACTGGACGGCGTCATCGTCATCGGCAGCCTGCAAGACGAGGCGCTTACGAATATCAGCGCCGCTTTCAGGCACGCGGTGTTTGTTAACGGCACCCCCGATCCCGCCCGCTACGATTCTGTCAGCGTGGATTTTTATGCCGCAGCGCAAAAGGCGATAGAACATCTTCTGTCGCTCGGTTACCAACGGCTCGGTTATATCGGCGGCCGGGAGCGGGAGCATACCGTCATAGACGGTGTAAACAGCAATAAAACGATTGAGGATAAGCGTCTGACCGCTTTCTTACAAATGGCCGGCGCCGAGCCGGAGCATGTACTGATCGGCGAATACAGCATGCACGAAGGGTTCCGGCTGATGAATGAAGCCATCAAAGGCGGAAGTCTCCCCGATGCCTTTTTTATCGCAAGTGATTCGATGGCTGTCGGCGCTTTAAAAGCCTTGCAGGAAGCCGGCCTTCAAGTCCCGCGCGATACGGCGGTTGTCAGCTTCAACGGAATTGATGAGGCAGAATACGCCAGCACGCCGTTATCAACGGTAAAAGTATACACGGAAGAGATGGGCCGGACGGGTGTCAAATTGCTTCTCGACCGTTTAAACGGCAGAACCGTCCCGCTGGCCGTGACGCTCCCCACTTCATTGATTGTCAGACAAAGCTGCGGCTCACAAGAAAGGAGGTGACGTGTCCCGCAGCGTTTATATCATATTTAAAGGAGGAAAAGATGAAACGCTTACTGGCTTTGTTCCTTTCTTTTACTTGCATGATACTTCCCGGCTGCTCGGCAGAACAGAGCGGCGACGGAGAAAAGCAGAAAACATTGACAGTCTATTCCACCATATCCTCAGACAGCGAACGCGCCGTATTCAGAAAGTTGGCTGATTCATTCCAAAAAGAACATCCGGACATTCAAGTAAACGTTCATTTCCCAGGCAATGACTACGAAAATATGATGAGGGTCAGGATGGCGGCCGGTGATATGCCCGATCTTTTCGACACACACGGCTGGGCCAAAATCCGCTACGGAGAATATACCGCCGATCTCAGCGGCATGTCTTGGACGAAGCGGCTCGATCCGAATTTAAACAGCATGCTCAAAGACGCCAAAGGCAGAATATACGCCTTCCCTCTGAATCAGGCAAAGGACGGACTGGCCTACAACCGCACAATGTTGGAAAAATACGGAATCAAACCGCCGGAAACAATGGATGATTTTATGAAGGCATTGAGACAGATTAAAGAAAAAAGCGGCGGAACAGTCATCCCCTTCTGGTTTGCCGGCTATGAGAAAAGCTCATTTGCCCAATATTACGATCAATTCGCCGCACCGCTTCTCATCACAGATCCCGCACACCGTTACAAAAAACAACTGTTAAACGGAACCTTCCGCTGGACACACTTCACCTATTTATCTGACAAACTGAAAGAGATGCAAAAGGAAAACCTGCTCAATATAGATGCCGTGACGGCGAAACGGTCCCAGCTCATTGAACTGATGGCGCAAAACAAAATCGCCTTTACGCTGCAGGGCGGCACCCTCGGCCAAGACGTCGCTCAAATCAATCCGAAGGTAAAAGTCGGCATCATACCGACCCCGGCCGTCCACAAGGGAGACGCGCCGGTTTGGATCGGAGGCGAACGTTACACGCTGGCGGCATTCAAGGATTCCCCGCGGCTTGAAGAAGCGAAACAGTTTATCGCATTTATGGCCCGACCCGAGCATGCAAAATCAATTGCCGAAGCGACCTCGCTTCCGGCCGGATTAGTGAATGTGCAAACGGACATTTTCTACGCAAATGACTATAAGCGCTATCAGCATATTAAGGTGCAGCCTTATTTTGACCGCCTTTATTTGCCAAACGGAATGTGGGATGTGATGGGAACAGCCGGGCAGGAGCTGATGGCCGATATCTTAACCCCCGCTGAAATTTCAGCGAAACTCGGCAGGGAATATAAGCGGCTCCGGCTTCAATCTGATTCACGGGGAGCTGAAAAAGAATGAGTGATCTTGCAAGAGAAACCCAAGGATTTCAACATCAAAAGCCGGTAAAATCCGCGTCACTATGGTGGATGTACGTTCCCGCCCTTGCCACGGTTTTTATTTTCATGATTTTTCCGTTTGTCAAAGGCGCTTTTATTACGTTTACAAACTGGAACGGCTTCTCACAGACGTATCAATGGGTGGGAGTCACTCAATATAAAAGGCTTTTTACAGATCCGGACACGTGGCTTGTTGTGAAAAACACTTTGCTTTACGGCATCGGAAGCACTTTTTTTCAGAATATGCTCGGACTTTTATATGCGCTGCTTTTGAATCAGAGCTTAAAAATGAAGGCGCTCACAAGAACGATCGTCTACCTGCCCGTCATTATCAGTCCGCTGATTATGGGATACATTTGGTATTTTATTTTCTCATATGACGGGGGTGCGCTGAATGATGTGCTTGGCGCACTGGGAATCGGTCCTGTCAATGCCTTGGCAAGCCCTGCGGCAAACCCGTGGATTATCGTCATGATTAACACGTATCAATACGCAGGGATTGCGATGATTGTATATTTGGCGGGGCTGCAAAGCATTCCGAAAGATTATTACGAAGCGGCAAAAATGGATGGCGCTGGCGGTCTTCAGCCGTTTTTCACCATCACCCTGCCTTTATTGATTCCGGCTGTCACCATCAACATGGTCATCAATATCATCGGCGGGCTGAAGCTGTTTGATGTCATTTTCGCGCTGACCGCAGGCGGGCCGGGCAATTCCTCTCAATCGATGTCAACGTTTATGTATGATTTATATTTTAAACGGCAGGATGCGGGATATGCCGCCGCCCAAGGCGTGTTTATGTCCGTCATGATTCTTGTCATCAGCTTTTCGGCTCTCGTGTATTTCAAGCGAAAGGAGACGGAAATGTCATGAAAACAGCCCGAATGCGGATTTTTACGCTGTTGGCAGCCGTTATCTCGTGCGTTCATATTGTCCCCTTTTATATTTTGCTGACCACGTCATTAAAAGCAAAAGGTGACTACAGTTCAAAATGGTCGCTGCCATCCGCCTTTTCATTTCAGAATTTTCGTGAAGCATGGGAACGTGCCTCTCTCGGGCAATCCTTTCTGAACACGATCATCATTACAGCCGTTTCCGCCGCTTTGTTAATTTTCATGGGTTCGCTTGCCGCATACCCGCTCGCAAGAAGAAATACAAAGCTGAACAAAATCGTCTTCGGACTTTTGATTTCAATCATGATCATCCCGCCTTTGACTTCCATGGTTCCTTTATACAAGATGGTCGCTGATGCGGGGCTGATCAATACGCATGCCGCAGCCATTCTCATTAATACGGCTGCATATATGCCGCTGACCGTTTTCTTATATTCAGGGTTTATCCGCTCCTCCATTCCGAAAGAGCTTGAGGAAGCCGCCAGGATCGACGGCGCGGGATTGATCAGGACTTTTTATACAATCGTGTTTCCTTTGTTGAAACCGATTACCGCAACGGTCTGCATAATTTCCTGCGTGTTTATCTGGAACGATTACCAATTTGCGATTTTCTTTTTACAAGATCAAAAGGTGCAGACATTGACCGTGGCCATGGCGGGATTCTTCGGCGAAAACGCGAACAATCTTCACTTAGTCGCCGCAGCCGCGATCATGGCGATGCTGCCGATGGTCGTATTGTTTTTGGCGCTTCAAAAATATTTTATCTCAGGGCTGTCCTCCGGGGCGGTCAAAGGCTGAGAAGAAAAGGGAGGAATTTCTGTTGAAGAAAATTACGTTTATCGGAGCGGGGAGCACGATTTTCGCCAAAAATGTACTGGGGGACTGCTTACTGACTGAAGCATTAAACGGGTTTGAATTCGCGCTTTATGATATTGACGCTGTACGGCTGAAAGAATCCCAGCTCATGCTGGAAAACATGAGAGACCGCTACAATACGAGTATATCCATCATCTCCTACGATGACCGAAAACAGGCGCTTACACACGCCGGCTATGTGATAAATGCCATTCAGGTCGGCGGTTATAAACCCGCGACGGTCATTGACTTTGACATCCCGAAGCGGTACGGTCTCCGCCAGACGATTGCCGATACCGTCGGAATAGGCGGTATTTTCCGTTCCCTTCGCACCATCCCCGTTTTATTTGACATCGCAAAAGACATGGAAGAGGTCTGCCCGGATGCGTGGCTGTTAAATTATACAAATCCGATGGCCTCTCTGACCGGAGCGATGCTCAGACATACAAATGTCAAAACGGTCGGCCTGTGCCACAGCGTCCAGGTATGTACCAAAGATCTGTTTGACTCACTCGGCATGGATCACGAAGGGACGGAAGAACGCATTGCCGGCATCAACCATATGGCTTGGCTTTTGGAGATTAAAAAAGACGGAATTGATTTATATCCTGAAATTAAAAGACGGGCACGCGAAAAACAAAAGACGAAACATAAGGACATGGTGCGGTTTGAGCTGATGGATAAATTCGGCTGCTACGTAACGGAATCATCTGAGCATAATGCCGAATATCACCCGTATTTTATAAAAAGCCGGTATCCTGAGCTGATAGATGAACTCCAAATTCCGCTTGATGAATATCCGAGGAGATGCGCGGAACAAATCAACAATTGGGAAACGATGAGAGACGGCATTATCAACAACCAAAACCTGACGCATGAACGCTCAAAAGAATACGGTTCGAGAATTATTGAAGCGATGGAGACGGGCAAACCGTTCACATTCGGCGGCAATGTGCTGAATACCGGGCTGATACCGAATCTGCCGGCGAAAGCGGTCGTTGAAGTGCCTTGCACAGCCGTCAAAAACCACATTATGCCGTGCTATTCGGGCGAACTTCCCGAGCAGCTCGCGGCGCTCAACAGAACAAACATTAACACACAGCTTTTAACCATCGAAGCGGCCGTTACATTAAAAAAGGAAGCCGTATATCAGGCGGCCATGCTTGATCCGCATACGAGCGCCGAGCTTTCCATGAATGACATCATATCTTTGTGCGATGACTTATTTGAAGCGCACAAAGACCGGCTTCCGGCTTATCACTGATCATTCGCGTTCCGGTCCTAGGCGGCCGGACGCTTTTATATGTTCAGTACCAGTTTGACCGTCTGTAAAGTGTGTCCTTTAAAGTCTTCTTCAAATTCATATACCCATTGAAACCCTTTCGCTTGATAAAAGGATAAGGCAATGCGGTTCTCTTTTTCTGCATGGACATAAAGCTTTTTTACCCCGCCGGACTGCCTGATGCATTCTTTAAGGAGTGCCGTGCCTATCCCGTTTCCCTGGCAATCCGGGTCAATATAGATGGCGGTCAGCTCCGCATTTCCGTCTTTTTGAACCGGGGTGGCATTTGCAAAACCGAGCACTCGCCCCTCTTCTTCTGCCACAAAGAACAGAGAATGCAAGAGCCGGCGTTCCATCATCTCATCCTGATAGGCGGATTCGAGAAACTGATCTTGAATGTGTCTGGGAATAATCCCTTCATACGTATGATGCCAGCTGCGTTCTGCGACTTGCCGGACCTGTTTGATATCGTTTGTTTTCATCGCGCGGATCATCGGTTTCACCTGATTCGCCTCCCGTTTTTTAAAAAAAGAAGAAAAAGACGCACATCCCTTTTCTTCTTTCACTTCAAAGCGTTATTTCTTCGGCTTTGTTTCGCCTTCCCACTCCAGCATGCCGCCTTCAACATTAACCGTACGGAAGCCCTGCTCATGTAAATACATACAAACGTTCATGCTTCTTTTTCCGGAACGGCAGATAAATACATATTCCTTGTCCTTGTCTAACGCATCCATCTTCTCAGGGATGTCCCCCATGCGGATGTGAACGGCCTCCGGAATCATTCCTTCGGCAACTTCTTCGTCTTCTCTGACATCAATCAGATACAGCTCTTCTCCCGCTTTTAATTTTTCTTCCAGTGCGGCTGTGCTGATTTCATTTATTTTCAATGTGTGACACTCCCATTCATCTTTATGGTATTAAGTATACCAAAGCCCGCGGTGCAATTTCTATGATAGAGGCTGATAAAAAAGCCCCTCTCTGTAGGAGAGGGGCTTCGCCCGGTCAGTTTGCCACGATATTGACAAGCTTGCCCGGTACGGCAATGATTTTTCGGATCGTTTTTCCTTCAAGCTGCTCTTTTACTTTTTCGTCAGCTTGTGCGAGCTGTTCTAACGCTGCTTTATCAGCATCAGCCGGAACCATTAATTTCGCTTTTACTTTTCCGTTCAGCTGGACGACGATTTCCACTTCATCGTCCACCAGTTTTGATTCGTCATAGGCAGGCCAAGCCTCATATGCAATTGAACCTTCGTGGCCGAGTTTTTCCCACAGTTCTTCCGCCAAATGCGGCGCAATAGGAGAAAGCAGCTTCACAAAACCTTCGATATATTCTCTCGGCAGTTCATTCGCTTTGTAAGCTTCATTAATGAAGACCATCAGCTGAGAAATGCCCGTGTTAAAACGAAGGGCTTCGAAGTTTTCTGTCACTTTCATGACCGTTTCATGATAGACGCGCTCAAGAGTTTCGCCTGCGCCTTCTGTCACTTTGCCCGTAAGCTCTCCGTTTTCCTCGATAAACAAACGCCATACGCGGTCAAGGAAGCGGCGCGCTCCGTCAAGACCTGATTCAGACCAGGCGATAGATGCATCAAGCGGCCCCATAAACATTTCGTACAGGCGGAGCGTATCTGCTCCGTGAGACGCCACAATTTCATCCGGATTGACGACGTTTCCGCGGGATTTACTCATTTTTTCATTGTTTTCCCCCAGAATCATTCCTTGGTTATACAGCTTTTGGAACGGTTCTTTCGTCGGCACGACACCGATATCGTAGAGGAATTTATGCCAGAAACGCGCGTACAGAAGGTGAAGCACGGCATGCTCCGCTCCTCCAATGTAAATATCAACGGGCAGCCATTTATCCAGTTTCTCAGGTGAAGCGAGCTGATCCGGATTTTTCGGGTCGATAAAGCGGAGGAAATACCAGCAGCTTCCCGCCCATTGCGGCATCGTGTTCGTTTCTCTTCTGCCTTTTTTGCCCGTTTCAGGATCAGTGACTTCCACCCACTCTTTAATGTTGGCAAGCGGTGATTCACCTGTTCCGCTCGGTTTGATCTCATCGGTTTTCGGCAGAATCAGCGGCAGCTCTTCCGCCGGAACGGCTGTTGACGTGCCGTCTTCCCAATGAATGACCGGAATCGGCTCGCCCCAATAGCGCTGGCGGCTGAACAGCCAATCACGCAGACGGTATGTCACTTTTTTCTCACCGTTTTTCGTTTCTTCAAGCCAGGCGATCATTTTTTCAATCGCTTCCGCTTTATACAGTCCATTCAGAAAGCCGGAATTGACATGCTCTCCGTCCCCCGTGTACGCTTCTTCTTCCGTGTTTCCGCCTTTTACGACTTCTTTGACAGGCAGGCTGAACACTTTGGCGAATTCAAAATCACGTTCATCATGCGCCGGCACGGCCATTACAGCGCCCGTTCCGTAAGAGGCGAGGACATAATCCGCTATCCAGATCGGCAGCTTTTCCCCGTTTGCAGGGTTTACGGCATATGCGCCCGTGAAGACGCCCGTTTTTGTTTTCGCAAGATCCGTCCGTTCCAGGTCACTTTTCGCCTGAACTTCTTTAACATAAGCATCTACCGCTTCTTTTTGTTCAGGCGTCGTGATGGCCTCAACAAGCTCATGCTCAGGAGCCAGTACGGCATAAGCCGCGCCAAACAGCGTGTCCGGTCTTGTCGTAAACACGGTAAACGTGTCATTAGTGCCGTCGATCGCAAAATGCACGTTTGCGCCTTCTGAGCGTCCGATCCAGTTGCGCTGCATGTCTTTAATGCTTTCCGGCCAGTCAAGGTCTTCTAAATCTTCAAGAAGCCTGTCCGCATAAGCGGTGATTTTCAGCATCCATTGTCTCATCGGGCGGCGTTCAACCGGATGGCCGCCCCGCTCGCTTTTGCCGTCAATGACTTCTTCGTTCGCAAGCACCGTTCCGAGCGCCGGGCACCAGTTGACCGGCACTTCGTCTACGTAAGCGAGCCCTTTTTCGTACAGCTTGGTGAAGATCCACTGCGTCCATTTGTAATAGTCCGGATCAGTCGTATTGATTTCACGATCCCAATCATATGAAAATCCGAGCGATTGGATCTGGCGGCGGAAATTATCTATATTTTGTTTTGTGAACTCAGCCGGATCATTCCCCGTGTCAAGCGCGTATTGCTCGGCAGGAAGCCCGAACGCGTCCCATCCCATCGGATGAAGCACATTGTATCCTTGCATGCGTCTCATGCGCGAAAGGATATCGGTTGCCGTATAGCCTTCCGGATGTCCGACATGAAGGCCGGCTCCTGAAGGATACGGGAACATGTCAAGCGCGTAAAACTTCGGCTTGTCATTCTCTTCACTGACGGCGAACGTTTTATGATCCAACCAGTAATTCTGCCATTTCTTTTCTATTTTTTCATGCTGAAAACTCAACGTAAAAACCTCCTTCTGATTGAATACGGCGTATGTAGTCCAAGTATTGACGGGATGAGAAAGATTATATTCAGATTATTCTAAAACTAAAAAAACTCCCTCATCCCAAAAAGGGACGAGAGATTTTTATTTCCCGCGGTACCACCCTCGTTAGCGCGGTTTTGAGCCGCACTCACTTGATACTTTTAACGCAGTTATGCGTCAGCGGTTTTGCCGCTGCAACTCTGAGGCGAGTTCGGAAACAGACTTGATTGACTTGCACCGGCCGTCAACTCTCTGATTGCAAAATCTGCTTCTTACTGCTCCTCTTCACTGTTCTTATCGCTACCGTAATCTTACCTGTATTTTATAGAATTCTGTTCATAAGTGCAAGCAGGTTTGTATACAATGGGAATGTACCCGGAACGGGTCATGAGCGGGGATATTATTTTGATGGAGGATTTTTTTGCTGGTGTGGTTTTGCTTCGGCCGAATCACTGTTTTGTTCTCTGACAAAATCAAAGCTCCTGAGAACAGCTTCTCCGCCGTAGCCTGCGATTATGGATAAGATGACGAGTTGAATTCCTGAATCGGGGTCAGCGGATAAGACAAGTAAGATGGAAGCAGCCATTCCGATAAAACCATCTTCCAAAAAACCGAGATAGATAAACCGCTTTGTCATTCTGGGTTTCTCCAGCCTGCCTCTCTTTTTCACATGACCGAGAACCCCCATGATTCCTCCAATTACACAAGCAATTATTACCTGATGCAGCATCTTCATCACCTTCCTAAAGCCCTTATTTAGTAAAGCGACTTCAGGCCATCCAGCCCCCTTACGAATACGATGATTTTCGATATCTACATACCGGCGATTGAGCAGGAAAGTAAAAAGCTTGTTTCTTCCATTATATGTGAACACATGATCGGTAAGCTTGATGCATTAGATTCATTTTTCATCCAGTGACAATGACCTAGTCACTTACTTAGCGATGATGTGCCTTCCCCTTATATATTCAGTGTATATGAGGACAAGCCCGAATGACAAATTGCAAACTTCGGTTGCTTGAATCAGAACATATGTTATGCTACGGTTACTGTAGATTCATTTAAAAAGGGGAGAAACAATGGCTGAAAAAGCGCGCAGCTTTACGGCCAAAAGGGGGTTTTACATGGCTGACTCAAATGTATCCGGAAAACTGGAGCAGCTGGAGCTTATCAAAAAGGCGCTTGATCACGCACGCATCGGCGTGGTGATTACAGACCCCTCTCTTGAGGACAATCCCATCATATATACAAATCAGGGATTTATGGATATGACAGGCTACTCTTCCGAAGAGATATTAGGTAAGAACTGCAGATTTCTGCAAAGCAAAGAAACCGACCGTCAACAAGTCGCGAAAATCAGAAAGAGCTTAACCCAGAAAGAAAAGATCACGGTGCGGCTGAAAAACGTCAAAAAAGACGGCACCCCATTTTGGAATGAACTCAACATTGATCCTCTTTATGTTGAAGACAAGCTCTATTTTGTCGGTTTTCAAAAAGACATTACAGAGCAGAAAGAATACGAAAAGCTCCTTGAGGATTCCCTCACAGAAATCACGACGCTGTCAACACCGGTTGTTCCGATCCGAAACGGCATCTCCGCTTTGCCGTTAGTGGGAAACTTAACGGAAGAACGATTTGATTCAATTGTGACAACTTTGACGGACATATTAACCGCATCTAAAGATGATTACTTAATTATAGACTTATCAGGTCTGGCCGAGGTAAACGAACAGACCGCAGACCGGATTTTCAAATTGCACCACCTGCTTAAATTAATCGGCACGGAATTGATTATCACCGGTATCAAGCCTACCCTCGCCATGAGAATGAATCAGCTTGATGCCAGCTTTTCTTCATTAAAGACGTATTTAAACGTTAAGGACGCCGTCAACGTGCTTCCGGTCGTATAAACAAAAAAATCCCGCCGAAACAGCGGGATTTTTTTATGTCGTCATCGTACTTGGACGTTTTGTTTATTAACGGTTTTCAGGCGTTTGTCGTACAGCACCGTCGCTGCGATGCTGACAACAAGAAGCACCATCAGGATCCACAGCAGCACGCTCATTCCGTACTGATCAACCAGCACGCCGCCAAGGAGCGGCCCGATCATTCTGCCGCCCGTCGCCGCACTGTTGACGAATCCTTGGTAAAATCCTTCTTTCCCCTTAGGCGCAAGCTGATTGGCAATGGTAGGCACGGCAGGCCATACAAGCATTTCTCCGACGGTTAAAATCACCATTGCGGTGAGGTACATCGGAAATTGCTTGGCGCTGAGAAGCACGCCGAACGAGACGATAAAAATACAAAAGCCGATGACCATCTGCGTTTTTAACGCACCGGACCATTTTTTCAGAACAGCTCCCATGAGAGGCTGTCCGGCGACAATTAATATTCCGTTTACGGTCCAGAGCACACTGTATAATGAAAGCGGCATACCGATGCTTTGAGTATGTGACGCAACGGTTGTGGACCACTGCGAATAGGCGATCCACCCGAGAACATACCCGCCGCTCAATATGAGAAGCGCCGTAAATTTCGTTCTGCTGCTGACAGGCTCGTAGTCCAGAACAGAAACCTGGCTCGCATGCTGAGTTTTGATATTTCGAAACCCGAAAAATACGATAAGGAAAAACAGCACATACAGCATAGCATTGGCTAAAAACACGTACGTAAACGAGTACGCCGCAACCATCCCGCCGAGTGCCGAGCCCACGGCGACACCTGCGTTCTGAGCTACATAAATCGCATTAAAAGCTCTCCGCCCGCCTTCTTTCCATACCGCTCCCGCCATGGCGTAACTGGCCGGGAACACGATACCGGAACCGAAGCCGACAATGATGAGCAGCCAAATATAAACAGGCCATTGGTGAAACAGAACGAGTCCGAGAAGACTAGCCAATGTGATCATAATGCCCAGCATAATGGATTTGAATCCGCCGATTTTATCAAACAAAAATCCGCCGCATAAATTGCCCGCCACACTGGCACCGGAATTCAGCATCAGAACTATCCCCGCAACAGTCAGCGATTTCCCTAAATGATTATGAATATAGATCGTATTCAGCGGCCACAAAAAAGATGCGCCCGTCACATTGATAAACATTCCGATGATTAATATCTTCAAAGCGCGCGGCATACCGATCCCCCTCTCTCTATAAAAAACCCCATGAAAAAACGGAAACCGCAAGCCGCGGCTCCGTATCGAACACGTTATCATAGCACATTCATTCTATCGCCGCGGACATCTTTTTTCAACATCAGAATCTGAAAAAAATAATGCCGGAATGTTGAAAAAATTACAAATGATTGGATTCACAAAAACAGGCCGGCCTCATGCTCTTTTCCTCAGCAGCCAAAACGGGATATACAGAATGAAAAAGCTCAATATCACCGCCGCTTCCATTGATAGAAGATACCACGGCCAAGGTCCGAAAACATTCAGAAGCGAAGCGGTCTTCGGTTTTTTCATTAAATATAAGTAATTTGCATTCAGCATACGATCAATAAAAAAGACACACGCCCCGTACAGATTTACGATCAGCACCGATACCCACAGTCCGCGCGCCGACGGTCTGTACCTTTCTGCAGCGGCCATGAATAGACAGGTAAGAAAAACACAGCCGTGGGAGACGAAAAACACGATGTACCGAAAATGAGGGAAAGAATACGCCCCTAAATCAGGTGTTGTCATCGCCTGTACGGCGCTGCCCAAACCGGCAAAATAGAGGAAGGCGAACAGTTTTTTGCTTTTTGTCATGACCATCAGCATCGCCAAATAGACGGAAAGGTCGCTCAGCTGCAGCGGCAGAGCTGTTTTCAGCGACCAGGCATGATGACAAAGCAGCCATATATGATAGCTGATCTGCGACACGGCAAGGAGAATGAATAGTACATAGCGGATCATGCGACTCTGGTTGAGCTGTTTCCGGAATATGATCACGCACACCCCAAGCAATCCGATGATCAAAAGCGTGAAAATGTGTTCCCTGGAAAATAGATGAAAGGCTCCTGTTTCAGATTTCAATTGAAAATACTTCTGCATAAGGCTCCCCCGTGCGAAAAAATGACGTATGTCTATTCTTTTAAAAATCGCTTTCTTCTATTCATACAAAAAAAGCCTCCGCTTATGCGGAGGCTCCTCAACTTGTTTTACAAGGCGGATTGAATGACCTTTTTATAGTATAGCACCGACAGCATGCCGAAGATGGAGTACAGCAGCGTATACAGCGCCATGACGATGATCATCGGCGTCCACACTTCCGTTCCGAATAAAAACCATCCTGACTGAACGGCAAAATAGCTGTGGAACAGCCCGAGAACGAGCGGAATGCCGAAATGATACGCCTGCTTCCGGCGGATGCCTTTCAGCAGATCTCCCGTTGTGAAGCCGAGCTTCCGCAATATCGTATAATCAGCCTTCTCATCCTCACACTCGCCCATTTGTTTAAAATAAAGGATACAGCCTGAGGTAATCAGAAAGGTTAATCCTAAAAACCCGACAATAAACATGACCAGCCCCATGTTTTTCTTTTGCGTGTCAGCCGTTTCAAATTGTGAAAGCGCACCGTCTGAATAGTGCTGCGCCTGAAACAGACCATCAGCTTTTTGGATGTCCTCTTCACGTTTGAGTGTAATGCCGAAAAAACGATTTGATTTTCCCTGAATGGACGGGTCGATATCTTTCTCGATCCGGTCAAATACCTGCTGCGTGACGATAACGGTCGGCAGCCCTCCGCTTGTAAATGTATATGACAGGAGGAAGTCGTTCTTCAAGCCCTTATACGCCAGCGGTATTTTATCCGTTTTACCGTTTATATCAATGGATCCTGACGTTTTCAGGTCGAGAAATCTTTTCATCATATCATTATATCCGGTAAACACGGCTTCTCCGTCAGAAAGCTCCGTCCCTTCCGCGTCTTTCTCGCTTATAATCGGCAGCGCCAAGCTGGACGGGTCTTGTTGAAAGCTTTTCATATCGCCGTTTATGATGTTCTTCATATTGACACCGGCTAGAATGGTCTTGATTGTTTTCACTTTGTGTTCAATTCCGTTTTTCTTCAATAAAGCGGTAAATGAGTCAGTCTCCTTTTGGTTATCAAACGCAAAGTCCGCGGCTGTATTTTGCTCAGCCGATTTTTCCGCGGAATAGTACGAGATGTAGCTTAAAGACAGCAAACCGATTGCCAGCGCCGAAAGAGTCGTAATAATCGTCAGCAGGACGGCGTTTGACTTCATCCGGAACATGATGGATGACAAAGACAGCACTTCACTGACATTCAGATACCCGCCTTTTGATTTTCGGATGAGATTTGCCAGAAAGCTGACCGAACCTTTATAAAACAGATAGGTTCCGATAATGACCGAGCCGAGAATAAACACCATGGCCGAAAACAGTTCATTCATGCTCGTAAAACTGCCTCCGAATAAATCCGCGGACACGGCATAGCCGGCGATAATGGCCGCAATACCGACAACGCCGATCGCCATCTGCACCCAAGAGAGCCGCCTTATGCCGCTTTCTGACGATGACGCGGTTTTAAATAAAGACAAAATGCTTTGGCGTTTAATAAATAAGTAATTCATCATCATAATCAGCACGTAAATCGCCCCGAACACAATTAACGTCTGAACGAGCGCCTTGCTTGAAAAAAACAGTGAGACAGAGGCTTTCACACCGACTGTATGAAACAGCATCATCATACATAATTTCGAGAGAGAAAAGCCGGCAAAAATACCGATCCAAATCGATCCGAAATACAAAATGAAATTTTCTGTGCTGAGTATGCGGAAAATGTGCATTTTCGTCATGCCGATTAATCGGAATAAGCCGATTTCCCGGCCGCGCCGTTTAATAAAAATAGTGTTGGCGTATAAAAGAAATACCGACACGATCGCCACAAGCAGTACAGAGGCGGCCCGGATTGCCGCCGCTCCTTTTATGGAGCTTTTCATTTCATCAAGCGCCGGATCGTATTGCATCGTGACAAACGCGAAATAAAGGGCGGCGCTGAACACCAGCGCAAAAACGTAAAGGTAATAGTTTTTCAAATTCTTTTTCAGGTTCTGGAAGATCAAATGATGAATACTCATGCCTGAACCCCGCCCAATACACTTTGCGTTTTCATAATATCCTGAAAAAATTCCGGTCTGTCCTGGCCGCCTTTATTCAGCTGTGTATACACACGGCCGTCTTTAATGAAAATCACACGTCCGGAATAGCTGGCGGCAACCGGATCATGCGTCACCATCACAATGGTGGCGCGGCGTTTTTGATTCAGACGGCTGAGTTTATTCAGTAAATCCATGGCAGCCTTTGAATCGAGCGCTCCGGTCGGCTCATCAGCAAAAATAATGCCCGGTTCGTGAATAACAGCTCTTGCGGCAGACGTCCGCTGTTTTTGCCCGCCGGAAATTTCACTCGGATACTTATGTCGCAAATCATAGATCCCAAGCTCCTCTGCCGTCTCGGCAAATCGCAGGTCCGCCTCTTTCTTAGACATTTTCGTAATGGATAACGGCAGGAGTATGTTTTCTTTCACGGTCAGGGTGTCCAATAAATTATAATCCTGAAAAATAAAGCCGAGATGCCGTTTTCTGAATTCGGCAAGCTGCTTTTCTTTCATGGATGTAATCTCCGTCTCATTCAGTTTAATGGTGCCCGCGCTCACTTTATCAATGGAGGAAAGCACATTCAAAAGGGTCGTTTTCCCTGATCCCGAAGGGCCCATAATGCTGACGAATTCCCCTTTGTGAATCTGAAGATCAATTCCTTTCAGCACTTCTTGTTTATTCAGCTTGTTTCCGTAGCTTTTTTGGATATTGCCTGCTTCTAAAATCATCACGTTCTGATTCTCCTTTTACATTGGTTATCTTTATTTTAAAAACAGAAGCCGTTTTTTTCGTTTGATTAAGCGAACAAAAGAGAAAAGCATGTGACACTTTTGTCACACGCTGAACATGCTGACGGCATCGTTCTGTTTCGGAAACACCAAGGTAAAAACCGTGCCGCTTTCCGGCTCAGAGCGCACGCTGATCTGGATAAGAAGCGGAGCCGCGGCTTTTCGAGCCAAATACAGGCCCATCCCCGTTGACGCGTGATCACGCCTCATTCGCGTCGAGGTAAATCCCTTTTCAAAAATGCGCGGAAGATCTTTGGGCTCGATGCCGATGCCGCGGTCTTCGATATCCACATGCACCCGGCCGTTTTGTTCATAGCTTTTTACGGTAATGTCATCCGCCTCACTGTATTTGACGGCATTGCTTAACAGCTGCCTGATGATGAAGGAAAGCCATTTTCCGTCACTGTGAACGTCTGGTGAATCAAGCTGAATGTCAAACCCGATCCCTTTTTGTATACACCATGATTGCAGATTTTTAATTTCTTTGAAAACGAGCGGCCTGAGCTGAATGCGCTGGAATGATAAATCATTTTCAATAAAGGACAATCGTTTCTGATGAAGCTGCTGGTCCAGAAGAAGGTGAATCCGCAGCCATTCATACAGCAAAGGGGCTTTGAGCGGCTGTTCATCAAGGCGCTCAATCATGAGATGCATCGCTGTCAGCGGTGTTTTGACCTCGTGAATCCATGACATCAGATCGTCCTTTTCATGCTCTGACGCCGCCTGAAGATCAAGTGAGCTTTTTCTTAACTGCTCTGTCTGCCCTTCAATGCTTTCTTCAACGATAGACTCAAACGGACTTTCAGGCGCTTTAAGATAAGACATGTCTAAATTGGCGTCCCACTCTCTTAAGCTTTTATAATAGGCGGTCTCTTTACGATAGCGGAACAAGAGAAATACAAGAAACACAAGAAGAGACAGGTAAACAAAATACAGCACTGAAAGAAACGGAATAGACGGATCAATATATGCCGCAAAAAGGAGCACAGCCTGCTGCAAAAGAAACATCGCGATCCAGCTCTTTCTTTCGAGCAGAAATGATTTAATCATAAAGACCGTCTTCTTCCTTTGCGATGTATCCCTGCCCCACCTTGGTTTCAATCATTTTCCCGATGCCTAATTGATCGAGTTTTTTCCGCAGCCGGTTGACATTCACCGTCAGCGTATTATCACTGACGAAACGCTCATCATTCCATAGGCTTCTGATGAGTTCTTCCCTGCTGACGATTTTATTTTTCTGCTCAGCCAGCAGTTTTAAGATCAGCATTTCGTTTTTGGTCAGCTCGACCGAACCGTTTTTACGGCTGACCGTGTTGGTTTCTGTGTCAATGACCGCCCCGCACCATCTTTTCATCAGCGCCGGTTCTGTGCCGTATTGATGCACACGGCGGAACACCGCCTGTATTTTCGCGATTAACACATCAAAGTGAAAAGGCTTCTGAATAAAATCATCTGCCCCGAGCTGCATCGACATGACCATATCCGCGGGATGATCGCGCGAGGACAAAAAGAGAATCGGCACGTTTGATTGGGAGCGTATCATTCTGCACCAATGAAAGCCGTCAAATTTCGGCAGCTGTACATCAATGATCACCAAATCAGGCTTGATTTCGGTAAACTCCCGGATGACCCGGCTGAAATCTTTTATTCCGTGCACCGCAAATGACCAGCCCGTTAATCTCTCTTTCATCTCATGAAACAAAGAGTTATCATCTTCTATTAACAAAATGTGAAACATGGTATCCGCCCTTTTCTGATAGATAGAGGAAAAACCGGCTGATGTCCAGCCGGCTTTTTTCCTTTACAGTTCTCTTCTTAATGCAGTCAGAACGTTGGTTTTTGTCGCTTTGCGGGCCGGATTCATACCGGAAATCACCGCGACCCCCGCACAAATGACAACTGCGATCACAACGAGGCTGAGCGGGATATAGGAGAAGGTATAATGAAGATCTTCGGCTCCGGTGTTTCCCCCTACCGCTTTCAAAATAACCGGCACAGCCAGATTGACGGCAAAACTCACTCCGTAAGAAATGATAATCCCGATGACAGAACCTAATATCCCGATATAGGCGCTTTCCATCAGGAACATTCTGCGGATGATGGACGGGCTTGCGCCGATCGCTTTCATAATCCCGATTTCCTGCGTTCGTTCCGTCACCGCCATCGTCATCGTATTGAAAATACCGATGGCAGAAATCACGACGGCGATAAAGCCGACAAAGATCAGGCCGATTTTAAAGACGAGGAAAAAAGTGTTGACGCCCTTCAGCTCGGTTGTGACAGATCTGACATAAAAGCCGTCATCCGTGAGGTCATGGGTAAGCTGATCGACATGATCGAATTTGTCTGCATACACATTGATGCTTTTTTCCGCATTTCCATTCTTCAGATCCAAGAATGTTGAGAAGTCCTTCTTGAATTGATCACTCACAAAAATATTTGTATCCTCCATCCAATCTTGGGACGGTTTTTTTGTAATTCCGACTACTTTAAAGTCGTACGTTTTCGTTTTCTCAACGTCTCCGTCTTTGTTAGTTTTGGAGATGCTCAGCTGTATCGTTTTATTAAGCAGGTCTTTCGTATAGCCTTTTGGTTTTTTCACCTCCGACATGTCGCCTTGGTGATCCTTTAACTCTTTGTCGTAAGCGTCAGCCTCTTTTTTCGTCAATAGGTTCTTCGCAAAATCATAGCCGACCACGATTTCATTCTCTGTGCGGGCGACTCTTCCCTGATCAAGCTCCATATTGGCTTTGACTTCATCGTTCATGTTTGTCAGCACAATGGCTGAATCTTCATTTGTTCGGTTTCCCAATGACGCTTTGTTCGGTTCATACACTTGTGTTCTTTCAACGACAGACTTGACATTTTTATACTTTTCCAAGTCTGATTTCTTCACGGCTTTTCCGTTCTCTTGGCCGAGCACATTGATTTCCGTAACAATCTGCTGGCTCATGGTAATGTCTGTAATCGTTTTTTGGATGCCGAATCCGACGGAAGCCAGCACCACTAAAAACGCGCACGCCATTGTCGTCGCCAGCACCGTCATGAAAACACGCAGCCGGTTTTTCTTCATATTTCTTCTGATAAAGTGAATCTGATCCTTAAATCTCAACAGTAACGCCCCCTTTTAATACACCGTCATGCAGCTGGAATTTTGAATGCGCGATCGAAGCGACTTCATCGTCATGCGTAATGATGACAAATGTAATCCCGCGCTCCCGGTTCAGCTGCTGAATTAATGCAAGCACCTCAAGTTCCGTTTCTGAATCAAGGCTTCCCGTCGGCTCATCAGCTAAAATAATCGACGGATTTAAAATCAGGGCTCTTGCGATACTGACACGCTGCTGCTGGCCGCCTGACAGCTCATTCGGATAATGATTCGCATGATTCTCAAGTCCGACCCGTTTCAGCATGTCCGCGACTTTCTGCTTGCGTTCAGACGGTTTGACGCCTTTTAAGGCAAGCGGCATTTCAACATTTTCATAGGTTGTCAGACTCGGAATGAGCTGAAAGCTTTGAAAAATAAAGCCGAAATGCCCGAGGCGGAACTGCGCCCACTCTTTTTCACTGAAGCCCGTCACATCAGTGCCGTTAATGACGATACGGCCCTTCGTCGGCGCTATGTATCCGGATATTAAATTCAGAAGCGTTGATTTTCCGGAACCGCTCCGCCCGACGATACAGGCAATTTCCCCTTTTTCAACGGTCAAAGAGACATCCTTCAGCACCGGAACCTCACTCTCTCTGCCTTTCCTGCCGATTTTAAATGAATGATCAATATGCTGTACTTCTATCACGTACACCACTCCCCCTTATATCTGTTTCGTTTTTTTATAGATGAAGTAATAACTGATGAAAAACCCGATAACCGCGCCGATAAGCATGCCGAATATGTAACCGGTATACGAACCGTTATAAGCATATCCGCACACCCCCGCACTTCCCAGCATACTGAGCGACATGACGAGCACTTGAATGATGCGTTCAATGTGTTTGCTCAGGATAAAATGTCCGCTTCGTTCACTCGGCATTTTAAGGAAATTCACATAGCCGAATAGATAGAAACAACATCCCATTAATGCGGAGATTAACAATGCGTGTTTCATGTAATACATCCATGATGTATGGATGTAAGCGGCAGGCATGAAATAGATCAGAAATCCGCTCCAAGGGAAATCAATATCCGGCACAGCCTGCCTGCCAAAAAGGAACTCGGCGTTTAACAGGTAAATCGTCATAACCACGATCGGAAAGACGGAAACCGTGAACGCTGTGATCAGCTGCGCCGCTAAATTGCCCGTTATCGTGCCGGCAGCTGTCACTAATGCATAAATCATCAAGCTGATGACCAGCATCCCTGCGCTGAATGATTGAAAATGATGGACAGCGTCAGGTTTAAGCGCTAGAAACAATATGTCAGATACTCCGTAAGAAACAAATTGCGAGCCGGCTAACACAGCTGCTCCCAAGAAAAACTTCGTATGAAATATCCGGCTTCTCGAATACGGAAGGCTCAGTGTAAACATCCTTTCAGCCCGGCCTCCTCTTATCAGAAAAAGCCCCATCATAACCGGAGGAATGAAATGAAGCCCAATCAAATTCCGATTGCTGTAATCAATGCTGAACGTACAAACTGAACCTGAATATTGATGAAGCACACTCAAACAATCCTTATAGTGAAAATACTCATTTATAATTGCCAAAGGGCCTAAAATAACTAAGAACCCCGCTGTGAGAAGCAGCAGTGTCTGCCGCTGCTTCCATTCTTTATAAAGCAAACCGCTAATCGGCACCTTGCCTTCCTCCAAACTGCTCATTTTCAAACAGATCTACATATGCTTTGACTTCCTGTAAACCGTAAAATAACTGATGAAAAACCCGATAACCGCGCCGAAGATAATGCCGGCTAAATAGCCGAACATCGTGTCTGTGACCCCGTATCCGAAAACGCCGAAACCCATAACGGCAAAGGCAATCACCAAGATCTGCGCCGGCCGGTCCAACTTACTCCAAAGAAAGAATCTGCCGTTCCGTTCATTCGGATGTTTCAGAAAGCTGACGTAACCGATCAGATAAAAGACAAGGCTCATCACAATCGGAATGATTAAAACCAAATCCCTTTCTCTGATCCAGTCGTTAAACACATATCCAATAGGGGTTACAAATATAAAAAGACGGGATTCGATATAACTGCTGATAAAAGAAAATTGACTTCCCACACTAATATCGAAAACGACCTCCAAATTCGCGGCCGGCAGACCGATGAGTAAAAAGGGCAGAACCGTGACGGTAAACGCCGTTAACAGCTGGGCGAATATCTGTCCCGTTAATGCGCCGGATGCCATTAACAAGGCGTAAGCCATAAAACTGATGACAATCATTCCGATTGAAAAATGATCAAAATCGTACGTATGGCTCGGTTTCAGCAAAGATATCAGCAATGACGCCGCTCCATAGCCTATCGCCTGAGGAACAACAATGACTGCTGCGCCAAGCCAGAATTTCGTCTGAAAGATTTGGCCTCTGCTGTAAGGCATGCTTAACAAAGCATCCATCGTTCCCTTTGTCCGTTCCAAGCCTAATAAGAAGACGGCAATGATGACACTCACAATCCAGCTGAAGGAAAGAGGCGACCCATTCGTATAATTGACAACGAATTCACAATCTTGAAGAGCTGGGTTATTCAAACATTCTTGATATGTTGAGTAGTTGTTATAAACCATAAAAGGGTTTGCCGCCATTAAAAGAATGCCGCTGCATAAAAACAACCACTGATTTTTTTTCCATTCTGTGTACAACAGTCCCCGCGGTATCATTCCGGTCCTCCTCTCTTACACATGCTTTGTTTTTTTATAAATCACAAAATAACTGACCAAAAATCCGACCGCTCCCCCGACAATCATTCCGGCCACATATCCTGTCATCGTATGTCCCGTCGAGTACCCCGCCAGGCCAAAACCGAGAACAGCGATTATGATCACCACAATCTGAATGGGCCGGTCAAGCTGTCTCCAAAGGAAAAAACGGCCGTTCCGTTCCACCGGCTGCCTGACATAGCAAAAGTACCCGATGGCATAAAATACAATGCTCATCACTGCCGGGATGAGTAATATATACTTGCTGGCAGATACCCAATCTGTATCAATGTACATGATCGGATTCAAGTATTGAAAAAGATTGTATACTTTGATATAAGCATCGACTGACGGCATCAGCTCATACATGCCGGCTCCGAAGATGACTTCTACATTGGACAACGGCAACGTAATGATCAAGTATGGTGATATCGACACAGTAAACGCCGTTAACAGCTGGGCGAACGTATTCCCCGTTAAGCAACCCGCGCTCGCAACCAATGTAAAAGCCAAAACACTCACAATAATCTCTCCGACGCTGTAATGGTGAAAGAAATATACACGCTCAGGCTTTAACAGAAGAATGAGCAGCTCAGCCAGCCCGTAGCCGATCACCTGAGCGCCGGCAATGACCGCCGCTCCGAGCCAAAATTTAGTGTGAAACACCTGAGCGCGGGAATAAGGCAGACTGAAAAGCGCATCAATCGTTCCTTTCGTACGTTCCAGTCCGAATAAGCAAACCGCCAAAATGACAGCGGGCGCCCAGTTTAAGTTCAGCATTCCGCTATCCAAAGAATTCACATAAAACTTACAATATGCTCCGTGGGTGTCCAGACAGCCTTGATAAACCAGATAGGTATTTAACACTTCAAATGGATTGACCGCCGCTAAAAAAATGCCGACCATCACAAGAACAGTTCGATTCTGCACCCATTCCCTGTACAGCAATCCCCTGTCTACCATCTCCGGTTCCCTCCAAACTTCGCGATGAAGACCTCTTCTAAGTTCACAGGAAGTTCATTCCATACTTTCGGCCGCAGCTCTTTCAGAAAGTTCTTTTTCTTCTCATCGTTCTTTTGAATCAGTACCGTATAAAACACACCGGCATGGTCGAGAATCGGTATGTTTTGTTCTCTGATCTTCAAGGCGACGTCCTCTTCAAATGCCATTTGGATTTTCATGTACTCTTCCTTCATATCATCCAAGTCCATCACATTCGTCAGCTGATTTCCTTCCAAAAATCCGATCCGGTTGCACATTCGCTCAATATCTTCTAAACGGTGTGAGGTAATCAGAATACTCGTTTCCCGTTCAGCCACTTCATCCACCATAAGCTGCAGCACGTCATGACGCGTTACGGCGTCAATTCCGTCCGTCGGTTCATCCAAAAGGATAAGAGCCGGGCGTGAAGCAAAGGCAAGCACGAGCGCAAGCTGTTTTTTCAGGCCTGTCGATAATTCACGGTATTTCTTCGTTTCCGGAATGCCGTACCTGTTCATCAGCTCATTGGCGTAAGTCACATCAAAATTCGGATAGATTCTGCTTACAATCGCAACAAGCTGTTTATATGTATACTTGTCATAAAAAGGATTTTCAACAGGCATATAAATGATGTTCTGTTTGACTTTCGGATGCCGCTTTATTTCCACCTGATTAAATAAAACCGTCCCTTGATCCGGCAGCAGAATCTGCTGAATAAGCCGGAGCAGTGTTGTTTTCCCTGATCCGTTTCGCCCGAGCAGCCCGAAAATTTCACCTTTTCCGATAGTGAGCGAAATATCCTTGAGCACTTCTTTACCGTCTATCGTTTTTGAGAGATTCCGCAATTCAATCATGATCCTTGCCTCCTTTCACATCAGCGCTGATTTCCTTTATCCATTCCTGCAGCTTCTCCAGCTCAACTCCCGCGTAATGGGCATCGATGATGAGCTGTTTCAATTGCTCTTTTATCATCGTCATCTTCCCTTCAACCAATGTCGTTTTTGCATTCTCCGATATATACGTTCCTCTTCCCCTCAGCGTTTCAATGACACCATCGCGTTCGAGCTCCTTGTACGCTTTGCTGACTGTGTTCGGATTGGCGATAATGATCGTTGCCAATTCCCTGACAGAAGGAAGTTTATCCCCCGGCTTCATGATCCCTTTTAAACAAAGCTCTTTCAGTTGCTGTATGATCTGCTCATAAATCGGAGTTGAGCTTCTCGGATCGATTTGAATCATTTACTTCCCTTCTTTCTTTTACGAGCTGCTCTCTTTCTTTAAATGTTCTGCCATTGAAAACCGATGACGACAAGAACGACAAACAGACTGCTTGCCAAAACCGAGGCGGCGATAATAAGAGGCACATCTTGTTTTACGGATCTTTTGTTTTTCATGAAAGTTCCCCTTCCCTATGCTTAACATTTATATGTCGATTTCATTTTTTGAGTGTTTTATGTGTATTACATCAAGTAGTACACGTAATACAATAAACACACTCCGCCCTATTGTCAATTCTTTTTTTAAAAAAATACAAAAAAACCCGCCGGGATTCCGGCAGGTTTGCTGAACCATTTGAAACGGCGCGGTCAGTAATCAAAATTACGCTGCAAAATCATATTGTTTTGCAAGGTCTGCAGCTGCAATCTCATTCGGTAAAGCTGCTCTCTTTGCTGATCATTCGCAGATAATGACAGCTTGTTTAATTCATTCACCGCGTTTTCAAGCATCATTTGCGCTTCACTGTACTCATTATCATTATAATGCTCTTGTTTCGAAGCGGTCATAAATTGCTCATTCGCAAATTCATACGCCTGTTCGCTTCTTTGGAGATGTTCATCTACTGATTGTCTTGTTGCCAACGAAACCCCTCCTCAGTGAATGGGAAATCAAACTTAGTTTGAGCGGACCAAAAATAATAACACCCGAAGGTTGCAGGAAAGAGAACCAAATTTTCCGAGTTTAAGCTAAAGGAATGAGAATCCTGCCCGCAGTCATAATAAACAAAAGAAAGCCGCATCCTGTTTTCAGATTGTGAACCCCCATCATTCATGCTACAATTTTAGGATGCATCTGATGTGAGGGAGGCTTTTTGAACATTGAACGAGAATAACCCTTTTCCTTATTCAAATACGGAAAAACGGTACCATACATTAAATTATCATCTGCGGGAGCATTTCGGGCATAAAGTGTTTAAAGTCGCGCTTGACGGCGGTTTTGACTGCCCGAATCGGGACGGCACGGTTGCACACGGAGGCTGTACATTCTGCAGCGCGGCGGGCTCCGGCGATTTTGCCGGCAATCGGGCCGATGACTTACTCACGCAATTTCACGATATCAAAAACCGCATGCACGAAAAGTGGAAAGACGGCAAATATATCGCATATTTCCAAGCGTTCACGAATACGCATGCCCCGGTAGAGGAGCTGCGTGAAAAATTCGAATCCGTCCTCAAGCTTGACGGCGTTGTCGGCATGTCGATCGCGACCCGTCCGGACTGCCTACCGGACGATGTCGTGGAATATTTGGCCGAACTGAATGAGCGGACCTATTTGTGGGTTGAACTCGGGCTGCAGACCGTGCATGAGCGGACTGCCCTTCTGATCAACCGCGCCCATGATTTTGACTGCTATGTTGAGGGTGTCAATAAACTGAGAAAACACGGCATCCGCGTTTGTTCCCATATCATTAACGGGCTTCCGCTTGAAAACAGGGACATGATGATGGAGACGGCCAAAGCCGTCGCTGATTTGGATGTCCAAGGCATTAAAATTCACCTGCTTCACTTATTAAAAGGCACACCGATGGTGAAGCAATATGAAAAAGGAAAGCTGGAGTTCCTTTCTCAAGAAGAATATGTAAGTCTTGTATGTGATCAGCTCGAAATCATTCCCCCGGAAATGATCGTTCACCGCATTACGGGAGACGGGCCGATCGAATTAATGGTCGGACCGATGTGGAGCGTCAATAAGTGGGAAGTACTGGGCGCCATTCAAAAAGAGCTGGAAACACGGGGAAGCTATCAAGGAAAGCTCTTCAGAAAAATCGGGGAGGAGACCGCCCTATGACCTTGATGCACATCCTCCCTTTCAGTAAAGAATTGCTGAAGTCCGCCGCACAGGAAGGTGATATCACGGTTGACGCGACGATGGGCAACGGACATGATACATATTTCCTGGCCGGCCTTGTCGGTGAGACAGGACATGTCCATGCCTTTGATATTCAAGCGGACGCACTCGCTAAAACGAAGGAGCGGCTCGGTGCCGACTTCAGTCCGCGCGTCACGCTTCACCATAAGAGCCATGATCAAATAAAGGCATCGCTGCCTGAGGATGCGCACGGTCGTGTGGCTTGCGCCGTGTTTAATCTCGGCTATCTGCCCGGCGGCGATAAAAGCATTACGACAAACGGCCACTCAACCATTTCCGCGATCGAACAGCTCCTTGAACTGCTGAAGGAGAACGGGCTGATCGTTCTCGTTGTGTACCACGGGCATCCTGAAGGCAAGACGGAAAAAAGTGCATTACTGGACTACTGCAGCAATCTTGATCAGGAAAAAGCGCGCGTGCTGAGCTACGGCTTTCTCAACCAGCGAAACGACCCGCCGTTTATTATAGCGATTGAAAAGAAATCTGCCGGCAAATAAAGAATCGGCCTGTCATAAGCGGGCCGATTCTTTTTGTGTTTACTATTTCTGAAAAATCAATTACTATGAAGTAATGGAAAAAAGTTCATCTTTTAAGTGTAACATCTGGGAGGAGCGGCAGTTTGAATATTCTTCGCATCATATTTTCAAGTGTTCCCTATGTGATGTTCGTCATCATATTATCAAGACATTTAGGATTTGAGTTCGCAAAAACCTATTACTGGTGGTTTGCTGCATTTTTTGTCATCGGGCTGATCGGCAAATTCGTAATGCACCTTGCGGCAAAAAAGAAACCGTTAAAAAAAGAGACAGCGTAAATGCGCATGTCTCTTTTTATTTACTGTTTTGCAGCACGCCGCGTGTATAAGCGGGATTGTTTGTAAAGACACCATCTGCTTTTTGTTTCAGCATAATAGGCGTCAGCGTATGCTCGTCTTCCTTATCAAAAAACACGTGCACTTTCATCTTATTGTGATGAATACGCTTCACGACTGCTTCATTTGCCAATTTGGCGTTGAGCCCGACTGTATCAGCATACGTTCTGATGGTTTGGAGCTGCTTATCATTTATCTCCTCAGCCTCGTTATCTTTTAATAATCGAACAAGAGGAACTTTTTTATCCATAGATCGAACTTTCTTTAAGCTCTTCCCGCTAAAAGACTCAATGACTGCTTTATGGCTGGAAATCAGCTTATGTTTTTGTAATATGTCAATCAGTTTCTTTTCCATCACCAGGCTGCCGTTGCTTTCTCTTGTCTCAATATAGTAATTGGCAGTTTGTCCGAATTTCTGTATGATTTCTTCTAATGTTAAAATCTTTTCTCCTTTTCCCGCATTCAGTTTCTTAATCTGAGCCAAAGACAGATCATCTGTCATCCCTTTACCATCTGTTGTCCGATCTACCGTTTTATCGTGAATTGCAATCAGATGGCTGTCCTTTGTCTCCCGTAAGTCTATCTCAATATAATCTGCTTTGTCTTTAATGGCACGCGCATAAGACAAAGCTGTATGTTCCGGCTCAATCGCAGAAGAGCCCCTGTGCGCTATCAAGACAGGATGATAGCCGGCGGAAGCGTGGATGACGGAGCAGCCTCCGGAAATGGAAAGTAATGCTATGACCGCTAAATACTTTAATTTTTTCATAAAATTAAAGTATCATATTCTGCAGGCGCAAACAATGTTTCATTTCATACTTCACGTCATAAATAAAAAACTGCGCCGTCGTGATTTACACGAAAGGCGCAGTTCACCCATTACGAACTTTTCGTCCAAGCCATCTTCTGAAATTTGCGGTAGGCTCTTCCGTTGATATAAAAGAAAAATGACGTTTTCCCGCTTGCCCTGATCAGCTTTCGCGCGAGGCGACCCATTTCTTTTTGGCCGGCGACTTTGTCATCGGATAAATAGACGCCGAGCAGCCCCCTGTTGATCAGCCGGTGAAAATTTTCATGCGGAATGCCTTGCAAATGTTCATCCGCTTTTTCAATAAAATGCTGCAGTCTCTGCATCATTTCTTCATGAGACTGATAATACGTACAGAAATTCAGATCGCCTTCAAGCAGATCCTCTTCCTGGTCAATTAAATAATCGAGCAGTATGTGGAGCCCTTGTATGTACGGAAAATAACTGCTGCGGATTTTCTCAGCGGTATGTTCGTTAAAATCAGGCTGGAATGAGTAAGCAACGAGACAGAAAATGCCTAACGTCGATCCGGCGCAGGCCGAGAACTCAAACCACTCCATTTCCGGAAGCTGTGACCGGTACTGCTCAAACCAGGCTTTAAGCCTCGGAACGCGTTCATGCTCAACGACATGCTTATGAACCTGAAGGTCGCAATAATAATCACACAGCTCAAGCAAATAAGGTTTAATGATACCGTAATGTTCTATTGACCCGAGCACCCGCTGGCATGTTCTGACCAGCTCATGAAGATAACCGCCGTCATCCCGCTCGTCTCTGTACTGATAGTACGGCCGCACCTCGGCACCGACCGTCAGCGCGTCACGCATGGAGAGATGAAGCATGCGGAAGTCCTCGGGATCAAGCGAGGTGCTGCGGTCGCACAGATTGTCCAGATAATCACTGATTGTCTGATACGCGATGATAAATTGCACGCATTTCTGTTTCTGCTCTCCCGAAAGCAGGGCTAAAATGCCGCCGCCTTCACAATGAAACGATTTATCGCGGATACTTGCGGCCGCCTGCTGCCGCAGTTCGGTATTTTTAATGGAATCTGATTTTTCCCGCCACATGTTCAATTCCTGATGAACGAGCGGAAAAATTTCCCGATACACTTTTGCCATAAGGTTAAAAGGATGTTCCGGTACTGTCAACATATGCACCCCCAGCGAATTCAAATATACTGATCTGTAAAGGCTTTTGCCGCCTTAAACACAGTTTCTCTTTCCGGTTCATTAAAAATTTCATGATAAAGCCCTTCCCATTCCCGGTACGATTTATTATGGGAAGCCACACCGGAAAACCATTTGCGGACCTTCATTTTATCGACGATTTTGTCATCTCCGCCCTGCATAAGCAAAAGCGGCACCTTTAAAAACGCATCAGTCGGCACCATAGCGGCATCAATGGTTTTTAAAAGCTCTCTGTACCATCTTACGGATACCTTCGTGACATATAAAGAATCGTTTTGATCCGCTTCAATCATATCCGCATTCCTCGTTGCCATATCAGGTGATAAGCCGGAATCCACTCTGAGGGACGGAGCGAGGACGTTCAGTCCTTTAGACGCAAAATCAAGGACTTTATTGACTTTTATTTGCAGACCCAGACAAGGTGATGATAAAATGAGTGCCGTAATGCGGGGATTTCTCTGCTGCTTAAACCATTCTATCGCAATCAGTCCGCCCATGCTGTGGCCCAAAAGGAAAACGGGCGCTTCAAGCGTTCTCGCTTTATCAATCCATATATCTACTTCATCAATGTATTCTTGGAAAGAGCGAATATGCCCTCTGGCGCGGGTCGACGTTCCCTGACCGGGCAAATCACCCATCACCACGTTATATCCGGAAGATCTCCACATTTCAACGAGCCATTTATAACGTCCGTGGTATTCGCTTGCCCCGTGGATAATGACAATGGTACCAACGGGCCTGTCTGCTTTCCAAGTCCACATGCAGTTCACCTCTTACATAAATTTAGAGAAAGAAGGATGAGACATGATAATCTACCCTTATAAACAATTTACGCCTGACATACATCCTGAAGCGTTCATTGCGGATAACGCCGTCATTACGGGCGACGTCGTGATCGGAGAACAATCAAGCATTTGGTTCTCAGCCGTCATCCGGGGGGATGTTGCGCCGACAAGAATCGGAAAAAGAGTCAGCATACAAGACTTGAGCTGTCTGCATCAAAGTCCGAACCGCCCGCTTCTTATTGAAGATGACGTCACGATCGGCCATCAGGTTACACTGCACAGCGCAATCATCAAAAAGAATGCTTTAATCGGTATGGGCTCCGTCATTCTTGACGGGGCGGAAATCGGAGAAGGCGCGTTTATCGGCGCCGGAAGTCTCGTTCCTCCGGGCAAAACCATTCCTCCCGGCTGTCTTGCGTTCGGCCGGCCCGCAAAGGTTATCCGCCGGCTGACAGAAGAAGACATACGGGACATGGAAAGAATCAGAACGGAATATGTTGAAAAAGGCCGATACTATAAAACACTGCAAGAGAAATAAAAATAGATCAGCTTTGTTTTACTACTGTACCATTTTTCAAAATATTATTTAAGTAAAAACCATTTGCATTCTCCCGATTGTCAGGAAACAGAAGCAAAATGTTCAGGAATTTGTTTTATTCTTTCCCCGCCGGCCCGATCCTATGAAAAAAAGAGCCCATGTCCCGGGCTCTTTTTTTACGCTTTTTCGGCGAATGTCTGTCCGTTTTCCAGACCTATGTCTTTTCTTTTATGGAAACCTTTCCCGTAATAGGCGGCTAATAATATGCCGAACCAGACAGGCCCGATGATGACGGCCACCCGGGTCTCTGCATCAAAAGCCATCAGCACAACGACAAAAGCGAGAAATGCCAGCGAGATATATGAGGAAAAGGGGTATAAAGGCATTTTATATTTGAGTTTTTTCCGTTGTTCCGGCTGTAAGCTTTTCCGGTATTTCATTTGGGAAAGCAAAATAATCGACCATGTCCAAATCGCCCCGAACGTCGCAATGCTCGTCACCCACGTAAACACTTTCGCCGGCACCACGTAGTTCAGCAAAACGCCGATGCATAACGCGCCCGCTGAAACCAATACCGCTTTTCCCGGCACACCGCCTTTTGTGACCGTACCGTATGCTTTAGGCGCTTCATTTTGCTCCGCCAGATTGAACAGCATGCGCCCCGTGCTGAAGATCCCGCTGTTGCAGGAAGAAAGAGCCGCCGTCAATACGACAAAATTAATGATTCCGGCTGCAGCGGGTATTCCGATTTTTTCAAATGTCAAAACAAACGGGCTTCCGCCTGAACCGATTTCCTGCCACGGATAAATTGACATAATGACAAACAAAGCTCCGACGTAAAAAATGAGAATGCGCCAAAAAACAGTATCTATGGCCCGCGCCAGTGATTTTTCCGGATTTTTGACCTCACCGGCTGTGACACCGATCAGCTCAATCCCGAGATAGGCAAACATGACCATTTGAAGCGACAGCAGCACCCCTTTAATCCCATTCGGGAAAAAGCCGCCGTGGCTCCATAAATTGCTGATTCCGAGCGCAACGCCTCCGTTTCCGAGACCGAATACGATCATCACCAGACCGATCGCGATCATTGACAGAATCGCCAAGACTTTAATGAGCGCAAACCAGAATTCAAGCTCACCGTACGCTTTGACCGCCAGAAAGTTGACAGCCGTCATAATGACGAGTGCACAAAGCGCCCATATCCATGACGGCACGTCAGGGAACCAGTAGCCCATATAAATGCCGACCGCGGTGATTTCCGCCATGCAGGTAACAACCCATAAAAACCAATAATTCCAGCCTGTTAAAAACCCGGCAAGCGGACCGAGATAATCTCTGGCATACCGGCTGAATGAGCCGGCTACAGGCTTTTGAATCGCCATTTCCCCTAATGCCCGCATAATAAAAAACATAATCAGCCCGCTGCAGGCGTAAGCGGCTAAAATCCCCGGCCCGGCAAGCTTTATGGCAGAAGCCGACCCGAGAAACAGCCCGACTCCTATCGCGGCGCCCAACGACATAAGCGAGATATGCCGCTCTTCCAAGCCGCGGTGAAGCGTTTTTTCTTTGTTTTGCATAACTCTCCCTCCCCCTGATTTTGACAAAGAAACACAAACCGAGACGAAATAGCCAGAAAACACTTTCCGGAATCTACCCGATTAGTCCTATTATAACCTTTTTCTGAATATTGCGTAATACTTTGTCGAAAACAGAGCGGAATAGACGGTTTACAAAAAAACAATAGAAAAAAGGCTTTCGATAACATCGAAAGCCTTTTGGATTAAACGAAAATGACTTCTTTCGGCTGATGATTCAGCTCTTCCGGCACCAGTCTTTTTTCAACATTGATGCTGTGCCAGATCATGAAGATCAGCACGGTCCAGATTTTGCGGCTGTTGTCCGCTCTGTCGGCACAATGATCTTCCAGAAGCTGAAGGACATAATCCTTTTCAATATAAGCATCTGTTTCACTTTCACGAATGATGTTGCGAACCCATTCGTTCATTTCATTTTTCAGCCAGTGGCGGATCGGCACAGGGAAGCCGAGTTTTTTGCGGTTAAGCACATGATCAGGCACTACCCCTTCAGCAGCTTTGCGCAGAAGGTATTTCGTCGTGCCGTTTTTCGTTTTCAGTTCATCCGGAATTTTAGAAGCCACGTCAAACACGACTTTATCAAGGAACGGCACGCGCAGTTCCAATGAGTTGGCCATCGTCATTTTGTCAGCCTTTAACAGGATGTCGCCGCGCATCCACGTATGGATGTCAACATACTGCATTTTATTAATGTCGCTGTATGAACGGCTTTCCGTAAAGTACGGCTTCGTGACATCACGGTATGAAAGCTCTGGATTGTAATGTTTGAGCAGCTGTTTTTTCACGGGCTCTTCAAAAATCTTCGCATTACCGATATAACGCTCCTCAAGCGGTGTGCAGCCGCGGACTAAGAGGCTTTTCCCTCTCATTCCTTCAGGCATGACGGACGCCACATGAAGAAGCATTTTTTTCAGACCGGACGGAATGCGTTCAAACGGTTTAAGCGAAAGCGGTTCGCGGTAAATATTGTATCCGCCGAACAGCTCGTCCGCGCCTTCCCCGGATAACGCGACCGTTACATGTTTTTTCGCTTCTTTCGCGACAAAGTACAAAGGAATCGCCGCCGGATCTGCAAGCGGGTCATCAAAGTGCCAGACGATTTTCGGAAGCTCGTTCATATACTCCTCAGGAGAAATGACTTTGCTGATGTTTTCAATTCCGAGCGCGGCAGCCGTTTCCTTCGCTACGTCAACCTCACTGAAGCCCTGCTGCTCAAAACCGACGGAAAATGTTTTAAGGCTCGGGTGAAATTCTTTCGCAACTGAGACGATAAAAGAAGAGTCAATACCGCCGGATAGAAACGAACCGACAGGCACGTCACTTCTCATGTGGACTTTGACAGAGTCAAAGATTGCGTCTCTGACTTCTTTCACCAATTTATCTTCATCAGACTGAACAGGCTTGAAGTTCGCTTTGAAATATGTTTTAAACGCGATGTCGCCTTCCGGACGGATCGTAAACTGGCTGCCCGGCTCGACTTTTTTCACTTCAGCGTCAAGCGTGCTCGGTTCAGGAACGAATTGGAAAGACATATATTGCTGTAAAGAAGCTGTATCAAGATCAATGCCGTTTTGAGCGGCCATTAAACTTTTTCTTTCAGATGCAAAATATACTTTGTCCCCGATGGTTGTGTAATACAGCGGTTTAATGCCGAACGGGTCTCTCGCGCCGTACATGACGCGGTCAGCTTTGTTCCAGATTAAAAACGCAAACATTCCGCGAAGCTTTGAAGCAGCTTCTTCTTTATAATGACGGTATGTCGCAAGGAGCACTTCGGTATCGGAATCTGTATTGAAAGTGTAGCCTTTCGCTTCAAGCTCTTCTCTCAATTCAATGTAGTTATAGATTTCGCCGTTAAAAATGATCCAATATTTTTCGTCTTCATATGATAAAGGCTGTCCGCCGTTTTCTACGTCAATAATACTGAGCCGTCTGAAGCCGAATCCGACGTGCTCGTCATGATAATACCCATCGCTGTCAGGACCGCGGTGAACGATCATTTGGTTCATTTGTTTGATTAGCTCTTCTTGATCTGCGGTTTGAGTTAATGGATGCTTATTAAAAACACCGACAAATCCACACATAGTATAGCCTCCATAAGTGTAATTTTCTAATTGGACCCCCTTTTTATAGACGCTTTGTTACGCCATTGGTTTCACGCTATGTAAAAAATAAGCATGGCAGCATCTACAAAAAGGGAAAGCCGCTTAAGTAAGCGGCTATAAAATTATTCTCCTAGTGCTTCTTTGCGAAGCGCATCCGCCTTGTCAGTACGCTCCCAAGGAAGATCCACATCATGACGTCCGAAGTGGCCGTAAGCAGCTGTCTGCTTATAGATCGGGCGGCGCAGATCAAGCATTTTAATAATGCCGGCAGGTCTCAGGTCGAAGTTATTCCGTACGACTTCGATCAGTTTTTCTTCAGAAGCTTTTCCTGTATCAAATGTATTGATAGAAATAGAAACAGGCTGTGCCACGCCGATTGCGTATGCAAGCTGCACTTCACAAGAATCAGCAAGACCTGCTGCCACGATGTTTTTCGCTACGTATCTCGCAGCGTATGCCGCAGAACGGTCTACCTTCGTCGCATCCTTACCGGAGAATGCGCCGCCGCCGTGGCGTGCATATCCGCCGTATGTGTCAACGATGATTTTACGGCCGGTAAGACCCGCATCACCTTGAGGTCCGCCGATTACGAAACGTCCCGTAGGGTTGATGAAGTATTTTGTTTCTTCATCGATCAGTTCCTCAGGCACGACAGGATTAATGACATGCTCTTTCAGATTGCGCTGAATCTGCTCAAGCGTAATTTCCGGGTGGTGCTGAGTTGAAATGACGATCGCGTCGATGCGGACCGGCTTGTTGTTTTCATCATATTCAACGGTAACTTGCGTTTTGCCGTCAGGGCGAAGGTACGGAAGAATGTCTTCTTTGCGGACTTCGCTCAAACGGCGGGCTAATTTATGCGCTAAAGAGATCGGAAGCGGCATAAGCTCTTTCGTTTCGTTACACGCATAACCGAACATCAGGCCTTGGTCTCCCGCTCCGATTGCTTCGATTTCAGCATCGCTCATTGTGCCTTCACGCGCTTCAAGAGCCTGATCGACACCCATTGCGATATCCGCAGACTGTTCATCAATTGATGTTAAAACAGCGCAAGTCTCCGCATCAAATCCATATTTGGCGCGTGTGTAGCCGATTTCTTTAATCGTTTCACGGACTGTTTTCGGAATGTCAACGTATGTTGATGTAGTAATCTCTCCGCTTACCAGCACAAGTCCTGTCGTTACAGATGTTTCGCAGGCTACGCGCGCGTTCGGGTCATTTTTTAAAATCTCATCTAAGATACTGTCAGAAATTTGGTCACAGATTTTGTCCGGATGACCCTCAGTAACAGATTCAGATGTAAATAGTCGACGGTTTTTACTCATTCACTTTTCCTCCTGAAAAAAGATCTTTTGCAAGACCTTTTCATATGATACGGAACTCGCTCCCTCTTAATACAATGTCATACTATATCAGAGAATGTTAATTGGCATATTTTATGAAATAAAAAAACCTTTTCCACTCGAGGAAAGGGTTTGGTCTGTGTGCCTTTCACTCTTATCGCTCAAGGAAAATATTAAACCTTGCATCAGGTTAGCACCTTGGTTTCCCACAGTGTTTTCACCTGCTTTTTTACAGAGAAACCGGTTGCTGGGCTTCATCGGGCCTGTCCCTCCGCCAGCTCGGGATAAGAGTATCCGCTCAATGAAATATCTTATCGTAAAAGGGCGGAAAGTGTCAATATGAATTAAAGCGATTACGCGCCTTTATTTCGGGAAGCAATGGAAAAACACAAACAAAAAACCGCAAATAGTATAGACTATTTTCAGATATATGTTATACTAATTCCACATTCAGCGAAATACAAATAAACCGGCAAAGGAAGGTTTTTATGAAATTAGTTGATTTAACCGCAGATCTTCAAGCATTACTTGCAAGTCCGAATGTGCATCATAATTTATCGGCTCCAAAACTTACCGAAAAAGTGATCAGCCGAAATGAAGGAACGCTGACATCAACGGGCGCCGTACGCGCCACCACCGGCGCATATACAGGCCGGTCACCTAAAGATAAATTTATCGTCCGTGAACAAAGCACAGAAAATCAAATTGATTGGGGCGCGGTGAATCAGCCCATTTCTGAAGAGGCATTTGAAAAGCTGTACGCCAAAGTCGTCAGCTACTTAAAACAGCGGGATGAACTGTTTGTGTTTGAAGGATTCGCGGGAGCGGATGAAAAATACAGACTCCCGATTACAGTCGTAAATGAATTTGCGTGGCACAATTTATTCGCGCGCCAGCTGTTTATCAGACCGGAGACGGATGAAAGAGACAGGCAAGCGCAGCCTTTCACCATTCTCTCAGCTCCGCATTTTAAAGCAGATCCCGAGACAGACGGCACGCATTCGGAAACATTTATCATTGTCTCTTTCGAAAAGCGCGTCATTTTAATCGGCGGCACCGAATACGCCGGAGAAATGAAAAAATCAATATTCTCCATTATGAACTTCCTGCTTCCGCAGCAGGATATACTGCCGATGCACTGCTCAGCCAATGTCGGTGAAAAAGGCGATGTCGCCCTGTTTTTCGGCCTTTCCGGCACAGGGAAAACGACGCTTTCAGCCGATGCGGACCGCAAACTGATCGGCGATGACGAGCACGGCTGGTCAGATTCCGGCGTTTTCAACATTGAAGGCGGATGTTACGCTAAATGTATCAATCTGAGCGAGGAAAAAGAACCGCAGATTTTTCGTGCGATCCGCTTCGGGTCTGTTCTTGAGAATGTCGTGCTTGATGAAAAAACGGGTGAAGCGGATTACGACAATTCCTTCTACACGGAAAACACAAGAGCCGCATATCCGATTGAGATGATCGGCAATATCGTGCAGCCGAGCATTGCCGGCCATCCGCAGGCGATCGTCTTTTTAACGGCGGACGCATTCGGCGTGCTCCCTCCGATCAGCAAACTGACGAAGGAACAGGCGATGTATCACTTCTTAAGCGGGTACACCAGTAAACTCGCGGGAACCGAGCGCGGCGTGACATCTCCGCAAACGACTTTCTCGACGTGCTTCGGTTCACCGTTCCTTCCGCTTCCGGCGCATGTATATGCCGAAATGCTCGGGCATAAAATCGACGAACACGGCGTTCAAGTCTTCCTGGTCAACACAGGCTGGACCGGCGGAGGGTACGGAGTCGGAGAACGGATGAAACTTTCGTATACAAGAGCGATGGTCAAGGCCGCTATTGAAGGCAGACTGAACCAGACTGACATGACGGCAGACAGCATTTTCGGCCTGCGCAGTCCCGTTCATGTTCCGGGCGTTCCGGATGAAGTTCTTCAGCCTGAAAACACATGGAGCGATAAACAGGCATACAACGAAAAAGCGCTGTTTTTAGCCAATGAGTTTAAAGAAAACTTTAAAAAGTTTTCCCATGCGGACTCGATTGCCAAAGCCGGCGGACCTCTCGTGTAATCAAAAAAGCCAAGGGCGTTTATGCCCTCGGCTTTTGTTTTTTCAGTTTGTCGAATGAAGCGACGTGAGTCTGTATGTAATGCTTGTCCGGCCGTTCGCCCATTCGAGCTTCTGGACTTCGCCGGTGCCGGATTTCTCGCCGGTTTTCGTTTTGCGCACGTCCATCGGAATATCAAGAGGATAGACGCGGTAGCCCTCTTTCTCCAATAAAAAGATATTTTCCTCTATCCTTTTTTCATTGCCTTTTGTCACAATCATGGTATTAAATTCAACAGGCATTCCCAAAATGAAAATCCCCTTTCATTCTCTTATTCTTTATTATCATAACATAAATCAGGCATCTTACCGTGTCTTCATCCATTCCGCCAGCCGCCGGACAATGCGTCTGTTTTCCTGCGGCGGAAAATAATGCGTAAAACCGCTGTAATACCAAGTTTCCACCGGTTTCCCCGCCTCTTTCAGCTTGTCCTCGATCATTCGGGCGTGTTCGATCGAAACATTCTCATCATTCTCTCCATGGATGAGCAGCACAGGGGCCTGAATGCGGTCTGCTTTTTCAAACGGCGAACGCCATCTGTATTCATCCGGCACCTTTTTCGGCGTGCCCCCGATCACCCGCTTCATCATCCGCCGCATATCCTTCCGCTCTTCATAAGTAAGCACCATATCGCTCACACCGCCCCATGATACGAGCGAAGCCGCTTGATGCCCCATTTCAATCGCGGTCAAAAGCCCCATGATACCGCCCCGGGAAAAACCGAAAATATGCACCCGCCCTTCCCTGACGTTCGGATGCTCCCGAAGCAGGCGGAAAGCGGAAAACGCGTCCTCTCTGTCCTCTCCCGCAAAATCTTCATTTCCCTCGCCGCCCTGGTTGCCTCTGTAATAAGGCGCAAACACGACAAAGCCTTGGGAAGCAAATTGAACGATTCTTCCGGGGCGTACCATGCCGACATTTTTTATGCCGCCGCGCAAATATAAAAAACCGTCATATGTTCCCGGCGCCGCAGGCTCGGCAAGGAGCCCCTTTACCTTCAGTCCTTCTGACTCATAGCACACCGCAAAGAGGCGGACATGCGGACTCGGAGACGGGAACCTTTTCTTTTCTACCAGCAAAACAATGAGCCTCCTTATATCATCAGTTTTTTTATTCTTTCCCAACGTGAATATGGGCACTCACACATTTTTTATACCCATCATACGATATGTAAAGCAGAAAAGGTTATTTTAACGCTTAAAACAAGGAGGTTACACCGTGAACAAATGGCTCAAAACGGGCTGCGTTTTTGTCATATGCGCCTTTTTCCTGCTCATTCTTCCGGCTTGCAGACAGGAAGAAAGTCTGACAAAGATAAAGGTGGCGGAAGTCACACACTCCATCTTCTATACGCCTCTGTATGTCGCTGAAGCAAAAGGTTTCTTTAAAAAAGAAGGGCTCCAAGTGTCACTTCAAACAACATGGGGCGGAGACAAAACAATGACATCGCTTTTATCAAACGGGTCTGATATCGCGCTGGTCGGTTCTGAAACATCCATTTACGTGGAGGCGCAGGGAGCAAAAGATCCGGTCATCAACTTCGCACAGCTGACACAGACGGACGGCACATTTCTCGTGTCACGGAAGGATGAGAAATCATTCAAATGGAACGATTTAAAAGGAAAAACATTTCTCGGCCAGCGAAAAGGCGGCATGCCCCAAATGGCCGGTGAGTACGTCCTGAAAAAGAATCACATAGAGCCGAAAAAAGACATTAACCTCGTTCAAAACATTGATTTCGCCAATATTTCCAACGCATTCGCATCCGGAACGGGTGATTATGTGCAGCTGTTTGAACCGACGGCATCCCAATTTGAAAAAGAAGGCATCGGCCATATCGTCGCATCCTTCGGAGAAGCTTCCGGCCAAATGCCATACACAACCTTTATGGCAAAAGAAAGTTATTTGAAAACCAATGAAAAGACGGCGGAAAAATTCACCCGCGCCATCTATCGCGCCCAGCAATGGGTGGAAAGCCATCCGGCCAAAGACATCGCAAAAACGATTCAGAAGGAATTTGCCGATACCGATCCGGCCATTATCGAAACATCAATAGAGCGATATAAAAAACAAAAGTCATTCTCTGCAGACCCAGTTCTGCAAAAGGATGAATGGGAACAGCTTCAATCTATTATGGATGAAGCCGGAGAGCTCCCGAAACACATTCCGTACAGCAAACTCGTCAACACAAAAATCGCCAAAAAAGTCACCTCAGAACAATAGGAGGAACATGAATGTCTTTTTTACATGTGGATCATGTAACACATACTTATTTCTCGCTGAAAGAAAAGACAACCGCCGTGAAAGATATACATTTTCAGATTGAAAAAGGGGATTTCATCTCCTTTCTCGGACCGAGCGGATGCGGAAAAACAACACTCCTGTCCATTCTGGCCGGCCTTATTACTCCTGCGCAAGGCCGGGTGCTGATTGAAGGAAGTGTGCCGAACCATAAAGAACACCAAATCGGTTATATGCTTCAGCAGGATTATTTATTTCCTTGGAAATCAATTGAGGAAAACGTGCTGCTCGGTTTACACATTTCAAAAACATTAACAGAAGAAAAAAGAGCTGAAGTTCTCAGCCTTCTGCCTAAGCTCGGATTAATCGGCGTTGAAAAGAAATACCCGAAAGAGCTGTCAGGCGGGATGCGGCAGCGGGCGGCACTTGCCAGAACTCTTGCGCCGGACCCGGGACTGCTGCTCCTTGATGAACCGTTTTCCGCGCTGGACTTTCAAACGAAGCTTTCCTTGGAAAATCTTGTATTCAGAACATTAAAGGATTTTCAAAAAACCGCCGTGCTCGTCACCCACGATATCGGTGAAGCCATCGCCATGAGCGATACGATCTATTTATTTTCGAATCAGCCGGGCACCATCCACCAAATATTCACCGTGCCTAAGGAGCTCGCGGCTTTAGATCCGTTTGACGCGCGTCAGGATCCGGCCTTTCAGCCGCTGTTTCAAACCATATGGAAGGAGCTGAATTCCCTTGAAAAACAGCAGCGGCACGATTGAACAGCTTCATCAGCAGTTTAAGAAAAGACACCAAAAAGAAAAGCTCCGGATCCGTGCGTATCAGGCCGCCATTTTCATCGTATTTTTTGCCGGCTGGGAAATATCGAGCAGGGCGGGCTGGATCGATCCGTTAATCTTCAGCTCACCCTCCTCCGTTTGCAGGCTTTTAGTTGAAAAGATTGCGGACGGATCCCTTGCGGCGCACATCGGCGTAACCTTAGGAGAAACCGTTCTCGGCTTTTTGCTCGGCACGCTCCTCGGCACATGCCTCGCCGCTCTGTTATGGTGGTCAAACAGGCTCGCCCGGGTTTTAGACCCGTACCTCGTCATTTTAAACGCGATGCCGAAGGTCGCACTCGGACCGATTCTCATCGTGGCACTCGGACCGAATTTCACAAGCATTGTCGCCATGGGAGCAGTCATCAGTGTCATTATCACGACAATCGTCGTCTTTACGGCTTTTCAGGAAGTGGATGAAAACTATATTAAAGTGATGAAAACCTTCGGAGCGAAAAGAAGCATCATGTTTAAAGAAGTCATTCTGCCGGCATGCTCCCCCGCGATCATTTCCGCGCTTAAAGTGAACGTCGGTTTATCCTGGGTCGGTGTCATCGTCGGCGAGTTTCTCGTTTCCGAAAAAGGTCTGGGCTACATGATCATTTACGGATTCCAGGTCTTCAATTTCACTCTTGTGTTCTTAAGCCTTCTGATCATCGCGATTTTTGCGACATTGATGTATCAGGGAGTCGAACTGTTAGAAAGAAAATGGACGAAAGGAAAAATTTAAAAAAGACCCGTGCGTAAACGCCGGGTCTTCGTTTTTATGATTGAAATACGCCGTCCTCTTTCAGCTTTTTCAGACTGATCGGAAGCACCGAATCTTTCATAATGAAACTGAATTTTTTATTTCGCGGGAGATTCTCCGGCAGTTCGCTGAACAGCACCGGCCCCTTTGTTTCAAAATAGTCAGCCTGTTGTTCAAGCTTTTCAATATCGGCAAAATAAATATTCTTCACGATTACCTTTTCCCTGCCGAGAACTTTATACTGTCCGACGTACTTCAGATGTCTTACCGCGGCGCCGGTTTCTTCTTTCACCTCGCGCAGGGCCGCTTCCTCCGCACATTCCATCGGCTCCACTTTTCCGCCCGGAAATTCAAACCCCCGGTCTTCGTGCTCAGTCAAAAGCCACTTATCTCCATATCGGCATATGACCCATACGTGCTTCGGGCTGTCTGAAAAAGGCTGGTGTTCAAAGGAGAGCTGAACAGTGTTCTGATAATAGTCTTTAAACTCGTACATGTTTATCCCTCTAATCCGTTCCTTCGTATCTTCCATACATCATACCACAGTTGCGTTTGTTCGGAAGCCCTTTATCAAAAATTCAGAGGAAAACCATCATACCCGCTAGTATAGCCTCCTTTGAAGCAAATGTTACGGTTTGCGCTTGAATTTATTTTTCAGGGTATCCAATAGGTCGACGAGCACCTGCGGAACCGGTATGCCCAGCGAGCTTGCCGTAATCACGATCTGAACCGATTCGTATAAGATATAAAACATGATAGCCAAATTACGGATGGCGCCTTCGGTATGAAGCAGCTGGTCAAAAAAATGGCAAACTGAGACTAATGCCAGGGTCACGATTTTTTTGACCAGCCGCGCAAAAAGCTTTCTTGCGCTCAGCTGCTGCAAAAGAGATTCTTTTAAGCTTGTACTGATAAACTCAATCGCCATAACCGATAGCAAAATCAGAAACGAATACTGAAAACCTCCGAAGAAAAACCCCGCTGCCGACACGATCACTGCAAAAAACGAAAAGATGCCAAAGTCTTTGCCCACTTGATCCAACATCCTTTCACAGAAACGGCCTTACATTATTCTATGAAAAGTGAATGGAACGGACTGGATTTTTCAGAAAAATGGACAACACCTCTCTTCGGCAGCCAAATAAAAGACCGAGTGCTTTATAGCCCCGGTCTTCCCTTGTTGATTATCCCAAATACGCTTTCAGCATCCAGTTATGTTTTTCGATATTCTGGTGAATGGCAAGCAGCATATCACCGGTCGTTTCGTCTCCTACCTCATCTGCGAGATCCATGCCGCTTTTCAGCTCTTCCGCAATGACAGTGAAATCATCATAAATGTTCTGTACCATTTGTTCTGCGCTCTCATTGCCTTCCGCTTCTTTTACAGACGCTGTCTTCAATGATTCCGTCATTGTGCCGATCGGCTTGCCGTTTAATGCCAGCAGACGTTCTGCCAGATCATCAATATATGTAGCCGTTTCGTTATACAGCTCCTCGAACTTTTCATGCAATGTGAAAAAGTCCTTCCCTTTGACGTACCAATGATAGTTATGTAATTTCACGTACATGACCGTCCAGTTTGCAACTTGCTTATTGACTGCATCCAATAGTTTTTCTGACATGCCTATCTTCCTCCTTTGGTTTACTATTGATATACCCTATATATCGTGTGTTAAAACATAAATTTTTAGCCCTTGATTTTACGGATGGAAAATATGTTATGATTTGTTAAAAAGGAGGGATTTCATGGTGCTTCTTCTGAGCTTCGGCTTTCTTATCGTGCTCGCCGTGCTGCTTTTATCCATCTGGTCGACTGTAAGAGCTTATAATGTAAAACATACGATTGACCCGCCGGAGGACGCATCAAAAGGCTTGACGGATAAAAAAAATCCTTAATGATGATGCGTCTGTTCCTCATGGCCGGAGGAATCATCGGCAGCTTCAGCATTCCCGACACGCACTTTTACAGTCGGCATATTATGCTGCTGTTTTGCCGTTACGTGGGATTGAACGGTATACACACCCTCTTCATCAAATTCAGTCCGCAGGTGATACGCCCCTTTTTCCTCCTTGGCCTTGCTTGTTTTGCTGCTGCCTTTTTTTCCTTCTTTCCATACTTCAAACATGACTTCATCCGCATCCGTGACACGCTTGCCGCCGTAAAAAACTTCCGCCTTGTATTCCGCTTTTTCATGCGGTGCTGCCGTTTCCGGTCCTGTAAGCTTGACCTCAAGCGCTTTAGGCTCTTCATCCGCGGAGGTTTTGTCCGAATTGCCCCCGCAGGAAGATAATAGAAATACCATACCGCACATACCTGCCAATACAGCCCGTTTCATCCCATCACTCCTTCATGTTTGCTTCTATTTTAGCAAACGCTTACACATAAGGTGTGACATTTTTTAGAAATATGTAAAAAAGCCTTTTTGCATGTCAGCAAAAAGGCCTGTTTTTTATCCGAACACTTTCAGCAAATCTTCTTTATCTTGTGACAGCCAGAAACGCATCAGACGTTTCGCGCCTTCTAAATCATGAAGTTTCGCCTGGCCGCACTGTTTTTCGTTGGCCGCCGGAATCTCCGTAATATCGATGGCTTCTTTCAGCGTAGCGTCAAGCAGGTCTACAATTTCTTCCGCTGTCGGCTCGCCGCTGACAACAAGATAATAGCCTGTCTGGCAGCCCATCGGTGAGATATCTATGATGTCGAAGTGATCGTATTTCTCAGAATGTGTGCGAATCGTAAACGCAAGCAAGTGCTCAAGCGTATGAATCGTATCCGGCTTCATCGCCTGTTTGTTCGGCTGGCAGAAGCGAATGTCAAACTTATTCACGACGCCGTCTGTTCCGACTTTATGCACTCCGCAATGTCTTACATACGGAGCCACAACCGCATTATGGTCAAGCTCAAAACTTTCTACTGAAGGCATAATTGCACTCCCTTTTTTTCAGAATATACATCCATTATAACACAGTTTTCCGATAAGAATTGTGGCGGAAGCTTTTCAATCTGAAATTTTTTTTCTATACTAGCATCAGAAAGGTGGTTTTTTTGATGAAAACCATAATGATTGCTTTAATTCGCGGATACCAGAAGTTCATCTCTCCGCTGACGCCGCCGTCATGCCGCTTTTATCCGACGTGTTCGCAGTACGGAATCGAAGCCGTCAAGACTCACGGCGCATTAAAAGGCGGATGGCTGACACTGAAGCGGATTTTAAAGTGCCACCCTTTTCATCCGGGCGGTGTTGATCCCGTACCGGACAAAAAACAAAAACATTAGTCCATATGCTGGTAGCCGTCGATCACCAGATCAAGTTTACCGGTTTCAGGATCAATCACCAGACCGTGCACCGGCACATTGTCAGGGAATAGCGGATGGTGTTTAATGACGTTTACGCTGTCTGTAACACTCGCTTCTACTGAATCAAAGCTTTTCAGCCATTGATCAAGATCAACTCCTGAGTGCTTCAGCATGTCAATCCGCTCTTTCGGAATACCGCGGTCGATAATTTTATCGAGCATATCCTCGCTGTTGATTTTGCTCATGCCGCAATCATGGTGGCCGATAACGCAGACTTCATCGGCGTTTAATTCGTATACGGCCACTAAAAGGCTGCGCATGATACTTCCGAACGGGTGGGCGACAAGCGCGCCGGCACTTTTAATAATTTTCACATCGCCGTTTCGCATATTCATCGCATGCGGAAGCAATTCTACAAGACGTGTGTCCATACAGGACAAAATCGCCATTTTTTTATCCGGGAATTTAGATGTTTGGTATTTTTCATAATCTTTGTTTTTAGTGAACTGCTCATTAAATTGCATGATATCGTTTAGAAGACTCATCTTGGTGTTTCCTTTCTGCTTTTTTATTCACAATATAACATAAGACGGGTCATTTCGTCACTCCCCGCACGAGATGACAAAGTGCTCAATAAATAAGACAAACCCCATTGGGCTTGTCTTATTTTCCCATATTGTATTTTTTGTTGAACTGTTCGACTCTCCCGCCTTTTTCGTTGAACTTTTGGCGGCCTGTATAAAACGGATGCGTATCTGAGCTGACTTCTACTTTAATCAGCGGGTATGTTTTTCCGTCTTCCCACTCTGCCGTTTCCGCTGACGTTTTCGTAGAATGGCTTAAAAAGCGATAGCCGCTGTTCACATCTTGAAAAATCACTTGATGGTTATCCGGATGAATATCTTTTTTCATGCTGATCTCCCTTTCTCAAATCGTAATTATTACGTTTTATTTTAAACCTTAAATAACCGCTTGTCAATCATATATGCCCTGATCCCTTGATTTCTAAACCCTGCACATATATGGAATCGGAAGAATAATCTAATCGCTTCAGCAAATAATATAACCACATTACATAAAACGGTAATTTAGAAAGGCGGTTTATGATCGTGGATGATTTAGTATTAGCCAGAAGCCTGTTCGGGACAACCATGGGCTTTCATATTATTTTTGCGACGCTTGGTGTCGGCTTGCCTCTGATGATTTTAATGGCTGAATTGATTTATCAAAAAACAAAAGATCCGCATTATGCCATTATGGCGAAAAGGTGGACGAAGGCGCAGGCTGTTCTGCTCGGCGTGGCGATACCGACCGGAACGATCGCGGGTACACAGCTTGCCCTTTTGTGGCCCGGATTTATGGAAGTCATCGGCAGGGTGATGTCCCTCCCGTTTCAGATTGAAATTTATGCATTCTTTATCGAAGCGCTGTTTATGTCCATTTATGTCTACGCCGCTGACCGGCTGACTCCGGCGATGCGCATCATTGCCGTAATTTTCGTTTTGATCGGCGCCGCGGCATCCGCCGTCTTAATCACAAATGTTCACGCATTTGAAGGAACGCCGGCCGGCTTTAAAATTTTAAACGGCAAAATCACTGACGTCGAACCTTGGGCAGCGTTTTTTAATCCAAGCTTTTTCACCACCGCGGGCCATGTCGTTCTGACGGCTTTCATGACCGGGGCATTTATCGTTGCGTCAGTTGCGGCTTATAAAATGCTGAGAACGAGAAAACAGGAGCAGGTATACCGCTTTCACCGAAAAGCGCTGCTGCTCGCCTTAACGATCGGCGGAATCTTTTCCATTCTTGCCTCTTTAAACGGTCACGAGTCAGCCCAGCTTCTTTACGAATACCAGCCTGAGAAGCTTGCGGGCGCAGAAGGGCTCTTTGAAACTAGATCACACGCTCCGCTTGCGATCGGGGGTTTTACTGATGCAAAAGAAGAAAAAGTAAAATGGGCGATAGAAGTGCCATGGGCTTTAAGCTTTTTGGCTGCAAACAGCTTTGATACCGTCGTCAAAGGATTGAACGCGTTTCCGAAAGACGAGTGGCCGCCTTTATTCATCCATACACTGTTTAACGGAATGGTCGGCATTGGAATGCTGCTCATTTTGTACTCAATCATCGGCATCGTGTGGAGAAAAATTTTAAAGAAAGACAGCTTTCCGACTTGGCTTTTGATTTTATTTTTAACCGCAGGACCGCTCAGTCTGATCGGAATTGAATTCGGGTGGATATTCGCTTGTACGGGGCGGCAGCCATGGGTGATTTACCATCTCTTGAAAACGTCTGATGTCGTCACGACAACCGGTTCAATCGGTTTGCTGTTCATCCTGTTTACGGTCGTTTACGCCATTTTGGCAGCCGCAGTCATTTATGTGCTGCTTTATTATTTCCGCAAACATCCCGTTGAGGAGGATGTAAAAGCGGCGGAATCCTAACTATAGAAAGGGCTGAATTAAAATGGACATTACCATGGATGCTCTCATTGCGATATCAATCGTATGGGGCTTCGTGTTTATCTACGCGGTCATGGCAACGATGGACTTCGGAGCCGGCTTTTGGTCGATGATTTATTTAAATAAAGAACAAACAAAGGCGACAAACATCGCCAACCGTTATTTGTCCCCGACATGGGAAGTGACCAACGTCTTTATCGTCGCAATCGTTGTCGCCCTATTCAGCTTCTTTCCAGGGGCAACCTTCGTGCTGGGAACCGTTTTATTGATCCCGGGGAGTATTATTTTGCTGCTTTTAGCCATCCGCAGCGGCTTTCTCGTCTTCTCCAATACGGCGAAGGAAAGAAAAATCATGAGATATATCTCCGGAATTTCGGGCTTCATTATTCCCGCTGTGCTGATTTTGGTCCTTCCGGTCACACACGGAGGATTTATTGAGAAGACGGGCGGAGTGTATCAACTGAATTTGGCAAATGTCTTTACAAGCCTTAATGCGTATGCGTTTATCGGCTTTGCCATTTTAAGCACTTTATTTTTATCTTCACTGCTTCTGGCCGATTTTTCAAATGTTGCGGAAGAGGAGCATGCGTACCGCATCTACAGACGGAGTTCTTTACTAACAGGGCCGCTTTCGCTTCTATTTGCCTTCTTCATTATGCTGACATTACGCAACGAAGCCGGCTGGCTGTATACGGGGATGATGAAAGACAAGACATGGCTTATCCTGTCTGTTATCATGTTTTTCATTGCCGGCGCGGCCCTGTTTTTGCCGAATAAACGCTTCGGCCGCAACCTCGGCAAACCGAGAATCGCCATGATCGCCATTGCGCTTCAATACTTTCTGGCAAGCTATGCATACGGACGGGCGCATCTTCCTTATATGATTTATCCGGATATTACGGTCATGTCAGGATTTACGGAGCCGGCCACCTTCAGGGCGCTGTTTATGACGTATATCGTCGCTTTCATCATTTTGTTTCCCGGGTTTTATTTCTTCTGGAAGCTCTTTATGAAAGACAGACGTTATATCCGCCAGGAGGAATAACAAAAATCAGGGCGGCTCATACTAATGGCGTACCTTTTATCTTGGAGGGGAGCCAGCATGGACCAAAAAATTCTGTGTGAAGTCAATAACTGTTCATATTGGGGCAGAGGAAACAAATGCACGGCCGACGCGATTTATGTGGTCAGCCATACAGGCGAAACCGCTGAAAAAAGTGAAGAAACGGATTGCAAAACCTTTAAACCGCATGATTTATAAAAGAAAAGAGCTGTTTTATACAGCTCTTTTTCATTTCCGCGCCGCAAGCCTTTTTGAAATCAGCACCTGAGCCGGGGAAAATCGCGCTGATGAAAAGCATGGAAGAAAGGCAGTTTGTCAGTATAGGCGGCAGACGGTACGATCAGTATCGCATTCATGACAAGCACAGAATTTTTTATCAAGATGTACATGTTTGCCCCAGCCAGAAAGCAACACCTGCGATGTAAAGCCGACACTGTTTGAAGAATAAAAAAATCATCGCATCCGCCTATTAAAAAAACCGGCTGATACAGCCGGTTCAAACGGGGGAAGGGGTGATAATGAACAATTTCAATATAACAGCAGCATACAGGCAGCTCAACTCGCTGAAATGTCTTTTTATCAATTGTTTGTCGTAAAAACGTCCATTTGCGTGACGTATTTTCTCATTATTTCCTGATTGACTTCAACACCCAGTCCGGGACCGTCCGGAACAGAGATGAATCCCTCTTCGATACGTATGTCGGGAGTGACAATATCCTCCTCCCAGTATCGGTCTGATGAGGAAATATCACCCGGTATCGTAAATTGCGGCAGCGAAGCAAGCGCGACTGTCTGCGCTCTCGAAATGCCGGTTTCAAACATTCCGCCGCACCAAACCGGCATGTGATGCTCTCTGCATAAGTCATGTATTTTTAAAGCCTCTGTCAGGCCTCCTACACGCGCCGGTTTTATGTTAATGATTTTACAGCTCCCAAGCTCAATCGCCCGCCTCGCGTCATCATATGAGCATATGCTTTCATCAAGGCATACCGCGGTTCTCAAGTGTTTCTGCAGGTGGCGGTGATCGACAATATCATCTGCCTGAAGCGGCTGTTCTATCATCATGAGCTGGAATTCATCCAACTCTTTCAGCCTGCTGATGTCTTTCAGTTCATATGCCGAGTTGGCATCCGCCATCAGCGGTACGTTCGGAAAACGGCTGCGGATGGATCTGACCAGATCAACGTCATGGCCGGGCTGAATTTTTATTTTTATACGTTGATAACCTTCTTTTACGTATTGCTCAATTTCCCGAAGCATCTCATCAGCCGAAGCCAGACCCACCGCCACGCCGGCGGGCACTTTATCTCTTTTGCCCCCTAAGGCTTCTGCGAGAGATATCCCCTTTTTCTTGGCATATAGATCCCACACGGCTGATTCAAGCCCCGCTTTTGCCATGCGGTTTCCTTTGAAACGCGCGAGACTGTCAGGAACTTCTGACGGATGGAAAAACTCGCGGCCTACGACATTTGGGATGAAAAAATCTCTCAGCATATGCGCACATGTCTGAATCGTTTCTTCTGTATACCACGGAGAAGAAAACGCCGATACCTCCCCCCAGCCGGTTCTCCCGGTTTCATCGATCGCTTCCACGATCAAAAATTTACGATCCTGCAGCGTTTCAATACTTGTTTTAAACGGTTTTTTCAGCCTCATACTTACATGATAAAGGGTGATTTTTTCAATCTTAATCATGACAATTCTCCTTTACGAAGCTCATTCAGCCGATGCCTCATCAGTTTATTGGACGCGTTCCGCGGGAGCCCGTCAACCTTGAAAAAAGCAGCCGGTATTTTATATTTTGCAAGCCGCTCACGGCAAAAAGCGGTCAGCTCCTCAGAACTGACAGAAGAAGTCAGCACGAGAAAAGCATGCGGCACTTTCCCCCACTTCGGATCTTCGGCTCCCGAAACACCGGCCTCCGCTACAGCCGGATGGGCAAGCAGCGCCGCTTCCACTTCTGCCGGGTAGATGTTCTCTCCGCCTGAAATAATGAGGTCCGACCGCCTGTCCAGCACGTATAAAAACCCTTCATCATCCAAATAGCCAAGATCGCCCGTTTTAAACCATCCATTATGAAAAGCGGCCTGGTTCGCGTCGTCACGATGATAATACCCTTTCATTACATTCGGGCCTTTCACCGTAATTTCACCGTGTTCAAACGGCGCACAAGGGCTTCCGTCTTTTTCAATTCTAATTTCGCATGAAAACAGCGGTTTACCGGCCGAGCCGAGCTTGTCCATACTGAATTCCGGAGAAAGCGTGACAATCTGTGAGCAGGTTTCAGTCAAGCCGTAAGATTGAAATACCGGAAATTGTTTCCTGCGGCATTCTTCAAGGAGCGGCAGCGGTGCCGGACCCCCGCCAAGCAGAATGCAGCGCAGTGATTCAGGACATTGTTCAGTTTCCGCAAGCAGGCCCGAAAGCATGGTCTGCACCGCTGAAATGATCGTGACCTGATGGGAGCTGATGCTGTCCAGCACATCAGTGACAGAAAATTTTTGATGAAGCACGACAGGCATGCCGTAAATGACCGACTTAAACAGCGCAGACAGACCGCTGATATGAAACAGCGGCAGCGCAATAAGCCAGCGGTCCCGCTCCGTGACCCCCAGATTCAGCGCAGACGATACAGCGCTGGAATAATGATTACCGAAAGTCTGCTGCACCCCCTTCGGCCTTCCCGTTGTTCCTGACGTATACATAAGAGTCGCCGTATCATCAAGCGTTACATAAGCTTCAGGTTCAATGTCTCCCGCGGCTTCAGCCTGCAGCTCGTCCACGTCCGCAGCGGCGACCGCAGATTCATATTCTTCACGGCAAAAACCGTCCTCCGTCAATAAAAGCTTAGCCTGTGAATCTTTGAGCTGAAACATCCGTTCCTGTTTTGAGAGCTTCGTATTCAACAGCACAGCTTCCGCCCCTAATAAGAAACAGGCGTGAACGGCATAAACCATTTCCGGTCTGTTAGAAAGCAAAATCGCGGCCCGGTCTCCTTTTTTAAGCGAGCAGTATTTGGACAGCCGCGCGGCCATTTGTTTAGAAGCATGATATAATTCTCTGAATGTCATCTGTTTGTTTTCAAATATGAGAGCGATTCTCTCTGGTGTCAGCTGAGCCCTTTGAATGAGCCAATTCGGCTGTTCTGTCAGCATGTTATCATCTCCGAGGTAAAAGTACTGTTTTTGAAAAGAAAACAGCTTGGACCAGAGCGGCTCAAGCTGTTTCGTAGTGTCATCTGATCACGGAAAACGAGGGAATTGACCGAAATCGGGACTGCGTTTCTCTTTAAAGGAATCGCGGCCTTCTTTCGCTTCGTCAGTCGTGTAATAAAGAAGCGTTGCATCTCCTGCAAATTGCTGAATTCCGGCGAGGCCGTCTGTATCAGCGTTAAATGCCGCTTTAAGGAAACGAAGGGCTGTAGGGCTTTTCTCAAGCATTTCTTCACACCATTTAATTGTTTCCTCTTCAAGTTTCTCTAATGGGACAACTGTATTGACAAGCCCCATGTCGAGCGCTTCCTGCGCGTTGTATTGACGGCACAAGTACCAGATTTCACGGGCTTTCTTATGTCCGACGATACGCGCCAGGTAACCTGAGCCGTAACCGGCATCAAAGCTTCCCACTTTCGGTCCGGTTTGGCCGAAAATCGCGTTATCGGCCGCAATCGTTAAATCACAGACGACATGAAGCACATGGCCTCCGCCGATGGCATAGCCTGATACCATTGCTACGACCGGTTTAGGAATAACACGGATCAAACGCTGAAGATCAAGCACATTCAGACGCGGGATCTGATCGTCTCCGACATATCCGCCGTGACCGCGGACTTTTTGGTCTCCGCCTGAACAGAATGCTTTATCTCCCGCTCCCGCAAGAACGATGACACCAATATTGGAGTCATCACGCGCACGAGCAAACGCGTCAATCATTTCTGATACCGTCTTAGGAGTAAATGCGTTATGTACCTCCGGGCGGTTAATTGTTATTTTTGCAATACCGTTATACGTCTCGTACAGGATTTCATCGTACTGACGTTCACTTTTCCATTCTGCAGCCATTGATATGACCTCCTTCATTTTTGCCTGAGTCCGGCCGAAAAGCTATTTTCTTTATGCTTTACAAGCCGTATAAAAACTCACTTACTATCTTACCAAAAATTCGCGGCTGTTCCACATGTACCGTGTGCCCCGCCTGTTTGACAACCTCTATTTTACTTGATGGGAGCAGGTTATGCACCTTTTGATTAATAGCGCAAAACTTTTCATCCCATTCACCGCATATGAGCAGAACGGGTGCTTTGATGCGGTGTAATGCCTCCCACCAGGAAGGCTGTGAGCCCGTCCCCATTCCGAGCAGGCTGCCTGCAAGTCCGGACGGATTATTTTTCATCCTGCCGGCACGGATGGACGCCTTTACGCTGTCCGGCAGAGAAAGCTGCGTGGCAAACAACGGAATGCCCTCCCAATAATCGACAAACGATGTTATACCTTCCCGCAATATAAAGTCAGCAAGCTTCCGGTCTGACTGAATCCGCTTTTTGCGTTCCTGAAGCGTGCTGAGGCCCGGGGTTGTACTTTCCAAAACAAGCGCTGACACCCGATGCGGAAATGCCTGTGCAAAGGAATACGCAAGTCTTCCCCCCATAGAATAACCAATAAGTTTCACTTTGTGAAGTTTTAATTGATCAAAAACGGCGGCAAGGTCCGCAACCTGCCGGCTCGCACTGTACCTTGCCGCTTGCACAGGCGCGTCTGTCTCCCCGTGACCCAGGCAGTCAATCATCACCATTCGTTCGCCGGGAAACATGCCGCGTAAAAACATCCATGATTCTTTGCTGCCCGTAAATCCATGCAGACAAACAATAGCTTCAGATGATTCGTGTCCGCTATCAGCAGCACGATAGCATACGCCGTCGGCCGTTTTAACTGTTACAGTTTCCATTCTTTTTTCACTTCCCGCACTGCGGCCTGCAGCAGATCGCGATGGAATTGAACTCTTGATGTCCGATCTGTTTTCAGCTCGATTATATGAAGTCCGGGCTTGTCCGCCTGCGGCTGATACGCATCCTTAAATGCTTCCCATGTCTCAGGGCAAGTATACGTCCCGCCGTACAGTGCGGCGGCATGCCGGAAATCAAGACCCGTCGGCGTACCGAACAGTTCTTCAAAATGAGTCTTATCAGATGCCTGCGGCAAAAACGAGAAAATCCCGCCGCCATCATTGTTTATTAAAATAACCGTAAGCGGAATTCCAAGTTTTTTAGCCGCTAACAGCCCGTTTAAATCATGGTAAAACGATAAATCTCCAATTACAAGCGTGACAGGAGCTTTTGTACCTTCACACAGTCCCATAGCCGAGGAGACAACTCCGTCAATTCCGTTAGCGCCGCGGTTGGCATAGACACGGAAGGAGCGATCTTGTTTTTCAAAGAACGTATCCACGTCGCGAATCGGCATGCTGTTTCCGACAAAAATCGAACTGCCTTCAGGGACAAGGTGCTGAAGCTGACGATATACATTTCCTTCAAATGATAAATCATCCATGCTCGCGTCCTGTAAATGACTCCGGAAACGCTCATTGACAAACTGCCATTTCTCAAGCCATCCGGACGGCCGCTTTCCGGTTTCAGCTGAACGGACCGCTTCCAAAAACACCGACGGATGGCAATGAATCATATGCGCGCCGGCCTGGGTGGGATCTCTCCATCCTCCGTCTTCATCGACGATAAACTGCTCAATGGCAGGATCATCTCTGAGCCATAAAAAGAGCGGTTTAGAAACCGGCATCGGACCGAAGCGGATCACAGCGTCAGGGCGCAGCGCCTCTTTTATTTCTTCATCTTTTAAAAACGAGTCATAAGCATCAATAATCAGCGTCTTATCATGCTCCCCGTTTCGGAGGTTTGAAAGCGGATCAGCCAAAATCGGGAACTGAAGCATCTCGGCAAGCGCGATGATTTGCTGCTTTTCTGCTTCACCGTGAATTTCGCCGCAGACGATCATACCTCTTTCGGTACCCGCGAGACGCTCTGTAATATGACAGAGAGAGTCTTGAGCAGCTGACTGAATCCCTGTTGTGACTGAGACGTGCCGCCCCTTTCTCATTCTTTCAAAAGGTCCGGCTGATAAATCCGGCATCAAAGGCTCTCTGAGCGGCACATTGATATGGACTGGCCCCATCGGGCGCTTCCCGGCTTCACTTACGGCTCTGCCGGCCAATGTTCTGATATAGCTCAGCATTTGAGGATTTTCCTCAGGCAGAGCCGAGTCTGTGAAAAACTTAACAAAGTTACCGAACAGAAAATGCTGGTTAATCGCCTGAGGCGCCCCCACTTCCCTCAATTCATGAGGCCGGTCAGCAGTCAGGACAATAAGAGGCACTCTTGAATAATGAGCTTCAATCACGGCCGGATAGAAGTTAGCCGCCGCCGTTCCTGACGTACAAATCAGCATGACCGGACGCTGGCGGGCTTTTGCAAGACCGAGTGCGAAAAAACCTGCGGATCGTTCATCAATCTGTATATGGACTTGAATATCCGGGTGGGCCGCCGCCAAAACCGCCAAGGGAGTTGACCTCGACCCCGGGCAAACAACTGCGTCGGTGACACCCGATAGAGCGAATTCATCAATAAAACTTCCGATATAATGTGTAATCGGGTTTGTCAAAGCCTTTCACCTCCTAAAGCAGAGATCATCGGCTTTAGTTTAATTTGTGTTTCTTCATATTCTGATTGCGGATCTGAATCTTCAACAATGCCGCAGCCTGCGAAAAGCCGCGCACTTTTGCCTTCAATCAGCCCTGATCGGATAGCCACGACAAATTCTCCGTTTTCCCTGCCGTCCATCCAGCCGATCGGTGCCGCGTACCATCCGCGTGTCATCGGTTCAATATCAGCGATAACTTCAACAGCTTTCTGCTGGGGAGCTCCGCCCAATGCCGGTGTGGGATGCAGCTTTTCAATTAAATCAAACAGCGAAGCGGACGTTTTAAGATGGCCTGTGATCGGTGTATATAGATGCTGAACACTTTTCGTTTTATATAATTGCGGACCTGCAGGCTTTTTCACATCGCTGCAGCTCGACAAGAAAGAATCGTGTATCATCTGAACCACAAAATCATGTTCCGCGAGATTTTTTTCGTCATGCAGCAGCTCTTTGCCGAGACGCTCATCTTCTTGTTGATTTTCTCCGCGCTTAATTGAACCTGCCAGACAGGTGGACATAACGTCTTTGCCGGATTTTTTGATCAGCCGTTCCGGTGAAGCGCCGACAAAGCATTTATCTCCCTGCTCAATCGCAAAAACATAGCTTGTCGTTTGGTCCGTCAAAAGCTTGCGGACAACGCTCTCCGCCGGAATAGGCCCATCATATGACAAAACGACTTCCCTTGCCAGCACGACTTTATCATATTGATTTGCTTTCATATCATTTGTTGCTGTTTTAATGGCTTCAAGCCAGTTTTCCACATCAAGTTCTTCCGCTTTTGTTAAAACAGGATATTCTTCATACTCGATTGAAGAAACTGAAAAAGCTTCCGAAAAAGATTTCAGACGTTTCAGCGTATCTTCTGCCTGATTACCGTCTGCCGCCCATTGATTGACGGTTAAATAATCACCATCTGCCGTCTTTGTCAGCATGAGTGAGGGGATAAAGAACAGTCCTTCTTCGAACCCGTTCCATTCGTCTCCTCTCTCTTCAGCAGGATTAAATGAAAAACCTCCGAATAAGACAGGGCCGACCGCGGTATGCGCCGCCTCTTCTTCTTCATGAATATGAAAAGCCGTCTTTTTAAAGCGCTCCCATTGTTCAAAAACGTCGTGATAACGCTTTCCATTTTTTTCATTCGATTGGAACAGCGCTTCTGTGCCAAGACCGACTATTGTTAATTCACTACCGGGTTCTGACCAAAAAAATCGTTTGCCTTTATATTTTTTTGCTCCGTCTTTGAAAAATGATAGAGGGTCTAAAGACGCAATACGTCTTGAATAGCTCAATAAGACAGCATGGTTGACTTGTTTGGCTTTATGTAATGCATGATCTGCTTCCTCTCGGAACGTATGCTGCACCGTTGTCACCATGAGACATTCCTCCATAATCCGTTAAATGCTTTTAATACAATACACCTGTGATGACTTTGTGTCAAACACACAGATGTGAGCACGACAAAATGCCTGCATTTCTTATTATAAACCTTTTTGCGCAAATGAATAAAGAAACAAACTTGAATTTTCTTTCCCCACTCTCGGCAATCACTGTATCCTTTTACTTCCTCATGGGAAAATGACTATTTTTATCCACCATTTTTCTGCGCAAAAGCGTTCATACTAACAGTAAGCATCACATAGAAACGAGGGATTGATGTGCTTACAAACGAACAGATCACACACTTAAAAAAAGAATTGGAAGAAGCCAGACATGATATTTTAAGCCGCTTTAAAGAAAATGATCAATTTCAGTTAGCTGATGAATTCCCGTATCAGTCATCCGGCGAATTGTCTTCCTATGACAATCATCCCGGCGATCAGGCGACCGAATTATACGAGCGGGAAAAAGACCTGGCTCTGCTCGACCATGAACGGGAGCACCTTCGCGACATTGATTACTCTCTGAAGCAAATTGAAAACGGCACATACGGCACATGTGAAGTCAGCGGCAAGGACATTCCTTATGACAGACTCGAAGCTCTGCCGACGGCTACGACATTGGCGGAATATTCCTCGCAGGATGCCGTTTCCAAAGACAGGCCGATTGAAGAGGAAACACCGTTCGGACAGTTTGAATTTGATGATGATGAATCAATCCGGGCGGCTTACGATAGTGAAGATGCTTATCAGGATGTTGAGGAATACGGAAACTCAGAAACGCCTCAGGATTTAGAAGATCCTCCGCTCAGCTATGGGGATATGACAATGAACTCAGAAGAAAACATCGGCTATGCTGAGGATTATGAAAACTTTATCGCGACAGATATTACCGGAAAAAACATTTCCGTGTATCCAAGCAAAGCACACGAAAAATATGAACAGGAACTGGACGAAGAAGGAATTATGACGACCTTTGGCGATCTTCATGCTGATTAAAACCCCGGCCTGCCGGGGTTTTTGAATACAAATAAATGGTTTGATGCATTTTCACACTGAAAACTCATACACTTAATGATGCATAAACCTTTTAAAAGGTTTAATCTTTCCAAAAAAGGGAACTAACGTATTGACATTGAATGACGGAGGGAACAAATGAAAAAGAAGTATATCGGTGCGATTATTGTATTTATCATTACATATGTCTTGTTTTCTTTAGCGGGGGTTCTCTTTCCCATCGACCGGGAATGGTATGACGCGCTGCAAAAACCTGACTGGACGCCGAGCGGATCAGTGATCGGCATCATATGGGCGGTTTTGTTTGCGCTTATTTCGCTCTCAGCAGCCTTGATATACGCAAAGTTTTCATGTAAAGAATCCAAAGCTTTTTGGGTGATGCTTCTCATCAATTATATCGTGAATCAAGGATTCAGCTATTTTCAATTCACACAGAAAAATTTGCTTGCTGCATCTATCGATTGCCTGCTTGTGGCTGTGACAACACTCATTCTGTTGCTCATTGCCGGTAAATACAGTAAAGCTTCAGCCTGGCTTCTGGTTCCTTATTTATTATGGAGCGCTTTTGCCACATACTTGTCTTTTACCATTTACACTATGAACGCATAATAAAAAACCTTGCATAGTATGCAAGGTTTTTTTAATGACCCGTACGGGATTCGAACCCGTGTTACCGCCGTGAAAGGGCGGTGTCTTAACCGCTTGACCAACGGGCCTTATGGCGGAGAAGGAGGGATTTGAACCCTCGCGCCGCTTACACGACCTACACCCTTAGCAGGGGCGCCTCTTCAGCCACTTGAGTACTTCTCCGTATGGCTCCACAGGCAGGATTCGAACCTGCGACCGATCGGTTAACAGCCGATAGCTCTACCACTGAGCTACTGTGGAAAAATCATCATGGTGGGCCTGAGTGGACTCGAACCACCGACCTCACGCTTATCAGGCGTGCGCTCTAACCAGCTGAGCTACAGGCCCATGACAATATAAAAATGGAGCGGGTGATGGGAATCGAACCCACGACATCAGCTTGGAAGGCTGAGGTTTTACCACTAAACTACACCCGCATGTTGTTTGGGGCGATTGATGGGAATCGAACCCACGAGTGCCAGAGCCACAATCTGGTGCGTTAACCACTTCGCCACAACCGCCAAAACAATATTAAATTAAATGGTGGCTCGGGACGGAATCGAACCGCCGACACACGGATTTTCAGTCCGTTGCTCTACCAACTGAGCTACCGAGCCTTTTTATAAATGGCGGTCCGGACGGGACTCGAACCCGCGACCTCCTGCGTGACAGGCAGGCATTCTAACCAACTGAACTACCGGACCATTTTTTTGGTTGCGGGGGCAGGATTTGAACCTGCGACCTTCGGGTTATGAGCCCGACGAGCTACCGAACTGCTCCACCCCGCGATGATAATTAAATTAGATATGGCGGAGGAAGAGGGATTCGAACCCCCGCGGGCTTTGACACCCCTGTCGGTTTTCAAGACCGATCCCTTCAGCCAGACTTGGGTATTCCTCCGTATAAGTGGTGGACCTTGTAGGACTCGAACCTACGACCGGACGGTTATGAGCCGTCTGCTCTAACCAACTGAGCTAAAGGTCCAATGGTAGCGGCGGAGGGGATCGAACCCCCGACCTCACGGGTATGAACCGTACGCTCTAGCCAGCTGAGCTACACCGCCAAAAACAATTAAAATCAAGTGGAGCCTAGCGGGATCGAACCGCTGACCTCCTGCGTGCAAAGCAGGCGCTCTCCCAGCTGAGCTAAGGCCCCAAAATGGTCGGGAAGACAGGATTCGAACCTGCGACCCCATGGTCCCAAACCATGTGCTCTACCAAGCTGAGCTACTTCCCGTTTTTCAAAAGTATGTATGGCGCGCCCGAGAGGAGTCGAACCCCTAACCTTTTGATCCGTAGTCAAACGCTCTATCCAATTGAGCTACGGGCGCAACAATAAGTGCCGAGGGCCGGACTTGAACCGGCACGGTAGTCACCTACCGCAGGATTTTAAGTCCTGTGTGTCTGCCAATTCCACCACCCCGGCATGGATGATATAGTATAGTTGGAGCGGAAGACGGGATTCGAACCCGCGACCCCCACCTTGGCAAGGTGATGTTCTACCACTGAACTACTTCCGCGTTTGGCAATGCGGATGAAGGGACTTGAACCCCCACGTCTGTAAAGACACTAGAGCCTGATTCTAGCGCGTCTGCCAATTCCGCCACATCCGCAAGAAAAACATGGTGAGCCATGAAGGACTCGAACCTTCGACCCTCTGATTAAAAGTCAGATGCTCTACCAACTGAGCTAATGGCTCTTATTACAAGAGACTTATATAGTATAACATATAAAGGTGGTGCCGGCAAGAGGACTTGAACCCCCAACCTACTGATTACAAGTCAGTTGCTCTACCAATTGAGCTACACCGGCTTAATACGCCAACTTATGTATGATAGGAATGGTGGAGGATGACGGGCTCGAACCGCCGACCCTCTGCTTGTAAGGCAGATGCTCTCCCAGCTGAGCTAATCCTCCATATATTACACTTACGTGTAATAGCTTGGCGGCGTCCTACTCTCACAGGGGGAAACCCCCGACTACCATCGGCGCTGAAGAGCTTAACTTCCGTGTTCGGCATGGGAACGGGTGTGACCTCTTCGCTATCGCCACCAAACCATTGAGAGTGTTCTCTCAAAACTAGATAACAGTAAGCATACATTCAAATTGGTTAAGTCCTCGATCGATTAGTATCTGTCAGCTCCATGTGTCGCCACACTTCCACCTCAGACCTATCAACCTGATCATCTTTCAGGGATCTTACTTCCTTGCGGAATGGGAAATCTCATCTTGAGGGGGGCTTCATGCTTAGATGCTTTCAGCACTTATCCCGTCCGCACATAGCTACCCAGCGATGCCCTTGGCAGAACAACTGGTACACCAGCGGTGCGTCCATCCCGGTCCTCTCGTACTAAGGACAGCTCCTCTCAAATTTCCTGCGCCCGCGACGGATAGGGACCGAACTGTCTCACGACGTTCTGAACCCAGCTCGCGTACCGCTTTAATGGGCGAACAGCCCAACCCTTGGGACCGACTACAGCCCCAGGATGCGATGAGCCGACATCGAGGTGCCAAACCTCCCCGTCGATGTGGACTCTTGGGGGAGATAAGCCTGTTATCCCCGGGGTAGCTTTTATCCGTTGAGCGATGGCCCTTCCATGCGGAACCACCGGATCACTAAGCCCGACTTTCGTCCCTGCTCGACTTGTAGGTCTCGCAGTCAAGCTCCCTTGTGCCTTTACACTCTGCGAATGATTTCCAACCATTCTGAGGGAACCTTTGGGCGCCTCCGTTACCTTTTAGGAGGCGACCGCCCCAGTCAAACTGCCCACCTGACACTGTCTCCCCGCCCGATAAGGGCGGCGGGTTAGAAGGTCAATACAGCCAGGGTAGTATCCCACCGATGCCTCCACCGAAGCTGGCGCTCCGGTTTCCAAGGCTCCTACCTATCCTGTACAAGCTGTACCAACATTCAATATCAGGCTGCAGTAAAGCTCCACGGGGTCTTTCCGTCCTGTCGCGGGTAACCTGCATCTTCACAGGTACTATAATTTCACCGAGTCTCTCGTTGAGACAGTGCCCAGATCGTTGCGCCTTTCGTGCGGGTCGGAACTTACCCGACAAGGAATTTCGCTACCTTAGGACCGTTATAGTTACGGCCGCCGTTTACTGGGGCTTCAATTCGCACCTTCGCTTACGCTAAGCGCTCCTCTTAACCTTCCAGCACCGGGCAGGCGTCAGCCCCTATACTTCGCCTTACGGCTTCGCAGAGACCTGTGTTTTTGCTAAACAGTCGCCTGGGCCTATTCACTGCGGCTCTCTCGGGCTTGCACCCTAACAGAGCACCCCTTCTCCCGAAGTTACGGGGTCATTTTGCCGAGTTCCTTAACGAGAGTTCTCTCGATCACCTTAGGATTCTCTCCTCGCCTACCTGTGTCGGTTTGCGGTACGGGCACCTCTCACCTCGCTAGAGGCTTTTCTTGGCAGTGTGGAATCAGGAACTTCGCTACTATAATTCGCTCGCCATCACAGCTCAGCCTTCACGGGAAACGGATTTGCCTATTTCCCAGCCTAACTGCTTGGACGCGGATATCCAATACCGCGCTTACCCTATCCTCCTGCGTCCCCCCATTGCTCAAATGGTGAGGAGGTGGTACAGGAATATCAACCTGTTATCCATCGCCTACGCCTTTCGGCCTCGGCTTAGGTCCCGACTAACCCTGAGCGGACGAGCCTTCCTCAGGAAACCTTAGGCATTCGGTGGAGGGGATTCTCACCCCTCTTTCGCTACTCATACCGGCATTCTCACTTCTAAGCGCTCCACAAGTCCTTCCGGTCTTGCTTCACAGCCCTTAGAACGCTCTCCTACCACTGTTCGAAGAACAGTCCGCAGCTTCGGTGATACGTTTAGCCCCGGTACATTTTCGGCGCAGAGTCACTCGACCAGTGAGCTATTACGCACTCTTTAAATGGTGGCTGCTTCTAAGCCAACATCCTGGTTGTCTAAGCAACTCCACATCCTTTTCCACTTAACGTATACTTTGGGACCTTAGCTGGCGGTCTGGGCTGTTTCCCTTTCGACTACGGATCTTATCACTCGCAGTCTGACTCCCAAGGATAAGTCATCGGCATTCGGAGTTTGACTGAATTCGGTAACCCGGTAGGGGCCCCTAGTCCAATCAGTGCTCTACCTCCGAGACTCTTACCTTGAGGCTAGCCCTAAAGCTATTTCGGAGAGAACCAGCTATCTCCAGGTTCGATTGGCATTTCACCCCTACCCACACCTCATCCCCGCACTTTTCAACGTGCGTGGGTTCGGGCCTCCATTCAGTGTTACCTGAACTTCACCCTGGACATGGGTAGATCACCTGGTTTCGGGTCTACGACCACGTACTCAATTCGCCCTATTCAGACTCGCTTTCGCTGCGGCTCCGCATCTTCTGCTTAACCTTGCACGGGATCGTAACTCGCCGGTTCATTCTACAAAAGGCACGCCATCACCCGTTAACGGGCTCTGACTACTTGTAGGCACACGGTTTCAGGATCTCTTTCACTCCCCTTCCGGGGTGCTTTTCACCTTTCCCTCACGGTACTGGTTCACTATCGGTCACTAGGGAGTATTTAGCCTTGGGAGATGGTCCTCCCGGATTCCGACGGAATTTCACGTGTTCCGCCGTACTCAGGATCCACTCAGGAGAGAACGAAGTTTTGACTACAGGGCTGTTACCTCCTATGGCGGGCCTTTCCAGACCTCTTCATCTACCTCGTTCCTTTGTAACTCCGTACAGAGTGTCCTACAACCCCAAGAGGCAAGCCTCTTGGTTTGGGCTGGTCCCGTTTCGCTCGCCGCTACTCAGGGAATCGCATTTGCTTTCTCTTCCTCCGGGTACTTAGATGTTTCAGTTCCCCGGGTCTGCCTTCTCATATCCTATGTATTCAGATATGGATACCACTCCATTACGAGTGGTGGGTTTCCCCATTCGGAAATCTCCGGATCAAAGCTTGCTTACAGCTCCCCGAAGCATATCGGTGTTCGTCCCGTCCTTCATCGGCTCCTAGTGCCAAGGCATCCACCGTGCGCCCTTTCTAACTTAACCGTTAAAAAGAATCACTACGTGATATCTTGCATTACTAATTGAATGTGAATTACTTCTGTTATCTAGTTTTCAAAGAACAACATCTCGAAGAATCGAATGATCCTTCAAAACTAAACAAGACAGGGAACGTTCTGTTTATAAGACCCAAGGTCTTATATTCCGTTAAAATCCTTAGAAAGGAGGTGATCCAGCCGCACCTTCCGATACGGCTACCTTGTTACGACTTCACCCCAATCATCTGTCCCACCTTCGGCGGCTGGCTCCATAAAGGTTACCTCACCGACTTCGGGTGTTACAAACTCTCGTGGTGTGACGGGCGGTGTGTACAAGGCCCGGGAACGTATTCACCGCGGCATGCTGATCCGCGATTACTAGCGATTCCAGCTTCACGCAGTCGAGTTGCAGACTGCGATCCGAACTGAGAACAGATTTGTGGGATTGGCTTAACCTCGCGGTTTCGCTGCCCTTTGTTCTGTCCATTGTAGCACGTGTGTAGCCCAGGTCATAAGGGGCATGATGATTTGACGTCATCCCCACCTTCCTCCGGTTTGTCACCGGCAGTCACCTTAGAGTGCCCAACTGAATGCTGGCAACTAAGATCAAGGGTTGCGCTCGTTGCGGGACTTAACCCAACATCTCACGACACGAGCTGACGACAACCATGCACCACCTGTCACTCTGCCCCCGAAGGGGACGTCCTATCTCTAGGATTGTCAGAGGATGTCAAGACCTGGTAAGGTTCTTCGCGTTGCTTCGAATTAAACCACATGCTCCACCGCTTGTGCGGGCCCCCGTCAATTCCTTTGAGTTTCAGTCTTGCGACCGTACTCCCCAGGCGGAGTGCTTAATGCGTTAGCTGCAGCACTAAGGGGCGGAAACCCCCTAACACTTAGCACTCATCGTTTACGGCGTGGACTACCAGGGTATCTAATCCTGTTCGCTCCCCACGCTTTCGCTCCTCAGCGTCAGTTACAGACCAGAGAGTCGCCTTCGCCACTGGTGTTCCTCCACATCTCTACGCATTTCACCGCTACACGTGGAATTCCACTCTCCTCTTCTGCACTCAAGTTCCCCAGTTTCCAATGACCCTCCCCGGTTGAGCCGGGGGCTTTCACATCAGACTTAAGAAACCGCCTGCGAGCCCTTTACGCCCAATAATTCCGGACAACGCTTGCCACCTACGTATTACCGCGGCTGCTGGCACGTAGTTAGCCGTGGCTTTCTGGTTAGGTACCGTCAAGGTGCCGCCCTATTTGAACGGCACTTGTTCTTCCCTAACAACAGAGCTTTACGATCCGAAAACCTTCATCACTCACGCGGCGTTGCTCCGTCAGACTTTCGTCCATTGCGGAAGATTCCCTACTGCTGCCTCCCGTAGGAGTCTGGGCCGTGTCTCAGTCCCAGTGTGGCCGATCACCCTCTCAGGTCGGCTACGCATCGTCGCCTTGGTGAGCCGTTACCTCACCAACTAGCTAATGCGCCGCGGGTCCATCTGTAAGTGGTAGCCGAAGCCACCTTTTATGTCTGAACCATGCGGTTCAGACAACCATCTGGTATTAGCCCCGGTTTCCCGGAGTTATCCCAGTCTTACAGGCAGGTTACCCACGTGTTACTCACCCGTCCGCCGCTAACATCAGGGAGCAAGCTCCCATCTGTCCGCTCGACTTGCATGTATTAGGCACGCCGCCAGCGTTCGTCCTGAGCCAGGATCAAACTCTCCGATAAAGTAGTTTGACTGACTACGCACATCGCTGTGCGATTTATTTAAAACTTTGAATTAACAGGTACGTTTTGTCTTGTTTAGTTTTCAAAGATCATTACCGCTTGTTGAAGCAGCTTTATTATCTTACCACTCAGCTTCTTTTATGTCAACAACTTTTTTCAAGTTGTTTCCGAAGCTTTTCGTTGTTGTCTGCTGTTCATCAGCGACGTTTAATAATATAACACCCTTTTGAAAATATGACAATAGTTTTTTTAAAAAAATCATTAATTATTTTCTTTCATACTTATTTCAGTTTCTCTTCTATAGAAAGATAAGCTGTCTTGTGGTTTGGCATATTTTCTTGTATAGTAAGATTGAACTAAATACTTGATGACCACAAGGGGAGCATTAAAGCTGAGAGTGAACGTTTTGTTCTGACCCTTTGAACCTGTTAGTTAACGCTGGCGTAGGGATGTGGCAAAGCCAAATGATTTGCAGTTTATGCAAGCAGCGCGCGGACCTTTTCCCATCCTTCCCCGCGCTGCTTTTTTGTTTATCCTTGTTACGGTTGTCTGACCAGGGGGAAAACTATGAATCATTCAACACAGCTTGTGCGCTTAATTGAAATAGCGATTATGACCGGGGCGGCTGTCATTCTGGACATTGTCTCAGGTATGTTTCTCCGGATGCCCCAAGGCGGTTCGGTCTCTATTATGATGATTCCGATTTTTTTGATTTCATTCCGCTGGGGAGTGAAAGCCGGGCTTACGACAGGCTTTTTGACAGGGATTGTCCAGATCGCCATCGGCAATTTGTTTTTGCAGCACCCGGTGCAGCTATTTCTTGATTACATCGCGGCATTTGCAGTTCTCGGTTTCAGCGGCTTGTTTGCTTCCGGTGTACGAGAATCGGCATTGAATAAAAAAAGAGGCGCTTTAACGATGTATGTTATAGGCGGTGTTTTCATCGGCAGTGTGCTGCGCTATGCGGCACATGTGGTCTCCGGAGCTGTCTTTTTCGGAAGCTATGCTCCGAAAGGCACGCCGGTATGGATTTATTCGTCCGTCTACAACGCGACTTATATGATTCCTTCTTTTATCCTTTCGGCCATTGTCCTTATCTTATTATTCATGACTGCGCCGCGGCTTCTTGAAGCTAAGCGGACAAACTGAAACAGCAGGCGGTTTACGCCTGCTGTTTTTTTATTCCGGGCTGTGCCGTTCGTTTGAATCACTCAGTTCTTTTGTAAGTTCATTTATACTTTGTTTTATGTTTCCTTTGCCTGAAAAATTCTCAATAAGCTCTTTTACATTGATTCCGGAAGATGCTTTTAAGCTTTCCTGAAGACCGGCCATTAAATTGGTTGCGTAGCCTGTGACTTTATTGGCCCCGCCATTTTCACCGCTTCCTCCCGTATCAACGACGGTTATTTTATCAATGTTGGAAAGAGGCGCTGAGACTTGCTTCGCATATTCAGGCAGCATTTTCACAATCATATCAAGGATTGCAGCCTGCCCGTATTTTTCGAATGCTTCGGCGATTTTTTCTTTAGCTTCCGCTTCTGCGAGACCTTTCAGGCGGATGACTTCCGCTTCGGTTTCTCCTCTCGCCTTTTCAGCCTCCGCTTTAGCAAGACCGTCAATTCTCACGCGTTCCGCTTCCGCCTTGGCCATCGCTTCGATGCTGTACTGCTCGGCATCCGCTTCTGCGAGCTGCTTCGCTTTTGCGGCCGCGGCCGCTTGTTCCACCGAGTAACGGTCAGCATCGGCTTTTTTCTTCACTTCAGAGTCATATTGGCGCTCACGGCGCAGAATTTCTTTTTCCTCCAATTCAATCTGCTTTTGCCGCTCAATAATTTTAATTTGCATTTCCTGCTCTGTCACCTGCTGGCGGGCTTTTGCTGTTTCAAGATCATATGCCTGGTCGGCATTGGCTTTTGCTGTATCCTGCTCTCTTCTGTATTCCGCCATTTTCAGCTGATTGATTTTTTCCGCTTCAGCTATTTCCGTCGCCCGCTCCAGCTCTGATTTTTTTGCGTCTTTATCAGCGGCCGCGCGTTTAATCCTCGTCTCTTTATCCGCTTCTGCCGTGGCAATGTCCGCATCCCGCTTGACTTGGGCGATTCTCGGCTTACCTAATGATTCAAGATAGCCGTTTTTATCGCGGACGTCTTTAATCGTAAAAGAAACGATCACAAGCCCCATTTTAGCAAGATCCTGAGACGCGACCCGCTGGACTTCCTGAGAAAACTTTTCCCTGTTTTTATAAATCTCTTCAACGGTCATGGAGCCGAGGATGGAGCGCAGATGGCCTTCCAGCACCTCCCGCGCCTCCTGCTCACGGTCGTCCTTGGATTTCCCCAAAAATTGTTCAGCTGCTGTGGCGATTTCACCGATGGAGCCTCCGATTTTAATAATGGCGGTTCCGTCGGCCATTACCGGCACGCCTTGCTCTGTATAGACTTCAGGTGTAGAGACATCAAGTTTGCTTGACAGTAAACTGAGAGGTTCTGCCTGCTGGAATACCGGGAGCACGAACGTTCCCCCGCCCCGGACGATTTTCAGACGATTTCCGCCTTCATCAATGTGGACGTTCTTATTTCCCAAATAACTTCCGGTCACGATAAGGGCTTCGTCCGGCCCCGCTGTCCGGTACTTCGTAATAAATACAGCAATAAGTGCGATGAGTAAAAAGAATACGATTCCGATAACGATGATAATCGGCATAGTCATAACAGTTCCCCCTTAGATATCAGATTGGTTCATGCGGCGTCACAAAAAGCACTCCGTCTTTCACGTCAATCACTAATACGGCAGTTCCGTACTTGATCTGTTCTTGATCAAAGCTGACGGCTGATTTAGAAATGGCGCCCCCTATTCCCTCTATGATCACTTCTCCATAGCCGTCTTTCGGGACGGAAGTAATGACCCTGCCGACTCTGCCCTTTAAATCCGTCTCCCGGTAAGCGAGCGATTCTTCCGCTGATGAAAGCGGGACAAGGACGAAGAAGTGAAGCAGGCTGACCAAAAGAACCGAAAGAACAAATGAAAGCAACGCAATGACAGAACTTGATAGCGGAGCGGCGATTTCGCCGATATAACCTGAGGCTGAAAAGATTGTTAAAAAAGACAGAATCAATGCAGGATTTAAAAATGAAACAGGAATGGCTTCCGAGAGGCCGTGAAACACATCTTGAAAAAACAGAATCAAAAGCGTGAGACTTCCCGAAATAATCAATGTGTAAAGATAGACCGTTTCAAGCGGCAGATGAAATATGTCCATCTTCTATCCTCCTTTCAGCCGATGTGTCGGAGTGTTACTTTATATACGGATGTAAAGGTAAATGGTTTCAATTTTCTGATAAGGGAGGCTGATTACATGATTATCCAATCCGGATATGATATGTTTACTCTAAAGGAGGAGATAGGATGAGCATTTTTAATGAAGCCAGACAGCAGATCTGGGAAGAACTGAAAGGACTCTCTGATGAGGAATTCAACCGAAAGCCCGCGGCTGATGAATGGAGCGTGCGGGAAGTCCTTGACCATTTAAAGAAAATTGACGAAACAGCGCAGACCCTTTTATCAAAGCAGGCAAAAGACGCACCGTTAAAAGAAATAGAAGAAAAACCGATGGAGTTTATAGAGGACAGAACAGATAAACGGCCGGCGCCCTCACACCTCGAACCTGAGCAAAACCGATTATCAGTCATTGAAGCAAAACAGGAATTAGATATGGCAAGACAGCAGCTGACCGCAGTTATTTCATCATTAAACGAGGAAGACTTTGAACGTGTGCTTCCCCATCCTGTTTTTCAAGAACTGACGATCCGTCAGTGGATTGATTTTATCGGCCATCATGAAAAGCGTCACATTAATCAAATAAAAGAAATCAAACAAAAAATCGAAAAGGTCTGAGTCAGACCTTCTCGATTTTTTTCTTGGCGCGTTTCGGTTCATAAGAATGGATGGTGACCGCATCGCCCGTGCATATGTCACCCGGGCGTTCAACAATACAGACAATTCCTCTTCTGCCCATCGCGTGCCTCACAAACGCCGCGGCGAGTTTTGGCTGATCCGGATAAAAGGATTGAATGACTTCTCCCGGCTGAATGCACGGATCATTTTCTCCCTCACACAACAGAGACGCACCGCTTGGAAATATCATTCTGCTTCCTTCTTTAAGCGGCGTCAGTGCAGAAAAACCGCTGATTGCGATATTAGCGCCGAGCCATTCGGGAAAGATATGAGAAATCCCCATCTTCTCCGCAATGTCATCACATTCCTCCATAGACACGATTGAAATCTGTCTCCGGTTAAAAATTTCTGTTCCTCTTTCATACATCGGCTCGCGCGCGCCGGCCTTTTTTGTCAGTCCGAAATGCAGGTCACCGGGAAACCCGCCGTATTCCGCACGAAGCTTGTCCATCTTTTTGGTAACAAATTGTTCGGTATCCGCTATATATACGCCTTCCGTCTTTGCTGTTATGCGTTTCCACATTAGCCGCCACCGCCTTTTTCTTGACATTATCCTTAAAAAACCCCGCTCTGTAAAGGAGCGGGGTTCATTTATTATACCGTTTTCGGCGTTAAGTCAAAGCAGCGTTTGTAAATCCAGTTGTATGCTTTCTCATTCAAATCTCTTGGATTTCCGAAAGTTTGCGGATCTTTCATGGCTTCTTTTGATAAACGTTCAATCATGTCCGGAGACACACCTTGTTCTTCTAAACTCGGCACCTCTAAATCTTTTACAAGATCATACATCCAGTTGACGGACGCTTTTGCCGCTTCTTCGGTTGTCATGTTGCTTGTATTGATTCCGAATGCTTTGGCGATGCGGGCGAATTTTTCCGGATAGCCTTTCCAGTTGTATTCCATTACCGGCCCCATCATAGCTGCGACGCATTGTCCGTGAGCGACAGGGATGATGCCGCCGAGCGTCTGGCTCATCGCATGCGCCGCGCCTGCTGATTCACTGCCGTATGAAAGGCCGGCAAGCATCGCCGCCTGCGCCATGCCGTATCTTGCTTCCAAATCCTCTCCGTCCGCAAACGCGCGCTTAATATAATGCGCCGCATATTCAATGGCCATTAAAGCAACGGCATCAGTGATCGGCTGCGCGAATTTCATCGTATAGCACTCGATGGCGTGCGCAAGTGCGTCAATACCTGTCATGGCCGTCACATGCGGAGGCATGGACGTGTGCAGCTCAGGGTCAATGACCGTTAAATGCGCGGCGATAAGCGGTCCGCCCGTATTGAATTTAAATTCTCTTTCCTCATCTGTAATGACCGCCCATTGTGTGACCTCTGAACCTGTTCCCGCAGTCGTCGGGATCGTTGTCAGCGGAGGAATACGGTTTTCCAGCGGCTTTTTGCCTTCCGCGGCTTCATAATCAAGCACGCTTCCTTCGTGTGTCGCTTCTACCCCGATCGCTTTCGCTGTATCCATGGAGCTTCCGCCGCCGACAGCCACAAGACCGTTGCAGTTTTCTTTTTTATACAGTTCTGATCCTTCGTTTACAAGACGTACAGGCGGGTTCGGCTCCACTTTGTTAAACAGGACGACTTCGATGCCCGCTTCCTGTAAAGATTCAATGACCGGGTTTGCCACTCCCGCGTTATAAATTCCCGGGTCTGTTACGAGCAGCGCTTTTGTGACGCCAAGCGCTCTGACTTCACTTCCCGCGTGCTGAATCGCACCGATTCCGTGTTTAATGACTGTCGGGATTTCGAATGTATGGAATTTATGCATGCTTTCTACTTTCATATTTAATGTCATATTGTATCTCCTCCTCGTTATGCTTGAAACCAGTTCACTGCCGCAGGTTTCGTGTTGCGGTAAATATGTTTGATTTCCGTGTATTCTTCCAGACCGATTTTGCCGAGTTCGCGGCCGAAGCCCGATTGTTTGTACCCGCCCCATGGCGCTTGCGCGAAATACGGGTGGAAATCATTGATCCATACCGTTCCCATCCGCAGTTTGGCGGCTACGCGTTCGCATTTTTCAATATCCTTTGACCATACCGCTCCGGCCAGCCCGTAAATGGTATCGTTGGCAAGTCTGATCACTTCTTCTTCAGATGAAAATGACTCAACTGTTAAAACGGGGCCGAAAATCTCCTCTTGGACTATCCGCATATCAGACTCGCAGTTTGAGAAAATAGTAGGTTCATAGAAGAAACCGTTTTGAAGGGCGGGATCATCAGGACGTTTGCCGCCTGTTTCCAGTTTTGCCCCTTCTTCGATACCGATTTCTACGTATTTTTCGACTTTGGCCCGATGCTCGGCGGAAATCAGCGGACCGCTTTCCGTATCTTCATGAAAACCATTTCCTAATTTGATGCGTTTCGTGCGCTTGATCAGCTCGGCTAAAAATTCATCATGAATGGCTTCGTCCACCAAAAGACGTGACCCTGCCGAACAAACTTGGCCGGCATGGAAAAACACGGCGTTCAGCGCTTGATCTGCAGCTGTTTCGAGATCTGCATCTCGAAATACGATATTCGGATTTTTGCCGCCAAGCTCCAGGGCAATCTTTTTCACATTGCCGCTTGCCGCCTGCATGATTTTTTTGCCTGTTTCAATTCCGCCCGTAAAAGAGACCAAATCGACGTCGAGGTTTCTCGCCAGCTCGTCGCCGACAGAGGCGCCCGGCCCCAGCACAAGATTGGCGACCCCTTTCGGAATACCGGCTTCTTCTATTAATTGAAAGACTTTAATGGTTGTCAGCGGAGTAATCTCGCTCGGCTTTAAAACGATCGTGTTTCCGGCCGCAAGAGCGGGAGCGATTTTCCAGCTCGCCTGAAGGAGCGGATAGTTCCACGGCGTAATTTGTCCGCATACGCCAATTGGCTCTCTGACGATTTTACTTACGGAATCGGGAATCGGAGATGAAATGACCTCGCCTCCGTCTTTATCCGCCAAACCGGCATAATATTGAAATACATTTGCGATATCATCCATATCGGCTTTACTTTCTTCAATCGTTTTTCCTGTATCGAGCGATTCCAGCTCAGCTAATTCGTTCAGATCGCGTCTGATTAATTCCGCAATTTTCAGAACAAATTGTCCGCGCTCGAGCCCGGAAAGCACCGGCCACTCCCCTTCATCAAATGCTTTTCTGGCTGCGGCGATGGCTTTCACCGCATCGTTCCGGTCTCCTTCGCATACCGTTGCAATTTCTTCTTGATTAAATGGATTAATGATACGGCGGGTCTGTTTTTTTTCTGCACTGATCCATTCGCCGCCGATATAAAGCGTTTTGCTCATAAAAGTCCTCCTTACCGAAAAGTAAGTTTGTTAAATAAAAATTTAATGTTTTTAACAATATTAATTTAACATATGTTTTTTTGCCTGTCAAAACCCGGTCAGTCCGTTTAGATTTTGACATTTTGTCATGATTCGTTAAGATTAAGAACATAAAGAAATGACTTAACAAATTTAAACTTCAAGAGGAAAAGAGGGACAGTATGGATGAGAATCCAGAATTCGCAGCTATAGAACAAGCCAGGGATCTTGTCATTGATTCCATTGCAGAGACGATGGATCTTTACGGAATCACTCGAAGTGTCGGGATTTTATACGGAACAATGTATATGAGGGATGAAATGACGCTTGACGAAATGCGTGAGGAACTGCAGATGAGCAAACCGAGTATGAGCACAGGCGTAAAAAAGCTGCAGGATTTAAATGTGGTCAAAAAAACCTTTCACCGCGGCACACGGAAGCATACGTTTGTAGCGGAAAAAGATTTCTTTACGTTTTTCACGAATTTCTTCCCGCCGAAATGGGATCGTGAAGTTCAGGTGAATTTGTCCGCCATCGAACAGGCCCAGGCGGATTTGCAGTCCGTTTTGCTGGCCGAGGAAGGCAACACGGAATTACAGGAAGAAGCGCGGCAGTTATATGATCAGCTTGAAAGTTCGAAAGCTTATTATCATTGGCTGAAGCGTCTCGCTGACTCGGTTCAGAGCGGGGAGATTTTTAAATTTATTCCGATAGAAACGGACGAAAAAAACGCCTGAATCAAAATCAGGCGTTTTTTGTCGTGATTTGATTATTTTTGAGAAAATATAGGAACATAACCCCATTTACTTCCATTAAAATTGATGGTAAATTTTTATAGGTATGGTCGTTCTTTTTTAAGAACAATCAGCAAATTTTTTTTTAGGGGGATTTATGAAAATGAAACAGAAATTTTTCTCAACTGTCATGGCAAGTTTATTCGGCCTGGTTTTGCTTCTTTCTCTGCCGACAGCGTCATTCGCCGCTGAGTCAGGCTCAACCGTTCACGAGCCGGAAATGTCCACGAAAGCGACTGCTACCTTATTTGCAAAATATACAGGTGCCAGCCAGCAGGAATGGTCATTTTCTGATATCGAATTGACGTACCGTCCGAACACGATCCTGAGCTTAGGCGTTATGGAATTTACCCTTCCTAGCGGATTTGCGGCTACAACAAAAGATACAGTCAACGGACACGCTTTGCGTGAAAGACAGATTCTGAATAACGGCAAAACAGTCAGACTTCCGTTAAACATTGATTTGCTCGGCGCAGCGGAATTTAAACTTTCTCTTAATAATAAAACATTGCCTGCTGCAGGTACATATAAGTTCCGTGCAGAAAATAAATCATTAAGCATCGGCTCTAAATTCTATGCTGAGGACACAATTGTTGTTCAAAAACGCAGCACACCGCCGACACAGCCTTGCAACTGCAAATAATTGCGAAAAACGGACCGGCACAAGCCCATCGCTTGTCAGCCGGTCTTTTTTTGTGCTGTTTTCTTTCTTCCGGCCCTCGCATTGACAAACCCTTGAAACAGGAGTACATTCTTGTTTGTTGTATTTGGAGTGACGAAAACAGTTTCTTAAGGAGTTATGAGGATTGGGAAAAATCAAAAATAAACAATTTGCCGTCATCGGACTCGGCCGTTTCGGCGGAAGCATCTGTAAAGAGCTTTTTAAAATGGGGCATGAGGTGCTTGCGGTCGATATCAGCGAAGAGCGGGTCAACGCATACTCCTCTTATGCCACGCATGCTGTGCGGGCAAATTCAACGGAAGAAAGCGAGCTTCAGTCGCTCGGCATCAGAAATTTTGAATATGTCATCGTAGCAATCGGCGCCAACATTCAGGCAAGCACGCTGACGACGCTGTTATTGAAGGAGCTGAACATCCCTAATATTTGGGTGAAAGCGCAAAACTATTATCATCACAAAGTGCTTGAAAAGATCGGTGCTGATCGTATTATCCATCCCGAAAAGGATATGGGCGTGCGGATTGCGCAAAGCCTTTCGGATGAAAACGTCTTAAATTATATTGATTTGTCAGATGAATACAGCATCGTGGAGCTTTCAGCCACGAAAAAGCTGCATTTAAAATCCATTCTTGATCTCGGCGTCCGGGCCAGATTCGGCTGCACCATTCTCGCCTTGAAACATAACGGCGACATTCAGCTGTCCCCTTCTCCGGAGACTGTCATTCATGAATGTGACTGCCTTGTGCTGATGGGGCATAAACGTGATATTAAAAGGTTTGAAACTGAAGGAATGTAAAAAAGCCGGCGGGCTGCCGGCTTTTTTTGATGCTTATGTTTCTTCACTTAACTGGACGGCGGTTTGGTCAACCCAGCCGATCAGCTCATCTTTCACTTGGATTTGGTACCAGACGGATTCTCCGTTTTGCTTTTCAGATACGACTTTAATAAGCTCGCCGGTAAACTTTTGCGCCGATGCCAGTTTAATAGAATGCCGCTCTTTTGACGGCTTGGACCACACGTCTTCAATGGCGTGGTCTTTGATGGCGCCTTTCATATCAACTGCTTTAAGAGAGGCATTGATTTTGTCATATTCATTCAGGTTATAGGTTTCTATGACATCTTTAATTTTTTCAGCATAGCCGGGGTCTGTGGCGTAACCGGATTTTTGAAGGGCAGCCGCCGCAGTTTTATAATTGTCCGCTTCAATGACAGGCTTATACTTCTTTTTATTCCAAGACGTTCCGTTGACAAATAATTTGGCATGGTCATCCATTGATTCAAAAAACGTGCTGTATTTACGGAATTTTGCCCGAATCGTTTTTCGTTTTCCTTTTTCAAATTCATCCGTTTTCATCGTGACGTGTTTTCCTTTATAATCACCTTTTACACCGAACAGGTTGCGCGCTTTCCCCGCAAGCTCACTGTTCCCCCAGTCCGATTCGAGAATGGCCTGTGCGAGGGTGATGCTCGGAAGGACATGATATTTCTCATATAAAATTTGAGCATGCCCCGAAAGGCTGTCAATAAAGACCTGCTGCTCGTCCACCTCTTCAGGCGGTTTTTCTTCCGTCACTATGAATTTCGAAAACACCATTGATACCAGAAATAATCCGAATATAAGAGATACAGCAAAAAGGCACCCAAGCACCCTTTTGGTCTTTGCTTTCTTTTTCATATCAACCTTCCTTTAATTCCGGAATCACTAGATTTATAATTTTACTGGTCATTGATGAAAATTTCAATAAAATAGGGAAAAAGACGGAGAAAGAACACATTGTGCAAATAAAAAAGACTCCTCTTTGAGGAGTCTTTTTTGTTATGCCATGCTCAGCTGAGGGCCGAACAATTCATATTGAATGGAATCAGTGTCAAACCCGAGAGCAAGAATCATGTCTTTCATTTCCGTCATAAACTGTGCTGATCCGCACAAGTAAAATTCAGCATCTTGATTCAGATGAAGCTGCTCCAGAAAGGTTTGATCAATCCTGCCCCTGTGAAAAGGCTTGTCTCCTGAGCGGTCTTGTTCTGCCGGTTCACTGTATACATAAATGACGTTAATATTCGGATGATTCTCCGCAGCTTGTTCAGCCTCTTTGCGGAACGCGGCGTACACTCCGTTTTTCGCGGCATGAATAAAAGTAACGGCACGCTCCGGCTGTTTTTCGGCGGCTGTTTTCAGCATGCTCATCATCGGCGTGATTCCGGAACCGGCACTGATAAGAACAACCGGTTTTTCGGAAGAAGACAGCTTGAAATCCCCAGCGGGTGCGCTGACTTCAAGTTTATCTCCCTCTTGAACTTCATTGTGGAGATGAGAAGAAACCACTCCGTCCTTTTTCACAGAAATCCGATATGCCCCTTTTTGAGAAGCATCAGACAGGCTGTACTGGCGAATGTGCGTATAAGGAGAATCCGCAATCAGCACTTTAATGCTGATATATTGTCCCGCTTCAAATCCAGGAAGCGAAGAGCCGTCACTCGGTTTGATATAAAATGATGTGATATCTTTGCTTTCTTTCGTTTTCTGTATAACCGTAAATTCTTTATACCCCTGCCATCCGGCTTCATTGTACATGTCTTTTTCAATGCCGATGAAAGCCTCCGCAATAACACCGTAAGCTTTTTCCCATGCCTGCATAATCTCAGGAGTTGCGGCATCCTGCAGCACATCCTTAATTGCCAGAAGCAGATACTTTCCGACAATCGGATAATGTTCCGGTTTTACACCGATGCTTGTGTGTTTATGGCCGATCTGTCTGACCGCCGGAATGATTTGTTCTATTTGATCAATATTCGCCGCAGCCGCAATGACTGCATTTGCCAATGCTGCGCGCTGAGTCTGTTTCTTTTGGTTCGTTTGGTTAAACATATTTAACAGTTCGGGATGATCTTGAAACATCAGGTTATAAAAGCGTCCGGTGATGTTTTCTCCATGTGTTTTCAATACGGGTACTGTGCTTTTGATGATGTCTATTGTTCTCTCATCCAGCATGTTAATCCTCAACCCTTCTAAAGATGTATTTTCAATATATCTTTATAGTAAGAGATATTTCGAATAAAAGATATATTGAAAATGAATCTTTAAAAAAGTCGTCACAATATTGTGTTGGATTTGGAATTTATGGATTTCACCTCCTTTTTTTATCACCCGGTGAAACAGGGACACATATATTTGGGAATATACGTTTAAAGATGAAAGCGGGGGAGTGCATGGTTTCCAATATCGATTACACGTCTCCGAATACACAGTTCACTTATGATGTGAATGAGAGCCGTTTTTTTACGAAAGATGCTCGGAACTTTATCAATGTATTAGGGATTAAACAGTTAAACACGCTTGAAAATATTTCATTATTAGATATCTTTCTGAGCAAAACAAATGTGATTGAACCGCATACCCATCAAAACGCCGCTGAATTGGTGTACTGTATTTCGGGTTCCGCGGTGGTGTCGATGCTGAATCCGTTCACGCAGAAAATACGGAATTATCCGATCTCTTCAGGACAAGTAGCGAATGTTCCGCAGGGGTGGTGGCATTATGAAGTCGCCACTTCAGACAAAACCCACCTTTTGGCCATATTTGACGCCCCTTCGCCTGAAGTGATATACGGCTCGGATATTCTCCGTCTGACGCCGCCTGAGATCATGGCGCATACGTACTGTCTGAATGAGCATGAGTGGGAAAAAGCCGTTTCACCGATCCGGCAATCAACTGTGATAGGTCCCGATAAATACTGCGGACAGTCTGAAAACACGGGTATTCATGATATGAATAAGCCTTATCAGCCAAATACGCATTATCCGAATGATCCGTATCGGCATTATGATACGCCGTTATATTGGGGATATTAAACGGAGAGCCAGAGCGGCATTGACAGAAAGAGCCCCTCATTGAAGAGGGGCTCTTGATCATCACGGTCCGGTTCCGCAGCTTACTTTGTACTCGCCTTCGGACGATTTTTTTGAATAACATACGTGCGGCGTCTGTCCGGTTTCATCTTTCCAATTGAACCAATTTACATAATAAAGGTTCCCGGCCTCTCCGCCGCCTTCTTCTTTTCGAAGAATCGCAAAGTAGCTTTGATACGGATATCCTTTTTTATAAATGTCATGCCTGATGGCTCCTTTTTCTGAAGCAGACGTGAAGACGACGGGAGAAAGAGCCGGGAGCGCTGTTAAAAGAAGTGCCAGTGCCGCTGACAGAGATAATATAAGATAGATTTTCTTTTTCATTTTCTCTCTTTCCTTTATTTTGAATTGTTAGAAATGAAGCAGAACATAGAGGCTGCCGCAGAAGATGAAAAAAACAAAAAAACCCTTATTTATAGAATAAGGGTTTAAAGGTATGGAGCCAAGGGGGCTCGAACCCCTGACCTCTACGCTGCCAGCGTAGCGCTCTCCCAGCTGAGCTATGGCCCCGTGCTGTAACGTCATGTTTTATTATAGACGAGTCTTCTTTGAATTTCAAGCAGAAAATTCAGTTTGCTCATATTTTCCTGAGACGTTTTTCGAACATAAAAAGAAGACCCTCCGGGGGCCTCTTCGTTTATCGCACGAGCATGATTAAAATGATGCCGAGGATGACACGGTAAATGGCGAAGGGGACAAGCTTAATCCGGTTAATAAGCCGAAGAAAAAACTTGACGACTAAGAGGGCGACGACAAAGGCGCAGATAAAGCCGACAAGAAAAAACGGAATCATGTCATAAGAAAGACTGCTCCAGTATTTCACCAGCTTCAGAAGGCTTGCGCCCGCCATGATCGGAATGGCCATAATAAATGTGAAGTCTGCGGCTGCCCGGTGATTCAAGCCGACAATGACACCTCCGGCAATCGTTGAGCCTGAGCGGGAAAATCCGGGCCATAAGGCGAGACACTGGAATAATCCGACACAGAAAGCCTGTTTGTAGGTGATTCTGTCTACCGTATCGATCGTTTCTTTCCTTTTATTGATCCAGTCCGCTATAAGCATAAGCACGGCTCCGGCAATTAATCCGTAAGCGACCGTTCTGACGGAGAATAAATAGCGGTCAATGAAATCCTCAAATAAAAAGCCGAGCACCGCCGCCGGAACAAGACCGACGGCGATTTGCGCGATGGTCAGCCTGTATCCCTTCTGCTGATCGCGCGCGACGTTTTTTTTGAGGCCGAGTAAATGTAATATCCGATCTTTAAACACAATGGCTACCGCCAGAATCGAACCGAGCTGAATCACCACTTTGAAGGAATTGGCGGCTTCCGGATTCATCAGGCTTCCGGATTTCAGCCAGATGTCATCCGCTATGATCATATGTCCCGTGGAAGAAACCGGCGCGTACTCCGTCAGCCCTTCCACGATTCCCAAAACGGCTGCTGTGAACATCTCCCATAGTGTCATCCCATTCTTCCCTTCATTCATCATTTACAAAAGAGAAGCTCTCCTCTGAAGGAAAGCCTGTCTTATAATAAATATCATGTCCGTTCCGATTTTATGACTTCGATACAGCATCATTTTTTTCTTCTTCATATAAATGCGAACGCATTTTGAACCAATCAAACAGATGGGTCGTGACCACTTTGATGACCGCATACCCCGGGATGGCTAAAATAATGCCGACAACCCCGAACAGCTTTCCGGCGGTTAAAAGAACAAAGATGATGGTAATCGGGTGAATGTGAAGATTTTTCCCCATGATCTGCGGCGAAATTAATTTCCCTTCCACGAGCTGGACAACGGTCCATACAATCGCAAGCTTCAGCAGCATAAGGGGCGAAGTGACCAACGCGATAATAATCGCCGGCGTGATGGCAATGGTCGGCCCTAAATACGGAACAACGCTCGTACAAGCGGCAATGACCGCAAGCAGTGACGCATAATCAAGTCCGATAATCAGATAGCCGATAAATAATAAAAACCCGATGCAGAAGCTGACGATGACCTGTCCTCTGATATAGGAACTTAATCTGTGGTTCATTTCACTAAGCATCGTATACGTTTGTTCTTTCAGACGGGTGGGCACAAACTTTAAGATATAAATCGGCAGTTTTTTGCCGTCTTTCAGCAAATAGAACAGAATAAACGGCACGGTCACAATTGAAATAATCACTTCCGTCAGCGCGCCGATAAAATTCCCGACTCCGGTAAATGTGCTGTTTGCAATTGTCGCCGCCTGCGCCGATACTTTATTAGCAAGATCGGAAATGTTGATATTCATCGTCTTTTGCGCCTGATTTACAAAATCGCTTCCGATCAGGCTTTTCGTCTGATCTTCAACGATGTCCACATATTTCGGCAGATTGTCGATCAGGCTCATGATCTGTTCCTTTAAAAACGGAATAATTGAAACGACCGTAATCGTAATCAGCCCTATAATAATGAGGTAAAGGAGCAGGATGGAATAGACTCTTTTCACTCTTATTTTTTCCAATATATCTACGATCGGATTAAGCAGATAATAAACAATTCCTGTCAAAATGACGGGGAGCGCAATCGTTTTGAGCAGGACGATAATAGGTGTGAAAATAAATGATGTCTTCATAAAGACAAGGATATTGAGACCGATGAGCAGCAATACAAGCAAAAACAAGACAAATTTATTGTCTAAGAAAAACTGTTTAAATCTGCCGCCCCATGTTTGCAATGTTTCCACTATTGTTCCTCCATCATATGTATTTTACTTAAATTGTACACTATCGTTCCTGTAATGAAAAATAATAACCGGTCTCTATGGGAATTTTTCCTATCCCTTTAGCCGGCAGCCTTTTTTCCATTTATGTTTCTCAGAAAAAAAGCTATAATGTAAGCCAATACATAGAAGGAGCGATAGCAATGATTCGATTTGCAACAGTCGGAACGAATTGGATTACAGAACGATTTCTGGAGGCGGCTTCTGCTATTGATGATTTTCAATTAACGGCGGTTTATTCCAGAACTGAGGAACGCGCGGCGGAATTCGCCGGCAAACACGGCGCTGCTCATTATTTCACCAGCCTGAAAGAAATGGCGGAAAGCAAAGCTTATGACGCGGTGTATCTCGCCAGCCCGAATGCATTTCACAAAGAGCAGGCGGTCCTTTTTATGGAACACGGCAAGCATGTACTGTGCGAAAAACCGTTTGCGTCTAACGCAAGGGAAACGGATGAAATGATTCACGCAGCCAAAACGAACGGCGTTCTCTTGATGGAAGCCATGAAAACAACGTTCCTGCCGAACTTCAGCATGCTTCAAAACCACTTACATAAAATCGGACCCGTCAGGAGATTCACGGCAAGCTACTGCCAATATTCATCACGATATGATGCATATAAAAACGGTACGGTGCTAAACGCGTTTAAGCCTGAATTATCGAACGGTTCGTTAATGGACATCGGCGTGTACTGCATTTATCCGGCCGTCGTCCTGTTCGGCAAACCGAAAAACGTCATTGCGACCGGTCATAAACTAGCATCCGGCGTTGACGGCGAAGGTACGGTCATTCTGTCATACGACGGATTTGAAGCGGTGCTGATGCATTCGAAAATCTCAAATTCGTTTGCCCCGGCGGAAATTCAGGGTGAAGACGGCACGATCGTTCTGGACAGCATTCACGGACCGGAACGGGCGGAAATCCGCTATCGTGACGGCCGGACGGAAGACATTTCAGTCCCTGATCTGAAACCATCGATGTACTACGAAACGGCTGAATTCATCAATCTTCTTCGAAACGGACAGCGGGAGTCTTCCGAAAATACATTTGAACGTTCTTTCATTACGGCAAGCATTATGGAAGAAGCGAGAAAACAAATAGGAATTGTCTTTCCCGCCGATCAAAACTAAAAACATCCGCCCTGATTCGGGCGGATGTTTTTTATTTGGACGCTAACAGGTCAGCAAACGCTTTTGCATACTGCGGAAGGTCGGGCGGGCGGCGGCTTGATACAATGTGGCCGTCAGTTACGACAGCTTCATCCAGCCACTGTGCCCCTGCATTTGTCATGTCGTCTTTGATGCCGGGCGTGCTCGTTACTTTTTTTCCTGCGAGAATTCCGGCAGATATGAGCACCCAGCCCGCATGGCAGATCTGGCCGATCGGCTTTTTCTGCTCGTTCATCGTACGGATGATGTCCAAAACTTCGGGATATCTTCGCAGTTTGTCAGGAGCCCAGCCGCCGGGCACGAGCACGGCGTCATACTCCTGAATAATCAGGCTCTTAAAATCGTAATCCGCCGTCGCGGGCACGCCGTATTTTCCTTTGTATGAACGGCCCGCTTCTTCTCCTATTAAATGAACGATCGCGCCTTCCTCTCTCAGCCGGTAGACGGGATACCAAAGCTCTAAGTCTTCAAAATCGTCACTGACAAGCGCTATGACTTTTTTACCTTCTAATCTCATCACTGCCACTCCCTTCTTTTATATTAGTGTATCGCTTTTTTCAGATGAGGAAAAGAAACAGCTCGCTACAGCTGTTCTTCGTCTTCAGACTGAATCGTAAATTTCCGTGTGACCTGCTGCAGTTCTTCAGCCATATGCGCAAGCGTTTCGGCGGATGAACTGATTTCTTCCATGGAGGCCAGCTGCTCTTCAGCTGAGGCGGCGATGTCTTGAATGCCGGCGGACCCTTCTTTGGCGACTGAGGTAATGTCCTCCACCGCGTTTGTCACATTTTGCGACCCGGCTGCAAGCTTCTCAAGCGTTCCGTTCATATGCTGCAAGGCGCCTGAAATCTGAGTCGTCATTTCTGAGATTTTTTTGAAGCTTTCGGCCGTTTGATCCGTAATATCGAGGCCTTCCTTCACATCTTGATTCACCGCTTGGAATACGGAAAGCGATGTGGCGATTTCTTTGACGATTTCCTGAATCAGCGTTTCGATTTCCTTCGCGGAGCCGGCTGATTGTACGGCAAGCTTTCTCACTTCTTCCGCAACGACGGAGAAGCCCCGCCCGTATTCGCCTGCTCTGGCTGCTTCAATGGCAGCGTTTAAGGCAAGCAGATTTGTTTGATCGGCAATGCCGTTAATGACGTTGAGAATGCTCTTAATGTCGTGCGACTTCGTTTCCAGCCCTTTTACGACCGCTTCCGCCTGCTGTACGGAACGATCAATTGTTTTCATCTGGCCTACCGTTTTCGCCACTAATTCTTCTCCGCTTCCGGCCGTTTCAGAGGTTTGGATGGCGGATTCAGTGATTTCCGCCGATACATTCGCCGTCTCGGCAATGCCGGCATTCATTTGGGAAAGATGATCAGCACTTTCTCCCAATTTCTCGCTTTGTGATTCGTTTCCGTTTGAGAATTGTTCAATCGCCAGTGTAATATGCTCTGTCGCCTTGCTTGTCTGTCCGGCGGATGCCGTCAGCTCTTCGGATGAAGAAGCGACATGTTCGACGGATGATTGGATGACGCCGATGACAGACCGGAGTGATGCCGACATCTCATTGAAGCTTTGGCTGAGCTGCCCGAATTCATTTTTTGACTTGATGTCAATGACTTCCGTTAAATCGCCGTCACTGATTTTAGCTGATGTTGAAACAAGTTTTTTGAGCGGTTTTGCAATCGAGCGAATGATAAAAAAGATTAAAATACCGCCGACGATAAGAGAAACCGCCAGGATGATCAGCGCCATTTTCATGACAGGCGAGGCTGCGTCATGGATCTCACTGACAAAAAATGTGCCGGCGATTTTCCAGCCCGTCAGTTTGTTTGTCGTGAAGGCCATTTTCTTCTGCTGTCCTTCAAACATGTATTCAAACGATCCGCTTGATTTGGAAAATACTTCTTTCATCCACTCTCCGGAGCCCTCCGTTCCCGCTTTTATAGTCGGATGGGCGATGTATTTTTTATCTCCCGTTGTAATGAAGGCAAATCCTTTATGACCGATCTGCACACGTTCGGAAGCGTTCAGCAGGTCGCCCAGATTAATATCAAGCGCCACAACGCCTGATCCGTCTTTTGTCTGCTGGGCAATCGTAACGACCGTCTGTCCGGTTGCAGCGTCTTTATAAGGCTCGGTAAACACCGGCTGTCCGCTTTTTTCAACCGCTTTTGTGTACCACTCGCGCGTGAGCGGATTATAATCGGACGGCATATCAACGGACGGATATTTCACGAACGCTTTGTCGCGAGACGCGGCGTAAATTGACGCGACATCGTCATTTACGGTGACATACTGCTTCATATTGTCGAGCAGTACCGATTTATTTTTTGTGTTCAGTTTTTCCTTAGTGATTGATTCGCTGTAGTAGTCAATCGCTTTCAGCTTGCCTTCGAGCATGTTTTCCAGCACGCTGTTCAGTTCGCTGACATTTCCCTGGGCGCTGTGGGTCAGTTCGCTTTCTAATGTACTCCCCGCCGTTTGGTAGCTGAAGTAGGCGAGTATGCCGACCGGAAGCACCAATACGGCTAAAAATGCCGCGATCAGCGGCTTGCTGATGGATGGCTGTTTGATCCAATGTATCAGTTGTTTCATTTTTTCAGTCTCCTTCTTTGAAAAGCTAAATCTAATATCGTCAGATAGGACAAAAGATTTATTAAAAAAACTAAAAAAAACACCCAAACAGCACATTTGGGTGTTCTATGACCTATTAATCTATTTTAAATCGTTTCGTCATATCACGTAATTCTTCCGCCATTTGGGATAACGTTTCCGAAGACGAACTGATTTCTTCCATTGAAGCCAGCTGTTCTTCGGCGGAGGCCGCAATATCCTGAATGCTGGCGGAGCTTTCTTTTGCGATGGACGCGATTTGCTCAGAAGCTCCTGAAATCTGCTGAGAGCCTGCTGTCAGCTGTTCTACCGTCGCATTCATATTTTGAATTTCTCCGGCGATCTGGTTCGTCATTTCAGAAATCCGTTTGAAGCTCGTTTCGGTCTGATTCGTAATATCCAGTCCGCTCTCCACCTCTTTGTTGACGGATTGGAACATGCCGAGAGATGTATTGATTTCGTTGACGATTTCTATGATTAAGCTTTCGATTTCTTTCGCTGAATCGGCAGACTGGACCGCAAGTTTTCTGACCTCTTCGGCGACGACTGAGAAGCCCCGCCCGTATTCACCCGCACGTGCGGCTTCAATTGCCGCGTTCAGCGCAAGAAGGTTTGTCTGGTCAGCGATTCCGTTAATGACACGGAGAATGTTTGTAATGTCTTTTGATTTTGTTTCAAGTCCGCGCACCACTTGTTCAGCTTCTTTCACTGACCGGTCAATGACGTTCATTTGGCCGACCGTCTGGTGGACGAGCTTTCCGCCTGAATTGGCGACTTCCGCTGATGTGGCGGAGGATTCGGTAATGACGGCAGATGCTTTCGCCATATCTTTAAGCCCGCTGTTCATTTGGTAAATATGTTCCGCCGCGCTTTCAATGTTTTCACTTTGGCTTTCATTTCCGTTAGAAAATTGTTCGATCGCCAGTGTGATATGTTCGGTTGCCTTGCTTGTCTGCTCCGCTGAAGCCGTCAGCTCCTCTGAGGAAGATGCGACGTTATTCACGGAATCCTGGATGGCATGGATGAGAGACCTGAGCGAAGCGGCCATATTGTTAAAGCTTTTGCCAAGCTCGCCTAATTCATCTTTTGACTGAATCTCGATCGTTTCTGTTAAGTCGCCTTCACTGATCTGTTTCGATGATGTCACAAGCTGCTTGAGCGGTTTTGTGATTGAACGGATAATTAGCACCATGACGATGGTTCCGATCACAATCGCTAATACGAGAACGAGCAGGGACAGATGAAGGATCGGCAGGGCCGCTTCATGAATTTCGTCCAGATACATCGTTCCGGTAATCTTCCAGCCTGTCAGCCCGTTTGTATCATAAGCCATTTTCTTTTCCTGGCCGTCGTATTTGTATTGAAAATCACCTTTTTTGCTGGTGAACAGCTGTTCAGCCCACTCCCCGTTTAATACTGTGCCTGACGTGCGGTTCGGGTGGGCGACCACTTTTTTGTCTTTCGTCAGGATAAAAGCGTAGCCTGATTTTCCGATGTTCACTTTCTTTGTCGTTTTCAGAAGCTCATCGATTTTCATATTGATGGCGACGACTCCTGAGCCGTCTTTCGTCTGCTGAACGACCGTCACGACCATCGTATTGGTGGAAGCCGTGCGGTAAGGATCTGTTACAACAACTTTCCCCTTATTTTCCACGGCCTTTTTATACCAGTCTCTTTCAAGCGGATTATATCCTTTAGGCATCTGCAGATCCGGATACCGTGTGAAATGTCCTTCCGTGTCACTCGTATAAATGGATTCCACGTCTTTATTGATCTTCATGTACTCTGTGAATTTATCGGTAATTTGCGATTGGTTTTTCGGCTTGTACCGATCCTTTGTGAGCCAGTCGCTGAAATATGCCGTTCCGTCTTCCTTTTGGCTGATGCTTGTGTTGATCATATCGTTAATCTGCTGCACATTATCTAGTGCGCTTCCCATCATCTGCCTGTCAAGCGTGCTTACCGCCGATTGATAGGCGATAAAAGCCAGCGTTGAAATAGGAAGAATGAGTATGGCCAAAAAAGAAATGAGCAGTTTTCTTGTAAGCGATCTCTGCTTGATGATTTGCACAATTTTTTTCATCTGCTATATCTCCTCTTGCGTGTTTACCCTTCATATCGGCAATTATGGGTAATTATACACATCCAAAAAGAAGAAATATAACGAAACATACTTTTTACCTATCTTAAAATTAGTCTTTTAGACTTAATTAAGAGTTTATCTTAAAACGCTTTGTCAGTTCGCGTAATTCTTCCGCCATTTTTTCCAGCGTGACGGCGGAGGAACTGATTTCCTCCATGGACGCAAGCTGCTCTTCAGCTGAAGCCGCGATGTCCTGAATGCCGGCCGCGCTTTGTCTGGAGACGGCCGCGATATCCTCTGAAGCGTTTGATACTTCCTGAGACCCGGCAGAAAGCTGTTCCACGGTTGCATTCATATTTTGCAGTTCACCGGCAATCTGATTTGTTTTAACGGAAATGTCCCGGAAGCTTTTTTCCGTTTCGTCCGTTAATTGAAGTCCGCTTTTCACCTCGTGATTGACGGATTCCAGCATTCCGAGCGAAGTATGAATTTCTTTGACGATTTCATGAATTAAGGATTCGATTTCTTTCGCTGAATCGGCGGATTGGACGGCAAGCTTTCTCACTTCTTCGGCAACGACTGAAAAACCGCGTCCGTATTCTCCCGCTCTTGCCGCTTCAATGGCTGCATTTAAAGCAAGGAGATTCGTTTGATCGGCAATGCCGTTAATGACGCGCAAAATGCTGGTGATGTCCTGCGATTTGAGTTCAAGCCCTTGTACGACTTGCTCCGCTTTACTTACGGATTGGTCAATGGCGCCCATCTGGCCGGCTGTTTTCTTGACAAGCCGCTCACCGGCGCCGGATATCTCCGCCGATTCAATTGACGTTTCCGTCACCACGGCTGCCGCTTCCGCCAGATCACTGAGCCCGTCTTTCATCTCATTCACTTGGGCTGTCGCTTTATCAATACTCTCACTTTGGTCTTCCGTTCCATTAGAAAACTGTTCAATCGCAAGGGTGATATGTTCCGTTGCTTTGCTCGTCTGCTCAGCCGAAGCCGTCAGCTCCTCTGAGGAAGAAGCGACATGTTCAACAGAGTCCTGAATTCCCTGAATAAGCGAACGGAGTGAATCTGTCATATGATTAAAACTTTTACCGAGCACGCCCAGCTCATCTTTAGAGCTGACATCAATGGTTTCCGTCAGATCTCCGCCGCTGATTTTTTCCGCTGAAGCTACGAGACGTTTTAACGGTTTGGTAATTGAGCGGATGACAAAATAAATGAAAATCATCCCTGCGGCAATGGCTATCGCCAATATGATAACGGCCAGAGTCAGAACCGGTCTTGCCGCATCCTTGATTTCTTCCACGGACATGGTTCCGCTGATCTTCCAGCCCGTCGCTTCATTGGTCACGTACGCCATTTTTTTCGCTTTCCCGTTCAGCGTATATTCAAAGTCGCCTTTTTGCCCGCTGAATAATGTATCAACCCATTTTCCCGATACCGCCGCGCCGGCTTTTTCATCACTGTAGGCAACGGCTTTTTTATTTTTGCTGAGGATAAAGGCGTATCCTTCTTTTCCGATGTTCACTTCTTTTGTCATCGTGATGAGATCGTCGATTTTTATATCAATGGCGACGACGCCTGATCCGTCTTGCGCCGCGCGGGCCATGGTGACAACCATCTTTTTGTTTGAGATGGACTCATAAGGGTCTGTGATGATGGTTTGGCCTTTATTCTCCATAGCTTCCTGATACCAGCTTCTTTCAAGCGGATTGAAATCGGCCGGCATATCGGCATGCGGATAACGGGTAAACGTTCCTTCCTTGCTGCTTGAAAATACGGCGGATGCTTTATCATTGCTTTCAATAAACTGTTTGAACCTTTCTTGCATTTCCGTTTGGTTTTTTTCTTTAAATTTAGCGCTTGTCGCCCATTCGCTGAAATATGCTGAGCTTTTTGTAAACATTCCGATCCGGTCATCAATCATATTGTTTAAGATTTGCACATTTCCTTCGGCGCTTTCCATCATTTGCTTTTCAACGGATGAAGCCGCCGAACGGTAGGCGCCGGCAGCCAATACTGCTACCGGAATGATTAAGATCAGTAAAAATGAAATGATCAGTTTTTTGGCTATTGATTTTCTGGCGATTTTTTTTGCTGTTTTTTTCAATTTTGTAAACCTCTTTCAATCATTTACTGTTTATATCGGCCAACTCCCTTTTTATTACATTGAAAATTAAGTCATAAATGAAAAATAGTTCTATGTACTCCCTTTGTATGCAAGACTTTTTATTCAATTATCCGGCTGTCACTATAAAAAAGGACGCCTTCCCTCCGGAAAGCGTCCTTTTTTACTAGTTGATTTTAAATTGTTTCGTTAATTCCCGCAGTTCTTCGGCCATTTGCGCCAAAGTATCGGCGGATGTGCTGATTTCTTCCATTGATGCAAGCTGTTCTTCTGCGGATGCGGCAATATCCTGAATGCTTGCTGCGCTTTCCCTAGATACGTCCGCAATATCCGTCACTGCGGCTGAAACGTGCTGGGAGCTGTCTGACAGCTGTTCAACCGTGCCGTTCATCGATTGAAGCTTCTCGGCGATATCGTTTGTCATGCCGAAGATATTCTGGAAGCTTTCTTTCGTGCGGTCCGTCACGGCAAGTCCTGATTGAACTTCTTCATTAACGGATGTGAACATGTGAAGTGATGTATTAATCTCAGCCGTGATTTCCTGAATGAGTTTTTCAATCTCTTTGGCAGAACCGGCGGATTGGACGGCAAGCTTGCGCACTTCTTCGGCTACCACTGAGAAGCCCCGCCCGTATTCACCGGCTCTTGCCGCTTCAATGGCTGCATTTAAAGCAAGCAGGTTTGTCTGATCGGCAATGCCGTTGATGACTCTTAAAATATGAGTGATGTCTTTTGATTTGGCCTCAAGGCCTTTTACAACCGCTTCCGCCTGCTGGACCGATTGATTGATGAGATTCATCTGCCCGACGGTTTGCTGCACATATTCTTCCCCTGTGCCGGCAGCTTCCTTCGATTGTTTAGATGCTTCCGTAATGGATGATGATGTGCGGGAAACGGCGGCGAGTCCGTCATTTATATGATTCAGCTTGGCTGAGCTTGAATCGACTTTTTCGCTTTGCTCTTCGTTTCCGTTTGAAAACTGCTCAATCGCCATCGTAATATGTTCCGTCGCTTTGCTTGTCTGCGAAGCTGAAGCAGTCAGCTCTTCTGATGACGCGGCCACATTGTCGACAGAGTTTTGGATCGCGCTGATCAGTCCGCGCAGAGATTCTCCCATTTCATTAAAGCTCGCGCCGAGTTCGCCCAATTCATCTTTCGAGCGGATATCAATGGTTTCAGTCAAGTCTCCGCCGCTGATTTGTTTAGAAGAGCGGACAAGCCGTTTCAGCGGTGACGTAATGGATCTGACAATCAACAGAATTAAAATTCCCCCGATGATAATGGATGCTGCAAGGACGATCATTCCCATCGTCAGCACCGGTTGTGAGGCGTCTTTAATTTCGGTGAGCTCCATGCTCCCCTCTATTTTCCATCCGGTCAGTTTATTTGTCGTAAACGCCATTTTTTTATTTTGATCATCGAGCTTGTATGAAATAATGCCGCTGTCTTTGCTGTATACCTCATTCAGCCACGGGGTTGAAACTTTGTCGCCCGGTTTGTGGTCTTTATGCGCGACATAGGTTTTATTTTTGGACGTGATAAACACGAATCCTTTTTGCCCGATTTTGATTCCCTGCATTTGCTTCAGCAGCTGGTCAATCGTAATATCCATGGCCACTACGCCTGTTCCGTCCTGCATCTGCTTTGCCACGGTAACGACCATGCTGCCGTCGCTTGCCGCGGTGTAAGGGTCGGTGACAACGAGCGTGCCGCCAGCCTTCACAGCGTCTTTATACCAAGTGCGTGTTCTCGGATCGTAATCGGCCGGAGTATTCTCCTTCGGCGCCTGTGCGTAGCTGCCGTCTTCCGTTCCTCCGTAAATGCGGGCTACGTCCTTATGAATAGACGTGTATTGCCCGAACTTTTCTTCAAGAGCAGACATGTTTTTCTTTGAGAAGGATGACCCTTTTAACGTTTCACTGAAAAATTCAATTGCCTTTGCTTTTGCGCCGATATCATTTGTAATCGTTGTGTTAAAAGATTCGATGTTATTTTTCGCGTTGCCTGAAATCTGATCATCCAGCGAATTGCTCGCCGTATGGTATGAACTGAATTCTAACACGAGAATCGGTATGATTAAGATCACGATAAATGAAATGATTAATTTACGTGAAATCGATGCCTTTGTGCACCAATTAATGAATTTTTTCATATTAAGCTGCTCCCTCAAGTGTGATACCTTATATATCGGCTCAGTCTTCACATTTTGTTAACATTTCCTCCTTTTTTATGACTTGATTTTCATTGCCCAAGCTTCCTGCATATCTTATAAAAAAAGAGAAGGGGGGCGCGCAGATGATTATCATATCCGGCCAAGTGCTTCGTCCTCAGGACATCGCGAACTGGCAGACGGAAGAAAGCCTTGTTCCGTATATAAATGAACTGCTCAATTCTCCCGTACAATTCGATTACGGGTCGATTGCTGAACTGATGTTCGAGGTGCGGCTGCGCCGCCATATTGTGGAAGCCGCAAGAGAACTGCACGGATCAGGTGTGAAATTTGCAACTTTCGCCAAAACATACGGAAATACGGCTTATTGGAGAGTGACGCCGGAAGGAGCCTTGGAGCTGAAGTACAGAATCCCCGCTTCAAAAGCGATTCGGGACATTATTGAACACGGGGCGTTTTACGCATTTGAATGCGCTACCGCCATTGTTGTGATTTATTATCTGGCCGTCTTAAAGACAATCGGTGAAGAACGGTTTAACCGGCGTTTCCGGGATATCACTTTGTATGACTGGCACTATGAGCATCTGCCGATCTACACGGAAACCGGCAGCCACATTTTACGGGGAGATTGTTTATATTTTAAAAATCCTGATTTTAATCCTGCAAAGGCTCAGTGGCGGGGAGAGAATGTCATTGTGATGGGGAATGATCAATATTTCGCCCACGGTCTCGGGATTCTGACCGCTGAACAAATCATTCAGAGATTGAATTCTTTAAGAAAAAAAAATGCCGTGCAGCCGGCTTATCTGCTTAACCAGGCAACAAGGCTTGATGCACCCGCGCTTTATCAGATCATGCATTAAAACAATCCCATCGTCTGTCATTGTGACGATGGGATGCGGAATGCTTTTCTTTTCCGGTAAAAAGCCGTCGTGCCGAGCGCTTGGTTTGCAGCCCATTCAAACTTCTCTAAATCATGTCGGGTGACGGCTCTGTCCCGTCGGCTCCATTTAATGGCGCGGACAAAGTAATACCCTTTAATCGGCGCCATGGTGACTTTGGAATGCGGAAAATCTTCAAAGACAAACTCAATAGTCCCTCTTTTTTTATAGGACATTTGAAGAATCTTCATCATCCATCACCTCACGATTTCTGGATTATGATTCGCACAATCCGTCCAAAACGGTTTTCACGTCTGTCGGCCCTTCAAGTTTCGCGGCGGACTGGCCGGCCCATAAAGACATATACTCCGCGTCTCCTGATTGAGCCGCGTGCCCGCGCATCGGCTTTGTCAGCGTATTATGCAGCGGATAAGGCAGCGTATTTCCCTCGTCAGCCTCATATGTTTTCATGAACTGATTCACGATTCCCCGCGCCTGTTTTCCCGAAAACAGAGTGGTCAGCCGCGTGTCGGCTCCTTTTGATTCGGCAATGGCTTTTTGATATGCCGGTGAGGTGCTGCTTTCTTCACAAAGGAGAAACGGTGTTCCTACTTGAACGCCGTCCGCACCCAAACATCGGGCCGCCTGCACGCCGCGGCGGTCAAAAATGCCGCCTGCCGCAATCACCGGGATATTCAGCGCGTCTCTAGCCTGCGGAATCAGCGCCATAAGGCCGAGAGCCGGTTCTCCTTTAACCGGCAGAAACGACCCGCGATGTCCGCCGGCTTCTATTCCCTGAAGGATAACGGCGTCCATCCCCCGTTCTTCAAAGGCCTTCGCTTCCTCCGGCGTTGTCGCCGTGCCGAAAAGGAAACAACCGCTTTTCTTCAGCTTTTCCGCCGTTTCTTCCGGCGGCAGGCCGAAGGTGAATGAACACGCTTTGACTCCGTAACGGATCAGAAGCTCCGCTTTTTCCTCGAAATCATTCCATTCTTCTTTCAGATCAGAGAACGGCTTGGCGTCTTTGGCCCTCGGGATGCGGGCTTTCCATTTTTCAACAAGTTCCGGCTCAGGCATCTTCCTTTCTTCCGGGACGAAAAGATTTACTTGAAAGGAGCGGTCCGTCAGCTCTTTCATCTCGATAAGCTGTTTTTCAAGCGCTTGCGGACTGACGTATCCTGAAGCGAGGCTTCCGAGCGCCCCTTCATTTGATACCGCCGAAGCCAGACGCGGCGTGACCAGCCCGCCGGCCATCGGCGCCTGAATGACGGGCTTTGTTAATGATAATGCACTCATCCACTCACTCATTTGTGTTTTCCTCCGGTTCAGCCTGTATTTTGATATAACATGTTCTGTTTCGCGGACCGTCAAATTCGCAAAAATAAACGCCCTGCCATGTTCCGAGTATCAGGCGCCCGTCTTCTATGATGACATGCTGGGAGGCGCCGGTTGTACTCGCTTTCATATGTGCTGCCGTATTTCCCTCCATATGCCGGTCCAGTTCGTGCTCCCACGGATACATTTCATCAAACCTTCTGAGCATATCCCTCTTCACATCCGGATCGGCATTTTCATTTATGGTAATGCCGGCGGTTGTATGGGGACAGTATATGAGCGCCAAACCGTTTTTTACGCCTGTTTTGCGGAGAAACGCTTCAGCTTCATGTGTGATGTCGATCATTTCATCCCGTCTGTTTGTTTGAATCTGCAATTTTTTCAGCATATAGATGCCTCCTTTCTTTTTCTCTTCCTTTCCCATATTCGTTTCTGTATTTGTCTTTTCCTGTCGGATCGCGATGATAAACGCAGATCACAAAAAACTTCAGCCTCGGGACTGAAGTTTTTCACCATATATATACGCGGGCCTCATAAGGCTTTAAAAGAAAGGATGTTACATGGCGGTGCGCTTCTGTCTCTGCGTTTGCAAGCACGAGAGAATCGGAGTCAAGCGGATAACCGGGATGCCTGTATAAAGCGGGGGTTCGGGACAGATTTGTGATGATCAGGGCGGTTTTTGTTCCGTTTTTTCTTAGATAGGCATAAATCTGCCGGTCATTCGGAAGCAGCAATTCGTATGTGCCGCTGATCAATACGCCGTGTTCTTTTCTGAGGGCGAGCAGCCGTCTGTAGAAATGGTATACGGATGTTTCATCCTGCAATTGTGATGCAGCATTCAGCCATGTGTGGTTCGGATTCACTCCGAGCCACGGAGAAGCATCAGAAAACCCGCCGTTCGCCTCACCGCTCCATTGCATCGGTGTCCGTGAATTATCCCGGCCCTTCTTCCAGATGATCTTCATCACTTTTTCATGCGGAACGCCGCGGGACGTCTCTTTTTCATACAGATATTTCATTGCGGCGTCATCATAATCTTCAATGGATGGGAACGAAACATTGGTCATTCCGAGCTCCTGCCCCTGGTAAATAAACGGCGTGCCTTTCATCAGCATATACATCGCGGCGAGTGCCTTGGCGCTTTCTGTCAAAAACCGTTCGTCACCCCATACCGAGACGGAACGGGGCTGATCGTGGTTCTCCATAAATAACGCGTTCCAGCCCTTTCCTTCAAGACTGTTCTGCCAGCCGGACAAGACGCGCTTAAGCGCCGGAATGGAGATGCTTTGATCATCTTCCGTATCCCAGAGGCCGAGATGTTCAAATTGAAAAATCATTTGAAAGACGCCGTTTTCTTCACCGGCCCAATCAGCCGCCTCCCAAGCCGCCACTCCGTTCGCCTCGCCGACCGTCATGATCGGATAGCGCGAAAATGTTTCCCGTTTCAGCTCTCTTAAGAGATCCATTATGCCTTCCCCATTCATATGATACGGGAAAGACGGGACGTACGGGAGACCGTCCGGATTCGGCATGTCAGGGAGCCCTTCTTTTTTCTTAATGTGAGAAATGGCATCCACCCGGAAGCCGTCTATGCCTTTATCAAGCCACCAGCGGACCATCTCATAAACGGACTGCCTCATCGCTTCGTTTTCCCAATTTAAATCAGGCTGTTTTTTGTCAAACAGGTGCAGGTAATACTGGCCGGTCTCTTGATCATATTCCCACGCTGATCCGCCGAAAATGCTTTCCCAATTGTTCGGCTCTTTGCCGTTTTTTCCGTCTCTCCAGATGTACCAGTCCCGTTTTTCGGAATCTTTCGCCGAGCGTGATTCGATAAACCAAGGGTGCTCATCGCTTGTATGGTTGATGACGAGGTCTATAATCAGCTTCATGCCGAGCGCATGGACATCCGCAAGGAGCCGGTCAAAATCCTCCATCGTCCCGAATTCGCCGGCAATTTGTTTATAATTCCGAATATCGTAGCCGTTGTCCGCGCCCGGCGAGTCAAAAACGGGACAAAGCCAGATCACATCCGCCCCCAACTCTTTTATGTAATGAAGCTTTGCTCTGATGCCGTTCATGTCGCCGATTCCGTCCCCGTTCGAATCCATAAAGCTTCGGGGATAAATTTGATAGACGGCCGCCGTTTTCCACCAATCCGTTTTCATACCGACACTCCTTTCTTTACATCATATGAAGGAGCGGGACGAAGAAGCATTTTTTCCATAAAAAAAGCCTCATTGCAAAAGCAGGAGGCTCAGAAATCAGTTTTTTTAATTTCAACGAAGCGGATATGATGGTCTTCCGCTTCCAGCACCTTAAATTCACACCCTTCGGCATGAAACACATCACCATTTTTCAGCTCCATTTTTTGTGTTAAGAGCCAGCCGGCAATCGTGTCAATGTCTTCATTTTCGATGGCGATATCAAGGAGATCATTCACCTCTTCTATGAGCGCCTTGCCGTCCATCACATAATGGTGTTCGCCTTTTTTGACGATGTGGGGCATTTCATCCTGGTCATATTCATCACGGATTTCCCCGACGATTTCCTCCAATATGTCTTCGACGGTCACAAGTCCCGCCGTGCCGCCGTATTCGTCAACGAGAATCGCCATATGAATCCGCTCCTTCTGCATGCGGATCAAAAGCTCCTGAACGGGGATGCTTTCAATGACTCTGATGACCGGACGCATAATTTCTTTTAATTCAATGGAGCGGCCGAGAAAATACGCTTTAAATAAATCCTTATTGTTAATAATGCCGAGAATGTGATCTTTGTCTTCCTTAATAACCGGATATCGCGTATACCGTTCGTTGATGATCAAATGTATGGCTTCATCAACTGACTGTTCAAGCGAGATGGCGGCGATTTCGGTGCGCGGCACCATGATTTCTCTGGCGACCCGGTTATCGAATTCAAATATTTTATTAACGTAACGGAATTCAGATTGATTGATTTGACCTTTTTTATAGCTTTCGGACAAAATCAGCCGCAATTCTTCTTCACTGACCACGACCTCATGTTCTTTCACCGAATGAAAACCGAACAGCTTGACCAAAAATCCGGCTGAGCCGTTTAACAGCTTAATAAACGGATACATCACTTTATAAAACAGAATGAGCGGTTTCGCCGTCCACAAACTGACGGCTTCGGCTTTTTGAATGGATATCGTTTTCGGCGCAAGCTCTCCGATGACGACGTGCAGATACGTGACGGCGATAAACGCCGCAATAAACGTGACGACGTGCGTAATAGATGACGGCATTCCGATCAGGCTGAAAACAGGATGAAGAAGCCGCTGAATCGTCGGTTCACCGAGCCAGCCGAGTCCGAGCGCCGTAATCGTAATGCCGAGCTGGCACGCTGATAAATATTCATCGAGATTTGAAATCACCCTGTGCGCCGCGAGCGCCCGGCTGTCTCCGGTTTCAACCAGCTCCGCGATTTTTGAACCGCGGATTTTGACAATCGCAAATTCCGCAGCGACAAAGATGGCCGTTAATCCGATTAACAGCATAATGAGAATCAGTTTTAATATAAGCAAAAAAACCCCTACCGCAAACGGTAAGGGGCCACCTCCTTCGTGTTAATTCTCATCACGACCATTTAAGAAAATCATCACAAAACGAAGCAGCTCGAATAATGAAACGAGCGCCGCAGCCACATACGTCAGCGCGGCGGCGTTCAGCACTTTATTCACGCCGTGTTCTTCACTGTTGCGAATGAATCCTTCCGACACGATAATCCGCTTCGCCCTCGCGCTGGCATTAAACTCGACAGGCAGTGTGACAAGCTGGAAAAAAACAGCGGCCGAAAACAAAATAATGCCGAGTCCGATTAAGTTCAAGCTGCCCAGGAGCATCCCGCCCAAGAAAAGCAGAGGGGCAACCCCGGAGGCAAAATTGACGACCGGAAAAATTTTGTGCCTCAGCACAAGCGCGCCGTATGATTCCTGATGCTGCAAAGCATGTCCGACTTCATGAGAAGCGACGGAAATGGCGGAAATGGAGCGGCCGTAATATACCGGCTCAGATAAACGCACCACCCGCTCCGTCGGGTCGTAATGGTCTGTTAAAGTGCCTCTTACCGGTTCTACCGGCACATCATATAAACCGTTAATATCAAGAATCCGTCTTGCCGTTTCCGCCCCCGTCCGCTGACTGGAGGCTTCCACGTCTGAGTATTTCTGAAAATTGCTTTTCACTTTAAATTGTGCCCAAAACGACAATCCCAATGCAGCAATTGTTAAAAAGATAAACAGCATATTATCCTCTTCCTTTTTCTCTTATATCGTACGATCTGCTTATATATTATTTTAATGATTGCCCGCTTTCCTGTACAGAAATCCGCTTCTTTTTTCTGACAGGAATCAATCCTCCGAGCATGATGAGGATACACCCGGCCATTCCGATGTAAAACGGAAACGTGCCTGCGGTCTCTTTTGCAAAAACAAGCCATGAAAATCCGCCGGACATGTGATTGTATCCATTCAAATCGAAAATAAGCAATACGGCCGCCGAAGCAAGCAGCTGCGCTCCGGCCAGCGCCGCCAGCAGTTTTTGAATGACCGTCATTTGACTCACCCTTTTTCGGTCCGCTTTCTTTATCATATGAAAAAATAAGGGTGAATATGTTTTCGGTGATTTTTGAAAGACATCAAACGAACTGGGACATACTGTATAAAAAAAGATACAGGTGTGATCGACATGAAAGTGACAAATGGCGAGAAAGAACAGCTGAGCAATGCGATAGACAGAATGAACGAAGGGCTTGACGCCTTCATCCAGCTCTATAATGAATCGGAAAACGACGAACCTCTCATTCAGTTTGAAGATGAGACGGCCGATTTAATCAGACATGCGCGTGACTCATACGGCCAGGAACAGCTGGACAAAAAACTAAACACCATTATTAAGCAGATTTTATCCATCTCTCTGTCGAAAGAAGAGCCGGACGAATGAAATCAAACCGTATATTTATTTCCTGGCTGAGATGGCCGTTATATGTTCGGATCGGGCTGATCATTATCGCCTTGATTTTATTGTTCGGCCAACTCATATACATGCTCGAACCGAAGCAGTTCACGTCTGTGTTTGAAGGGGTTTGGTGGGCGGTGATTACGGTGGCCACAGTCGGCTACGGCGATTACGTTCCGCAGACGCCGCTCGGGCAGATTGCCGGCATGGTGCTTGTATTAAGCGGAGCGAGTTTTGTGACCGCCTATTTCGCCACGCTTTCTTCAGCCGTATTCAGCAAACAGCACCGCTATGTCGAAGGGAAGGTCGCCTTTAAAGGCAAGGGGCACGTCATTCTTATCGGATGGAATGAAAAATCGCATATGCTGCTGAAAGAACTGCAGCACATCGCACCGTCAAAAACTGTCGTCCTGATTGATGATTCATTAAGGGAAGGGCCGCTTATTGAAAACGTCCATTTCATCCGCGGACATGCCGCTGATGACAGCACGCTCAATAAGGCGAATATTACGGAAGCTGATACCGTCATTCTGACAGCGGACCAGCAGAAAAATGAATCCGAAGCTGATATGCTGTCGGTATTAACGCTTCTCGCCATCAAAGGGCTGCATCCGTCCGTTTATTGTATCGTAGAAATTTTAACGGAACGGTATGTCAAAAACGCCGAGCGCGCAGGAGCCAATAAGATTCTGTGCACATCACGCCTGTCGAGCCGGGTGATGTTTGAGCATTACCGGGTCAAGCTGCAGCTTGCCAAACCGCAAACGCTGTCAGATCTGACGCTGGAGAAAAAGGTGCGCATCATTCCCGTCCCCGAGGAACTGAAGGGCTCATCTTATCATGACTGTGCGCTCTATTATCTCAAACGGAGTACCACGATCATCGGCATACAAAAAGAAGAGGGGCCGATGCTGACCCCTCCCCTGTCATACCAGGTGCTCGATACTGATCTGTTTTTGGCTCTTTAATGCAGCAGGACGTCTTCCAGCTCTTTCACAAGCGAGATGCCGATATCTGTATATGAGCGGTCAATTGCCGCATCCCGCCGTTTCGGCTCGGAGAATTGGTTGAATAATGACTCAAAAACACCGCCGCCTGCTGCATCATCCGTTTCCTGCTGATAAACGTGCCTCAGCAAAAAGGGTGTGCCGATTGTAACGGCGGCCCCCCGTTCATCCAGGTGTCCCTTATTTGCTTCAACAGGGATACGGAGAAATAAATAGCCGTCCTGATCGGAAATTTTGTAATCAAAGAACCCGCGGTCATACTCCCAGCCGCCTCCGATGGTATAACCGATCGGTTTCATCACCTGTTCCAGTTCGCGGAGTAAAAACGATTGCCCTTCAAGTGAAGATGGTATGCTGATCATGTGCATATGCTCCTTTTTGTCTTTAGCGTCCCCGCTCTGCGGCATCTTCATACGTCGTCCGGGAAGAACCGGGAGCGGCAGACAGACGCTGAAAAGAGGTAACGGCGCATTCAATCAGAACATACGTCACAATTGCGGAGAGAACGGCTTCCGTTGAAATATAGAAAACGGCGGCATAGAGACAGCACTTCGTGATCAGCGTATGCATCCGGCCAATCTTCAGTTTCAGCCGGACCATGTCCGTAAACAAGCCGAGAGGGAAAGCGAAAAACAGGATGGTTTGCAAGAGGGATTCAGGAGACAGTTTTAGTGCCGAATAGGCGACAGCGGCGGAACAGACGGAAATGAAGACATGCTTACATAAAAGCCGCATCAATTCATCATCACACCTTTCACGGTTTAAAAAAGGCTGACCCGTCATGCTGAGGGCCAGCCTTCTTTTTATTTTTCAAGGCGTTTTTCAAGCTCTGCTTTTTTCTCTTCAAAGCCCGGTTTGCCGAGAAGCGCGAACATATTCACCTTATAGGCTTCAACACCCGGCTGATCAAACGGGTTGACTCCGAGCAGATAACCGCTCATCGCCACCGCTTTTTCAAAGAAATAAACGAGATATCCAAATGTATATGCATTAAGCTCTGGAATATTGACAATTAAGTTAGGCACTTTTCCGTCTGTATGGGCAAGCATCGTGCCTTCGAACGCTTTTTTGTTGACGAAATCGACCGTTTTGCCGGCTAAGTAATTTAAGCCGTCGAGATCATTTTCCGCTTCTTCAATTGTCAGCTCATGCTTCGGTTTTTCAACGTTTAATACGGTTTCAAACAGATCGCGTCTGCCTTCCTGCACGTATTGACCGAGAGAGTGAAGGTCAGTTGAGAAGTTAGCGGAAGAAGGATAGATGCCTTTTTCATCTTTTCCTTCACTTTCGCCGAAGAGCTGCTTCCACCATTCCGCAAAGTATTGCAGCGCAGGCTCATAGTTGATGAGCATTTCAATGGTTCTTCCTTTATTATACAGAACGTTGCGGACGACGGCGTATTGATAAGCCGCGTTCTCTTCTAATTCCGAGCTGGAAAAGTCTTTGCTTGCATCAAGAGCGCCTTTCATCATTTCATCGATATCAGCCCCGCTTACCGCAATCGGCAGAAGGCCTACCGCAGTCAGAACGGAGAAACGTCCGCCGACATCATCAGGAATAACGAACGATTCGAAGCCTTCTTCATTAGAAAGCGTTTTTAAAGCGCCGCGCTCTTTATCAGTTGTCGCATAAATCCGCGCTTTCGCTTCTTCTTTTCCGTATTTTTCTTCAAGAAGTTTGCGGAAAATCCGGAAAGCGATTGCAGGTTCCGTCGTCGTGCCTGACTTAGAAATGACATTGATAGAGAAATCAGCGTCTTCCAAAAGGTCCATAACATCTTTCATATAAGTTGAGCTGATATTGTTGCCGATAAAGATAACTTGAGGGTTTTTGCGCTTATCTTTCGGCAGAACATTATAGAAAGAATGATTGAGCGCTTCAATCGCCGCGCGGGCGCCTAAGTATGAACCGCCGATACCCACGACGAGAAGCACGTCTGAATCTGATTTGATTTTTTCAGCGCTTTTTTTAATGCGCGCGAATTCTTCTTTATCATAGTTTTCAGGGAGGTCCACCCAGCCTAAAAAGTCGCTTCCGGCGCCTGTTTTTTCATGGATATTATGGTGTGCCGTTTTTACGAAATCACGTGCGTATGTAAGTTCATGTTCATTGAAAAAAGGTAACGCTCTTGAGTAATCAAAGCGTACATGCGTCATTTGCTTGTCCCTCCATCACGGTGAATTGTTTTCTCTTTCACTTTATATGAACTCACCCGCTAAATCAAGTCATGAAGAAGGCATGATGAATACGGGATTTGCGCTAAGGATGCGTTCATTTTTTATACAATATCCCGGATTCGAAATAGTTATATTTGTAATAATCGTGAAAGAGGTAACGAATCGAATGTTGGTGATCCAGGAACGTATCACCTTTACTTTGGAGCAGGTTGACATCCATCGCCAATACCGATGGGACGGTTCTTTTTATATAGTACTCCTCTTGAGAGGCTAACGCGCAGGTATATTAAGTAATAAATGTCCATTTTTAAAAATAGTGTCTATATTTGGGGTATCGTGTTAAGATGAAAATAATTTTAAACCGGGAGGTGATTTTATGACTAAAACCATTGGTCTTATTTGTGGAAGTTTACGAAAAAACTCGTATAATCGAGTGATTGCTCAATCATTGATTGACTTCGATAATGCGGCTCAATTTCGCTGGGTTGAAATAGACAATCTTCCTTTTTTTAACGAAGATTTAGAAATTGCAGGAGCACCAGACTCCGTAACATCCTTTAGAGCTGATTTACAAGACGTTGACGGCGTCATCATTGTAAGTCCAGAATACAATTCCGGGATTCCCGGGGTATTAAAAAATGCATTGGACTGGGCATCGAGACCGCGGACCTCTTCTGTTTTAAACAGAAAACCGGTTGGCTTAATCGGCGCAACCCCCGGAGGGTTCGGCACCTCCTTTGGTCAAATGCAAATGAGAGAAGTACTCGAAGCTATGCAAGTCAATGTTCTGCCCTTTCAAAAAATGCTGATTTCGCAAGTCCATGAGAAAATTGATTCCGCTCAAAACATACTTACGGATGAACAAACAAAACGTTATCTTCAACGCTATTTACAACAGTTCATCCATTGGATTGATCATGCTCCGGTTCCCGTTCCGGATTAATTGAAAGATCATCACCCTCACGAAAAGTCACCTCAGAAATAACTTTCTATCTATACAGCATATGAATAGATTTACCGTTTTCCATTGACAAACTGACTTGCCTTAATTCAAGGAGGATGATAAAATGTCTGATCTTTATTCCCGTCTTTCAAAAGATGATGCTGCCGTGCTTTTAGTTGACCATCAAACCGGCCTTATTTCCGGTCTCGTGCGTGACTATGGCGTTGATGAATTTAAAAACAATGTATTGGCTCTCGGTGATACGGCTAAATTCTTTGATTTACCGGTTATTTTAACAACCAGCTTTGAAAATGGACCCAACGGACCGCTCATGCAAGAACTCGCTGATCTCTTTCCTGATGCGCCAAAAATAGCCCGTCCCGGACAAATTAACGCATGGGATAATGAAGACTTTGTTAAAGCCATTGAAGCGACCGGCAAAAAACAGCTGATTATCGCGGGGGTGGTAACAGACGTCTGCGTTGCTTTTCCTGCGCTTTCTGCCATTAAAGCAGGCTACGAAGTGTTTGTTGTGACAGATGCTTCGGGGACGTTTAATAAGCAAGTAGCAGATGCTTCATTAACCCGTATGGCTCATGGCGGCGCGCAGCTGATGAACTGGTTTAGCGCAGCATGCGAGTTACAGCGTGATTGGCGCAACGACGTTGAAGGTTTTGGCGCATTAATCTCCAGTCATCTTCCCGGTTATCAAAACTTAATGGGAAGCTATATGGGGGCGCAGCGGGACCTTAGTACACAAAATGCATAAAAAGGAGCGCTGATTGAATCAGCGCCCCTTTTTTAAATTCGCGGCTCTTTATCTTCATGATTTAGATTTCGTGTAAATAGATGACAGGCAATCGCAAAGTTAATTGGTCCTTTTCTGCTAAATGTACAGAAACAGGGAGTCAAATCCGCATCATGTGATACGGATGAAACGATTTCCATAGTTGTCTCATGGCAAAGGGTGTTTCACTTGCTCCTAATGAACTAATAGAAAATCCGGAAAGAGGGACTCCCAAGACGGTTACATCTGCAGCTTGAAAACCACTCCGGCCTGGAATGTGATCTTACAGTGACGCCTTTAAGATGGCAAGTACGTCATCTTTGTTCAGTTTTTGGAAATTGCCGAATCCGCCGTATTCCATTTCTTTTGCGGCGATGTCTGCGATCAGCTCAAGCTTGTCTTCGCCGATGTCATAATCCGCAAGACGGGACGGCGCGCCGAGGCTTGACCAGAACGCGGACAATTTATCGATTCCTTCAAGCGCAATTTCTTTATCCGTTTTGCCTTCAGTATCAATGTCAAACATATTAAGCATGAGGTTTTTAAAACGGTCTACATTTGTATCAAGCGTGTATCTCATCCAGTTCGGGAACAGAATCGCAAGTCCTCCCGCGTGAGGGATGTCATAAACCGCTGATACGGCGTGCTCCATCGTATGGGAAGCCCAATCGCCGAAATAGCCCATTTGCAGCGTGCCGTTTAATGCGATCGTACCCGCGTATAAAATCGTTTCGCGGTGCTTATAGTTCTCAAGGTCTTCCAAAAGTTTCGGCGCTGTTTCAATTACCGTCTGAAGGACCGCAAAACACATTCTGTCCTGAAGCGGCGTGTTTTCAACATTGTGGAAGTATTGTTCAAATACGTGGCTCATCATATCCACCATGCCGTATACGGTTTGGTTTTCCGGAACGCTGAAAGTATTCTCAGGATCTAAAATGGAGAAACGCGGATGAGTGACATTGCTGCCCCATACGAATTTTTCGTTTGTTTCCCAATTTGTGATAACGGAATCAGGATTCATTTCAGAGCCTGTCGCCGCAAGCGTCAGCACCGTGCCGAACGGGAGCGCGTCCTGCGCCGTTACTTTTTTGCTGTAAATGTCCCATGCGTCGCCGTCATATTTCGCACCGGCCGCAATCGCTTTTGTACAGTCGATGACACTTCCGCCGCCGACTGCGAGAAGGAAATCAATCTCATGCTGTCTGCACAGCTCAATTCCTTTATTTACCGTTTCCAGACGCGGGTTCGGTTCAACGCCCGCAAGCTCATGAACGGTTGCGCCTTCTTCTTTTAAGATGCCTGTTACTTGGTCATACAGGCCGTTTCGCTTAATGCTGCCGCCTCCGTAAACAAGCAGCACGTTTTTCCCGTATTGCTTCAGCTCTTTTTTCAATTGGTCGATTTGACCTTTTCCGAAAATCAGTTTCGTCGGATTGTAGTACGTAAAGTTCTCCATTTATCATGACCTCCAAAAAAATCGTAAGGGAATTACTATAACACAGAAAAAAAGGAGCTGCCAATCCGGCCGCCCCCCTTTATGTTATTACAATGATGCTTTCAGTATCGCAAGCACGTCTTCTTTCTGCAGTGACTTAAACTGTCCGAATGCTCCGTTTGCCATCGCTTTATCTGCAATCGTATCCAGCTTCTCATCAGAAATATCATAATCAGCGAGTCTGTTCGGAGCGCCGAGACTCGTCCAGAAATCAGACAGCCTGCTGATTCCTTCAAGTGCGATCTCTTCATCTGATTTGCCTGTCTCGTCAATATCGAAAACACGGACGGCAAGCTGTTTAAAGCGGGTCGGATTTTCTTTGAGCACATGCCTCATCCAGTTCGGGAACAGAATCGCTAAACCTCCGGCGTGCGGTATATCGTAAACCGCTGATACCGCATGCTCGATGTTGTGTGTGGCCCAATCCCCTCTTGCGCCCATTGACAGCATTCCGTTTAATGCGATCGTGCCTGTATATAAAATCGTCTCACGAAGCTCGTAGTTCTCCAGATCATTGATCAGCTTCGGCGCTGTTTCAATCACCGTGCGCAGAAGCGATTCACACATCCGGTCCTGATACGGCGTGTTTGATGTGTGGTGGAAATATTGTTCAAACACATGGCTCATCATATCGACCATGCCGTAAATAGTGTGGTCTTTCGGAACGGTAAAGGTGTTTACCGGATCGAGAATAGAGAATTTAGGGTAAACGAGCGGGCTCCCCCATCCGTATTTCTCTTGTGTCTCCCAGTTTGTGATGACTGATCCGGAGTTCATCTCTGAACCGGTCGCCGCAAGTGTCAGCACTGTTCCGAACGGCAGCGCTTCTTTCGGCTGGTGTTTTTTCGTGACGATATCCCACGCGTCGCCGTCATATTTAGCGCCCGCCGCGATGGCTTTCGTGCAGTCAATGACACTTCCGCCGCCGACGGCCAATAAGAAATCGATGCTGTTTTCTTTACAGAGCGCAACACCTTTGTTCACTGTTGAGACACGCGGATTCGGCTCTACGCCTGCCAATTCATGTACGGTAACTCCGGCTTTTTTCAGCAGTTCGGTTACTTGATCATAAAGACCGCTGCGCTTAATGCTGCCGCCTCCGTATACGAGCAGTACGTTCTTTCCGTACGGCTTGATTTCTTCAGGAAGTTTTTCGACCTCTCCCTTTCCGAAAATCAATTTGGTCGGATTCCAATATGTAAAGTTTTGCATGACATCTCCTCCTTTGGATTTATATTATGCAGAAAGTTGACGTTCAATGTAAAGCAATCCGCTTTTTTGACGGCACACATCACACGGTTTACAGACAGCGGCTTCCCGGGAAAGGCACTTGTACAGCTTGAGACAGTGTGTGATTTACACGGCAGAGAAAGTATGCATAGATTCTTTGCTTTGTCACAATCTATAACTGTTTCACGAATTCATAGAGGAGGTTGTTTACATGAGTGTTATTCAGCGTATCTGTCTCGTATTAACGATTATCGGCGCTATTAACTGGGGACTGATCGGATTTTTCCAATTTGATTTAGTAGCAGCCATCTTCGGCGGCCAAGGATCAGCTCTGTCGCGGATTATTTACGGTCTTGTCGGCATCGCCGGTCTGATCAATCTCGGCCTGCTGTTTAAGCAGAACGAAGAAACATCCCGCGAGGAAGCGGCAAATCCTGAAGTCAGATAAACATAAAAAAAGCACCGAACATACATATCCGGTGCTTTTTTTGATGGTTATTTTTTGATAAGGTCTTTGCGGTTGGACTGTTCGATCCACTCTTCAAGCTTATCTTTCAATGTGTTGAAACCTTGCGGAGCAGATGTTTCTTCAGAAACTTGTGCCGCTTTCGGTTTTCTTGGTTTGCTTTCTTTTCTTTCAGGCGCCGCTTGAGTCGCACGGATAGAAAGGCTGATTTTGCCTTTTTCTTCGTCAACTGCAAGTACTTTTACTTGTACTTCGTCACCGATTGAAAGGTGTTCGTTAATGTCTTTTACGAAACCGTGAGTGACTTCAGAAATGTGAACAAGTCCTTGAGTTTCTTCATCTAATGCAACAAACGCACCATACGCTTGTAATCCTGTTACTTTACCAGTGTAAACACTGCCCACTTCAAATTTTGCTGCCATTCATAACAACTCCTAAGTTAAATTAAATACAGATTATACGCAATTTAAAATTATATCATACAAGTTTGTTTTTCGCAAAGAGAACTTTTTTACATGATCATGTTTAAGCACAGATAAAGGGGGTATACTATGATTACGAAGGCTTTCTAGTATTCCCCCCTTTTATTTGGATGCGAACCGGGTTCGTATCTTTTTTCATGCCCTTTTTTCAACAAACCGTTTGATTCTGACGAGCGCTTCCTGAATCTGCTCAATGGATGTCGCATAGGAACATCTGATGTAGCCTTCGCCGCTCGGGCCGAATACATTCCCCGGAACGACGGCTACTTTTTCTTCAATGAGCAGCTGTTCCGCGAATTCTTCTGAACTCATGCCGGTCGATTGAATGGAAGGAAAGGCGTAAAACGCTCCGCCGGGGTGGTGGCAGCCGAGTCCGATTTCGTTCAATGTTTCCACAATCAGGTTTCGGCGTCTCCGGTAGCTTTTTTTCATTCTTTCGACGTCTTCCTGGCCGTTTTTCAGCCCTTCAAGCGCCGCGTACTGAGCCATGGAAGGCGCGCACATCATCGCGTGCTGATGAATTTTGAGCATGGCATCCCTGATCACGGGAGGCGCCGCCGTAAATCCGAGTCTCCATCCCGTCATGGCAAATGCTTTGGAGAAACCTGAAATCAAAATCGTCCGCTCCTTCATGCCGCGGATGGCCCCCATGCTCGTGAATGGCTCATCATACGTCAGCTCGGCATAAATTTCATCGGCAAGCACGATCAAGTCGTGTTTTTCAGCGAAAGCAGCGATGGATTCAAGCTCTTCTTTCGAATAGACGGAACCAGTCGGATTTGACGGCGAGCATAGAAGCAGCGCTTTTGTTTTGTCCGTCAGGGCCGCTTCAAAATCGGCTGCTGATGCTTTGAAACCTTTTGCAGCTACAGTCTGAATCGGCACCGGCTTCGCCCCCGTCAGGGTCACGAGTGATTCATATGCGACAAAACACGGTTCGGGAATTAACATTTCCTCTCCGGGATTCATAATGGCGCGGACAGCGAGATCAAGCGCCTGGCTTGCCCCTACCGTAACGATCAGTTCACTGTCAGGCGAATAACTCAGGCCGAACCGCTGATCTAAATAGCGGCTGATTTCTTCTCTCAGTTCATAAAGACCCGCATTTGCCGTATAAGCCGTATAACCCTGTTCTAAAGAAAGAATACTCGCTTCCCTCACGTTCCAGGCCGTCACAAAGTCAGGCTCTCCTACTCCCAGTGAAATGACGCCTTCCATCGTAGCAGCCAGATCAAAGAATTTGCGGATGCCTGACGGTTTAATCTGCTGCACGTAGTCAGATAAATAAGAAGTCTTCGTTTCCATTTACGGAGACACCACGATTCTTTTGTCATCGTCTCCGCTTTCAAAGACTTTGCCGTCATGCTTATATTTTTTCAGGATAAAGTGCGTCGTCGTGGAAACGACGGACTCAAGGGTGGACAGTTTTTCAGACACGAAGCTTGCCACGTCTGACATCGTGTTGCCGCGGATGACGACAGATAAGTCATACACCCCTGACATCAGGTACACTGATTCAACTTCCTGGAATCTGTATATCCGTTCAGCGACTTCATCAAAGCCGACATTTCGTTTCGGAGTGACTTTTACGTCAATCATCGCCGTGACGCCTTCCAGCCCGTCGACTTTGCGCCAGTCGATCATCGCCGCATAATCAATGATGACTTTTTCCTTTTCAAGCTTTTCAATGATGCTTTTGACTTCTTCGGCGGGAATGTTCGCCATTTTCGCGATCGTTTCCGCATCAACGCGGCTGTTTTCGTCTAAAATTTCTAATATTTCTGTTTCTTTTTCGGTCAGCTTCATACGTTTCACACCTTTGCATTATCAAAAATCTTCATGACATTATATCACGATTTTCGACAAATGCTAAGAAAAACCCGAAAGAAACCAGAGCTAAAATCTGACAATCAAAAAAGCCTTTACATTACAACAAAGAAAGGACGGCGAAGGCTCTCATGGAAGCTGTTTCACCGATTAAACGGGCCGCGATAGACGGAGTTGAGCTGTATTACGAGCATTATGAAAATCCCGGCAGACAGACACTCGTCTGCGTACACGGTTTTTTATCTTCGGCATTCAGCTTCAGAAAACTGATCCCGCTGCTCAGAAACCATTATGATATTATCGCCGTTGACCTGCCTCCTTTCGGGCAATCGGAAAAGTCACGGACTTTCGTATATACTTACGCAAACCTCGCCAAGCTTCTGATCGGACTTCTGGAAAAGCTCGGTATCAGCCGGGCCGCACTCATCGGCCATTCGATGGGCGGCCAGATTTCCTTATCCGCGTCTCTTCTCAGACCCGAGCTTTTTTCAAAAATCGTCCTGCTGTGCAGCTCGGGGTATTTAAAGCGCTCGCACCCGTCGATTATATTCGGGACGCACCTCCCTTGTTTTGACCTGTATCTTAAGTATTGGCTTTCAAAAGACGGTGTGCTGAAAAACCTGTTAAATGTCGTTCACGACCGGACGCTTATCGATCAGGAAATGATTGACGGTTACGAAAAACCATTTACAGACCGCCAGATTTTCAAAGCGATGACAAGGTTCATCAGACACAGGGAGGGCGATTTAGAGCCCGAGGATTTGAAGAAAGTGCAAAACCCCGCTCTTTTAATATGGGGAGAAGAAGACCGGGTCGTTCCGGTCTCAGTCGGAAAACGGCTTCATGACGACCTGCCGGATTCCATTCTGTATTCACTCAAAGATACGGGACACCTCGTACCCGAAGAGCGCCCGGAGTTTGTTTCAGAGCGGATTTTTGAATTTATTCAATAAAAAAACCGGCGGGAACCGCCGGTTTTTAAGGGGTGCAGGAGCTGCTTTCTTTTATGAACAGAAGCTGCTCGGCGGCCTTTTGGCAGCCTTCGATCGGAAGCTTTTGCTCAAATGAAGCTTCAAAGATATCCTGAATGGCTGCTGCCAGCTTGTCGGCACGGTCTTCACTGTAGACGGCCTGAACGATGTCGGCGGCTTCTGTCTCATAAAAATCTTCTCCATATTTAAACGGGTCCCACTTGGCAATGATTTTCATCATTTCCATGACCGCTTGGCTTTCTTCCATTTTCATCACCGCTTATAATAAAGTTTGCAAATCTATTTTATCATAGATACGCTGTGCAAAATAATGATACTACAGGAGTGACATACATGAACTTTGATCTTCGAGAAAACCGTCTTGGCACACAATCGGTGAAATGGGACAAGGCGGAAGCGTTATTCGGCGTATCGGATGCACTTCCGATGTGGGTTGCCGATATGGATTTCCGCGCTCCCGAAGCGGTCACTGACGCCTTAAAAGCCCGCCTTGACCACGGCATATTCGGTTATACGGCTCCTGACGAAAACACAAGAGAAGCCGTCGCTTCATGGCTTGAGACACGGCACGGCTACCGGCCCGATCCCGCAAGCATCACGTTCAGTCCCGGAGTTGTCACGGCAATCAGCATGGCAGTACAAGCCTTTACCGAACCGGGCGATCCGGTGTTGATTCAATCACCGGTGTATACGCCTTTTTATCAGATGATCAAGGAAAACAAACGGCAGGTTTTACATAACCCATTACGGGAAGAAAACGGCGTCTACTGCATGGATTTTGAGGATCTTGAGAAAAAGCTGAACGATTCTGAGGTCAAGCTGATGATTCTTTGTAATCCCCACAATCCGTCCGGCAGAGCGTGGAGCCGGGATGAGCTTATGAAGCTCGGATCGCTGTGCGCCGCCCATAACGTCACCGTCGTTTCTGACGAGATACATTCCGACTTGATGCTGTACGGAAAGCCGCATACGCCTTTTGCTTCTCTGTCTGAGGAGTTTGCGCGGATTTCCGTTACTTGTGTCGCGCCGAGCAAGACGTTTAATATTGCCGGCATTCAGGCATCCGCCATTATCATTCCCGACCGTTATAAGCGGGCGAAATTCTCCGCCGCATTGCATCAGAACGGGATTTCCAGCCTCAACACATTTGCGGTTGCAGCAATCGAAGCGGCTTATACAAAGGGAGGCCCTTGGCTTGACGCGCTGATTCCTTACATTGAAGGGAATATGAAATTGGCTGAGGACTTTTTAAGAAAAGAATTGCCGAAAGTCCGCATGATGAAACCTGACGCTTCCTATTTGATCTGGATGGATTTCAGCGGATACGGATTTTCGGATGCCGAGCTCAAAGAAAGAATGCTCAAAAAAGGGAAAATCATATTAGAGCCGGGAACGAAATACGGACCGGGCGGCGAAGGATTTATGAGACTTAATGTCGGCTGTTCAGCCGCAACCGTAAAAGAAGGGCTTGAGAGAATGAAAGCAGCGCTCGCTTAGCAGCGGAAAGAACGCCTTTATCAGACGAGATAAGGGCGTTCGCTTTAGAGAAATATATACTTTTTTTGCCGGTAAAGATGTTATAATAGATTCATATTTACATAGGAAAGGATTTCGCATAAATGGAGATTGTAAAGGATTACCTGCTTCACTTCTCTTTTATTTTATTCCCTATTTTTCTTTATCAAGTCTTCTGGCTCAGCAAGCCCGATTTGCTTGTACCGAGAGCGAACCGCCTGCTGGTCGCCGTATTTGCAGCGGCATCTTCATTATTATGTACGGCTTTTCCCATCCAGGAGCTTCATTCCGTCCGTTACGGTTTGCAGCTGATTCCCATTATCGTCTGCCTGCTTTATTCCGGTACCGCAGCAGGACTTGCCGCAGGGGCGGCATCCGTTTTTTTTCAGCTCATATGGTTTGAACCTTCCGCTCTTTTTTTCTTATCCTTAATTCCTTTTTTAATCATCATCCCTATCCAGCTCCAAACGAAATGGCCTTTTTTCTCAAAGCGGAAGAAACTGCTTTTCGCTCTTCTCATCGGCTGCACTGAAACCGCCTTATTAACCGCATCTGTCTTCATCTATTCCGTGACCAATATTTTCAATTTTCAAAATCTATCTTCCGTTTATTATGAGGCGGCAGTATCCGTTTTTTTTCAAGTCAGCGCCCTTTTGCTGTGCATTTATTTGATTGAGATCATCGATGAGAATGCGTCCATGCGGGCAAGGCTGATTCACTCAGAAAAAATGGCCGTCGTCAGCGAGCTTGCGGCAAGCGTCGCCCATGAAGTCCGCAATCCGCTTACGGTCGTCAGAGGTTTTGTGCAGCTGCTGTTCAGCGGCGAGCAGCTTCAGGACAAATCCCACTCCGGATATCAGAAACTTGTGCTGTCCGAACTCGACCGGGCTCAGACGATCATTACGAATTATCTTGATATGGCGAAGCAGGATGACTATGAAAAAGAAAAGTTTGATATTTCTCTGCTCGTAAAGGAAACAGGTTCCTTAATGGAGTCTTATGCCAATTTTAAATCGGTGACCGTGACTGTTCAAAGCGAGCCTGATTTATATGTGTTCGGCGATGTAAAAAAACTGAAACAGGCCTTCATTAATCTGATTAAAAACAGTATTGAAGCCGTGCCCTCTGAAAACGGCCGAATCGAGGTCTCCGTCCAAAAACAGGAAGAGATGATTCTCATTCAGATTACGGATAACGGAATCGGCATGTCCGATGAAGAACTGCAGAAACTCGGCAAACCGTATTATACGCTGAAAACGAACGGCACCGGGCTCGGGCTTACCGTGACATTCTCGATTATTCAGCATCATGAAGGCTCCGTCTATTTCACCAGCGGCGAGTACTCGGGCACAACGGCTTCAGTCAGGCTTCCGGCAGCTGTTCACTAGCCAATCTCGTTGATCTTTTATAGAATAACTAGAGAGAGGTGAACGCTATGAATTCGTTTGAAATCGGCACAATCGTAAAAGGGTTTTATAAAACAGGAGCATACATAGGGGAAGTGACAGACGTCAGGCCCAATCACTATTTAGTGAAAATTAAAGCCGTTCTGACGCATCCCGCTCAAGGAGATCTTCATCATCCGAAGCAGGCGGATGTTCCGTTCTTTCATGAAAGAAGAGCGCTTGCATTCGGGGAACAGACAAACATACCGCATCAGATGGTCAAACCGTTTGATGGCGAAGTTCCTGATTATACGGCTTCCTTACAAGCGGCGTCTGCCCGGCTGAAAGATCAGCTTACAGCGGACGGCTCAGAATGGGCGGAACGTTCGCTCGCCAACTTGGCCGCGTTAGAGCGTGACTATTTTAAAAGAACTTGACCCAGTCGGCATGATTGGGTTTTTTTATGTGGCCCGGCGAAACAGTTCAGTCAGATCGACGCGATCACCGATCGTCGGAGGTTTCGGTTTTTCAAGATATTGTTTATCCCGCTCGACAAGCTTGAATAATTTGTATGTCGTCCGCGCATCATCCAGCGCTTTGTGATGTGTGCCCGTTCCTTTATCGCCATACTCTTCCGCCGCTTTCCAAAGGCCGGTCAATGTTCTGTCGCCGAAGAAGTTTTTGTATTCAAGGGACAGATCCCGAAGTTCTCCTTTGAACGGAAAAGGGATGTGGTTAAACATGCAATTTTGCTTCAACACCTTCATATCCATATTTCCCCAGGTGACGATCGTGCAGTTTTTATCAGGATCAAGCTCATTTAATTTGCGGATGAATTCATTAAACGTGATTCCGCCGTCCACGTCTTTTTGGGTGATGTTCAGAAAGGTTTTGCATCGTTTCGTCAGCTTTGGAAATTTTTTCGGTTTGATATAACTCGAAAACGTTTCAGTCACTTCATCATTCACCGTCTTGACAATCCCCGCTTCAATAATCTCAGGAAAGAAATTTTGCGGGCTGTATTTTCCGTCAGGCATCGTAAATTCAAAATCAATAATGAGCAGACTGCGCTGATCCACTTTTTTACACCTGCCTTTCCTCCGATCAAAAATGATATTTTATGATAGTATATCAGTTTCCCCTCTGAAACTTTCTTCATTTTCTAAAAATAATGAATTTTCCTATATCCGCATCGAAAATACAAATACCGGATTCATTCCTATATACTAATGATTAGACACACGAAAATTAAAGAAGGTGATGTTATTTCTGTCCGTAAGAAGAACTTCGTCGTCATTTGGATTACAAATTTCTTTATTTCCGCCAGCATGACCATGATTGTTCCGTTTCTTTCGTTATATATCGAAACGATCAGCCCCCATTCGGGCGGGTATGTGCAGAGATGGAGCGGGTATGTGTTCGGCGTCACGTTTTTAATGGCGTTTGTGATTTCCCCGTTTTGGGGAAGATTCGGCGATAAGCGCGGCTACAAAAAAATTCTCTTGATTACAGGAACCGGCATTGCCGTCAGCATTTTATTGATGGGGTTTGTGAAATCCGTTTATCAGCTGTTTGTCCTGCGGCTGCTTATGGGTCTAGTAACAGGCTTTGTTCCGACATCGCTTGCCATGATTTCGGCGCAGACGCCGAAAGAGACTGCCGGGAAGACGCTCGGCACGCTGCAGATGGGTCAGGTGTCAGGCACTTTATTCGGACCGATGCTGGGCGGGCTGCTCGCTGACAGCTTCGGGTTTACGTACACATTTTTTATTACGTCTTTTGTTATTTTCGTATCCGTGCTTCTCGTTTTATTTCAGGTGAATGAGCAGCCGCTCGGCGAGAAACAAAACAAGCGGAAAACCTATTCCAGAAAACAGGTGCTCTCCTATATTTTTCACCAGCCCGCGCTTTGGGCGATGATGGTGCTTACCATGATCGTGCAGACCGGCAATTTCAGCATCCAGCCGCTGCTCGCTTTATATGTCAATGAGCTGCACGGACCTGTTAATTTAGCCTTTTTCTCCGGAATGGCGTTTTCAGCGACCGGACTCGGAAGCTTATTGCTTGCCCGGAAATGGGGGGACTTCGGCGACCGCTTCGGCCACAGCCGGATCTTAATCGTGCTTTTGATTGCATCAGCGGTGTTTTTTATTCCGCAGGCGCTCGCCTCCTCCCTCTCCATTCTGTTAGTCTTCAGATTTCTGTTCGGCATGGTCATGGGCGGCACGCTCCCCTGCATTACGGCCGCGATCCGCGTCAGGGCGCCGGGCAGCATCCAGGGAGAGGTGCTCGGCTATAACGTCAGCTTTCGTTTTCTCGGAAACGTGCTCGGCCCTCTGCTCGGAGGTGCGGTCTCAAGCGGTTATTCTATTTCGGCTGCTTTCTACGTCACCGCCTTTCTCTTTTTAATAGGCGCGGGGCTTTTATGGATGGCGGGACATCTGCAAAAGGATACAGCGTCAAATGCGGGCTGACCGGCAGCGATCACGATTTCTTCTAAATTTAACCTTCTCGTATTCTTAAAAGAATGATACGATATGGCTAGAAATCAGGAGAAAAGAGAGTGACCATGGTACGTAAAATAATCGGATGGATTTTGCTGCTCGGCATTATCCCGTTGTGTGCATTTACAGTTATTGCTTCCGGCAAAGAGGTAAAACAAATCAAGCCTTTTGATCAGGTGCTCGATAAACATATTGACTTAAAAGCGATCAACCTGGTTCAAAACAGTTACATGTATGACAGGGACGGAAGCCTTGTTTCTGAGATTGTCAGCGATCATGAGAACCGCGTGATCGTGCCCTTTAATAAAATACCGAATGAGGTAAAACAGCTGTTTTTAACCTCTGAAGACCGCCATTTTTATGAGCATAAAGGGTTTGACTTTATGGGGATGGTCAGGGCGGCCGCCTCCAATTTCAAAGATCATAAAATTGACCAGGGCGCCAGCACCATCACCCAGCAGCTGGCAAGGAATGTGTATTTAAGCCATGAACGCACCTTCAGCCGAAAGCTGACGGAGCTGGCCTATTCCTATCAGCTTGAGAAAAAATACAGCAAAGATGAGATTTTAGAAGGCTACTTAAATACAATTTATTTTAATAACGGCGTATACGGTGTCGGTTCAGCGGCACAATTTTATTTCAGCAAGCCGCTGAAATCTCTCACTTTGGGAGAGATGGCCTTTATCTGCGCCATTCCTAATAACCCTACATTATATGATCCTCTCAAGCATTTTGATTATACGAAAAAACGACAAGTCAGATTGCTTAACGGATTGAAAAAAGCAGGCGTTATATCCGGGAAACAGCTGAAAAAAGCCGAAAAGGAAAAGATCAAGCTTGATATAAACGAAAAAACAAATAAATATCCTGACTATGTTTCCTATGTAAATGATGAATTCACACAGCTTGTTTCCTCATCTGAAGGCTATGACAAACGTCTTGAAAAAGCTTCCGGAAAGGCGAAACAAAAAATACAGAGTGAGCTTTCCGACAGAGTCAGCACATTGTTAAAAGACGGCGTGAAGATTTATACGGCGCTGAATCCGTATATGCAAAACCAAGTCGTCGCCCAAGTGAATCAAAATCTGCCGTATGCAGGCGTCCAGGGCGGAGCGGCCGTGATTAATCATCAGACACATCAGATTATCGCGCTTTCAGGCGGGAAAGATTATCATAAATATGATTTCAACCGCGCCTATCAAGCATACAGACAGCCCGGTTCATCCATTAAGCCGCTGCTTGATTACGGACCTTACATTGAAAAGACCGGCGCAACGCCACACAGCAAGATTGACGCAAGCAAATTCTGCAGTGCGGATTACTGCCCGCAGAACTATAATAACCGCACGTACGGCACGGTTACCCTGGAAACGGCGTTTAAATACTCGTACAACACACCGGCCATCAGAATCATGGACCGCGTCGGCGTCAATAAGGCGTTCAGCTACCTTGAACCGTTTCATTTCGCGAAGCTGGTCAGCGCGGATTACCGTCTGCCTGCGGCGCTGGGCGGTTTTACAAACGGCATGACGCCGCTTGAAATGACCAATGCGTATACCACGTTCGGCAACAACGGTGTTTATACGCCGAGTCACGCGATTACAAAAGTGACTGATTTAAAAGGAAAAACGATATTAAAATGGAAAGATGAGCCGGCGCAGGTATTCAGCGTGCGGACCAACATGCAGATCAAAGAAATGATGAAAGCCGTCGTCAAAAGCGGAACAGGAAAGAAAGCGAACTTTAAAGCTCCGTACGTCGGCGGAAAATCAGGAACGTCAAATGACTATCACGATATGTGGTTTGTCGGCCTGACGGATGCTTATACGATGGGGGTATGGGTCGGCAAGGATACACCGTCAAGCGTCGAATACCTTCATGACGCAAGCCCTCAGCTTTCAATCTGGAAAAACACGCTGCAGGCAGCTTATTAAAGATAACGGAGGGGATCCGCTTTGAAACCAGCTCAGCTTCCGGACCGCGTGCTTTTGTTTGACGGCGTCTGCAACTTATGCAGCGGCGCCGTTCAATTCATCATTAAACGCGATCCGGCCGGCAAAATCTCATTTGCTTCATTGCAATCAGATACCGCCCGGGAGCTTTTGGCATCAGAAGGACTTCCGACAGAACAATTTGACAGCATGATTTTCATCGAAAACGGGCGGATATACAAAAAATCCGCAGCCGTGTTAAAGGTTTCCCGTCATCTCCGCGGAGCCTGGCGGCTGTCAGCGATTTTTTTCGCAGTGCCCCGCCCACTCAGGGACAGAGCCTATTCTTTCATCGCCCGGCGCCGTTACAAATGGTTCGGAAAAAGGGAAGCATGCATGCTCCCCTCCCCTGAGATCAAAAACAGATTTCTGTCTTAACAAAAATGGCTAGCTTACACAGGTAAGCTAGCCATTATGCTATTATAAAGCTTGATAAAGATGTACAAAATACCGATAACAAAAGTAAACCAAAACAGAATCTCAAGCAATATAAAACCGATCAGCGAAACGATCGAGAGTGTCGAATAGATTCTGTACACCATGAAAATCAAATAAACGAGCGTAACAACGGCAAATAACGCCGCAATCCAAAAACCATTCTGCACGAGCGCAAAGGAAAGAATTCCTCCGCCTACATAAATTAAAGAGCCTAATCTGATTTTTTTCAGATTGTCCCCTTCAGGGTCATTTGTGAAAAACAAAAGAGACAGCTCTGTCACTGTGTTTGCAATCAGCTTCAAAGCCGAAAAAAGCATAAAATACACAAGGGCGAACGCTGCAAAAAGCGCCAGTCTGATCCCTTTCTCAGAGAAATAATCCAGCATCCCCTGATACATGCCGAGCGTCTGAAGTATCTTCATGACATAAAGCGAGGTAGAAATGGATAATGACGAACTAAAAAGCAGAATCGCAACGAGCGGAAAATAACCCGTCCAATAAGTATTTTTCATATAAAAAGTCCCTTTCTGTAATCTACCTCACTTATTATGGAGGACTTAAAACACATTGACAAGATAAAAAATTCCATTTTTCCTCACTTTTACGAAATAAGGGCCTGATCTTCACAAACCGGCTTTTTCGGAGTAAAGTAGAACGCGGGAATGATAAACGTAAGGAAGGCTGTTATGAAAAAAACATTAAAATTGCAAACCCGATTAACGATATTCGTCTGTATTGTCGTCCTTATCGCACTTTGTATCACCTTTTTCACGATCAGCGTCCAGACCGCGGACCGCGTGAAAGAAGAAGAACGGACAACCGCGCTGCGCACCGCAAAGCTGGTCGCGGAAACACCGAGTGTCGCGCAGGCATTGCAAACAAGAAAAGGGCTGAAAGAGCTCCGGAATTATACACTGGATGTCCAGCATACGACAGGAACCGAATTTGTCGTGGTGATGGATATGAACAGCATCCGCCTCACCCACCCCGACGCAAATAAAATCGGGAAGAAATTCACCGGCGGAGACGAACAGCCGGCAATGCACGGCCATATCAAAACGAGCACATCAGCGGGCACTCTCGGAAAATCCATGAGAGCCTTCGTACCGATCTATGGAAAAGATAAAAAACAAGTGGGCGTCGTTTCGGTCGGAATTTCGCTTAACAAAATACAGGATGTCGTCAGCCACAGTTTGAGACCGCTTTATTTCATCATCTGCGTAAGTATTTTTGTCGGCGTCATCGGAGCCGTGATTGTCGCCCGCACCGTCAAAAACATTATGTACGGTCTTGAGCCTTATGAAATCGCCACCCTCCTGGAAGAGCGGAGCGCCATGCTCGAATCAACGAAGGAAGGCATCCTGGCGGTTGACGCGCGGGGAAAAATAAAGCTTGCCAATGCGGAAGCGAAACGGCTTTTTATTAAAATGGGTATTCCGACTAATCCGGTCGATCAAGATGTGAACGATATTCTCCCGAAAAGCCGGCTGAAACAGGTGATTGAAACGAAAAAACCGCTTCAGGACAGGGATATCCGCATTAACGGACTTGAGCTGGTCTTTAATGAAGTTCCGATTCATCTGAAAGGACAAACCGTGGGAGCGATCGCCACGTTCAGGGACAAAACGGAGGTCAAACATTTAGCAGAACAGCTGTCCGGTGTTAAAATGTATGCAAACGCATTAAGAGCCCAGTCTCATGAATTCATGAATAAGCTTCATGTCATTTTAGGGCTTGTCCAGTTAAAAGAATACGACGATCTCGGCACTTACATTAAAGACATTGCCATTCAGCAGAAGACGGAAACAAGCGAGATTATAAGTGATGTCAAAAGTCCGGTTCTCGCAGGGTTTCTTCTGGGAAAACAAAGCTACATACGCGAGCAGGGCGCTGATCTGGACATTCAGCTCGGCAGCCTGATTCCGAATGCGGCGGATCCGGCCGTCATCCATGAGCTCATTACGATTATCGGAAACCTGTTAAACAACGCGCTCGACGCGGTGGCGCAGATGCCGAAAAAAAACATTACGTGCTCGATGCGGTTTCAGGATCGCCAGCTTGATATAGAGATTACGGACACGGGAGCCGGAATGTCTGCGGCAGACCAAGCCCGTATTTTTGAACAAGGTTATTCCACGAAAGGGACAAACCGGGGGTTCGGCCTCTATTTCACCCAGCAGGCAACAGAAAATTTAAAAGGCCATATGATTGTGACAAGTGAAAAGAATGAAGGAACGACTTTCAGTCTTCGCATTCCGTATGAACCGAAGGAGGAAAATGATGATTAATGTACTCATAGTTGAAGACGACCCCATGGTGGGTGAATTAAATAAACGCTATCTCAGCCAGATTGAAGGATTTCAGCTGAAAGGGATCGCATCATCCTTTCAAAGCGCGCTGCACGTGCTGAGCGAGCATCATATCGATCTCATCCTTCTTGACATTTACATGCCGGGAAAAAACGGGCTTGAGCTTTTAACGGAAATCCGCAAGCAGAATGAATCGGTTGATGTCATCGTCATTTCGGCCGCAAGCGAGCTGGACGTCATTAAAAAAACGCTTCGGTACGGCGCCGTCGATTATTTAATCAAACCATTTGAATTTGACCGCTTTCAAACCGCTCTTTCCGACTACAGACGCAAGCAGAAAGTTTATCAATCACACAGAAGCATGACACAGAAAGAATTGGATGCCGAGCTTTTTCAAAAGAAAGAAGCGGCGGAAAAGGTTCACCTTCCGAAGGGATTGACAAAGAGCACGCTTAAACTCATCTGGGCGAGCATTGAGTCTTTCGGCGACGGCTCTTTTACCACGGAAGATCTCGCCAAGCATACTGAAATCTCGCAAGTCTCCATCCGGAAATACCTTAAATTTCTGGAAGACATACAAGTGCTGAATGTAGAGATGGCGTACGGCACGATCGGCAGACCCGTCTTTCAATATCATATCAACACCGGCAATGTCAGCAGCATCAAACAATATTTATAATGTCAAAAAGCGCCGTTTCGCTGTGAACGGTGCTTTTTTACTGTCATATCCCGTGACAAAAGGCTTGAGATTCCTTTTTGATATGCTATATAAGGATAATGACCCGGCTGATCCTCCTCTGTTTTAACCAGATGAGGAAGCCGATTCATAAAATTGATATTTTTTAAAAAATAAGCAAATTTCTATTTATTTATGGCGGGTAAAATGATAAATTATGATTGGTTAGCAGATCTTTTCAGATAAGTCATAAGTCCCGAACCCGGAAGAGACAGCCGCTCAAGGCGGGAAAAAAAGAGACGTCTCATCATTATTATCAGAAAGTTTTTTCGATTCTGCATCCGGCACGGGGACTCAAGTCTGAATTGAACGGCACAGCCATATTTTACAGGGGGGTTATATCTTTGAAAAAACGCAAAATCGGAATGGCGATGGCGCTCATCGCAGCGGCCGGAACCATATTAAGCGCATGCGGTTCAAGTGATAAAGCAAACGGCTCCGGCAGCAAAAACTTTACCGTCGGCATGGTAACGGATATCGGCGGTGTTGATGACAAATCATTTAACCAGTCCGCCTGGGAAGGCATCCAGGCATTCGGAAAAGACAACGGGCTTACAAAAGGCAAAAGCGGTTTTGACTATCTTCAATCAAAATCAGATGCAGATTATACAACGAACTTAAATAAATTAGCGCGGGAACACTTTGACCTGATTTACGGCGTCGGGTATCTGATGCAGGATTCCATCAGCGAAATCGCCGATCAGCGCAAAGACACAAATTTTGCGATCATTGATGCCGTTGTCAAAAAAGACAACGTGGCGAGCCTTACATTTAAAGAGCAGGAAGGCTCATTCCTCGTGGGAGCGGCCGCTGCGCTATCGAGCAAAACGGGAAAAGTCGGATTCGTGGGCGGAATGGAGTCTGAATTGATCAAAAAATTCGAAATCGGCTTCCGCGCGGGTGTACAAGCCGCAAATCCGAAAGCGACCGTCGAAGTGAAATATGCGGGCGGGTTTGACAAAGCCGATGTCGGCAAGGCGACGGCTGAAAGCATGTACAAATCAGGCGTTGACGTCATTTATCACGCGGCCGGCGCAACGGGAACGGGCGTCTTCACAGAAGCGAAAAATCTGAAAAAAGAAGATCCGAAGCGGAACGTATGGGTTATCGGTGTTGATAAAGACCAGTACGCGGAAGGCCAAGTCAAAGGCACAAAAGACAATGTCACTCTCACATCAATGGTCAAAAAAGTGGATACTGCCGTGGAGGACTTAACGAAAAAAGCGAGTGACGGTAAATTCCCGGGCGGCAAAACATTAACATACGGTTTGGCGCAAGATGCAGTCGGTATCTCGGATCATAAGGAGAACCTTTCTGACGATGTCATCAAAGCAACAGACGATTGGAAGAAGAAAATCGCGGACGGACTCGAGATCCCTTCAACTGAAAAAGAATTGAAATCCTTCAAGGCTGAGTAAGAACCAGGGGATAAGGTGACTTCCGTGCTTATCCCCTCTCTTTTATGAAAAGAGCGGTGAAGGAAAAGCTGCATCTCTTGCAGCTTTTCTTTTGCCAAGCTCTTTCTCATCAAAGTATCTCTGAAAAGGAGCGTCAAATCGGTGGATTATATCATTGAAATGCTTAATATACGCAAGGAGTTTCCCGGAATCGTCGCCAATGATGACGTCACGCTTCAAGTGAAAAAAGGCGAAATACACGCCCTTCTCGGTGAAAACGGCGCCGGAAAATCGACACTCATGAACGTTTTATTCGGCCTGTATCAGCCGGAAAAAGGCGAGATCCGGGTGCGGGGCGAACGCGTTCACATCAACAGCCCGAACAAAGCCAACGATCTCGGCATCGGGATGGTGCACCAGCATTTTATGCTTGTGGATACCTTTACCGTCTCAGAAAATATCATTCTCGGAAAAGAGCCGAAAACTTTCGGCCGAATTGACAGACAGCGCGCCGCCCGGGACGTGCGCGATATTTCCGACCGTTACGGCCTGCACATTGATCCTGAAGCCAAAGTTGCCGATATTTCCGTCGGTATGCAGCAGCGGGCGGAAATATTAAAGACCCTCTACCGGGGCGCCGACATTCTCATTTTTGACGAGCCGACCGCGGTGCTGACCCCGCACGAAATTCAAGAACTGATTCAGATTATGAAAAATCTTGTCAATGAAGGAAAATCAATCATCCTCATCACCCACAAATTAAAAGAGATTATGGAAGTCTGCGACCGTGTCACCATCATCCGGAAAGGAAAAGGCATTACAACACTCGATGTCGCACATACGGATCAAGATGAACTGGCAAGCCTTATGGTCGGACGCGAAGTGTCATTCAAGACGGATAAACAAGTGGCCGATCCGAAACAAGAAGTGCTTTCACTTTCTGATGTAACGGTTAAAGACGCGCGCGGCGTTGAGGCGGTCAAACAGCTCTCCCTCTCAGTCAGAGCCGGTGAAATCGTCGGCATTGCGGGCGTTGACGGAAACGGCCAGTCTGAATTAATTGAAGCCATTACAGGTCTCAGAAAAACGAATGCCGGCACGATCACGTTAAACGGCAAACAGCTGCAAAACATGCCGCCGCGGAAAGTCACTGAAGCCGGCATCGGGCATATTCCGCAGGACAGGCATAAACACGGGCTCGTCCTTGATTTTCCGATCGGAGAAAATATCGTGCTGCAAAGTTATTACCAAAAGCCCTACTCTTCTTTCGGCATATTAAATAAACACACGATTTATGACAAAGCGCGAAACCTGATTAAAGAATACGATGTCAGAACACCTGATGAATATACGCCTGCGCGCGCTCTCTCCGGAGGGAATCAGCAAAAGGCCATTATCGGCCGGGAAGTGGACAGAAATCCGGATCTTTTAATTGCGGCCCAGCCGACGCGGGGACTCGATGTCGGCGCGATTGAATTCGTCCATAAAAAGATCATTGAGCAGCGTGACGCCGGTAAAGCGGTGCTTCTGTTATCTTTTGAACTTGATGAAATAATGAATCTCAGCGATCGCATCGCCGTCATCTTTGAAGGCAGCATCATCGCAAACGTCAATCCGCTTGAAACAAACGAGCAGGAGCTCGGACTTTTAATGGCGGGAAGTAAGCAAATGGAGGCGGGGAAAACACATGATTAATCGACTTTCTCATCTGGCTGTGCCGCTGATTGCGATCATCCTTGGATTAGCTGCGGGTGCGGTCATCATGCTCGCCAGCGGCTACAATGTCGTAAGCGGGTATTCGGCTCTTTGGAGCGGCATTTTCGGTGAAGTGTATTACATCGGGGAATCGATCCGGCAGATTACGCCATATATTTTGTCCGGATTGGCCGTGGCATTCGCATTTCGGACCGGCCTGTTTAATATCGGGGTTGAAGGACAGCTCCTTGTCGGCTGGACCGCTGCGGTGTGGGTCGGCGCTTCCTTTGACGCCCCCGCTTACATCCACCTTCCGCTTTCGTTATTGGCGGCTGCGGCTGCGGGCGGCATTTGGGGCCTGATTCCCGGATTTTTAAAAGCCCGTTTTTTTGTCCACGAAGTGATTGTCACGATCATGATGAATTATATCGCTCTTCATTTAACCAATTATCTCATTTCCGATGTCATGACGGACCACCGGGACAAAACAGACAAAATTCATGAAAGCGCGTCGCTCCGCTCGCCGTTTTTAGAGCAGCTGACAGATTACTCCCGCCTTCACTGGGGCATTCTGATCGCTCTGTTTGCGGCAGTCCTCATGTGGTTTATCATTCATAAAACAAAAAGCGGATTTGAATTCCGGGCTGTCGGCTTTAACCAGCACGCCGCACAATACGCCGGAATGAGCGTCAGAAAAAATATGATGTACGCCATGATGATTTCCGGCGCCTTCGCGGGGCTTGCCGGCGCGATGGAAGGACTCGGAACCTTTCAATACGCGGCGGTTAAGGGCGCCTTTACCGGCGTCGGCTTCGACGGCATTGCGGTTGCGCTTCTCGGCGGCAGCACGGCAATCGGCGTTGTTCTGGCGGCATGTCTTCTCGGCGGCCTTAAAGTCGGGGCATTAAATATGCCGATTGAATCCGGGGTGCCTTCTGAAGTCGTTGACATCGTCATCGCCATTATTATTTTGTTTGTGGCATCAAGCTACGCCATCCGTCTCATCCTTGATAAATTGAAGAAAAAGGGGGCGAAGTAAGTGGACTTCCTGCAGATTTTATCCATTATTGTCCCGGCAACACTCGTATATGCGGCTCCGCTTATTTTAACTGCTCTCGGCGGCGTGTTTTCTGAAAGATCGGGAGTTGTCAACATCGGTCTTGAAGGACTGATGATTATCGGCGCCTTTACAAGCGTCATGTTCAACTTATTTTTCGGACGCGAGCTTGGCGCCGCCGCTCCGTGGCTCGCCTTGGCTGCGGCTATGATTGCCAGCGGACTGTTCTCACTGATCCACGCGGCCGCCGCGGTTTCTTTCCGCGCCGATCAGACGGTAACCGGTGTGGCGATCAATATGCTCGCATTAGGAGCGACACTGTTTATCGTCAAGCTGATCTACGGAAAGGCGCAGACTGATAAAATCCCGGAGCCCTTTTACAAAACGAACATTCCCGGGTTAAGCGATATTCCGGTTTTAGGAAAGATTTTCTTTTCCGACGTATATTATACGTCAATTTTAGCCATCGTACTGGCCTTTGTTTCCTGGTTTATTTTATTCAAAACGCCGTTCGGCCTCCGCATCCGTTCTGTCGGGGAACATCCGATGGCGGCCGATACGATGGGAATCAACGTGTTCGGCATGCGCTATATCGGCGTCATGATCAGCGGACTGTTGGGCGGGCTCGGCGGCGGTGTATATGCTTCCACGATCGCGCTTGATTTCACGCACTCCACCATTTCCGGGCAAGGCTTTATCGCTCTTGCCGCGCTGGTTTTCGGCAAATGGCATCCGATCGGCGCGCTCGGGGCTGCGCTGTTCTTCGGATTTGCGCAGAGTTTGAGCATTATCGGCTCGCTTTTGCCCCTGTTCAAAGACATTCCGAATGTATACATGCTGATGGCTCCTTACATTCTGACCATTCTCGCGCTTGCCGGCTTCATCGGCCGCGCGGATGCGCCTAAAGCCAACGGCATCCCTTACATTAAAGGAAAACGCTGATTGCCACAAAAAAAAGAGTTCCGCACCCTGGTGCCGGAACTCTTTTCATCTATATACGATTCTGATATACTCACGCGGCTGAAACGGTGTTTGCATTGATTCAGCCGCACTCAGCTTGTCTTCCGCGTATTCCGCACCGAGAAAAAAACGCTCCCATTCATCTGCCTCCGTCTGCTGCCGCGTTTTGCAGAAATCGTCCGCTATGAATGTTCCTGCAATAATAGAACAAAATATTCCAATACAGGCCGCCGCCTTTCTCTTCATCTGACCAGCTCCTTTTTTAAAAGCTTGATCTGAAAGATAAATGTATATACAAAGATCAGGATATTTGATAAATTTATTTTGGGTTCAAAAGACCACAAAAATACAGAAAGGAATACATTATGCCGTAGCAGGGTAAAAAAAAGTGCGATATAATTTGTACTGGGTCCTATGACCGTGAATTGATTAATTCACTCTTACATAAAGCAGTTGCTTGATGAAAAAACAAGCAAAGGAGGTCTTCTGTTGCAGCTGTTACATTTCGCGATTTTGGCGCCTTTTTTATTTGCATTTATCGTTCCCTTTCTTTATAAACGGGTAAAACAAGTCCATACAGGCTGGTTTGTGCTGATAGTGCCCGTTGTGCTGTTTGTTTACTTTATCAGCAAGCTCCCTGTAACAATGGCTGGGGAAACCGTCCGATATGCGGCCGAATGGATTCCGTCCCTCGGTATTAACTATACCGTTTATCTTGACGGACTCGGGCTGTTATTCGCTTTATTGATTACGGGCATCGGCTCTTTGGTGACGCTTTACAGTATTTTTTACTTATCGAAGGACAAAGAAAAGCTCGGCCCCTTTTATGTGTACCTGCTAATGTTTATGGGCGCGATGCTCGGCGTTGTGCTCGTCGATAACGTTATCGTGCTTTATATGTTCTGGGAGCTGACAAGCCTGTCATCCTTCTTATTAATCGGGTATTGGCATAAGCGGAAGAAATCACGCTACGGTGCGGAAAAGTCACTGCTGATTACCGTCGGCGGCGGGCTGTGCATGCTCGGCGGCTTTATCCTGCTGTATCTGATGACGGATTCTTTCAGTATCAGGGAAATGGTCAACCAGGTGCATATTATCGCAGGCCATCCGTTCTTTATTCCGGCGATGGTTCTCCTGTTATTGGGGGCCTTTACGAAATCAGCGCAGTTTCCGTTTTATATCTGGCTGCCTGATGCCATGGAGGCGCCGACTCCTGTCAGCGCCTATCTGCACTCGGCTACAATGGTGAAAGCGGGCATTTATCTGATTGCCAGATTCAGTCCGGTTTTTGCATTTTCACCCGTCTGGTTTTGGACGGTTGCCTCAGTCGGTCTGATCACGATGGTATGGGCTTCCTTTAATGCGATTAAACAAACCGATTTAAAAGCGATTCTGGCATTTTCCACAGTCAGCCAGCTCGGTATGATTGTATCGATGCTCGGCGCAGGAGCCGCCGCGCTTCATTACCAGCATTCAGAGTATTTTACGGCGGCTGTCACCGCGGCTGTGTTTCACTTAATTAACCATGCTACTTTTAAAGGAAGTTTATTTATGGCGGTCGGCATTATCGACCATGAAACGGGAACACGGGACATCCGCAGGCTCGGCGGACTGATGGCGCTTATGCCGGTAACGTTCACCGTTTCACTGATCGGAACGTTTTCCATGGCGGGCCTCCCTCCGTTTAACGGCTTTTTAAGTAAAGAAATGTTCTTTACAAGTATGCTGCGGATTGCTCATGCAGATATTTTCAGCCTGGATACGTGGGGCGTGCTGTTCCCCGTTCTCGCATGGATCGGGAGCGTCTTCACTTTCATCTACAGCATGAAGCTGTTTTTCAGAACGTTCAGCGGCGCGCGCAAACCTGATCAGCTTGAAAAGACGCCGCATGAAGCACCGCTCGGCATGCTGATTTCGCCGGTGATTCTTGCCGCTTGCGCCGTCAGTCTGTTTTTTGCACCGAACGTTTTGTCTTACAGCCTGATTGAACCGGCGATGAACTCCATTTATCCGGCTCTGTTAACCGGCGGAGATACATTCCATGTCCATATTTCCCAGTGGCACGGGGTGACGGCTGAGGTAATGATGACCCTCGGCATCATCATTGTCGGCACGATCGGTTACGTAACGCTGTCTAAATGGGAGCGTTTGTACGGTCTGTTTCCGAAAAAACTGACGCTGAACAAGCTTTACGATGCGGTGACGGGCAGTATGGAAAAAAGATCTTACCAGCTGACGTCATCTTATATGACCGGATTTTTGCGGGATTATCTGCTGTATATCTTTGCGGCGTTTATCATTCTCATCGGAGCGGCGTTCGTCATGAAAGGCGGCTTTTCCATGACAGCGAAAGGCATGGCTGAGATCGGCCTGTATGAAATCGTGCTGTCCCTCGTTATGGTGAGCGCAACGATTGCGACTGTGTTCGCCAAATCGCGGCTGACGGCCATTATCTCACTCGGTGTTGTCGGGTACACACTCGCGCTGTTTTTTGTGATTTTCAGAGCGCCCGATCTGGCGCTCACGCAGCTCGTCATTGAGACGATATCCGTCGCCTTGTTTCTTCTTTGTTTTTACCATCTGCCGAAAATGCGGCGGAAAAAGAAGACAAGAACATTCCGGATGACGAATTTTATCATTTCTCTCGGTGTCGGCCTCATCGTGACAATGCTCGGAATCGCGTCTTCCAGCGAAAAAACAAAAGACAGCATCTCCTCCTTTTTCACCGCTTACAGCCATAAGCTCGGGGGAGGAAACAATATCGTCAATGTCATCCTCGTTGATTTCAGGGGATTTGACACGATGTTTGAAATCACGGTGCTGTCGATTGCCGCACTCGGGATTTACGGCATGATCAGAACAAAAGTAAAAGAGGAGGGAGAAGAGCGTTGAGACAGCAAAAAACAAACGACATCATCCTTCAGACGGCAACGAAGCTTGTATCTTTTATCATTCTGCTTTTCTCTTTCTATTTATTTTTATCGGGGCATAACGCTCCCGGCGGAGGATTTGTCGGCGGACTGATTACGTCTTCGGCCATCGTGCTGCTGCTTTTGGCCTTTGATTTAAAAACCGTCAAATCGATTTTGCCCGTCAATTTTATTTATGTGGCGGGCGCGGGTCTGCTTATCGCGATTGCAACGGGTGCAGGTTCATTCTTATTCGGAGCGCCCTTTCTCACCCATACATTCGGCCATTTTCATCTCCCGGTGCTCGGGAATACGGAGCTTGCGACGGCCACTTTGTTTGATTTAGGTGTGTATCTCGTTGTTGTCGGCGTGACGATGACCATTATTCAAACGATTGGAGAGGAAGAATAGTGGAAATCTTAATGTCTGTCATTACCGGTATTTTGTTTATGGCGGCAACCTACCTGCTGCTTTCTAAAAGTCTGCTGCGCGTGATTATCGGCACCGCGCTTTTGAGCCACGGCGTCCATTTGCTGCTCCTGACCATGGGCGGACTGAAAAAAGGCGCTCCTCCCATACTGGGCGGAAAAAGCACATCGTTTGTCGATCCGCTGCCGCAGGCACTCATACTGACGGCGATCGTTATTTCGTTCGGCGTCACGTCCTTCCTGCTTGTGATGGCGTTTCGCGCCTATCAGGAACTGAAAACGGATGATATGGATCGAATGAGGGGAAATGATCAACATGAATAACTTTGTGATATTGCCTATTCTGGTGCCGCTGCTTGCCGCAGTGCTGCTGATTTTTATGAACAGGCACGTGATGCTGATGCGGATATTCAGCACTGCCGCTTCCTGTGTCTCCATCGTCATCAGCGCCGCTCTCGTTCAGACGGTTTTCACACACGGGATTCAGACGCTGACACTCGGCGGCTGGAAAGCGCCGTACGGCATTGTGCTCGCCGCGGATCAGCTTGCCGCACTGCTTGTTTTGACAACTGCCATAATCGGGCTGCTCGTCACCCTGTACTCCTTCCGCTCCATCGGAGAAAAAAGGGAGCGCGCTTTCTATTATTCAGGGGTGCAGTTTCTTCTGGCCGGCGTAAGCGGAGCGTTTTTGACGGGTGACCTGTTCAACATGTACGTCTTTTTTGAGCTTCTGCTTATCGCGTCCTACATGCTGATCGTGCTTGGCGGAACGAAAATTCAATTAAGAGAATCATTGAAGTACATCGTGTTTAACATTGTGTCATCCGCGTTTTTTGTCATCGGCGTCGGTTACTTATATGCGGTGACGGGCACGCTGAATATGGCTGATCTAAGCGTAAAAATAAGCGAATCGGGCCAGACCGGGCTGATAACCGTGATCGGCGTCCTTCTTCTCGTCGTTTTCGGTTTAAAGGGCGGGATATTCCCGCTGTATTTCTGGATGCCGGGCTCTTATTACGCCCCGCCGGCTGCAATTTCGGCTTTATTCGGGTCTCTTTTAACGAAAGTCGGCCTGTATGCCATTTTAAGAGTATTCACCCTGATCTTTATTCACGATACGGGCTTTACCCACCAATTGATGATGTGGCTTGCGATGCTGACGGTGCTATTCGGCGTAATCGGATCTATCGCCTTTTCGGATGTCATGAAAATCGTCATCTACAATATTATTACAGCCGTCGGCGTGATTTTGTTCGGCATTGCCATGAACACGCCGGCCTCCATTCAAGGAGCGGTTTATTACTTGATTCACGATATGCTGATTAAAGGAGCGCTGTTTATGCTTGCCGGCTCGCTTATCGCATTGACAGGCACTGCCAGCCTGCATAAAATGGGCGGACTGATCAACCGTTATCCCGTTTTAGGATGGATGTTCTTTATTTCAGCCATATCTTTGGCCGGCATCCCGCCGTTCAGCGGATTTGTGGGCAAGCTGAAGATCGCGGAAGGCGGGTTCGATAAGGGGGAAACATTGTTTTCCGTATTGATTCTCTTATCAAGCCTGCTTGTGCTCTATTCCGTGCTGAAGGTTTTTACGACGGCTTTTTGGGGGGAAGAAAAAGAAATCCCCGGCGCAGGCGGACGGTCCGCAAAAGGACTTCTTTATCCGGCAGCCGCTTTTCTCCTTTTGTCGCTTCTGTTCGGGCTCGGAACCGAATGGGTTTCTCCGTATGTCAATCAGACGGCTGAGAATCTGCTGAATCCGGAAAAATACATTGAAGCTGTTTTGGAGGAGTAGATGGCATGGCTTTTCAACTATTATTAAATGTTCTTCTCGCTGTTTGCTGGATGTTTCTCACAAACAGCCTCAGCACGGCGGGTTTTATAACCGGATTTATCGCGGGCTTGGCGGCGCTGTTTTTTTTCCGGCGCTTCTTCTCGCGGCCGTTTTACATTTGGAAAATATGGTCAGTCATCAGACTGGTGCTGATCTTTATAAAGGAATTATATTTGGCCAATGTCAGCGTGCTGAAAACCGTTATAGCGCCGAAACTGAACATCCGCCCGGGCATTTTCGCGTTTAAGACGGAATTGACGGAGGATTGGGAGATCACGCTGCTCTCGCTGTTAATCACTTTAACACCGGGTACGCTCGTGATGGATATCTCCGATGACCGGTCGATTCTTTATATACACGCCATGGACATTGAAGATGCGGAGAAAGCGATCCATGACATCCGCGTCTCTTTTGAGAAAGCCATTCAGGAGGTGAGCCGCTGATGTTTACGTTTATTCTGCAATTATCACTCGGCATTATGGCGGTTTCGACTCTTCTGTACGTCATTCGCGTCATGAAAGGGCCAACGATACCGGACCGGGTCGTCGCGCTTGATGGGATCGGCATTAATCTGATTGCCATGACCGCACTTGTATCCATTCTCTTAAACACATCGGCCTTTTTGGACATCATTCTGCTGCTTGGCATTTTATCGTTTATCGGCACGATTGCCTTTGCTAAGTTTTTGGAGAAAGGAGAGATTATCGAAAATGATCGAAATCGTTAAATGGGCCGTCGCCGTTTGTATTCTGATGGGATCGCTGATCTGCCTGGTCGCGTCTTTCGGCACACTCAGGCTTCCTGATGTGTATACGCGCGCCCACGCCTCTTCAAAAGGCTCGACACTCGGCGTTAATTTGGTATTGCTCGGGGTGTTAGGCTACTTGTGGATGCTGACCGGAGAAATTTCTGTAAAAATACTGCTCGGCATCATTTTTATCCTGCTGACGGCGCCGGTCGGAGCGCACCTCATATGCAGGGCCGCGTACAATTCGGGAGCGGCGCTTGATAAACGAAGCGTTCAGGATGATTACAAAGGGATCAGAAACTTTGTGATCAAACGAAAAGAAGATTCATATTTGTAAAAACAAACAGCCGGACGATTCAGGGTTCCGGCTGTTTGTTTATTTTGTTATAACAGCCAGCGTGCAGCGGGAAACACAGATCAGCCTTTCTCGTTCATCGAAAATGTTAATCCCGTACACAATGGTTGCCCTGCCTGTGTGAACGGGTTCCGCTATCGCCGTGACCGTTCCGCCCTCTTTCACGGACTTTAAATGATTGGCATTAATCTCAAGCCCGACACACGCCTGTTTCGACCGGTCGATAAAATGCTGGGCCCCGACACTTGCAACAGTCTCCGCCAGCGCTGCTGACGCGCCCCCATGCAGATATCCGAAAGGCTGCACCGTCCTCTTATCCACCGGCATCACCGCCACGCATCTCTCCGGCGTGTTTTCAGTGATTTCAATACCGAGTGCGCCGAGCAATGTATTGTTCAGATTCATAGGTCATTCTCCCTTCAAGATTTATAGTACGTTATCTGACTTGGCGATCAGCACCGCTTCAGTACGGGAGCCGACATTCAGCTTATTAAAAATGGATGTCAGGCTGTATTCAATCGACCGCTTGCTTAAGTGAAGCGCATCTGCGATTTCCTGATTGGTCAAACCTTTTTCGACCTCTTGGAGAATATGGCGCTCTCTCGGAGTTAACCGATCCTGCTCACTTTGAGGGGAAGAAGACGTTTTTGTTTTTTGCTGGGTCATCAGCTGTTTGAAATAGGAGAAATCAACTAAAATCTGTCCGTTGAGCACGTGATATATGTATTGCATGATTTTCTCTTTAGATTCGGTTTTGCTGATGGCGCCATGCAGGCCCGCGCGGATGGATTCTTCAAAATAATCTTCAACCTCATAGCCTGTGTAGACAATGATTTTGCAGAGAGGATTCTCTTTTAAGATTTTCTTGGAAAGCTCTATGCCGCTGATGTCATCACCCAGATTTAAATCCATTAATATGAGATCGTAAGCTGAAAAATCATGCCGGAGAACGAATTGTTCACTGGCATCAGGACTAAGGCAATCGACAGAAAGATTCGTGTCCGTTTCCAGAATCGTCTTGGTGCCCTCCATGACAGCCGGATGATCATCAATCACTAGTATCTTTTTCATGGTTTCCTCCCTTTTACTCACTCATTTCCATTTTATTAAAAAGACTTGGCTTCTGCCAAGTCGATTTGGTGATAAATTGGTTACAATTCCATTTCAATATCCGCTTTAAAACCGTTTCCTTCACTTGTGTCGATTTTCATCCGTCCGTCAAGCGCACGGACGCGCTCCTTAATACCCGAAAGACCCATGCTCATCGACTGTCCGCCGCCTTCTTCCTGATTGCAGCCGACACCGTCGTCTTCATAATGCAGAATCACTTTATTTTGAATGCTGATCAGCATAATCAGCACCTCATTCGCCTGTGAATGCTTCATGGCGTTCGAAAGAAATTCCTGAATAATGCGGTACAAATTCAGCTGCGTATCCAAATCCAGCGCCGCCGTAAACCGGCCCGTATTCAGACGGATATGAAACGGCGCACGCTCCTGCTGCTGCGCGGCAAGCTTGGATACCGCCTTGACCAGACCCAAATCATACAGCAGCTGAGGCCGAAGCTCATGGCACGTCTCCCGGGTCATCAAAATAACATCCGACATCTGCTCATTCATCTGATGAAGCTTGTCCTGCACCTCTAACTGGCAAGGCTCTTCTTTCTTAAAATCGGCCAGAAACAGCTCACACTGGCGCTTCAAAGAAATCAAATCCTGCAGCACCGAATCATGCAGATCACGGGCCAAATCCGAACGCTGCTTTTCCTCAATCGTAAACATCAGCTTTTTGAGCCAGACCGGGTTTGTCTCCTGTTTCTTTAAATCTTCGAGATGATTCATGAGTTCTTCGATTTTCATCACGTTTTCTATTGAAACATTAACGTAAAAAGATAATGTTTTTAACCAAGAAATTTCTTCACGTGATAAACGGGGCGTATTCATCTTAGACAAACAGAGAACAACGAATGATCTATCTCCCCGTTCTCCTACTTTCATTGCGAAACCTTGATTAAACTCCGTTATTTTTCCTATCTCAACAGTAACACTATTTAAAAGCACTTGATAATCATCTATCAAACTTGAATCCCTTTCGTCAAATGCCTTTACATTCCCATCATACGTAACTTCAAATATATACACTTTACTTGTAAGAGTTACTTCGAGAATGGTGGTTTTTAATTCTCCAAAAACCTGATTTAAAGAAGACGAGTTTCTGATTAATTGGGTAAACTTATAAATACTGTCTTGGTAATTGAATCTTTCAGAGACCCTTTTTAATTTAAACCGGAAATCGAGTATTTCTTTATAATAAAAAACAGCTAACATTAAAATATAAATTAAAAATGTCAGTTTGAGATTGTAAAAATTTTCTTCCGGCTCACGTAATAACTCAATTGTCGTAACCAGAATTATAGTTGGGGTTAACGCTAAAAAGCCGTAATATTTTAACTTACTTAAGATAAAATCAACGTTATATATTTTATTCGACATGAATTGATATACAAGTGAAAAAGGTATCAGCAGCATAAATGACGCTGTTAAGAAAGAAGAGACATAATAATCATTAAAAAATACATACGGTATAAGATACAGACATAAAAAAGGCGAAAATGCCAATATATTTATAACTACGAGCACCTTTATAATATGTGCCTGATCAGTATCTTTGTTTCTTCTCAAAATAACAATAAAGTAATATGCTACAATCAAAAAAAGAAGAAAAAACGAAATCAAATTAAATTTTGGAATAAAATCACCAAAAGATAATCGCGACCGAAATAATTCAAATAATATATTTATAGTTGGAAATAAATACAAAACGAAAACTTTTTTGCTGAAAAGCACTGTACCTAATTCTTTAAAGTAATGATAAAGAAACAGAAGATAATTTAAAGGTACAGTTATTAATGTTAACAACATAATGCATCTGCTAAGCAAATCGCCTTTTGCCGATCCTCCAGCACTGATATATGCGATTGAAGCAGACAAAAGAAATACAATTAGCACCAAAGCAGATTTCAAGTTTTTTTCTTCATTTATCTTGATGATGAAGAAACAGCAAAATAAACATACTACATAAAAAATTATCGGTATTAAGTAAGTACTGAAGTTCCTATCATTAAATAAATTGAGCTTAATCTCAATATCATGACCGTTTCTATCAACGACCATCGAGTTTACATTTTTCAGCTTATTCATTTGAATATTAATTGACTTTACATTTTGGCCGTTAATATTCTTTACTATATCTCCCTTTTGCACTCCGGCGTAATATGCCATTGTAAAATCTTCTACATCTTTTATTTTAATTTCGCCCTGTTTATTTTCAGAAATGGTGGCGCCGACTAAAAGATTATTTGTGCTTATATAAGTCAGATAAATGACATATACCAATGTAAGCAGAATTAAGACAACTGAAATCTTATTGTACTTGGACTTCATTTATATCATCCTCAATATTTCCAATCACCGCCGAAAGAAATAACATCTATACCCTTAAACGCATTTATAACACAATCTGTTTGATCCTGGCTAACTCCAATCAGACTAGCATTGCCTTCAATCACTTTATTTAAAACTTCTGGATTTTTGGTTAAGTATCCTACAATTTCCTGCATTATTTTTCATCCTCCTCTAAATTAACAATCGCATTTAATAAAGCTTCCGTTTTATTTCTTTCTATCTCCAATTCAAATATCTTACTTTTTATTTTTTTTAACGACAAATGCTTCAAAACCAATAAGTATTGGGTTACACCTGCTTCAATTAATTTCTTTTTTATGTCTCGAGTCTTTAAGGTTTTGAATAACTCCGGGTTTTCATACCATTGTAAGATTTCTTCAGAAGCTTTATTGAATCTCTTTTTTAAGTATAAATAAGCAAGTGTATTTTTGCGTTGAACAAAATCATTATTCAAGTAAAACAAACCTTGATAATCATTATCAATCTGGGATATTATTCCGAGTTCATATGAATATGATTGAACGATTGGGTTTAACTTTCCTGTCGCCAGCATCGCTCCCATAACGCAAGGCATTGCAGTTAAAGAGCCCGATTTATTCTTAATCATTTTCAAGCACTCTTCTTCAGTTTGCGGTGCATTCAAAATATCATCTTGCTGGCCCTCAATTGAATTCAATGCAAAGTTTAATATTTGCTTAAGAAAATCCAGATTTTCACTAACCTGATTCATAACCTGTATACTTAATGTATAGAGGGCCGTTACAGTATTCAGCGTAATGGGGAGACCTGTTTTCATCCATTCCATTTTCAGATTATCATTATCTTCCAAATCATCATAAATGTCGTATGACAGGACTAATAATTCTATGCCTGCGGCTAACTTTAAAATCGCCTCTGTGTCTCTGCCATTGAACGCTTTGTAATGTTGATATGCCAATTCAGCAAATCCAAATGAATCTTTTGATGCAATAAATTTTAGAAGGTACATTTTCAAGTTAGTATTGCATATATTGTGCTCCACAATTTCCTTCATCTTCTCTTTAATCGTTTCGGCATCTAAACACATTTGCTCAATAATTGTCTTCACCCTCCCATTCTATTTTACTAAATGCAGGTGATGAAAGACAGCAGGTTTTTCGTTTTTTAACAATCGTATAATACTTTATCCATGAAATGGATAAAAAATGCACAAAAAAAAGACTTGTTTCCAAGTCTTTTTAAGAAATTTTCATTGCATATGAGAATTTATCGAGCTGATCAATGCTTTTGTTAATGTTTCGTAATGAGTCGGTTGTTTCTCTGATATCATTTTCAAGTCGGAATAATAATTGCTTTACTTCTTCTAATTTGTTTTCCACCGTTTCCACACTCCTTTTTTTGAAAGATCAATGAATTGTGTATGGTGAACGAGTCCTAGGTATTTGATCTGTTACTAATAGTGTAAACGTTTTTGCGGGATTTTTCACCGAAAAGTATGTGTAAAAGTATCTGCGTGACACCGCAAACCATGGTAATCCCATAGTCCCGAACAGGGCATTTAGCGAACAGGACTATATAACTACCATAAAGGCAGACGTTTAGGATAAAGCAGACCAGTCTGACGGTTCTGCTGTTTTTTCAACGGTTTTCCGACAAACCGGCAGGGACTATAGTCCCTGCCGTCGCAATTTCAAAACAGAATGGGCGAACAGCGTCGCATAACCACCGACAAACACCGAAAAGACCGCAACCCCCGCATTGTGGTCTTTTTGCATGTCATAACTCGTTATCACGCCGCCTATACTCATGTATAACGAATGTTTTCTCAGGAAGGAGGCCGCCGTATGCATTATGTGTATCCATGCTGCCCTGTTTTCGCCGCGCCATACCGGCATCCAGCGCCCAGTGCCCCGGTTCACGCAGATATTTTGACAGCGTCCGCAAAAGAAGCTGCGGGCATGCTGGAGGATGCGCGCCTGCTCCTTGCGCGGCTGTCGGCGTCAAAAGAGCTTGCGCGCAGCATCCTCACCGCAGCGCAATCATCTGACACCGCAGCGGTCAAGCGGCTCATTAAGCAGACCGGCATCAAAAATGACTTTGACGTGACGTATAATCCCGACGGCATCCGTGTCAGTCTGATCAGAGAGCAAAGCCGGTTTATCATCGCCCTCAGGTGGTCGGCTTAAAGCGGCTCAATCGATCAGCTGCCGGCACCATTCGATCGCCTGTAAGTAACATTCATACGCTTCTTCTTTGTTCAGTTCTTTTCCCCACTCGTCGCAGTCCCAGTTGTTGCATTCAATGGCTTTGACGAGCGCGAGCATCTTATAATAATCGTTTTCATAACCGAGCAGCGCCTGTCCGACTTCATCGATTAAAGGCAGTTCTTTGATGATATCCTCCAGCTCCCTGTGGAGAAGCGTATCGATGAGCGAAAACATGCCGATCAGCATGTAAGAAGAGGGCTGGGGCCTTCCGGTTCTTTTCGCCAGCAGTTCGCACAGTTTGGCCCTGATTAAGGAAATCTTTATGATTTCTTTTTGGCTTGAGTGGCTTTTCGCCGTTAAATCTCTGAATGAAAGAATGTAAATCAAGCGCTTAATCTCATTCAGCCCGAGCATCATGATAGCCTGCTGGATGCTGTCTATCTTTTTTTTCAGCCTTGTTTGCGATCCGTTTAAAAAACGCAGAATCTGATACGATAAGCTGACGTCCCGCTCTATGTATTCCGTCACGCGCTGTATATTGGGCTGGTCATTGTTTAATTCGCTTAAAAGCTGGTAGTAAGAATGAAAATGAAACGTCAGATCATTTCCGCTGATGACACGCGGTTCACTGAAAAAATATCCTTGAAACAGGTGAAAGCCGTCTATGGCCGCCTGTTTATAATCTTTTCTCGTCTCCACTTTCTCCGCTAAATAAATCAGACTTTTACAGCTGTACGTCTGAATGATTTTTTTGCGCTCCAGACGCGAGGATTGCAAAAAGTCGATTTTTAAAATATCAATATATTTCATCAGCTGTTCCACTAACTCTTCATTTTCCGAATTGATGGCGTAAAAATCATCAAGTGCTAATGTATATCCTAATTTCTTCAGCTGTCTGCATCTTGAGATGAGTGCCGGAGTGATCGGTATGTCCTCAAGAATTTCGATAATAAGCTGGTCAGGATCAAAGGAGGTAGGGAGATCTGAAAACATCAGGCTTTCTGTAAAATTCACAAAGCAGCGTTTCCCCTCAGTCAGCTTTTCGATTCCGATGTTGATAAAGCTGTTAATAATGAGATCCGTCGTAGCTTTATCTCCGTCCGCGGCCGAATAACGGTTCTCTTCGCTCTCCCGGTAAAGAAGTTCATAAGCAACAACCTGTTCGTTTCTGTTGAAGATAGGCTGTCTCGCAACAAACACCTTCATTCATTTACCCCCTTAGATGCGGCCTTCGAACATAAGTATATCAAATAACTTGACGAAATTTGTCTAAATGTGAAAAATATTATCACAACAAAAAAGCCTTTCCAGAGATAGGAAAGGCCGCTTTGTTTTCTATTCAAGTTCCCGTTTCAGCTTGCTTTTGATTTCATGAATCCGCTGCATCTTGTTGCTCCAGCAGTCTTCGCTTAAATCGACCGGATATTCTTCCGGCTTGCTGATCCGTTTGTATTCCTCCCACAGAAGTTTGAGGTTATCCTGCACGTATTGCTGGATGTCGGTAATTTCGGGATTATCATAGCATAAAACGCCGTTTTCAAAGATCGGCTCATGCAAGTCTTTCGCATAGAAATCAGTGACGAATTTGCTGACGAACGTGTGGACGGGATGGAACATTTTTAAGCGTTTCTGATCATTTACCCGCTCGTCATAAAGCGCGATATAATCACCTTCCGAGTGGTGATTCAGCTTGTTGATAATTCGGTATACTCTCTTTCTTCCCGGCGTTGTCACTTTTTCAGGGTTTGACGAAATTTTAATGGTGTCGGTCAGTTTGCCGTCCTCTTCAATGGCGACAAGCTTATAAACCGCGCCGAGAGCCGGCTGATCGTATGCGGTAATCAGCTTCGTGCCGATGCCCCACGTATCGATTTTCGCTCCTTGGGATTTCAGATTTAATATCGTGTGCTCATCAAGATCGCTTGAAGCAATGACCTTTGCGTCTGTGAAACCCGCTTCATCAAGCATTTCACGCGCTTTTTTTGACAGGTACGCCAAGTCCCCGCTGTCCAGGCGGATGCCGATGAAGTTGATCCGGTCGCCGAATTCCTTTGCGACTTTAATCGCATTCGGCATGCCCGAACGGATCGTATCGTACGTATCTACGAGAAATACGCAGTCTTTGTGGGTCTCCGCATATTTCTTAAATGCCGTATATTCATCGCGGTACGCTTGTACGAGCGCATGAGCGTGCGTGCCGGATACCGGTATATTAAAACGCTTTCCGGCTCTTACATTACTCGTCGCGCTGAAGCCGCCGATCAAAGCCGCTCTCGCTCCCCACATGGCCGCATCCATTTCATGGGCGCGCCGCGTTCCGAATTCGAGGGCGTCTTCATCACCGACAACGCCTTTAATGCGGGCCGCTTTCGTGGCGATTAATGTTTGGTAATTCACAATGTTAAGCAGAGCCGTCTCAATCAGCTGCGCTTCAATCAGGGGCGCTTCGACCCGCATAATCGGTTCGTTGTTAAAAACGAGCTCGCCTTCTTTCATGCTGTAAAGAGATCCGGTAAAAGAAAGATCCCGTAAATAATCAATGAAATCATCAGCATAGTGCAATTCCGTTTTTAAATAATTCAGATCGCTGTCGGTAAATTTGAAGTTCTCCAAGTATTCGATTGTTTTTTCTAAGCCCGCAAATACCGCATAGCCGTTTTCAAAGGGAAGCTTTCTGAAAAAAAGCTCAAAAATCGCTTTTTTCTCATGAATGCCGTCTCTCCAGTACGTTTCGGCCATATTAATTTGATAAAGATCTGTATGTAAAGACAAACTGTCGTCTTTAAAACCATGCTCCACCAAAATTGTTTTCCCCTTCCTTACTCTGCCACTTGCGCTCCGATGCTGTTCTTAAAATGGGACAGGGCCCATTCATGCCCTTCCGGATTAAAGCTGGCCACAGCGTTTTGATGAATGACGATCTGAAAGCCCTTGTTGTAGGCGTCAACCGCCGTGTGAAGAACGCAGATGTCGGTGCACAGGCCCGCAAGATGCAGCTCAGTGATCTGCCGTTCCCGCAGTTTCAGCTCTAAATCCGTTCCCGCAAAAGCAGAATATCTCGTTTTTTCCATATAATTTACGTTTTTTGCGTGTTTATGTTTCTCATAAAGAGGCGATAGCCTTCCGTACAGCTCTTTGCCCTCCGTGCCGTTAATATTATGCGGAGGAAACAGGTGTGTCTCGGGATGAAAGTCATCGTCTGCATCATGCGAATCTACCGCAAAGACAACGTAATCACCGTTTTCTATAAATGCTTGCGTCAAACTGACAATCGTATCTTCAATCTGTCTCGCGGGTTCTCCGCAAGTTAATGCCCCGTTCTCAGCTGCAAAATCATTCGTATAATCAATGCATATAAATGCTTTTTTCATAGCCGGCCTCCCCGCCATTCATATGAAAACCATTATATCCTATCTCCACTTGTAAGTGAATTGGCATTGTAAAATGACAAACGGTGTTTTGCCCTTTTAAGATTTCAGGAGTGAGCGCTGAAAAATGTCATCCTGCACGTAAATGCCGTCAAGGTTCACGGCATAATCGGCGGCAAAAACCAGGCCGAGCGGCGTTTCGAATTGAAGGTCCGAGATGACGGAGCTTCGGACACCGGCAAGTGCGGCAAGCTTCATATATGGTGAATAAGCATGATACGGGAGCCTTCCGTTTATATAGAGCACCGCGTCTTTTCGGCTTTTCAGCGCCTGTTTCACTTCTTCATACGGCTGCTTTTGCAGCACCTGTCCCTTCGTCAGGGCAATGATGACTCTTTCACGCAGCGAGCCTAAAAATAAATGGCGTTCATCCGGTTTCGTCTGCAGAGGGCCGTACATCCCCTGCTGTAAATAAAGGTCAACCGTTTTGTCGCTCATCGGCCTGTCCCTCCCAGCTTGTTTTACAATTATCGCCCCGGACGGGACGCGGTAAACCGTTTTCGTTACATTTCAGCCACCCAATGGGAGATCTTGCCGGCGAGCTCTCCGGCGGGTTCTTCTTCAATCAGCTTGCTGAATGATTGTAAAAGCCGCTGCGCCAGCGCCTTTTTCTCTTCCTCATAGGAAATGATCGTGCTCCACTCAAGTTCCGGAACAGCTACAAGGGTATGCTGTTCTTTTTTATTTTCATGCAGATATACATCACCGATCATTCCGGACTGCACGGTAATATTCGCTTTTCTGATTTTCATAAAACATTCCCCTTTTATAAAGACTGATTCTATTATACTACAAAAAAGCGACAGCCTCCTAAAAGGAGGCTGTCACGCGTTAAACCAATCAGGTTCGTCAAACACATCGATGTCTTCAAAGCGCGTTTTGCTGAATTTATTAGTAATTTTGACAAAATCTCCGGAATGAAACGCCCCTGCCCCCGCGCCTGAGTGGTCAACGGCTTTGGGAGAAATGGCAAACACGTCACCGAAGCTCGCCGCAGCGTCTCCGGCTAAACTCATAATATAAATCGGTCCCACAATTGCAGGCATACCCACACCTCCGCTTTTCTTTACAGCATTTTATGCGCTGCACCGGGAGTTGTGCCCGTTTTTATTTCGGCTTGCGGCTGTCTTCGAGCTTTGACCGCTGACGAAGTTTGATAAGCCGGACGATATTTAAGACGAAAGCTTTTAAAACTGCGTAAACCGGCACGGCCAGAATCATTGCGAGAATGCCGCCGAAACTGCCCGCTCCGATAAGCAGAAGAATAATGGTGAGCGGGTGGGTATTCAGCCGTTTCCCAATCACAAGCGGAGAAAGCAGGTTCCCGTCAAGCTGCTGGACGACAACGACAACAATAACGGCAAAGAGCGCCTTAGCCGGCGAATCCATAAACGCGATAATCACCGCGGGCGCCGCCCCGAGAAACGGCCCCAGGTACGGAATGATATTGGTGACGGCGATCACCATCCCGAGAATTAACGCATACTGCAGGCCGATGATCCAATATCCGATAAAGCATGCCGTTCCGACAAAGAGACAAATCAGCAGCTGGCCTTGGAAATAGGCGGCCAATGTGACATATAAGTCGTTAAATATTTTCCGACCTTCCGCCCGGTAGGAAGAAGGCAGGATTTTGACTGCCAAGAGCGGAAACCGCCGGCCGTCCTTCAGCATATAAAACAAAATGAACGGAACGGTGATCACGACAAGCGTGATATTCGTAACGACGCCGAACACGGCCGACAGGCTTGCCGTAATATTTTGCGGAAGGCTTTGTAAAAACCCCGTCAGAGACTGCTGGATTTTGTCTATCGACACATAATCCTGCGTCATCATCCACGTAAACCATTTGGAATGGGATAATTGCGCCGTCAAGACTTGAATCTGATGAATGTAATCAGGGAAATTGTTAATCAGCCCCGTGACCTGAGAAGCCACAATCGGCCCGATGGCGGTGAACATAAAGGCAATCAGGCCTATGAAAACGAGATAAATGAGCAGGATTGCCAATGTCCGGGGGATTTTTTTCTCAAGCAGGCGCACGATCGGATTAAAAATGAAAAACAAAATGCCCGAGATCAAAATCGGAAAAAACAGAGTGGTGATAAAACCGAAAAACGGCTGAAAAATAAACGAGACTTTCGTTGATACGTAAATAATGAGCAAAACGAGCAAAATTTGCAGCGTCCAAAAATGGACCTTTGATTTCAACAAGCGATTTCCTCCTATTGTCATGCGAACTTGTACTGTGATTGTACCAAAAAAAGCCGCCGTGCATCTATGTATCTCAAAAAAGAAGACGCACCGGGGTTCTATAGTGCCGCCTCCGGTTTGCGCCTTTTCGGGCTGTTACACGCGTTCGGTATAATCAGGCATGACGGAAACCACATGGCGGTTTCTGATATAAAATACACGGTCATGCGTCTCTTCAATGGCGATGTGATCCGGAGTGGCATCAATCAGCCGTCCTCTGACAATGCGTCTGACGGTTTGAATGATAAACCTTGAGCCGATAAGCTTATGGATGGTCTGATAAACGTAAGGATCCACTAACGAGACGATTTGCGGGCTTCCTTGATGGGCCATTTTCGCTGATCCCCTTTACTATGTTTTCCTTCAGCATATGCAGCGGACAAAGGCTTTGACACAGTACGTCTATCGGAGCGGAAAAGGTGTTAGTGAGCATGCGGAGTTATGTAAGCGGAAAAGGCCGCATGAGTGGCCTAGACTGAGCTTCTTATGGGATATTGGGCTCGGTCAATTAACTGATCAAGCTTTTGGATTTGTTTGAGCGCGGCCGTGTGATCCATTTGGCGGTAATGGTGATGTCCGCCGGGTTCTTCATCGAGTTCATCCGCTTGTTTCACGATTTGCTGGAGCGTATTCTTGTCCAGTTCGCCTTCAGGCAGATAGGAATCGGTGTGAAGCAGAATCGCCAGCGCAATGTCCTTCGCCGCTTTCGGTTCTTCACCGAGCCGGATGAGCAGCTTATGCGCCCGTTCCGCGCCTTTAATGGCATGGATATCGTTTCTTCTGTACTTTTCATAATCCCATTTGCCGTCTGTGTACCATTCATAATGGCCGACGTCATGCAGTAATGCCGCTTTCGCCGCCAGATCCGGGCTGACACCTGCTTTTACGGCAAGACGGTATGCATGAAACGCGCAGGCGATCGCATGGGCGACACCGGAACGCTGTAAATACTTTTGTGCGATTGGATGGGTGAAGACATCCATTAACGTTACATTTCTCATGGAAACCCCTCCTTCATATATTTTTAGAATCCTAACATAAATCGAGGAGAAACTCAATTCATCTGATACATTTCTTATACCCCTTATACGTTGTTTCATTCATCATATGCCGCCGGACCCCGGAGTGATTGTACAAACAAAAAAAGAGCAGCGTGAAAGCTGCTCTACAAAAATTCTTTGATATCGTATATCCGTCCGTTTTCCGGCTCGCCCGCGATCAGTGAGTGAATGACGCCGGCGATGTATTCAGGACTTCTGAGGTTTTTCGTTTCTTTCAGATTGCGGAACCGTTCGATGTCATGGAAATCTTCTTTTGACGAAGAACGGATGACAGCCTGCATGTCTGTATCCATCACTCCCGGCGAGAATGAGATCATGCGGACCGGCAGCTCTTCATCTTCCTGTTCAAACCCGAATGTTCTCGTAAACATATCAAGCCCCGCTTTTGAGCTGCAATACGCGCTCCAGCCTTTATAAGGATTTTTCGCCGCGCCCGATGTGATGTTGACAATTGTTTTGCTGCCGCTGAACGCTTCGAAACGCTTTGTGAACATTTGGCTGAGCAAAACGGGCGCCGTCAGATTAAGGGTGTAATGGCGGTTCAATTCTTCGGCGGAAGCCTCTTTCGCCCGCTTGATCGGTTCCACCATTCCGGCATTGTTGATCAGTGTGACGGCGGAGTACCCCTTCTCCTCTGCTTGATCAAGAATCGCCTTCATCTGCCGCCCGGTATCTGCGAGATCGGTTAGATCAACACTGTATTCTGTCAGTCCCTCGCGCTTTTCCCCGCTTATCGTTCTTGAAAGCGCGGCGACTTCGGCTCCTTCTTGAAGCGCCTGTTCCGTAAGCGCCCGGCCCAAGCCTTTTGACGCGCCTGTTATAAGAAAAAACTGCATGAAACTCCTCCTTTTTTTCTTATTTTACGGGCTGTCTTCCCGCAAACACAAGCGATCCGTTTACCGCCTTGCCTTTTCCTGCGCCGTGACTTTCGGGATCAGATAGATCATCGCCGCAATCCCGAGGAGGATCAAGACGGCATAAATAACAGGAAGCAGATAAGAAGTCTTTTTCTCTTCCGTTTCCATATCTGCCGAGGTATGCCGCACCGCCGGCTCGGCAAACGTGATACCCAGTTTTTTCGATTGCGCTTTGATCGTATTCGGCTCCGTGTCTGACGATGTAAACAAATTTGATATCAGTTTGTCATCCGGGTTTTCGGCCGGCTGATCAAACATGATATCCTTCTGTTCTTTCGGAAGCGCCGTTTTTTCCTCGGAGTAGGCATCGTCGTGCAGGTAATCCGTACGAATTTCAATGTCTTTCTTTTCATATTCATTCGGCTTGACATCAGTATTTTCCTCATTCGCGGCTGCGGCTTGGGGAAGGAAAAGGAAAAAGGAGAGAGCAAACAGCAGCAATCCTTTTTCCATGAACATGTTACGCCTCATAAGACTGATCACTTTCCTCCGTTTTTTCCGCAAACAGCCGAATGACGAGCGGAAGCGCCGCCGCAATCAGCGTAATGATCGCAAGAACCGTTACCCCCATCGCAAACAGATGGCCCGTTCCGTATTGAATATCGATATAGACTTTCGAAACCGGACTGTCAAAGGTGAAGTTCGGCATAATCAGGTCGATCAAAGGCGCCACATAAAAGAGAATGAGCGCTGATGATGCGATCCATCCGGTAATCGAGCCGAAGACAAAGGCTGCCCGGATAAAAGCTGAACTCGCCGCAAGCAGGAGAATCGTAAAGACTGACCATTTAATCGTCTGATCGTCCGGAAGCGAGTAGATATTCAGACCGAACAGACTGATCATCAATCCGACCATAATGTTTAAAATCCCAAAGAGCGCGCCTTTGACAAGAAGCGGCGCCTGCTGATAATACGAGCTGAAATAGCCGATCAGAAGACTGCTGATCAGGACGATCACCAAAATGACGACCGGCGGAACATTCTGAACCCGGTCTTCCGGCACCTCTCCGCTGATTTTAAGCGGGTTGGCGAGATAATCGTAAACATAGCCGTTTTCCTGTCCGTCAACAAGCGCGTTCCCTAAAATGCCGTACACGTCATTTCTGATCAATTTCGTGGAATTGACGTTTTTGCCCCAGTTGCTGTTCAAGGTGTCCGCTTTCTGCTGGACGTCATTTACGCTTTGCTGCATATTGTCGGTATAGCTGATGATGCCGGACTGGCGTTCTGACAGATGGCCCATCGTGTCAGACATTTGCAGGACTTCACGGCCGACGGTATCCTGAGCGCCGAGCGCCATCGTTCCGGTTAATCCGTCTCCGCTGAACGCGGCCGCTTCCTGCACAGCGCCTTCAGCCAGCTGATCGGATGCTTTCGCCGCGCTGTCTGAAATGCTGGCGAGCTCATTGAGCACCCCGGCTTGTTCATCTCTGATATACGAGCTGTAGTTATCCGAGAATTCGGTCATGCCTTTAATGAAATTGCTGATGTCTTCGTCTGTCTGCATTTTGTTGTTTTTCAGATTTTCCCAGCTTGCCGTTTCTTCCGGTTTGATGGCGAGAACGGTTTGGACTTCACCTTGCTGGGCTTTCAGCACCCGGTTTTTCACATCAGGCAGCGAGCCCGCGTCAAGAGAGTGATAGAGTGTCGCCTCATACAGGGATAAATCATTATAGTAACTCATTAAATCGGATATCTTTTTTGTATTGATGTCAGCGGCAAACATCTGTTCAAGAGCAGATTTGCGGCCGCTATCCAATGACGGGTAGTTCAGAATGTTCTGTTCTGTTCTTACAATCATTCTGTAAACGGTATTGAAGTCTTGTTTTCTCGTTTCTTCTGATTCTTCCAGCTTTTTCTTTAATTTTTCTGCGCGTTTTTTGACGTCATCAATCTGGTCTTTAAGGCCTTGGATTTCTTCATCAAGAGCATCGAGACGTTTTTTCAGTTCTTCATTATGAGTCTGCTGTTTCTCTTCCAGCTCTTTTTCAATTTGCTGAATGCGTTCTGCGGCTTGGTTCAGCCTTTCTTTTGCCTCAGATATGTCCGTGCCGCCGTCCCCTTCAGAATCGTTCGGATCGTCCGCCGGCTCATCAGCAGGCGGAGTGACGTTTTCAGCGGCTGTCGAGGTCTGGACGGTTTTTGGCTCCTGATCGCCTGTGTTATCGGAAGCAGGCTGCTCTTCTTTTGTGCCGTCTTCCGTTTTTCCGTCTTCTCCGGGATTCGTTCCGTTATTCGGATCGGTATCGCCGGAGTTTTCACCGTCATCGCCTTGGCCCGGTTTTTCCGGTTCCGGTTTTTCTTTTTCCGGTTCTTTTAATCCGTCAGAAATGTGATTGATTTCAGCGGAGATGCGTTTTAATTCTTCACGCTGATCGTCAAGGTCAATTTTCAGATCGCCGGGTTTTTCTTCTTCCGGTTTTTCTTCTTCTTTCGGTTCATCCGAGCCGTCATCACCCGGGTCCTTTTCCGGAACGGTTAATGCCGGCCGATCCCTTTTCATAAGGGTTTGAATGCTGTTCAATGTTTCAAATCTTGCTTGCGCTTTATATTGAGTCAAATAATTGTCCAGTAAATTGGATTGAATATTCGCCATCCCGCGTTCCTGATCAGGAACCTGCGCTTCTCTCACCTGTTGGGCGGCAAAAAGAGCCGATCCCGTCTGGTCAAGCTGTGTCTGCGCCCGATTTATTCCTGAAGAGAGCCCGCTCATCATCGTGCTGAACTGGTTGGCGGCCTGCTGTGCTTTAATGGCGTTCAATCCGGTTGTGATTTGCTTTTGATTTTGTTCCTGCGCGGCCATCAGCAGTTTTTTCTGATTTTCTTGATATTGTTTGTAGCGCTCGACCGTGTCGGCAAAGTCTTTGAGCGTGGTTTTGGCTTCATCTGCCGAAGTCAGTTTTTCTTTTGCCGCGCCCTGCGCTTCATTCATTGATTTTTTCAGTTCGTCAATCAGGTCTTTTTGCCGTTTGATTTCACCTGCCAAGTCATTGGAGCTCGGCTTGTAAAAGTTGTACATGACGTTTTGAAACTCTGATTCTTTATTGACGATCTTGTCAAAATCGCCTCGGACATTGTTCACTTTTTGTGAGACGAAATTCCAATATAATGCCGACATTTTTTTATTCATTGATTTTTGGGCGTCTTCAAGCTCACGCTGCACTTTTTCTTTGTTGACGGCGTTCAGGTTGCTTTGAATATTGAATGTCAGCGTGGCTTTTTGCGGACGCTCCTTGTCATAGCTTAAGATGTCTTTTGAAAAATCGGATGGAATGTAAACGACGGCGTCATACTTCTTAGCTGCCAGACCGTTTTCAGCCGCGCTCCTGTTGACAACCGTCCATGAATAATCCGGACGGCCGCCGAGAGCGGCCGCTACTTCTTTGCCGAAATGGACGGATTCCTCTTCCTCATTTTCATCTGTTTGTAAGCCCATATCTTCATTCACGACTGCGATTTGACGGGTGGCGTTGATTTTTTGTTTTCCCGGGTCATCGCCGATAAACCGGAAAAACAGCACCGGCAGCAGCAGAATGATGACGACCGCGGCTATTAATTTGATCAGGCTTTTTCGTTGTTCGGTCATCTGACGGCCTCCCTTTCCGCTGAACATAAAGGTATTTGGATTTTTTGCTCCTTCCCGTTTTCAACCAAATAACCGAAGCCCGGCTGAATGTCCGGTTCCTGCCTTTGGTAAGGCAGCGGAATGACATTTTGTTCGGATTTTTTCACAAGCAGCATTGCGTGGCGGATCTGTTTCATTTCCGTCGTTAAGGAATCATAGCCTTTTGAGAATTCGCTGTGATTGCCCGCCGGGATAAAACTGAAGCCCACATGCGCGTAAGATTTCATAAACATAGCCAGCTTGTCCTGTATGGCGGTGTCGATCGTCTGCTGGAATCTTGTAATGCCGTCGGCCATTAACACGACCGGAGAGAAACTGAGTTTGTGCACATCGCCATTTTTGACGGCCTGCGTATACTGAGCTTCGCGCTCCGTGAAAATGGCTTCTGCCGTTTCGATCCACTGCCGGACGTCTTCTTTTGTGTCCAGATAGCTGACCTTTGTTTCCTGCGCATACTGCGACAGTCCGCGGTCAATCGAGTCAAACAGCCCGACCCGTTCCGTACCTTCACGCAGCAGGTGATTCAGCATCACTTTCAGGATATTTGTTTTTCCACGCTGTGTCTGGCCCAAAATGAGACAATGTTTATTTTTACCCAGATCAAAGTACACAGGGCTGACCTTTTCCTCATGAAGCCCGACAGGAATGCGGAACGGTTCTTGTTCCGGGCCGAGACGGAGTGAAAATTCGCCGGCCGTCAGCATATCCGGAAGCATCGGAATCGGGTCTGGGCCGGCTGTTCCGGCGTGGCGCTCAGCTAAAGCTTTGACATCGGCTTTCAGCGTCTGGAACATCTCGAGGTCATTTTCCGCTTCAGCCGGAAGAAACATTTGCGCGAAATACAGTTCTTCTTTTTGGATCATGACGCGGCCCGGGATCGGTTCGAGACTGAACGGCGGACGCCCGTAAATGGAGTATCCTTCTGACTGATCCATTAAATAATGGACGACTTTCGTTTTTATATTGTTTAACAGCGACTGGCGGACGGCGTTTACCCTCGTTGCGGTCAGCAGGAAGTAAATACCTAAGCTTTGCCCGTCGCGTGAAATCTGGATAAATTCCGTTTCTAATTCATGCATTTCATCTTTGACGATGTCGAAATTGTCAATTGTGATAAATATAAACGGCAGCTCTTCTTCACTGAGCGAATTGTACATTTTGATATGGCTGACTTCTTTTTCCCTGAACAGCCGTTTCCGCCGCTCGATTTCTTCCTTGATGCGGATCATGAATTTTTCGATCTTTCTCATTTGATCCATTAAGAAATAGTCTGCGGTGTGCGGAAGCTTTGCCAATGGCAGAAGCGTGCCGTTTCCGAAGTCAAAGATGTACATATGAAGCTCTTCCGGCGTGTATCCTTCCGCGAAGTTCATCAGGAAGGTGATGGCAGCCACTGACTTGCCGTAGCCGGATGAGCCGAAAATGCCGATGTTGCCGTCATCCATCATCGTGTAAGCGAGAGGCGCCTGTCTTTGCTGATCAGGCTCATCAACGCAGGCGATGAAGAAGCGGTCTTTTTCCTGCGCGGGGTAAAGCGTGCGCGGGATACGTTCGGCAAGCGGCGGAAGCCACGGACTCGGCAGCTTTTCAATGCCCATTTCATTTTGAATCCGCTCGATTTCTTCGACTACGGCTTCTATTTCTGCCGGGGCGTCTTTTTTCGCCGCATCATCCGCATCCACCTCAGACAGCGGAATTAAGCCGGTATCGGTAACGATAGCAATGTCATCCTCGGTGCCGTATACATCTTCCATGTAAGGGGCGCCGCTCCAGGCAGACTGGAACTGCTCATACACTTCGTTATTTCCGACTTGCAAGTAGCCGCGTCCGGTGACCGTAATATTCGCCGCATCACTGTTTTTCAGGATTTCTTTACTGTCACTTGCATCCTGCACTTTCAGCGCGACCTTAAAGCGTGAGTTGCTCCATATTTGGTCGTCAATGATGCCGCCCGGCTTTTGCGTGGCGAGAATTAAATGCACACCAAGGCTCCGTCCGATGCGGGCCGCGCTGACAAGCTCCCTGATAAAGTCAGGCTCTTCGCTTTTCAGCTCGGCGAATTCATCTGAAATCAAAAACAGGTGCGGCATCGGAATATCCGTTTCTCCCTGTTTATACAGCTTTGTATAATCATTGATATGATTGACGCGATATTGATCAAAGAGCCGCTGCCGTTTTTTCAGCTCGCTCTTAATGGATGCAAGCGCCCTGATACTGAAGTTTCTGCTTCCTTCAATATTCGTGATCGTCCCGAGAAGGTGCGGCATCTTGCGGAACGGCTGCGCCATTCCTCCGCCCTTATAGTCAATCAGCAAAAACGCCGCTTCATGCGGGTGAAAGTGAACGGCCAATGACAGGATATACGTTTGCAGAAATTCACTTTTCCCGGAGCCGGTCGTTCCCGCCAGCAATCCGTGCGGCCCGTGCGCTTTTTCATGCAGGTTTAAATAGACGATGTCGTCTTTTCCTTTATAGCCGATCGGAACAGCCAGCGATTTTGCAGACTCACTTGTCTCCCACTTCTGCCTGATGCCGATTTCTTTTACTTCCTTCGCATGAAACAGCTCGAGAAATGTGACCGTTTCAGGAATGGAATTCGTCATTCCGACCTGATGGTGCAATGTCCGAAGCGTCCGGGAAAACCGCTCGTTGGTTGTCCGTTCATGCCTGTCCAGCTTAAACGGGATCTGCACCGCTTTTTTCTGCTGAATGAGAATGTCTCCCTCATCTTCATTAATGTAGCGGACGAGGGTGTGAATGTTTTCTGCCAGGCTTTCCTTCGTTTCTGCGGCGATGATTGCCGAGATGCCGAGATGCTCATGCCGGCCTTCAATGTATTCTAAAATGACGTGCTCTGCGATCAGCTGCTGATTTGTGATGACAAAGACAAAATGCGGCTGAAAGATCTTTTTTTCTTTATCCTCTTCCAAATCCCGCTCCCGCAGCAGCTCGTAAATGGACGATAACAATTGATCGCGGGTCTGTTCATTGTAAATAAATCCTTTCGCATACATATGAGGCAGCTGAAATTGCGGCAGCCACTTCATCCATTCCCATTCCTTATATTCGTCCTCATGAAAGATAAAGACAAATCGCAGGTCATGGTAGCTGTTGAAGAACGCGAGCTGGCCGATCAGCTGGTGAATTTCATTTTTGACGATCTGAGGTTTCCCGACAAGCCCCATCGGACCTTCTTGTAAATCAACGGTCACGGGCGCATGGCGGATATCTTTATACACACGCTGCATGTGCTGCGACTGCTCCATCAAGTCATCCACATCACGGTTCGCCAGGTCTCCGCCGCTCATTGAAATCTCGTAGCTTGACGGGACCGTGCCCGTTCCGAGCCGAAGCATCAGAAAATCCCTGCTTTCCAGCGATTTCTCCCAAATGCGGCCGCTGATTTCAGAAGTTAAATATTTCATTTTTTCAAACGGGGGAAAATGATGCGTCAGCACTTGCAGCTGTTTTTCCGACAGCGTCTGAAGCTCTTTCCGTTTGCTTTCTAAATACTGCTTGTACACACGCTCCCGTTTTTCCTCCCGTTTTTTCCGCTGGTTTTTTTCACGGAAATACTGCACGGTGGACGTAATGAGAGTCATCATAAACATCGCCAAAGAGACAAGGATGAATATGCCCCTCGGCTGTATAATGGCGACAACCCCCATTACAATCAGCATGACCACAGGAGGCAGAATGACGAGCCACAGCCCCCGGTTATTCTGTTCGCTTTCCTGCGAGGGAAAGCTGAATGAAACGCGGTCTTCGGGAAGATCGTAGACCATGCGCGGCGTTCTACGATATTGCGGGTATTTCTTTTTCATTTCGGTGCTTGGTTTTACCGTTTTGGTTAAACCGGCTTGAAGCTTTTCGTGATGAACGATTTCTAAAAGGTCGTCCTCCGTCAGCCTCACACGCAGAAAATTCCACATCAGCTCATCTCCCGTCCGGAGCCTTTCGGGAGCTTCTGCAAGCTTTCCGTTCACATAAACTTCCTGGCCATCAGGGACGACAGACCAGCATCCTCCCGACTTTCGCAGATAAAAAGCCCCTGTTTGAGCGGAGGACGGCTCTTTGTATATATCCGCTTCCTCTGTTTCTGATGAGAAAACGATCTCATCCTTCCCGCCGATAAAATAAACGGAGGATTCTTCCTGGTCAGGGGTGAGCAGAAGCCGCATCGTCTCTTCTTCAATCCGGCAGGGCATTTCATTTCCTATTGTCAATTCGCCGGCACAGTTATTTCCCAGGAAAACATCATAACGATCTGTTTCTTTCCGATAAAGGGTTGCGGCGTTTTGCCGTAACGGAAGTGTGCCGACCGTGATTGTATCTTTCATATCCGGACCGATCGTAATCGGCTGAGAGGGCGGGAGTTCAGACAGCTGAACCTTTTGTACGTGCTCTCGGTAAAAGACCCATAACAGACTCATATGGCGAACCTCCTGACAGCCTGATCGTTACATGCGGCCATTTGATGTGTGCTGTTATTTTTTTTCATCTTTTTTCTCATCTTTCTTGTCGTTCTCTTTGTTATCTTTCGCTTTGTCTTGTTTGCTTTCATCCTGTCCGGCGGAAGCTTCGGCGGTGTCACTGTTTTCCTCCGCTTCTTTATGCTGTTCCTCCGCCTCTTTTTTCGCCTTCGCAAGCTCGCTTTCCACGGCGTCCAGTTCTTTCTGCTTTTCGTCGTCTTTCATACTGTCATCTGCTAATAATTGCTGTTTATATTTTGTAAGTCCGAGCCAGATGTACGGGTTGTACTCAAGATTGCGGCCGATTTTGATGGCTTCTTCATTTTCCCCTCTGCCGATATCAATCCAATAAAGGAAGTGCTTCGGGTCTGATTGCAGCGTGACCAGATTCCCGATGTTTTTCCGCTGTTCTTCCCTCAGATTTTCAACTGCCACATAAGAGGAAGCAAGCTCGTACTGCACAGATTCCGGGAGGCTTTCCGCATCGTATTTAGCGAGTGTGTCAATGACTTTGCTGTACTGCTGATTTAAAAAATAGCGGTTGCTTTCCGTAATTGCCTCTTGCTTCGGCTGGGCGAAAAACAGAACGTATAAGGAGTAAAGAAGTGCCGGCACAAGGAGGACGGCAAGCGCCAGACCGGCGTATCTTTGGATTTTCCATTTCTTTTTCGGCAGTTTTATGTATGTCTTGTCCCTTTCTTCGAGGGAATCAATTTCGGTTTGAATGGCTTCTTCCAGTTCTTTAATCGTCTCCGCCTCTAACACGCTTTTCACCTCAGGAGAGAAATGAAGCGTCTCCTTGTACTTCAAATATTCATCGAAGGTGTACGCCCCGTCAGCCGCAAGCGCCGCACAGGCTTTGAGCTCTTTTAACACCCTTTCTCTATCTTCCTCATAAGGCGGAAGGCTCTCCTTTACGCCGTAATGAAGAAAGTAAGGCGTCAGCGCTTTATCAAACACGATATTTTCAGGGGCGGCAATCAGATTGAGACGTTTCAGCTTATGCTGTTTCACGGCTTGGACGAGACGGTAGGCAAATTGCCACCTGCTTTTTTTATCTTTTCCTTTTATATAGCGGAAAGCCTGATAAGAAGAAGGAGGTTTGATTGTGATGGTTACTTCGTCTTCTGAAACTGAGACCTCTTTTTGAAAAAAAGGATCGGCATCTTTAATCACATTCGCTTCCAGCCCGTCAAGAAGCTTGATTTTTTCCCGCTGGAAGGTGAACGTGAAGCCTGATTCGGTTTCTTCCCGGACGGCGTCTAATTCTGTTTCTAAATAAGATCTGTTATGACCTGTCATTCCACCATGTCCTTTCATAAAATTTCAAGGCGGTCTCCGTTCGTAATGCCGCAGTCAGATAGCTTTTGTTCTCCGGAAAAAACCGTTTCTTTATTGACCACTCTGATCCAATAGCCTTCACGCGGCGGAACGGATACATGCTGAGCCTGCCGGGCAATATCAATGACTTTTTTCACAGAATGGTAATCTGACAATCTGAGATCGAAGACACTGCCGTTATAATGTGTTAAATCTATTGTAATATCGATATACATATTCATATCACCCTTACATAGAAAGAGCGCCGTCTTCTTGATTGAATCAGGCGCTCCGTTTCTTCATTCATCTTATTATCCGCGAATTTGGTTAGCGATATCTTGGTCGGTAGACTCAAGCGTATTTGCCGTTTGATCGAGCTGATGATTCACATCTTGAAGCAATTCAGACATTTTAATAAATGAAGGTTTCAGCTGCTCATATTGATCCGCGAATGCTTCACTTGAAGCACCTTCCCACATGCCTTTCAAATCAGAAATCATGCGGTTCAGGCGGTCAACCTGATTCATGACTTCCTGACTTTCAACGCCATATTGCTTAGCCATCGCTCTTAGCTCTTCGGGTGTGACACGAATTAATCCAGACATATTCCTTATACCCTCCTGTGTCATCAGCCTAAATATGGGCTAATTCACTTATTTTTTGAACGTCATTATTATAAAAACAACCAATCGGCACAGTCAAACAAATCTGTTTTAATTTTACAAAATGAGTCTTATGATATATTGGATTTTTCGTCATATTTACACATTTTGTAAATAAAATAGTATGATTTTCTTATTATTTTCGTTTTCACTGAATGATCTTATTGTCCTAGTCTATTTCCCTGCAAAGATGCCTTTCAGTCTGAAAACCAAGATGGTAAGATCAAGATATGAAGCTATGAAAAAGTAGGGATACAGATGACCAATCCAAAGGATCCATTTAAGTACAGTTTCGACAGACTTGAAGATGTTGCCGACCATATCAGTGAAGTTCTTCAATGCCCCATTACAATAGAAGACGTTAATCATAAACTGCTTGCATACAGCACGCACAGCGATTGTACAGATCCGGCCCGGACGTCGACGATTATCGGGCGGAGGGTGCCGGAAAAAGTCATCAACAAACTGTGGAAAGACGGAACCATTCCGGCCCTTTTAAAAACGGACCAGCCGATTAAAGTGAAAGAAATTGACGAGGTGGGCCTAAGCAACCGCGTGGCGATTTCCATCTGGAAAAACAGCCAGGTTCTCGGATTTATTTGGGCGCTTGAGATCAAAAAAAAGCTCAATGACGAAGATCTGAAGACACTTCAGCTGGCCGCCAAAGCGGTGCGGAACAAGCTTTTGCACCTGCAGATCCGCAAAACGAAAATCGAAGAGCGGGGCCAGGAGTTTTTTTGGAAAATGCTGACCGGCCATACCTATCAGGAAGCCGAGATGGCCGAAGGGTTTCATAAGCTCGGAATGGCGCTGCCGTCCGTGTTCAGCGTCATGATCATCCGTTTACATGATGAGCTGACTGAAAAGACGGAACAGCAGCTGCAATATTTGCAGGAAACGACACAGCAGATTCATGTCATGCTGGCGACTGTTGATTCAAATGAATTAATCTTATTAGCCGCGCCGAAAACCGATCAGCCTTTTAAAGATTTAAAGCACTTCGCTCTTCATATTCAAAAACAGCTGAAGGAACGATATAAAATTGAGGATGCGTCGATTGCGATCGGCGGTATTTACGAATCGATTTCTTACGTTTACCGATCTTATCAGGAAGCGCTCTCCGTATTAAAAGCGAAAGAGCGGTTTGTGAGAGAAACCAAACACCTTTTCAGCTTTTCTGAACTCGGCATTTATCAGTACCTTGATGTGTTGGATGAAAAACGCAAGCACAGCGGCTATATGAACTATTCCCTGTCAAAGCTTGAGCAGTATGACAGGGAGCACCAAGCCGATATGGTAAAAACGCTCGAACATTTTATTGATGCCGACAGCAACGTCAACACCGCCGCCAAAGCGCTTAACATCCATGTCAATACATTGAATTACAGGCTGAAAAGAATCAGCCAGATCGCAGAAATCGACTTAAAAAATGTGAATGAGAAGTTTACGATTTACCTGGATATCAAACTTCGCAGCATGGGTTCGTGAAATTTCACAAATCCGTGTTTTTTTATTTTCTGTTTCAAACAAAGAATTTTCGCAAAAATCGCGCTACACTTGAAGCATCACACAAACATTGGGGGAAACAGACATGATTATCGGGGTTCCAAAAGAAATCAAAAACAATGAAAATCGAGTGGCATTAACACCTGGAGGCGTTTCACAGCTTATCGGAAACGGCCATCGGGTTCTTGTGGAATCCGGAGCCGGACTCGGAAGCGGCTTTACAAATGAAGATTATGTATCAGCAGGGGCGGAAATTCTGGAGGACAGAAAGCAAGTATGGGATGCGGAAATGGTCATGAAGGTAAAAGAACCGCTGGCTGAAGAGTATGCGTATTTCCGTCAAGGTCTGGTCTTGTTCACTTACCTTCATTTAGCCGCAGAGCCGGAATTAGCTAAAGCGCTTACAGAAAAAGGCGTGACAGCTATCGCGTACGAAACGGTAACGGACGGACGTTCCCTTCCGCTGCTTACGCCGATGTCCGAAGTGGCCGGCAGAATGGCCGCGCAGATCGGGGCACAGTTTCTTGAAAAACCAAAGGGCGGAAAAGGAATTTTATTAGCCGGCGTACCGGGTGTATCCCGCGGAAAAGTCACGATCATCGGAGGGGGCGGTGTCGGAACAAATGCCGCGAAAATGGCTGTCGGACTCGGTGCCGATGTGACAATGATCGATTTGAACGCAGACCGCCTGCGTCAGCTTGATGATATTTTCGGGCATCAGATTAAAACATTGATGTCAAACCCTGTAAATATTGCAGATTCCGTCGCGGAAGCGGATCTTCTGATCTGCGCCGTGCTCATCCCGGGAGCCAAAGCGCCGACTCTCGTTACGGAAGAAATGGTTAAACAAATGAAACCGGGTTCCGTCATTGTTGATGTTGCCATCGATCAGGGCGGCATTGTGGAAACCGTCGATCATATTACAACCCACGATAATCCGACTTACGAAAAACACGGCGTCGTTCACTACGCTGTCGCCAATATGCCGGGCGCCGTACCGCGTACGTCTACGCTCGCATTAACGAATGTAACCGTTCCTTACGCGCTGCAAATCGCCAATAAAGGCGCGGCACAAGCCATTGCAGACAGCCCTGCGCTTAAAGCGGGCTTAAATACGGCTAACGGACATGTCACGTATGAAGCGGTAGCCAAAGACTTAGGCTATGACTATGTGCCTGCTGAAAAAGCAATGCAAGGTTCGGCTGCAAAAGCTTAATAGATATGAAGAGGACAGCCTGATCAGCGGGCTGTCCTTTTTGCTTTCTCATAAAAGGAAAAACGGCCCCCTGTCTCGAATATCAATTCATATCCCGGAAGAAAAAGGAGGATTCATATGGCTGTTCAGCACTATGGTGTATTAAAAGGCACTGTGTTAGATATGAAAAGGGAAACAGATGATGATTCTCCGCATTTTCAAGTCGAGGTGCTAGGCGAGCCTGATACGCGCTATCGCTGTGCGATCAATGTCATGTCAAGTTCAAAAGAATCAGAGGTTCTGTATGCGGCACGCGATCATTTTGACGCAAGCGCGATCACCCTGCTGCCGAACATTCCGTACGGATATACCCCAATTGATGAAACCAGCCGTGAGCTGGCGCTGGATTATGTCCGCGGCGGATTGTTTGATCCCCGGAACATGGTGCCCCTCCCGCATGAAGTCACCGGTCCGGATAATGACTTAAATGACTTTATTGAGACGTACATGCAAAAAGCCAAATCAGAAAAAGCCACCGTCTATATTTACGGCTCTAAATTCGGGCCGGAGCCGGGCGCTGATAAGATTTTCGGTTTCAAGCCGACAAACGGCATGCATAATATTCATATGAATCAGGGAAACCCAATTGATACACGCTGGAAGAAGGATAACGGAACGTGGCACGACGGCGGTATTTTAATCCAGTTTGCAGACCAGTGGGCCGCGGTCTTTTTGGCTTTTCTGTCTCAGTCATGGTGCACGGATGAAGAAGGCCACCCTTATACATTTTGTGATCATACACAGCTTAACGGCTGATGTCCGCATAAAAAGCCTGCCGAGATAACGGCAGGCTTTTCTTATTACATTTTAGCGGCTTCGGTCTGTTTCAGGCTTTCCGGCCTCATATCACGCCAGTTTGTTTCAATATATTCGAGACAAACGGGGCGGGTTTCATTCGTCAGGCGGGTTTCCCAGCCGTCCGGCACATCCAGATAGGCCGGCCACAGTGAGTACTGGCCTTCAGCATTGACGAGCACATGGTATGAACCGTCTTCCCGTTCAAATGGATTTGTCATATCATCTCTTTCCTTTCTTTACCGGACTGTACGCCGTCCGTTTAATTTCTCTGCCAGAATCGCGCCGATGTCGGCAAGCGGGCCCGGCTGGCACATATCTTTATGGCGGCAGTCTAGGTCATACCGCTCGATTTTCCCCGTAATATACGGTTTCCAAGTATCCGGCTCAATCGGGTCAAACCACTCCGGAATAATCGTGGATCTGAAGAACAGCACATCTCCGTGGAACGGCTTCGGCTTGTATGTTCCTAACAGCCCGACAGAATTAACGTACGTGTCTTTCAGATTCATCATCACTGACTCGTCCAGGCTGGCTAATGCGCTCCCCTCACGGCGGAGAATGGTCAGCGCGGTGTCAAAATCAAGCGGCTGATCCCCGAGGCTGTCCGGGTCGTACCCTCCCAGGGCAAGCAGCGCAATGACGGCTTCCTCGTCATCAGGCGCATTTTTTATCGGCAGAAAATGATTCGGATACGCGTCAAGCATCACCAAAAGCGAAACCTCTTCGCCCCGGCTCTGTAATTGTGTCGCCATGGCCTGAATGACATTCCCTCCGAGAGACCAGCCGAGCAGACGGTACGGCCCTTTCGGCTGCACGGTGCGGATTTTTTCAATATAATCCGCCGCCATGTCATCTAAGCTTTGCGGAAGCGGTTCTTTTTTTCCGATGCCTCTCGCCTGTAAGCCGTATATCGGATAATCAGCCTCTAAAGAAGACATCAGCCCGGCATAACACCAGCTGAGACCGCCGGCCGGATGGACACAGAACAACGGTGTTTCTTCTCCTGCCGTTCTGAGCGGAAGAAGAACATCAAGCGCGCTTGTGCCCGTTCCTGACTCAAGTCTTTCAGCAAGGCTTGCCACCGTAGGAGCTTCAAATAATGTTCCGATACTGAGCTCGGCTCCCATCGCTTCCCGAATACGGCTCATTAAATGAACCGCAAGCAAAGAATGGCCGCCTAAATCAAAAAATCTGTCATCAATACCGACACGCGGCAGATGAAGCACCTCTGCGAACAGCTCACACAGCATTTCTTCCTGCGGCGTTCTCGGTCCCCGGCCGGTGACCTCCGTTTGGAAGTCAGGCGCAGGGAGCGCTTTTCGGTCAAGCTTTCCATTCGGTGTCAGCGGCAGTTCATTCATTTGGACAAAAGCTGACGGAATCATGTAATCCGGCAGGCTTTCTTCGGCAAACCGGCGGATGTCCCCAGCGTCCAAGGTGCTGCCGGCAGATCGGACAAGGTAGGCGGCCAGCCGTTTATCTCCCGGCCGGTCTTCACGGACGACTGCGGCGGCATCCTCGACATCCGGATGTTTGACGAGAACCGCTTCGATTTCTCCCAATTCAATCCGGAAGCCGCGGATTTTAATCTGGTGGTCCGCCCTGCCCATATAATCAAGAGAACCGTCCGTCCGCAGACGGGCTAAATCCCCCGTCCGGTACATTCTCGTTCCCGGCGGGCCGTACGGATCAGCCACAAAGCGTTCGGCGGTCAGACTTTGCCGCCCTAAGTAGCCTCGCGCCACGCCCCCTCCGGCAACATACATTTCGCCCGTTATGCCCGGAGGCACAGGCTCCAGCCGGTCATCAAGCACATATACGTTCAGATCAGGAATGCCGCAGCCGATGAGGCTGTTTGCTCTCAGTTCGGCAATGTTTTTGTCTAATTCAAGGTAACTGACGTGCACCGTCGTTTCCGTAATGCCGTACATATTCACGAGCACCGGCTGATTGTCCGCGTGGCGGCTGTACCAATCCTCAAGCCGGCTCAGCTCAAGCGCCTCGCCGCCGAAGATGATATATCTGAGTGCGAGCTGACGCCCCAGCTCTTTGTGTTCTTTTTCCGCATGCATCAGCTGGTAAAACGCTGACGGCGTTTGGTTAAGTACGGTCACTCGCTCTTTCACGAGGAGATGTAGAAACGCTTCCGGCGATCTGCTGATGTCATGCGGCACGACGACGAGACGTCCGCCGTGAAGCAGCGGCCCCCATATTTCCCAGACAGAGAAATCGAAAGCGTAGGAGTGAAACATCGTCCACACATCATCAGAATTAAAGTGATACCAATGCCGCGTCGACTCAAACAGCCGGATAACATTGCTGTGCGGAATGATGACACCTTTCGGCACACCGGTTGATCCCGACGTGTAAATGACATAGGCCGGGTGAAGCGGTGACAGCGGACGAATCCGGTCGGCATTCTCAGGGTTCGTGACGGCATATTGCCGAAGTGTTTCCTTATTCTGCGGATCATCCAGGATGAAGGCCGGCATGCCGTTTTCGCCAGAGAGCTTACTTGCGCCTTCACGATTGGTGAGCATAAATACAGGCTTGGCATCATGTAACATAAAAGCGATGCGGTCCGCGGGATAATCAGGATCAAGCGGCAAATACGCTGCCCCCGTCTTCAGGACGGCTAACAGCCCGACAATCATATCTAAAGAACGCGGCAGCGCCAGTGCGACAAACTGCTCCGGGCCGACGCCGCGGGCAATCATCATGTGGGCGAGCTGATTGGCTCTTTCATTCAGCTCTTGATAAGTGAGTCCGCTCTCTTCAAATACTGCCGCCGTTTCATCCGATTTTGCGGCGGCCTGTATTTCAAACAGTTCAGGCAGTGTCTGCCGAGGCTGAATATGCTGTTTTGCCTGTTTAACCGGCAAAAGCTTCCGGCGCTCTTCATCAGAAAGAATGGTTAAGCTTCCGATCGGTTTATCCGGATGTGATGCGGCATCTTCGAGCAAAAGAAGCAGGCGTCCGGCAAGTGCTTCAGCCGTTTCTTTTCTGAATAAGTCCGTACTGAACTCCAGCAGGCCATCAATACCGGCAGGCGTGCCGTCGTCATGGCGCTGTTCAGCCAATTCCAGCGTCAAATCAAATTTGGACGATCCGACACTGCTGATTTGCAGGCTTGTTTCCATATCAGGAAGACTGAGTACAGGATCGGGCGTATTTTGGAATGCGAGCATCACTTGGAACAGCGGATGTCTTGACCGGGAGCGAACCGGATTCAATTCTTCCACGAGACGTTCAAACGGCACGTCCTGATGTTCATATGCTGCGAGATTCATTTCCCTGACCCTTTCAAGAAGCTCACAAAAGCTCGGATCGCCAGAGGTATCGGTTCTCAGTACGAGTGTATTAATGAACATACCCACAAGGTCTCCTAATGCGTCATCACTGCGGCCGGCTATCGGACTGCCGATCGGAATATCGGTTCCCGCCCCGAGCCGGGTCAGCAGTGCGGAAAGCCCTGATTGAAGCACCATAAACAGGCTTACGCGCTGATTTCTGGCTAGTGAGAGAAGACGGGCATGAAGCTCTTGGCCGATGTTGACCGGAATGACGCCGCCCCTGTAGCTTGATTCAGCGGGACGCGGAAAATCAGACGGCAGCTCCAGCTGATCCGGTACATTTTCAAGCGTTTTCTTCCAGAAATCCAGCTGGCGCGCAATTAAGCTCTCAGAATCAGACGCGCTGCCTAAAAGCTGCTGCTGCCAAAGCGCATAATCCGCATATTGAACCGCCAGCGGCGCCCATTCTGCTTTTTCACCTGTTTGCCGGGCGATATAGGCTATGGATAAGTCACGCATGAGCGGATTCAAGGACCAGCCGTCGCCTGCGATGTGATGCAGGAGAACCATCAGCGTATATTCGCCATCACCAAGATCAAACAGCTCAGCCCGGACGGCCGGCTCTTTAGCGAGATCAAACCGGTATCGTGCCGCAGCGGCAAGCATGTCTTGGAGCTCGTTTTTGTCTGCTTGTGTCACTGTAAACACAGGGCGGGCTTCTTCAGCAGGTAAAATGAGCTGATGAGATGATCCCTTATTTTCCGGAAAAACGGTGCGCAGGCTTTCATGACGGCTGACAACATCGTAAAAGGCGTGTTTCAGCGCTGATTGGTCAAGCTTGCCTGACATGCGGACAATCACCGGAATGTTGTAAGTCGGGCTCGGCCCTTCAAGACAGTAGAGAAACCAAAGACGCAGCTGCGCAAATGACAGCGGGATGTGTTCCGGCCGGTCAAACGGCTTGAGCTTAGGCCGCGCACTCTTTGCGGTGTCAAGCTGTGCGGCGAGCCCGGCAACGGTCGGCGTATCAAACAGACGGCCGATGCCAAGCTCTGCGCCCATCGTCTCCCGGACCCGGCTCATCAGGCGTCCGGCTAAGAGCGAATGTCCGCCCAATTCAAAGAACCCGTCATCAATTCCGACCCGCGCGAGACCGAGAACTTCGGCAAACAGATCGCATAATATTTCTTCCTGCGGCGTCCGCGGCCCTCTGTCAGACAGGACAGCGGAAAAATCAGGTGCAGGCAGAGCGCTGCGATCGAGCTTCTTATTCGGCGTCAGCGGCAATTCTTTCAGCTGTACAAACGCGCCCGGCACCATATAATCCGGCAGGCTTTCGCCCATATATTCACGAAGTCCGCCGATATCAAGGGGCTGATCCGCGACAGCATAAGCCGCCAGCCGCTTATCTCCCGGCTGGTCTTCACGGACAATGACGGCGGCCTGCGAAATACCCGGGTATTTCGACAGCACTGACTCAATTTCTCCTAATTCTATCCGGAACCCGCGGATTTTAATTTGGTGATCGGCTCTGCTGATATAATCAAGCGAGCCGTCCTCACGCCAGCGCACGAGATCTCCCGTCCGGTACATCCTCGCGCCCGCGGGTCCGTACGGATCGGCAATGAATCTTTCAGCTGTTAAATCAGGACGATTATAATAACCTCTGGCAAGCCCCTCGCCCGCTATATAAAGCTCGCCCGCAATTCCCGGCGGGACTGGCTGCAATGCGGCGTCCAGCACGTATACCCGCGTGTTCCAAATCGGCTTTCCGATCGGAGGCGCCCCTGTAAGGCCTTTTGCGAGCGGCTGTGCGGCCGACCAGATTGTTGTTTCAGTCGGCCCGTACAGATTCGTCACCGTACAGCCTGATTCAAGCAGAGCATGCAAAAGCGCGTTCGGAAGCGCCTCACCTCCGACAAGCACCTGCAGCGCCCGGAGTGAATCCGGTTCATTGGTGACTAATGAATGCCACAATGTCGGCGTTGCCTGCATGATTGAAATACCGTATGAGTAAATCATGTTCGCAAGCGCCCGCGGTTCCTGAATCGTCTCTTTACGTGCGATGACGCACCCCGCCCCGCTGATGAGCGGAAGGAAGAGCTCAAGTCCGGAAATATCAAACGCCGCAGTCGTAACGGCAAGCAGGCGGTCTTGTGCGCCGAGCGGGAACATTTCCCTCATGGATAAGAGGAAATTGCTTACGCTTTTTAATGTCACGACTACGCCTTTCGGTTTGCCCGTTGAACCCGATGTATAGATGACATAAGCGGGGTGCAAAGGCGAACATTCCGCCTGATCGGAACAGTCAGCATTTTGAACAGCAACGGTTTTTACCGTATCCGGGTCATCGAGAATGATCCTTTTTGCATCACTGTCTTCCGGCATGCGGCCGGATAATTCCATCGTTGTAATCAGGCATGCAGGCTGTGCATCTTTGAGCATGTATGTGATTCGCTCAGAAGGAAAATCAGGATCAAGCGGCAGGTATGCGGCTCCCGTTTTCAAAACGGCCAGCATGCTCACGGCCAACTCCTGTGACCGCGGAAGCAGCAAAGCGGCAAATTGTTCCGGTCCGAGCCCCTTTTCCTTTAGCATGCCGGCAAGCTGGTTCACGCGCTTGTTCAATTCGGCATAGCTGAGCTCTTCGTTTTCGGTGATGATTGCCGGCCGGTCCGGTGTTTTTACGGCCTGTTCGTAAAACAGCTCCGGCAGACTTTTCTGCTTCTCGGCCTTGCGCGTGTCATTCCAGCTTTCCAGTACGCGGAGACGTTCACTTTCAAGCAGAAGGTTGAGTGTGCCGATTTTTTGTGTCTGGTCTTTCACAGCGGATTCCAACAGAAGCAGGAATCGTTTTTGATGGTTTTCAATATCTTCGGCGCTGTACACTTCCGGATTCGCATCAAAGTCCACACGCATTCCGCTTCCGTCCGCTCTGTCGTAAACGTTAATTGACAAATCATCAACGGGTCCTGCTGATAAATTATGGACGGTCCCTGGCGCTCCGGCGAAATCAAGCGCGTAGTCAAACGGCATCACATTGACTTGCGGGCCGAACAGCCTGCGATTTTCTCCGAGCAATTTAAGGTCGCGGCGCATGTCTTCATGGCGGTATTTCTGATGGCGCCGGATGTTTCGGATTTCTTTTGCCACTTGGCTGACGGCCTCATGAAAATTCATATCCGGGCGGAGCGAAAGCCGTAAAGGCAGAAGATTCATAACCATACTCGGAATATTCAGTGAAATTGAGCCGATCCGCCCCATCATCGGTAAACCGAGCACGATATCCCCTGCGTTTGTCATCCGGTGGACATATACCGCCGTTGCGGCCGTGACGGCTTCATGCCAGTTCGGAATCGCTTTTACATGCTGTAAAGCCGTTTCAGAAAGATAAGCCGTGCTTCTCCGAAAACGTGTTGACGTTCGCGGCGCTCTTTCTGCCAAACTGACGACATCAGGTTCATCCGCAAATTTCTCCATCCAAAATTCCCGATCTTTCAGGAATTGATCAGACGCGCGGTACTCTTGTTCTTCTTTTACCAGCTCCTCCAAAGAACCGAAGGAGCGCCCGTTATCCGGACGTCCCTCCCGTATTGCGGTGTACACTTGCGCCGTACGCCGTGCCAGCAGAGAAAAACCGTAGCCGTCTATCGCAATGTGGTGAATGCGCTGATACCAGAAAAAGCGTTCCGATCCCGCCTGAAATAAAATGTCGCGGAACAAAGGCCCGGCCGCCATATCAACGGGCTCAGCCAAATCTGTCTGCATGAGTCTGAGTGCGGCCTGCTTCGGATCAGCTTCTGAACTCACATCTATGACATCGATCGCAGCTTCAAATGGAGGATTGATGATCTGCTTCGGCCCGTCTGCCCCCTCCTCGAAGCGGGCGTGTAATGACGCGGCTTCCGTCAGCACGCGTTCGAGAGCGGTTTTAAATATGTTCACATCGATCGCGCCGTTTATCTCAACGTACTCGCCTGTATTGTAAATCGGATTATCAGGATCAAGCTGCTGCGCAAACCAGATACCGGCCTGTGCGCCTGTCAGAGGCAGCTGTTGTGTATCATGCATTCTATTCTCTCCCTTTATAAATAATCTGCGTTCGGCAAGACTTTTTGAGATCGGGAAGAAAGAAGTCTCCACCACTCTTCCAGCGTCGGGTTCTCCGCCAGTTCCACAAACGTCACTTCAGCTCCGTCACGGCGCCATTGTTCGACAAGGCTCATGATTCTGACGGAGTCAAGACCTCTGTCCAGCAGGTCTTCATGATCCGGAATATCAGACGGTGATTCTTGAAGAATCGCCGCAATTTGTTCACGCACCCGGTCTTTTGTCAATACGGCGGAAGTCTTCTCTTCTCCTTCAGAAACCGGCGCGCCGCCCAGCAGCTCCAGCACTTCGTTTGTCAAAGCCGTGTAAGCGCAGCGCTGAGACGCATATTCGATGGCCATCTTATGTTTTTCTGAAGAAAAATCAGCAACGGCGTCTCCGATAAAGAAGCTTTGGATATCATCCATAAATGCTTCACAGGCTGTGACGAGACAGCCGATGTGTGCATAAATTCCCGTAATCATGAGCTGGTCTCTGCCGCTTTCACGCATGATCTCAAGGAGATTCGTCCGTTTAAACGCGCTGTATCTCCACTTTGTGAGGACAATGTCCTGATCATCCGGTGCAAGCTCCGGAATGACCTTTTCTTCATAAGGCCCGCTTTTTAGCCCCGGCCCCCAAAAATCCGTCAGCAGCGCACGGTCCGCCGGGTCTTGGCTGCCCGGCTGCGCGGTATACACCACCGGAATGCCGAGTGCTTTGCATTGCTCTTTTATTTTTTTGATATTCTCAGCCGCCTCCGTGATCGGAGCTTCACCTTTCGCAAAAGCATCGACGAAATAATTCTGCATGTCATGGATCAGAAGCACCGCGCGTTTCGGATTCAGCGTCCACGATACTTTATTTTCAGGCATATCTGACGCTGTCGGCAGCGCATATGCGGGAATAGACGGTATAGCCAATGTAAACACTTCCTTTTTTTAAGATTGTTTGATTTCAGCCGGCTTTACTTTTTGGGCGATCGTTTCGCGAAGATCCTTTTTACTGACCTTGCCGACGCCGGTTTTCGGGAAAGAAGCGATAAATTCAATCCGGTCGGGGATTTTATATGCCGCCAGCCCGCGCTCCCGTAAAAACGCTTTCAGCTCTCCCGGTTTCGGCGCTTCTCCTTTCGGAATGACGAACACACAGGACCGCTCTCCGAGAAAATCATCCGGCATTGAAACCATGGCCGCATCATGAACGGCAGGGTGCGCAAGAAGGTGATTTTCCACCTCCTCAGCGGCTATTTTTTCACCGCCCCGATTGATTTGATCTTTCGCACGTCCTTCGACGATGATATAGCCGTCCGCCGTCAGTTTGACGATATCGCCGGTCTGATAAAATCCGTCGGCTGTGAATGATCTTTCATTATGTTCAGGCGCTTTATAATATCCGCGAATCGTGTAAGGGCCGCGTGTAAACAAATGTCCCGCTTCACCGGGGGCGACATCCCGCCCGTCATCGTCTAAAACCCTGACCTCATCAAAAGGTGACATCGGTCTGCCTTGCGTATTGACAATGATCTCTTCAGGATCATCCAGTCTCGTATAATTCACCAATCCTTCCGCCATTCCGAAAACCTGCTGAAGGGTGCATCCGAAAGCGCTCTTTACGCGGCGGGCCGCCTCAGCACTGAATTTGGCGCCTCCCACCTGCAGCACTTGAAGGCTTGATAAATCATCACTTCGCGAACCGGATGCGTCCATCCACACCATCGCAAGCGGCGGGACGAGCGCTGTAATCGTGACACGTTCTTTTTCAATTAACGGGAAGCAGTCATCCGGACTCGGCGTCGGTGACAGAACAACCCGTCCTCCGGCATATAAAGTTCCCAGCACACCCGGCGAGCTGAGCGGATAATTATGCGCTGTCGGCAGTGCGGCCAAATAAACGCTGTGATGATCCAAGCCGCATATTTCCGCGCTGAGGCGCAAACTGTATATGTAATCGTCGTGTGTTCGCGGAATCAGCTTGGACAGCCCCGTACTGCCTCCTGAAAGCTGTAAAAAAGCGACTTCCGCCGGGCTTACCTCTTCCAGCTGAACAGGCTCTCTATGCAGGCTGCTCAGTTCCTGAAACTCTTCAGCTTCGCCGGCCACAATGACATGCGCCAAATCCGGAAGTTTGTCTTTCACCTGTCTGGCCAGCGCCCTGTAATCAAAACCTGAATGCGTATCAGGAATGATGTATGCTTTCGCCTCTGCAAACTCGCAGAAATACGTAATCTCACTGCTTCTATGAGAAGGCAGCGCGAAAACAGGCAGTGCTCCGAGACGGAACAGCGCGAAAATCACTTCAAAAAACTCAGCGATATTCGGCAGCTGCACGACAACGCGGTCTTCCTTTTGAATTCCGAGCTTATGCAGTCCCGCCGCCAAACGATCGGCCCTTTCATCTAATTCTTTGTAGGTCCAATGTACATCTTTACACGTCACGGCAGTTTGATTTCCGTATAAAGCCGCGCGCTCTTTCAGCATTCCTCCGAACGTCTCACCCTTCCAGCAGCCGTCTTTTCGGTATTTGTCAGCCCATTCTTCCGGCCATGGCGTAAATCCAGTCAGCACGATCCGTTCCCTCCTTTTTTACAACTCATCTTGGTAAAGCCCCATCGCCCGGAGCATAGTGCGGAATTTCGCCGATGTCTCGTCCAATTCATCCTGCGGCTTTGATCCGGCGACAATCCCGGCACCCGCAAAGAGCCGGAGAGACCTTGTTTCCGCTTCGGCGCAGCGGAGTGCGATAATCCATTCTCCGTCGCCTTCAGCATCACACCAGCCCGCCATTCCCGTGTAGAAATTGCGGTCAAACGGTTCAATATCCTGAATCGCTTCTCTCGCCGCATCCGTCGGCGTTCCGCATACCGCGGGCGTCGGATGCAGGGCGATGGCCAGCTCAAGTGATGTCGTTGACGGATCACACAGCTCTCCCTTTACCTCAGTGGACAGGTGCCACATCGCCTCAGTTTTAATGAGTGACGGTTTTTCCGGCACATCAAGCACACGGCAGAACGGTTTTAGGGCGGCGGCCACGGCGGCCACGACTACGGCATGTTCATGCAGATCTTTTGCTGATTGCAGCAGTTCTTCCGCTCTTCTCTGATCCTCGGCGGGATCTGTGCTGCGAGGTCTGGAACCTGCCAGCGGATTGGACAGAATCGATGTTCCGTTTTTGGACAGCAGCAGTTCAGGACTTGCGCCGAAAAGCGTTTTTCTTGTTTCTGACGTTCCCGTCACATCGGCAGCGAATGTATAGCCGCGCGGGTTGTGCTGCGCCAAATGCTTGACGGCCTGAGGAATGTCGATATCCTTTTCAGCGGTCAGATGAAGCGTCCTTGACAGCACGATTTTGCTGAGCGGACCGTCCGTAATGTTGAATACGCCTTGTTCCACACCGCTCATAAAGCCCTCAGGCTCCGGAACAGGGCAGATGTCATATGTATTGGATTGCGGCTTTTCTGCGGAAGATTCCGCAAACGAAAGCGGGCCTGCCGTATGGACATTCTTCGGTACAAAAAGCCGGGAAGCTTTTCTGCCGTCAAAAGGAATGGCGCCGGCCGCAATCGGATGTTTGATGCCGGCTTGCTTTGCCTCAAGAAGCGTCTGTCTCACACGTTCAGGCAGTGAGTCCAGCTGATTCTCCGCGTCTGCATCCGGCACTTTTGCAAACACACCTTCTGCAAGGAGCGTACTTTTCGGGGAAGCTAAAAAGAACGCTCCGGGCTTGTAAGCGTCCAGCACCTCTTTTGCAGACACTTCCGTCAATACATGTTGATTTGTCATGATTATCCCTCCTTCTCGTTACATCAAACGCCTAAAGTAGCGCCGCCATCCACGCATAAATCATGCATCGTGATATGGCTTGCCTGTTCAGAGGCCAGAAACAAAACGGCATTTGCAATATCAGAAGGCTTTGCCAGCTTTTGAAGCGGAATTCCCGTTTTATATGTATCAAGCGAACCTCTGATAACGTCCTGTGCTCCGTTTTCATCCCGCCACAGCGCACGCTGCATGTCGGTTTCCGTTGAACCCGGAGATACGATGTTGCAGCGGATATGATGGGCCGCAAGCTCCAGTCCGAGGCATTTCGTAAACATGGCGGCAGCCGCTTTTGACGCCGCATAAGCCGCCATGGAAGCACGCGGAACGCCGGCTGCATTCGAACCGACCGTAACGATGGCGCCTTTTTGACGCTCAATCATGTACCGGCTTACAGCACGCGATACATGAAATACGCCGGTCGTATTAACAGAAAATGTTTGATCCCAATCTTCATCACTGAGGGATTGCACCGGACCCGGCCGCAGCACGCCCGCAACGTTCGCCAATATTTCAATAGGCCCCATATCACGTTCAACGGCAGCGATGATATCATTGACAGCCGCACTGTCAGATACATCTGCGGCAAACCCCTGCGCCTGCACGCCTTTTTGCCGGAGTCTGTCAGTAAGCCCGGGAAGCAGGTCTTCATTTGTATCTATAGCTGCCACATTTACGCCTTGTTCAGCAAGGGCAAGCGCTGTTGCTTCCCCGATGCCTTGAGCGGCGCCGGTGACAACGGCTGTTTTCCCTTTCATTCCCAATGCGTCCATATTATCATTCCCTTTCTATATTGATAATGATTATCATTATCAATTATGATTCAAGACAATCATATCCAAATCAAAACACGCAGTCAATTAGAAAATTAGAATCAGCCGCATTTAGTTCGAAGGGCCTGTTTTTTCTCATGCGGGAGAATACGGGGTATGCGGCCCTCCCGGATTCAGGCAGAAACGCAGGGCTCTGCTGATTAAAACGGGCAGGACAGAAATATGGCCCTCTCCTTCAAACTCGCTGTATTCAGCGCGGACTCCATCACCTTCAAATCCGGATAATAAAGCGTACAGCGCCTCTGCGTGCTGCGGGATTCTGCTTTTATGTGTTTTTTCAATTTCTCCCGCAGCCAGCAATACGCTGACTTGAAGATTTTCCGCAGAGAGCCGGTCTGACAAACGTTCTGCGTTTTCCTGAATAAAACGCTTGTTCCAATGAATTGACGGACTTCCCGCAACATAGGTCTGGAACATGTCCGGCCTCGTCAAAAGCACTTGCAGCACAAAAAGACCGCCCAGCGAATGGCCGAAAATCGTCTGCCTGCCTCTGTCGATCGGATAATCCCGCTCCATCGCGGGCTTTACTTCTTCTTCTATAAACTCCAGAAACGCTTCCGCCCCTCCCTGTTCGGGCCATGCCGCGCCGCGCGGATGCACCGGCAATTCTGATTCAGAAAGCGGCATCGTAAAATCACTGTGCCGTTCGGCGGAAAACGGCTGATCTGTCGGGTAGCCGATTCCGACAATCACCGCCGGAACAACGCCTGTTTTTTCAGGCCGCCGGCTTTGCACCCGCAAAGCTTCGGCCATTGTGCCGAACACGGAATTCGCATCGAGCAGGTATATGACGGGGAAGCCGGAGGCAGGCGGTTCTTCCTGAGGAAAAGAGACAAAGATACGAAACGTACGGCCTCCTTTTGAGCGCATTTCTCTTACTTCTGTGCCCGGAACCGCGTATCGGCCGGCCGGCGCGAACCCCCGGTTTATTTGTTTTCCGTCCATTATGTGTTCAACCCCTTTGTGGCAATTGCTTTATCTAACCTCATTGATAATGATTTTCAATATCAAAAGACACCTCAAATAATAGGTTTTTTGCCAAACAAAGTCAATGGATTTTTGATATAAAAAAAGCACCTTATTTTAATAAGGTACCTAAGAACTATATAGGGATAGGGGCTTAATCCCATGTAAAGCGCTCATTCTTCCATGGATCTCCCCTCATATGGTAGCCGTTTTTCTCCCAAAAGCCGGGGTGGTTTTCCTTTGTGAACTGAATGCCGCGCAGCCATTTTGCGCTTTTCCAGAAATAAAGATGGGGGAAAACGCCTCGGAGCGGATAGCCGTGCTCTGGCGTTAACGGCTCGCCGTTATACGCATATGCCAGCAGGGATGTTTCCCGCGTAAAATCAGAAAGCGGCAGGTTGGCCGTCCAGCCCTCTTCAGCGTGCAGAATGACGAATCCCGCTTCTTTGTGCACACCCGCTTTCTCAGCGATGTCTTTGGCGCGTATTCCCTGCCAGATATTATCAAGACGGGACCAGCCCGTGACGCAATGAATATCATTTTTCACTTCGGCTTCCGGAAAGGCTTTGATATCTTCAAAGCTTAACAGCATAGGACGGTCAACAAGCCCGTACACTTGCAGATTCCATTTTGACATATCTTCATAATAAGGAACATTTCCGGCGTGAAGCACGGGAAACTTCGTTGTGACATTTTGATTTGGCGGAATCCGTTTCGACTGTTTTGTTTGTCTCGTTTTCCCGAAAAACATATGGCTCCCTCCATTTAGTAAACCTGTATTAAATCTTTGTTGACAATCAATCACCCTTCGATTACGCTAATCTGGTACAAGTGTAAGGGGGAAAAACAAATGAAACAACGCAACCTTCGCGCGGGCGATATGGCGCTTATCGGCATGTTTGCCGCCCTGATGGCCGTCGGCGCCAACATTACATCAATGGCTCCTTTTTTGCAAGTTGCGGGAATTCCGTTATCGCTGCAGCCTTTCTTTTGTCTGTTAGCCGCGATGCTTCTCGGCGCCAGACGGGCAGCCATTGCAATGACGGTATACGCATTGGCCGGACTCGCGGGGGCGCCTGTTTTCGCTCAATTCTCAGCAGGCTTTGCGCCGTTTATCGGAAAGAGCGGCGGATTTATTCTCGCTTACATCCCGGCGGCATTTGCAGCCGGATGGCTGCTGGAAAAAACAAAAAAACCCGGCCGCCTGCATTATGCATGGGCCTCTTTGATCGGTACCGCCGTCATTTATATCATTGGCACGACCTATACGTATATTGCGCTGAAATTATGGCTTCATGCTCCGATCAGCTACGGAATGGCCTGGTTGTACATGATATGGTTTTTCATAAAAGATATCATTTTAGCACTGTTATTGGCATCTATCACGCCTGCCGTATACAGGTCTATTCATAAAGCGACGGGGTTCAGCAGAAATCCGGCGTAAGATGTTCTCAGCATACAAAAAGGCTCCCCTTTCCGGGAGCCTTTTTTACAGAACAAGCGCGGCAATCCACCCGAATATCACAAGCGGAATGTTATAGAAAATAAATGTCGGTACGCACGTATCCCAAATGTGGTGGTGCTGTCCGTCGGCGCTGAGGCCTGACGTCGGCCCGAGCGTACTGTCACTTGCAGGAGAACCCGCATCACCGACCGCGGCGGCCGCTCCGATTACGGCGATCGTCGCCATCGGGCTGAATCCGAGCTGAGCGCACAGCGGGACAAATATGGTCGTAATGACGGGTACGGTTGCAAATGATGATCCGATTCCCATCGTGATTAATAAACCGACCACCAGCATCAGGAGCGCGCCTAATGATTGACTGTGACCGATAAAGCCTGTTGATGCTTTGACCAAGGAAGCCACATCACCCGTTTTGTTCAATACATTTGAAAAACCGGCCGCAACAAGCATGACAAACCCGATAAAAGCCATCAGAATCATGCCGTCCGTGATCAGCTTATCCGCTTCATTGCGCTTCATGACTCCGCTGATAAACAGCGTAAACAAACCGGCAAGCGCGCCCATGATCATACCTTCCACTCCGAGCACTTGTGACAGATAGAGCTGAACGGCAAGCGACACGGCAATGGAGATCAGGGCGATGGCAATGCTTTTTTTCGTATAAGGAGAAGACGATAGTCCGGCAATCTCCTTCGTCTCATATTTCTTCGGTTTCCGGAAGACGATGACGGATAAAATTAATCCGACTACCATCCCGGCCGTCGGGATGATTAAAGCATACGGAATATCACTGAGCGGCACCTTTAAACCGGCTGACGCCATATTATCTCTCAGCATCCCTTGGAAAATCTGTCCGAAACCGACAGGCAGAACGATATACGGCGCAGTCAGTCCGAATGTCATCACACACGCGATCAGTCTGCGGTCTATTTCAAGTTCGTTAAATATTTTTAAAAGCGGCGGAATCAATACAGGAATAAACGCAATGTGAACGGGCACCACGTTTTGCGAGAAACAGGATATGATTAAAATAATCAGTACGATTAACACTTTTGACAGTGCTTTTTTCCGCGAATCTTCCTTTTTTCCGATTAGTTTGACAGACGCTTCCACCATTGCATCGGGAAGCCCCGTCTTTGTCAGCGCCGCGGCAAATGCTCCGAGCAGCGCGTAGCTGACCGCGACGGTGGCATTTCCGCCGAGACCGTCCGTAAAAGCCTTCACCGTCTCTCCGAGGCCTAAGCCGCCGGTCAGCCCGCCGGCAAGCGCGCCGATCATTAAAGCTATAATAATATTGACACGCAGCAGGCTTAAGACGAGCATAAGCAATACTGCGACAACAACAGCATTCATTGATGAGTCCCTCCAAAAATCCTTTAGTTTGCTAATGTAGTAGATAATTAAAGTTAACATACATTCCGCGCTTTAGTCAACTAAAGATTTTGGAAATCAAAAAACCCGCTGCATCAAGGCAGCGGGATGCTGTTATCTTTCGGGCGTAAACCGCTCAGTCAAAACAGCCAACGTCCTTGCCATGACGCCTGTTGCGCCGGCAGGGCCGAAGCATGTCGCTTTATTCGCTGTCGCAGTTCCCGCAATATCGAGATGAACCCACGGCGTGTTTTCCGCGAATTCACCAAGGAATGCCCCCGCCATAATCGCGTGGCCTTCTCTTCCCGGAGAATTGTTCAAATCAGCCATCTGACTGTTTCTCACCCGTTTTTTATCCTTTTCTGTAATCGGAAGCTGCCAGATCGGCTCGCCGGATTCTTTCGCCGATTCCGCCACCTGTTCATAAAAAGCGGCGTGATTGGTCATGGCGCCCGTCATTTCGTTCCCTAAGGCGACAATGACACCGCCCGTTAACGTTGCGACGTCTACAAGGACAGAGGCTCCGTGCTGCTTGGCGTATGTGATGCCGTCGGCAAGCACGAGACGCCCTTCCGCATCGGTGTTCAGGATCTCAATGGTTTTTCCGCTGAGCGAAACGATGACGTCATCAGGCTTCATAGCATCGGACGAAATCATGTTGTCCGTAGACGGTATGACGGCGAGCACGTTTTGTTCAGGCCGGAGTTCGCCGATAATTTCCATTGCGCCCAATACTGAGGCGGCCCCTCCCATATCGCTTTTCATGCCGACGATGCCGGTTTTCGGCTTTATTGAATATCCGCCCGTATCAAAGGTAATTCCTTTACCGACCAGGCCGATGACGTCTTCCCACTGATCTTTGCCCTGATACTTCAGAACGATCATTTTCGGCGGTTCGGATGAGCCTTTGTTAACGGCAAGCAGCCCGCCCATGCCGAGCTCTTCCATTTCATCTTTTTCTAAAATTTCACACTCGAAATCGTATTTTGCCGCAAGCTCAGCGGCATATGACGCCAAATCAGTGGCCGTCAGCATATTACCCGGCATATTCACAAGCGTGCGGGCTGAATTCGTCCCTTGGCCGTATGCCGCGCCGACGTTCAGGCCGGCCTGCACTTCCCTCAGGTCTTCTTCGGTCACGGCGCAGACTGATTTCAGTTCCTGATCCGGCTCATTCGATTTATGTTTATAATCCTGCACCTCATAAACCGCAAGCAGACAGCTTTCCGAAAGCGCATGAGCGGCATCGGCGGCAGGCACTTCCCCGGAGACGAATGTATCGAGCAACACGGATACTTCCTGTTTTTTATCTTGATGAATCCGCTGAAATACTCGTGCAAAACATTCTTTCGTATCTTCAAACGAATAATCCGCTTCTCTTCCCAGGCCGATAAAATAAATACGTTTCATACCGGTCGCAGCCGGAGGGTATACTTTTGATACACGATTGCGTTTGGCGGACACATCACCATCCTTTAACAGCTGGGTCAGATGACCGTCCAATTTAACATCCAATTCCTTCGTAAATCCGTTCAGCGTGCTTTTTTGAAAAAGACCGATGACCAGTGTTTCGGGATGCCGCAGTTGATCAGATGCATAAAACATGAGTACACACTCCTTATGTGGGTATTTGTTATGTAAAGTGGTATAATGAAAAAACATTTTTCATTGATTTTATTTTACCAAACCAAGGGCGTTTTCTGCAGTTTTTCGATACGATCGGAATCAGCAGATACAGAAAGGATGTCGCATATGGATGTACTTATGAATTTTCCTTTACTGGCGAGTTTTGCCGCCATTATTTTTGCCCAAGTTGTAAAAGTGCCTATTCAATTTATCGTATCCAAAGAACTTGACTGGTCTCTTGTGACGAGCACCGGCGGCATGCCGAGCTCCCATTCCGCCGCCGTCACCGCGCTGTCAACCGGAATCGCTTTGGAACAGGGACTGGACTCGCCCCTGTTTGCAGTCGCCGCGATTTTCGCCGTCATTACGATGTTCGATGCTACAGGTGTCAGGCGGCATGCGGGTGAACAGGCGACAGTCATTAATAAACTGGTCATCGACTTTAATCGGTTTGTCAGCGAAGCGAAGGACTTTCAGAAAGCGGAAGAGAAAGAAAAACAGAAGAAATTGAAAGAGCTGCTCGGCCATCAGCCGATTGAAGTGTTCTTCGGCGGCGTCACCGGTATTGTGCTGACATTGATTTTAGATTATTTCTTTATGTAAAAACGCTTCAGCGGATGCTGAAGCGTTTTTATTCTTTTACCGTTTTGTATTGATTTCTGAACACTTGCATCGACTTGGTTTCGTTCAGCTTTACAAGTTCGTCCTCGGTCACTGTGCCGTTCCCTTTTTTAATCATGTAGACATCAAGTGTTTTTTTGCCCCAATTGTTATAGACGTCCTTGACGGTGTCAAAGTAGAGGTCAAGGCGGCTTCCTTTAATTTTTGAGCCGGTATCGGCGACAACCCCGTATCCGTAATTCGGTATAAACAGAATCGTCCCGATCGGGAAAACAGACGGATCGGCCGCAACAGTTGAATATAAATCGCGTTTGACCTTCACGCCTGAATATGTAATTCCGTACTGCGGATGCCCGGGAGATTTTCCGGTAGATTCCGCTCCGGCGGTATAACCGGTGGCCGTCACCTTTTGTGACGGATAGCGTTCCCAGTCAAAAGCTTCTTCCAGCGGTTTTATCCTGCCTGATGCCTTCTTTTCCGGCTGATTCTGTAAGGATTGAAACGGAGTGCCGATGTTTTTCAAAACGGCGCCGCGATGTTCCGTCATCCAATTTGTCAGATCCTTTGCTTCAACACCGGTTATGGAAAAATATGTCGCATGGCATGCGCCCAAAAAGAGCACGATCATGAATACTCGTCTGATTATCGTCAATCTGAAATCACTCTCCTCCGAGTCATTGTTCCCAACTCGGTGAGGTGCTATACAAAAAGCGCCGCGGCACAAAAAAAGCTTTCTCGAATAAGAAAGCGGCTTAAAACATTTGATATCCTCTTTTTCTGAGCGCCTTTATGGCAATGCCTGACATGATGGCTCCCGCCAGTCCGCCCGCCAAAATCACGACATCCGCAACCGCTAATGACATGATGCGCTGAAACAGGCTTTGAAAGGATTCCCCCGGCGCCTGCACGTAACTGATCATCTTTTTATTGCTGATAATGAAAAGGCATACAATCGGATAGACAACAGCCATAATCCACGACATTCTAAGCAGCATGTTCAACAGAAAGCCTATGCCGAAAAACAGTACAAAAAATAGTACAATTGAGATCAGGACAACCGGCAAACTAATCACAAACATCCACCCCCTACAGCACTTTCAGTGTACCTCGGGGGCGGTAAAAAAGTCAACGTCTGGAAAAATCAGCGTCTCTCTTTGCCGCTTCCCTGGCAGGAGGGACATGTTTCGGAGCCGCCAAGAAGCAATTGAAAATACCCTTTACCTGAGCAGAACGGACACGCCGCCGTGCTTTTTGCTGTCGTTTTCATGCGGATCACCCTTTTTCCTAATTTTCTGATAATATATCATATTTACTTGTCAAGCACCAAGTCAGAATATGTAACAAAATAACTCATGTAAGCGAAAACATTCATTACTTTCTTTTACATTCTTTTGATAGCGCTCTTTTTTAAAAGAAGAGAAAACCCGCGGCTGCGGGTTTTCAGAAGAATTTAAACTTCCCTTTTTTCAGCGTCAGGCCCAGCCCGCCGATCATAAAGAGCGATCGGTTGTCAATGACCTTTTTCATAAAGGACGCCGGCATGCCTTTGAGCTTCCTGCCGTATACGACTCCGACGGCGTTATGCTCACCGAGAGAGGCGACGGTTCCTTTAATGTCAGGCTTGAACTCTTCAAGCTGGCCTCCTTTAATCAAACCGCCCAGATTTTTGGCGACCGTTTCTCCTTGCTGCATCGCGATCTGAGCAGTCGGCGGGTACGGCCGTTCCGTCTCTTCATTGATAAAGAGCGAGCTGTCGCCGAGAATAAAAACATCATCATGACCCGGCGCCCGAAGATCAGGGTTGACCTTGACACGGCCGCGCATATTTTCAAAACCCGCTTCCTCCACGATCGGATGTCCGCGCACGCCCGCGGCCCAGACAACGGTCTGCGATTTGATTTCTTCCGGCTCTTCATCTTTCTTGCCGACTGTGACACCGTCTGCGCGGCATTCTTGAACCGCGGTGCCGATTTTAAATTCAACGCCTTTGCTCTCAAGGTATTGAACGGCGTATTCGACAAGCTCCGGATCAAATCCCGGCAAAACCGTCGGGGCGGCCTCGACACAGACGATCCGGACGAGACTTTCATCTATATCATAATATCTGCATAACTCCGGCTTGCGGTTCGCAAGTTCACCGAGAAATTCAATTCCCGTAAAGCCCGCTCCGCCGACAACGATGGTTAAGCGGTCAGGGCGTTTTTCGGCCTCCGTATTGTATGTCGCAAATTGGAGCTCAATATGGTCTTTCAGCTGGCGCGACGTATTAATATTCGCGATCGGAAAAGCGAATTCTTTTAAGCCTTTAATCCCGAATGTTTCAGGGACGGCGCCAAGCCCGATGACAAGATAATCATAAGGGATGTCCCCTTGTGAAAGCGTCACCTTTTTATTTTGCACATCTATCGCTTTTACGGTATCCTGCACAAATTTGACCCGTGATTCATTGATTACATCTTTTATTTGATATCTGCAGCGGTCATGATGCAGCGTTCCTGCGCTCGCTTCATGCATCCATGTCGTTTCATAATGATAATTGTGTTTATTGACCAAAGTAATGTCAGCGTCATTTGCCCCGATATGCTTCGGAAGCCTTGTTACTGTCATTAATCCACCATAACCTGCACCTAAAACCACGATTTTGGGTTTATTCAATGCCATCACATCCACCTTCTTTTTTTTGCTGTTAGACGCATAATCAAATCAACATTTGTATTAGCTTCAGCTTATTGGCGGGATTTTATGAAATGAAATATAAAATTTTTTAGAAAACCGCACATGTCTGCATATCACCATACTATCCGGAAGAATCAGAAAACATTCAGGAAAAAACAGATTGGAATTTGTCCCCATATTAGCGGCGGCCGCAACTTTTTTCAAGAATGAAGCGGCCGGGCGGTTTTCGGCACTCGTCATCCTTTTAAATTGTATGTTATAATTAATAACAATTTTCAATTAGGAGGCAATTTGGTATGCAAGAGGATTCAAAGGTTTATGATATTACGGTCATCGGCGGCGGCCCGGTCGGCCTGTTTACCGCTTTTTACGGGGGAATGAGACAGGCGAGCGTCAAAATCATTGAGAGCCTGCCTCAGCTTGGCGGCCAGCTCAGCGCGCTGTACCCTGAAAAATATATTTATGATGTAGCCGGATTCCCGAAAATCCGCGCCCAAGAACTTGTGAACAACTTAAAAGAGCAAATGGCGAAGTTTGATCAGACCATCTGCTTAGAGCAGGCCGTTGAATCTGTTGAAAAACAGGCGGACGGTGTGTTTAAGCTTGTCACGAATTCAGAAACGCATTATTCAAAAACGGTTATTATCACCGCGGGAAACGGCGCATTTAAGCCGAGAAAGCTTGAACTGGAATCAGCGGAACAATATGAGGGCAAAAACCTGCACTACTTCATTGACGACCTCAATCAATTCGCAGGCAGACGCGTTGCCGTTCTGGGCGGCGGCGATTCCGCGGTTGACTGGGCGCTCATGCTTGAGCCGATCGCGAAAGAAGTCAGCATCATCCACCGCCGTGATAAATTCCGCGCGCATGAGCACAGTGTCGAAAACCTGCATAATTCTAAAGTCAACGTGCTGACACCGTTTGTTCCCGCTGAACTTGTCGGTGAAGACCGGATCGAACAGCTCGTTCTCGAAGAAGTGAAAGGCGACCGTAAAGAAATCATCGAAATTGATGACCTGATCGTAAACTACGGCTTTGTTTCTTCTCTCGGCCCGATTAAAAACTGGGGACTTGACATCGAGAAAAATTCCATCGTCGTTAAAAGCACGATGGAAACGAATATTGAAGGCTTCTTTGCCGCCGGAGATATCTGCACATATGAAGGCAAAGTCAAGCTGATCGCCAGCGGTTTCGGCGAAGCTCCGACAGCCGTGAACAACGCGAAGGCTTACATGGACCCGAAAGCGCGCGTCCAGCCTCTGCATTCTACAAGCATGTTTGAAAAATAATATAAAAAAGAGTCTGTGTCATACCGGCACAGACTCTTTTTTATTTAAACATCCAAATATAATTCATGACGGTTCCGACAACGAGCGCAATGACAAGCGCCGACACGACCCAAATCGTGCCTAAAATAATCCGGTCCTGAATTTTCTGGGCTTTCGGGCTGTGCCCGGGCTGTTTTTGTTCCACACCGGCCCCCTCCCTTCTTTGCAAATCTATCTATCGTAACAAATGTCTTACAACACCCAATACTACTATGATAACCAAACTGCAAATGGATGACAAGCTGACCGCATATGAGGCGGCATGAAATCATTTGACATTCCTGACAAAACAAAGTACATTATAAAAAGACGAACATTTTAATTTTATTTAATTATATTATTCGCTTTTAGGGGTGTTATATATGGAAAATGTATTTGATTACGAAGATATTCAGCTGATTCCTGCAAAATGCATTGTGGACAGCCGATCTGAATGTGATACATCAGTTACATTGGGCGGACACACGTTTAAACTTCCGGTCGTGCCGGCCAACATGCAGACGATTATAGATGAAAATATCGCGGCCTGGCTCGCGGAAAACGGGTATTTTTATATCATGCACCGCTTCGAGCCGGAAAAACGCCTGGCTTTTGTCCAGGATATGAAAGCGCGCGGACTGATTTCTTCCATCAGTGTCGGCGTAAAGGAAAATGATTATGAATTCATCCGGGAGCTGAAAGCACAGGAGCTTGTGCCGGATTATATTACCATTGATATCGCGCACGGCCATTCCAATTCCGTGATCAGCATGATCCAATTTATTAAAGAACATGTCCCGGAAAGCTTTGTCATCGCAGGGAATGTCGGGACGCCTGAAGCCGTAAGGGAGCTGGAACGCGCGGGCGCCGACGCGACAAAAGTGGGAATCGGCCCCGGGAAAGTCTGCATCACCAAAATTAAAACCGGCTTCGGAACCGGCGGATGGCAATTAGCCGCGCTTCGCTGGTGCGCAAAAGCGGCGAGCAAACCGATCATTGCTGACGGCGGCATCCGCACGCACGGCGATATCGCGAAGTCCATCCGTTTCGGCGCGTCTATGGTCATGATCGGATCATTATTCGCCGGCCACGAAGAATCACCGGGACAAACGATCGAAATCGACGGAAAGCTGTACAAAGAATATTTCGGCTCCGCTTCCGAATTTCAAAAAGGCGAAAAGAAAAACGTCGAAGGCAAAAAAATGCATGTCGAGCATAAAGGGTCTTTACAGGACACGCTGGTTGAAATGGAGCAGGATCTGCAATCTTCCATCTCTTACGCCGGCGGCAATACACTCGAAGCCATCCGCAATGTCGACTACGTGATCGTAAAAAACTCTATTTTCAACGGCGACAGATTTTAACACGCAGCAGGGCCGCTCAAAGATAAAAAAATGACATTCAATATGAATGTCATTTTTTTATTAAATACCGAAATAAAGAGCCGCACTGGCCAACAGATTAATCACAAAAATAAACAAAAAGATGTAACGAATGAATTTATTTTGCACCGGTGCAAATATAAAGAGATATAGTCCTGCCACCCCAAAAGTAAGAACAGGAAACAGCCACTCAAAGGATAAAGAAATGATATAACCGATAATCATAACAATCGGCACACCGATTAATGATAATTTACTTCTCATATGATTTCTGCCCCTTTTACTTAAAAATTGGTGTGATGTAAGCTTCAATAATGGCAGCGGCGATCAGCAGACAAATAATTATGAGCACCAATATTCCAATATGCCTGAACATTGAAGCCATTATCTTTTTTTCCTTAGAAAAACACAGCCTGATGACCAATTCAACGCCCTTAAAACCAATGGCGCCACTTAATAATAACGCGGGAACTTCAAATATACCATGAGGAATTAGCAGTAAAAAAATCTGATAAAAAGGAACCCCGCTATGCAGATTTTCTATAATAGAGCCGCTTAAAATAAACCCGTTGGTGAATAAATAAAAGATTGAGGTCAACCCAAAGGTAAAAAAACCCGCGGCTAAAAACAGACAAGCGATTGCATTGTTTTTCAGCAGTTCAACCGCGCCTGACGAGCCGTTGTAAGACGCGGTTGAAACAAAGTGATCGGAAAAAAACGCAGCGATCACACCGCCTGAAAAAAACAGCAATGATGCGGTTAACGGAATGGCGGACGTCCTGATTGCCGGCAACATGCGGTTCATCATGTATAGATACTCTCAGCCAATTTTTCAATCTCTTCTAATGAATGCTCGGATGACTGATACTCCGCCGCAAAAACGCCTTCATGTATAATACCGATTGTATCGCACAGCGAATGCGCCAGCTCCAGCAAGTGAGTCGATAACAGGACCGTATGTCCCTGCTTGACGTACTCCTTTAATAACGTCCGTATCGTTTTACCGCTGATTAAATCAATGCCCGTCAGCGGTTCGTCAAGAATTAATATCTTTGGCTGATGAATGAGGGCGGCCGCAATTGATAATTTTTGTTTCATCCCATGTGAATATGTTTTAATCAGCTGATTTCCGTCTTGAGCAAGCTTCAGCGTCTCTAACATATTCTTTATATACTCATTTGTCCGCTGAGACGGTACTTCAAACATCTCCGCTGTAAAACGCAAGTATTCGACTCCCGTTAAGTAATCATATAAAAAGGCATGGTCGGGCACAAAACCGATATCAGCCGATATTTGCCCCCCCTCTTCTGAATCCAGTTCCTTACCGTCAATCATGACGCTGCCTGAAGTCGGTTTAAGCAGGCCCGAAATGATTTTCAAAGTCGTTGTTTTCCCGACTCCATTAGTCCCCAGCAAAGCATAAATTGAGCCTTTTTTCACCTCAAACGAAATATCTTTCAACACCTGTTTTTCACTATAGTTTTTTTGTATATTCACTAATTTAATCATTGTTCGCAAACCTTTCCGCCATATTGATTCTGCGAAGAAACAGAAACATGACTCCATAGTTTAATAGTGTGAACAGGACAAAAATACTTGATGCAGAATGAATAAGCATCGTTTCAATTTCCGGCTTTTTATAGATAAAATACGACGTGATCGCAGCGATTTGAAGCGACACAATGAAAATGAAAGATCCGTATAAGTTGTTATACGTCTTTGCTTTCCCCGCTTCTCCAATTTCGTACATATGCTCCCAGTTTTTCTTAGGATACAGGGCGGTGCTTGAAATCTGGACAAGACTGTATAAAAAACCCGAACATAAAAACACAATAAACAAGTAAATCGTCAGCGCAGCGGAAGACGGAAAAAACACCGTAATCAAAATGGTGATGATGAACGAATAGATAAGAGCGGCGAGATTATAAATACATACTTTCGGAAACACCAGCTGCCACGCATGTTTGATATTCCGGTGAAACAGATGCTGATTTTTTATTTCCCCGTCAACTGACAATACTGTTTTGAGCGCATCTCCGACGAGCTGATACGAAAAGTTCGCAATGATAACCGCCGCAGACACGATGGCGGCTGCCGAATACCCGATAAAATGATGCGACAGAAGCGGAATACAAAAACCTAAAAACAGCATGAACAAATACAGCATACTGCCGAAGTTCCTGATAAAAAACCCGTCAATTCTCGATAAAAACAGCAGATCCTTTTGAAAAACGGCATGAAATATTTTGTTATTTCTATATAATTTCAGCTTTGGCGCAAAATCTGCATTTGTCAAAAACATATAAGGAATAAGGTCCATTTTCCTCAGCGTGGCCGACCATAGTTTAAACATCCCCGCCGTTAAAAGGACGGCGACCGCAAACACCGCAGCGAAAACGAGCACGGAATGTGAGCGGAATGCTAACCATACATACGGCGTATTCATGAGGATGTTCCGGAAAGCCGGTGACTCCGTAAAGCTTGAAATATCCTTTGCGGTATACTCCCCAAACACGAGAAGATAAACGGCATACCCGACTGCAAGCGGAACCAGCAGGCTGACGCTGAATAAAATGCCTTTCATGATTTTCAAGTAAAACAATTTGCTCCACATATTTGTAAGAAGATAAACAACATAAGAAAACAGCATAGATAAAAATAAATTGAGAAGAAAATAAACGAAGCCCAAGAAAAATACGATGACCGCCGCAGACCCGGTCATGCCTGCGCTTGATAAAAACAAAAAGACCGGAAAAACAAAAAGATACCATACGAAAATGGTTTTTTTGATCGCCTGGCCGGCAAAAACAGAAAACAACTGTAAAAAACGCACCTTTTTTAATTGATGAATGACCTTGCGCGTATCAAGCAGAAAGGCATTGTGGTGTTCTTTAAAGAAGCCGGCAGCCCAAAAAAGCTGCTCAAGTGAAACGGCGATTAAAACAAATTGCCCCCATGCGCTGAGGGGCAGCTGAATCAGTTTTGTCCCGAATACAACACCGCATCCCAGGAAAACGAGATATAAACATAACAGAGAAATAATAATGGCAGACAGCAGTTTGCTGTTGAGTTGAGGAATGCCCCAATCTTCCTTTCTTTTTCGAAACGATGACAGGGTATTATATTTGATAAGAGCCGCAATTTGTTTGACTATCATACTTTCAATCCTTACATATGTATTTGGGAGAGAGGCTCTTTTTGCAGCTTGTACAAAAAGAGCAATTATTTATTGATCGATTTTACCAAGCAGCTGCGTATTTTTTGCCGTATTTCTTAATCATTGTTTTTGCTGTTGCAACGATTGCATAAGAAATCGCGCCTGCGCCTGTAACGATACCGATAAGAGAAATGATAGAAGCAATTGTTGATGCCGCATCAATAATATCAATTGCTTTTTTAGCTGCGGCTGTAGAGATGCCGAGAGTAGAAGCTAATTCAGCATTGGCTGAGAATGCATGAGCCGCCGCCACGTTTAATTCAGTTCCCGTTAATAATAGTGCATAAACCAATGTTGCTGCAGCAAGAGCCGCGCCAAACAAAATGAAAGACTTTTTATTAGATTTTACTAAGTTCATCATAACATCTCCCTACTCTGTTTTTTTAATTTATAATAAAATTCAGCTTAATTGACTCTCTCCCGAGCTAAATTTTATCCGCCATAAAATAGTTTAAGAAAATAGTAAAGAGTTTTAGTAAAACAAAACATCCAGTCAAAATGATTCTCTTGCCTTTACTGAGATCGGTCAGTTTTCCCGCAGCAGCATAAAGAGCCGCGATTGATATGAGCAGAAATGGATCCAGCAGCTGCAGACTCAAGCTGGTGCCGCCGGCAGAATATATAAGCGAGGAATCAGCCGTTAAGTAGTTAACAACTGAAAGAATCAACATTTTAAATGCCGAGATTAAAGAAGTCAGCGTATATAGAAGCAAATATATTTTTTTCGGTTTTTTTGTACCGAGAATAAAAGCGGCAACGAATAACAGAAATCCGCCTATCAGAATTTCCACAAAAGTTGTGAAGATCATAAACCCTTGCAGAAACATGACAATCGTACGAACACTTTTCTCCCCGATATCGTAGGTATTTTCTCCGACGGAAGAATAATACGACTGCAGAACTTTATCTGAAATACTGAATTGGAAGAGTAATGAACAGATCAAAATGATGAAAAAAGAACTTAAAAATATTTTTTTATTGCTCAATTGACCTATCATATTATCATCCTTTTCTTACAAAATAAATTAACTATTCTATACTTTTACAATTTAGTTTAATCCTATCAAAAAATCAATATCCTTTCGAAAAATATGACTTTAGAACGTGTTGACAAAGAGCACAACTTTCAGAGTTTTTGGTGCTATGTACCCTTTATTTTTTTTCGAATTTGCAAATAGTATGATTTAGACAATTGATTTGAAGTTTTAGGAAGAATCTGTCGAAAGAGACGCAGGATATAAAAAAGGAGGATATCGTCATGTATCCTCCGGATGTATGATCGCCAGCACCTGATGATCTTCCCATTTTCCATTTATTTTTACATTTTTTCTCGCAATGCCTTCTTTATGAAAGCCAGCTTTTTCGAGCACCCGGATTGACGCCTTATTGTTCGGCATGACTCCGGCTTCTATCCGATGCAGTTTCAGCTCGTTGAATGCATAATCGACTGCCAGCTTGACAGCCTTCGTCGCATAGCCTTTCCCGTTATATTTGCCATCTAAAAAATAACCGATAAAAGCGCTTTGGAGGGAACCCCGAACCACCTGAAAAAGGCTGATCGTGCCAATCAGGGTCTGATCCTGAAGAAAAATGCCGAAGCTGTATTCAGTATCATTTTCTGCATTCTTCAGTGATTGTTCAATTCGTTTTTTCCGGCCTTCCAGCGTATAAAAATCCCCTTGTCTCGACATGGCAAACCGTTCAAAAAACATGCGGTTTTCCCTCTGCAAAATCAGTTCCTGCTCTGCATCATTCAAGCTGAGCGGCCTGATACCTTCCTGCATATGCATCGCCGTCCTTTTGTTTTGATCAGAAACGTTTTTTTAATTGCCTCTCACCCATGTGATACGGTACGCTTTATCGCATCAAGAAAATTCCAAGACTTTACGTTCCCCTTTCCTGTCGTGACCTATGTCTGATGTGAGTAACCGAAACGGAAGCACAAGGTTCTTTTGTTGACTTAAACCGTGCTTTAAGCCGTATCATCATATTGTGACAAGGAAAGAATAGTTTTGGCGGGTTTCCCGATGATCTAAAAATCAATTTTACAGAATCACTGCTGTCTTATTTCATGCCTATTTGCGGGATGAATATATTGATTGGATCAAAGCTGAAATGTGACAAAGAAATGTAAAAACAATCAGAAAAGAGGAGTTAATATGAAACTGACGGGAAATACAATACTGATTACAGGCGGAAATGCCGGAATAGGATTGGCTTTCGCAGAACGGTTTTTAAAAGCGGGAAATAAAGTCATCGTGACCGGACGGCGTGAGCACGCTCTTCAAAAAGCAAAGGAAACATTCCCGGATCTTATTACATATGTCAGTGATTTGAGCATTCCATCTGAACGTATATCACTGTTTGATTGGGTGAAAGAAAATTATCCGGAAGTGAATGTGTTAGTAAATAACGCGGGGATTCAACAACGGTTTCATGTGCTGAAAGCGGATGCGAAGGACAATTGGGACTATTTCAATAAAGAAATCACAACGAACATTGAAGCTCCCTTCCACCTGTCTATGCTGTTTGCTCCGTTTTTTGCCGGAAAAGAAGATGCGGCTGTCATTAACGTCTCTTCGGGATTGGCTTTTACACCGCTTGCCATTGCACCGATCTATTCAGCAACGAAAGCGGCGCTTCACTCATTTACAATGAGTCTGAGACATCAGCTTTCTGATTCATCTGTAGAAGTGATTGAAGTTGCGCCTCCGGCGGTGAATACAGATTTAGGCGGAGCAGGGCTGCATACTCAAGGAGAACCGCTGGATGAATTCGCTGATGGGATTTTTAAAGGACTGAAAGAGGGCAAACAAGAAATCGGATATGGTTCTTCAGAAGAACGGCTGCGCATGTCACGGGATAAAGCCGATGAACATACGGCAAATATGTACCATGCGATGAAACATACAATTGAATAACCTCTTTGAAAAAGGAAAACCCGCTTCTGTTGAGCGGGTTTTCCTTTTATTAAACAGATAAACGCCTTTTTTAACAATGGTGCAAGCGCCACCGGAAAGAAAGACGTCATATTTTTTTCATCCTAAGAATGGCGGGTTGACCCTTAGCACTCTTCCGGCGTACCGGCGTTTTTGGCCGTGCGGAAAGATGAACCGCAGCCGCAGGAAGCGATGGCGTTTACTTCAGTTACGATAAATGATCTACCTGCACTCGGGCTGCTTTTTATTTCGCGGTTTGTTCCTGAATACCGTTTTTTATTAATCGTAGATCACTCGCTGACTCATACGCTCTACTATTCGCTTCATCTAAGATTCGGACAATAATTGCTAGCCCGAAAAGGATGGCGCCGGATACTACACCGGCCAAGACACTAAAGAATACGGAAAACTGCATACTGTTCGCTAGTGCTTTGTCCGTTTTATATTGCGCTTGTGCGACAGAATTATCGTATAGCTCCTCGCTTACCTTCTTACTCGTTTTTGCATCTTCTGCTACGTCCCTATCATATATTACGAAACCCGCAATAATCCCCACTATTACACAAATAACGCTCAAATACATGAGCACTTTAACAGTAATCTTCTCCAAATTTCACGCCTCCTCTATTTATAGTAAAATTATACCAAAAACCCACCATTTTCCGCAATGCTTGTTCGTTATGTAACACGGACACCTACGTATTCATGCGCAAGTGCCCGTAAAGCTCTTCGTTATCATTGTTTACATTACTTATACCATTTTCGACATCCTTATATTTCCTCTATGTATCAACCACACTGCGTTAATTAGATATAATTTACAATCTTAGAAAACGTGCGATTCTTTTATTAATCACTTCACGCAGTTCTCCCGACCTTTTTTCGCTCAAAATATTTCTATTGCTTCGCTGAGTAGTAGCAACTTTCTCTTGAAAACGCCCGCAACTCGCCCCCGTTTTTGGTTTATACCTATAATAAAAACGCCTTCCTTAACAATGGTGCAAGCGCCACCGGAAAGAAAGACGTCATATTTTTTCATCCTAATAATGGCGGGTTGACCCTTAGCACTCTTCCGGCGTACCGGCGTTTTTGGCCGTGCGGAAAGATGAACCGCAGCCGCAGGAAGCGATGGCATTCGGGTTGTCAATGGTGAAACCGCCGCCCATCATGGACTGTTTGAAGTCAATGATCGTGCCGGTCATAATATCAAGGCTTTCGCTGTCGACCAAAACGGTGATTCCGTGCTGTTCAAACATGCTGTCTTTTTCGCCTTTTTCGTGCTCAAATCCCATTCCGTAAGACAGGCCGCTGCAGCCGCCGCCTTTTACGCCCACACGGAGAAACGCGTTTTCTTCTTCATGCTCTTTCATCATATCTTTTATATGCAAAGCCGCTGCTTCAGTGATGGTTACTGGAACACTCATAGGTAGACCTCCTTTTTTTAAAAACGGATGCTGATATCTATTATAAACCTTGAGGAGAGTATTTCTCAAACGAGCTGTTTACAAATAATAGACGCCGCTGCATACGGTTTCGGCGGGTCCCGTCATCAGCACGTGCCCGTTGTCCTGCCAATTAATCACAAGGTCGCCTCCCGCTAAATGAACGGTGATATCCCGGTTTCGTTCGGAAACACCGTTCAATACGGATGCGACAGCCGCCGCACAGGCGCCTGTTCCGCAAGCCTGTGTAATGCCGGAGCCGCGTTCCCATACGCGGAAATGAAGTTCATCGGCGCTGACGGTTTCCACAAATTCGACATTGACGCCTTCCGGAAATCTCGGGTCTTTTTCAATGACGGGACCGAGCGTTGTAAGAGGCGCTTGATTGATATCCGCAACCGGAAAAACAATATGGGGGTTTCCCATTGATACGGCTGTTCCGGAAAGCTCCGTTTCTCCAAAAACAAAGGTTTCATCGATCGTCCGTTCATCTTCATTGCCGAGCATCGGCAGCTCTTTTTTGGTGAGGCGCGGTTCGCCCATATCAACGGCGACTTCACGCACAATCCCGTTGTCCTCCGTAATGTCTGCTTTCACAAGACCTGAAAGCGTCTCAATGAAAAAGGACGTTTCTTCTGTCAGCTTATGTTCGTATGCGTACTTTGCCACACAGCGAAGGCCGTTGCCGCAATTTTTCCCTTCTGAGCCGTCATTATTAAAAATCCGCATTTTGACGGGCGCTTTTTCTGACGGACAGATGAGGATCATTCCGTCAGAGCCGATGCCCGTGTGAATACTGGACACTTTAACGGCAATCTCAGCCAGCCGTTCTTCCGGCAGCTGTTCTTCAAATTGATTTACATATATATAACTGTTTCCAAGACCGTGCATCTTGGTAAAACGGAATGAATTCATATCGGCCTCCAACTTTTTTTCTTTTACTTAGTATAAAAGCTCTTCTGCTCGGACACAATACAAATATCCCCCGTTTTTCATACATAAAAGCTCCCTGCATATGCAGGGAGCTTTTATCGTTTACTAAATAAACATGCCGGCAATCGCCGCGCTGAGAAGGTTTGCGAGTGTTCCCGCAATAACCGCTCTTAATCCGAGGCGCGCAATGTCCGAACGGCGGCTTGGGGCCAAACCGCCCAGTGTGCCGAGCATAATCGCAATCGAAGAGAAGTTGGCAAATCCGCACAGCGCAAAGCTGATAATCGTAGACGTTTTTTTAGAAAAGTCCGCAATATGCGGACCGAAGTTTGAATAAGCGACAAACTCATTCAGCACAAGTTTCTGTCCGATATAGCTTCCCGCTCCGAGCGCTTCATGCCAAGGAACGCCGATTACAAATGCGATCGGTGAAAACACGTAACCGAGAATGGATTCTAATGTAATATGTTTGAAACCGAACCAGCCGCCGATTCCGCCGAGAATTCCGTTCACTACGGCGATGAGCGCGACAAACGCAAGCAGCATGGCGCCGACATTTAGAGCAATCTGAAGGCCCGTGGACGCGCCTTTTGCCGCTGCATCAATCACATTAGCGGCGCCTTCGCCTTCTTCGTCCATATTAAAATCGCCTTTTATCGTCTGCGTTTTTTCCGTTTCAGGTATTAAAATTTTTCCGAACACGAGACCGGCGGGAGCCGCCATAAAGCTGGCCGCCAGCAAGTATTCGATCGGAATGCCTAACAGGGCGTAACCGAAAAGCGTCGAACCCGCTACAGCCGAAAGGCCGCTCGTCATAATCGTAAACAGCTCGGAACGGGTCAATCCCGCAATCAGCGGTTTAATGGCAAGCGGTGATTCAGACTGTCCGACAAAAATATTCGCAGCCGCCGCAAGCGATTCCGTTCTGCTTGTCCCAAGAAGTTTTGACAGTCCGCCTCCGATGACGCGAAAGATGAGCTGCATGATTTTCAAGTGATACAAAACGGCAATCAGCGCTGAGAAAAAGATAATGACCGGCAGAACGCTCAGCGCAAAAGCCGGGCTGCTGCCCACTTTTAACAGCGGGCCAAAAATAAAGCTGATGCCTTCGTTCGCATAATCAATGAGAAGCTGCACACGGCTTGAGAACCATAAAAATACGGCCCGTCCGGCGTCCCACTTTAATACGATGAATCCGAAGGCCATTTGTAAACATAAACCGACAATGACGGTTCGCAGGTTAATTTTGCTTTTCTTCTCTGATAACAAAAAAGCAATGGCTAATATAGCAACTGCCCCGAGCAGCCCCCAAACGATATTCAATGAATCCACCTCTAAAATTTTATTTAAAAAAAGTCTTTATTAAGATAACAATATTTATTTTTGCTGTCTACAAATTTTTTATTTTGCCAAAACCCGGGCGCAATAAAAAAGAGACCCCGTTCGGAGCCTCTGATTAAAACATCGGATTTTCTTCTATGAATGTATATATGTTGTCAACCAGTTCAGCAGGCGTGCCTCCCGTGACCACTTCGCCGTTAACCAGGGCGAACAGGGACTCCATGCATTTCCCGCAATAGCTTAAACAGCCGTATTCAAGCACGTCCAAGTTCGGATCCTTCTCTAAGATCTCAAGTGCTTCCTGGGAACCGCGCGCTAAATTGCTGACACAGAATTCAATCATCGGATTCATGCGGTTTCACCTCACATATGTACCTTATCCTAACGGAATTTCCTCTATTCGTCAAAGATCGGGTTTCACGCTCAATGTTATCGTAACATATTAATTCAGGTTAAAGGTTTTACTATTACGTGTTTTCTGGTCAATTTGTAGGTTATTTTAAAACTATTATTGTGGTTTTAGATCAAATTCGATATAATTCTAGATGTTATTTTACATAGTTCGTTATTTTGTAACAACATTGACTACCATATTTTTCGGGCAAAAGGGGAATCATTATGAAAAAATTGGTCTTGATCGGCGGGGGTTACGGAAACATGCGGGTGCTGCACCGCTTACTGCCGAACCAGCTTCCGTCAGATATATCCATCACGCTGATTGACAGAAACCCGTATCACTGCTTAAAAACAGAATATTATGCGCTCGCCGCCGGCACGATTTCTGATCATCATATCAGGGTGTCTTTTCCTGAGCATCCGAATCTGGATGTTCAATACGGTGATGTGGCTTCCGTCGACACGAAAAACAAACAGGTTCTGTTTCATGACCGCGAACCGATTTCTTACGATGACGCGGTGATCGGACTGGGCTGCGAGGATAAGTATCATAACGTGCCCGGCGCGCCGGAACATACTTACAGCATTCAGACCATTGATCAGTCACGCGAAGCCTATCAAAAGCTGAACAACCTCGGCGCCAATGCATCTGTCGCTATCGTCGGAGCGGGATTAAGCGGCGTGGAGCTTGCCAGTGAATTAAGAGAGAGCCGTGACGATCTGAAGATTATGTTATTTGACCGGGGCGACCTGATTTTATCAAGCTTTCCGAAAAGACTCAGCAAGTATGTTCAGAAATGGTTTGAAGAACACGGCGTCACCATTATCAATAATGCGAATATTACAAAAGTGGAAGACGGGATCGTTTATAATCATGATGAAGGAATACCGGCCGATGCCATCGTGTGGACGGCGGGAATTCAGCCGAATAAAGCCGTCAGAGAACTGGACGCTGAAAAAGATCCGCAAGGCCGCATCGTTTTAACACCGCATCACAACCTTCCGGGCGATGAGCATGTTTACGTCGTCGGTGATTGCGCGAGCCTGCCGCATGCGCCGAGCGCCCAGCTGGCTGAAGCGCAAGCGGAACAAATTGTGCAGATCCTCCTGAAACGCTGGAACAATGAAGAGCTGCCGGAAACAATGCCGCAATTTAAGCTGAAAGGCGTTCTCGGTTCACTCGGAAAAAAAGCGGGCTTCGGTCTTGTCAACGACCGTCCGCTCATCGGGCGTGTGCCCCGTTTATTAAAATCAGGCCTTTTATGGATGTACAAGCATCATAACGGCTGATAAGAAAAAAGCCGCTGATTGCGATCAGCGGCCATTTTTAAGAGCCTGCAACATAGCCGCGCTTTTCCATTTCTTCATATATATCTTTTAAATGCGGATTCCCTTCCCCCACAATGACATCCTCCACCAGCACGAGCGGATAGAAAAATTCATCGTTTCTGATGCGCTCCGCAAGCTCTTCTGTCTCCTTTTGCTGAGGCGGTGCGTCAATATCAATATACCGCATGTGAAAAGGCTGTTCCGGATATTTCCGTTGCAGCGCCGCCTCCAGCCATTCAAATGTATCTTTGGCGCTCGGCATATTCACGCAGCTTGCGCAAAGCGTTTCAGCGCCGTAAACACTGAGCGTAACCGGCTTAATCATGTATATCATCCCCTTTACACCAGTATACAAAGGACGAGGCAGCTTTTGTATAAAAAACGGTTTTTATGTTCAAGTTTAAATATGCTATAATGGGGAAAGCAGCTTTGCAAACCAAACATTAGATTTTTACCGTTACTGTGAATATAATGGTTTTATGTATATGAAAGGAGCGAATCTCATGACTGAGGTTGAAATGAAAGAGCAAGTACAGGAAGTATTGGATAAATTACGTCCGTTTCTGCTTCGTGACGGCGGTGACTGTGAGCTTGTTGACGTAGACGAAGGCATTGTAAAGCTTCGCCTCCTTGGCGCATGCGGCAGCTGCCCAAGTTCAACGATTACGCTGAAAGCCGGAATCGAACGCGCCCTTCTTGAAGAAGTACCGGGTGTCGTTGAAGTAGAACAAGTATTTTAATCATAAAACCAGGCTGCATGACAGCCTGGTTTTTTATTTTTTACAAATAGCCATCAAACCATGAACAAATATAACGGATGCGTTTCATCCGCTGTTCCGGATGGCCGCTTCTCGACAGCTCATGCGTGGCTTTCGGAAACCGGATGAACGACGTCGTTTTGTTCAGTTTCTTCAATGCGGTAAAGAGCTGCTCCGCCTGCTCTATCGGACAGCGGTCATCTCGCTCACCATGCAGGATCAAAAGCGGCGTCGAAACGCGGGACGCATATTTTACAGGAGAACGATCCCAAAGCTTATCCGCTTCCTCAAACAAATCATGTCCGAGCTGCCAGTCAGTAAAAAAGAAACCGATATCGCTGACACCGTGGAAGCTGAACCAATTTGAAATGGAGCGCTGCGTGACGGCTGCTTTAAAACGGCCGGTCTGCCCGACAATCCAATTCGTCATAAACCCTCCGTAGCTTCCGCCCGTCACACCGAGACGGCCGCTGTCAATAAACGGATACGCCTGAACAGCTTCATCCACCGCCTGCATGACATCACGGTAATCTCCGCCTCCGTAATCACCCCTGACACGATTGACAAAATCCTGCCCGTAGCCGTGGCTTCCTCTCGGGTTGACATACACGACAGCATATCCTTGTGCGGCCAGCACTTGGAATTCGTGAAAATACGTATGGCCGTACATCATGTGAGGCCCGCCGTGTATGTATAGAATGAGCGGATAAGTTTGATCCTCTTCAAAAACGGCGGGCTTTAAAAACCAGCCGTTTACCGTCAGCCCGTCCTTTGTTTCATATTGCAGCTTTTCCGGCACGGATATGATGCGCTCCTCAATAAACCGATCATTGTCGGATGTCAATTGCTTCTCTTCCCCTTCTTCGAGTGAAATGCTGTAAAGCTCGGAAGGCTGTGCGGGTTTGGCAATGACAGCGATACAGCTTTTCTGATCAGGATGAAAAGCAAAACCATTCACGTACTCTTCTTCTAATCGGATCGGATAGACGAGGCCGTCAATCGAGATATAATAAATACCGGTGCTTCCCTGCTCGCTCCCGAGAACGTAAAAACCCTGCCCGTCGTTTGTCCATACAGGCCGGGGCGTCACCCCTCCTATGATTGAATCCGCAATCAGCGCATCGCTCAAATGAACATCCAGCATGTCGGTCAGGCAGGAGAGCCGCTCAGTTTTCACGTCGTACAGCCACGCTTTCTCTAAAGTCGCATTGCGAAATTCATTTTCATGGCCCAGCATCGCGATATAAGACCCGTCCGGTGAAAACACGCAGGAACCGAAAGAACCGCGGTGCGGCGTAATCTGCTTCAGGCTTCCGTCCGCCAGATTCATCAGATAGACATCGCTCGGCTTTCCGGCGTCACCCGGCTCGCATAAATTGGCGGTAAACGCAAGCTGCCTGCCATCCGGTGAAAAGGCCGCGCCATAATGATCCGCTTCATGATCCGTCAGCTGCTGAATCTCACCCGTTTCAAGATGAATCAGCACAAGCTGGGCCCAGCTTCCGTTCAGCAGGCCTTTCCCGTCACGTTTATATGTTAATGACTGAATCTCAACCGGCTCATACTCGTCATGCTTCTTTTTTTCTTTCTCCTCGGCGCGCTCCGCTGATGTCAGACTGACGGACACAAGCACGGATCTGCCGTCGGGCGCCCATATCGGATCTGATACGCCCCAAGGAATATCGGCCGCCTGTTCCGCCTCTCCGCCGGCAGCGTCGATGATGTACAGCTGAGGGATGCCGTCCTCCCTGTCAGAAACAAAGGCGAGGCGCCGTCCGTCAGGCGACCACCGCGGACTTGTATTTTTATCGTCCCCGAAAGTCCACGGGTTTGAGATGCCGGATTCTGTGTCATATACCATAATGGCTGAGGAATAGGAATCCCGCTTATGATTGACTGTTGTCCGGACGTAAGCGGCTCTTCTGCCGTCAGGGGCATATTGCGGGTCTGTCACGGATACGAGAGACGCAATGTCCTCCTCGGTTATGCGTTTTTTCAAATCGTTTCTCCTCCTTTTCTTTTTTATTTCGCTTCCCTAAATAAAAATCCTTCTCCAGAAAAAGAAAGCGTCCTTCTCTGATGGGAAGAACGCTTTTTTATCATTATACACTTTTCACCTGTTCTAAAGGATTCCGTTCAATTACGCTTCCTTCTGACGGGACAGTAAGCGCCGCAATCTCACAGTGAGGGAAATGCTCAGAAAGCTGCTTTCTCAGCTCTTCTCCCTTTCCTTTTTCAATCAGGACAAGAATCGTCGGTCCCGCTCCGCTCAGCGCCGTTCCGTAAGCGCCTTTCATTTCGGCCGCATGTTCCACCTTTGAAAGCTCAGGAACAAGCATGGCACGGTACGGCTGATGGAGGATGTCTTTTCTCATCATTTTCCCGGCGAGCGCCCAGTCATTTGACATGATCGCAGCAACGAGAAGGTTGCTGACGGCGCTTGCTTTAACGGCGCGTCGGTACGGCAGCTCTTTCGGGAGCACGTCTCTTGCGTCCCTGGTCAGAACTTCGTAAAACGGAATCACTGCCACAACGTCGATATCCGCTTCGGCAACACGCACGATATGTGTTTCATCTTCTTCGTGAAGGCCGATCACAAGCCCTCCTGCAAGGGAAGCAGCGGCATTATCAGGGTGTCCCTCTTCAAGACTGGCTAAGTGCAGCTTGTCGCTTTCCGACAGCTGCAGGCCGCATAACTCATCCGCAAGCTCAATGGCAGCGACGATAGCGGCCGCGCTGCTTCCGAGACCCCGCGCAAGGGGGATGTCACTCCAAACTTTGACATGGGCGGGCGGCAGCTCTTTCTGATAGCGGTCAGCCGTCCGTTTGGCGACTTGGTAGATGAGGTTGTCCGTTCCTTGAGGGATGCCCGCGACAGTTTCGGTTTCCGCCGAGAACTGCCATTCATCGTTTCGGAAAACCGAAAGCTTCAAATATCTGCTGAGCGCCATCCCGATGGAATCAAACCCAGGCCCTAAGTTGGCGGTGCTTCCCGGAACCGTAATGGAAAACAGCATCTCCGCCTCATTCATACACGCGCCGCTCCATTTAAGTATTCCAGAATACTGTCCTCATCTGTCGGCAGCGTGATCGGTTTTATGTCAGATACGTCCACAGCCGTGTTCGGATCTTTCAGGCCGTTTCCGGTCAAGACTGCGACAACCTTGCTGCCTTTTGGAATTTCACCGGATTTCACCTGTTTTAAAACACCGGCGATGGATGCACAGGAGCCCGGCTCGGCAAATACGCCTTCTTCACGGGCAATCAGCTGATAAGCGTGAAGGATTTCTCCATCTGTGACTTCATCAATTTTTCCGGCTGACTCTTCCGCTGCAAGCACAGCTTTGTCCCAGCTGGCAGGGTTCCCGATCCGGATTGCCGTCGCAACGGTTTCGGGATTTTTAATGACCTCGCCGCGAACGATGGCCGCAGAACCTTCCGCCTCAAAACCGCGCATCTTCGGAAGTCCGGTGCCGTTTTTCTCATGATATTCTTTGAACCCTTTCCAGTAGGCCGTGATATTCCCGGCGTTTCCTACCGGGATCGCCAGAATGTCCGGCGCTCCGCCGAGCTGTTCGCATACTTCAAAGGCTGCTGTTTTTTGCCCTTCAATCCGGTAAGGGTTTACTGAATTCACTAATGCAATCGGTGATTTTTCACAAATCGACCGGACGATGGCCAGCGCGTCGTCAAAGTTTCCGTCAATCGCGATGATTTCCGCACCGTACATGACGGCCTGCGCAAGCTTTCCGAAGGCGATTTTCCCGTCCGGGATGATGACGATGCATTTCATACCGGCTCTCGCCGCGTATGCCGCAGCCGCCGCGGATGTGTTGCCTGTTGAGGCGCACATGATGGTATCATTGCCTTCTTCTTTCGCTTTGGCGACCGCCATGACCATGCCGCGGTCTTTAAAGGATCCCGTCGGATTAACGCCCTCTGTTTTCACATGCAGTTCAATTCCGAGCTTTTCAGAAAGCTTCGGGAGGGGAATCAGCGGCGTGTTGCCTTCATGCAATGTCAGGGCCGGCGTCCGATCCGTCACCGGCAGAAATTCTTTATATTGATGGATGAGTCCTTTCCACATTAGCTCCAACCGTTCCCTTCTACACGATATGTGCTTTTTACTTCTTGTACAACTTCGAGGTCATTTAAGTTTTGCAGAATGTCACTGAAATCTTCTTCCGATGTATGATGCGTGACGATCACGATTTCCGCGAGATCGTCATGGCCTTTGATCGGCAGCTGCAGAATTTTTTCAAAGCTGACGCCGCGCTCTGAGAAGGCTGATGTGATTTTTGAAAAAGAGCCGACCTGGTCTTTGACATGAATTCTTAAAAACTGCTGGGCGTAGATATCAGACGGCTGCTTCAGATTTCTTTCAAACTGCGGGGCGACAAAGCTGTTTCCGTTTACCCCGAGACGCATGTTTTTCATGACCGCGACCAGATCGGAAACGACTGATGTCGCAGTCGGCATGCTTCCGGCGCCGGGGCCGTAAAACATCGTTTCGCCTACGGCTTCTCCGTACACGTAAACGGCATTAAACTCGTTATGCACCGCAGAGAGCGGATGATGATCCGGGAGGAGTGTCGGCTGAACGCTGACTTCGATTTTATTGTCATCACGCTGGGCGATGCCGATCAGCTTCATCGTATAGCCGAGCCGTTTGCTGAAGCTGATGTCTTCATCCGTAATCCGGGAAATTCCTTTTACTTTGACATCGTCCAGATCGACGTTCATAGAGAAGCCGAGACGGGCTAAAATCGCCATCTTGCGTGCGGCATCGAGTCCTTCTACATCGGCGGTCGGGTCCGCTTCCGCGAATCCGAGATCCTGCGCTTCCTTCAGCACTTCTTCATACGGGCTTTTTTCTTTAATCATTTTCGTTAAGATGAAGTTCGTCGTTCCGTTGACGATACCCATCATTTTTGTGATCCGGTCAGAGGAAAGGCCTTCTTCGAGCGTGCGTAAAATCGGGATTCCGCCGGCGACACTCGCTTCATAATACAAGTCACAGCCATTTTCCTTTGCGGCGGCTAAAAGCTCTGACCCGTATACGGCGATCAGATCTTTATTTGCGGTCACAACATGTTTTTTCGCTTTCAAGGCATCAAGAAGATATTGCTTCGTCTGTTCGACACCGCCGATGACTTCAATAATCACGTCGACCTCAGGGTCATCGATCACATCATAGACTTCTGTCGTCAGCACTTCTTTCGGCAGGTCTGCGTCTCGTTTTTTATCAATATCTTTAACCAGCACTTTTTTGATCGTCACCGGACAGCCGACCTGGTGCATAAGCTTATCCTGATGATCTTGTATAATTTTGACGACTCCGCTTCCCACGGTTCCCAGTCCTAACAGTCCAATACGAATCGCTTCCAAAGAGAAACTCCACCTTTCTTCCTTTCGTCCACTAGAAAAGGACAATTGTTAACCCTTCACAGACATTTAAGTTACAAATATTATATAAGCCCGCATTTGTTTTGACAAGCGGCTGAATATTGTTTCTGCGGCTATGAAAACGCTTAACACACTGATATGACAAGATTCCCTATTTTCTAAATATTTTTACGTCATATTTTCTTACGAACTGATTCCTTTTCCGAGCCACGCCACAGGCGGGACAAAAACCTGCGCCGCTCTGACATTCAGCATGTCGTGACATGTCTGCAAAAACTGTTCATAGCGGGTGCAGTCAGCAAGAATGTAGTCAAGCTGCTCTTCGTAAAACTGTTTTTCAGAATCATGAGAAATGTAATAGCTCTCCACCGTCTCAAAGAAATGAAGCGGAAACAGCAGGCGGCTGTAAAACAGGCGCTTGGAAAAGGAGGATAACGGCGTAACTTGCTCATATTCCTGCAAAAACAAAAACCCTTCGTTAAGCAAGTCGTCACGATGATACAAATATGTGCTGCGCATATATTCCGCAATATCACGGGCGGCATGGTCGAATACCCAATCGCCCGGAATGCGGATCAATGATTCCTCCGACCAGGTATCCCGTTCCATCCGCTGATGGCAGATTGTCCCCGAGTCTTCTGCGCCGGGATTGTCATCCAGCTCCGTATCCACTAAATATTGAATCGCATTTTCCGCTAAGCCTGAATAATAAGGAAATGCTTCGATCATTTTCTTTTCGAACGGTTCGAGCGGAGACATATGAATTTTCCGCATCCAGAATGATTCCAGCTGATCCACCCGTTTTCCCCATAAGTCCTTCCATTGGCCGATCCTGCCCGCTTCTTTCACTTCGTACGGAAAACCCCGCCCTTTTCTGTGAAATTCGGCAAGCTCCCCTCCGACAGAAAACGACCGGTTTGCGACGGGGATCGGCGCTTTTAAGAGCGCATACGTTTTGCCTTCGTCCTCAAAGGTCAGTTCTCCTTCCTTCGTAAAGATAAACACTGAAACGTATGGGTCACTTTGTTCTTGTAAATACTGACTCATGTAGTAAAGCTCCGTCAGCTCTGATTGCGAAAATCCGGAAACGGGAATAATAAGAAAGAAGGAATTAGGCGTCTGGAAGCATTGATATTTCTGATAAACGGAAAGCTGTCTGACGTGGATGCCGTACTTTTCTTTAATGATGCTTTTCATCATAATCACCTGCCTGAAAAATTAGAGCTATTCACATCGTAGTCATACGCCGGCGGAATTATGAATACATATTGTAATCCTTTGAATCAAGTGGAGAAACATCGTACACATCGGAAGGGTGTTGTATAAACTAGTAAAAAAAGATTGGGTGAAGCAAATGTCAGAAAAGGAACAACTGAATCAGGTGGAAGCTGTCGCCAGAGCGCGTTTAAAAGAACGGGGGGTTGAGACGGACGATATTGCCGAGCTGGTATATTTCCTTCAGAAAAAATATCATCCTGATTTGACGATGGAAGTATGCAGGCTCAATGTGGACCGTGTCATCGCAAAACGCGAGGTGCAAAACGCCATTTTAACGGGAATAGAATTAGATGTGCTCGCCGAACAAAAAAAGCTGTCTGAACCGCTTCAGACCATTCTGGCGATTGATGAAAGCCTGTATGGGGTTGACGAGGTGCTCGCCTTCTCTATCGTGAATATATACGGCTCAATCGGCTTTACGAATTACGGCTACATTGACAAAGAAAAACCCGGCATTCTCGGGCGTTTAAATGATAAATCTACGGGCGAATGCCATACGTTTCTTGATGATATCGTCGGCGCAATCGCAGCAGCGGCTTCAAGCCGGCTTGCCCACAGCGCCAGAAATACAGAATAAGGACGGCCGTCATGGCCGTCCCTTTTTTATAGATGTTCAATCCATTCGGTTAAAGAGTCAATCGCATATGTCGGTTTCCGGTCGTAATCTGCCATATGCTCACGCTTTGTCACTCCGGTATGAACCAGCAGCGTATCCATGCCCGCATTGATGCCGGCCATAATATCCGTTGCATAGTTATCGCCGACCATGAGTGTTTCGGAAATATCCGTTCCGAGCACACGCATCGCCTGTTCCATAATAATCGATTCAGGCTTGCCGATAAAGACAGGCTCAACGCCCGTTGACACCGTCAAAACGGATGTGAGCGAACCGTTCCCTGGTAAAAGCCCTCTTTCAGTCGGAATGGCGACGTCGCCGTTTGTTGAAATGAACCGGGCGCCGTTTCTGATCGCAAGGCATCCCGTTGCCAACTTTTCATATGTAATGCCGCGGTCGATTCCCACAACGACAAAGTCCGCGTTTTCTTCTCCGAAGCTCAGCCCGTTTTCTTCAATGGCCTGACGGATGCCTTCTTCGCCGATCACATACACCGACGCGTCTTTTTTCTGCTGGGCGATATGCTGCGCAGTCGCCATGCTCGTCGTGAAGACCTGCTCTTCAGTTGCCGGAATGTCAAAGCTCATCAGCTTGTCCGCCACCTGCTTCGGCGTCCGGGAAGAATTGTTCGTCACGAATAAATACGGAATGCCGCGCGCTTTAAGCGTTCTCACGAATTCACACGCTTCTTCGATTTTTTCCGTCCCGTTGTACATTGTGCCGTCCAAATCTATCAAATATCCTTTATAATCCTTCATACTCAACACTCCTGTGGATTTTCTCACTCGTTGTTATTTAAATGCGGAAACAGGCCCTAATTCTGTTTCCAGGTAGGCTCTTACACGGGCCGGAAAGGCTTTCAGCACGTCCCTGTTTGACGTGATCAGCGTAAACAGTTCCTGATGATCGGCTTGCTGATATTCCTGAACAAGCTGCTTTCTGGAAGAGATCAATTGCTTCAGCTTATTCGCTTCATCCTCCGCTACCACCTTTTCATCCGTCAGAATATCCATGATGTCGTCATAACTCCCCGGATCGCGCATGATAAAGCCGTCAATCATATCATTTCCGACATCGAGAATGCATTCGATCATAAGATGGCTGATCCGCTCAAGCGCCCTTTTTTCGATTTCGCTCTGCCATGCAGGCGTGCTGTCAAACAGCGCCAGCTGGGTCTCAAAAAAACGGAGTGTTTGTTCGATATTATTTCTGTCAACAAAATACACGTGACAGCATCCCCTTCTGCATCAATTATTTTCTGATTCGTTTTAAAACAAAATACGCGCAGCCGAAATTGCAGTATTCATAAATGTATTCGTCCAATGTGCTGATTTTCGTTTCAAAGGTTGCTTTTTGATTCTGGTCATCAAAGAAGCCTTTGAGCCGCAGCTGACTGTATCCCCAGTCTCCCACAATGTAATCATATTTATTTAATATGTCCGAATAGCGGGCTTTGAACGCTTCTTCATTAAAGCCGTTTTTAAAATCGTGTACGAGTTCAAACTCGGCATTTTGAATAAGAATCATGTCTTCACCTCTTTTATCACTCTTTACTATCATAATTCATTGACTTCTGTCCATCAATTGCAAAATGAGACGGTTCTGACGGACGGAAAAATTTTCCCCTTTTAATCCAGTGTAGCGGTTCTGACGATCCTTATTCAAGAATGACTTTTTCCTGCACAGACGGCTCCATCACAAAAAACCCAAAACCTGCGGCGTTTTGGGTTTTTTCGGCTTATCTTATGCTTGGGCCTGGCGTTTTTTAGACGCTTCGTTCACTTGTTCATCCGCATGGTAGGAAGAACGGACAAGCGGGCCTGCTTCACAGTGGCTGAAGCCTTTTTGCATCGCGATTTCTTTCAGTTCGGCAAATTCGTCCGGATGATAATATTTTTGGACTTTTAAATGTTTTTTCGACGGCTGCAGGTATTGGCCGATCGCCATGATGTCGACATTGTTCGCAAGCAGGTCGTCCATCACTTCAATAATTTCTTCCTTCGTTTCGCCGAGACCGATCATAATGCTTGATTTCGTCGGGATGTCAGGCTGCATTTCTTTCGCACGGCGCAAGAATTCCAAAGAACGGTCATATGTTGCACGGGCGCGGACTCTCGGTGTCAGGCGGCGGACGGTTTCAATGTTGTGGTTCAGAATATCAGGACGGGTATCCATTAATGTTTTCAGGTTGTCGTAATTTCCGCCCATATCGGATGGCAGCACTTCAATTGTCGTGAACGGGCTTTTTCTGCGGATCGCCCGGACCGTTTCCGCAAAGACGCCTGCTCCGCCGTCTTTCTGATCATCACGCGCCACGGCCGTGATGACGGCGTGCTTTAAGTTCATCAGCGCAACCGAATCAGCTACGCGTTCCGGCTCCTGCAGATCCAGCTCAGTCGGCAGACCCGTTTTGACAGCGCAGAAGCGGCATGCTCTCGTACAGACGGAACCGAGAATCATGAATGTCGCCGTACGTCTGACAGCCCAGCATTCATGGATGTTCGGGCATTTTGCTTCTTCACATACGGTATGCAGATTATTTTCACGCATTAATTTTTTCAGGCCCGTATAGTTTTCATTCGTGTTCAGCTTTATTTTGAGCCATTCCGGCTTTCTCAGATGCTCGTCTTTCTTTGCCATTTCCCCATCATCTCCATTATCCCTTTATTCATGTTCGTGTGCGAAAAATTTCTATTTCACGATGGATATAAAACTTGCAGATTTCTATTCAATAGTCACTTTAACATAGGAAAAATTTCTCGACAAGGGAAGAGAATTACTTACATTTTCTCGGATTGTTGCCGCAAACTATTTGTATTAATCCTGAAAGGAGATCATGTTGTGAAAGTTCTGTTATCTGCTCTTCTCCTTTTATCATTTTTCTGTCCGGCTGCAAGCGGGAAAGAACAATCGGCTCCTGTTTACGGTGAACGGATGCAGTTGTACCGCAAAGCCGAAGCAGTCACGCAGATTCCTTGGTATGTGCTTGCGGCGGTTGATCAATATGAAGAAAATGTCCGCTCGAACCGAAAGGATCTGCCGGAAAAAGCGGGAATCATCAGCATTTATATTCCGGATCATTTGTGGAGCGGGCCTGAAAATCCAAATCCTAAGGACGAGGCGCCCCTCAGCATTAAAGTATTTGACGGGATCGGCCTGGACGGCGACGGCGACGGAAAAGCCGAGGTCAGCAATGATGAGGATATTCTTTATACATTTGCACAGTATTTAGCGGGATTCGGAACGGATCTTGACCATATCCGCATCGGCCTCTGGAATTATTACCGCCGTGATCAGACGGTCGGCATTATCACCGAATTCATGACACTGTTTAAAACGTTCGGCCGCCTTGATCTCGGAGAGCACGCTTTTCCGCTTCCCGTGAAGACGGATTACAGCTACCGCAGCACATGGGGCGCCGCGCGGGGTTTCGGCGGTCGCCGGATTCACGAAGGAACGGATCTGTTCGCCCATTACGGGCTCCCCGTCAGATCGACCTGCTACGGTATTGTTGAAATGAAGGGCTGGAACCGTTTCGGCGGCTGGAGAATCGGCATCAGGGATATCAATAACACGTATCACTACTTCGCTCACCTGAACGGCTTTGCAAAAGGTGTGCATAAAGGCCAGATCGTCAAACCCGGAGAGGTGATCGGCTCTGTCGGCAGTTCCGGATACGGACCGCCGGGCACCGCGGGAAAATTTCCGCCGCATCTTCACTACGGGATGTATAAAGATAACGGCAGATCGGAATGGTCTTTTGACCCGTATCCCCATTTAAGGGCGTGGGAGCGAAAAGAAATCCGCAGGAAAAAGTAAACACACAGCCGCCAGGAAAGATTGCGGCTGTGTGTTTTTATTTATCTTTCTTCTGTTTTTCATTCGGCAGCTGAATGGAAGGCGTCACACCTGATCCGCCGCTTCCGTTATAAAACTGCGGCACCTCTCCTTGAATCGCTTTAATGGAGACCGGAATATTATTTGTCACGACTGATGTTTTACTGGCAAACGGGATAATAACCTTTACCTTAATTTCCACAAAAATACTGATATCGATCAGGGCATTGTTAATGCCGTACGGCTTTATTTTTGTTTTCACATCAGTTAACGCATCACCGATCAGGTTAAAGCGCACGGGGATTTTCGGCCCCAGATTTCCGAGAATGCTGTTTCCCGTGACCTGCCCTAAAGGGATGTTAATCATAATTTCATCGGCCGTTTTGGCGCCTTTTTCCGTTTCATGCTGCTTATTGTTCGACTCCGCTTCCTTCAAATGAGCCTGAAGCTGCTTTGTCACTTTCGCCTTCATACTGTTGACCATTTGTGTATTAAAATCCATCGTTGTGACTTTTCCGTTTTCATCCGTTTTCATATCGACCATATCTTTCACATTGTCGCTGTGAGACATGTATTCTTCAATGGATTCCGTAATGACCTCTGTCGCCACCCGTTTGGTTTCCATTTCTCCTATGTTCATCAGCACCGGTTTGATTGAGGAGTTGATCATCCAGAGGCTGATGACCGTCGATATGATAAAAAAAGCAAACGACAGAAGAAGCACATATCGAAAAGGCAAAGGCCCTCTCTTGCGAAGAGCGCTCCGGTATCTAGGCAAGAAAAATCCCCCCTTACATATCACAATGTATGCTTGTAAGGGGGGACATAGTATTTTATTTTTGCTCTTAAAAAGTCCCGCTTACCTTCATTCGGGTGAGATGGAACGGCGGGCAGCTATTTGACATTACGGCTGCCGCGCGAGCTTCCAGGCGAGCAGATCTCTTAAAAACTCCGGCATAAAGTATTGTTTTTCTTTTGAATCGCGGATGTAAGGGAACAGCTTGCCGAGTGTAAACATGTCGAGAACGGCAACCGAGTATATCCGATCCGGATCAACCTCTTCTCCGTTCACTTTCACATTGAGGAGATGCGTCACACCGTCTTCAAGGATGCCGGCCTCTGCCTCCGCTCCGGCATATACCATCCTGCCCATCACTTCCCCGCGGAAGCCGAGGCCTTTAATCCGCAGCTGCTCCATTTGTTCCGAGGCGGCCTGGCTGATTGTTTCCTGGAGTTCCCTGCCTGAAAGACGAACGGCGACCGGATTGATCGGATGAGGGCAGATGCGGTGCAAGTCAAGCTTTGTGACAGGCCCCTTCTGTAAAGTCCCCAAAATGACGCCTGAATTCACCATGCTGACTTCACAGCCGCACCAGCTTTTCAGCGCTTCGGCTAATAGAAGCGGCAGCGGCGATTCCTCAAACCACTTCACGCCGGCTTCTTCATTCAGATTGGCGACTTGTACGGAGAGCAGGTTTTCCGCTTCCCGTTCTTTCTCTTTCAGAAAAGCCGCCGTATCTTCAGATTCCCCGTGCCAATCAGCCATTTTCTGTACAGATGCCTGTTTGCTGACAATGGTTCGTGATTCACTTTCTATCGTGAGCTCGACACAGCCGACATAGTTCCCGTATTTCTCCGCACATGCAAGCAATACGCCGTTTATGTCCTGTCCGTCCTCAAGAAGGTGGTGCGTATGTGATTCAAGAATGACATCGATATCGGGAAATTTTTCCGCTGCGGCCCGGTCATCGATCAGGCCTAAATGAGAAAGCAGAATGATGATGTCCGCTTTGCCCTTGATATCGTCAAGTGATTCTTGAATGCTTTTTTCCGCATCCGTCACTGTCCAGCCGAGTTTCTGATAGACGGGATAATACGGCACCGTGACGCCGAGTATGCCGGCGGTCATCCCGTTTTTCAGCGTTTTGATCACATAGGGCTTGGCCCATTCCGGGCGCTGTCCGTCCGCGTCAAACAGGTTGGACACAATGACGGGAAACGCGGCATGAGTATATAAATCCGCCAGCTCATCGTGAGGCAGCGTAATCCCTTCATTATTCCCGACGGCAGCCGCATCAATCTCAAGACGGTTTAACAAGTCGACATTCGCTTTGCCGAAGGTCGCTTCCGTTATCATTTGGAATCGGTCCATATGATCGCCGATGTCGAATACGAGTGTTTCCTCCCCGTTTTTTTCATGCTCACTTCTCTTCTGCTCAATATAATGTACGATTTTCGGCCAATTTTCGAAATGGCTGTGCAAATCATTCGTATGATATAAACGGAGCTTCTCTAACATACCATCTCTCCTACCTTTTAGCTGAATATCCCTTGATAAATCAATTCACAGCCGATCAAAATCAAGACGACCCGCATGAAAAGCACGATCGTTTTCGTCTGCACCCGCTTATTGACCCACGCGCCCATTTTGCCGCCGAACCACGCGCCCGGAACGAGGCACAGCGCATACAGCCAATTGACATGGCCCTCTGCGATATGTGACACGGAACCCGTCACGGAGGATAAGAAAATGATGAGCATTGACGTCGCCACAGCCACTTTCGGCGGGAACAAAAATAACAGCATCATGGCCGGAACCATAAGAGAGCCGCCGCCGATGCCGAAAAGACCGCCCAATAAACCGACGAAAAAGGCAATGGCGATACCGGTAAAAATACGGTACGAATATGTATAAAGCTCACCCGATTCATCCTCATAAGTCCGGATCATGCCTTTATGCGCTTTATTGACCGGTTTTGCTTTCGCCTTCAGCATTAATGTAATAGAAATCAAAATCATAAAAAGTCCGAACCAGACGGAAAACGTATGCGCATTAAAAAGTTTAGACAAATACGCGCCGATGATGCTTCCCGGGCCGGAACCGATAAAAAAGATCAGTCCGCTTTTGTAGTCAACGGTTTTATATTTCATATAGGCCAGAGTTGATGACAGGCCCGTAAAAATAATCACCAAAAGGGACGTGCCGATGGCAGTCTGTGGTGTTACGTCATGGAAAAACGGAGTCATCGTGCTTAAATAGAGCATCGCCGGCACGATGATAATTCCTCCCCCAAGCCCGATCAGGCTGCCGACCGTTCCCGCGATAAATCCCAATATGATCAAAATAAGATAAGACATGTGTCTTGAAACCTCTTTTCTAGCTGAATAGGTCGAGCTGCTTCGGAGCAAGCCCGGTATATGAGATATCTAACATTTCAAGCATCTCAAGCCCGTTATCGGCGGCGTCTCCGCCTGAGTTATTGTTGAAGAGCACATACACATTGCGCGACTGCTTTTTCAGCTCCTGAAGATTGTTTTTCCAATCTTTGAGCTCCTGTTTGTTATAGCGGTATAAATATCTGACCTCACGCCAGTTTTGTCCGCCGTCAGGTTTAATCCAGCCCTGCTTGTTCCGTCCGTGAAAACGGACAAGCGTTTTTTCTTCATCCGTTGCTTTCAGGACGGTCGGAATGCTGCCCTCGCCGATTTGCGGCTCGTCACATATGCTGTGAATCCAGCCTTCCTCCTTCATAAAGGAAAGGGTCTGCTCGTAAAATGGCGGGGAAAACCAAGACCGGTTGCGGAATTCAAGCGCGCACGGGATATCCCCCATCTGCTGCCTGCACCATCTTAAATATGCGACGTTTTCTTTCTTGCAGTCAAACCACGGCGGGAATTGGAACAGCACCATGGCAAGCTTTCCATGCTCTATATAAGGCGATAATGACAGCTTAAACGCCTCAAACATTTCTTCCTTCGATTCAAAGGGAATATCGCCGCGCTGATGACCCGTCATTCCTTGATATGCCTTAATGACAAATTGAAAAGATTCCGGCGTCTCTTTGACCCATCTTTCGTTATTGCGGGCGGGCTGTATCGCGTAAAAGCTCGCGTCCAGCTCAACGATGGGAAAATGGGAGGAATACGCCTGCAGTTTTTGCGGGCCCGCTGTTTTAGGCGGATAGATGCTGTCATGATCCCCCCACCCCGTCAGTCCGATATAAATCACAATCCTTCACCTCTCATTCTAGTTTATCACAGGTGTTTTTCTCTTTCCGTTTCCATGTTTTTTCTGAATGCACTTTTCAGGAACCGGTACTGATGTTCATTGGTGTCCGAAAATGCCTCATCTCTGGAAGAAAGAATGTGCTGATAGACGATCGGCTCTGAAAACTGACTGTTCGTGAAATCATATATCTCCCCGTCTATTCGATTATAAAAATGCCAGCTTGTGCCCGTTTTTGTTTTGAGAATGTCACCGCCGTAAACATCTTGGATGACTAAAGCCGTCACGCCGCACTGGCCTTTGGCCGGGCAATCTTCCGTCCATTTTGTACTGGTCTTGCGCGACCAGGATGCCGTTAATATGTTCAAGATTTGATTATACAATGTGTTTTACTCCTTTTTATAAAAAGATACCACGAGACCCGCTTTCCAAACGACAAAAAAAGCCGATTCTCATCAGAGAATCGGCTCTTTTATTTCAGAAGGCTTCAGGAATGTTCCGAAAGCCCCGCTCTGCTTCCCACCGCCATCCTGATACACACAGCGTCCCTTGCTGTAGGTCGCAGCAATTCGGTATGGAAAGGTGCGGCCTTCATACAAGCTTTGCTTATGTTTGGAAAACATCGTTTCTTTTGTGACGGTAAAAGGTTCCGGCCGGACAATGGCAAAATCAGCGTCAAATCCTTCTTCAAGCCGGCCTTTATTCGTTAAACCGAAGCGCTTGGCAGGTGCTTCGGCCGTCCATCGGGCCACATGTTCAAACGGAATCCCATGATCGATCGCTAATTGAATCATGCCGAGAAGCGTAAATTGGCCTCCGCTGATCCCGCCCCACGACAGGAACATATTATCCTCGCGTTTCAAAGACGGATGACAGGGAGAATGATCCGAAGACACCATATCAATCAGGCCCTCAGCCAAGACCCCGATCAATTCCTCTTTATCAGCCTCTGAGCGGAGCGGCGGAGCGCATTTGGCGGCCGCCCCTTTTTTGAGGAAGTCTTCAAAGCTGAATAATAAGTAGTGCGGACACGTTTCAACGGTGACATCCAATCCGTCTTTTTTCGCCTGCTGAATGGAGAGCACGGCCCGTTTCGTGCTGATATGTACAAAATGAAGCGCGCATCCCGTCGCTCTTGCATATTCAATTGCCCGCTGCACAGCCTCGCATTCGGCTTCTTCCGGACGGGAGGAAGCGTAAGCGCGGGCATCAATTTTCCCTTGGAGCGCGTACTCGGCTTCAAGGAATCGGGTGAGGGCGTCGCTTTCTGCGTGCAGGGCCAAAATCTTGCCGCACGCCGCGATTTCCTTCATTCCCTTTAAAAGAGTCCGTTCATCGGCTGATTGAAATTCATCCGTTCCCGATTTAGACAGAAACGCTTTAAACCCGATTGCCCCCGCTTCTGCCATCGGCCGGATATGTTCGGTATACCCGGGCATCAAACCGCCCCAAAGCGCAAAATCAACCGCTGACTTCCGTTCGGCGATTTCCGCCTTTGCCAGCAGGTTTTCAGCAGTTACCGTCGAAGGAATGCAGTTAAGCGGCATGTCAAAATAAGACGTACAGCCCCCGGCAGCAAGCATGTTTGAGCCGGTTTCAATGCCTTCCCACTCTTCGCGTCCGGGTTCATTGAAATGCACGTGACAATCGACCGCGCCCGGAAACACATACATGCCGGCTGCCTGCACCACTTGTTCCGCGTTTTCTTCAATGCCGGGCTCGATCAAGGCAATTTTCCCGTCCTTGACGGCGATATCGGCCCGCTCTGTCCCGCCTTTTCGCACAGCTTTCGCACCCTTTACAATTACGTCATAGGCCATTTTATCTTCCTCCCTGTAAGGATGACGATTTTCTGTCAGTTTTTATCACAACATGCGTCTATGATTGCCAGTTTACTGCTACTATGATCGTAATACATCAGCAAAACCGCTATAATTTTTGATGATTTTTATTCATATTAACTAATGGTTGTCTTTAGAACCTGAAAGGAGATTGACTGATGAACATTTATGATGTGATGAAGATTCCCGCTTATGAGCGGGCGGCATTAATCGCAGGCAGATCCGGCGGCTGGAGGGAGGTGCAGCACGTCAACATGATGGATGCGCCGGACATCGCTGATTTTTTACATAAAAATGAATTGCTCGTCACGACGGCTTACCACTTGAAGGATCGCCCGCAGCTGTTGAAAGATTTGATCCGCCTCATGGCAAAACGGGGCTGCGCGGGACTGGGGATCAAAACGAAGCGCTATCTTAATGTCATTCCGAAAGATGCCGCGGAGCTTGCCGACCGGTATGAATTTCCGATTATTGAGCTGCCGGAAGACATCAGGCTGGGAGATATCGTCAACGCCACACTGAGCCATATTCTTGATATGCGTTCAAATGAGCTGCAGCAGGCCATTTACACCCATAAAAAATTCACAAACCACATCATGAGCGGCAAAGGGCTGCAATCCCTGCTTAAGAAGCTCTCAGACATTCTCCGGCTTCCCGTGCTGCTTTTGGATCAGCATACAAAACTCTTATCATCGTCCCACAGCATACCCATTGACACGTCTTTATTGAAAAACATCTGTTATTCCCTTTCCGGTCCTTATTTCACCTGCTTTTCCATGCTCTCCGACAGAAAGGCGTATTCTGTCCTGCCGATTCTGAATGTTGAAAAAAACTGCGGTTATCTGGTGATTCCGGAGCTGGTGCAGACCGCTGATAAAGGCATGATTTTGACAATTGAACAGGCGGCCAACGTCATTTCCTTTGAACTGCTGAAAGAAAATGCCGTCAAACAATTCGGCAGACGGGCGCGCAATGAATTTTTCAGCAATTTCATCGACCGCTCGTTTACAGGCCATGAAGAAATCAAAAGCCGTGCCAAAGAATTCCGGCTCCGCTGGGATCAGAAATACATGTGCATTTGCGGAAAACTCGACCGAAATGAGAAAACGATCAGCTTTACCGAAAATCAGCTCGTTTCCGATCATGTATTTGATCTGCTTGAAGGGGAGCTGTCATCCTTTCCGTTTCCCCCTCATCTCTTTATTAAAGGAAATGTCGGTATTCTTTTAATTGAAGCGACAGACAGCTGGAATGAAATGCACGCGTCTGTCATCAGCTTTTTGGAGCAGTTTCAAAAGCAGGTCCGGACGCAGTTTAAACGGACTGTCTCCTTCGGCATCTCAAACATATGCCAAAAGCTGATCGACGTCCCTGACGCTTTTACTGAAGCTTCAGACGCCATTTCATCCGGGCATTTGTCCAGAAGCGCGGAGTTTATTCAAATCTATCATGCCAAAGACGTGCCGGAGCTGCTCCGCCTGCTTCCGGCGGAAGATGTGAAGAAGTTTTACGAAGCCACCCTCCAAAGCCTGGCCGACCGGCAAAAGGAAGATCAGAGCCTGCTTCATACGCTGTCTGTTTACCTGGAGACCCACTGCCAGATTTCAGAAACGGCTAAGCGCCTGTACGTCCATCGAAATACGGTGATCTATCGTTTAGAAAAATGCGAGGAACTGCTCGGCAAAAGCTTAAAAGATCCGGAGACGACGATGCGCCTGCGGCTCGCGCTGAGAATGCAGCGGCTGATCGGTTAAGGAATCGTTAGAGACAGGGAGGCGGGGTGTTCTCCCGCATCCTATTTAAGGTGAATCATTCAGCTAAATCCTCAAAAAATGCTGCCATCAAAACCCTGACGAGTATCCTTTCAGGAAGCCGTGAGCGGCCTTCTCAATTTCTGCAGCTGTCATGAAATCCTCGTGAGCATCCACGGTGTCCGGCTCATAAACGATACCGTAAACAAGTTTTTGTGCGTCTGCTTCTTTCGCAAGGATCTTCACTTACCTCTCTTCCTCAAAATAAATAAGTATCATCTCAAAAGATGATACTTAAATTAGTATTTTATCTAACTGTTTGGATTCCTCCAGGAGTGAGTTGACTAGCCGAAACTACAGCTGAACCAGCTATACAGTTTCCGCCAATAGACAAAGGAAATACTATAGTAACAAATTCTTGACCTGCTGGTGTATACTCAGACCTGTGTATAAACACACGTGTACCAGCAGTAAGCAACCGTCCATTTGGCAAAGTTAGATTAAAAAGGAGAGTGTGAAATTGACCAATTAAACCTTCAAAAGCACGACTTTCCCCAAAATATGGGTAATAATAATTTGGATACATTGAACATTTACCTCTTTCCTATATAATGAATTCACCTTACAATAATTGTATATTCCATATATTGAAAATTCGTGTGTGGAACAAAAGGCTCATTTCCTACGTATACAGCCGCCTATACGTCTGAGGTGTCACGTCTCGTTCCCATGATTTCTTCCCAATTCCTGTTCATCTGCCTTTGTAGAAGGACTTAACACTTTTTTAAGCTGCTGTTTCGTGTCAGCAGATAAAACGTCTCTCATCTTCATCTTTCTTTCATTTCTCCTTGCCGAATAAGCACCGCCTTACGCTATTCGCTTTTATTTATTTGCGGCCCGCCGCTTTATTCCTCAGAAGGTAAGCAAAGAAAATGAAGAGCCGGTTTAAAAAGACTTTCCTTGCAATGAGATTTCACTGCTTGTGTTCCCCGTGACTATCCGCGCACAAATACTGCATACTTCAGTCGCCCTCCCGAGAAGGCACTTTCATTGTTTAAATTTTGATACGCAGAAATGACTTCCTCCTAAAGGAAAGAGGAAATGCTCTTTTCCTTTTTCACGCGGAGTTTTGGCTACGCTGATACATTCTCCGTTCACAGCGGAAAAAATCTCTCCAAAAAAGGAGGGGCGCTTCCCCTCCGTGAACCGTAATAAAGCTTCGTGTGTTGACTAATGGCTGTCTGGATAATGGTCTCACTGTCATCTTGGAAAGATCACTTACTTCTATAAGTCTTTCTTTTTAACAGAAACCGCAGATATAGCAGCAGAAATAACTATCCGCTCCGCTTCTTATGCACTCTCTGTAACATGGAGAATTATAAAAAGGAGGGCGCGCGGAAACATAGGGAGAGCTCCCTGAATGAGTCAATTGATGGGCCCATGGATAATAATTAAATTCTTGCCGCTGATACAAATGGAATGACGGGTAATAATACAACATTTTCAACTCCTTTTCCGTACACCATATTGTACTTACCGACACCCTTTTTAGATGATTGTCTCTTGCATAATTGTGTGTTGGCCTAATTGCGGGTTTTAATCTGCAAAATTCGTGCAGGAGAACCATCACAACATCTTCCGTGAGAGGTTATAAGATAACCTCTCCTTGTTGTCACCAATCGCCCCCTACTGAACAGTTCGTATTATTTCAATGACCCGTTTTATCAGAATGCTCTCCCCCTGCATACGAAACAGCAAGTTCCAAAACACTGCTTTTTCTTCCTCAGCATTTACGCCGCTCAATATTGTCCCTGCCTGACTGCTTTCTTTTTTGATCAACTTCCGGCAGATCAAATTCGTCAGACTCGTCAAGCAATAAAGCTGGTTTTACTTTATCTACACCTGTTCCGGTTTCCATTCGCGCCATGCTTGAGCATACGGAACAACTGGTTCGATATGATTTTCCCTCTATGCGCATCCCTGCAATTTCAGAGATGCAGACCGCCAAAGAATAAACGACAATCAGCAAAAAGCCTCCGGATACCCGGAGGCTTTTGATTCTTATCCTTGCTGCGTGAACGGCCGGGTCTGTGTCTTTTTGCCCCAGCCAAGCGCGGCCAGAAAACTGATGGCGAGAATGGCCGCTCCCAGCATATACGGAAATTCCATATTTACATCAAAGAGAAAACCGGCGGCTGACGGTCCGGCGATATTCGCTAAGCTGATGAATGAGGTGTTCATCCCGCCGGCAAACCCCTGCTGGTCACCGGCGAGCTTCGACAGCATCGTATTAACGGCCGGCCGGAGCAGCGATATCAGCGTCAGAAAAAAGATTGCCGCGGCAAAAACGGCCCAATATGAACCCGCAAACCGGCACCACACAAGTCCTGCAGCAGCCCCGATCAACGTCACGTTAATGACGCGCTTTTCCCCGAACCTGCGGACGAGATAACTGACGCCGACCGCCTGCACAAACACGCCGATGAGACCCGCAGCCGTAATAATAAAGGCAATATCAGAGGCTTTAAATCCGTGTTTATGGTCAACGTAAAGGCCGAAAACGGATTCAAAGTTCATAATTCCGAAGTTCAGCACAAAAACCAGGATCAGCATAAACGCGAACGGCGATTTGAGCGCGCGTGACATTTGCTTAAACAGATGCTCACGTTTTTCCGTTTTCGCCCGGGCTTCCAGCTGCTTTTCACGTCCAAGCGTTTCGGGCAGAAAGAAAAATGAAAGCACCGTTGAAAAGCAGGCGAGACTTGCGGAGACGATGAACGGCACAGACATGCCGTAATGAACCAAATAGCCTCCGACACCGGGCCCGATGACGACACCGAGCGTCATCGCCGCGCTGAACAGCCCCATTCCTTTCCCGCGTTCTTCTTCGGTCGTAATATCCGCAATGTAAGCGAACATTGACGGCATTAAAAACGCCGCGCCCATCCCGCCCAAAAGCCGGGATGCGAACAATTGCCACAGGCTTCCGGCAAAGGCGAAGATCAATTGTGACACGGCAAAGGCGGCAATGCCGAAAATAATCAGTTTCCGCCGTCCGTATTTGTCGGTTATTTCCCCGGCAATAGGCGCAAATAAAAGCTGTGTAAGCCCCGCCGCCGCAACAAGCAGACCCATCGTGCTCCCCGTCGCTCCGAATTCGGTAATATATGCGGGCATAATCGGAATAATCAATCCGATTCCAAGCATCGCAATAAACATATTCAGCATTAAAATTGACAATCGGCCTATGTACGCCATGATTTCTTACCTTCTCCCCAGACAAACAGATGATCATTCCATATTTGTCATTTTTTATACCATTCAGTATAACGGGGAAAAGGGAAAAAAGTCCAGATGATTTCAATCTCGTTTTCATGTCTCATGACAGCACACCGGTTTCAGCCGGCAAATCATATATGTTAAGGGCCGCCTGCAGCGCTTCCCCGGCTTTAACGGCAACTCCGTGTCTGATCAGAACCGCCTCAAGTCCGGCCAGCACAAACAGCACATTTTCCTTTCTGCAGCTGTAGCCCATCGTTCCGATTCGCCAAATTTTCCCCTGCAGCGGACCGAACGAGCTGGCGATTTCAATTCCGAATTGAGACAAAAGCATACTCCTGATCGATTCGCCGTCTGCTTCCGGCGGAATCTTCACACATGTGACGACAGGCAGCTTCGCCTCCGGATCGCCGAATAAATCAAGGCCCATCGCTGCAAGTCCCGCCGTAAGCGCTTTTTCATGACGCTGATGCCTGCGGAACCGTTCTTCAAGTCCTTCTTCCAGGACAAGGCGCACACCCTCCCGCAGCGCATAAAGCATTGCTGTCGCTTCTGTATGGTGATTCAGCCTTCTTTCACTCCAATAATCTTCGAGCTGGCTCAGATCAAAATAGTTGCTCGTAACCGGCCGATGACCGGACAGCATTTTACCGTCAGCTGCCGTCGCAATGCCACGTTCTACCTTTTTACGCGCGGCAATGACAGCTGCCGTCCGGTCATTATAAGTAATCGGCGCCATTCCGGAGGGCACCGATAGGCATTTTTGCGTTCCCCCGATAACTGCGTCAATCTTCCATTCATCCGTTTTTACGGCGCAGCCTCCGATCGTGGCCACGGCATCCACGATAAAGAGTGCGTCTTGGGCGCGGCACGCTTCCCCGATTTCTTTCAGCGGGTGAATCCGCCCCGTTGATGTTTCTCCGTGCACCATAGCGACGATTTTCGGGGAAATCTTTTTCATCTCGCCGATAATCTCTTCAGGCCGGAAGACCGTTCCCCATTCACACTCGATCGTATGAACGTCCGCTCCGTACCGCTCGGCGATTTCAGTCAGCAGGTGTCCGAAGCGTCCGTATATCGGAACGAGCACGCTGTCGCCCGGTTCTATCACACTTGCGAGAACAGCCTCAATCCCCGCTCTTGATGTGCCGTCAATCGGATAGGCCCAGCGGTTTTCCGTTTGAAACAATTCACGGAGCATTTGCATCGTTTCGTTCATGATACCGGTAAATGCCGGGTCAAACTGGCCGAGGATCGGAGCGCCCATCGCCCTCAGCACTCTCGGTTCAGCTTCTGTCGGTCCCGGTGTCATAATCGTTCTTTGCGGAATGCACAATTCTTTTCTGGTCGGCACGCCGATTCCCCCTTTACGTTAATAGGCAAGTTTATGTAATACATTCGCCAGCGTAAGGACGCCGGTTTCAAGCTGATGTGCGGGTGTGAATTCAAGCGGCGAGTGGCTGATCCCGCCACGGCTCGGCACAAACAGCATGCAGGCCGGAAAGGTTCTGCCGAACATCTGGGCGTCATGTCCCGCTCCGCTTACGATCTTCTCCGGGTCCGCCCCCTGCTCTTTTGCAGCCTCTGCTGCGGTTCGTGTCAGTGTCTGATCCATTTGAACCGGCTCTATCCTCATATATTCATCAATAACAGGTCTGACTCCTTTGCTGCGGCTGATGTTTTCAATAATCGACACCAGTTTCTGACGGAAGGCTGCCAGCACGTCTTCCTGCTGGTGGCGAATATCAACGGAAAACTGGATACGGCCCGGAATGACATTCGCCATATTCGGCTCAACCGTCATTTTCCCGCACGTCAGGCGGAGCTCTTCCGGCTGTCTTTCCGCTGAGAGCATGAGTTCGTGGATGATGCTGCTTCCCGCCGCGAGCGGATCTTTCCGCCATTTCATTGAAGTGGTCCCCGCATGGTTGCATTCACCGTCAAGCGTAACGGTATAGCGTCTCTGTCCGGCAATCCCGGTGACAATCCCGATATCCTTTCCCGATCGTTCAAGCGTTTGCCCCTGTTCTATATGAATTTCCAGAAAGGCACTAATATCAGTGCGCAGCGGCGCCGGATAACGGCCTGCACCGAAGCCGTTCTGCCGCATGGCTTCTTTCAGAGAAATGCCGGACGCGTCTTTCGGCGTTTCCGCATCTGAAAGCGAGAAAGCACCGGCGATATTGCCTGAGCCCCAATAGGTGATGGGAAAACGGCTCCCTTCCTCTTCACAGAGCGACACAGCCTCCAGCGTTTTTTTCGGACGCCCGCACGTCTCATGCAAATGCCGGATCGCCAGCATGCCCGCCAGCACGCCGAACGCACCGTCATATTTGCCGCCGTCAATAACGGTGTCAATATGCGACCCGGTCAGAATCACCTGATCAGGCGATTCTGTGCCGTTCAGACGGCCGAATACGTTACCGACATCGTCAAATGCCGTTTCCAGCCCGAACGCCTCCATTTTCTTTTTGACGGCAAGCTGGGCGTCCATCCATTCTTTCGTATATAAAAGCCTCGTCACTCCGCCGGAAGCGGAAGCGCCGAATTGAGACAGCCATTGTATGTCGTCGGAAATCCCGATATTCGCCGCCGAAAGCTGCTGATGTTCCATACACGCCCTCCTTTTAAACTGAAAAACTGACAAGATGATCTTCATTATAGAAGGAGCGCATTATGAGTTCATTATCATATCCTCTAAAAAATCAATGATTTTCCGGATACTTTGACCAAGAAACCGCCCCTCTGTCCCATAAGCCGAAGGAACCATTTTTCAAAAAAGATAGAATATTAGATTTATTTTTTGGATAATAGAGGTAAAGGAGGGCAAGTCATGACAAAAAAACTTTGGTTTCTGCCGATTGTCTGCCTGTTTTTCATTTTTGGATGGGCTGCGCCGTCAGCCTCTGCGGGCGAGCCGGCTGACACAAATCTGTACAGCCGGCTCGCGGTTTCAACTTCCGGCGGCACAACTCTTTTTCCGCAAACTGCCTCAGCTGTCATCACTCCGTCTGCGGATACGGACACATATTATAAAGAAGCTTCCGGAAAAAGCGGAACAGCCTTAAAGAGCGCCCTGCACCGCATCATCAGCGGACATACTAAGCTGTCTTACAGCCAAGTATGGAATGCATTGAAGGAAACTGACGAAGATCCGGCAAATCCGAACAATGTCATCTTGCTCTACACCCAGGAATCACGGGCCAAAAGTAAAAACGGCGGCAGCGTCGGGGACTGGAACCGCGAACACGTGTGGGCAAAGTCACACGGAAACTTCGGAACAGCTGCCGGCCCCGGGACGGACATTCATCATCTGCGCCCTGCAGACGTTCAGGTGAACAGCGCCAGAGGAAATATGGATTTTGATAACGGCGGCTCAGAATACCCGAAAGCGCCGGGCAATTATTACGACGGTGATTCCTGGGAGCCGCGTGATGAGGTTAAAGGAGACGTCGCCCGCATGCTGTTTTACATGGCGGTGCGTTATGAAGGAGACGACGGGTATCCTGACCTTGAGCTGAATGATAAAACCGGAAACGGCTCAGCTCCTTACATGGGAAAACTGTCCGTTTTGCTCAAATGGAATCAACAAGACCCCGTCGACAGTAAGGAAAAACGGCGGAACGAAATCATTTACGAAGACTATCAGCATAACCGCAATCCGTTTATCGACCATCCGGAATGGGCGGACGAAATCTGGTAATCGTATCATAAGAAGTGATAAGGGAGCCCCGATCATCAGGCTCCCTTTTTCAATATACGGCGTTTTCAGTGTCGGCATCAAAAAAGACGGCCCGGTTCATATTGACCGCAAGCAGAATGGCATCGCCGGGTTTCACCTGTGAAGCGCCGTCAAGACGGATCGTCATGCGGTCATCTCCGCTCACCGCATGAACGTACATCTCCGCGCCTAAGTTTTCACATACTTCCGCCACAGCGCGGCACACCGCTTCAGGCGGGTGCTCTGATTGTCCGGCAAGCGTCAAATGCTCCGGACGCAGCCCCGCAATCATCTCCTTACCGCTGTATCCTTTCTGCACAAGAACAGCCGCTTTTTCTTTCGGAATGGGCAGACGAACGGACGAACCGGCAAAATACCATTGCCCGTGACTTTCTTCAATGACGCCTTTTATAAAATTCATACTCGGAGAACCGATAAAACCCGCCACAAACAGATTCGCCGGATAATGATAAATCTCATGGGGGCTTGCGGCCTGCTGAATATCTCCTTCATTCATCACGACAATCCGGTCGCCCATTGTCATCGCTTCCGTCTGATCATGCGTCACATAAACGATGGTCGCTTTCAAACGCTGATGGAGCTTGCTGATTTCGGCGCGCATCGTCACTCGCAATTTCGCGTCTAAGTTGGAAAGCGGCTCGTCCATCAGAAACACTTTCGGCTCCCGCACGATCGACCGGCCGAGCGCAACCCGCTGCCGTTGCCCGCCTGAGAGAGCCTTAGGTTTCCGCTTGAGCAGATGCCCGATTTCCAAAATATCGGCGGCCGTCCGGACTCGCTCTGCAATTTCTTTTTTCGGCAGCTTTTTGAGCTTCAAACCGAACGCCATATTGTCAAACACCGTCATGTGGGGATACAGCGCGTAATTCTGAAAAACCATTGCGATATCGCGATCCTTCGGGGGCAGATCGTTCACCGCGTCTCCGTCGATATAAAGCTTCCCCTCAGAAATGCTCTCCAGTCCGGCAATCATTCTGAGTGTCGTAGATTTGCCGCAGCCGGAGGGACCGACAAGCACCAGCATCTCCTCATCTTTTACATCTAAGTGAAAATCCTTCACTGCCGCCGATTGGGCGCCGTATGTTTTTTTGATATGGTCAAATGTTAATGATGCCATTCGAAACCTCCTCCAATACTGGAAACCGCCACATCTTTCTGTTATGTTAAAAATGCTCGGGGTTTCTGACAGATTCATAAATAAAAAGCAAATTTGTATTATAACGTCATAATACATATAATAGTACTACTACTTGACAAAGGAGGTCCGTCCCATTGTTAAATAACGGGAGCTCGAAACCTTTATATATTCAGCTGAAACAAATTATCGCGGACGATATCAAGAAGGGCGTTTATTCGCCGTCCGTGAAACTGCCGACCGAAAATGAGCTGTGCGAAACGTACAACGTCAGCCGCATAACGGTCAGGAAGGCCATCCTTGATCTTGTGGAAGAAGGCTGGCTCGTCCGGCAGCAGGGAAAGGGAACGTTCGTTAAAAGCCCTAAACTGAAGCGGGAGCTCATCGCGGTCAACGGCTACTCTGAATTTATGGAATCAACGGGGAAAAAACCGAAACACCAGATCCTTTCCCATGAAATCATTGAAGCGCCTAAATCCATCGCCCAAAAACTTCGCGTCGCTTCCGAAAGTCCCGTTCTTGAATTAAAACGCATTTTATTTCACGACGACCAGCCGCTCTCATTCGAAATCGCCCACTATCCGCTCAGTTTATTTCCCGACATCGGCAAGCATATTAAAGGCGGCGTGTCGATGCATGACATTTTGAAACAGCACTATCAGGTGGTGCCCACCCATAATACGAAGCTGTTAAATGTCGTATACGCCAAGCAGGAAGAAAGCCGCTATCTGGCTTGTGATATCGGGGATGCGCTTTTTGAAATTGACAAAACCGCTTTTATGTCAAAAGACCAGCCGATATACAGCTCGCTGTTTTTAATGCATACCGACCGCGTCACGTTTACCATTAACAGTCCCTATGCGTAACAAGTATAAAAAACGAGACAATGCTTATCGTATTCTCGTTTTTTCACTGCTTTTCCCGCCGCCCGGCCTGTAGGGATGCCCGTAACCGAACGCTCCGAACCCTCCGCATGTTTTGGCAGCCGTCCCGGCGCCCGCAGTAAGCGCTCGCCGAATATCCTGATGCTCGAAGAAATCGGTAAGAAACCCGGCGATAAAAGAATCACCCGCGCCCAATGTATCTATTATATCAGCTCTTACCACCGGCTGATGATAGACGCGTTCCCCATCCGATAACACCGCGCCATATTCTCCCCTTGTCAGACAGACGATTTTCGCTCCGAAACCGCGGGCTTTTTCGGCAAGCCGCATACATTCACTTTCACTCAAATCACTCCCGGAAAAAAACGCATACGTCACGTACGGACAGACCGCTTCTAAATAGGCTTCGTCACGTTTTACAGAGAAGTCAAAGGAAATCGGCACATGGCCGCTCAGCATCGGAAGGTCACGTTCTATCCTGCTGTATACGCTCGTATGCAGCAGATCATGTCCGGCGATAAATGAGATGTCATTCTCCTGAAAAGCGAGCGTCAGACGCGATTGCACGCCGCCTTTATTTGATCCGGCAAATATCCTGTCCCCTCTTTCATCAAGCGTGACGACCGCCATCCCGTTTTCTCCGTATGCCCGGCGGATCAGATCGGCATTCACCTTTTCCAGTTTCAGCACATTCAATACGTGATCCGCCGCTTCATCACTGCCGAGAATCCCGATATAAGAAGTTTCGTGGCCTAAGCGCCGGGCAAGCACGGCTACGTTTAACGCATTTCCGCCCGGGTAAAACGTCTCCTGATCCTGATAATAATCTACTACATTATCTCCGGCCGCTATCAGTTTCATCTTTTCATCCTCCTTATCCTTTTACGCTTCCCGCAGCAATGCCGCGGATAAAATATCTCTGCATCAATAAAAACAGCGCGATGATCGGAGCAGCAGAAATCGTCAGCCCGGCCAGCAGCACACCCCAATCCGTCTGCAGGGCATCTCTGAACTGCATCAGCCCGGCCGGAATCGTCCGTAAATTTTCATCATCGATAAAAATAATCGCAAACATAAACTCATTCCATGTATGGTAAGCCGTCAAAATGCCTGATGTCACCAGAATCGGCACGCTCATAGGTAAGAATATTCTGAAAAATATTCCGAAACTTGTACATCCATCCAGATAGGCAGCTTCCTCAAGCTCTTTGGAAATCGACAAAAAATAGGAACGGATCAGAATCACGGTAAACGGAATACGGTAGGCGGCGTACGGAAGAATCAATGCCCAATACGTATTGTACAGTCCCAATGACTGGATAATGGAGTACAGCGGCACAAGACTGACCTGCGGCGTCAGCATCAAGCCGCCAAGACAAATGATCAGCACAAACCCTTTTCCTTTAAATTGAAAACGGGCCAGCCCGTATGCCGCCCAGGCGCTCACAAATACGGTGATGAGACAAGTCAGCACGGTCACAATGACGCTGTTCATAAAATAAGCGGAAATCCCTTGGTTCCATGCGGATACGAAGTTTTCGGGATGCCAGACAGAGGGCAGCGACCAGCTGTGCTCAAAAATCTCATCCGAGCTTTTAAAGGCGCTGACCGCCATCCATAACAGCGGATAAGCAACGGCAATGAGGTAGATTAAGAGAAACAGCCACACAGACGTTTCCCCGACATACCATTTTCTCGGTTTTCCGCCTGTTCTGACGGCCTGACGGGCATGACGCAAGTCCGTCTTTTCAGGAAGCATCGGCTACTCCTCCTTTCCGGTCTTAAAGAATTTCATCTGAATAAGCGACAGAGCAAGCGTCAGCAAAAGCACCACCGTCGCGATCGCAGAAGCGTAGCCCATCATATCCTTTGTAAAAGCGCTCTTATACAAAAATGTGCTCAGCACTTCTGAAGCATTGCCCGGCCCTCCGCCGGTCAGAATATACGGTTCATTAAATACGGTAAATGCGCCGGTCAGCGTCATCACCACGGCAACAAACGACATTTCTTTCGTCTGCGGCACCGTAATGTGAAAAAACTGCTGGATTTTTCCGGCTCCGTCCAGCTGCGCCGATTCATATAATTCAGCGGGAATGCTCTGAATCGAGACAATGTACAGCATGGCGATGTAACCGACAGACTGCCATTGAGACACAAAAATGACAGACAGCATAGCGGTGTTTTCATCGCCCAGCCACGCCCGGGTCAGTTCATCAAGTCCGACGGCTTCCAGCAGCTGATTCAAGAGACCGATTTCCGGGTTATAAATAAAATCAAACAACAGCGCAATGACGGTCATGGAAATGACAACCGGAAGAAAAAAGACCGTGCGGAAAAACGGCGACCATTTTCTTACCAATCTGTCTTCCAGCACGGCCGCCAGAATTAAGCCGCCGCCAACCTGGCAAATCAGCGATATGACCGCATACAGCACATTGTTGCGGAGTGCTGTAAAAAACACGGGATCGTGAAACAGGTCAATATAATTTTTCAAACCGATAAACGTCTTTTCGGGTTGAAATGAGCTCCATTCAAACAGACTGAAAAACACATTCTCAATAATCGGAATGTAAACGAACAGCAGAAAAATCAGCGCGGGCGCGAGAAACAGATACGGAATGAAACGTTTTCGGCTGACCAAGGAAATCCTCATCTCCTTTCTCCAAAGAAATCTGTTCTATTCAGATGACGCTTTGACCTGACGCGCCGCTTTCTGCACGGAATTCATCACCTCGCGCGGTGTCATTGTGCCGCCGAGCATCTGCTGAACGCCTGCCGCATACACATCGGCGATTTCAACGTCAACATCCATATCAAACCACGGCACCATTGATTCGGCGCGGACGATATCCTGCACGGCTTCACGCTGGATCGGGGCGGAATTGTTTTCTGTCGCCGTTCCTTGAACCGCGCTGTATTTACCGACGTCTTTTATCAGCTTCTCTCCCATTTTTTTCGAGGTTAAAAACTGTAGAAATTCCATGGCTTCTTTCGGGTGCTTCGTTTTTGAGGAAATCATAAATCCTTCCGGAGATCCGGTCAGTGCACGGGGAGATCCCTTTTCGCCGCTGAGTTTCGGGAAAGGAAACAAGCCCAGATTGACCGGTTCGACGAGCTTAATTTCTGCCGTTTCCGCATAAATCATCGCCGCTTTGCCGCTCGTAAACTGCTGGCGCACGTATTCGTGATCAACGGAGTTCACGTGCTTTGTAAAGTACGGCAGAAGTTCCTGAAGCTTTTCAAGCGCTTTGACATAGCCTTCGTCCGTAAACTCCCCGGTTTCCGGGCTGTAATCCTTCGCCCGCGTTTTTTCATCCACCATACGCTGGTTCAGCGTCCCGATATAATGAGAAATCGTCCAAGGCGCTTTTGTGCCGAAACTGATCGGAATATATCCGTTCTCTTTCAATTTCTCAGAGACTGTGATCAGTTCATCCCATGTCGCCGGGGGCTTCAAATGTAATGTATGAAAAATGTCCTTATTATAAAAGAATGATTTAGCGTCCATTTGCCACGGAACACCGTACTGTTTTCCGTCATGCGTAAAGGGTTTGATTTGTGACTGCACAAGCTGTGAGGACCAATCTTTATCCTGCTGATAGTAAGACGACAGATCGAGGGCTTTATCTCCTTTGATGAATTTATAAGCAAACCGGTCGCTCCATGAAAAGAAAATATCAGGGGGGCTCGTTGTTCCGAGCATGACTTTCACCTTGTCTTTATAAGAATCGTTTAAGACCGCTTCCGTTTGGATATGAATATCCGGATGAGCAGCTTCAAATTCTTTGACCGCTTCTTCGAAATAGCTTTTTTCCGGCTCCTTCGGCCACCTGTGAAAAAACTTCAAGGTCACTTTTCCGTCAGAGGAACTGCTTTGGCTTGAACAGGCGGCGGCTGACAGACATACGGCTAACAGAACGAACAGGCAGATGAGCTTTTTCAGATGCTTTTCCTCCTTTGTCACCGGACTATAACGTTATATATCATTATAGTCCGGTGAAATATAATGCGCGTTCTTAATATTCGACTTTCCACATGTAACGCCGCTGGCTTAACGGATGGTTCCTTGCTTCCGCCAGCGCATCCGCATAGCTTCTGAGCACCCGGTTTAATACGAGAGGAGCCAGATAGCCTTTTACAGAATCGTCAATTCCGGAAAAATCATATGCTGCCGCATCAAGCACAGTCAGTTTTTTGCCGTATCTTTTTGAGAAGGAAAGCGCCCGCTCTTCAAGGGGTCTTGTTTCGTCTAAGCCGAGCAGGATAATAAATGGAACGGATTCATCAATGATTTCGAACGGTCCGTGAAAATATTCTCCGGCATGAATGGCGTGGGAATGAATCCATTGCATTTCCATGAGAATGCAGATGCTGTAGGAGTAAGCGACGCCGTAGTTCGCACCGCTTGCCATCGTGTAAATGATATCTTCTTTTTCGTGGGCTTTCGCGAATGCCTTTGCGTGATCCGCTTCTTGTTTAAGCGCTTTGTCATATACGGTCTGGAGCTTATTGAGTCCGTCGATCGCGTGCTCAAACGCGGTATGGTTTTCCAGCACGTGTAAAGCGCCGAACACGATTTGATACAGAACCCCGTAATTCGTGTTTATCGCCTGTGCATTCTCACCCCAGTCATACACCGCGACATATTCGGCTTCTTTCGCTAGCGGAGAATCAGGCTCAAAGGTCATCGCAATCGTAAGCGCGCCTTTTTTTCTGGCGAAACCGGCGGCTTTCACCGTTTCCGGCGTATTGCCTGACTGAGAACATAAAATCACGAGAGAGTTCTCCCCGAGCTGAACGGGATTGCGCTGAATAAATTCATTTGAACTGTAGAGATCAGAGCTGATGGCTTTCGCCTCTCTGTCAAACACGTACTTGCTCGGATACATAATGGCTGAAGAACCCCCGCAAGCGACGAAAAAGACGTGGTCAATCGTTTTTCCTTTCAGATCATCCAAGAAAGCCTGAACTTTGTGATTCACTTGTGCGGCAGTTTGACTCAAATCCTTCACTCCTCAGTGTTTTATTATATAACGTTATATAACATTATATAACGTTATATTAATCGCAACAAAGGTGCGTTGTCAATCATATTTTCTGAAATTTCTAAAATATAAAATAAACCCGTCTTATTTGCCGCCCTCTCTTGACCTGACCCTTAGAGACACGTTTAGAATGAAAAACAGGGAGTGATTCAGAATGAATATAAAAGAAGCCGCAAGGCAGACGGGTCTCACGAAAAAAGCCATCAAATATTATGAGCAGGAAGGTTTAATCACCGTCAGCAAAAACCCTGATAACGGATACCGTGAGTATTCCGCTCAGAACGTGAATACGCTGAAAATGATTGCCGCCCTCCGAATGCTGGCACTGTCTGTAAGCGATATTAAAGCGTTCCTCTTAGAGGGCAGCAGTCTGCATGATATACTGCGCCGGCAGCATCAAAAGCTCAGTCGGCAGATTGAAGAGCTTGAGCAGGAACGGAAACTGACTGAAATGCTGATCAAACGCGTGGAAGATGCGGAAAATGTCGATTCAATTCTGCATGATATCGGCGAGGTCAAAATAGATGAACCGAAGTATATGGGACTTCAGCTGAAAAAACTGTTCCCGGGAGATTTCGGAAAATTTATCGCCGCGCTGTTTGAACCGTTCCTCGACTTTTCTATTGATACAGATGAGAAAAAAACGATATGGGCAAAGCTTATTAAAGTATTGGATGATATGGAAGAAGTTCCGGCTGCACACCCGATGATGCAGCTGGTCGGCAAGGAGGATCCGGCTCAGCTCCAGCAGCACAAAGTCCAGCATGACCAATTTATCGAGCGGATTTTGGAGAGAGACCCCGCCACTTGGGACACTCATAAAAACATCATCATTCAGCTTGTGAAAAGAGTGCAGACAGATGAAGAATACAGGGAAAGCCTGATCAAGGTCGGAGAATCCGCTTCTGATCTGCCCGCGCTGAAGGCGGGATCGCCTTTCAGCAATCTTCTTCAAAAGCTCAGCCCGAAATATGACACGTACGTGCGACTTCAGCTTGAACTGAAAAAAGAAGCCGACGAGGAACTCGGCTTTGATTCAGAAGCATATTTAAAAGAGATGCTTCAATCAAAAAAACGCTAAGGTTCGTTTCCTTAGCGTTTTCTTTCTTCATCCTCAGTGCTGCGCGTTAATGCGGTCAACGACATTAGCGATGAGCTGCTCTTTTCCTAAGTCGGAATCTTCGTCAACGCTTGCTACTGTCAAAATGATGGCCGCTACCGCAAGAGCGATCGTCTCAATGGCGGCCGCCGCGTTTAAAAATACCTATACAGCCGTTGCGCATTGGCCGATGGCCGTTGATTTTCCTTTGTCCATGCTCTTTTTGTCAAATTCTTCTTTCAGCACTTTCGCCATAATCTGCGAACCTTGATCAATGACGCTGTTCACTTTCTCATAATCGCCGCTGTAGACCGCCGCTTTCAACTCTTTAAAATAATCCCGCGATGACTTTTTAATATCAGCGATCACCTGATCGGAAACACCCATAAGATAAATACTGAAACTAATGAAATTTTTAACACTAAAAAAAGGGAGTGTTCATATGTTTTTAATGAATGATAAAGTGCTGTGGGGTGCTGTAGTTCTCGCCTTTATTCTGTCGATTGTGTTTTATCCGTTTCTTCCTGCTGATATGGCTATTCACTATGACGTGTCGAACCGTCCGAATACATCAATCAATAAAACGGCCGGCGTCCTGATTTTTCCCGTGCTCATGATGATCTGCATGTTATTCAGAAAAAAGGTCGTCCAGCTGTTCCTCATCGTTTACTGTCTGCTGATCGTGCATATTGCCGTGATGTGGCTGGCACTGTAAACATAAAGAAAACCGGAGCCCTTAAGCTCCGGTTTTTCTTATTTATAAAATACTTTCTCAATGTTGTATTTCGACTGAAGGGTATTGATCGCGTACGTTTCGTAAATCTCCCTTTCCATCGGATCATTTACGACACATACTTCAATTTTATACACTTCGTCCCTGTGATGTTTAACAGGCGACACATTGTCTTCAAAATGCTTTTTGATTCTTTGTCTTAATTTACGGGCTTTCCCGACAAACAGCAGCTCATCATGAATGTTATAAAACATAAAGATGCCGCCTTTGTCTCTCGGAATTTGGTGAAAATCAATGAAACCGTAAATCGCTTTAATCGCCGGTTCATTCTCCGACGGTGACTGCTGCCGTTCCGTAATGGTTACATCAGGAGCAGGAAGGTTTATTTTTATCAAATGGGTCACGTCCTCTTATTCATTAAAGCTCCATCCTATCATAAGAATGCGCCAAAAGCTATTTTTTATTCAAGCGCCCCGGCCGGATCATAAAGGCTTACATCAATTTCCGTCTGCTGCCCGAGCGCGAGTTTCGCCAGTTCAGCCCCCAGATACGGCCCGCTCGTCAGTCCTGAGGCGCCCAGCCCGTTGGCAACGAGGAGTCCGCTGATATTCGGCACTTTGCCGATGACGGGAAGAAAACCGGGAGTAAACGGCCTGAAACCGACTCTTGTCTCTATTACAGTACTGTCTGAAAGCCCCGGCGCCACGGTTAATGCTTTGTCAAAAATCTCGCGGAGACCGCCGGCCGTCACCCGCAAATCCATGCCGGTATCGTTTTCATGAGTCGCGCCCGCTATGATTCTGCCGCTGTCAAAGGCGAGAATGTATTGATCGTTTGGAGGCATGACGACGGGCCAGCCGCCCGTATCCTCTCCCTGAAGCTCTAAATGAACGATCTGTGCCTTTTGGTATGATACTGAAAAGCGGATGCCGAGCGGCTCAAGCAGCTCTCTCGCCCAAGCGCCGGCCGTTACGAGAACCTGGTCGGCAGTAAGCGTGCGTTCTGCGGTTTTCACACCGATGACGGCACCGTCCTCTGTCAATATTGACGCTTCTTCATTGTAAACAATCGCGCCGTGCTTAACGGCCGCGTTTAACAGCGCCTTACGAAGCGCCCTCCCGTTCACCCGGGCCGCGCCGCTGACATGAACCGCCCCGTATTCCTCCGACAGCGCGGGGAACAGCGCCTTCGTTTCTTCCGGAGTCAGTCTTGTAATGTCACCGATTTCAGGGGCGTCCTCTCTTCTTTTATAAGCTCTTTCCTCCATTTGGCTGAGCTTTTTTTCATCCGTATGGAGGCTGACGGCTCCGACCTTTTGATAACCGGTTTCTGTTTCTCCGTCAGCTTCAAGCTGCTGTATCAATTGGTTATAATAGCGGGCTCCGCCTTTTGCGATCGCATACCATGCCTGATTGCGGCGCTGTGACAGCCACGGGCAGACGATCCCCGCCGCGGCGTCAGTCGCCTGCCCCGGGTGCTTCCGGTCAATGACCGTTACATCCGCCCCGGCCTTTGCGAGATGATAAGCCGCGGACGCACCGAGAATGCCGGCTCCGATAATTATATAAGACTTCATGTGTAACACCTTTTCTATCTGTTTTGTCTTATTTATTTTAACAAATGGAGCGCCCGGTTCCTACCGGAGTCCTGACAGCAATGATGAGTTTTGAAAACGGAAACGTATAATAAAAGGAATACGTTCTTGTGTGAAAGCCGTTTTCCTCAAGAATTGCTCTGTATTGTGATGTATTTTTTATATCTGACACGGCCAATGTGCCGCCAGGCTTCAGCACCCTCACCATTTCCGCAATCGCCCGTTCCCTCTCTTTTCTGCCTGAAATGTTATGTACGGTAAAATGTGAAATGACAAGGTCAAACGTTTTATCAGGAAACGGCATGGCTTGCGCGAGTCCGTCATACAAATCAATTTCCGGCGCTCCTTCTGCCCGTCTGTTCTTTTCGAATGCGTCTCTCCCGTTTCCGCCCAGATCCCAGCTTGACCATTTGTCAATCGCTGAGACGTCAGCGCCTTTTTGAGCCGCGGCGATCGCTAATAGCCCCCGCCCCGTACCGACATCAAGCACCTTCATGTCCGGCTTTAAACCGGAAAGCGCAAGAATGCGATGGCGGTGTAAAAGTTTAATGGCCGTTGAATACAAGAGCATCCAAAGACCGAGCAATAAAAACAAGGTGCCCGTCAGCCAGCCCCAGTAAGGAGGAATCATACCGCATAACGTGGCTGCAGCATAAAGGAGCGCAAGAAAGATAAATCCAAACGCTCCATAAGGCGCATCAATTCCGTATCGTGTTGTCATACTGTCAAGTCCTTTCAATATTTAACCAACTATTATACCATAATATTCTAAAGCATAAAGGAGATACGACCATATGAAACGCGGCATTACATTTAACATCCCAAATCAATTCGGACGGTTTGCGGCAGATATATTACAACCGTTCCCCATCTCTTCCTATACGTGGTTTATCGGTGATGGAGAGGCGTATACTGAATTCAAAGAAGACACCGATACAGACCTGTTTCCGCAAAATCAGCGCATCATTCAGGGTCAAGAACTCCGTCAGCGTCTGGAAGGAAACCCTTATTATATGATTTTTGCTGAATTGAAAGCTTTCCCGGGCGGGATGGTAACGGAAATCAATACGTACGAGGAGTATTTGGAGAGTTCCTGTGAGCTTGTGCTTCTCATTGCAGATTGCTCGTATGTAACGTTATATTGCAAAGATCCGGATATGCTCGAAGCCCTTTATCAGCAGGCTGTACAATGCGGGTTTCACCGCGTTGACTATGTTACAGATGAGAATGACGCGAGAACGGGATTGTCTGTCTGATGAAGGTGCGTTCTTTTTATGAAGCACCTGATAGGGCTTAGGATTCAAAATATTGACAAATTCGTGTGTTTTAACAAAAAAACAACCCCCTCATGTATACTGAGTGCGTAACTTACATATGAAAGGGGTATGGCAATGAAAATCAGCTTGAAGAAAAAAGCAGATTTTTGGAAGAAGACGGCGGTTTCGTCACTTATTTTCACCATGTTTTTTACCCTGATGATGAGCGGTACGGTTTTTGCGGCCGGGCTGAATAAGGATCAGAAGCGCCGGGCGGAACAGCTGACCAGCATCTTTGAAAACGGAAAGACGGAAATCCAATACGGATATGTTGAAGCGTTGGATGACGGAAGAGGTTACACTTGCGGGCGGGCCGGCTTTACGACGGCTACCGGAGATGCGCTGGAAGTAGTCGAAGTATACACGAAAGCGGTGCCGAATAACAAATTGAAAAAGTATTTGCCTGAATTGCGGCGTCTTGCGAAGGACGAAAGCGATGACATCAGCAATCTGAAAGGATTCGATTCTGCCTGGCGCTCACTTGGCAATGATAAAGCCTTCCGCGCTGCCCAGGATAAGGTAAATGACAGCTTGTATTATCAGCCGGCGATGAAACGTTCAGAAAATGCCGGACTGAAAACGGCCTTGGCAAAAGCAGTGATGTACGATACGGTGATTCAGCATGGCGACGGGGATGATCCAGACTCCTTTTATGCCCTGATTAAACGCACGAACAAAAAAATGGGCGGTTCACCGAAAGACGGAACTGACGAGAAGAAATGGCTCAATAAATTCTTGGATGTGCGCTATGACGATCTGATGAATCCGTCAGATGAGGACACCCAGGATGAATGGAGAGAATCGGTTGCCCGTGTCGACGTTTTTCGCGATATTGTCAAAGAGAAGAACTACAATTTAAACGGGCCGATTCATGTCCGGTCAAGCGAATACGGTAATTTCACTATTCAATAAACAAAAAAACCCCGCCATATGGCGGGGTTTTACTATTAACCGATGGAGCCTTCCATTTCGAACTTAATCAAACGGTTCATTTCAACTGCGTATTCCATCGGAAGTTCTTTTGTGAATGGTTCGATGAAGCCCATAACGATCATTTCTGTTGCTTCTTCTTCAGAAATACCGCGGCTCATCAAGTAGAAAAGCTGTTCTTCAGAAACTTTTGATACTTTCGCTTCGTGCTCCAATGAAATGTTGTCGTTCAGGATTTCATTGTAAGGGATTGTATCAGAAGTCGATTTGTTATCCATAATGAGCGTATCACACTCGATGTTTGAACGGGCGCCGTCCGCTTTTCGTCCGAAGTGGACGATACCGCGGTATGTTACTTTTCCGCCCTGTTTAGAAATCGATTTTGATACGATTGTGGATGACGTATTCGGTGCAAGGTGAATCATTTTCGCGCCTGCGTCCTGATGCTGTCCTTTACCCGCAAGAGCGATAGAAAGCGTCATGCCGCGTGCGCCTTCACCTTTCAGAATGACAGCCGGATATTTCATCGTCAATTTAGAACCGATGTTTCCGTCAACCCATTCCATCGTCGCGTTTTCTTCACAAACCGTACGTTTCGTTACTAGGTTGTAAACGTTGTTCGCCCAGTTTTGAATTGTTGTATAACGGCAGTAGCCGCCTTTTTTGACAATGATTTCAACAACTGCGCTGTGAAGCGAGTTTGTTGTGTACACAGGAGCCGTACAGCCCTCTACGTAATGAACGCTTGCTTCTTCGTCAACGATGATCAGCGTACGTTCGAACTGACCCATGTTTTCGGAGTTGATGCGGAAGTAAGCTTGAAGCGGTGTTTCAACCTTCACGCCTTTAGGCACGTAGATGAAAGATCCGCCGGACCAAACAGCTGAGTTCAGCGCCGCAAACTTGTTATCAGTCGGCGGAATGACTTTCGCCCAGTGCTCGCGGAAAATGTCTTCATTTTCTTTCAGCGCGCTGTCTGTGTCTTTGAAGACGATGCCTTGCTCTTCAAGATCTTCTTTCATATTGTGGTAAACAACTTCGGATTCGTACTGTGCAGAAACACCGGCAAGGTATTTTTGCTCAGCTTCAGGAATACCGAGTTTGTCGAATGTCTGTTTAATTTCCTCAGGCACTTCATCCCAAGAACGCTCTGAACGCTCAGACGGCTTTACGTAATACGTAATTTCGTCAAAGTTTAAAGAGTTTAAATCCCCGCCCCACTGCGGCATCGGCATGTTGTAGAAATGCTCAAGAGATTTCAGGCGGAAATCAAGCATCCATTGAGGCTCTTCTTTCATGCGTGAAATTTCTTCTACGATTTCTTTTGTCAATCCGCGCTCTGAACGGAAAATGGAAACGTCCTTATCGTGAAAACCGTACTTGTATTCACCAATTTCAGGCATTTTTTTAGCCATCCATTTTCACTCCAATCTTTTAATTGCCGCCTTTTTCGCCAGCGACTCCTTTTTCAAGTGCTTTCCATGAAAGGGTGGCACATTTAATCCGGGCCGGGAATTTCGAAACGCCTTGAAGAGCTTCAATATCCCCGAGATCTATCGAGTCGTCATACTCTTTCCCTTGCATCATGTCTGAGAAAATCTTAGACATGGAAAGGGCGGTATCAATATCTTTTCCTTTAATCGCCTGCGTCATCATGGAAGCTGAAGCCATGGAGATAGAACAGCCTTCTCCTTCAAACTTCGCTTCCTGAACGGTATCGCCGTCAAGCTTCATTGTCAGTCTGATCCGGTCGCCGCAAGTCGGGTTGTTCATATCGACGACGATGCTGTCATCCAAAACCCCTTTGTTGCGCGGATTTTTGTAATGATCCATGATCACTTGTCTGTATAATGTATCTAAATTTGCATTAAAAGACATTTGTAAAGTACTCCTTTGTCTTTTGGAGGGCTTCCGCGAGCTTATCGATCTCTTCCTCTGTATTATACAGATAAAAACTCGCTCTCGCAGTAGCAGATACATCCAGCCATTTCATGAGCGGCTGGGCGCAATGATGGCCGGCTCTGACCGCAATGCCCTCAGCATCGAGGACAGTCGCGACATCATGAGGGTGAACCTCATCAAGATTAAATGTCACAAGTCCCGCCCGCTCTTTCGGACCGTATACCGTCACGCCGTCTAGCTGCTCGAAACGGTCAAGCGCATAGGCTGCAAGCTTATGCTCATGCCGGGAAATCTCGTCGAGTCCGATCTCTTCAAGAAAATCAATCGCGGCTCCCAATCCGATCGCGCCTGCGATAATCGGTGTGCCTGCTTCAAATTTCCACGGAAGCTCTTTCCAAGTTGATTCATAAAGCCCTACAAAGTCGATCATTTCGCCGCCAAATTCGGCCGGCTCCATATTCTCAAGCAGTTCTTTCTTGCCGTACAGCACGCCGATTCCCGTCGGGCCGCACATTTTATGGGAAGAAAGCGCGAAGAAGTCGCAATCCAAGTCCTGAACGTCGATTTTCATGTGCGGTGTGCTTTGCGCCCCGTCCACCACGATGACCGCGCCATTGTCATGAGCGATTTTGGCGATCTCTTTAATCGGGTTGATCGTGCCCAGCACGTTTGACACATGAGCGACTGCCACGATCTTCGTATGGCTTGTGACAGTCTGCCGGACGTCATCTAACGAAAGCGTGCCGTCTTCCTGCATCGGGATATACTTTAAAGTCGCGCCGGTTGCTTTTACAGCCTGCTGCCACGGAATGATATTCGCATGATGCTCCATTTGGGTGATGACCACTTCATCACCGGGTTTTAAGCTGGCGCGGGCATAGCTTAGCGCCACCATATTCAGTGAAGTTGTCGTGCCTTTTGTGAAAATGACCTCAGCCATTGATTTCGCATTGATAAACTTACGGACTTTTTCACGCGCACCTTCATAGCCGTCTGTCGCTCTCGTGCCAAGAGTATGAACGCCTCTGTGGACATTGGAATTGTATTTGCTGTAATACTGATCCACTGCTTCAATGACAGCACGCGGCTTCTGGGAAGTCGCCGCGCTGTCAAGGTACACGAGGTCATGTCCGTTCACTTGCTGATGAAGGATCGGGAACTGTTCACGAATATCGGTGATATTCATTATTTTACTTTCCTTTCGATGACGGAGACGAGCTGTTTCTTAACTCCTTCAATCGGAAGCTCTTTTACCACCGGAGCAAGGAATCCGTAAATGACTAAGCGCTCCGCTTCTTCTTTCGGAATTCCGCGGCTCATTAAGTAGTAAAGCTGGATCGGGTCCACACGGCCGACAGATGCCGCATGTCCTGCAGTTACATCGTCTTCATCAATTAAAAGAATCGGGTTTGCATCTCCGCGTGCTTTTTCACTCAGCATCAGAACGCGGGATTCCTGTTCAGCGTTTGCTTTAGACGCGCCGTGCTCGATTTTGCCGATTCCGTTAAAGATGGAAGATGCGGCATCTTTCATGACTCCGTGCTTCAGGATATAGCCTTCAGAAGCCTTACCGAAGTGGATGATCTGCGTCGTAAAGTTTTCCGTCTGTTCTCCTCTTCCGACAACTACGGTTTTCGTATCGCCGTATGTGCCGTCTCCGTAGAGGTTTGTCGTATTTTCAGAAATCGTGTCGCCGTCGTTCATCAGTCCGAGCGCCCACTCGATTCTGCTGTCGCGTCCGCGCGCGGCTCCGCGGCGGTTGACGTATGTTGTGACACCTGCTGACAGGTTGTCAACGGCACCGTACGTCACGCTGGCATTATCACCTGTGACCACTTCACTGATAATGTTGAATACCGCTTCTTTCGGGTTCACCGTGCTGATGTAGTTCTCAACGTAAGTGACGGAGCTGTGGTCTTCAGCGACGATCAGCACGTGGTTGAACAATGCCGTGTCATTGCTTTCATGAACGTAAACGGCCTGAACAGGCGTCTCCACCTGAACGTTTTTAGGAACATAAAGGAATGCCCCGCCGTTCATTAATGCTGCATGAAGCGCAGTCAGTTTATGTTCGTCGACCTTAACGCCGTCTTTCATGAAATACTTCTCAACGAGGTCGCTGTGCTCACGGGCAGCCGTTAAGATGTCCGTAAAGATGACGCCTTTGTCTTTCAGTTCTTTAGAAAGAGAAAGGAAAGCGGGCGTTTGGTCACGCTGCACGTATAACGTTTTGTCTTCGTTTTCGATATCGATCAGCGCTTTTGCTTCATCAGCTAAATCTTCTAAAGAAGCAAGCGGCGCATTTTCTACTGTATGCTTGTTGAACTTTGTAAAGTTCCAATTTGTGATTTTTGTTTTATCAGGCTTAGGCAGCGGCAGATCGTCAGCTTTTTCAAGAGCCTGTAAGCGCAGGTTTTTCAGCCAGGCAGGTTCTTGATGCTTTTCGGAAAAGCCTTTGACATATTCCTGATCTACGGATAGTTTCGTTTCCAATGTCATGATTATCCCCCTAACGCTTACGCTTCTTGGCCTACAGTTTCGTCTTCAATGCCTAGTTCTTGTTTAATCCAGTCATAACCTTCCGCTTCAAGGCGCTGTGCAAGCTCCGCGCCGCCGGATTTCACTACGCGTCCCTGCATCATAACGTGAACGACATCAGGCGTGATGTAGTTCAGGAGGCGCTGGTAGTGAGTGATCATTAAGCAGCCGAAGTTTTCGCTGCGCATTTTGTTGATTCCTTTAGAAACGACTTTAAGCGCATCGATATCAAGACCTGAATCGATCTCGTCAAGAATGGCGATTTTCGGCTCGATCATCATAAGCTGAAGGATTTCGTTGCGTTTTTTCTCCCCGCCTGAGAAACCTTCGTTCAGGTAACGCTGCGCCATTTCAGGGTCCATTTCAAGGAACTCCATGTTTTCGTCCATTTTGCGGATGAATTTCATAAGAGAAATTTCATCGCCTTCTTCACGGCGTGCGTTAATCGCAGAGCGAAGGAAATCGGCATTTGTCACACCGCTGATTTCGCTTGGGTACTGCATCGCCAGGAAAAGACCCGCCTGAGCGCGCTCGTCCACTTCCATTTCCAGTACATCCTTGCCGTCAAGCGTGATGCTGCCTTTTGTAACTTCGTATTTCGGGTGTCCCATAATCGCTGCTGAAAGCGTGGATTTACCGGTACCGTTCGGCCCCATGACAGCGTGGAATTCGCCGCCTTTTATTTCAAGGTTTACACCTTTTAAGATCTCTTTTCCTTCGATTTCAACGTGAAGATCCTTGATCGTTAATGTTGAAGCAGCCATATCTATACCTCCAAAATATATAATCATTATTCTCAATTTATTCTCATTCTAATTTTATAACAAATGAAAAGTAAATACAACTTTTTATATTACCCGGAACATTCCTAAAGTTTATCAAAGATCAAGGCGTAATTAAAGCTGTTTGAAACAGAAAAAGGGCGGAAATCCACCCTTTTTTACTGACCGATTTTCTCATTAAGCTGCGCTGCGAGGAACTTGCTTTTTTGATATTCAAGCTCCCTCTGCCGTTCGACTTCCATCCTTTTTGAAAGACGCCGTCCGTATTCCTCGTAGCCGATGCCGTGTGACTTCTGCATCGCTTTTTCCATTTCAGGCGTATAGTCAAGGTCCAGTCTCTCGTGGCTGGTGCAGATAATGAATCAATCCCTTCATATATTTGTTTCTATTGTAACAATGATCCCCTGCTCCGGCCAAAGAGAGTGTGCCCCTGAATCCTTTCGAATGTGCCGGAAACCGGCGCTCACTTTATCTGAAAAACGGTATTCACACGATTGCTCATTCTAATGCGTCGTATGTCCGAATTCCTGAATGCACTGCTGCACGAGGGTCACTCCCTGACTGAGAGCCGCGCCGCCCCCGAATGCCGCCGCGACGCTGATGACCTCAAGGATGTTTTCTTCTGTGGCCCCTTGGTCAAGGCAGCCCTTCGTATGATAAATCATGCAAAATTCATCTTGAGCGCTGATGCTGATACCCAGAGCGATTAATTGTTTCTCTTTTTCAGTTAATGAATCCGCTGAGAAACACTGTTCAGTAAATTCATTAAACTTCCGCCCCATCATCGGCATTTTTTGTTCAAATATGCCTAAACCTTCTTTGTATTGTTTTAACGCGTCATGCACGCTTTTGCCGTTATCCTGGTATTGAGCCACTGCCATTCCCTCCAATAAGTTAACCTTCCCTTTTATTATGGACAGTTCTCCGATTAATACCCGAAAAAAACCCCGGATGACTCATCCGGGGTTTTCGCTTTATTCAGATACGGGAAGCACGGCTCCGTCGTATTTTTTCTCAATGAAGTCTTTGATTTTCTTAGAGTGAAGCACTTCCATAAGCGCTTTGATTTTCTCTGATTTTTCGTCACCTTTGCGTACGGCGATGATGTTTGCGTACGGGTTGTTTTTCGTTGATTCCACTTCAATCGCGTCTTTTAACGGATTCAGTTTGTTTTGAATCGCATAGTTGACGTTAATGAAGACTGCATCGCCTTCTTCTTCATTATATGCTTTCGCCGTTAATTCAGGGGCGATTTTTTTGAATGTCAGGTTTTTCGGGTTTTTCGTAATGTTTTTCGTAGTCGCTTCAATCGTTTTCACCTTCGGATCAAGTGTGATCAGTCCGGCTTTTTCAAGCATCGCTAGCATACGGCCTTGTTCAGCGACATTGTTAGTCATGATGATGGTCGCGCCTTTAGGCAGGTCTTTCAGTGATTTGTATTTTTTCGTGTAAATTCCGAATGGCTCAAGGTGAACGGCTCCGGCATTCACGAGTTTGTAATCTTTATTTTCTTTCATTTCCTGTTCAAGGTAAGGAACGTGCTGGAAGTAGTTCGCATCCACTTCATTATCAGCTAACGCTTTGTTGTACATTTTGTAATCGTTCAGCACTTTTACTTTTAATGTGTAGCCTTTTTCCTTCAAGAGCGGTTCCGCTTCTTTTAAGATTTCAGCATGCGGTGTTTTTGTCGCGGCGACGACGATTTCCTTTTTATTTGAGCCGTTTGATCCGCAGGCGGTCAAAACTCCCGCGAACACAAGCAGCAGCGCACTTAATATAATCTTTTTCAATGTAAATCCTCCCTTATCTTTTGTCTATTATATTTGTAATCACATCACCGATAATCTGAATGATAAAGACGATGATGAGTATAAATACTGTCGCTACAAACGTTACATCCGTATTATTGGACTGGTAGCCTTCTACATATGCAAGGTTTCCGAGTCCGCCTGAACCGATGGCGCCGGCAATGGCGGTAGATCCGATCAGGGCGATGGCCGTAACGGTGATGCCTGAAATTAACGCAGGCATTGATTCAGGAATCAGCACTTTGAAGATAATCGTCGATGTCTTTGCTCCCATTGATCTGGCAGCTTCGATGACTCCTTTATCGACTTCCCGGAGCGCAATTTCCGCAAGACGGGCGTAAAACGGCGCGGAGCCGATAATCAGCGCCGGCAATGCGGCGTTCGGTCCTAAAATCGATCCGACCAAAATCTTAGTAAAGCCGAGAAGCAGAATAATTAAAATAAGAAACGGAATAGACCTGAAAATATTAACGACCGCCGCAATCACGGTGTTAATGATTTTATTTTCCCATAAGCTTCCCTTGCCCGTTAAAAAGAGCAGAAGACCGAGAACCGCTCCGATGATAAATGAAAAAACTAAAGCGATGACCGTCATATAAAGGGTCTCGTATGTGGCCGTCCACAGCTCGGTTATATCAACGTTCGGGAACCATTTTTCAAACATTTGTGATCACCTCTGCTTCTACCTGTTTGTCTTTGATGAACCGGATCACGTTTTCTACTTCTTTTTCCTGACCGTCAATATGAATGAATAAAGAACCGTAGGCTCCGTCCTTCGTCTGTGAAATTTTCCCCTGCAGAATATTGACGTCCACATCAAAGTTTCGGATCATTTCCGTAATGAGGGGCTGCTCGGCGGCCTGCCCGACAAATGAAAGCTGAATCGTTTTTCCTGTCGCTGTTTCCTGCAGAAAATGCTGGATGGTTTCTTTCGTCTCTTCCGGTTCTGTCACCTGCTGAACGAAACGCTTGGTCATCGGTTCGCGCGGGTTTCTGAAAACTTGGAGTACTTCGCCTTCTTCAACGACTTTCCCGTTTTCCATGACTGCGACTCTGTTGCAGATTTTTCGGATGACGTGCATTTCATGGGTAATGAGCACGATCGTCAGGCCGAGTCTGTCATTTATATCGGATAAAAGATCCAAAATTGAATCGGTCGTCTGCGGATCGAGCGCTGATGTCGCTTCATCGCACAGAAGGACTTTCGGATTATTGGCGAGCGCCCGGGCGATGCCGACACGCTGCTTTTGACCGCCGCTCAGCTGCGACGGATAAGATTTTTCTTTCCCCTCTAATCCGACCAGTTTAATCAATTCATCAGCGCGGCGGACCCGTTCGCTTTTTTTCACGCCGGCGATTTCCAGCGGAAACATAATGTTCTCCCGGACGGTGCGCGACCACAGAAGGTTAAAATGCTGGAAGATCATGCTGATTTCCTGGCGCGCTTTTCTCAGCCCGCGGCTGCTTACTTTATTTAATTCCGTCCCCGCGACTTCCACGGTTCCCGACGTCGGCTTTTCAAGGCCGTTCAGGAGACGGATTAAGGAACTTTTACCAGCTCCGCTATATCCTATAATTCCAAATATTTCGCCCTTTTTGATATCAAGAGTGACATCTTGGACAGCATTGACATCCCCATGCTTCGCTTTGTAAATTTTTGAAACATTTTGAAGATGGATCAAAGCAATCACCCGCCTTACACTATTCTAAGAAATCTTCCGGGTTTCTCCACAAAAGAAAAGCCTTTCTGCAAAAATGAGCAGAAAGGCTTATTGAAAAAGGCCTTTCTCTCATCTTTCAAAGCAGACCGCTTCGAGTGAATTGGCACCATTTCAACATTGTTGATGGTTGCCGGGCTTCATAGGGCACTTCCCTCCACCTCTCTTGATAAGAGAAAACATATCGTATTTTCGTCCGGAAATTCTTACTGTAGAATAGCACGGCGAATGATAAAAAGTCAATAAAATAAATATTGGAAGCTATTGTCACATAGTAGATTGGCAGTTACGGCCGTTTACTGATCGCCTGAAAAAATCCGTTTGTCAGCCAGAGGATGGCCTCCAGCTTCAGCAGAGCTCTGAATGATCCTTTCACTTTGAGTTTTCCGCTTTGGATAAGCTTTTGCAAAGAGACATCACCATGCAGGAGATGAATGATTTCCGTCTGGTTTCCGTAAAAGGTCAAATTAGATTTTTCCTTTGAAACCGACGTTTTTCTCATTTCTCCCTGTCCGTTAATTGAGACCGTTAAGGCTTCTGTTTCTCCTTGGAATGTAATCAGCAGCGTTGAGGCGTTTAATAGCGGTTTCAAAAACAGATGCTGTCCGTCATTCTCTGAAACTTCTATTTTCTCCACTCGTATAACCTCCCGTTTTAATGGCCATACATACACTTTCTCTTTTTAACGGACAGAACCCTTTATAAACCGCACGACATTTTCCTGTAAATATTGTCACATCGGGAACGTTTGCGATGTTTTTTGTTTAATCAGCTCATATAAATAGGAAACGGAGCGGAAGGCGTATCCTTTCTCAACAAGCTCTCCGCCTTTAAACAGCAAAAAGCACGGAACGCTTTCAATCTGATAGGCTTTGGCGAATGCGGGGGAATAATTCACGTTGTTTTTATAGAAGGCGGCGCCGGGCAGCATTTCTTCGACGACAGTAAGCATTTTGGACGCCAGCTGGCATGTGCCGCAAAACGGGGTGTACAAATACAGGAGATAAACGTCATCCTGAATCGATTCGAGTTCATTTTCTTGGAGTTCTTTCATGATTACCACCTCAGGTCGTTCTTCTTCAAAAATACAGTGTCAGCATCAAAGCCGGCTCTGATCAGCACAGATGCGAGATGATGGCCCGGGCACGACTCGACTTGCCTGTATGTTCTGTCTATATAAATATGGCGCGCGTCGGGAAGCTCCCGTTTCAGCTGTTTTCTTAATTTTTCTCCGGAGTCATCTGCGTCCGTTAAAATATAGACGTCTCTGTCAAACAGGCGGTCCGCCAAATCTTCCAGTTCGGTTTGGCCGATTGTCCCGTTTGTACAGACGATCTCCGCGGGTTCGATGAGCACTTCCCTGACTTTGATTTTATCAGATTTTCCTTCTACGATAATGACCTTTTCATCTCCGTTGTACATAAGCGCGTCACCTGCCGATTGTTTTAGCGTCAGATTGAAAAAGAAGGCAGTGAAATTCACCGCCAACTGTTAACACCAGCCATTCTCATAATCGCAATCGACATATTTCGGATCGCTGCCGTTTATGACATCGGCTGTTTTATAAAATTTTTGATTTTCAAATGAAAAGCCCTGTTTGAGCTCGTACTGGTCCATGCCTGTCATCTCGCCGATGGCTTCATTTTCATGAAACAAGGAAAACCGGCCGTTTTGAAAGCGGCCCGTAACGTTCTCCGTCACATCGACCTTTTGTTTATCAAAAGCCATTTTAGACACCTCCCGTTACAGATAGAATGTCCAAATGGCCCGTTTGCTATCCGATCAGTCTTCCTGTGTCATTTCGTCATATTGCTCGGAAGTCATGAGGTTTTCGATTTCTTCAGCATCAGCCGGTTCCACGACGATCATCCACGCTTTTTCATACGGAGACTCGTTTACGAATTCAGGACTGTCATCAAGGTCTTCGTTCACTTCCGTCACCGTTCCGTTAATCGGTGCGTACAGTTCGGATACGGTTTTGACGGATTCCACGCTGCCGAATGGCTCGTCCGCTTTAATTTCGGCGCCGACTTCCGGAAGCTCGACAAAGACGATGTCGCCAAGTTCGGCTTGCGCGAAATGTGTAATCCCGATGCGGGCTTTTCCGTCCTCAACTTTGACCCATTCGTGCTCTTTGGAATAACGCATATCTTTCGGTGTGCTCATCTAAATCCCTCCATTTTTTTCTTATAATAAGAAGATACCATAATTCTTTGAACCTGGCATTACATCCAATATTTTTCGAATTGGTCTTCTTTAAAGCCGACAGTGACTTTTTCGCCGTCTGTCGTAATCGGGCGTTTCAGGAGCATACCGTCTGATGCCAGGAGTTCGAGCTGTTCATCCTCTGACATGTGGTACAGCTTTTCCTTTAAGTTCAGCTCGCGGTATTTCATTCCGCTCGTGTTGAAAAACTTTTTCAGCTCAAGACCGCTCTTCTCATAGAGGTCTTTAATTTCTTCTTTCGACGGAGTTTCCTCCGCGATATGTATTTCGTTTATTTCCTTACCGCGGTCTTCCAGCCATTTTTTCGCATTACGGCACGTTCCGCATTTAGGGTACCAGTAAAAATTTAACGACATCTTCTTCACCCCTTGTAAATGATCGTCGTTATTTTAACACAATCACTTGTAAAAACCTATAACGTTGCTTCGTGAAAAAGCGCCCCTGATGAAGGAGCGCTTTCAGCATGTGGTCAGACCGTATATTTTTCTTCACGGAAGACGGCGGCTGCCGCTTCACGTTTTTTCTGAATGAGGTTTTTCGGCGTCAGGCGCGTCAGTTTGCGCAGCACGGAAAGCATCATGCGGAGGGAGTCTCCTTCCTCCATGGCGATCAGTGATTCTTTGGCGTGCGCTTCAATGTTCTGAAGGGCTTCCTGGGCAAAGATTTCCGTATATAACAGCTTCTGCGCGGCTTTTTCGGCACCGTCCGCCGCAATTGCTTTTTCCGTTCTGAGGACGGCAGATTCCAAAGCGTACAGCGCGCTGACAATATCGGCAATGTTCACCATGATTTCCTGCTCGCCTTCGATCTCTTTGCCGTATTTCTGCGCCGCGAGACCCGCTGTCAAGAGGGCGATCTTTTTCGCCTGTCTGACAATGTATTTTTCCTGTTCAAGAGGTTCTGATCCCGGCTCTTCAGGCATCAGCATCATGAGTTCTTCTTGGAGCGCTTTTGCTTTTTCAAAGAGCGGCAGCTGACCTTTTACGGCTTTTTTCAGGAACGTGCTCGTTACGATCAGGCGGTTGATTTCATTTGTGCCTTCAAAAATTCTGTTGATTCTTGAGTCGCGATAAGCGCGCTCCACTTCATATTCCTGCATAAATCCGTAACCGCCGTGAATTTGAACGCCTTCGTCGGCAATATAATCAAGCGTTTCAGAACCGCACATTTTGTTGAGCGAGCATTCAATCGCGTACTCGGCGATTGACTTCGCGACTTCGCGTCCGTCTTTTTGCTCCTCTTCCGTCAGTCTGCTCATATTATCTTCGAATAAGCCCACTGTTCTGTATACAGAGCTCTCCATCGCGTAAAGCCGAGCTGACATCGTCGCAAGCTTTTCCTGAGTAAGCGTGAAGCTTGAGATCGGCGTTTTAAATTGCCGGCGCTGGTTTGCATAAGCGGCAGACAGCTCAATCACCCGTTTTGAAGCGCCGATTGTGCCGACGGCAAGCTTGTAGCGCCCGATATTCAGGATATTAAAAGCGATGACATGGCCTTTTCCGATTTCGCCGAGAAGGTTTTCTTTTGGGACTTCCGCCTGATCTAAAATCAGCGTTCTTGTCGATGAACCCTTAATCCCCATTTTTTTCTCTTCCGGTCCCGTTGACACGCCCGGATAGTTCTTTTCTACGATAAATGCAGAAAACTTATCTCCGTCCACTTTAGCGTAGACGACAAAGACATCTGCAAAGGCGGAGTTTGTAATCCATTGCTTTTCTCCGTTAAGAATATAGTGTGTGCCCGCTTCATTCAAAACAGCCGTGGTTTTCGCGCCGAGGGCATCTGAACCTGAACCGGGCTCAGTTAAGGCGTATGCCGCGATTCTTTGTCCTGAAGCCAAGTCCGGCAAATAGTTTTTTTTCTGTTCTTCCGTTCCGAAGAACACGATCGGCAATGAGCCGATCCCGACGTGAGCGCCGTAAGACAGCGAAAAGCTGCCGGCACGTGAAAACTTTTCCGTAATGAAGGCTGAACTGATTTTATCCAGACCGATTCCGCCGTACTCTTCAGGCACGTCTGCTCCGAGGAGGCCGAGATCTCCGGCTTTTTTCAGCAGTCTGACCGAATGCTCGAACTGATGGTTTTCAATTTCATCGATATAAGGAAGCACATCGTTTACGACATAGTCTTCTGTCGTTTTGCCGATCATTTTGTGTTCGTCTGTAAAGTCCTCCGGAGTGAATATTTGATCATATCCCGTCTCTTCAATCAGAAAGCTGCCGCCTTTTTTGACGTTGACCGTTTCCTGTTTCATGTTCGTTTCCCCCTTTTTTTAAATGAGTTCAAATACGCCGGCAGCTCCCATGCCGCCTCCGATGCACATCGTCACCACGCCGAATTGCTCGTTTCTCCGTTTCATTTCATGAATGAGTGACAGGGTCAGCTTCGTTCCCGTGCATCCGAGCGGATGTCCGAGCGCGATGGCGCCTCCGTTGACGTTCACCTTTTCTTCATCTATCCCAAGCGATCTGATGACTTGAATGGCCTGTGAAGCAAAGGCCTCATTCAATTCAAAAAGCCCGATATCCTGTAATTCGAGTCCGGCAAGCTTGAGCGCCCGCGGGATGGCTTCAATCGGACCGATCCCCATTACCTCAGGCGGAACGCCGCCTACGGCAAAGGAACGGAATTTGACAAGCGGCGCCAATCCGAGCGACGAAGCTTTTTCGCGATCCATCAGCATGACAGCCGCCGCGCCGTCACTTGTTTGTGAAGAGTTCCCGGCCGTCACGGTTCCCGTTTTAGAAAAAGCCGGACGGAGCTTCGCCAAGACGTCAGCCGATGTGCCGGGACGAACGCCTTCATCTTGAGAAAAGGTAAATTGTTTTTTCCGCGGCTTATGGTCATCACCGACTTCTGTCAGCGATACTTCAACCGGCACGATTTCGTCATTGAATTTCCCTTCTTTAAGGGCTTTTGCGGCATTCTGATGGCTGCGGACGGCAAATGCATCCTGGTCTTCTCTGGATACGCCGTACGTTTCGGCTACCTGCTCCGCTGTGTGCCCCATGCTCATGTAATACTCAGGCGCATGCTCCGCCAAAGCGATATTCGGGCGGGTCACATGCCCCATCATCGGAACTTGCGACATGGATTCCGCACCGCCCGCAATGACGGTGTCACCCGCGCCGATCATGATTTTTTCAGCACCGTAAGCGATGGATTGGAGCCCGGAAGAGCAGTAGCGGTTCACCGTAATGGCCGGCACCGTATGAGGAAGCCCCGCCAGCGCACCGATATTCCGCGCCATATTTAATCCTTGTTCGGCTTCAGGTGTTGCACATCCGATAATTAAGTCATCGATATTTCCTTCATATCCGCCTGCCCGTTTCAGCGTTTCTTTTACACAAAGCGCGCCTAAATCATCAGGACGAACGGCTGCAAGCGATCCTTTTTTCGCTTTACCGACCGGAGTTCTCGCACCGGCCACAATGACTGCTTCTCTCATAAACACCCTCCTAGTTCCGTAAAGGTTTGCCTTTGACGAGCATATGCTGCATTCTCGCTTGAGATTTCGCCTCGCCAGCGAGGCTTAAAAAGGCTTCTCTTTCAATCTCGAGTAAATATTCTTCTGAAACCTCCGTGCCGAACGGGACTCTTCCGCCGGCAATGACATGGGCCAGCTTCTTCGCAATCTTCATATCGTGATCGGATAAATAACCCGACCGTCTCATTTGGTCTGCTCCGAGCAGTAATGCCGCACATCCGGTTTCCCCGGTGACTTTCACTTTTTTGCGGGCAGGCGGGCGGTATCCGCTGTCATATAAGGAAGCAGCCAGCTGTTTCGCATCGTGCAGCAGGTGATCCTGATTCATGCTGATACGGTCTGCCGCGGACAAAATCTTCATATCACGGGCTTCGTGTGCCGAACCGGACACCTTGGCAAGTGCGATTGTTTCGAAGGTTTTAATCGCTGCGTCCATCAGTTCACTTCCGCCGTCCAAATAATTCATGTACAGCTCTTTGTTTCCTCCGCCGCCCGGAATAAGGCCGACGCCGGTTTCAACAAGACCCATATACGATTCGCTCGCCGCCTGAACGCGTGCCGCCGGGAGACAGACTTCCGTGCCGCCGCCGAGTGTCATCCCGAATGGCGCCGCAACAACGGGTTTAGCGCTGTATTTGATGTTCAGCATCGTCTGCTGAAAACGGCGGATGACAAAATCGACTTCCATGAAGTTATCATCCTGAGCTTCCATCAAAATCATCGCAAGGTTTGCCCCCGCGCAGAAATGTCTGCCTTGGTTTCCGATGACAAGACCTTTATAATTCCGCTCCGTTTCCTCAAGCGCATTGTCAATCATCTGAATAATGTCTAAGCCGATCGCGTTGCTTTTCGTATGAAATTCCAGCAGCGCGACATCATCGCCGAGATCAATCAGACTGGCTCCGCTGTTTTTAGTGATCACGCCTTTTGTTTCTTTTAACGTTTGCAGGCTGATCCGTTTCGGATTTTCTTTCACAGCCCTGTATTGGCCGTCTGAATAGTAAAATGGTGTTCCGTTTTCCTTCATATAAAATGTTTCATGGCCCTGATCAAGCATTTCTTTCACCCAGACGGGGAGTGCTGCGCCTTCTTCTTCGAGCCGCTCCGCTGATTTTCTGACGCCGATGGCATCCCACATCTCAAACGGTCCGAGCTCCCATCCGAAGCCCCATTTCATGGCGTCGTCAATCGCTTTGATATCATCAGCGATCTCACCTAAAAGCCGGGCTGAGTATAAGAGTGTTTGCGATGTGATATTCCAAAGCAGGCGTCCGGCGCGGTCATCAGAGTATATAAGCGCTTTCATTTTGCCTTTGGCACCCTTTGCCTGTTTGGCGGCTTCTAAAGCGGGCGTCTTCATTTTCGAGCGCTCACCGTATGTCATGGTCAGCGGATCGAGTTCATATATTGTTTTACCTTCTTTTTTGTAAAAACCTTGGCCTGATTTGCTGCCCAGCCAATTGTTTTTCAGCATGTCATTCATAAATTCAGGAAGCTTAAACATGTCTTTTTCAGCGCCGTCGGCTTTATCATACACATTTTTTGCCACATGGGCGAAAGTATCAAGCCCCACAACGTCAAGGGTTCTGAAGGTCGCGCTTTTCGGTCTGCCGATCAAAGGCCCGGTCACCGTGTCCACCTCGCCGATGCGGCAGCCGGAAGAAAGCATTTCTCTTACCGTGACCAGCAGGCCGTACGTACCGATGCGGTTGGCGATAAAGTTAGGCGTGTCTTTTGCGATGACGACCCCTTTCCCGAGCGTGTTTTCTGCAAATGAAGTCATAAACTCCAGCACGTCAGGATCTGTTTCCTGAATCGGAATGATTTCCAGAAGCTTTAAGTAGCGGGCCGGATTAAAGAAATGGGTTCCTAAGAAATGAGCTTTAAAATCGGCAGATCGGCCTTCCGCCATTTTTGTGACGGAGATACCGGACGTATTGCTCGACACGATACTTCCCGGTTTCCGGTATTCATCAACGAGTGAGAAAATCTGTTTTTTCACGTCAAGATTTTCGACGACGACTTCAATAATCCAATCAGCATCCTTCAATTGAGCTGCGTCATCTTCCAAATTCCCCGCCGTTATATAGTCGAGATTGGCAGCCGAAGTCAGCGGCGCCGGTTTTTGCTTCAGCAGCTTTTGCATGGCCGATCGGCTCAGTCTGCTGCGGACCTCCGGGCTTTCTAATGTCAGCCCTTTTTTCATCTCATCCTTTGTCAGCTCGTTTGGCACAATATCAAGCAGCAGGACGGGAATTCCGATGTTAGCCAAGTGCGCGGCAATTCCGGACCCCATAACGCCTGATCCGAGAACGGCTGCTTTCTTTATAAACTTGTGCATGAGTCATCCCCCTTGAACTTTGAATGAATAGTCATTCATTTTTTCGGCAAAAAAAATGAAACCCTTTTCTTCTTACATCTTAAAAGATTTTCAGGATGACTTCAATAGCAAATATGGAATTTTTTTAAATTTTTCTGCTTCCGCATGTTCCGTGGCGCGGGCGGGAAACTTAAACCCGGAGGTGAAGGGAATGGTGCGAGGGAGAAAAGATCCGTCTTCTGCCGCAGTGAGCGCGGCCAGCATGAAAGGAAATGCGGGACCGAAACAAAAATACGGCGGCGGCAAACGGACGAGCCAAAATCAACAATATAAAAAAGACAACATGGAATAACATGCTGCGGCTGCTTTTTGGAGCAGCCGTTATTTTTTGAAGATCCCTTTCAGCACAAATGCCGCATTTGCCGGGCGCTCGGCAATTCTTCTCATCAGGTACCCGTACCAATCGGTTCCGTACGGGACATACACCCTCATCCTGTATCCTTCTTCGGCAAGCTCCTTCTGGCGCTCCGTTCTGATGCCGTACAGCATTTGGAATTCAAACTGCTCCCGGGGAATCTGATGTTTGCTGATGAGTGTTTTCGTATAAGAAATGATGTCATCATCATGTGTCGCCACCGCCGTTTCATGGCCGCTCAAAAGCTGCAGCTTAATCAGCTGCTGAAAATGAAGATCGGTTGCTTTTTTATCAGGGAATGCAACGGCCGCCGATTCTTTATAAGCGCCTTTTACAAGCCTGAGCCTCGGCTTGTATGGCATCAGACCGCTGATGTCTTCAGCTGCGCGGTACAAATAAGCCTGAATGACGGTGCCGAGCATCGGGAAATCCGGCTTGCACCGCTTATACAGCTCAAGCGTACGGCTGCATCTTGAATAGTCCTCCATATCAATCGTTACAGGCACGCCGCGTTCTTTTGCCTCCGTCAATATGTCTCTGACATGCTGTTCCGCGAGTTTCTCGGAAATATCCAGACCGATGGATGTTAATTTCAGCGACAGCTCACAATCCAGTTGATTCTCGGCAATCGCCCTGATTGCTTCTTTACATTCTTCCGCCGTCCTTCTCGCATCCTTCTCTGACCCCGCATATTCACCTAGATAATCAATCGAAGCCGACAGCCCTTTTTGGTTCAGCCGCTTTACCGTTTTCACAGCTTCCGTGAGTGTTTCCCCTGCAACGAACCTTCCCGCACCGAAGCGGATTCCGTAAGCCTGGGCGAATTTTGTAAGCATTTTATTTTTCGACAAAAATAAACATATGCTCCGCAGCAAGGATGAACTCCCTCCTTTTTCTTTTATTCGTGTATGAATTTCCGATCGCAGAGAAAGCTAAAAAGAACAGAATTGAAGGAGGCGTTTATATGAACAATCAAGAGCAGCACGGAAACTTGCCGCCTGCCGTCATCTCAACGAAAGACCATTTGTATCTTGAGGACATGCTGAACTGGAATCTGCTTGCCATGAAAAAAGCGCATTTTATGGCGGAACACTGCCAGAATCCGACGTTAAAACAAGAGCTTGATCAGATCGGCCGGATGCATCAGAAGCATTATCAGCACATATTGGGCCGCTTGAACCCCGATCAAGGCGGACAGACAACAACAGGCTTTATGCAATAGGAGGACAATACATGGAACAGCAAAACCAAAAAATCACGAATCCGCAAACGCCCGTGCCCAATACGGCGCAAATGAATGACAGAGATTTGGTGAATGAGCTGCTGACGACGGAAAAATACATCACTGCTTCATATTGCACAGCTCTGCACGAGTTCAGCCACGAGTCTCTTTACCAAGATATTCAGGCGATTTTCGATGAGTCACAAAAAGCGCAAAGAAGATTATACGATGTGATGTTTCAAAATGGCTGGTATTCCATTGAAGCAGCCGATACTCAAAAGCTTCAGCAATCGTATCAGAAGTTCCGGCAGACCATTCAGCAGCAGTCTCCCTACCAGCAGTAAAACAAGAAGGATTTGATGTTTTCGACAAGCATCAATCCTTTTTTTATTTTTGCACAAAAAGATTGACTTGTCATTAATCCTTATTTATATTTAACTAATGTTAATTATTTTCTCAAGGAACAAGATGAGGAGGAGTTATGAAAAACGCGGATCAATATGTGTCTGACATCCAGAAATCTCTTCAGACGCTGCTGCAAAACATACAGCCTGAAATGGTGGAAAGCATGGCAAAACACGAGGTGACGCCTGCCCAATTATTTGTTTTAGCCAGCCTGAAAAAACACGGGAGCTGCAAAGTTTCCGAAATTGCAGAACGCATGGAGGTAAAGCCGAGCGCAGTGACGCTGATGGCCGACCGCCTCGAACAAAAAGGACTTATCGTCCGCAAACATAACCAGCAGGACAGACGCGTCATCGACATCAGCCTCACCAAAAAAGGCGAAACAAAATTCGAAGATGTTGTGGAAGGACGGAAAGCGATACTGGCGCGAAACCTATCCGTTCTGACTGACGATGAACTGATTCAGTCCGTGAACATCATCCGCAAAGTAGCGGAAGCCGCCGAGAAATACGCGGCTGAGCAAAAAGAAAACGAATAGAAAAGAGGAGCTGCCGAAACATGAGCATTGAAAAGAAAGATCCAAAACGCACATTATTAATAACCGGCTTAATCATCGCCATGTTTTTCTCAGCCCTTGACGGCACCATCGTAGGAACGGCGATTCCTAAAATCGTGGGTGACCTCGGGGGATTAAGCATGATGACGTGGCTGACCACGGCATATCTTTTAACTTCGACGACGATCGTTCCGATTGCGGGGAAACTTGCAGATTTATTGGGGCGCCGCGTCGTCTATGTATCAGGTTTATTGATTTTTATGGGAGCTTCCGCACTGTGCGGAATGGCCAGCAACATGACGGAACTGATTATTTTCCGCGGACTTCAGGGAATCGGCGGCGGTGTCATGATGCCGATGGCTATGATCGTCATCGGGGATTTGTTCACAGGGAAACAGCGTGCCAAGTTCCAAGGGCTTTTCGGAGCGATTTACGGGCTTGCTTCCGTGATCGGCCCGCAAATCGGGGGCTGGATTGTTGACTCATTAAATTGGAAATGGGTTTTCTATATCAACCTGCCTGTCGGAATTTTAGCCGTGATCTTTATCGCAAGAGGACTTCAAGGCAGAAAACAGACCGGGCCGATTAACTTTGACATCGCCGGCATTTTCACAATGATCGTCGGAATCGTCAGCCTCCTCCTCGCGCTCAGCTTCGGAGGAAAGGATTACGCATGGGGCTCTTGGCAGATTCTCGGTCTCTTTGCGCTTGCACTTGCCGGGATTGTCGGATTCATTTTCGCTGAAATCAAAGCAAAAGAACCGATTCTGCCGATGTACCTGTTTAAAAACAGAACGTTTACCGTACTGAATCTGATCGGCTTTTTCATGAGTATCGGCATGTTCGGCGCCGTTACGTTCGTTCCTTTCTTTATGCAGGGAATTATCGGAGTCAGCGCCACCGCGTCCGGCACGATTATGACGCCGATGATGGTATCTATGATTATCACAAGTATTATCGGAGGCCAGCTGGTTTATAAGATCGGTATTAAACCGCAAATCATGATCGGCATGCTGATCATGGCCGTCGGCTTCTTCTTATTAACGACCTTGCAGCTGGATACAAGCAAGCTCGCGGCTACATGCTATATGGCCGTGATCGGTCTGGGAATGGGGCTCGTCATGCCGCTTCTCACGCTCGCTCTGCAAGAAACGTTTTCAAAAGAAGAGCTGGGTGTTGTGACCTCTTCAAGCCAATTTTTCCGGATGATCGGGGGAACGTTCGGTATTACGGTGCTCGGCGCTGTCATGAATGCCAGATCAGGAAGCCTTTTAACCGACAGACTGGTGCCTTACTTAGACTCACTCCCGAAACAGGCAAGTGCCTTTGCCGCCCAGTTTAAAGGTATGATTGACAAGAATCCTGAAGGGCTGCTTCAATCCCTGTTCAGCCAGGAATCGATTAAGCAGATTCCGGCCGCATTTTCTTCCCATATCGTGCCGGTTTTGAAAACGTCACTGATGGATTCGCTTCACAGCGTGTTTTTCACAGGCCTGGCCTTTATCGCTGCCGGATTGATCCTCACGCTGTTTGTTAAATCAATTAAGCTGACAAATAAAAAGACAGGCAAACAAGAAGAAAAGGCGAAAGCCGTTTAACAAAGAAAAATCCCGCGGATGCCGCGGGATTTTTTTATATCATCTGGGCCTCCCCGTTTCCGAATGACCAGTCTTCCGCCGCATTGCCTGAGAGGACGATAAACACATCTTCTTTTCTGACGCCCAGCTTTTCGTGCAGCCGGTCAGCCAAATGCTGATAGAATGCTTGTTTCTGATGAGTTGTTCTGGAGTTTTTCAAAGTAAAGCGGATAAACATCAGTTCATCGCTCCGCTCGACTTGAAGATATGACGGATCATAGAAAAACTCCCCTTTTTCGTGCTGATGCACCACTTGAAAATAGTCATCATGCGGAACATCAATCATCTCCGTCATGGCGGTGTGAATAACAGTGCTCATTTTTTTGAGCCAAAGTCCGCTTTTTCCTTTCTGTAAATGGATCTGTACAAACGGCACATTTCTCTCTCCTTTCGTCACATCGTCTGGCCGCAATCGGCTGTTATGATTTGTCCCGTCAGTGATTCCTGCTCCAGCACAGAGCAAATCAGTTCTCCGATATCTTCCGGAGCGGCGATCCGTTCCAGCGGAAGGCTTCCGGCAAGCCGGTACATCGTCTCTTCCCGCCCCGTCCACCATCTTGTTGCAACGGCTCCGGGCGCGACACAGCATACACGGATGTCCGGCGCCAGCGCATGGGCCAATGATTTTGTCAGGCCATGCACGGCCGCTTTGGAAACGGCATACGGAAGGGAAGAACCCGCTCCCGTCAGGCCGGCGATGCTCCCGACATTCACAATAGCACCTGACTTTTGCTTTTTCATATGAGGCGCTGCCGCTCTGGCGCAATGAAACATCCCGTTTACATTGACAGCAAATAATTCATCCCATACTTCTTTCGTTGCAGATTCCAAATCATGAAGCGGAATATGTCTGGTGATGCTCGCATTATTTACGAGTAAATCAAGGCTTCCGAATCGGCTGGCCGCTTCGTTCACCATGTCTCTCGCCTGTTTGTCTATAGAAACGTCCGCTTGAATGGTCATCGCGTGTCCGCCTGCTTTTATTATGAATTCTGCCGTTTGTTCCGCTTCCGTTTTTGAATGTGAATAGTTAATGACAACAGCCGCTCCCCGTTTTGCTAAGGCAAGGCACGCCGCTCTTCCGATTCCTGTACCGCCGCCTGTGACCAGTGCCGTTTTATGTTGTAAATTCATGGCTTCTTCTCCTCTTACGTTCGATGTTCATCAGCTGATATGTTTATTGTAATGGAGATGTGCATTTTCGTATAATGATTGTTAAAGATGTTTCATATCACAAAAAATGATAGCAAAGAGGGAGAGATGACAATGGAAAGCGGAGATTTGCGGATTTTTCAGATGGTGGCCCGTGAAGGTTCCATTACAAAGGCGGCTGCGCGTCTCGGCTATGTGCAGTCAAACGTGACGGCCAGAATCCGCCAGCTGGAAGAAGATTTGAAAACCGAGCTGTTTTTCCGCCATAACCGCGGGATGACGCTGTCTTCAAGCGGCACGGTGCTCCTCCATTATGCGGATCAGGTCGTCGGTCTGATAGAAGAAGCCAAAATGGCGCTCGCTTCAACAGACAAGCCGAGCGGACCGCTTATGATCGGCTCCACCCAGACAACAGCCGCCGTCAGGCTGCCAAAACTTTTAGCCTCTTATTATGAGCGGTATCCTGATGTGGAGCTGTCCCTTACGACAGGACATACACAATATGTAACCGATAAAGTTCTTCGCTATGAATTGGACGGCGCATTTATCGGCTGTCACTTTCATCATCCGGATTTGCACTCCATCCCGGCCTTTGAAGAAGAAGCCGTTGTCGTGACTCCCGCTGCCGTCACCGCTATAGAAGAAGCGGTAAAAAAGCCGCTTCTTGTGTACAGCACGGGCTGCACGTATCGTGACACATTAGAGCGGTGGCTTCATTCCATTGGAACGGCGCATCCGGCCATTATGGAATTCGGCACCCTTGAAGCGATTATCGGGGGAGTGACAGCGGGGCTCGGCATTACGCTGCTCCCGCGAAGCGTAATTACTCAGCACGCCGCACTAGGCGCGGTTCGGATATGGACCATTCCCGAATCTTTCAGCATGATGAAAACGGAATTCGTCACGCGGAAGGATTCATATATGAGCTGTGCATTACGGGCCTTTATTGATTCCTTTTCAGCAAAAAAAGCTTCCGGCACCTCTCTTTGATGCCGGAAGCTTTTTATTGTATTTTTCTGTGCTCTTCATTGAGCTGTTTAATGTGCTGTACCGCGGCTTTGATGCCCTCTTTGGCGTCCGGGCAGGATTGGTTCCAATGTTTTACCGTTCAGCAAATATCTAATTATGATCGAAAAGAACAATTGAAAAAATTCACGAGATCCGTATAGCAAAACGGCTCTAATAGCAGGCTTACCAACTAAAAACATTAATTTTTAACAGCGTGTCAAAGGAAGCCGGCATTAAACTAACAATCGCAAGTACCCACCCCGCAACAAGTGAAACGGGAAATGAATGTAAGCAACAAGTTTCCCCTCATTACATCCCTAAAAAGAAAACATCAAAAGCTGGAGAAGGGGTGTCCTTTTTCTTATGCCGCTAACGGTGCAGTTGAGTAAGGAGTATGATGAAACCCTTTAATAAACCTTAAACATTTCATAGTTATCTTTATAGTACGACATAATAAAGTCACGAAAATTTCTTACCGAAGAAGACAACAGCTTATGTCTCATCCAAGATAAGCCGACTGGATATGAAGCAGAGTGATCAGTCACTTTTATAAAATTCAGCCCCAATGTTCTGCAAACTGAAATAGGAAGCAACGCCACACCTTGATCCAGCTTTATAATCTCGACCAGTAAATGAGAATCTGCCTCAAATGCAATATTTGGGGTGAAACCGGCTTTCTCACAAAGCGAGGCTGTAAAACCGCTATACTCTTCATTATTAGCAAGGGTAATAAATGGTTCATCGGCGACAAGGCGTAAAGAAATTTCTGTTTTACCCGTAAATCGGTGGTTTGAGGGCAAAGCCAGAACAATATCTTCATTTACCAGCACCCAACTCTCTATCTCTTCATCTTGAATCGGATGACCTGTTATTCCTAAATCAATGTCCCCTTTTTTTAAACTTGTTATGATCTCGCTTTTAACTCCGATTGCTTGGAGAATTTTTGATTGAGGGGAGCGGTTGATATATTCACTCATCAGTCCTGCAAGGAATCTTGGATTGGAAATAGATATTCTGATGGTGTCAGAAATTTGATGTTCCTCCAATTGAATTTCCGTTTGTGCATTTTCAATCTCAGTAAAAATCCTGTTTACATGTTTTAAAAGAATTTTCCCTGCTGAACTCAGCTTAATATTTCTGCCTTTTCTCTCAAACAAGGTTGTTCCCAGTTCATTCTCAAGTCTTTTTATAGTGAGACTTAAAGAAGGCTGGGCAATCTTTAATTGTTCTGCCGCTTTAGAAATATGTTCAGTATAGGCAACTGTCTGAAAGTATTTTAGCTGCAGCAATTCCATCTGTCTGCACCCCCCTCATTTATTTCAATAAATATATATATACCTTATTATGTATTGGATTAAATGTAAATGCGAATGTAAGATAATAGCATAGTTATAGAAAAGGAAAGGGTGTCATTCAATGAAAATTGATGTGAAAGATATAGCAAAAAATTTAAATACGCCACTAACAGCCCCTGCTTATCCTATCCCAAATTATAAATTTGTTAACCGTGAATATTTAAATATTATTTACCGAACGGATGAAAAAGCTTTACGTGCAGCAGTGCCGGAACCTCTTGAAATTACTGAACCTTTAGTGAAATTCGAAGTGATGCGGATGCCCGATGTTTCCGGACTTGGCGCCTATACAGAGGCTGGACAAGTCATCCCTGTCAGCTTTAATGGTGAAGAAGGAGATTATGTACATTCTATGTATGTTGACAATTTCCCGGCTATTGCAAGCGGACGGGAACTTACTGCATATCCAAAGAAATTGGGTGCCCCTAAGCTGTATATAGACTCTGATACTCTTGTTGGCACATTGGATTATGGCAGTCTTCGTGTGGCAACTGCGACTATGGGATATAAACATTTCGAAATGGATAAGGAAAAAGCGAAAAGGGAAATTTGCCGACCTAATTTTATGGTTAAGATTGCCACTGATTACAATGGTGATTTAAGGGTTTGTGATTTGGTGCGGACGCAAATAACGAATATAGAAGTTAAAGGTGCCTGGACTGGGCCGGCGCGGCTTCAATTATTTGAACATGCTCTGGCACCTCTTGCAGATTTCCCTGTATTAGAAGTCGTTTCAGCATCTCATATCCTTACAGATTTAACCTTAAATGCAGCACAGCCGGTTTATAACTACTTAGAGGAAAAATAAGGAGACGTTTACAATGAGAATTGCAGTTTTAGGAGCAGGTTCTTTAGGAACCATAGTTGGGGCATATCTGTCTGCTGGCGGAATGGATGTCGAATTGATTGATTCATACAAAGAACATGTAGATACTCTAAATCAAATAGGTGCTAAAGTAGTTGGTACAACGGAATTTCAAGCAAAGGTGAAAGCCATCACCCCTGAAAACAAATCAGGCAAGTATGATTTCATATTACTCCTGACGAAACAATTATATAATGACTCCATCCTTAAAGAGTTACTGCCTTTTTTAAAGGATGACAGTGTAGTATGTTCCTTGCAAAACGGTATACCTGAACAGAAAGTTGCTTCGATCGTTGGTGATGAACGTGTTATTGCAGGTTCTGTTGAATTTGGTGCTACATTTATTGAACCAGGCGTATCCAGACTTACAACTGAGTATACTCAATTTAAAGAGTACGCTTTTCAAATTGGAGAATTACATGGTGAAACAACAGAAAGAATCCAGCGTATTAAATCGGTTTTAGACCTTATCGGCGGAACACATATTTCCGATAATTTAGTTGGAACGAAGTGGTCAAAATTACTTATCAATAATGCATTCAGTGGTTTATCGGCTGCATTAAACGGAGAATACGGAGACATTCTTGACCATGAAATCGGCATTGTCAGTGCAGTCCATATCGCAGATGAGACGATTAAGGTTGGACACGCCAATGGTGTCAAATTTGCGAAAATGGGCGGCCTTGATTTAGAATCTTTGGAATTAAGAAGTGAAAATGATATTCCTGAACGTATCCAAACATTTAGGTCAGCCATGGAACCATCTAGGCTGCTAAGAGCAAGTATGCTTCAGGATCTTGAGAAAAAACGCAAAACAGAAATTGATTATATTAATGGAGTTATTCCCAAAATGGCAGAAGGTACTGGAATTCCAACACCTTTTCATGATTTGGTTGTAGCACAAGTCAAATGTGCCGAAGAATCTCTAACAGTGCCCAATTTTGATACAAATATAAAAGCATTTGAAGAGTTATTACGTATCCGAAAGGAAATGTGATATATAGGAAAGAGAGAAAGGGATTGCTGCGGCGGTCCTTTTTTCTTGGTTCAGCAAGCGGAAGAAATATACGTAAACAAACGGGTGCATTAGTTATATTAAAGTTCTTCGCCTATGAATTGAACGAAGCTCTTATTGATTCCTTTTCAGCAAAAAAAGCTTCCGGCACCTCTCTTTGATGCCGAAAGCTTTTTTATTGTTTTTTTCTGTGTGCTTCATTGAGCTGTTTAATATGCTGTATCGCAGCTTTGATGCCCTCTTTGGCGTCCGGGTAGGATTGATTCCAATGTTTCACGAGCGGAGGCATGCTTTTTGCGATATGTGTATACAAAATCCACTGCCTGACTTCTTCCTTTACATCCGGGTTTGTTTCGCCAAGCAATAGTTCCGTGTATTTCTCAAGCAGGCCGTCCAGCTGCTGCTGCAGTTTCTCTTCCATACCGTTCCCTTCCCTTTTTCATGATTATGACAATCGGGCGGTGAGGGCCGCTTCCTGCACGATACATCTGCCGCGTCCGTGCGGAATGCAAAGCGGCGTGCCGAACAGCGGGTCTTGCGTTACCTGGCAGTTCATCGCAAAGACCTGCTGTACAAGCTCGCAAGTGATGACTTCTTCGGGACGGCCCTCTGCGTAAATCTGTTTATCCTTAATGGCGACCAGATAATGGGCATAACGGCATGCCAGATTGAGGTCGTGCAGCACCATGACGATTGTGCGTTTTTCTTTTTCATTTAATTCAAACAGCAAATCAAGAATTTCAATTTGATGCGTCATGTCGAGATAGGTTGTCGGCTCGTCAAGCAGAATGATATCCGTATCCTGAGCGAGTGTCATCGCAATCCATGCGCGCTGGCGCTGTCCGCCTGACAAGGAATCCACCGGACGGTCGGCCATTTCCTCAAGCTTCGTCGCTTTAAGCGCTTTTGCCACTGCGTCTTCGTCCTCTTTGGACCATTGCTTCAGCCAGCTTTGATAAGGGTATCTTCCCTGCTTCACAAGCTGATGCACCGTCAGGCCTTCGGGAGCTGACGGACTCTGCGGCAAAATAGCGAGCTCTCTTGCCACTTCCTTCGTCGGAAGCTTAGCGATGGCTTTTCCTTCTAAAAGCACAGAACCGCCCCTCGGTTTCATCAGCCGGGCCAATGAACGTAAAAGCGTCGATTTTCCGCAGCCGTTGCTTCCGATCAATACAGTGATTTCGCCTTTTGGAATCGCGACATCCAATTCGTCAATGATAACAGTCTCTCCGTACCCTAAGCTCAGCGTCTCTGTAGAAATTGCACTCATACCGCTAACCGCTCCTTTTTTGAGTTTCCCAACACTATGTATATAAACAAATTGCCTAAACATTCAACGTGAGATCATGATTATATTGTAACAGAAATTAATGACTCTGAATATCATTATCAATTAGTTTTGGGCAAAAAAGCAGCGGGCGGCAGTTATTTTTTTATTTCCGTCATTTCTCCGTCGTTCTTTTTCAGTTTCAAATAAAAATGGTCATAGCGGCTGTCCAAATTAAAAGCCGAGAGCACCTGCCGGACGACCTCGCTTTCCTGCATCCGGCTGTTTACAGCAAGTTCTCCGAGGATCATCTTCATTTCATCAAGCGCTTCCTCGCCCTCTCTGTGAACCCCTGAGAGCTTGTCCCGGATGTCAGCCTTTTCATGACCGCCTTTACTTTCATACAAACCTTCATAGCGGTTATGCTCTCCGGCTCCGTAGCTGACGCGTAGTGCAAAGCTGCTGTAAGGAACCGGCTTCGCGGATGACACGGGTGTGCTGTCTTGTTCCGCTTCCCGTTTTTCTTCATTCAATCGGCAGCCGGCAATCAGCATCAGCGTAAGACATAAAACGCCCGCCGTTCTGATCCATTTCATGCGATTCACTCCCATTCCATTCCGATCGTTTTTAGGTATTTCCAAGGGAGGCGGCTGTCATTCATTAAACAAAAAAGAACCGGAGCGGTAACACTCCGGCCGGTTCATCTCAAGATTATCATTCAGTCAGCTCTAAAAATTCCTGCACATCCTGTACGGCTAGGCGGACCGCGTCTTCCCAAAACGACCGTTCCGTCAGATCCGCTCCAAGGTGCTTCATCGCCAAATCCTCAACAGTCATCGAAGCCGTGTCACACAAAAGCGCAATATATTTTTCTTCAAAATCCGCTTTTTCCCGAAGAGCTCTTGCATATATTCCAAGCGAAAATAAATAACCGAACGTATACGGAAAGTTGTAAAACGGCACTCCCGTAATATGAAAATGCAGTTTTGACGCCCAGAAATGAGGGTGGTATTCCCCTAATGAATCGCAAAATGCTTCTTTCTGCGCCGCTTCCATCAGTTCATTCAGTTTCTCAGCCGGAACGACGCCCTGCTTGCGCTCTTCATAAAAACGCGTTTCAAATAAAAATCTCGCATGAATATTCATAAACATGGCTACGCTTCTTTGAATTTTATCTTCAAGCAAGAACACCTTTTCATCCTTTGTCTCCGCTTGTTTCAAAGCGGCGTCGGCGACGATCATTTCCGCAAAGGTCGAGGCTGTTTCAGCCACATTCATAGCGTAGGCTCTGTTCAGCTGCCGCACTTGAAGCATGGCCTCCTGATGGAACGCGTGACCGAGCTCATGCGCCAGCGTCGATACATTCGAAGCGCTTCCGGAAAACGTCATAAAAATCCGGGATTCTCCGCTGTCGGGAAAGCTGGTGCAGAAACCGCCGACCCGTTTGCCGCTGCGGTCTTCCGCTTCTATCCACCGATCACGGAATGCTTTTTCCGTAAATGCGGACAGCTTTTTGCCAAACGTCGAAAATTGGCTGACGATCAGATTGGCCGCTTCATCAAATGTGTATTCTTTCGGAGCCTCGCCGATCGGCGCGCCCACATCATACCAGTTCAGCCGCTCAAGCCCTAAAAGAGACGCCTTTCGATTCAGGTATTCGGCAAAAGGCTTTTTATGATCGGTAATGACCTGCCACATGACATCCAGCGTTTCTTTTTTCATCCGGTTGATCGCAAGCGGCTCTTCCAAAGCGCTTTTCCAGCCCCGCGCTTTATAGATTTCCGTGCGGAAGCCGGCCAGATGGTTCAGCGTGCTGCCGAAAAGCTCCTCTTCTCCTTTCCAGGCTTCATTAAGCTCTTTGAACACTTGACGTCTGATGCGGCGGTCCGGGTGCGCCATCATATTTTCCGCTTGGCCGACCGACAGCTCTTTATCCTCAAACGGAATCTTCATTCTGCCGACAGCCGCATTATACAGGTCGCCCCATGCGTGATAGCCGTCAACGGCCAGGCCTTCAATCAGCCTTTCTTCTGAAGCGCTGAGCTTCTCTTTGACACGGTCTCTTCTCTCATTTAAAACATATGTGAGATCCTGAAGTTCCGGTTTTTGCAGCAGCTCCTCCCAGATCCGCTCGTCAATTCGGGCAAGTGTATCGTCAAAGGTGACCAGAGCGGATTTAAAATCACTGCTCAGCTGATTGATCCGCGCCCTCCATTCATTCGCTTTCTGATCATGAGTGTTCTGAGCCTGAAGACAGCCGACGAACGCTCCCGCCTGCCTGATCATGATCGCTGACCGTTCAAACCTATCAATCAGATTGATCAGCTCCCGGCTTTCATCCGCATGCGTCGGAACCGTAAACGCTTCAACTGCATGTTGAAAAGCGCTTAGATGATTTTTGAGCTCTTGTATGTATTGCTGAAACTCTTCCGACCGGCTCCCGCCCTCAAAAATGGAGTTTAAATCCCATGTTTCCTTCAATCCCTCTAATGCCATCTTTTCTTTACCCCTTTCTATCCGAAGCTGACTCCATTATAAAACAATTCTGACATATTTCCGAACGATTTCTCCTTCTTTCCGCGAGATGTTATACACTATGAGATAAGAACAAACGGGGAGGATTATAAGATGAACAGAAAATTTGCCATTGTAACCGGCGCGACGAGCGGATTCGGGCTGCTGACAGCGCTGAAGCTCGCCCGGTCTTATCACGTCATCGCAACAGCCAGACAGCCGGAGAAAGCTGAAATACTGAAAGAGGCCGCCGCTCAAGCGGGTGCATCCGAACATGTTACGGTCGTTTCTTTAGATGTGACAAATGAACAGTCGGTGTCTGACTTCGGGAACACCATCAGCGGTTTCGGACCGATTGACCTGCTCGTCAATAACGCCGGCACTGCGTACGGGGGGTTTATTGACGATGTGCTGATGGAACATTACAGACAGCAGTATGAAACAAATGTATTCGGTCTGATTCACGTCACAAAAACCGTGCTGCCTTATATGCGAAAACATGGCGGGAAAATCTTCAATATCAGCAGTATCAGCGGACTGACCGGTTTCCCGGCTCTATCTCCGTATGTCTCTTCCAAATTCGCGGTTGAAGGGTTTACAGAGAGCCTGCGCCTCGAACTGCTGCCTTTAGGAATTGATGCCGCTTTAATAGAACCGGGCTCCTACAAAACATCTATATGGGAAACGTCTCTCTCCAATCATCTTACGGCACCCGGCAAAGATTCGCCTTATTACCGCTATTATCAGCAAATCGAAGCTTACTTCAAAGCCAACGCATCCAAAAGCGGCGATCCTGATGACGTAGCGGAGCTGATTTATCAATTGGCACAAAGGAAACGGCTGAAGAAACTGCGGTATCCGATCGGCAGGGGCGTTAAGCTGACATTGGCTTTCCGCTCACTCTTTCCGTGGTCCGCCTGGGAATCGATTATAAAGAAAAAGCTGTTCACTTAAACCCAAATTATAATTATTATAATTTAGTATTGATTTCTATTTAATACGTGATATAATTAAATTATCAGATCACAGGGAGGACGATGAATATGAATACACAAAACGCGAAAAAAACTGAAACTCTTGTTGAGAAATCAATGAACACACAATTATCAAACTGGTTTATCCTTTACTCTAAACTGCACCGCTTCCATTGGTATGTAAAAGGCCCTCATTTCTTTACGCTTCATGAAAAATTTGAAGAGCTGTATAACGAAGCGGCGGAAACGGCGGATGCTATCGCAGAGCGTCTTCTGGCCATCGGAGGACAGCCTGCGGCGACTTTACACACTTACCTTGAACAAGCTTCCATTACGGATGAAGGTCAGGAAAAAACGGCTTCTGAAATGGTGGAATCACTGGTTCAAGACTATAAACAAATCAGCCGCGAATCAAAATTTGTCATCGGCATCGCCGAGGAACAAAATGACCCGTCAACTGCCGACCTGTTTGTCGGATTAGTTGAAGAAGCGGACAAGCATGTGTGGATGCTGTCAGCCTACTTGGGAGAATAACGAAAAAAGCTGAACCTCAGTTGCAGGTTCAGCTTTTTTTATGCGTTCAGCTTGCGCTTTCGGTTTGTTTCGTTAATGTGACGTTCAGCGTCTTTTTGCTTCCGCTTCTGAGAACTTGAACAGTCGTTTTATCGCCGATTTTCAGCTGATTATATAAGATCTGTCTGATATCGGCGCTGCTGCCGACATCTTTGCCGTTCAATTGTACAATGACGTCATTTGATTTGATGCCCGCTTTCGCAGCCGGCGAGCCGGACTGCACTTCTTTTACGTAAACACCCTTAGACAGCTGGTCGCCGAACAGTCCGAGCGTGTTTTCCTGATAAGTTTCCGGCACTTGCGCCATGTCAATCATCTGCACACCTAAAAATGGGCGCTCGACTTTTCCTTTTGCAAGCAGCTGGTCGACTATCGGTTCTACATCATTGCTCGGAATGGCAAAGCCGAGTGATTCCACGCCGTTTTCACTGACTTTCATGCTGTTGATCCCGATAACTTGGCCGCTTGAGTTGATTAACGGGCCGCCGCTGTTTCCGGGGTTAATCGCCGCATCCGTCTGAATCACGTTCATTTCCACTGTGCCTTGGGATGTAACGGCGTCTACCGTTCTGTTCAGCCCGCTGATGACACCTTGTGTGACGGTGCCGGAAAACTGCTGGCCGAGCGGGTTGCCGATGGCAATCACTTTATCGGCAATGCGGAGCTTGGAGGAATCCCCGAAGCTGGCCGCTTTTTTGACATTGGACGAGCTGATTTCCAATACAGCCAAGTCACTGATGGCATCCTTTCCGACAAGCTTTGCCGTTTCGGTTTTCCCATTGTAAAGAGTGACCGACAGTTTGTTCGCACCTTCTACGACATGGTTGTTTGTAATGATGTACGCTTTTTCGCCGTCTTTTTTGAAGATGACGCCTGACCCCGTGCCGCTCTCCGTTTCAGAGCTTGAACCGCCGTCAAGTCCGAACTGGCTGCTTTGCGAAGCTTGGTAGTTGGACACTCCGACAATCGCAGGCTCCAAAGCTTCTACCATATCCGCTACGCTTGAGGTATTTTTCAAAGGCGTTGACGTAAAATTCGAAGACTGAACTTGTTTCGTATCAGAAACGGCTTCTGTCTTATGCTGCTCACTCGGCAGGTTTGGCACAATGCCAAGCACGAGGCCGCCGCCGATAATGCCGCCTAAAATCGGGCTCAGCCAAGCGGCTCTCCGTTTTTTTTCTTTTTTCACGGCAGCCGTTTTTTCAAATTCCGTACCGGCCGCCGTCTCGTTTTCCGCTTCTTTCGAGACGGGCCCTTCGAGCAGCTCGGGCTCCTGCTGTTCATTTCTGTTTTGTTCCGTATGTGAAAGATCTGACTGATCGCGGCTTCTGCCGTCATCTCGATGATCATTCATATTCACGCACACTCCTTCAGCATGTTTTCATTCTATCGATTACATATTCATCGCATGTACAAGTTCTATTGTCCCAATAATAAGGAGAAAAGCAAAGCTCCAAAACAAAATGTGTTTGAACATGTTATCTTCCCCGCTTTTTTTCTTCCTTTCTTCCCTTATACACATCATAAACAAACATTGTGGGATAAAAATGAAAAGAATATGTGAAATTATGAAAATGCGGCTTGAGTATGTTAAAACTAGTATAATGACGTTGAAAGGATGTGAAATGCCTTGTCATACACCATTTATCTAGTTGAAGATGAGGATAACCTGAATGAACTGCTCACAAAATATTTAGAGAATGAAGGCTGGAACATTACATCTTTCACAAAAGGCGAAGATGCCAGAAAGCAGATGCAGCCGTCTCCCCACTTGTGGATTCTTGACATCATGCTTCCGGATACGGACGGCTATACATTGATAAAAGAAATAAAAGAAAAAGATCCCGATGTGCCGGTCATTTTCATTTCCGCGCGGGATGCCGATATTGACAGAGTCCTCGGGTTAGAGCTTGGAAGCAATGATTATATCGCCAAGCCTTTTTTGCCGAGAGAGCTTATTATTCGGGTCCAGAAACTGCTCGAGCTCGTGTATAAAGAACAGCCCGCCGCAAAGAAAACCGGCATCACCGTTTCTTCCTACAATGTGATCGAGGATGCCCGAGAGGTTTATGATGAAACCGGCAGCCTGGTCAATTTGACGTCTAAGGAATTTGATCTGCTGCTTTTATTTCTTCACCATAAAGGACACCCCTTTTCCAGAGAAGATATCCTGCTGAAAATATGGGGCCATGATTATTTCGGCACTGACCGGGTGGTCGATGATCTTGTGCGGAGGCTGCGGAAAAAAATGCCGGAGTTAAAGGTTGAGACCATTTACGGATTCGGCTACAGGATGATGACGTCATGAAAAATAAGCCGCTTGCTTTTCAAATATGGGTGGTCATCTCAGGCATCCTCTTAGCCATTTCGATTCTGCTGCTCGTGCTGTTCTCAAATACGCTGCGTCATTTTTTCACGGATGAAACGTATACGACCATTGAAAATGAACAGCATGTACTGACGGAGTACCGGCTGCCCGGATCGATCGAGCGGGGATATTACAGCGAGGATGCGACCGCTCCGACGACTTTCCGATCCGTTCAGCACGTTCTTCTGCCGGAACGGGAGGAATCGGCCAGTGACAAAGACTTGAACTACTTTTCTTCTTCCTTTATCCATAAGGTGTACAAGCTCGCGGGCCGCCAGCACAGCGTCACGAAACGATACAGCGCGGACATCAGCGGTGAAAAAGTATTTTTCGTCATTAAAAAAGGCCTCACCATTAACGGCCAGGATGCGATGATGCTGTCTTACGCCCTTGATTCTTATCGTGATGATCTGGCATTCACCCTGTTCAAGCAGCTGCTCTTTATCATTGCCGGCGTGATTTTGTTAAGCTGGATTCCGGCGATTTGGCTTGCCAAATATCTCTCGCGCCCGCTCGTTTCCTTAGAGAAGCATGTCAAACGGATTTCCGAACAGGACTGGGATGATCCGGTCATCGTCGACAGAAAAGACGAAATCGGAAAATTAGGCCATACCATTGAAGACATGCGGAGCAAGCTGGTGCAAAAAGATGAAACGGAAAGAACGCTCCTGCAAAATATCTCTCATGATTTAAAAACGCCTGTCATGGTGATAAGGGGCTATACTCAATCAATAAAGGACGGGATTTTTCCTAAGGGGGATCTGGAAACCACAATTGATGTCATTGAAGGCGAAGCAGAAAAACTTGAGAAGAAAATTAAGGATTTATTATATTTAACGAAGCTTGATTATTTAATGAAGCAGCGGGTGCACCATGAGACATTTGACATTGTGAAGGTCACGGAAGAAGTCATTGAACGGCTCAAATGGGCCCGGAAGGAATTATCGTGGAGCGTTGATACAGAAGATGCATTAATGATGCCCGGTGATCCGGAACAATGGAGCAAACTTCTTGAAAACATTCTCGAAAATCAAATCCGCTATGCAGAAACGGCGATTCACATTCGGATCAGCCAAAATCAGCAGCAGATTGTCATGACGGTTAAAAATGACGGGCCTCCGATTGAGGATGAGATGCTATCCAGCTTGTACGAGCCTTTTAATAAAGGGAAGAAAGGCGAGTTCGGCATAGGACTCAGCATCGTAAAACGGATTATAACCCTGCATAAAGCATCAATTTCAATTGAAAATGACCAATCGGGTGTAATCTACCGAATTATCATACCAAAGTAGACTGTAGTGTTTCATTGCAGTCTTTTTTTATGTGAAGGAATAGCCGTTAAAATCTCTGTAGTTTGCTTTCAGCGGTTTTTGGCATTGATGAACCCATTTCTTTTCACAAATTGTCTTTTTCGGATATTTCACCTTTTCGACTTTAATTCCTCTGTTTCGCAAGCGGCTGATCATTTCATCTAATTCTTTCATTTTCAGATTCACCCTTTCGCCAGAACTTTGACCATTCGGTCAGCTCACTTTATAATATAAATAAAACAAAACAAAAAAACAAGTTACAATCAGGTTAAATTTACGGAATATCAATATGACCATATAGTCATACATGAGAAGCACAAGCCAGCCTCCTGGCTCCGAAAGGGTGGAACCATTGAAGGAAAAAGAAAAGCTGATCATTGAAGCAGCAATCAAACTGTTTGCCCGAAAAGGGTACAAATCTACATCGGTTCAGGAAATCGCCGATGAATGCAAAATCTCAAAAGGCGCTTTTTATCTTTACTTTCCTTCCAAAGAAGCACTGCTTCTATCCATGCTGAATTACTACTATGATAAAACGTTTACCCGAATCACGACGATCCAAACGGAGGGTGACAGTCCGAGAGCCGCTTACCAAAAACAGCTTGCGGTGTTTTACGAATCGATTCTCGCCCATCAGGATTTTATTACCGTGCAGATGAAAGACGGTTCACTTCCTTATACCGAAGAAGCGGCGCAGTGCGGAAAGAGAATCCGCCGGTCGATCCTGCAGTTTCATATCGACAGTCTTCTTGCTATTTACGGAGAAAAAGCTGAACCATACACAGCCGAGCTTTGTTTTTTAATAGAAGGAATCAGTCAGATGTATCTTGAGTATCTGATTCTGACCGGCCGGTCCGTACAGCCTGCGCTTCTGGCAAATACCGTGATTCACAGAATTGATGACATCGTAAACGGAATGGCGGACAGACATGATGAAGCGTTTATTTCTCTTGATGAGGCAAGCTCACTGTTTGGGCCCCTTCATAACGGGCAGCCCGATCCTTTAAGTCAATCGATCTTGCAGACCCTCCGCACGCGCATCGGCACGATGGACAAGGCGCAAGCATCTGAATTCACCGAGAGCTTGGATATTCTGGAAGCGGAAATGAAGAAAAAGTCACCGAAACCGGCAATCATCAAAGGAATGATTTTGAATTTGAAGGAATCCGACCTGCTGGCTGAAGATGCAGAACAGCTCAGATTTTTACTGAAACAGCAGTTTATTTAGAAGAACGGCCGCAATGACTGCAGCCGTTCTTTCTTTTTATGCTTTCGGGTGCACCATATCTTCCGGACGCACCATTTCATTAAATTGTTCTTCTGTCAGAAGGTTCAGCTGTAATGCCGCTTCTTTCAGTGTCAGGCCTTCTTTGTGGGCAAGCTTGGCGATTTTCGCGGCGTTTTCATAACCGATGTGCGGGTTAAGCGCCGTAACAAGCATTAATGAGTTAGAGAGATTTTCCTGAATCGTCTCTTGGTTCGGCTCAATACCGACAGCGCATTTGTCATGGAAGGAATTCATTCCGTCACTGAGCAGCTGCACGGTCTGCAGGAAGTTATAAATAATAACCGGTTTGAAGACATTCAGCTCGAAGTTTCCTTGGCTGGCCGCAAATCCGATTGTCGCGTCATTTCCCATCACTTGCGCGGCGATCATTGTCAGCGCCTCACTTTGCGTCGGGTTGACTTTGCCCGGCATGATAGAGCTTCCCGGCTCATTTTCAGGAATGACGATTTCGCCGATTCCGCAGCGCGGGCCGCTAGCCAGCCATCTTACATCGTTGGCAATCTTCATCAGGTCGGCAGCCAATGCTTTTAACGCGCCGTGAACGTGAGTGATTTCATCATGGCTTGTGAGCGCGTGGAATTTGTTAGGCGAACTCTTAAATGTCTGCCCCGTTACTTTTGTGATTTCTTCCGCGACGTATTCACCGAACTGCGGATGGGCGTTGATTCCCGTGCCGACTGCCGTGCCTCCGATGGCAAGCGCGCGGATTTTTTCCGTTGACTCAAGAATCATTTCTTTCGAACGGTCAAGCATGTATACCCAGCCGCTGATTTCCTGTCCGAGCGTCAGCGGAGTGGCGTCCTGCAAATGCGTGCGTCCGATTTTCACAATATCCTGATAAGCTTTCGCTTTTTCATCAAGCGTCGCGCGCAGCTGATCAAGCGCCGGAACGAGCTGCTCATATACGGCAAGAACTGCCGCAACGTGCATCGCCGTCGGGAATGTATCGTTTGAGCTTTGGCTGCGGTTGACGTCATCATTCGGATGAATCTTCAGCTCGGAATTTTTTTCTTTCAATAAAGCAGTCGCGCGGTTGGCCACCACTTCATTCATGTTCATGTTGCTTTGCGTGCCGCTTCCCGTCTGCCAGACAACGAGCGGAAAGTTATCATCGTATTTGCCGTTTAAAACATCGTCACATACAGCGGCAATCGCCTGTGCTTTTTCAGACTCTAAGTTGCCGAGGCGTTCGTTGGCGATCGCTGTGCTTCTTTTCAATATTGCAAACGCCTTCACAACACGCTGAGGCATTTTTTCTGAACCGATTTTGAAGTTCTCCTTGCTGCGCTGTGTCTGAGCGCCCCAAAATTTATCTGCCGGAACTTTAACTTCTCCCATGGTGTCTTTTTCAATTCTGTAGTCCATTTATGTATCCCTCCATATCAGTTGCTTCACCCTGAGTATTATTCGCCAGTAACAGATGAAACCCTTTTTATTTTTCGGCCTTGGCCGTTTTTAATTTCAGCTCAAGATAGACGCGCGAATCCTTAGAGTATTTATACTTCGGATTTGTTTTACGGTATTCTTTCGACGTGTAAGCCACTTCGTAATGCGCTTCAAATGATTTGATGAGCTGTTCAATTTCTTCGGCATTCCCTGCCAGTCTGACTTGTGCCACATCTCTCCTCCGCTTTCATAAAAAAACTTGTACCATTAAATACTTTATCATAGTATATCATTTTTTTAACAGGAAAAGATAACCTCAATTAAGGATTGGAAGGCGGGTGACTGTCGATGGCGCAATCGGAATTCAAGGAATACATACACGTTAACCTGGCACTGGTGCTTCCCCACGTAGAGCAGAATGATGACCTGGTTCAAAATAAAAAGATGCTTCCGAACGGGCTTGTTTTTTATTATATGTATCTGAGTGAAATGAACGACGAAGACAAAATAAAAGAAGCGATTGAAACGCTGCTTCGTGAGGAAGACACTCTGACGCTGGATACGGTGACGAAACGTCTTGATAAGATCGACGCCCGTCCCGTCTTTACGTCGAAGGAAGCCGTCATCTCCATTCTGCGGGGAAAATGCGCCGTGTTTATTAACGGACTTGACAGCGTATACATTTTGTCCACGGGAAAAAGAGAAAAAAGAAGCGTAAATGAACCCACATCCGAAAAGGTCGTAAGAGGTCCGAAAATCGCCTTCATAGAAGATTCTGATACAAACATCGCCATGATCAGGCAGCGCACGAACCATCCGAAGCTGAAAACGAAAAAGGTTCCGATCGGAGAAAACAAGTTAAAATACGCCACGGTCATGTACATAGATGATAAGGCGGACCCGTCTGTCGTCAGCGATGTTGTAAAGCGCCTCAGCGAAGTGAAGATGGACGACATCCAGGATTCCGGAACGCTTGAGGAGCTTATTGAGGATAATAAGTATTCGCCCTTTCCGCAAATACAAAATACGGAACGGCCTGATAAAGTCTCTTCCGCCTTGTTCAACGGCCGCGTCGCCATCCTTGTCGACAACTCGCCGTTTGCGCTGGTGGTTCCGGCTTCTTTAGGAATTTTAATGCAGTCCCCCGATGATTATTATGAACGGTGGATTTCCGCCTCACTCATCCGGGCGCTCAGGTTTACGTCTATTTTTATCACGCTGTTTTTTTCGTCCATTTATATCGCCCTCGTTTCGTTTCACCAAGGGCTGCTGCCGACGTCGCTTGCAGTCACCATCGCGGCGAACAGAGAAAACGTTCCCTTCCCGCCTATCATTGAAGCGATGGTAATGGAAATTACGATCGAGCTGCTGAGAGAAGCGGGCTTGAGGCTTCCCAGCCCGCTCGGCCAGACGATCGGATTGGTGGGCGGAGTCGTCATCGGCCAGGCGGCCGTTGAAGCGAATATTGTCAGCTCCATCATGGTCATCGTGGTCAGCATTGTCGCGCTCGCTTCATTTACGGTGCCGCAGTACGGGATGGGTCTGTCGTTCCGTGTGCTCCGTTTTATTTCGATGTTTACCGCGGCAGCTTTCGGGCTGTACGGCATGATTTTATTTATGCTGGCGATCTACACTCATTTATCGAGACAGCGAAGCTTCGGTTCTCCGTATTTCTCGCCGAATGGATTTTTCAGCTTAAAAAACGCAAACGACTCTATTCTCCGTCTCCCTATTAAAAATCAACCAAAAGAGGCGAAAAACATAAATGAGCCAGAAAACAACTCACAATAAGCTTACAAGCTATCAAGGGACAGCATTGATTGCAAACACGATGCTCGGCGCGGGGCTTCTCACCATGCCGCGGGCGCTGTCATCCAGGGCAAATTCGCCGGACGGCTGGATCGCGTTATGTCTGGAAGGCGTCATCTTTATCTTTTTGATTTACCTCAATACGCTCATTATGAAAAAGCATCAGTACGGATCATTATTTGACTATATGAATGAAGGACTCGGCAAATGGGCGGGAAATATCGTCAATCTTATGATCTGTCTCTATTTTATAGGAGTCGCCAGCTTCGAAGCCCGGGCGATGGCGGAAATGGTCAAGTTCTTTTTATTGGAAAGAACGCCCGTGCCGGTCACGCTGTTTATCTTTATCGCCTGTTCCGTTTATTTAATTATCGGCGGCATGAGCGATATCGGCAGGCTCTTTCCTTTCTATTTAACGATTACGATTATTATTTTGCTGGTGGTGTTTTCCTTCAGCTTTAAAATATTTGATATCGACAACCTGCGGCCGGTGCTCGGACAGGGGGTTTCTCCCGTTATGGCCTCCTTGACCGTCGTTTCTGTTTCCTTTTTGGGGATTGAGATTATGCTGTTTCTCCCCGAGTACCTCAAAAATAAAAAGCACACGTTCGGCATGTCGGCCATGGGCTTTGGCATCCCGATTATTTTATACATTATTACCTACGTGCTCGTCGTCGGCGCCTTAACCACCCAGGATGTCAAAACAATGATCTGGCCTACGATCGCGCTCTTTCAATCATTTGAAATCAAAGGGCTTTTTATTGAAAGGTTCGAGTCCTTTTTGCTTGTTGTCTGGATTATCCAATTTTTCGCCACCTATGTATCATACGGATATTTCGCGACTTCAGGCCTTCATAAAATTTTCGGGCTGAAGCAGAAAAAGGGCGTCGTCATCGTAGGGATTGCGACATTCTTGGGGTCATTGATGCCAAAGGATGCGAACAAGCTGATGCTGTTCAGTGATATTCTCGGCTATATCTTCTTGGTTTTCTTTTTGCTGCCTTTACTGATATTTGCAGTCGTCGCTGTGAAAAGGAAGGTGAAAAAAGCGCAATGAAGAAATACATCGTAATCATATTTTGCACATTGCTTTTGGCCGGGTGCTGGGACAGCCGCAATTTAGAAGACTTGAGCCTCGTTATCGGAGTCGGGCTCGATAAACCCGAGGAAGAAAATGTGGAAGTGACACAGCAGATTCTGGTTCCGCAAAAAGCAAGTGCCCAGCAGTCGTCGTCAGGTGACACGACAAAGGTGACTTCCACTCCAGGGGAAACCGTCCATCAAGCATTACGAACGGCATCGTTAAAAAATCACCCCGCCTTCTCCCAGCACTTGCGTATCATGCTGTTTTCCGAAGCGCTGTTAAAGGATCACATCCCGCTTGACGCATTGATGAACCAGTTTATCAGGGACAACGGTACGAGAAGAAGCTGCAATGTGATGACGGTGCCGGATAAAACGAAAGATATTTTCAAAATCAGTGACCAGGGAGAGCCTGCGTCAAATACGATCTATGACTTAACGGAGAACAATGCGGTCACCATCCGGATGATGGAGCCCGTGACATTGGGGGAAATATCCGAGAGAATCGCCAAGGGCGAAACCTTTGCCCTTCCTCAAGTGCGCAAAGTGGGCAGCAGACTGGAAATCTGGGGCGCTACCATTATTAAAAATAAATTCTGGTATGCGAATTTAACGCCTTTACAAGTCCAGAATATGAACCTGTTCACAGGCACGGTAAAGGGGGGCGTCACGGTTGCAAAGCATGACAATCATTTTTTATCCTTCGAGGTATTTTCCAGCAAATATGATGTAAAAACACAATATAAAAATGGAAAATTCAAGTTTATCGTCACCCGGTTTGTTGAAGGCCGTCTGTCTGAGGATTGGAATCCGAAAGAAGATTCTTTCAAGGAGTCCTATATAAATGAAATCAAAAACGCGGTAAAACGCAGCATTCATTCAGATGTCATGGCATTCATTGATTACATGCAGCATGAGTTGAAAGTGGATATTACCGGGTTAGGCGATCAAGTCCGGATACATTATCCCGATAAATGGAAAAAGATATCCTCTGACTGGGATCATCATTTCAGTGAATCGGATATCGAATATAAAGTAAAAGTCGCCATCAGGGATTTCGGAACAAAGGGAATGTCCCAATGACCCCGTCCCTCGGGAGAGTGTGCCGGCGCCGCTCTCCTTTTCTTATGTCACGAGATGATTGCGGTGGGCATATACGGCTGCCTGCGTGCGGTCACTGACATCAAGCTTTGACAATATATTCGTAATGTGGGTTTTCACCGTTTTAATCGTAATGAAGAGCTCTTCACCAATCTCTTTATTCGTCTTGCCTTCCGCGACGAGACAGAGGATTTCCAGTTCTCTTTTCGTCAGCGTTTCATGCGGAAGCTGATTCTCTGAATGGCGCAGCCTTGACAGCACTTTTCCCGCCACTTTCGATTCAAGCTTCGGTTCGCCCTTGGCAGCCGCTCTGATGGCTTCGGCTATTTCTGCCGCCTTGGACGTTTTCAGCAAATAGCTGAGCGCTCCCGCTTCGATCACCGGATACACTTTGTCGTCATCAATAAAGCTCGTCAGCACGATGATTTTCGGGTCATTGAGTTTCGCGCAGATCTGTTTTGTCGCTTCGATGCCGTCCATGCCGTCCATGACAAGGTCCATTAAAATCACATCCGGCAAAAGCTCTGCGGCCAGATCGACGCCCTGCTGCCCGTCTGATGCTTCACCGGCGACTTCAATGTCCGGCTGCGCTTCTAAAAATGCGGCCAGACCCATCCTGACCATCTCATGATCATCAATCAGTAACACTCGAATCACTGTCGTTCTCTCCTTTTGTTTTCTGATAAATCGGGACTTTCACGTCGATCTGCGTACCTTTTCCCTTTACGGAGATAATTTCCGCTATGCCGCCGATTTCACTCGCTCTTTCCTTGATGGAATGCAGGCCGTATGAGGATGCTTTCACTTGATCCATCGTAAAACCCGCCCCGTTATCAATGACTTTAAGCTGCAGCTTTTGATGTTTCGCGCCGAGTCTAACGGTGACCTTGGTCGCCTTTGAATGTCTGAAAACGTTGGAAAGCGCCTCCTGCACGATGCGGAACAGATGGTCTTCAACGCCTTTTGACACGCCCGTATCGCTGATGTCCCACTCAATATCCAGCGGCTGCTTCGCTTTGAACTCTTTTAACAGCTCAATCAGCCCTTCTTTTAAGCCTTTTCCTTCTAAAGTGACGGGCCGCAGATGCAATAGCAGCGCTCTCATCTCGTTTTGCGCTTCCCCCGCCATATGTTCAACCATGCGAATCCGTTTGACGATTTTGTCATCCGCATCTTTCACCTGCTCTAAGACGGCGGATGTCATCATAGAAATAGCAAAGAGCTGCTGGCTGACGGCATCGTGCAGATCGCGCGCCAGCCGCTGGCGTTCTTCAGTGATGACCGATTTTTTCATTTGATCCTGCCATTCCGCCCGCTCGTTGGAGAGCTTTTGCAGCGATGTGACCTGGAGCTCGACCCGCTTGGCCATTTCGTTGAGCTGATCTGCCGCCAGACCGATTTCATCATCGCCGAGCGGCGGCACCCGATAAGCGAAATTGCCGTTTTCAAATTTCAAAACCGCTTCAATCAGTGTATCCATTCTTGTTTTCAGGCGGCCTCCGTATACATAACCGGAAATCAATCCGGCCGAAAGTGACGCCAGAAGCAGGATGACCACAAACGGAATACCGAACCAGCCGGAAGAAAACAGCAGCATCGGGTCAAGCCCGTAATACAGCAGCATCAGCGTAATAAACACCGCGCAAAGGAGCAGACTGAGCCCCGCGGTCATCCGCATGGCGCGCCACTGAATATTGGCGAGTAATTTTTTCCTCATAAATACTTCACATCCACATCGCCGATGAATAACGAAATTGAAATTTTAATCCGCCGCGGCGAGTCGCCGTACTCAGACGATACTTTATACAGATTCGGGCTCATGCCGCTTTTCTTAGAGCCGAGCAGGTTCATATCGCCGATAAAAGCCGATGAACTGACGGACACTTCGATATCCGGCGGGACGTACACATCGACATTGCCGATGACACCGCTGATGGTCATCGTGCTTTCTCCTTCGGGAATCATCGCTTTTGACAAATCAATTTTCACATCGCCGATGAATCCGGAAACATTTAAATCATTCAGCTCAAACGGGTCCTTCATCATCCGGAGCTCGCCGATAAAAAAGCTGCGGAGGTCCGGCTGTCTGCTTTCCGTCTGGGCGGAAGGCTTTGGCTGCTCTTCTTTTTCAAGATTGATTTTCTTCTCTTTATGTTCATACACGCGCTTTCCTTTCAGGAGCCTGTAGCCCGCGTATATGAGAAAGGCGGCGAAGGCATAGCCGAACAGGTTAAAGGTGGCGCTGAACAGGTTCCTCAAAAATAAAAAAGCGGCGAAGATATACAGGACGGAGCCGAGCCAGCCGCGGGAATATTTATTAAAAATATAACCTGTGATCAGAAAAAAGAGCGGCCAAAACAAGAAGTCGCCGATGCCGATAATACGCAAAAACATGCTGACGCCTAATAAGGCGATGATAAGTCCGAGAATCTGTTTTTTTGCCATCAGCTGCTTGCCCCTCCTTTCCTTGACTATTGCAGTGCAATATTGCCGCTCGTCACTTTTATATCAATCGGCCTGGCGCCGCTGCCTTTCATGCCGGTAAATGCCCCGCCTTCCTTACTCGTTTTCTCAAAGGAATAAGACGGCCGGATCCTTCCGCTTGCCGTCTCGGCGTTCACCGTAAAACTTCCGTCTTTCGGCAGGGTGATCGCTGCGCTGCCGCTCGCAAGCCTGACGGATACGGGAGCATCCGCCGTCTCAAGCGAGGCGTCGACACTGCCGGAAGCGACCCGCACGTCAAGGGCGCCCGACACATGTTGAAGCCCGACATGTCCCGAGGATAAGCGGACAGCCCCCGTTTTTGCCGCAAGGCCTGCTGCTGTGAGATTGCCCGACAGCCCCTTCGCTTCAAACACATCCGTCTTCACGTGCTTCAGCGACATGTTCCCGCTTACAGAACGGACGCCGAGGTGCGCAAGAGACAGCCCCTTGTTTCCGTCGACGGCAATGCTGCCGCTTGACGTATGGACGGTGATGTCCCGATGATAATCGTACGGTATGCGGACAATCAGCAGAGGGCGCTGAAAGAGATTCAGAAATTGGAACCCTTTCTCCTTCGCTTTGAGATTGAGGGTCTTTCCCCTGCTTTGGACAAACATTTTCCCCGCCGGTCCCGCCATGTTTGCTGCGATATCATTCCGCGCTTCCGCGATGATTTTCACATCCGTCTGTTCCGATGAAACCGACAGGCTGTTGACGGCACGCGGCGGTATGCTTGCCGATTCCGCTTCTGTTTCGCACAGCGGAAAAAAACGCCCGGCAAACACTTCTTTCACCAAAAACAGACAGCAGATCAGAACGGACGCCGCCATCAGTCCTTTGGCAATCTTACGCTTCATTACGTTCCATCCTTTTTCATTCATTTTATTATAAAGGAAAAGCCGGATAATTGATACGTGCGTATAGGGAAGAGGCGTAAACGCGCCGATCTTCCCTTGTGCACATTATTCATGAGCCGCTTTTTGACGCTCTGTTTTTTCCAGAGAAAGCGAGCGCATTTTTTCAATCTCAGCTTCCACCTCGTCTGAATATTGGGAGCGGCTGTATTCTGTGTTCGCCTCAGCTGAAGTGCCGTATTTGACGCGGACTTCCATTTCTTCAATGCGGCTTTCCATTCGAAGGAACTCTCTGTAGGCGCTTTCGCTGTCAATTTTGTCGAAAGAAGCGTTCATATGTTCCTTCGCATTTGCCGCGTTCGCGCGGGCGATGAGCGCCTGTTTTTTATCCTTTACGTCGCGGAGGCGCGTTTCTAAAGTTTCCAGCTGCTCTTTCAGCTCTGCCAGCTGTGTTTTCGCCTGCTCATACGCTTTTTCATGTTCAGCCGCTTTTCCCTCAAGGTATTTCATTTCAGTCAGCGCCTTTTTCGCCAGCTCCTCTTCCCCGGCGTCAAAAGCAAGCTGAGCTTGGTTTTTCCGTTTTGCCGCCGTTTCGGAGGCGTCTTCCTGTTTTTTCTTAAACTGATGGACGATCGTATGCTGTTTGACAATCGTTTGTTTCGCCTTAGCGATGTCACTTTCCATATCACGCACATATTGATTCAGCATGACTTTCGGATTTTCTAATTTATCAAGCCCTTCGTTAACAGATGCGACGAACATATTTCTTATTCTTTTTAAGACCATTTTGTCTTCCTCCTTATTTTTTCTTCAGAAATTCTTCCCATTCAGAGTCAAATCCGGATTGATAGCCCGGTGATGCCGCTTCCGGTTCATACTGGCGGGAAGCGGTATCTGAGCCGCCCTGCTTCATCATCTTCCACCCGAAATACACCATGGCGCCGGCCAGTCCGATCGCAACGATAAATGGAAGAGAACCGACGAGAATCATAGCTCCGATGACGCCCGCGATGATACCCGATACCGCCCGGCCTTTTGAAAAACGTTTGATTCCCCAGTAAAGCATCAGGCCTCCGATCGCCAGCGGGATGATAAATGCGAAATGGCCTCCTCCGAAAAAGACAGAAAGTCCGAACACCATCAGCAGAAAGCCGCCTGCCGTTTTGCCATTTATATTCATGCAGATCCTCCTTTCGTTTTCCTTGTCTTTACTATAAACAAATCCCGCGGCCGGCAAAACGAGTCAGAGATTGATTTTCATATCAGACCGGAGTCGTATAAGCCCCCGGACCTTCGCATAAAAAAACGCCGCTGCACCGGACGGCACAGGGCGTTTCACGAAAAATCTATATTCTGATGCTCGCTTCTTTTTCCCTGATGAGATCTGAGCGTTCGGCTTTGGCCAGCTTCGTAAAGAACAATATTCCGAGACCGGACAGGACTTCAACGAGACCGCCGGCGGCAATGACTTTTCCGGGACCGAAGGCGTTAGCCGCGTATCCGCAAAGAACCGCGCCGAGCGGAATGGATATGTTTGAGATCATATGGATGACGGCATAGACTTGCGGCTGGTCATCATGGTCCACAGACGTCTGAATAATCGTATATTCCGGCACATTAATCGCGCTGACGGCAGATCCGAACGCAAACGCGGCGAGGAAGACGAGCGGCAGAAAAGTGTTGAGGCCGGTGATGAAAAATGCCGCTCCTTCTATGATTCCCGCTGACACAAACAGGAGACCGTATTTGTTCACCTTCACCTTAGCCAAAATAAAACCCATTAAAAAGGCTCCGCCCGTGCCTGTCGCTTTCAAAAGCGAGTAGATGATCGGCGGCATGTTTAAATCTTCGGCGACATAAACGGCAGAGAGCGCCTCCCACGGAGCGGCCGCAAAATTCATGAAGATACAATAGATGGCGAGCGGGTATAAAATCTGGTGTTTCCTGACAAGAACGAAACCCCGTTTGAGCCTTCCGAAATACGTCCCGCGCTGTCTGACGGCGACTGTATCCTGTTTGGCATGCTGGACTTGGTATGACATAAAGAGTACGAGAAAACCTGATAGAAGATAGAATATAAGAGCGATAAACAAAGAATAAGCGGGACTGATAAATGTTAAGAACACCCCGCTCAGCGTAATGGCGGCAAGCCTGACGATCTGGCCTGATGACTGGATGACCGCATTCGCTTTCTGCAGGCTGTTTTCTCTGACAATATTGGGGATCAATGAGATAGATGCAGGATTATAAGCGGCTCCCGTGGCTGAATGCACAATCATGAGAAGCATGACAAACCATAAAGGAGAAAAACCGTTAAAGTAACAGACCGGAATGATCAACACGACCGCCGCGCGCGTCAGGTCGGAGAAATACATCCAGAATTTCAGCGTATGCTGCTTCATAAAAGGCCCGGTAATCGGCGCCAGCATCGCCTCCGGAAGGAACGTGACCGCAATGAGCAGGGACGTGCCGATCGCGCCTTCCCCGTCAAAAATCAAAAACCACAGAATGGAATTAAAGGCAAAACCGTCGCCTGACAATTTAACCAGCCTTGAGATAAACAGAAGGGTGAAATTTTTATTCCAGATGCTCTCGCTCTTATTATATGTATCCATCTATCAAATCCCCCATTATTTTACAATGTTTCTTATAATATCTCATTTTTTAATTTTTCAGTCAATAATGCATAAGATACATTTTCCTCCTGTCAATAAAGGTTCAATTGATGGATATCTCTATAAAAAAAACAGCCGGCTTGCTGCTGCCGGCTGAACAAAACATTATTCATCATCACGGAATACCGCGGCGCTTCTTTCATACTCTATATCCTGAACGCCCTGTCTTGCGTTAACTGCTCTTGCCGCCGCGAAAAAATAATCAGACAGGCGGTTCAAGTAACGCATCACCGTATCATTTATCTCTTCTGTTTTGCCGAGTTTCACGATGAGACGCTCAGCCCGTCTCGTGACGGTCCGCGCGATGTGAAGCTGAGCAGCCGCCTTATGCCCGCCCGGAAGAATAAATTTCTCAAGCGGGGGCGCTTCAGCCGTGTAACGGTCTATGCAGTCCTCCAATGCGGAAATAGATGTCTCTCTTAATGTATAGCTTCTATGTTCAGTGACCGTCGCCAAGTCGCCGCCGCAGTCAAACAGCTCATGCTGAATGTTTCGGAGTTCGGCTTTCACATCACCGCAATTCTCACAATCATCAAGCTCCGCAAGCGCAAGCCCGATAAAGCTGTTCAGCTCATCAATCGTCCCGTAGCTTTCAACCCGCAGACTGTCTTTATCCGTTCTGCCGCCGATCAGGCTTGTCTGTCCTTTATCACCGGTTTTCGTATACAGCTTCATCGTTGTATTCCTCCTTCTTCCGCCGCTTTTACACATGCCGCGGTTCCTCTTCTGACGGCTCTTTCCGCGTGAGGGACATCCATCGCCTCTCCTGTCTGCAAGGCGCAAATGACAATGTCGCCTTTTGCCTGTCTGCCGGAAAGAGCCTGCATTCTCGCTTCAGCCGCTGCCGTTAACAGCCGTACAAATCCCTGTTCCGATAAACGTCCGCTGATCAGCACCCAAACGGTATGCTGCGCAGTCACGGCAATTGTGACCGAATCAAACGTACGGCAGATCAAACCAGCGGCCGCTGAGCCGGAAAGCCGGCGGCTCCACGAAAAGCCCGGGCCGTCAGATGCGGTTGACAACATTCTGAACGGCCGTTCTGTATGAAGCGTTACGGTATTTCCGCTTTTGTTTATCAGAGAGGCGAACGGAACGTTGACAGGCTCTCTTTCCTCCTGCGCTTCCGGCATGAAAGCGATCAGCGGTTTCGGTGACGATTGCTGGGCAACAGCGCTGACGGTGATGCCGTAAATGTCTTCAATCGTCTCTTTTTTCAAAGCCTGATCCGGCGTCTGCTTCGGAAAAGCGCGTCCGTCTTTCATCATCAGGAGCTGATCACAATATTGGCCTGCGGCGTTTAGGTCGTGAAAAATACTGATGACCGTCAGGCCTCTTTCTCTCGTCAACCGCTTCACCGTATCAAGCAGGTCTTTCTGATATTTGAGATCAAGAAAGGTCGTCGGCTCATCCAGACACAGCACCTCAGGCTGCTGAGCCAGCGCCTGCGCCAGAAAGACGCGCTGCCGCTCCCCGCCGCTCAGATTGCGGACGGATTGCTGCGCATATCGGTCGATGCCCGTCATTTCCATCGCTTCCCGGACAATGTCTTCGTCATCATGTTGATCCATCTGTCTGAAGAGTCCTTTTTGATACGGATATCTGCCGAAGGACACTGTTTCCTTAACGGAAAATGTAAAGGCTTGCTCCGTATGCTGCGGCAAAACGGCCATGATTTTCGCAAGCTCCCGCGGCTTGTATCCGCCGACGGGCCTGCCTGCGACGAGCGCCTCGCCTTTTGACGGAGAGAGCATTCCCGTCAGCAATTTCATCAGCGTTGTTTTTCCCGAGCCGTTCGGACCGAGTATGCCGACAAATTCACCTTTTCCGGCGGTAAAGCTGACATCTTCCACAATCATCCGGCCTCCGTACCCGCCGGACAGGCTGCTCACCCTGATCATAAGCGTTTCCCTCCATGATGCTGGCGAAGCAGAATCAAGGCAAACACAGGCGCTCCCGCCAAAGCCGTCATAATGCCGATCGGCAATTCGACAGGCTCAATGACGGTGCGGGAAAACAAATCCGCCAAAATGAGAAAACCGGCGCCCGTCAATGCTGACAGCGGCAGTAAATGGCGATGATCCGTTCCCCATAAAAGCCGTGTCACGTGGGGAATGACAAGGCCGACAAATCCGATCGTCCCCGAGACGGCAACCGCTCCTCCCGTCAGCAGAGATCCGGCGGCGATCATCAGCCATTTTCTTTTTCCCGTACTGACGCCTAACAGCCTTGCCTTTTCTTCTCCATAAGTCATAATGTTTAATTCTCTGCCATTGATAAGCAGAAGCGCCGTCCCGGCCAGAAAAAAAGGCAGAAACAGCGCGACATAGCCCCAGCCCCTCATTGACACGCTTCCTAACAGCCAGCGGACAATCGGGAGCAGATCATTGCCCGTTAAAGCGATCACAAGCGATATGAGAGCCCCGAGAAAAGAATTCATGATGATGCCTGTCAAAATGAGCGTCGAAACCGACATCGACGCATGAACGAGGCGGCTGAAAAACAGAACCGCCGCCATGACCGCAATGGCTGCGGCGATGCTGACAACCGGTAGTGTGAACCGGCCGATGACGGGAATCTGAATGCCGAAAAACAAGGTGATAACGGCTCCCACCGAGGCTCCCGAAGATATCCCGAGTGTATAAGGGTCGGCGAGCGGATTTTTCAGAAGTCCCTGAAACGCCGCTCCCGCAATGGATAACGCGGCTCCGACAAGAGCAGCCAGAACGACTCTCGGCAGGCGGATATTCATCATAATATTTACATTCATAGGGTCAGCCGAGGATGTCCGGCCGATCCCGATCCAAAAAACGTCGGATAAAGGAATATGCAGACTGCCGATTGAAATGCCGAGTGCCGTACAAACGGCTAAAAACAGCAGGCTGACCGTGTAGGCCAGCGGCCGGTTACTTTTTAAACGTTTCAGGATAAACGCTTTCTGCAAGCTTCTCGACCCCTTTGACAAGGCGCGGGCCTGAGCGTGTGACAAGGTCGGGATCAACAGAATAGACATTGTGGTGTTTGACCGCATTGACGGTACCCCAGCCGGCGCGTTTTTCCACTTCAGCGGCCTTTACGCCGTCTGTCGTAATGATGACGTCCGGATTCATTTTGACAATCGCTTCATCCGTCAATTGCACCCAGCCGGTCTGGCTGCCGGCAGCATTTTTCGCGTGTATATCTTTAAGCATTTCGTTCATAAACGTGCCTTTCCCCGTCGTGTAGCCGTCAGGAGACACTTCGACGAATACTTTCTTTTCGTCTTTTTCAGAAATGGCCGCCGCTTTCTTTTCTATGCCGGAAAGGTCGGATTTCATCGATTTGATCAGCTTATCCGCCTGCTTTTCTTTGCCGGCCGCTTTTCCGATCATGCTGATTGATTTGTACACGTCTTGGAACGATTGCGCATCATTGACCGTTAAGACGGTGATGCCCGCATCTTTCAGCTGCTTCATCGCATCGGCGGAAGCGGACATAGAGGACGCGTGGGCAAGCACGAGATCCGGCTTCAGCGCGATGACTTTTTCAGCGTTCACATTCATATCTCCGACTTTCGGTTTTTTTACCGCTTCTTTCGGATATGTATCATTTGTCGTAACGCCTGCGACCTTATCTCCCAGTCCGAGCGCGTATGTAATTTCCGTATTGCTCGGCATGAGGGAAACGATTTTTTCCGGTGCCTGCTTTATGGTTACTTTTTCGTTCGCGGCATCCTTAATGGTTACCGGGAATGCTTCGGTTGAGACAGCTTTTTGTTTGGCCGCGCTTCCTTCTTCCTGTGCGCCGGAACAGCCGGCGATCACAAAGGCGGTGACCAAGAGCGCCGCCCAGACGGCAGTGATCTTCTTCATTCTTTTAACTCCCCCTGATTATGGTAAACGATTGTCTCTTTGACATTCGTATCCTTTTTTCGCAGTAATTATACTATAAGTCTTTAAGGCTTGTATATCCGGCCTTTTTGCATGAAAGCAAATTGTTCGTACACACTAAAATTCATCATGTATACTGTTACACAATGGTGTAAAAAGGAGGATTATCATGGAATTACAGCTTGAACGAAAGCTCGTGTTGATTACAGGATCAACCTCAGGCATCGGAAAAGCCGCGGCAAAAAGCTTTTTAGCCGAAGGCGCCGAGGTGATTATAAACGGAAGAAAAAAAGAAACTGTGGAACGGACGGTTGAGGAGCTTTCCGCTTACGGAACGGTCCACGGCATCGCTGCGGATTTATCGCGTCAGGATGAGGCGGATGACTTGATCAAGCGCGCAGGTGTAATCGGGGAAGTCGATATTCTCGTCAATAATCTCGGTTTTTTTGAAGTAAAAGACTTCGCTGAGGTATCTGATGACGAATGGACCCGGTATTTTGAAGTGAATGTTATGAGCGCCGTGCGCCTGTGCCGGCGTTTTCTGCCGCAAATGCTCGAGAGAAACAGCGGACGGATTCTGAACATCTCCAGTGAAGCCGGTGTCAAACCGCTTGCGCAAATGATTCCGTATTCAATGACGAAAACGGCGTTAATCAGCTTGTCCCGGGGAATGGCGGAAATGACGAAAGGCACAAATGTCACGGTCAACTCCGTGCTGCCGGGACCGACATGGACCGAAGGCGTCGCTTCTTACATGGAAGGAGCCGCAAAGGCTGCCGGAGAAGACACAGACAGCTTCGTCCGGGATTATTTTAAAGTGAATGAGCCGACATCTTTGATTCAGCGCTATGCAACCCCGGAAGAAGTCGCCAATACGATTGTATTTCTCGCTTCATCAGCGGCTTCTGCCATTAATGGCACCGCACAGCGGGTTGAAGGCGGCATCATCCGCTCCATTTAACACAAAAAAGCCCGGCACAATGGGAACTTCCCCATATGCCAGGGCTTTTTTTTACACCATGCCTGCAAACGGAACCGGCTCCCAGCCGCCCGTCTCAAGCTCTGCTGAAAACAGGCCGCCCGCATGCGGCTGCTCAAGTCTTTCGGCTTCCGTCAATTTTTCCGTCGCGGTCGTAATGTATAACGTGTTCAAGTCTCTGCCTCCGAACGCGCAGCAGGTGACGTATTTCGCCGGAACTTCGATAGATGCAATTTCCTTATGCAAAAACGGGTCAATCCGGACGGCACGGCCGCCTCCGAACAGAGCCACCCACAGCATTCCGTCACGGTCAATGGTCATTCCGTCGGGAGATCCTTGCGACTCCGGAAAGCGGTAGACCGTTTTCGGATCTGATACGGCTCCGGTTTCAGGATCATATGAATAACAGACGATTTCCTGCGTCGGAGTATCGATATAGTACATCAGGTTTCGGTCCCGATCCCAATCCAAACCGTTCGAGGTGGAGACCTGGTCTTTTATTTTGGCAAGGCTGCCGTCCGTATTCAGACGGTACAGCGAAGCCTCCTCTTCTTTGCCTTCCATGCTCGTCGTTCCCGCCCATAATCTGCCGGACGGGTCGCATTTTGCGTCATTGAAACGGATATCTTCCCGCATGTCTTTCGGCTGCTTCATCTTCGTCAATGTGTCTTCCCGAAGATTGTACAGGTAAAACCCGTCTTTCATCGTCATCACCAGCTCTTCCTTTGAATATAAGGCCAGAGCCGTGACAAATGATTTGAATTTAACGGAGCGGTTGATTCCGTCAGCCGGAGTGAAGATATGCAGCTGGCTGCCCAGTATATCCACCCAGTACAGGCATTGCTTATCCTTGTCCCATAAAGGGCCTTCTCCGATAACTGCTCTCGTATCTGCTCGTAATGCTGCTTCCATATGTGAACACCTCTTTTGCTTGTCAGTCTTCTATTGTTATTCCCGACAAAGCGGCGTCCAAACTTAATCTTTTTTAAAAAGAATCGTAATCACCGTTCCGGCGCTGATTCTGCTGTTGACATGGATGGTTCCGTTATGAAGGTGTACCAGCTCCTTGGCAATGGCGAGTCCGAGTCCCGTTCCTTCTGACGGTCCCTTCGTATTCGTTCCCCGGTAATAACGGTTAAACAGCTGGTGAATCGTTTCATCGTCCATTCCTCTTCCGTTATCTTTCACTTTCAGAATGAGCTGTTCGGCTGATTCCTCAAGCACGACCCGAATGGCGGTCCCTTTCTTATTATGCTTAACCGCGTTTGCCAGCAGATTCTCCAGAATACGGCGGAACCACGCTTCATCAATGGCGAAAAGAATGTCTTCCTTTTTGGTTTCAAAGGCGATGTCATAGCCTTCCGAGAACGTGTTTTTCGTGAAATCGTTCGTGACGTTTCTGATAAACGGCACGACGTTGATAAGCCGCCGTTCGATCGGGAGGGCCGCGTTTTTGAGGCGGTATGTTAAGTTTAAGTCCTCAATCAGCTTGGACATATATTCTGATTTTTCCCGGACGATCTGTCCCATTTCTTTGACTTCTTCCGGGGTCCAGTCGTATTGCTGCGATTCGAGCATCATGCTGTAGCCGTAAATCGTGCTCAGCGGGGTTTTTAAGTCATGGCTCAGCCCGGCGATCCATTCTTCCCTTGTCGCCTGGATTTTTTCTCTGTTTTTCTTATCCCGCTTCAGCGTGTCTGTCAGCTGATCCATCGATTCGAAAATCTCGGCGAAAAAGCGGAACGGCTGTTTTGTTTTGCCTTTTTTGTTTTTGCTGACCGGCTGTCCTTTGCGGTTCTTCGGCTCTTCAAGCCGGCCCTTTGATAAATTGACAAGCCATTTGATGGTATGAAACAGCGGCCAGCCGAAACGGAAAGAGTACCAGATGGTCAAGATGCAGATCATAAATACTAAGATTCCGATCAAGAGGAAGAGGGTTTTCATCACATTTCTCAAAAATGATTTGTTAAACTCGTGATCGGGGATGTACACGGGGTTCGGCACCGACGCGACCATCCATTTCGTTTTATCTAGTCTTTTAAAAGAAATTTCCCGTTTGTAATTCCACGGCTTGGAACTGTATTTCAGCAATTCAAGCTCATTGACGGTGTTCCGTTCTTTTTTCGTGCTGTTGATATCCCCGAGCAGTCTGCCTCTGTCTTCGAGAAGGTAGACCGCCCCTTTTTCCCGTTTAATATAATCAACCGTGCTTTTTTTATATTGAGAAAGGGAAGCAAGGGATGGCTCCTGTGATTCGATGTAAGTGAGAAGCTGCTCACTGGCGGATTTCCAGCCGAACAGAATCAAATAGGTCTCATCATTTATCGTGACCGTCCAGTAATTCAGCTTGTAGTTGTCAAAATTCCGGTACTGGTAAATGGATAAGAGATCTTTTCTGCTGTAATGGCTCGGGACGTCTTTCGGCACTCTGTACGCGTAGTCCGTTTTTTCATTGTCATTAATGATCTGCAGCCAGCCCTTCTGCTTTCGGACCGACATCTTTAAAAACTCATCGACATCCCATGTGCCGTCTTCATTTTTATCAAGCCACGCTTCAAACGAGTCCGCGGTCGCTTTGGTCAGTCCCGCATTGGCTTCCGCTTCGCTGAAACGCCAATCCAAATAGAAGAAAGAAGCGACGGCCAAAACGGACATCAGCAGGATGACAAGCAGCAGCTGTCCGAAAAAGTGGAGCAGAAATTTTCCGCGCATTCTCATGAGCGGGTTCCTTTTTCTCCTTGATCGGGAATAAACCGATAACCGAGGCCGCGCACCGTTACAATATAAGACGGATTGCTGGGGTCTTTTTCAATTTTTTCTCTGAGCTTGCGGATATGCACCATGACGGTGTTGTTGTCGCCGTAAGACGGATATCCCCATACTTTTTCATAGATCTGATCTTTTGAGAGCACCACATCAGGGTGTTCACAGAAATATTGAAGCAATTGCAGAAGCTGTGCGGAGCAGCTGACGGGCTCTCCCCCGACGATCAGCTCGGCGTTTTGCGGTGAATAGGAAAAATGACTGTATGAATACGTCTTTACCGCCGTTTTCTCTTCGCGCTTATAGGTTCTCTTTAACGTCGCTCTGATCCGCGCCGCCAATTCGAGCGGATTAAACGGCTTTGTTATATAATCGTCAGCTCCCAATGCAAATCCTGACAGCTTATCCGCATCAGAAGAACGGGCGGTCAGAAAAAAGATCGGAGCGTCGGTATAGTTCCGGATTTCGGTGCATGCTTCAAAACCGGACATGCCTTCCATCATCACATCCAGCACGAGCAGATCCGCGGTTTCATGTTTAACAAACTCGATCGCTTCCTCAGCGCTTCCGGCTGTCTTAATGTTGTGATAGCCTTCTTTGACGAGAACGCGTTTGACCATATCAACGATCGCCTTCTCATCGTCTACAATTAAAATTGACGCATTTTCCACCTTGGACGTTCCTTTCTCTTTGTTTTTTTCATCATATCATTATATGGATAAGATTTGGTACCTTTTTAGTGCGGAGGTCTTGCGGGGAAACAGAAAAGAAAAACGAGACCGGACATCTCTTCTCGTTTTTCTCACGTTGTCAGAGCGGAATATCCATCATTCCGCCGCTTTTGTCAGGAGCTTTCATTTATAAGATGAAGTATAAATTCCCAAAAACCCGGCACTTCCTGGCATAACAGCATGTCCGCTTTTTCAACGATCTTAATCTTCAATTCTTGTTCAAGATCTTCTCTTTCCTGGTATGATGTATTGCTCAGTTTTTTTTTTATCATTGGCGAAAAACGCGAAATCAAAAGCTCCATTTCGTCGGTATCTGTGTTCTCTTTGTTGAAGTCAAATGGCCCGTTCACTGCTTATTTTCCCCCTTTTTTTGCTTGTCCAGCTGCTTTCTGAGATTGTCGAGCCCTTTTTTATGAATATTGGAAATGTTCTGCCGTGATTCACCCAGCGACTCGGCAATCTCCTTCATCGTCGCTCCGTGAAGATAAATATTCGTCAGCACGCTTTTTTGTTTATCGGTTAACGTCTGAAGCGCTTCGTATAAATCACGGTTTTGGACATGCTGGCTCAAATCCCCCTGCTTCCGCAGAAACTCTTCATACGCATCTTTTCCCATTTCATAGGGAAGCGCTTCACCTCCCTCCGGCTGATCCACCGTCAGCGGATAGCGCTTCTGATTTTTACGGATGCGCTTGTCAAAATCGATGGAGAAAATCCGGATCATAGAGTTCATATATTTGATGATCCGGATTTCCTTATAAAACTGTTTAAAATGGTCGTCCAGTGATTTTGCATCCTTCTCGTCTGAATGTTCCAGCACATTTTTAAATTTCTCGTAATGCTTTGGGTCACTTAAAAAATGTTTAACGATCGGATGTTTCATAATTTCCTTGCATTTTGACCGTAAAAGAACTTGATAGTCCATAAAACCGCCCCCTATTTAAATTAAATGAAAGAAAGCAAAAAAAAGTAAACTACTCCTTTCCGACTAAGATTCCGCACTCCTTATGTCCCGGATTTGCCGGAACAAAAAAAAGACCCTCAACCGGGATATCAGGTTTACAGGAGCCGCTCTTTCTTTCACTTATATACATGACTGCAGGTCAAGTCAGGAGGTGGCTGATAATGGATCAGGTTTTTATAGAAGAAGCGGTCAGACAGCTCGGCAATCTCGGCTTTCCGGCTCTGATTGCCATGTATCTTCTCACACGGTTTGAGAAGAAGTTTGACGCCCTGATCGAACTGATGACGGAACTGAAAGATCAGAAAATGAAAAATTAATTTTCACACGAAGTTGACTTTTCATCGGAACGCATCACTTAACAAAGCAGAAGGGAAAACGAAAGGCCTTTCACATTCTCTTTCTGAAAAAACAAAGCTTGAGAGGAGACGATTTACATGTCAAAAGAAAACAACTGCAATATCCCGCAGCCGATCAGAGGAGACAAAGGGGCGACCGTCACGATTCCGCGCAACCTTGAAAGAGACCGCCAAAATCCGGATATGCTGACGCCGCCGGAAACGGATCACGGCACAGTGGATAATATGAAATTCTCTTTCTCAGATGTGCACAACCGGCTGGAAAAGGGCGGATACGCGCGTGAGGTGACCGTTCGCGAGCTGCCGATTTCTGAGAATCTGGCATCTGTCAACATGCGTTTAAAACCGGGCGCCATCCGTGAGCTGCACTGGCATAAAGAAGCGGAATGGGCATATATGCTGACGGGCAAAGCGCGGGTCACGATTGTTGATGAACAGGGACGCAGTTTTATCGATGACGTGAAGGAAGGAGATCTGTGGTACTTCCCGTCAGGCCTGCCGCACTCCATTCAGGCGCTGAAAGAAGGCTGTGAATTCCTCTTGGTTTTTGATGACGGTTCTTTCTCAGAAAACAGCACATTCCAAGTGACTGACTGGCTTGCCCACACACCGCTTGATGTCATTGCCAGCAACTTCGGGGTTTCAGAAAAAGACCTCGCCGGCCTGCCCGGGAAAGAAAAATATATCTTTGAAGAGCCGGTTCCCGGGAAGCTGAAAGATGACATTGTGGAAGGCCCGAACGGTGAAGTGCCTTATCCGTTCACTTACCGCCTGCTGGATGAAGGTCCGACTGCTGAGACGGATGGCGGCAAAGTATATATCGCGGATTCCACAAACTTCAAAGTGTCCAAAACGATCGCTTCAGCGCTTGTCGTGGTCGAACCGGGCGCAATGAGAGAGCTGCACTGGCATCCGAACACGCATGAATGGCAGTATTATATTTCCGGTAAAGGGCGGATGACGGTTTTTGCATCGGACGGCCATGCAAGAACATTTAACTATCAGGCCGGGGATGTCGGTTACGTTCCGTTCGCAATGGGCCACTATGTGGAGAATTTGGGAGATGAGCCGCTCGTCTTCCTGGAAATCTTCAAGGATGACCACTATGCCGATGTGTCCCTGAACCAATGGCTTGCCATGCTTCCTGAGAAATTCGTCCAGCAGCATCTGGATCTGGGCAAAGACTTTACGGATATTCTTTCGAAAGAGAAACACCCTGTCGTCAAAAAGAAATGCTGAAGATACACACCGGCTTGCAGAGTTCCGTCTCTGCAAGTCTCCTCTGTGTGAAAAGGAGCTGAACAGATGATCAATCAAAACGGGACGAAAATGTTTTTTCTTCAGGTGCTCCGGTATGCCCTGGCAGCCGCTGCCGTATTATTCGGGTATTTCATCGTGATGATGGCCGTATTTTCATTAGCCGGGACGAGCTACGGATCGATGGCGTACGTCCTGCTTTTTTCCGTGCTTTTTATTCTTCTCGGTTTATGTTTTGAACCGCTTGAGCGGCTGATGATACATAGCTTTACCTTTTTTGGGACGGGCAGGCTGCCTTTTCTCCTTTTAGCCAGCACCGTTCAGCTGCTGTTCCTCTGGATGACCGCGTATACGACGGATAAACTGATTGAAAAGATTTGGCTGTCAACGACGGAGGAGCTGATTGTGGCGGGGGTTTTTTTCGTTTTGGATAAATGCGTCTCCGGAGAAAAGCAGACCCGGGCGCAATAAAAAAACGCAGGCCGGAATGGCTCTGCGTTTTTTTTCATCATACCGTTGCGCTTTCATGCCGGATTAAATCGTAGGTTAAGCAGACCGGTTTGTTCGTGCGCGGATCTTTTACAATCTGTGCGTCAATTTGAAAAACGTCTTTCAATATGCCGGGAGTCATGACTTCCTCCGCCGTTCCTTCCTTGATGACGCGCCCTTTTTTCAGGGCGATCATGTAATGGGAAAAACGGGCGGCATGGTTCAGATCATGAATGACCATTAAAATGGTGCGGCCCTGCTCCTTGTTTAATTTGTCCAGCAGCTGCAAAATTTCAAGCTGATGGGCGAGATCTAAATAAGTGGTCGGTTCATCAAGAAGCAGCAGCTCCGTTTCTTGAGCGAGCGCCATGGCGATCCACACACGCTGCCGCTGCCCCCCGGAAAGCGCTTCGATCGGCCGGTCGTAAAATTCGGCCATCCCCGTCTCTTCCAGCGCCCATTTGATCATGTCACGGTCTTTATCACTCAAACGGCCCATTCCGGACTGATGCGGAAACCTGCCGTAAGAAACAAGTTCGTACACCGTCAGCCCGCTCGGCGCTTCAGGCGTCTGCGGAAGAATTGCCATTTCCTTGGCGATGTCTTTCGTGGATTTTTGCATGATCGCCTGTCCGTTTAAATAGACGGCGCCGGATTTCGGTTTCATGATTCTTGACATCGTTTTGAGAACCGTCGATTTTCCGCAGCCGTTCGGACCGATCAGTGTTGTAATTTTTCCTTTCGGGATGGCGATATCCAATTCTTTCGCTATCAAACGGTCGCCATAACCGACAGTAAGCTGTTCCGCCGATAATGAGTTCATCGCGGCAGTCTCCTTCCTCTATTTCGTTTTCATCAGCAAATATACAAAATACGGCGCTCCGAGCACGGAAATCACCAGGCCGACGGGAACTTCGGACGGTGCAAGCACATTTCTCGCCAGCGTATCGGCAAGCAGAAATAAAAATGCTCCGATTAAAGCCGAAACCGGGATAAGCGTCTGGTGGCGCGGTCCGGTAAGCCTTCTGGCCAAATGCGGCGCAATGAGTCCGAGAAAAGCGATTCCGCCGGCTGCCGCAACACATGACGCGGTCAGGGCAACGGCGCACATCAGCAGAACGCGCCGCTCCTTTTCAACCCGGGTGCCAAGCCCCGCCGCCAGCTGATCACCGAGCTGGAGCACATTTAAATACCTGGCTTTATAGAGGCTGAACGGTAAAAGAACCAGCAGCCACGGCAAAATGGACAGCACCATTTTCCAATTGGCGTTCCAAATCGAACCGGAAATCCATACAAGCGCCTGCATGAAATCCCGCGGGTCCATTTTCAGCTGAAAAATCAAGAGCAGCGCATTAAACCCCGCATTGACGCCGATCCCGACCAAAACGAGCCGGACAGGTGAAACGCCTTTTTTCCAAGCCAGAACATAGATGAGCAGCGCAGCCAGAAAAGCCCCCGCTAAAGCGCTCACCGGAAGCAGCCATGTACCGGCCATGCTTAAATCAGCAGCTGATCCTTGGAAAAAGAAGATAAACAAAACGACCGCCAAAGACGCCCCGGCGTTAATCCCGAGAATGCCCGGCTCCGCCAAGTCATTTTGAGACACGCTTTGAAAAATCGCGCCTGAAACTGCGATTCCGGCGCCGACCAGCAATGACAGCACCATGCGCGGCAGTCTGAATTCAAATAAAACGAGCTGATCCCGGGCATCCCCCTGTCCGAAAAAGACACGTAGCGTATCAAGAGGCGCAATCCGGATCACGCCCATGTTTAAGCTGATAAAAAAGACGATGCATATGAGCAAAAACGTAACGGCCATGACCGCCAGCGGTTTTTTCGATTTTACATTCATTACAGCCCTCTCCTTTCCCTGCGCGCCAAATAAAAGAAAAAGGGAACGCCGATAAGGGCGGTTAAAGCGCCGACCGGTGTTTCAAACGGCGCATTGACGAGTCTTGCGGCAATATCACTGAAGACTAACAGAACGGCGCCGAATACCGCCGAACAGGGAATGATCCACCTGTAATCTACCCCGACTAAAAATCGGGTGATATGCGGAATCACCAAGCCGATAAAAGAAATGGCTCCGGCGACTGAGACTGAAGCCCCCGTCAAGAGGACAACGACAAACATTCCGATTACTTTCACAAGCGATGTGTACTGCCCGAGCCCTTTGGCCAGCTCCTCACCCAAGCTCAGCACCGTCACTGAGCGCGCAATCAGAAATGCCAGCAAAAGTCCGATAACCCCGACCGCCAACAGCAGCTGCACGCCTTCCCATTTCACGGAAGCGACTCCTCCGGCGTACCAGAACTTCACATCCTGGGCGACATCAAAACGGATCGCAATCGCGCTTGAAAGCCCCGTTAAGAAATAGCCGACTGCCGTACCGGCCAGCGCGAGCTTCACCGGTGTCAGACCGCCTTTTGAAAACAGGCCGATGCCAAACACAATAAGCGCTCCGATTCCCGCTCCCGCGAAGGACCACAAAACAAGTCCCGCCGCAGACAGGCCCGGAAAAAAAGCAAACGCCAATGCGATCGCAAATCCTGACCCCGACGTCACGCCCATAATCGAAGGCTCAGCAAGCGGGTTCCGCGTCAGCCCCTGCATAATCGCCCCGGACACAGCTAAAAAAGCCCCGACGAGCGCGGCGGCGGCGGTTCTCGGCAGCCTCAGATCGCGTATGATTTGATGAGATGTATTTTGCGGCTGAAAGTGAAAGAGAGCATCCCACACCGTCCGCAGATGAATATCGGCAGCTCCGATGGAAACAGACAGGGCCGCGCCGATCAATAAAACCGCAATCCCGGCACACAGCAGCACAGCCGCTCTGAATGAACGCGCCGTCCACTGGATTTCACTCCCTGATGCCCCTAGAGCCGTCATTGTCTGTTTCTTTTTCAATAGACCCAACACTCGTTCTTCCTTTCTCAAAACAAGAATGGTAATGATAATGATTATCAATGACTTGTTTCAGTATAGCACTTTTATCTTCTCTTTTAATAGACCTAATTTCATATAAAAAAAGAAAGTTTTTCTTAAAAAAGAGCGTGCTTCTCTATGAAAGCAGTGATATAATCACACTGATAATGATTCTCTTTATCACTAATTTTCATGAAAGAAGGAATGTCAGATGTTCCATACATACAAGAAAATCGGCGCAGCGCTGATTGCCATGCTGCTCATCGCCGCTTTGGCCGCATGCGGCAATTCTTCAGACACGAAAGGTTCTTCTGAAAAAGAAGAAACCATCACGTATAAAGCCGAAAACGGCAATATTAAAATTCCGAAGCACCCGAAACGGGTCGTCGTCATGGCTGACGGCTACTACGGCGACTTTAAACAGCTCGGCATCAATGTTGTCGGCGCGCCGCAAAACGTATTTAAAAACCCTTATTACAAAGGGAAAACAAAAGGTGTGACAAACATCGGCGACGGCACGTCCGTTGAAAAAATCATTGACTTAAAGCCGGATTTAATCGTGGTCTGGACGACACAAGGCGCCGATATTGAAAAACTGGAAAAAATCGCGCCGACCATCGCCATTAAATATGACAAGCTCAGCAACATTGATCAATTCAAAGAGTTTGCGAAAATGACAGGCACTGAAGATAAAGCAAACAAATGGCTGGCTGAATGGGACAAGAAAACCGCTGCCGCTAAAACAAAGGTTCAAAAAGCGGTCGGGTCAAAAACCATCTCCATCATGCAGACAAACGGAAAAGACATCTATGTATTCGGTAAAGACTTCGGCCGCGGCGGAAGCATCATTTATGACAAACTCGGGCTGAAGGCCACAAAACTGACGCAGGAAAAAGCCATTAATCAAGGGCCGGGCTACGCCAGCATTTCACTCGAGAAACTGCCTGACTTCGCGGGAGACTACATCTTTATGGGGCCATGGCAGGCCGGCGGTGACGACAAAGGCGTGCTTGACAGCTCAATCTGGAAGAACCTCGATGCCGTCAAACAAAACCATGTCTACCGCATTGATCCGATCGGCTTCTATTTCTCAGACCCGATCTCACTTGAAGGCCAGCTCGACTACATCACAAAAAGCTTAACAAAGTAACCCCGAAGCCGCTGTCACAGCGGCTTTTTATTACGCTTAAAACTTGACAAAAAAATTTATTTATGCTATAATTTACATTTTTGGATTAACATGTATAATAAGATTCTCCCGGCCGGAGATTGATGTAAATAACGGAGGATCTTTATATGAAAGAAAACAAGGCGAGTATGACTTCCCTGCTGTCCGCTTTCGGAAGGGCGTACCACAGTAAATACGACACCCCGGTGATATTTGGTGATTTTATGGCACAAGATCTGATTTCCGAAAAAGAGCATTCGGACATCCGCGATCATCTGATTCAAGGTATATCATTTTTCAGTAAAGACATGGCACAGAGGCTTCAAGGCCAACCGAATGACATCTTAAAATGGGTGACTCAAGTACAGCTGTCTCCTACACCGTTAGCCCGTGCCGCATATTGTGAAGAAGTGCTTTTGAATGAAGTGAAGCTCGGGGCCAAACAGTATGTTATCCTTGGCGCGGGGCTGGATACTTTCTGTTTCAGGCATCCTGAGATGACAAACGCCTTAGACATATTTGAAATCGATCATCCCGCTTCACAGGAAGACAAAATAAACAGATTGAAACATCTAAATCTCGACATTTCCCATCATCTTCATTTTGTACCGATGGACTTCGCCGCTTCGCTTTCTTTCAGCCGTCTGTATCAGGAAGGTTTTTCACGCCAAAAAACCTTTTTCAGCCTGCTCGGTGTGTCATACTATCTTACGAAAGAGCATCTCGCCCGCCTGCTCACACAATTATTTGCCGAAGTCCCGCCAGGAAGCTCTATCGTGTTTGATTATGCAGATGAGTCGCTCTTTGAAGAAAGAGGACTGTCAAACAGAGTGGAAAACATGGTGAAAATGGCTGCAGCAAGCGGAGAACCGATGTTATCGTGTTTCAGTTATAAAGAAATCGAAAAAATATTAGAATCATCAGGTCTGCTTATTTATGAACATTTATCTCCGGCGGACGTCAATGACCGTTTTTTCAGCGGACGCACTGACCATTTAACCGCATTCGAGACCATTCATTATATACATGCCGTCAAAAAGTAATCAGCTGCCGCAAACAAAAAAAGACATCTCACAGACGTGAGATGTCTTTTTGTCATACCGATTGTCTGTTATTTGCAAATTTCTTTGAGACGAAAGGATATAACAGCAAACCGACGAAAAACAGCCCGATACCGAGAATAAAGGTCGTTAAATCGGCCGTTCCGGTAATAATGACATAAAAAGAATAAATGCAGGCAAGGATGGCGATGATACCGTCTCTTACTCTTGAACCCTTTATCTCGTCATACGTTTCACCCGTAAAAATGAGCTTCAGGCTGTAAAACGCTGACACGAGATACGGAATCAGATAAGCGAGCGTCGCCGCCGTCGTTAAAAACGTAAACGCGTCACTGATCGTCCGGGAAATAACTGAAAAGATAAAGATCTGTGACATCACGTTCGTTACGATTAACGACACAACCGGGCTGCCCTGTTTATTCGTTTTTGCAAAAGCAGCGGGAAAGTCTCCTGATTTCGCCGCTTGATACGGAACTTCAGAGCCGAGAAGAATCCAGCCGAGCATCGTTCCGAACAGACACAAAATCGCCAGAATCGCCATGATGACGCTTCCCGCATTGCCGACGATCGCGTACAATACGTCAACAAACGGTTTTTCCGAGCCGACAAGCTTACCATGCGGAAGCACGCCCATCGTAATCAATGTCACGATGATATAGATGCCAAGCGCGATCAATAATCCGGTAATGGTGGCGCGTTTCACGTCACGCTGCGAACGGGCGCGCCCGGATAAAATGACTGCCGATTCAATTCCGACGAACGCCCATAATGTTGAAATCGCCGCATTGTGGATCTGTCCGCCGATTCCCTCAACTGTGTGAGGACCTGTTTGAACCGGAAAATAAAAATGATCGAAAAACGACGTTTGAAACACAAATAAACCTGCAATGATAAAGAAGATAAATCCTAATACTTTTGAAAACGTCGTGACGAAATTTAATTTACTCGCACCGTTAATGCTGGTGACGAGAATCGTGTGAGTGCCCCATAATAAAACCGTACATACGGCAAACGTCAGCAGCTGGCCGAGCGTAACCGCCTGACCGCCGATCGAAAACATTTCACGCTTATCCGTTAAAATCGGGAAAAATGATGTTAAATATCCGGCAAGGCTCGTGATGATCGCCACGTTGCTGATCCAGCTCGCCACCCAGTAGCCCCAGACCATCGTGAAGCCCGCTGCATTCCCTTTTTTCCGATCGCTGAACAGCGCACGCGCATAGCTTTGCGGCCCCGCCGTCAGCTCAGGCTTGCGGATGGATAAGTGGCCGAAGACCAGCGCGATCATTAACACACCGGCTCCCGTTAAAAGCCATGCCGATGTAGCGCCGAACGGGCTCGCGATTTTTGCGAGCGTACTCGGAAGCGAAAAGATGCCCGAGCCTACCATATTTCCTACGACAAACGCCGTTAATAACCAAAAACCCCATTTTTTCGTCTGTTCCATTCCTGTACCTCCTGGTTGTTCATTCGTACGGACCAGACCCCGAGATCATATTTACACGCAAAAAAAGCCTGAACAAAAGTCCATGCTTAAAGAAACACACACACCCTTGATCTCCGGATAGCCCTCCGCGAAAAAGCACGCGGCAGTCCTGCACTTATTCAGATACAGTCCCAGCATAAAGAAGGATCGGCTTTCTTTACACTTCGGCGCTGATGCCTTTAACACATGTTTTACGGCCCCTATCAGCCTGGCATGTGCGACTCATCATCAAGCGCAACCTCTACCTCACCGAGAAAGAGTGAGGATTTTTATCATTCAATTCTACTCAGAGGTTATCAGAGATAAAAAGATCTGTCAAAGGGAAAAATTAGATGAAAACGGATAGAGCGTTCGCCCTACCCGTCTTATATGGTCAGCGGTTGTTTTTTTTCTTTTGAACAGCTTCTTGAAGCGGATCGTCTTTCAGAGCTGCACCGGCGTCTTCAAGCGCGCCTTGAATGACGTTTTTGTTTTTATCGCTGTTTTTTCCTTTTTCTTTGTTAAAGAAAGCCATCTGTATCACCTCTTTATCAAATATAGGTACACCTATAATGTGTCTTTTTCCGCGGCAGAATATGCGGAATCCCCGTCTCCTTCCTTTTGGCGGAACAGGTAAAGTTTGTTGATCAAACATGCATTCTCTTGATATATTTGTAATTCAGGGGATTTTGGCAAAAATAAAAAGGAGAAGCGAAAAATGACAGGAAAAACACACATCATGGGAGGCATCGCTTCTTGTTCCGCAATTGCGTATTATTACGGGTATGATCCGGTCCTTATGACCTCAGCGGGTGCCCTCGGGGCGCTGATTCCCGACATATGCCATACGAAAAGCAAAATTGGCAGAACGCTGCCCGTTCTGTCCAAAATCGTAAGCACGGTGTTCGGCCACAGAACGTTTACACACAGCCTGCTGTTTATGCTTATTATGTTTTTCATTACGGCAACCTATATTCCGAATCCGAGCATTTCCGCCGGACTGATGATCGGAATGGCGAGTCATCTTGTGCTTGACGCATGGACCGTCAACGGCATTAAACTGCTGTTTCCGTCCGCCATCCACTTCCGTCTTCCCCTTTATATGAGAACGGGGAGTTTTTCGGAGCAGCTTGTGCTGGCCGGCTTAACGATTGTATCCTGCTATTATTTATACGAACTGGTTCACGGCCGCATCTCTTAAACAAAAAGCATCTTTCGCTTTTAGGGTGAGGAGTCATACATATGAAGAAAACCTTTTTCAGCAATCATCGGTTTTTATGCCTGTCCATCCTGTTCATGTGGATGAAAACCTATGCCGTTTATAAGCTCGGTTTTGATCTGCAGAACAACTCGGTTCTTGAGGAATGTCTGCTTCTCATTAATCCGCTGAGCTTCATTGTGCCGCTGTTCGGCATCGCCCTCTTGCTGACAGAAAAAAAACAGCGGATCTTTCTGCTTTCGGCAAATGTGATGCTGACGGGGATTTTAATCGCGAATACGGTGTTTTACGGGTTTTATATTGATTTTATCACCATACCGGTTTTGTTTCAGGCGAGCAATATGGGTGATATGGGAAGCAGCGTCCAAGAGCTGTTTCACCCGCTTTATATCGCTTTATTTTTGGATATTGCGGTTTTGTTTTACCTTGGTAAAAGGCACAAAGCCGATAAAGGGAAAGCCAGCACCCGTACCGTTAAAGCGTATGCGTGGGCATCAGCCGGCCTCATGCTGTGCAACCTTGCGCTGTCTGAGGCCGAGCAGCCGAAGCTGTTCAAGCACCCTTTTGATCGTGAAGCGCTCGTAAAAGGAATCGGCCTGTTCCACTTTCATTTGTATGACACCATTTCGCAGACGCTGAATGCAGGAGCTAAAGCGTTTGCCGACGAAGACAGCCTTGCTGCGGTCGCGAATTACACTCAAGCCGACTACAGCAGGCCGTCCGAATCAAAGTTCGGGCTCGCAAAGGGGCGCAATGTGATTTTTGTTACGCTCGAATCAACACAGCGTTTTGTAATGGATGAGCGGGTCAACGGGCGGGAGATTACCCCGTTTTTAAATAAACTGCGAAAAAAAAGTTATGACTTCACTCATTTTTATCAGCAGACTGAACAGGGAAAAACCTCAGATTCAGAATTCATTACTGCGAATTCGCTGTATCCGTCTTCAAGCGGCGCCGTTTTTTTCACAAAAAGCGGCCACCGGTTCAATACGATGTACCATATGTTAAAAGACCGTCAATACTATTCAGCCGTTCTGCATGCCAATCATAAGGCCTTTTGGAACCGGGATGAGATGTACGGGGCATTCGGAATCGACCGTTTTTTCGACGCGGATGAATTTAAGGTGACACAGGAAAATTCAACAGGCTGGGGCCTGAAGGATAAGGAATTTCTCGAACAGTCAGCGGAAAAATTAAAGAAGCTTCCGCAGCCGTTTTACGCGAGCCTGCTGACTTTGACCAACCATTTTCCTTTTGAAATTGATAAACAGGATCAGCTCATTGAAGAACCGGACACAAGCAGCGAGTTATTAAACCGCTATGTGACGACGGTCCGCTATGAAGATGAGGCCCTGAAACACTTTTTCAAGAAGCTGAAAAAAGAAGGACTGTATGACAACGCGATGATCGTTCTGATGGGAGATCATTACGGTATATCCGAAGCCCATAATCAAGGACTTGCCGAATTCTTAGGGAAAGAGGAAATCACTCCGTTTGATACGGTTCAGCTTCAGCGCGTGCCGTTTATCATTCATATTCCCGGGGTAACCGACCGTGCGCCGGAAACGATTGCTTCGGCCGCGGGACAGGTTGATGTAAGACCGACGCTGCTTCACCTGCTCGGCATTGAAACGAAAGGCAGCATTCAGTTCGGCAATGATCTGTTTTCCGGAGAGCGGACGCCGTTTGCGGTGCTGAGAAACGGCAGCTTTATCACGGATGATCATATTTATACGAAAAATACGTGTTACAGCCGTAAAACGGGTGAACCGCTTTCTGACATGAGCGCGTGCAGCGATGAGAAAGAAAAAGCGGAACAAGAGCTGATGCTTTCCGATAAAATATTAAACGGCGACCTGCTGCGGTTTTATAAGCAATAAAAAAATCCCTCCGTTATATGGAGGGATTTTTCATGTTTCATATATGAGCCGTCCGGTCATTTTCGTATCATATCCGGATAATTGAGAAAGCTGAGACTTGAATTCCTCAGAATTGAGAATGTCCTGCACGCTTTGAACAAGCTCCCGGTTTTGTTTTAAGACGACCACATCGTACTGCTCACTGATCACCGGGATAAAGTCCGTGCCCGCCATATGCGCCGCATGCTGCGACCCGACTCCGATATCCGCCTTTCCGCTTGATACTTGTGAAGCCGCTGACAGATGATCCGTGACAATGTCATGATAGCCGGCGACATCAGACGGCGTAATGCCGAAAGATCTGAGCTGTTCATCCAGCAGCACCCTCGCGCCTGATCCTTTTTCGCGATTGACGATACGGACATCCTTTCGGCTCAAATCCTGAAAGCCCTGAATGTACAGCGGATTTCCCTTTTTCACATATAATCCGGCTTGCCGCAGCACGACATGAAAAAGCGCAAACGGCTCCCCTGAAAGAATGCGCTTCACATACGGGATGTTATACTGCCCCGTCTCCCCATCGTACAAATGCAGACTGACGATGTCACAAGCTCCGCGGTACATCTCGATCAGGCTGTTCAAACTGCCGCTGTACTTGCGGAGCGGAGCCGCCTGTATTGTTTGTTCCAGCTGTTTGCTGAGGAGGTCCATCGACACATCCTGCCCGCTGATGATAACGGACTGCCTTTTTTCCGGCTCCCGCCCGCGGGACGGGTCAGGCGCTTCTGCTGCGGATGGCTTTTTTGACATTCTCATGTTTGCTTTATATTGTTTTAAGTCCTCTTCATCGACCCTCATCTGTCTTCCGACCCTGTACGCCGGAATGAGTCCTTTTTTTATCAAATCATATACTGTCAGTTTGGAGACCTTCAAAAGGCCCGCAACTTCTTCTATTGTATAGGAAGTGGCTTCTGTCATATTATCACGCTCCGTTTTTATTATAACTGTTCAGATATTGAAAAAAAACCGCACCATCACGTACAATTGCGTTATAATTAGTTTGATCTAATGATATTTAGCTATAAGGGGTGCACAATGTTGAAAAAGAAAGCGACACTACTCACAACTGCGGCTATGGCCGTTTTCCTGGCAACTGCGGGCTGCTCATCCGGACAATCGTCCAAAGGCGGACAAAACGAAAAAGTCACGCTGACCGTTTCTGCGGCAGCCAGCGCTCAGGATGCACTTGAAGAAATCCAGACCAACTACGAAAAATCACATTCAAACGTAACCATTCAAGACAACTTCGGATCATCAGGCACATTGCAAAAACAAATTTCACAAGGCGCGGGAGCTGATTTATTCTTCTCGGCAGCCGAAGATAAATTCGAAAAGCTCGTTCATGACGGAGATATCGACAAAAAGGACAGCACGGATCTTTTGAAAAATGATCTCGTCATGATCGTGCCTGAGAAAAACAGCGCACACCTGACACATCTGAATGACCTGAAAAAAGACAGCGCGGAAAAAATCGCGCTCGGCACGCCTGAATCCGTTCCGGCCGGACAATACGCCAAACAGTCATTGACGGCATTATCCCTGTGGAACAAGGTAAAAGATAAAGTCGTCTATGCAAAAGACGTTCGCCAGGTGCTTTCTTATGTTGAAACCGGAAATGTCGATGCCGGGCTTGTCTATAAAACAGACGCGCTGATTTCGAAAAAGGTGAAAATCACCGATGAAGCGCCGGCGAAAACGCACGATCCGATCGTTTATCCGCTCGGCATCGTCAAGGATACAAAGCACCGTAAAGAAGCAGAAGCGTTTTATCAGTATCTGCAGTCAGATGAAGCAATGAAAGTGTTTAAGAAATATGGATTTACTGCCAAGTAACATTACGGCTTCGGAATTTTTCACCCCAGTCGTATTGTCTTTTGAGGTGGCTTTGGCATCAGGCATCGCCGTCATCATTCTCGGGACGCTTGCCGGCGCCTGGATGGCGAAAGCGCAATTTCCCGGAAAAACGGCTGTGGAGACCCTGTTTATGCTCCCGCTTGTTCTTCCGCCTACCGTTGTCGGCTTCATTCTCATTATTATTTTCGGGAAACACAGCTTTATCGGCCGGGCGATTGAGCGGATTTTTCACCAGCCCGTCATTTTCACGTGGTCGGCCGCGGTGATCGCTTCGGCCATTGTTGCCTTCCCGCTTATGTATCAGTCCGCTAAAACGGGCTTCGCCGCGGTTGATGCTGACATCGAGGGAGCGGCGAAAGTAGACGGAGCCGGCAGGTGGCAGGTGTTCACCCGTATTTCCGTCCCGCTTGCCTTTCCCTCCCTCTTGACCGGAAGCATTCTCAGTATTGCACGTGCGCTAGGTGAATTCGGGGCGACTTTAATGTTTGCGGGAAATATTCCCGGTGTCACCCAAACGCTGCCGACAGCGATTTACGTCGCGATGGACTCCGGCAATGAAACACTCGCCTGGGTGTGGGTGATCTGTATTGTAATCATTTCTTTCCTGATGCTGTTTTTCATCCAATTGAAAAAACCCGCTTGACCGATCCGCCTTCCGCGCACCTTTCGCCGGGAGGCTTTTTGATTTAAAATCGGATGGTATATAATGAAACAAAAAACACACAAAGGGTGCGGCCATGAAGATTAATGTCATTATCGCGGATGATAATTCTTTCATCAGAGAAGGAATGAAAATCATTTTGCATACATATGAGGAATTTACTGTATCGGCAACGTTGGAAAATGGCCTGGAGGCGGCAGAGTATTGTAAACACAATCCCGTCGATATCGCCTTGCTGGACGTCCGCATGCCGGTGATGAACGGCGTCGAAGCCGCAAAACGGATCGCTGAGGAAACGGATACGAAGCCTATGATCCTGACGACATTTGACGACGATGAGTATATTTTAGAAGCGATTAAAAACGGCGCGAAAGGATATTTATTAAAAAATACCGAACCGGAACGGATACGCGATGCGATCAAAAGCGTTTTCAACGGACACAGCATTCTTCAGGACACCGTGCTGGATAAAATAAAAGACAGCCTTTTCCGGCCGGCGGAAGCCGCGCATCAGATTGATGAAAGCCAGTTTACTGAAAGAGAGCTCAGCATCATGTCGCTTATTGCGAAAGGACTGTCGAACAGGGAAATTTCAAAACAGCTTTTCATTTCTGAAGGGACGACGGCCAATTATATTTCATCTATTTTAGGGAAAACGGGGCTTGAGCACAGAACGCAGATCGCGATTTATTATATCACCGGGAAGGTGGATAACGGGCGTTGAACGGTATGGATTTTTGGATGCTGATGAGCAGACTGATCGCCATTTTTTATACGGCTTTTTTGTTTGTATCGGCAGACCGCCCTTACACACCGTACGCCGTCTTGTTTCTGCTCGCTTATCTGTCTTTGGGCATTGCGGTCTGCATGATCAGGCCGCCCGCTTGGAGGCGCGGGGTCACCCTCATGGCGCTGGCATTGACCGCCTGGCTTTCCGCCTTAGGCCATCCGGCGTTTCTATTTCTTTTGCCGCCCGCCATTTTTGCCGTTCTTGCCGAATATCCGGTTCACCGCTATGTGTTCTGCCTGCTCGTGTTTTTGCCGTTTTTATTTGTCCCGTACGGCGACCTTCCGACTTATATCGTCATGACCTTGTTCTGCTTGGCGATATTCGTTTTGGCCGCCCGGTCCAGCGACCGGCTGAAAAAATATGAAGAGCAGTCAGACAATATGCGCTCAAGCATTGAAAAACTGACGAAACAGCTGCACAGCAGCACAGAATATATCAAACAATCGGAGTATACCGGCAAACTCGAAGAAAGAAACAGGTTGTCCCAAGCCATCCATGACAAAATCGGCCATTCCATGACAGGCGCGCTCATTCAGATGGAAGCGGCGAAGCGGATGCTCGGCTCCCATCCGGACAAAGCGGCTGAACTGCTCCAAAACGCCATTACCATTTCCAAAGAAGGCATAGAGGATATCCGCATTACGCTTAAAAATATGAAACCTCCCGCTGAACAAATGGGCATTCACAGATTAAGAACGTTTATTGATGAATTTTCGGCCAAAAACGGGATGCCGGTTCCGTTTACGCATCAAGGCGATTTGGACAGACTGACGCAAATGCATTGGAGAGTCATTCAGGAAAACGTAACCGAAGCCTTGACCAATGCAATGAAATACGCCGATGCCACACAGATTTTCATTGATGTCCATGTGCTGAACAAAGCCGTAAAAGCGGAAGTGAAAGATAACGGAAACGGCGCCGGCCGCTTTAAAAAAGGCCTCGGCATGCTCGGTATGGAAGAACGGGCGGCCGTTTTGCACGGAACCGTTATTTTTGACGGCACGGCCGGTTTTTCCGTCACGACATTGCTTCCGGTTGAATAAGTGAATGTTTTCATGTGAAAAATATGAAGATTCTCATGTCAAAGGAATGAACAGCTGCACTAACGGCCGTTCATTCTTTTTTTTATAATAAGAGCATCATAAGACATAGAGGTGGAAACATGAACATTTTGGAGCTCAAACAGCTGAGTAAGAAATTCGGTGATTATGCCGCCGTTGACCAGATGTCGCTTGCCGTAAAAGAAGGTGAGATTTTCGGGTTTCTCGGCGCAAACGGAGCCGGAAAAAGCACGACGATCAATATGATCTCAGGCCTTTTAAAACCTTCAGGCGGAGACATTCTGTTTCTCGGAAAAGATATTTTCAAATATAGCAAAGCAACGAAAATGAATATCGGCATCGTCCCTCAGGACCTCGCGATTTACGAAGAATTAAACGCCTATGAAAATGTGAAGTTCTTCGCCGGGCTGTACGGCCTGAGAGGGGCGGCTCTGAAAGAACGGGTCGAGGAAGCCCTGACATTCGTCGGCTTGAGCGATAAACACAAATATTTGCCGAAGCATTTTTCCGGCGGAATGAAGCGCAGGCTCAATATTGCGTGCGCTCTTGCCCACCGGCCGAAACTGATCATCATGGATGAACCGACGGTCGGCATTGACCCGCAATCAAGAAATTATATTCTGCAATCAGTGAAAAAGCTGAATGAAATGGGCTGCACGATCATCTACACGAGCCACTACATGGAGGAAGTGGAAGAAATATGCACACGCATCGCCATCATCGACCACGGAAAGGTCATCGCAGAAGGCACAAAAGAACAGCTGACCTCCATCATTACCGACACGAAGGACGTCGTGATTGAGCTGTCATCCGGAAACGGCATCAGCCTCGGCGATATTCAGGAGCTGCCCGGCGTCAGAGCCGCCACACTGGAAGAAAACAGCGTGAAAATCAGCTCTGACACAGGGGTCAACAATTTAAACCGCCTGATCCGGTACTTCATGGACAAAGGAATTGAAATCCGCTCCTTGCAGGAACAGGCCCCTGACTTAGAAACGGTATTTCTCACGCTGACAGGCAGAAGCCTGCGCGACTGACCTCACTGAAAGGAGGATTGCAAATGAATATTCTGCACATCGCCGGGAAAGAAATCAAAATCAGTTTCCGCGACAGACGGACTTTTATTTTCATGCTTGCTTTTCCGATCGTCTTCATGCTGATTTTCACTGCGGCATTATCAAACGCCTTTGATTCAGAGGTGACGGTCGGGAACATCGAGGTCGTATATACGGACCAGTCAAACGGCCCTCTTTCTCATGATTTTACTGAGTTTATGAAAGCCGCCAAAAAAGAGCATGTCTATTTTCAAAAAGCGGACACGGAGGCAAAAGGCAAAAACGAGGTTCGAGAAAATCAGGCGGATGCTTTCGTCACTGTAAAAAACACCGGTTTTCAAGTCTTTACAAATGACCGGAGCGGCATAAACGGCACGATCGTCCAAGGCATGCTGACCGCTTTTACCAATCAATACAAAGCAGGCGCCGCCGCTTACAAGGCGCATAAGGCGCCTTCCGCCGGACAAATCAAAAGCGATTATATGAAGCAGACGTCTTTACACAAAGCGAAAGAACCGAAAGCGAAAGATTTTTACGCGATATCCATGACGACGATGATCGGGCTGTACGCCTCGATTTTTGCAAGCACCTTATTCCGCGGGGAAAGAATACGGCACACCGCAGATCGCCTGATCGCCGCCCCGCTCCGGAAAAGCGATATCTTTCTCGGAAAGATGCTCGGCATTTTGGCTGTGAATGTTCTGACGATTCTTGCCGTTGTCGCCTTCAGCAAATTTATCTTAAAAGCGAATTGGGGCAGCCACATGGGACTTGTGCTTTTGATTCTCGTTTCTGAAATTCTTTTGGCCGTCAGCTTCGGGCTCAGCCTGAGCTATTTGACCAGAAAACCCGAAAGCGCCAGATTAATCACCGTCATCATCGTTCAGGTGATGTCCATTATCGGCGGCGCCTATTACAAATATGAAGGCGGAGGAATTTCCGCCCTGTCGCCCTTATCCTGGATCAATAAGGCGATTAACAACATCATTTACGCAAATGATGTATCAGCGGCATGGCCTGCACTCGGTTTAAATACAGCATTGGCGGCACTCTTTTTGCTGATCGCCGCATTTACGTTTCAAAGACGGGAGGGACTGTAATATGAAAAACTTCTGGTGGCTGTTTGCGCACACTCTCAAAGGGATTACAAAAAGCAAAAAACAGCTCATTCTTTATATCGGGGCTCCGCTGATCGGCGTCTTCCTCTCCTTCATGACCAATGCCAACGGCGGAGCCGAAACGCTCAATATCGGCATTCTCGATCAAGACGGCGGAGAAGTGGCGCAGGATACGGCCGCGTTTTTAAAAGGACTGGATCATGTGAAGATTTCGGAGGAAACGGCTGCGTCCGCCACATCAAAAATCGCTTCAGGAAAAATGGAGGCGCTCATTACGTTTGAAAAAGGCTTCTCCCAAAGCGTAAAAGACGGGAAACCGTCTCACATCGGCATGACCTCGCTGAAAGGCGCCCAGGTCACCGGATATGTCAGCTCTTATTTGTACAATTATATGAACAGCATCGCCTCAATCGGCAAATCCTCCGGCGGAGACGCAAAGGCCTTTCAGGCGATGTACGCCGATTTCAAGCATTCTCCCATTCAAACGGAGTCCGCTGTTTTACAAGATACATCGAACCATAAAGAAATGACCTACTCAGTCATCGGGTATCTCATTATCATTATGCTCTATTCCGCCGGCAACCTGACGGAACTGATGATTAAAGAGAGAGAAAACAGGACATACTACAGGCTTCTGTCAACGCCGATCACATCAAAGCAGTATGTATTGGCGAACGCGGCGGTGAATATCATTATCATGGCCGTCCAAATTCTATTCGCCGTTCTCTTTATGGGCGCCGCTTTTCATATTCATCCGTCATTCCCGCTGTGGCAGCTGTTCGTCCTGATGATGCTGTTTGCATTAAGCGCGATCGGGGTCGCCTTTATTGCCGTCGGTTTTTCCACCAGCAGCGCTTCGGCATCGGCGCTTTTGAATTTGATCGTCGTGCCGACATGCTTGCTGGCCGGCTGCTTCTTTCCGGGCAATATTATGCCGAAAACGGTGCAGACAATCGCCGAATTTCTGCCTCAGCGCTGGGTGCTCGATACGGTGGATCAATTGCAGCAAGGCCGCACGTTCCAAAGCCTGATGCTGAACATCATCATTTTGGGAGCCTTCGCCGCCGCCCTGTTATTAATAGCCGCATACAGGTTCAGCGTAAAACGTCAGACACAGACATTTATGTAAAGAAAAACAGCCCCGTAAAGGGCTGTTTTTTCTTAGAACAGAAGCTCGTCCGGATTCGGGCCGACACGCTCGTCTTTGTTCAATGCGCTGATCTTTTCCATTTCTTCCTGTGACAGTTCGAAATCAAAAATATCGGCATTTTCTATGATGCGGTGCTCTTTAATCGATTTCGGAATGGTAACGACTTCGTTTTGAAGATCCCAGCGCAAAATCACTTGAGCAACCGATTTGTTATGTTTTTCCGCAATTTGTGACAGCACTTCGTTATCGAGAAGCTGTCCCTGCATCAATGGAGACCATGCTTCCACTTGAATGCCCTGCGCTTTGCAGAAATCTCTTACTTCTTTTTGAGTCAGGCGCGGGTGGAATTCAATCTGGTTGACCATCGGCTTGATTTCAGCATCTTTCAGCAGTTCTTCTAAATGATGCACTTGGAAGTTGCTGACGCCGATGGCGCGGATTTTGCCGTCTTTGTACAGCTTTTCAAGAGCGCGCCATGTGTCTTTATATTTATCCTTGCCCGGCCAGTGAATCAGGTAAAGGTCGAGGTAATCGAGGCCGAGGCGCTCAAGGCTTTTCTCAAACGCGTCAAGTGTCGTTTCGTATCCTTGATCTTCATTCCACACTTTTGACGTGATGAACAGCTCTTCTCTGGCAACGCCCGCAGCTCTGATGCCTTCGCCGACACCCTCTTCATTTTTGTAAATAGCCGCCGTATCAATGCTGCGGTAGCCGTTTCTGATTGCCGCTTCGACGGAGTCCGCCGCTACGCTTCCGTTTTCCACCTTGAAGACGCCAAGGCCGAACCACGGCATTTCAACGCCATTATGAAGCTTTACAGTATCTTTTAAGCTTTTTGCCACGTTGAACCATCCTTTCTAGTCATTATGTAAACGGTTATTATTATCTCACATTTCCGCCGTAAGAAACCAATTATACGCTCATCGTTATCACAAAAACCATCTTTAGTGCCCAAGCACCACTTCCGTTATTATTTTCCTATTTTTCAAAAATTCCGGTTAACCGGTTAACTGTCCGGGTAAATCGCTACTGTAGCCACCACACAATTGAAGGAGGAAATCATATGAAACGTATGCGTATCCCGATATCCGTTGCCCTTGGCGCCGCTTTGTCTCTGACTCCTCTGTCCTTTGTATCCGCAAAAGAAACCCCGGTCCCTCAAAACATGGCACAGCAATCATCAGATGTCTCAGCAAAAGATGTCGGATTAAACATTGACGTTGACCTGCTCGGCATCGGCAATTCGATTGCTGACGCGATTAAGTCGGCGCAAAACCGTGACGGCTTCGTCAAAAACTTAATGGAATCTTCATTCTACGCTTCCGGACAAAAATATAACGTCATGGTGTTTAATTTAAGCCAGGAATATGAAGATCATTTTAACGGTGTTCAGTTTTACGGTTCCGCCGTTTATGACGGCATCACGTACGGCATTTGGGTGTTTGAAGACGGAAGCTTCACCAATAAAGGTGATGGCGGCTGGATCAACTGGGCCTTCAGAGGCTGGTTTGACCGCGACGGCGATCACGTCGAATTCCATCGTCCGTAATCAAAAAAAGTCCGGCGACAGATGCCGGACTTTTTTGATTTATTCATCTCCGTCAAGCATGGCCGCTTCCACATCATTGATGTATTGGCGAAGCTCATGTGACATATCGCGGGAAATTTCCCGCTCTTCGAACAATGTTTGGATTTCGTTGCGGATGGCCTGCACGGCCCGCAGTTTGATTTCGAGTTTTTGATTTTCAAAACGGCGGCTCGGACTCTGTTCGTGATACGAGTGCCCCAGCCTGAAAATCAAGTGATTGTAAAAGGAAATGACGGCAAGCGTCACATCTTTATTTTCTTCAGTCATGTGTTTTTTCAGGCTTTCAATGGCCGCTTTTGCCGTTTTAACCCTTGTGGCGCGGATGAGGCCTTCTTCATTTAAAATCGTCATTTCCGGCTTTTTTTGTTCACCGAAAAAGATCCAGTACATCAGGCGTTTCAGCTTTTTCTTAGATAAGCCGACTTTAAACGGATTCGTATACAGCACTTCCAGTTCATCAAACCGTTCCTGAAGGCTGTCAGCCGTTTCTTCCGGTATGTCGCCCCGCTCAATCAGCCGCAGCAATTCTTCTTGTTCAGCCTGTATCCCTTGGGCGCGGACTTTCCGCTCATCTTTTTTCGTGCGGTTTTTGACGGTGAACTGCTGAAACCTGAGATTTTTCATTTTCTCATTGTATTCGGCAATAACCGCAAAAGAAGCCGTTTTGTTTGTCTCATTCATATTTTCTTTAATGGCCGTTAAGGCTGCCTTTATCAGCTTCCGTCTCGCTGTCAGCAATTTGACTTTCTTCTCTTTCACATTGTCTTCCGGCTTATCTGTCAAAATCGGCAGTACGATTGTCGCCAGCACCAATGTGCACATAATAACACCCGCGGCTAAAAAGAGAATCAAATTCCGTTCAGGAAACGGTGAGCCGTCAGAGAGCACGTAAGGAATGGAAAAGGAACCCGCAAGCGTGACCGCTCCCCTGACGCCTGAAACCGAAATCAGCAGGGTCGAGCGCAGGCCGGGTTTATAAATGCTCTGATCCTTGTTAAAAAACCACTTGCCGTTCCAAAAAAACAGCACCCACAAAAACCTGAGAATCATTAACGTCAGCGTAATGACGATAATGTACCCGATGACCATCATATTGTTAAACGCGGTATCATTAAAGATGACAGAAACCACATCCGGTATTTGCGCACCTAAAATAACGAAAACAAGACCGTTCAGAATGAACAAAATAATATTCCACGTACTTGAAGAGACGATTTGCAATTTGACCATCGTTGATTCAAGACGGTCCTGCTCCACCGCATGCGTGATGCCGCCGGCCACAACAGCTAAAATGCCGGAAACGCCGATTTCTTCAGCCGCGAGATAGATGACGAACGGCGTCAGAATTTGAATCAGCATATGCATCGTGACATCCTGCATGCCGAGGCGGCGCAAAAACAGCCGGAAACGGATAATCAAAAAAGAAATGACGACACCGCTGAGTAAACCGCCGGCTGAAATCAGAACGAAACTGAAGGCGGCCTGCGCCAGCGAAAATGCGCCCGTCACGGCAGCCGCAATCGCAAATTTAAAAGCGACCAGGCCGGATGCGTCATTCATCAGTCCTTCTCCTTCAAGGAGACGCAGAATGCCTTTTGGCATCTTCACTCGCCCTGACAGCGCGCTGACCGCGACAACGTCAGTCGGTGACAGTATCGCCGCCAGCCCGAACGCGGCAGCCAGCGGGATGCTCGGAATCATCCAATGAATCGTGTAACCGCCGACAATCACCGTGGCAAACACGAGCCCGAGCGCAAGCAGCAGAATCGGCGCTCTTAAATTCCAAAGTTCCGCACGCGGCGTCCGTTTTCCATCGTTAAAAAGCAGCGGAGCGATAAACAAAACAAAAAACAATTCGGTATTCAGTTCAAAATGAAGCCCCTGCGGAAATGACGCCGCAATGATACCGAGCGCCACCTGAATCAAAGGCACCGGGATAAAGGGGACAAACCGATTTACGATATTTGAGATCGCGATGATGGTTAAAAGTACGAGTACGACTAAAAATATGTCCAAAGCATGACCTCCTTCATCTGCTGCATCATATCATTATTGCCTGTTCTCTGCCTTTGCCAAAGGCCGGAGCCGATGATCGGGCAGATTCCATATATTTTCCGCACGCAACCATTCTTCTTTTATTTTACCCGTTTTTATTTAAAATTTCTCATAACGTGCTCACGGCGAACTTTTTTGGCTTCAGCTACATTTTTTCCGGAAAAAGAAAAAGCCTGTTTTCTCTGAAAACAGGCTTTTTCGCAAGCTGCGTCATCTGTTTCATGACGCGGTGCAGCGTTTATGCTGCTTAGTAAAGGATAGAGAACGCACCGTCAGTGTGTCTCTATCCTTGGTTTTAAGTGCTCATCTTATTCGTGAAAATTCGTGCCGTCTGTCGTCGCTTTAATGATGCCGGCGCGGATAACGAAATCGCCGAAGTGTTCGCCTTCCTCACGCTCTTTCGCGTAGCGCGGGAGAATGGTGCGAAGCTCATTCAGAATTTCCTCTTCACCGATATTTTCCCGGTACATTTTGCTCAAACGGCTGCCGTCAAACGCCGCTCCTAAATACATATTATATTTTCCGGGCGCCTTTCCGATAAATCCGATTTCGCCGAGCGCATGGCGGGCGCAGCCATTCGGGCACCCGGTCATACGGATGGTGATTTCTTCATCCCGCAGCCCGTTTTCGTCAACAATGTCTTCAATCTTATCAATCAATTTCGGCAGATAGCGCTCGGCTTCGGCCATGGCGAGCCCGCATGTCGGAAGCGCGACGCAAGCCATTGAACTGCGGCGGAGGGCGGAATGCTGCCGGCCGTCTGTCAGACCGTATTGTTCGATTAATGCGCTGATTTGTTTCTTTTTCTGGCTCGAGACATTGCCGATAATCAGGTTTTGATTAGAGGTGAGACGGAAATCTCCCGTATGGACTTTGGCGATTTCTCGTAATCCCGTCATCAGCTTATAATTCTCATAGTCCGTGACGCGGCCGCCTTCGATAAACATCGTAAAGTGCCATTTACCTTTTACACCCTTCACCCATCCGTAACGGTCGCCGTTATGGTCAAAATGATAAGGTTTCTCTTCATCCAGCTGCCAGCCGAGGCGGTTTTCCAGCTCGGCTTTTACGTTTTCCAGCCCGAGACGGTCAACAGTGTACTTGAATCTGGCATTCTTTCTGACGGAACGGTTTCCGTAATCGCGCTGAATCGTAATGGTTTTTTCCGCTACATCATACAGCTGCTCCGGTTTGCAGAAGCCGATGACTTTTGAAAGCTGCGGATAAGTGGCCTTATCGCCGTGCGTCATTCCCATACCGCCGCCGATTGCAACGTTGAATCCGATAAGACGGCCTTCCTCCACGATGGCAATGAAGCCGAGATCTTGAGAAAAGACATCGATATCATTGGACGGAGGCACGGCGATTCCGATTTTGAATTTCCGCGGCAGGTACAGCGGCCCGTACATCGGTTCCGTTTCCGTGTCAGGAGTGCCCGCCACACGTTCCTCATCAAGCCAGATTTCATGATAGGCTCTCGTGCGCGGAAGAAGGTCATCGCTCAATTTCTTCGACCATTCGTATACTTCCGCATGAATTTCAGACTGGTGCGGATTTGAAGCGCACATGACGTTTCGGTTGACATCTCCGCAGGCCGCAATGGTATCAAGCAGCGCCGCATTGATTTTCTGAATCGTTTTTTTCATGTTCCATTTTAAAATTCCGTGCATTTGGAACGTTTCACGCGTTGTCAGCTTCAATGTATTGTTTCCGTATTTTTGCGCCAGTTCATCCATAACAAGCCATTGTTCCGGAGTTGACACGCCGCCTGGCATCCGAACGCGCAGCATGAACTGATAAGCCGGTTCAAGCTTTTGTTTTTGACGTTCATTACGGAGATCGCGGTCATCCTGCAAGTAGCTTCCGTGATGCTTCATCAGCCGGTTGTCATCGTCCGGGATGCCGGCTGAAATCCGGTCGAGCATGACTTCTTTCAATGTGCCGCGCAAATAATCACTTTTTTCTTTAATTTCCTCAACATCACTTGGAGGGCCTTCCGGCGCTTTTAAAATGTTGTTCACCATGCTGAATAAGCTCCTTTCAAACCAAAATCAATATACGTCACGCTGATAGCGTTTTTTCTGCTGCATGTCTGCCAGGAAGCTTTCCGCTTTTTCACGGCTCATGCCGCCTTCTTCCTGAATGATATCGAGAAGCGCCTGGTGCACGTCATGCGCCATATGCTGTTCATCACCGCAGATGTATACGGCGGCTCCCTGCTGCAGCCATTCATAAAGCTCTTTGCTTTGTTCTTTCATGCGGTGCTGCACATATACTTTTTCCTCCGAATCCCGGGAAAAAGCGACGTCCATTTTTGTGAGAACACCGTTTTGCAGCCATTTTTGCCATTCCGTCTGGTACAGAAAATCAGTGACAAAGTGCTGATCCCCGAAAAACAGCCATGTTTTCCCTTCAGCTCCGGTTTCTTCACGCTCCTGCATAAAGGAACGGAACGGCGCGATGCCTGTCCCCGGCCCGACCATAATGATCGGTGTATCCGGGTTTTCCGGCAGCTTGAAGTTTTGGTTGTGCTGAATGTAAATCGGAAGCGTATCTCCCGGCTGGAGTCTTTCCGCACACAGAATGCTGCAGACGCCTTTTCGTTCTCTGCCGTGCGCGTCATATCTGACCGCTCCGATTGTCAGATGCACCTCTTCCGGATTCGCTTCTAAACTGCTTGCGATCGAATAGAGCCGGGCCGGCATTTTACGCAGGATGGAAAGAAAGTCTTCCGCTGTCGCTTCCCACGGCCCGAAATCCCGGACGAGATCAAGCAGATCACGGCCGTTGATGTACGCTTTCAGCTGCTCTTCGTTTCCTTCGGCCAGAAGTTCACTCAGCTTTTGGTCAGCCGTAAACTGTGCGGCCTTTTGCAGGAACGGTTTTGTTAAGACGGTTATTTCAAAATGAGAAGTAAGCGCATCTTTCAGCGGGAGGCGCTCTCCTTGTTTATTCACCGCCACTTCCTGTTTTGGGTCCCATTTCAGCTCATTGATCAGCTCATCAACGAGCGCCGGATCATTTTCCGGATAGATGCCGAGGCTGTCTCCGGGCTGATACGCGAGGCCCGACCCTTCAAGCGAAAGCTCGAGATGGCGTGTTTCTTTATTCGAACCGCGTCCGTTCAGATTGATGTTCTCAAGAACCTCCGCCCGAAACGGGTTCGTTCTGGAATAAACGGATTCACCGAGAGCCGGCGTCTCGGCAGGCGCTTCGGCTGTTTGATTTCCCGCTCCTTCGTTCAAACCGCCGATGACCGCGTCAAGCCATTCCGAAAACGGCTCATCATAATCAAGATCGCAATCAACCCGCGGCGCAAGCTGGGTGCCGCCGAGCTCTTGAAGACGCTCGTCAAACTCTTTGCCGGTCTGGCAGAAAAATTCATACGAGCTGTCCCCGAGCGCCAAAACGGAGTAACGGAGCGCTTCAAGCTTCGGCGCGCGTCTGCCGTGAAGAAATTCATGAAAGGCCAGCGCGTTATCCGGCGGATCGCCTTCTCCGTGCGTGCTCACCACGATCAGTAAATTGTTTATTTTTTTCAGATTATTCGGCTTAAAATCGTTCATCGACGCGACGGTGACCTGAAATCCCCGTTCCTCAAGCGTCTTTACCGTCTGTTTCGCAAGACCTTCCGCATTTCCCGTTTGCGATCCGTATAATACGGTCACTTCTCTTGAAACTGCCGGGCTTTCTGCAGGAGCCGGAGCAGCGGGCGCGGCCGTTTCACCGGATTCGGACCGGGCCGCAGCCAAATAACCGCTCAGCCAGATTTTCTGTGATTCTGTCAAGGTCGGCAGAAGGCGGTTAAGGAGCTCTGCCTGCTCCTGATTAAACGGACTGTTCATGACCTGAAGTTGCAACGATATCCACCTCACAAGGAATTAAACGTAACGTACGTTATTTCTATAGGAATTGTCAAAATAATATTCTAATTGAAACTTTACCGAAAGTTTGTATGTAAGTAAAATATATAATCATGATGACAACGATTAAGATTACTAATGGTAAAAAGCCCTTTGCACTTGGCAAAGGGCTTACACGAATAAGCCGGCGGGCACTTCTTTAATAAAAGGAGAGGGTTCTCCCGGAGACAATACGGTCAGATGATGCATCGCGCGCGTACAGGCCGTATATAACAGCTTACGGTCATGTTCGCTTTTGTACTGGGCAGCAGAGGCGTCAGCAGCAATGACGGCGTCAAACTCAATGCCTTTTGCCAAATAAACGGGAATGACGCATACCCCTTTTTGAAAAGGCTGGTTTTCTTTATTGATCAAGCGGACACCGCTCTCGGCGCTGACCGCCTGAAACACTTTTTTGGCTTCCGCGGCCGTTTTGCAGATGACGGCGACCGTCTCCCAGCCTTTTTGTCTGAGCTCCTGGATTGTATCCGCCAATTGTTCCTGCCGCGCATTTTCTGTATCCGTCCGCAAAACACGCGGTTTTTCCCCGTTCCGGTTAAATGGCTCAATGTCATTACCGTCAGCCAGCAGCGCTTTCGTAAATTCAACAATCTGCCGCGTCGATCTGTAAGTCCGCTTCAGGCTGACATACTTTTCTGCACCATTGCGAAAGCAGCCGGCGAGGGAAGAAGGGCCCGTAATGGTGTGGGCATAAATCGACTGGCTGACATCACCGAGCACCGTCATCTTTGCAGCTGGGAAGATGCTTTGAATATACGTCAGCTGAAATGGAGAATAATCCTGCGCTTCATCAATGAAGACGTGCTTCATTTGTGTGTTTTTTCTTTTTCCTTCTAACAGATCCTGCAAATACAGATACGGAGCGGCATCTTCATACGGAAGTGACCGTTCTGCAAATGCGTTTCTGGTCAAAGCGCCGATGCTCTCCCAATGATCGGGCTTTTCATCAGCTCCCCAGTCTGAAAACAGCCGGAGATACATCCGTTTTATATCGAGAAAGCCGAGCCGTCTGACGGCCTGCTTAATCGGTTTAAAGGCTTTGCCGACAATAATGGCGCCAAGCAGCCGCTGTTCGCGCTGATGGTCGTCAAATGCAGGTTCATCATCATCTGCCGCCTGCTTCTTGAGTGTTTGATAAACCTCAGCATAGTCTTCCTTATCAAGCAGCTCGCTCTCCTGCAAGACCCATTCCTTCTTACGCTCCTTTTTTTCGAGAGCGCTGATTTCCGCGAGAAGCCATTCCGCTGTCAGCTCCGCTCTGTTCGGAATCGGCAGCTGCTGATCAAGCGAATAAAAATAGGCTTCAATCCGTTCTTTTGAAATCAGGATGTCTCCCCGGAAGCTGATCTGTTTACACATCAGACCCGAGCCGGAAAGCGAGCCGGCGTAGCGGTCAATCATGGACTCGAAAGCTGATGACGCTTTGTAAGCAATGGCTGCAAGCCTTACAGAAAGTGCGTCCTGATTTTGTTCAGTCAGGCAATATTCAAGCTGCTCGTACGGGCTTTCACAATCAAACTTTCGTCCGAGCCGGCGGATGATATATTCCTGAAAGGTGGCCTGCTCCATATTCTCTTCTCCCAATTCCGGCAATACGGCGGAAACATAACTGTTGAACAAAATGTTCGGGGAAAACAATACAATCTGACGGGCATCAAGCACCCCGCGACCGCGGTACAGCAAGTAAGCGGCCCGCTGAAGCGCCGCGGATGTTTTCCCGCTTCCGGCGGCTCCCTGAACAATGAGATATTTGCTTTTTTCATCCCGGATGATTTCGTTCTGTTCTTTTTGGATGGTTGACACGATGTTTTTCATATGCTGTCCGGAATGCCCACTCAGCACCTCTTGCAGCATTTCGTCACCAATCGTCATATCCGTGTTAAACATCGCTTTAAGCGTCCCGTTTTTAATGATAAACTGCCGCTTCAGTGTGATGTCTCCCTCTATCGTTTCTTCGGGAACTTCATAGCGGGCTTTTCCCGGGGAATATTGATAGTAAAGAGATGAGATGGGCGCGCGCCAATCATAAATGAGAAATTGCTCGTTGTTTTCATCCATCAAAGAAGTCAGCCCGATATAAATCCGCTCGGAAGAAGACTCCCCTTTTTCCGTAAAATCGACACGGCCGAAGTAAGGAGAGGTTTTCAGCTTTTGGATTTTTTGAAGCTGCCGGTATTGAAGCCGATGCGTCCGTTCACGTTCTGAAAGCATTTCTGCCTGCTGTTTAATGCTTGAAAATGTCTCAGCCGCTTCATGGGCGTCATCCATATTCACGGTGACATCATCCCAAAACGTTTTTCTCAGCCCGACAATATCCTGCTTCAATCCGCCCGATGAGGCTTCAAGATGAGTTTGTTTCTGTTCCAGTTCCTTCATGACAAAATTGATTCTTTCCTGCTCTTCTTTCCACTCTTTATCACGTTTTGCCATCAGCGGCACCTCCGACATCAAGCTGACAAATCCGGCTTTCATCATACAAACATATATGCAACATATTATTCAGCATTATGGTCAAATACCCTTTTTCTTATCATATCGGGCGTCTTTTTTTATCAGAAGCCGTTATGCAAAAAAACCGATTTCGTTTGTGAAATCGGTTTTTTACTGATCTATATGATAGGAACGATTCGGCAGGCGCCACCTGAACACATAACTGCAGATGCGGCATGCCACAAGCACAAGAAACAGCACATACAAACCGGCGGCATCCCCGGCCCAGCCGAGGCCCACGATTAACCCTCCGAGCGCGGCCCAGACCGCGTAAATTTCCGCCTTGAGCACAAGCGGCTTCCTGCCCGCGAGCAAATCCCGTATGATGCCGCCCCCGCTTCCGGTCAGGACCGCTGCCGCAATTACCGCACTGAGCGGATGGCCCATTTTCACGGCATATAAAGCGCCTTGGATGGCAAACGCCGAAAGCCCGATGGCATCGGATAGGTTGCCCCATTTACTCCAATGCCTTAACAGCAGCTTCGGAAACAAAAAGACAATCGTAACTGATGCGAGAGCGATTTGAAAAAACGCGCCTTGCTCCCACAAGGCGAAGACCGGAACACCGATCAGCAGATTTCGGATCGCTCCTCCGCCGAACGCCGTTACAATCCCCAAGATATACACGCCTAAAATATCATACTCCTCTTCCATCGCAACAATCGCTCCGCTGACCGCAAACGCAATGATGCCGATTACACTAAGCAGCTCCCAGGCCATTCCATATGCTCCTTTTTATTTGTTAAATTTTCTGACGACCATTAGATTTTATAATCGCTTTCTCTTAAAATCAACCTTATTTTTGAAAGATTCTGATTCCTAACCCGGGACAACCTCACTCGCAACGGCTGGGAGCAAGAACATTTACCTATTTTATACTATTTTGGGAGGTTTATTGGAAGTTTCATTGAATACTTTCTCTAACAAAAAGGGGGTTATGAGATGAAAATCAGTTCACTTGTTTTTCCTGTTTTATTGGCCGCCGGATTAATTCCCGGCCTGCCGTCAGCCGAAAGCCATACGCATTCGCACACTCATGCGGAGCCGGCGAAAACGGTGTATACGGACCCGCTTCCGAAAGCCGATCATTTTAAAGATCTGAAGGGCCCGGTCCAAGTCGAACAGACGGTTGACACAAAAATTCTGGATGAAAACGGCAAGCAGGTCGGCACGAAACGATTCAATGCCAATGTCAGTCAGGATAAAGCCTCAACTAAAGCCAGCACGGGCTCTCAGAAGGTCAGAGTGCTGGCGGTGGCGGACGCTGAATACCGCGCCAAATACAGCGACTGGCAAACGCGAATCGTCCAGATCGTGGAGCAGGCCGATGTTGCTTTTAACCGTGATCACAACATTGATTTCGTCGTACAGGCTGTGCAGGCTTGGAATTCCTCCGGCTCAAACAGTTCTCAGATTTTATCGAATCTCCAAGGCAGCTTCAGAAATCAAAATTATCATTTTGTCGTCGGTTTTACCGCAAAATCAAGTTTTGACGCCGGCGGTATCGCGTATGTATATAACGGCAAACCGAGCGGCCCGGCTTTCAGCGTGAACCTTGATCAAGGAACGGCCAACACGGCGAAAGCGGCACAGCACGAGTTTTCCCATAACTTCGGACTTCAGCATGACGCCCAAGGCAGCGGCATCCGCTGCGTCATGAATTATGATTATGCCTATTCCGTGGATATTTGGGACAGCTCCCATAACAGACAGATTGAGACAAACAAAGCTTGGTACAAATAATAGAAAAAGAGCCGCTCCCATGGAGCAGGCTCTTTATTTTGCCGTGCGTTCCGTTTTGACAAAACACATGCAGATAATAATGAGAATAAATGCCGTCAATGCCAGGAAAGGAATGGTAATGAAACCGAACCAGTTAATATATTCAGATGAGCAAGGCACGCCGTAGACACACGGCTTGATGCCGCTGAAACCGGGCACCTTCTGCTCAAGGTAATGCATGATCGATATAAACGCGCCGATGACGGCCATCGGCAGCACGTATTTTTTTACGCGCGTGTCACCCTGGAAGGTGGCGATTCCTAAAATCAGGACAAGCGGGTATATGAGAATTCTTTGATACCAGCACAGCTCGCACGGTATGAATTTTCTGATCTCGCTGAAATAAAGGCTGCCGAGCATAGCAGCAAGAGCAATCACCCAAGAAGCATATAAAAATACGATTCTATTTTTCATTTTTCAGCTCTTTCTTAATCGTTTTTGAAATCTCATCATATTTAGAGAAGTCATTAATCACCTTGTCATTTACGTAAATCGTCGGTGTCGCCGTAATGTTTAATTTATCATTCAGGTCAGTGTCAGCTTTCAGCTCTTTTGCAAATGTCTCTTTATCAAGGTTTTCCTTCAGCTTGTCAGGATCAACCTTTTTCGCAGTGCTTTTGACCGTTTTTTCAAGCAATGCAGGCGTGACCCATTCCTGTTCGCTTGACGGCTGCTGTTCAAACAGCTTTTCATGGAATGCCCAGAATGATGCCGGGTCTTCTTTCCACACTTCTTCTGAAGCAAGAGCCGCCAGACGCGAGCCGCTTCCGTGGTACATGACGTTCACAAATGAAAATTTCACGTCGCCTTTATCGATAAAATCTTTTTTGATTTTCGGAAAGATATCGCTGTTAAATACTTTGCATGACGGACATTTGTAATCTCCGAATTCAACTACCGTAACAGGCGCGCTGTCTTTGCCGAGCACGGGCTGTCCTTTAATGGAAGGCTGTTCGGCGACTGTTTCGCCCGCTTTTTCCGTTTGGTTGTTAATAATTACGATGGCCGCAAATAAAACGACAACGATTAACGTCAGTATCACCGCAAATTTCGCAGACGATTGTTTCTTTTTCACTCAGACACCTCATTGTTTTTAAAATAAAAAAGAAGCGGATGCCGGATGGCCCGCTTCTCTATTTTACCAAGACAACCTTGTTTAAGAAAACCCTGAAAAACGAATTATCTTTGACAATTATTCCGCTTTCACTCTCATGACGCGCATCGCGTTGGCAACAGCGATCAGCGTGACGCCGACATCTGAAAAGACCGCTTCCCACATGGTGGCGAATCCGAATGCGCCAAGCAGGAGAAAAATCATTTTTACGCCTAAAGCAAATCCGATGTTCTGCCAGACGATCCGGCGTGTGCGGCGTGCAATCCGGATGGCTTCGGCTGCTTTTGAGGGCTGGTCTGTCATCAGGACGACATCGGCCGCTTCGACGGCGGCATCAGAGCCGAGAGCCCCCATGGCAGCTCCGATGTCAGCTCTGGCAAGCACAGGCGTATCATTAATCCCATCGCCGACAAACATCAGTTTTTCATTCGGTGCAAGCGCCGCTTCAAGTTCTTCGACGCGGTCTACCTTGTCACCCGGCAAAAGCTCTGTGTACACATCATCAATACCGAGCTCTCGGCCGACAGCTTCTCCGGTCTGCTTTGAATCACCCGTCAGCATCACTGTCCGCTTCACGCCGAGCGCTTTTAAATTGGCAATGGCCTGTTTGGCGTCCTCTTTGATTTCATCGGCGATCACGATCGCCCCCGCATACTGCTGATCAACGGCGACATAGACGACGGTTCCGTTGTTTTCAGCTGTGCCGGAAGCGATTTGTTCTTTTGCCATCAGTTTTTGATTTCCGGCTAAAATCGTTGATCCGCCGGTTTTCACCCGAATGCCGTGTCCGGGTATTTCTTCATATTCTTCAATCTCCTCAGCCGAGAGCGGTTGATTGTAAGTTTCACGGATGGAAGAAGCAATCGGATGATTGGAATGGGCTTCTGCAAGCGCGGCCGCATGAAGCAGGCTGTCTTTCGTAAACCCCGCCGCCGGTCTGATATCAGTAACGGCGAAATTGCCTTTCGTTAAGGTTCCCGTTTTATCAAACACGGCGTATGCCACCTGATTGAGCGCTTCTAAATAGTTGCTTCCTTTCACGAGCACCCCTGCTTTAGACGCAGCTCCGATACCGCCGAAAAACCCGAGCGGAATGGAGACGACGAGTGCGCACGGACAAGAAATCACAAGGAAAATCAGCGCGCGGTACACCCAGTCGGATAGCGCGGCTGAAGGCACGAGAAGCGGCGGTAAAAAGGCGAGAAGCACCGCAACAATGACAACGGCCGGTGTATAATACTTGGCAAACTTCGTAATAAAGTTTTCCGTTTTCGCTTTGCGTCCGGCCGCATTTTCGACCAGATCCAATATTTTTGACACGGCAGAGTCTTCATATCCTTTAGAGGTTTCAATATGAAGCACGCCGTTCTGATTCATAAATCCGGCCATCACATCTTGCCCCGGCTCCGCTTTTCTTGGCACGGATTCGCCCGTTAAAGCGGATGTATCAACCATCGAAGAACCGCTCAGCACCTTTCCGTCCAACGGAATCCGTTCTCCGGGATTCACGACGATGACCTGTCCGACTTTGACGTCCTGCGGCGGAACGGCAGTCATGCCGTTTTCCGTTTTCACATTGGCGTACTCAGGACGGATGTCCAATAACGCGCTGATCGATTTTCTGGATCGGCTGACGGCCGCTCCCTGAAACAGTTCACCGATTTGGTAGAACAGCATGACCGCGACGCCTTCCGGATACTGATGAATCATAAATGCGCCGATCGTGGCAAGCGCCATCAGAAAATGCTCATCAAATACCTGGCCGCGGACAATGTTTTTTCCCGCTCTGGCTACGATATCGCCGCCGATAATCAAATATGAAGCAAAAAAGAGCAGAAACTCAAGGACGGCGCCCGTGTGTGCGAAGTAAGCGATGACGGCCAAAACGGCTCCCGCTGCCAATCTCACTAACATCAGCTGCAGCTTTTTGCGGTATTCATCCTCGCCGGGTTTGTCTTCGTGCTTCGAACGAACGGTCACATGAGGATCAATGGACTTTACTTTTTTCGCAACCTCATCTTTCATCCATTGCTCGTTTTTGCCGCCGGCTGAGACCGTGATGGTGCTTGCCGCAAAATTGACAGCACAGCCGTCTATGCCGTCAATGGCTTTTACGCCGTTTTCTATTTTTTTTGCACAGTTGCTGCAATCAAGTCCGTCTAATACAAATTCACCTTTGGCTGCTTTCATTTTCGACTCACCCTACTTTCCGTAATAGGATTCCCATAACATCAATACAGCTAAACGAATTATATATATGAACATATACTCATATATATGTTTTCTCTATTATATGCAGGCTTTGAATAAAGTGTCAATAAAAAAGACAAAACAGGCATCAGCCCATTTTGTCTTTTTTTACCTTCTGTAAACGCAAAGCATTAAGGACGACCGATACCGAGCTGAACGCCATGGCGGCGCCTGCCACCCACGGGGCCAGAAAGCCGGCCGCCGCAATCGGAATGCCGATGCTGTTGTATCCCAATGCCCAGCCTAAATTCTGCTTGATGTTTCTCATGGTCAGCCTGCTCATGCCGATGGCGTCGGCAATGCCGTTCAGGTCACCGCGGATCAGCGTAATATCCGCCGCTTCCATTGCGATATCTGTGCCGGTGCCGATGGCCATTCCGATATCGGCCACAGCCAGCGCCGGAGCATCATTGATGCCGTCACCGACCATCGCCACGCGCCGGCCTTCTTTTTGCAGCCGGGAAATTTCCGCCGCCTTTTGTTCGGGAAGCACTTCGGCGATCACGCTGCCGATGCCCGCGGCTTTTGCAATGGCTTCCGCGGTCTTTTTGTTGTCACCGGTCATCATGATGACGTCAAGCCCCATATCATTTAGGCGTTTCACCGCGGCCGGAGATGTGTCTTTGATTGTATCGGCGACTGCGATAAGCCCCGCCGCTTTGCCGTCTGCCGCAATAAGCATCACCGTTTTTCCTTCCGCCTCCAAGCGGGCCATGTGAGGAAGCAGCGCCTCATGTTCGATGTGTTCCGATTCCATCAGCCGTCTTGATCCGGCAAGAATCGTTCTGCCGTCAGCCTCGGCGTATATTCCCGAACCGATCCGGGCTTGGAACCGGGTGATTTTCGGGATGGCAATCCCCCGTTTTTCGGCTCCTGACACGATGGCTTCTCCAAGCGGGTGCTCTGATCCCGTTTCGGCGGCCGCCGCCAGCCGCAGGAGTTCCTCTTCGTTCATTCCCTCTGCCGGTACGGCATCTGTCAGAACCGGTCTGCCGTTTGTCACCGTTCCTGTTTTATCCAGTACGATGGTCGTCAGACGCTGTGTTTTTTCTAAATGCTCTCCGCCTTTAAAAAGAATGCCGAATTCAGCTGCGCGGCCGGAGCCCGCCATAATGCTCGTCGGAGTGGCGAGCCCGAGTGCGCACGGACAGGCAATGACAAGCACGGCGATGAATTTGCCGATCGCTTCAGAAAACTGTCCCGGCGCGGCCCATACATACCAAATGAGAAAAGTCAGCACGGCCAGCCCCAGCACAATCGGAACGAAAATGCCTGAAATGTGATCCGCGAGCCGCTGAATGGGGGCTTTTGACCCTTGGGCTTCTTCCACGATTTTAATAATGTGTGCAAGCGCGGTATCTTTCCCGACATTCACCGCTCTGATTTTGAGAAAGCCGTTTGCATTGATCGTCGCCCCGGTGACGGTGCTTCCGGGAGACTTATCGACAGGCATGCTCTCCCCCGTAATCATCGATTCATCAATTGCGGAATGGCCTTCAATCACTTCGCCATCGACAGGAACACGTTCTCCCGGTTTCACATATACGATATCCCCCGTCCGGACCTCGTCAATCGGAATCACCTGTACCTTCCCTTCCCGCTCAACCGCCGCCGTCTTCGCCTGAAGCTTCATTAACTTTTTAATCGCTTCTGATGAGCGGCCTTTCGCTTTCATCTCTAAAAGCTTTCCAAGCAAAATCAAAGTCAGCAAAATGGCGCTCGTTTCATAATAAAGCCCCTCTACATGTCCGTCTCGTCCGAGAGACGCAATCGTCATGTACAGGCTGTATGCGTAAGCGGCCGTCGTTCCGAGCGCAACGAGAACATCCATATTGGCACTTTTGTTTCTCAGCGCCTTGTACGCTCCCATATAAAAAGGCCAGCCAATGACGAGCTGCACCGGGGTGGCAAGCGCGAATTGCAGCCACGGATTCATCAGGATATCCGGCATCCAGATAAAAGAAGTAAAAGAAAAATGGCTGACCATCGACCATAGAAGCGGAAATGAGAGAACGGCAGAAAATATCAGCCTGATCAGCTGTTTTCGCTGCTCTTTCTCCTTTTGGGATAATCCGCCGCCTCCATCAACCGCTTTCTTCTCGTCTAATCTGTAGCCGAGTTTTGCCACGGTCTCTTTCAGCTCTTTCGGTGTCACCTCTTTCGGATTGTATTCAACGGTGACCGTTTCAAGGGCGAAATTCACCGGCGCGCCCACAACGCCCTCTGTTTTGTTCAGGCACTTTTCAATCCGATTGGCGCAAGCGGCGCACGTCATGCCTTCAATCTGAAACTCGGCTTTTTCCGTCACAACATGGTACCCGAGTTTTTCAATTTTATCCTTTATGGCGCCAGCTTCGATTTTGTCAGGCTGATAGGAAATATTTGAGGTCTCAAGCGCAAGATTGACGGAAGCGTCATTGACGCCGTCCATCCGTTTCAGCCCTTTTTCAATTCTTGAAGCGCAGGCGGCGCATGTCATGCCTCCCACTTGAATGGTCATCTCTTTCGGTTCACTCAATGCCCTCACCTCTTCTCACAAACCCCCAGGGGGTATCATTTTCATAAAAGAAAACCGCGCCCGTTCCCGAAGCGCGATAAACCTTATACGACGTCATACCCTTGATCTTCAATCGCGTCTTTTATATCTGATACGGAGACTTTGTTCTCATCAAACGTCACATCCACCTGTCCGGCTTCCAATTTCACCTGAACCGCCGTCACTCCGTTCAGTTCTCCCACTCCGGTCTCTACTGCTTTGACGCAGTGCTGACATGACATGCCTTCGACTTGCAGTGTTTTTTGTTCCATGATGATTCCCTCCACGTCTTGTTTTTTCTTCTTCATGTTACCATACCCCTGTAGGGTATTTCAAAACATTTTATTTTACGATTTTGCGATTTTTTTCACAACATCAAGCAGCTCGGCAATCGCCTGCTCCCCGTTTCCGCTCTCAATGGCGCCGGCTACGCAGTGATGGGCGTGATCTTCCAGCAGATGAAACGCGACTTTCTGCATGGCCGCCTGTACGGCTGAAATCTGCACGAGAATATCCACGCAGTATCGTTCGTTATCCACCATATTCTGAATGCCCCTGACTTGGCCTTCAATCCGTTTCAGCCGGTTCAGGATCTGGTCTTTTTCTTTGGCGCTTTTATGATTTAACGATTGATGCTCGGTATGTTTGTCCATTTTCCACCTCGGTTTTTTTCTTCGTTATCTTCATTATACAGACTTGAAAATCCGGTGTAAAAAATTTTCAACACACAAGTTTTACCAGTACACCCGCGGGGTATATAATGTTATCACATATCAAGAGGGGGAAATTCATTGAAAACGTTACAAGTCGGCATATTGGGATATGGTTTGTCGGGTAAAGTCTTTCATGCGCCGCTTTTGGACGTCCTTGATGATTATCAGATCAAAAAAGTCATGACGTCCAGAACGGATGAGGTCAAACGTGATCTGCCGGGGGCTGAAGCCGTGCGCGCGATTGAAGACATTACCGGTGATCCTGACATTGATCTCGTCATCGTCACGACACCGAGCGGAATGCATTATGAATCAGCGATGAAATGTCTCCTGGCGGGAAAACACACCGTCGTGGAAAAACCGATGACGGCGACTTCAGCAGAAGCGGAGGAGCTGAGAAGAACGGCTGAAAATAAAGGCGTCTTGCTGAGCGTGTATCACAACCGGCGCTGGGACAATGACTTTTTAACGATACAAAAGCTGATTCGGGACGGGGCGCTTCAAGACATTCATACATATCAAGTCAGCTACGATCTATACAACCCGGTTGTACAGGAAAAATGGCGCGAAATGAACGGACCCGCCACGGGAACGCTGTATGATCTCGGTTCACATATTATTGACCAGACACTTCTGCTTTTCGGAATGCCGGAATCCGTCACCGCACATGTGATGAAACAGCGGGACAACAGCGAAACCGTTGATAATTTTCTGGCCGCGCTCCATTACGGCAAACTTCAGGTCATTCTTCAATCCGGCTCCATGAATGCGGCAAGCGGCCCGCGCTATCAGATTCACGGACGGAATGCAAGCTTTATCAAATACGGAATGGATGGACAGGAAGCTGCGCTTTCAGCCGGACAAAAGCCGATTGACGACAGCTGGGGCGCCGATGATCCTCACAACTTCGGAGAGCTGACAATCGCAGCGGATGAAAAACGGCATACAGAAACAATCCCCTCTGAGAACGGCTCTTACCTTACGTACTACAAACTGCTGGCAGACAGCATCTTAAACGGAAAACCGCTTCCCGTTACGGCAAAAGAAGGCATCGATGTCATCCGTGTCATTGAAGCGGCGATGAAAAGCAGCGAACAAAAACGGACGATTGCCCTTTAATATGAAAAACCTCCCAGCCGTACGGCGGGGAGGTTTTTTTAAGATCAGAATGATTTTCCGGCTTCTTTCGCGCGGGCAATCGCATCTTCTTTAATTTGCTGTGCTTTATTCGGTTCAGCATTATGGCCTTCAACGATTAATCCGTCAAAAGAAGGAACGCCGAAGAAGTTCATCATGATGCCGATGTAACGGTGGCCCATTTCCATATCAGCCGCCGGTCCTTCAGAGTAATAGCCTCCGCGCGCCTGAATATGGAGCGCTTTTTTGTCTGTCAACAGACCGATCGGGCCTTGCTCTGTATATTTGAATGATTTTCCGGCTACAGCCACAGAATCAAGGTACGCTTTCATAACAGGCGGGAATGAGAAGTTCCAAAGCGGTGTGACGAATACGTATTTGTCAGCTGCCGCGAATTGATCGCTCAGCTCGTTCAGACGGCCGACTTTCGCTTTTTCGTTCTCAGAAAGCTCTTCAAAACCTGTGCCGGATTGAAGTTTTCCCCAGCCGCTGAATACATCCGCGTCGATATGAGGAATGTTCTCTTTGTAAAGGTCGATATGTACAACCTCATCATTCGGGTTTGATTCTTTATAAGAATCGATAAACGCTTTTCCTGTCGCCATGCTGTAAGATGTCTTTTCATCATGAGGATGAGCAGTGATATAAAGTACTTTTGCCATTGTAAACAGCCCTTTCGTTTTCAGATTACACACACATTTATTATGAAATATGAATGTTTTTTTATACTGATCAGTTCTGTAATAATTATAGTTACAAAAAAATCTTTTCGCAACAATAATATCTCGAAATCAGTGTATTTTTTTGAAAAGGCTGTAATGACGGGAATGGCAAGCAGCAGAAAAAGCAGAAACATTTAGTTTCTGCTCAACATCGGATTTGATTTACAGACCGGAATATCCAACCCGAGATTCCCCCGCAGTGTATCCGCCGGATAGCTTTTTCGGTACAGCCCCTTTTCCTGGAGGATCGGTATGACATGATCCACAAAAGCTTCAAGCATGCCGGGGATGTCAGAGTGAATGATAAACCCGTCCGCCGCTTCCCGCTGAAACCATGTTTCAATTAATGATGCCACATGTTCCGGTGTGCCGATAAAATGGGTTCGCGGAAACGCGGCTTCGCGCGCCACTTGACGCAGCGTAAGATTCCGGGCTTTCGCCTCCCTTTTGATACGGTCTGTCGTGCTTTGAAACGCGTTTTTCCCGACGTCGCCCAAATCAGGAAACGGCTCATCCAGCGGAAAACGGCTCAGATCATAATCGTCAAAAAATCTGGCCACATATTTAACAGCGTTCTCTATCGGAATCAGCTCGGCGAATTCTTGGTATTTCGCTTCCGCTTCTTCTTGTGAGCCGGCTATAATCGGACTGATTCCCGGAAAGATCCGCAGCTTGGTAGCGTCCCGGCCGTAATCCGCCGCCCGCTTCTTCACATCATCATAAAAAGCCTTCGTTTCCTCAAGTGAATTGGAGTGCGTAAAGACTGCATCTGCATTCCTCGCGGCAAACGACCGGCCGGTTTCTGAAGACCCCGCTTGGAAAACGACCGGCTCTCCCTGTTTGGACCGGCCGATATTCAGCGGACCCTCCACTTGAAAATACTCGCCTTTGTGATACAGGCGATGCAGTTTGTCAGGGTCAAAAAATTGCCCGGTTTCTTTGTTGCTGACGAAGGCATCTTCTTCCCAGGAATTCCACAGACCGCGCACCACGTCCACATGTTCCTGGGCGATGGCGTAGCGCCGGCTGTGGTCGGGAAGGCTTTCTTTGCTGTGATTGCGCGCGGCTCCCGCCTGCGGAGAGGTGACGAGATTCCAGCCCGCCCGGCCGCCGCTGATATGGTCAAGAGACATCAGCTGTCTTGCGATGGTGAACGGCTCAGTGAACGATGTGGAAAATGTGCCGATTAAACCAAGATGGGTTGTAGAGGCGGCAAGCGCCGATAAGATAGTGATCGGCTCAAACCGATTTAAGAAATGCGGGATGGACTTTTCAGAAATGAACAAGCCGTCCGCAATAAAAGCAAAGCTGAACAGCCCTCTTTCAGCAGTCTGCGCTTTTTGCCTGTAAAACGCCGCATTCGTGCTTGCTGTCGGATCGGCGTCGGGATGACGCCAGCCGTCCGTTGTGCCGCCGACACCGTGAATCATGGCTCCGAATTGAATTAGATCCGTCCGGCTCATTTTCTCTCCCCCTTTTTCCCCTCGTAATCGGCAAGCGCCCGTTCTACATGTTCAATGCCGACTTGAGTAACGGCCTGATACACACGGCTGTCACCGCTGCCGAGTTCAACGACGGGGACATGACGGATTCCGTATTTCATCTGCAGCACGTCACGCAATTCGTCCCGCTCTGTCACATCAATTGTTTCGTACGCAATGGCCTTTTCCCGCAAATATCCTTTCACTTCATCGCAATACGCACAGCCCTGTTTGCTCCAGACCACAACGTTTACTTCATGACTCATGTTCATCCCTCCTATAATTGTGGGGCCGGCTGCACCGCTTCGCTTAACAGCCGGTAAGACAATCGTTTTTCCTCAGCGTTTTTGATAGGCGACAAAATCACAAAATCAGTAATGCTGTACTGAACGGATAATCGTCGCAGCTCGGCGGCAGTCTCTTCTTTTGTCCCGGCAATCACACCCGTCTTTTGTGTAATCAGCTTATATGGCTGCGTGACTTGTTCAAGAAACGCTTCCGCTTGTTCCCGGGAACCGACATTCACCTTTTTGCCGTCTTCGAGAATGATTTTGACCGACTCACGCGATACGACGTGTTTTTCCGCTTCTGCTTTTGTATGCGCGGTAAATACCATCGGCGCAAGGTGAAATTCCGCCTTCGATCCTTTCGGCAGATGCTCGTCAAAGGCGTGGCGCGCTTTTTCTAACGCAGCCTCTTCACCGTTTATGAAATAGGCGAAAACGAAGGAAATGCCGAGTTTGGCCGCGGATATCGCGCTTTCCGCGCTGCCGCCGAGCAAAAAGAGGTCAGGCGCATACTCAGTATGCGGCGCCGGCCGCAATGACGCATAGCGGTGTGAGTCCGGAAAATCATTTCGGATGAAATGAGTCAGCTCCTCAAGCTTTTCTTCAAATAAACGGGCGGGCTGGATAAGCTCCCGCTGCAGCGCATCGGTTGACAGCTGAAATCCGCCGGGCGCTTTGCCGACACCAAGCGCCACACGGCCGGGAGCAAGAGCGGACAAAACCCGGAACTGCTCCGCCACTTTATAAGGACTGTAATGCTGCAGCATCACCCCGCCGGATGCGAGACGGATTTTTTTCGTGCTTGCGGCAAGATACCCCAGAACAATTTCCGGCGCTGATCCCGCTATCTCTTCATTGTTATGATGCTCCGCCGCCCAGAAACGGTCATATCCGTATTGTTCAGCCTCCTGAGCCAATTTCACCGTTTGCCGCAAGGCTTCTTCTGCGGTTTGGTTTTCCGCGGTGACACTTTGGTCTAAAATGCTTAAACGAATCATACGACAGGCTCCTTTATGCGCTCTTTTATGTCATAACCGTAATCAGGCAGCACGCGGCGGAGGAACTTCTTCGTTCTTTCTTTTTTCGTCTTGTAAAAGACTTCCTCAGGCGTTCCTTGTTCCACGATTGCTCCTTCATCCATAAACACAATTTGGTCGGACACTCTTCTGGCGAATTCCATTTCATGAGTAACAATGATCATGGTGGCGCCGGTCCGCACAATGTTAAGCATCACCTCGAGCACCTCGCCGACAAGCTCCGGATCGAGGGCTGCGGTCGGTTCATCAAACAGCATCACATCAGGATGAATGGCAAGCGCCCTGGCAATTCCGACCCGCTGCTTTTGGCCTCCCGACAGCTGATTCGGATAGGCGTGCAATTTATCCTGAAGCCCCACCTTGGCCAGTTCCCGCTCGGCAATGGCGTACGCATCTGTTTTTTTCATTTTCCTTGCGATCGTCAGGCCTTCCATAACATTTTGAATCGCCGTTTTATGCGAAAACAAATGATATTGCTGAAAAACCATCGCCGTCTGTTTCCTCAGTCTGAGAATGTCTTTTTTGGCAGGCTTTTTGTAGTTAATGACTTCACCGTGCAGCGAAATGGCGCCTTCATCCGGCCGCTCAAGTAAATTAAGGCAGCGCAGAAACGTGGTTTTCCCGGAACCGCTCGGGCCGATGATGGTCACGACTTCTCCTTTCCGGACACTTAAATTGATGCCCTTTAGCACGTGATGACTGCCAAAATGTTTCTGAATGTTTTGGATTTCGATCATAATGCGCCTCCTTGATATCTGGCTGCCCTTTTTTCCGCCAGACTGTTTACAGCTTCGAGAATCAGCGTTAATCCCCAATAAATCACGGCAGCCCCGATAAATGCTTCCAGAAATGCATAGTTATCGGATGCCGCAATCGTCGCCGTTCCTGTAATTTCAGGCACTGCAACAATGGCCGCGATGGAAGTGGTATGCAAAAAGCCGATGCCTATGTTGGTGAAGTTCGGCAGCGATATCATGAACGCCTGCGGCAGAACCACGCGCCGAATCATCTGCCCCCGCGTCAGGCCGATTGAATATGCCGCCTCCGCCTGCCCCGTATCGACGGCCATGATCCCGGAACGGAGAATTTCCGTCATATAAGCGCCTGCCGTTAATGACAGTGCCATGATGACAAACACGGCGACCGGAATCTGATTGGCCGACCAGCCGAGATGAAACGCGCGGCTGAATTGATCGGCAATCAGCGGAACCCCTAAATAAATCAGCATAATATGGAGAATCGCCGGGGTGCTGCGGAAAAAAGACACGTAAAACGATGAGCAGGCCAGCAGCCATTTGATGCGGAATATACGCACCGTGATATTGCCGAGAGCTATGAAAAATCCGGCAATAATCGGAATGACCGTCATCGCCAATGTAAGCGGAACGGTTTTCATCATTTGTTTGATCGCAGTGCCGATAAATGGAATGTCCAGCTCCACTGTTCTCCCTCCTTTTCAGCCGTGCGCGCTCATGTCAAAAACCGTCACAAGGCGCGTCTCATCTTTCTTGATTCGTTTTTCGGCCCATCTGAAGACACATTCAAATAAAAGGGCGGCCGCATAATACAGAACAGAAAGCGAGATATACACTTCTAAAGAATGATTGCTCGATGTAATCAAGGTCTGTCCTCTGCCCGACATATCCATCACCCCGATCGAAAAAGCGAGCGATGTATCTTTTAAGAAACCGATCACCATATTCCCGATGTTGGGAAAGGCCTGCACAAGCGCCTGCGGCAGAATGATGCGCCGGAATGTCTGCCCCCCGTTCAGCCCGATGCTGAAAGCCGCCTCCGCCTGCCCGCGGTCGACGCTGTTCACACCTCCCCTCATGATTTCGGCCGCTCTTGCCGCGCTGCTCAGCGCATACGTGGCGATGGCCGCATATAAAGGGTCCATTTTAGAGGTATCGATTCCGGCGAGCGCCGTGAGCGCCGGAATGCCGTAAAATACAATGAACAGCTGCACCATGATGGGCGTTCCTCTGAAAAAAGAGATATACAGCTTCGCAAACTGATTCAAAACGGGAATGCGATAGATGCGGGGCAGCGCCAAAAGCAGCCCCAATAGAAAGCCGAACAGCAGAGACACCGCCAATATATACAGCGTGACGGGCAAATACCCGAGCAATGTCGGCACAAAGGACGCGATCATACTGATATCAAACGCTTTTTCCATTACCGATCCCTCTCTTTTTCACTTAATATTGCTCCTTTGAATAATCCGCGCCGAGCCACTTTTCACTCAGCTTTTTAAGCGTGCCGTCATCAATGATTTCCTTGAGGGCTTTATCAATGTCATCGCTCAGCGTTTGTTCATTTTTGTTAAACATAAAGAACACTTTGGCATTTGACAGCACCCCGCCGACCGTTTTTTCTTTGATCGCGCTCGTTTTGTTTTGGAAATCGACGGCAAACGGCGTAGAAATCGTCGCATCGGCGCGGCCGGATTTCAGCTGATTGGCCGCATCGTTTGAACCTTGGCCCGCATAAGCGATTTCAAACGGACTGCCGTGTTTTTCATTCCATTTTTTCAGCACAAGCGCGCCGTTTGACGTCGGACTTGTAATGACCCGCTTTCCTTTCAAGTCATCAATGCCGTGAATGTTCCCGTTTTCTTGAAGCACCGTGATTTTCAGCGGGAAGTTGTTATACGCGACTTGATTGAACAGAAATTTTTTCTCCCGTTCGGCGCTTTTTTCCATTTGATGGGCTACGATATCGACTTTATGCTGGCCGAGGCTGACAAGCAGGTTGGAGAAATCCATCGTTTTAAAAGTGAAACGATAGTCCGGCAGGCGCCTGTCAAGCTCTTTCACCAGCTCAACGTCGTAGCCCGTCAATTTGCCTTTATCATCAATAAAGCAAATATTCGGAAATTGAGTGCCGGTGCCGACCGTAATGTTCTTCACGTTTTTCTGATTGCCTGATGCCGCCTCCCCACCCGCGCCGCAGGCTGATAACGCCGCCGTTGCGGCAATTGTTAATGACATGACCGCCAATCTTATTTTCATGTGATCGCCCCGTTTTCTGCCTCAATTATTTCGTGAAACTTGATTTTGAATAATCCGCGCCGAGCCATTTTTCACTCAGTCTTTTCAATGTGCCGTCCTTCTCAAGCTTTTGAATCGCCCGATCCGTATCGTCCGCCAGGGTTTGGCTGTTTTTATTGAACATAAAATACACCTCGGTATCCAGCAGCACATCACCGACCGTTTTTTGTTTGAACGCGTGCGTCTTATTTTGAAAATCGACGGCAAACGGCGTGGATACGGTGGCGTCAGCGCGTCCTGTCTCTATTTGGTTTGCTGTATCATTGCCGCCCTGCCCGGCGTATTTCAAATGTATCGGGCTGCCGTGGGTTTTGTTGTATGCCGTCATATAATCCGCCGCGTTTGACGTCGCGCCGACGATGACGGTTTTCCCTTTTAAATCCCGGAGCGTGTGTATCGCGTCATTATCCGCCTTCACCGTGAGGTACATCGGCGAGTAGTTATATGGGATCTTGTGATACAAAAAGCGTTTCTCCCGTTCCTTATTTTTCGCCATATTATGCGCGATCACATCAATTTTCCGGTTTCCGAGACTTGTAAGCAGATTCGAAAAATCCATCGTCTTAAAGACAAATTTGTATTGCGGCAGCTGTTCATCAATGGCTTTCATCACTTCAATGTCATAGCCGGTCAGCTCGCCTTTTTCATCCATAAAAGCAATGTTCGGAAAATCAGTTCCCGTGCCGACAATGACGGTCTGCACGCCGCTTTCCGCTTTTGTGCTTTCTCCTTGCCCGCACCCGGCCAGCACGCCGAGCAGCAGAAGCAGACAGCCGGCTCTGATCCGTTTTTTTATCATTGCGCCCAGCTCGGTGTGCCTAACAGCGACGCGTCAAACCGCTCCGATATGAGCACCTTTCTCATCATGACTCCGATGTCTCCGTCTTTCTCCTGCTCAAAATACACTTCATACCCCCTCCGTCTGTACATATCTACAAGCCAGGGATGCTTGCGCGCCGAAGTGCCGAGCGTGATGGCCGGGGCCTTCAGCGTATCCCGCAGCACGTGTTCCTCCACATAAGTCAAAAGTTTGCTGCCGATGCCCTGCCCCTTCAGCTCAGGAAGCGTTGCAAACCACCAGACGAACGGATATTTTGACGGAGGCGTGTCACTCTCCCACGGAAAACGGATCGTAATGGTTGAAAGAATCCGTCCGTCCCGTTCGAGCACGACGGCTGAATGATTTTCAATATTTTCTGTTACCATATCGATGTCGGCCCGCGCCGACGGCCAGTCAATCTCCAAATTGCGGATCGGCTGAAACGCGCTGTACAGCAGCTCTAAAAACTCCGGCGCATCCTTTTTCTCAGCCAATCGAAATATGTCTTCACTCATTCCGGTCACTCTCCCCGCAAAAATATATAATTCCAATTTGTTTACTAAGCTTTGATTGTTTATACTATAAAGCAAACTGATTTATTTGACTAATCAAAAAAAGTAAAGGAAAGGTTCAAGAAAATTAATGAACAGCCGGGAGGGGATTTCGTTGGAATTACGCACCATTAAAACGTTTCATACGATCGTACAGTCAGGCAGCTTTTATAAAGCCGCCGAAATTCTGAACTACTCACAGCCGACGATTTCAATGCGGATTAAACAGCTGGAACAGGATGTAGGCGCGCAGCTGTTTGAACGGGGAAAGAAGCTGAAGCTGACAAGGGCGGGGCGGCTGTTTCATGAGCGGGCCGGGCAGCTTCTCGCGCAATACGAGGTGCTTGACCATACTCTGGCCGATATCAGACAGGGGCAGGCCGGCCTTATTCAGATCGGCATATCCGAACCGACGGCAAGCCTGATCTTCCCTGCCGTACTGCGGGGTTTCTTAAATGATTATCCGGACATGTCGGTCAATGTCAGCGTGGATGACGCCAATACATGCAGCCGCAAACTGCTGGAAGGCGCCATTGATTTTGCCGTATGCGGCGAGCCGGAGCTGATTCTGGAGAATTATTTCGATCCGTTTTTTCATGACTCGCTCAATGTCATCGTGTCAGACAGACATCCCCTTGCCGCCAAAGCAAGCGTCAATCTCGAGGATTTAGAAAATGAATGCCTGATTTTTACGCCCGCCAATTGCCCGATCCGGATTCAAATTGAACAGCACCTGCAGCGGTCCATCGGCAGCCGCTATCGAAAAATGGAGCTGACCAGCAGCATGGCTCACCAATACTATGTCAGGGAAAATATCGGCGTCTCAATCTTTACGGCGACGGCGCATTCAGAACCGATCGAGGGCACGAAGGTCATTCCGATCCATAACTTAACAATTTCACCGCCGGTCGGGCTGTTGACAAACCAAAAAGAAGAGCATTTTGACTCCGCCACAAAAGATTTAATCAGCAGGATCATCAGCCGGTTTCAGCGTGATCCACATTAAAAAAACCCCCGCTTTACGGGGGTTTTTGTACGTTCATCTTATATAATGCTCCGCACCAAGCCGCCGTCGATCCGCAATGCAGATCCGTTAATGGCAGACGACAGCGGGCTGCTTAAAAAGGCGACAAAGTGGGCGATTTCTTCCGGACGGATCAATCGCTGAATGATCGACGTCGGACGATTTTCCTTCATAAATCGTCTCTCCGCCTCCGCCGCGGTCAGGTTTTCACCGGGATAAAGCGACTCAAGCATCGTTTCGACGCCCTCTGTTTTCGTGGAGCCCGGCATGACCGTATTCACCGTCACATTCGTCCCTTCCGTGAGCTCGGCCAGACTGCGTGACAACGACAGCTGCGTCGTTTTCGTGGCGCTGTAGTGGGCCATTTCCTGAGAAGGCATGACGGCCGCTTCACTCGCGATAAAAATAACCCGCCCTTCCTTCCGTTCAATCATCCGCTTTGCATACCGGCGTGTCAGCCTCACGCCGCTCATGATATTCACCTCGAAAAACCGGAGCCACTCTTCGTCAGGAATATCAAAGTATTCCGCAGGTTCAAAGATTCCTAAATTGTTGACGAGAATATCCACATCCGGATACTGCTGAAAAATCGCCCCGCATCCTTCCGCCGTGCCTAAATCAAATGCGGCCGGATAGAGACGGGCATCCGGCGTCTGTTTCTCTAGTTCCCGGATCGTTTCGTTCACCTTTTCTTCACGGCGGCCGTTAATGATCACGGCCGCACCTTCTGCAATCAGCGAAGCCGCAATCGCCTTCCCGATGCCTGACGTAGATCCCGTCACAAGCGCCGTCTTCCCTTTCAACTGCAAATCCATCATCCATTCCTCCCTATCGCAAGTCTCTTCTTATATATGGACTGAAATCGAAAGCCTGAAACCCTCCGTCCCTATTATCGGATAGAAAAATGGATGAGGGGAAGTACGCACTTTTTAGTGCCTGTCCGTTGTCCCAGCTGACGGCTGATCGATTTGAATGACAAACCGATTCCCTAACTCTTCTTGAGCCTCTTGAAACAGCTCCAAGACATCATCAGCATCCGAACCCAATTCCTTCTGACTGATGTCAAAATTCTTCCACACCAAAGTCAGCGGAAGTTCGATCCAGCCTGTCAGACAATCCCATAAGGCATTCAGATTTTCACCATAAAAGTCCGGGAAATCTAATTGATCTTTTAAGATTCGGTGTAAAGCTTCTGTGCTTGTAATATCTTTTCCATCTATGATGACTTTTAACATCAATAACACCTTCCACTATTTTATTTTATGAAATGTTTTATAATGGTCTGTTCGGCTGCTCAATTTGAATGAAAAATTCACCATCTAATTCTGCCTGAGCCTTTTTTAATATCCTTAATACATTATCAGCATCCGAACCCAATTCCTTCTGACTGATGTCAAAATTCTTCCACACCAAAGTCAGCGGAAGTTCGATCCAGCCTGTCAGACAATCCCATAAGGCATTCAGATTTTCACCATAAAAGTCCGGGAAATCTAATTGATCTTTTAAGATTCGGTGTAAAGCTTCTGTGCTTGTAACATCTTTTCCGTCTATGATGACGACTATCATTCAAATGGACTCCTTTATTTCGGCATGAAAAAACCGCAGTGCGGTCAAGTGACGGCACTGCGGTTCCTCTGTTATGTATGGAGACGGTGGGAGTCGAACCCACGTCCAGAAACATCGATTACTTAAGCGTCTACGAGCGTAGCCTGCATATTTCGTGTTTCACTCGTCTTCGTGCCTGCGGGCGGGCCTTCCGAGAGCTAGTCTGTCAGTCTCTTCTTACGTTCTCAGACGGGAACGCAAGCGTAGCCTACTTGGATGTGCTCTTCACGGACACATAGGCAATGTCAGGAAGAGCTCGCTGCGTTTATTAGGCAGCTAGTGCTAAGTTTTGGTTAAAACTTTTAGTTTTGCCAGTTATATTTAGGTGCGTGTTAACGAGATCGCCTCTCGGCTCGCAGCTCAAGCTCGATCCATCCCTGTCGAATCCGTAACGTCCCCTTGTTAAGGGTATACGGGAGATCTATCAAGCTCTTGCTCAACTGGCTGTACTGTTATTATACCATGATCACAGGCAAATTCAATTGGGAATGTCTTCAATAAACAGCCTGTGAATCTGATGTGTGAACAGTATAGCATACGGCAGTTATCACATCAAGGCTCAGGCATCAGAAGCCTTTTTGTCTGTCTCTGAACGCTCTTTCGATTTCTCTTTTGGCGTCTTTTCGTTTTAAATCTTCGCGTTTATCGTATGTTTTCTTCCCTTTTCCGAGGCCGATTAACACTTTGGCAAAGCCGTTTTTCAAATACAGCTTCAGCGGCACGAGGGAATAGCCTTTCTCTTTCGTCAGACCGATCAGCTTATTGATTTCTTTCCGGTGCATCAAAAGCTTTCTCGTCCGGAGCGGGTCGTGGTTATAGCGGTTTCCCTGCTCGTACGGGCTGATGTGCATGTTGTGGAGGAACACTTCGCCGCGCTCGATTTTCGCAAAGGAATCCTTCATGTTTACGCGGCCGGCGCGGATGGACTTAATCTCTGTTCCCTGCAGCACGATGCCTGTTTCATAGGTTTCTTCTATAAAGTAATCATGGTTTGCTTTTTTGTTTTGCGATAATACTTTGCCTGATCCTTTTGGCATGCCTTCTCCTCCTCTCTCCGCAAAAACCGTTCATGTGTGCGATACGCTTTATTTTAGCAAATGGAGCGTTCCGCGACAATGAAAATGCGGCTTGCGAAAGAAAGCAAACAGAGCATTTTGCCCCATTTGCTTTTCGCATTTACTTCTTCTTTTTGCGTTTTTGTTTCGGCGCGTTTTGGAAACCGCGTTTTTTCTTTTTCTTCTTCGGTTTTGTAAACCATTCCCCTTTTTCCTCCGATTTCGGCGGTGAAGCCGGGGTATTGCTGTTTAACACGCGTTTCCGCGCCGGTCTGCCGCGTTTTCTGCGGTCGCCTGTCGTTTCTCTCGGACGGCGGGTGCCTTTCATGCCGACAATCTCAAAGTCGATATTTCTCTCATCTTTATTGACGTCGACGACTTTGACCGTGATTTCATCTCCGATCCGGTAAACGTTGCCCGTGCGTTCGCCGATCATGGCGAAATGCTGCTCGTCAAAACGGTAATAATCATCCGTCATAAAGCTGACGTGCACAAGCCCTTCAATCGTATTCGGCAGCTCGACAAACATTCCGAAATTCGTGACGGAACTGATCATGCCGTCAAATTCCTCGCCGATTTTATCAAGCATATATTCCGCTTTTTTCAGATCGTCCGTTTCCCGCTCTGCATCAACGGCGCGACGTTCCATCGTTGACGTATGGTCAGCGATTTCCGGAAGGCGTTCGGCCCACTTTTCTTGAGTCGCTTCGTCCGATTGTCCGTTGATCAAATACGTTCTGATCAGCCTGTGAACGATTAAGTCAGGATAGCGGCGGATCGGCGATGTGAAGTGCGTATAAAATTCAGTCGCCAGCCCGAAATGGCCCAGGCTTTGCGGGTCGTATTTCGCCTGCTTCATGGAACGGAGCATGACGGTTGAAATCACCGTTTCTTCCGGACGATCCCGCACTTCATCAAGAATGCTTTGCAGCGCGCGCGGATGAATGTCTCCGGCTTTTCCTTTGACGATATAACCGAATGTCGTGACGAACTCCAGGAACTTTTGCAGTTTTTCGGCGTTCGGCTCTTCGTGAATCCGGTAAATAAACGGCACGTTCATCCAATGGAAGTGCTCGGCCACCGTTTCGTTTGCGACAAGCATGAATTCTTCAATCAGCTTTTCCGCTACTGAGCGCTCTCTGATGACGACGTCTTTAACGGCGCCTTCCTCATCGACGAGCACTTTCGCCTCTTTGAAATCAAAATCCACGGCGCCGCGGTCCATCCGTTTCGCCCGGAGAATTTCCGCCAGACGTTCCATGTCTTTAAACATCGGGACGAGCGGCTCATATCTTTCTTTCAGCTCGGCGTCGTCTTCTGTGAGGATCTGGTTGACATCTGAATAGGTCATTCTTTCCGTCGTTTTAATGACGCTTTGGAAGATCTCGTGCTCTGTCACCTGGCCCTGCTGGTTGATTGTCATTTCGCAGGAAAGCGTCAGCCGGTCGACCTTCGGATTTAAAGAACAGATTCCGTTAGACAGTCTGTGCGGAATCATCGGAATGACCCGGTCAACCAAGTACACGCTTGTCCCTCTATCCAGCGCTTCTTTGTCAATCGGGGAATTCTCCGTGACGTAATGGCTGACGTCCGCAATATGGACGCCGAGCTTGTAGCTGCCGTTATCAAGCTTTGTCACGGTGACGGCGTCATCCAGATCCTTCGCATCCGCGCCGTCAATGGTGACAATGACCTGATCGCGGAGATCACGGCGGTCTTTGATGTCTTTTTCATCGATGGTATCGGGCGTGCTTGTTGCCTGCTCCATCGCTTCAGCCGGAAAATCTCCCGGCAGGCCGTGCTTATGGATGATGGATAAAATATCGATGCCCGGATCATTTTTATGGCCGAGTATTTCAACGATTTCTCCTTCGGCGTTCATTCTGCCTTCAGGGTAGCTTGTCAGTTTGACGACGACTTTATGACCTTCCGCAGCCCCGTTATTGGCATGTTTCGGAATAAAAATATCACTCGTGATTTTCTTATCATCCGGGATGACAAAACCGAAGCTTTTCGTTTCTGTGTATGTGCCCACGACGCGGTCGATGCTTCTTTCCAAGATGCGGATGACCGTGCCTTCCTGTCTCGATCCGCTTGACTGGGAATTGAGCCGCACCATGACGATATCGCCGTTCATGGCCGTATTCAGCTCATTCGGCGGAATAAACACGTCGCTTAAAGAGGTATCCTCCGGCAATAGAAACGCGAATCCCTTTGCATGCGCGGAAATTTTTCCTTTTACTAAATTCATTTTTTCCGGAAGCCCGTAGCGGTTGCTTCTGGTGCGGACGATCTGTCCCGTCTCCTCGAGCGCCACCAGCGCTTTTACCAGCTCTTTAAATTCATCTGCTTCCGTGATGTTCAGCATCTCCTCGAGTTCCTGAACGGTAAGGGGCTTGTACGCCTCTTCCTTCATAAACGCGAGAAGACGGTCCATAAACGCTTCTTTTTCCATTATTCGACCTCCTGTTTGTTACCAATCGAGTTTCTCTAAAAATTCGTACACATCCTGATGAACGAGGTCCCGTTCTTTATCGAGCGTAATGACATGGCCTGATTCTTCATACCATTTCAGCTGTTTGTCGTCCGTTTCCACCTCGTTGTAAATGATGTTCGCACTTTCTGTATTAATCATATGGTCATGCCGTGCCTGAACCACAAATGTCGGGGAATAGATCATGTCGACGTTTTTGCGCACATCGGCAATCAGCTCCTGAAGCGATTTGAGCGTATTCATCGGTGTTTTTTCAAACTCCTTCATTTCCTTTTCAATCTGCTCCGGCTGTTTTCCTTCGAATTTTTTATAATTGCGCGCGTAGGAAAGAACTCCTTCGTACATAACCTCTTCACTTTTAATGTGCATCGGCGCACACATAGGAACAATTCCCTTTATGGGTACAGTGTAACCCAATTTCAATGAAAAAACCCCGCCAAGCGACAGTCCGCAGGCCGCAATGTTTTCATAGCCTTCAGACCGTAAATACTCATAACCGTCCATGACGTCTTTCCACCAATCTTCAGGCCCCGTATGTACCAGTTCTTCCGGCGGAACGCCGTGCCCTTTATATTGAGGCGCGTGACAAGTGTAGCCGCGCTCATTCAAGTAGCGGCCGAGCATTCTGACGTCTGCCGTATTTCCCGTAAATCCGTGCAGCAGAAGCACCGCTTTGTCTCCGCCTTTAAATGTAAATGGTTTTGGTGTCACAATTTTCATGCTCATAACCCCTTTTTTGCACATTCAATTTAGTTTTCCACAGTTTTGCGAGAAACAAACGCCGTCTCTCAACAAGAAAAAGGCCTGATATTAAATCAGACCTTATACAAACATTGCCTTATACGATATACGCCAGCGAAATCGTCAACACGAAAAACAAGACTGCCAGCACAACGGTTGTGCGGTGAAGAATCAGATCAAGGCCCCTTGCTTTCTGTTTTCCGAAAAGCTGCTCCGCCCCGCCTGAAATTGCACCCGATAAACCGGCGCTTTTGCTGGTTTGAAGCAATACGACAATAATAAGTGCAATACTGACGATGACCAATAAGGTAATCAATAATGTGTGCATCCCATACACCTCCAGACTGACTGGCCTACATTGCTTCTATTTTACATGAAAAACAAAGGCATGTCACGCCGTATCGGTGCACATCATGTCAGAAAAACGGAAATGCGTTTGAATCTTCCATCATCATTGACTTTTGTCAACAAAGTCGTAGTAAAAAAGATCTTCAAATTTCATGTCAAAGTAATAGAGCATTTTTCCGATGACCAGCTGGCCCGGCCTCCGCTCTCCATTCAGTACACGGCTCAGTGTGGCGGGGGATATTCCGATCTCCAGGGCGAGCTGGTTTAACGAGTAGTCATTATTGACCATATACTGCAGCACATAATCTCTTCTGATCTGTATCTTTTCGACCACTTTCTTCACCTTCCGTTCTGTCAAATACTTTCTTTCTTATACATAAGATACGGCTTTTGTTAACTTTTGTCAATACTTTTCCAGCCCGGCTATTCCCTTTAGTCAATAAACATACTAGAATATAAATAGACCGCGGGAGGGGGAGAGACTGTGGAAAGCTTCGGGAAACAATTGCGGACATTGCGGGAAAAAAGGCATCTGACAGTGAATCAGCTGGCAACGTATTCAGGCGTCAGCGCCGCGGGAATCTCGCGGATTGAAAACGGCAAACGCGGGGTGCCGAAACCTGCAACCATTAAAAAGCTCGCAGATGCGTTAAAAATCCCGTATGAGGAACTGATGCAGACGGCGGGATACATAGAGACCGTTCAGGAAACGAGAGCCCCGTACGACACGGGCTGCACCTTGCTGGAAAAAGCCGAAACGTTTGAGCTGCATGATTTATCCCTGTTGGAGCGGGAGAACTGGCGGCACCTGTCGAAAGAAGACTTGGTTCTGCTTGATAAATACTTTGCGTTCTTATCGGCTGAAGCCAAAAAAAGAACAAATGAAGACTCATGACTTTGCACATGTGAGGCGATCTTATTGAACACATTCGGAAAGCAATTAAGAGAGCTGCGCCGCGCCCGGAAGCTTACCGTCAATCAGCTTGCCGTCTATTCCGGCGTCAGCTCGGCGACCATTTCCAGAATTGAAAACGGGCACCGCGGCATTCCTAAACCCGCGACCATCCGAAAATTGGCGGACACATTAAAGATTCCGTACGAGGAGTTAATGGCGCGGGCCGGACACATCAAGGCATTTCAGGAAGAAATCCGCGAAACCTCCGAAAGCTATCAATCCATCTGCGCCATCTATCAGACCGCCGTTGACAGAGGCGCGGAGCATCTGCCGCTGTTTGACAGCAAAAAGTGGCAGCACTTCACAAAAGAAGATATTGAAAGCGTCAGCAAATACTTTGATTTTATCGCGGCTGAAGCGAAAAAGCGCTCCCCGGATTCCTCATCCTCTTTTTGATCCTCTCCTCAACTTAACAAGCGCCAGACGTACGTTCCCTCCGATTTTGCGGTATAATAGCAGAAGACGAGGTGAAAAAGCATGAACCAATCAGAAATGTGCCCCAGATTCGAAAAAGCGGTCGACATCCTAAGTAAACGCTGGGTGGCTCTAATCGTCTTTCAGTTATTGAACGGACAGCAGCGATTTAGCGAAATTGAAGCGGCGCTTCCGAATTTAAGCGGAAGAGTCTTGTCAGAACGTCTGAAAGAACTTGAAACAGAAGGTGTCATCAAACGGGATGTTATCCCCGAAACGCCTGTCCGCATTGAGTATTCTTTAACGGAAAAAGGCTGCGCATTAGCCCCTATTTTAGAGGAAATTTCCAAGTGGTCTTCAACATGGATTGATCCTTCCTGATAAACTCTTTTCCGCATAAGCGGCTGATCTCTCAAACGGACAGCCGTTTTTATTTTTGCTTTTCTTAAACAGAAGAACAAGCCCTCAGGCGTGCAGGGCTTGTTTTTGTCTGACGCCTTCCAGCGGAATTCGAATCTCCGCCCGGGCTCCTCCAGACTCCTGATTTTCAAGTATTAATTCGCCGTGGTGAAGATGTACGACATGATGGGCGAATGTAAGCCCCATGCCGTGATGCCCCGCCGAATGTCTGCTTTTATCCTCCGTGTAAAAAAGCTGTGTCGCTCTTTTCAGCGCTTCCGGCGAGAACCCGCTTCCGCTGTCGGATACGGCGAGATGGAGGGCGGAATCGGTGCACAGGACGTCCACACGGATTTCCCCTCCTTCCGGCGTATAGTCGACGGCATTTGCCGCGATATTCATGACCGCCCTGTGGAGCAGCTCATGATCGATCGGCGCTTCAATTCGGTCAATTCCCCGTTCGCTGAGGACGAGATCAATCTGTTTCGGCCCCGCAAGCGCCGCCGCGTCACGATATATGTTTTGAATCCACTCTTTGAGGTCGGTATATTCCACATGAACGGCAACTGCCTCCTCCGCTTTAGAAAGCTGGATCAGCTGTCCGACATAATGCTCGATTTTGTTTCCGGCATCCAGAATATACTGCGCATATTCCGCCTGCTCCTCATCAGGCTCTGTTAACTGAAGCAGCTCGGCATTTCCTTTAATGATCGTTGCCGGAATTTTAATATCATGCGCAAGCGCGCCGATTTGTTCTTTCTTTATCCGCTCCGCCTCCCATTGCGCCGCCAGAGATGCCTGAAGCGCGTCTTTCATTTTCAGCAGAGAGTCAATGACATCGTCAAATTCCTTTATGCGCGACCTTTTTGGATTGATATTTAAATTCTGTTTTTGAATGCTTGCCGTAATGGAGCTGAGTGTGCTGAAATGCCGTCTCAGCTGATTGGCGAAACGCGTCGTCACGATAAAAACGGTCAAAAGAAGCAAAGTGATCAGAATCGTAAGACCCGTCCATTCATAATTCGGCAGATAGCGCCTTAACAGCGGCGACTGAAATTCCGACCTAAGTGAATATTGGAGAACGCCATATTCATCTTTCCGATTTATCACCATGAATCCTTTTTGAGCATAATTAAAATACGGCTGATGCTGAATCTTTTTTCTGGCGTTGGCCGCATCTTGTTCCGTCATCGTTCCTTTTGTCATCCGCTTTGTTTTTTTATCAAAAACAGCGTATGTCATACCTGCGGGGATCATGTCTTCGGTTATCTTTTCCGTTGATTTCAGGCGGGGTTTGATCTGTTCCGCCTCATGCTCGCTGTAGTTTGCGGGCAGGATCGCTCCGGCATTCATGGCAATGGCATTTAAGGCGACACATAATGCCGCCACCCCCATCGTGCTCAGACACAGTGTGATCGTAAATTTGACAAGCTCTTTGCGGATGCTGGATTTTCCTTTTGCTATTCCCATTTGTATCCGACACCCCACACCGTTTTGATCGGATCAGCCCCGTGTTCTTTACATTTTTTCCGGATGGTTCTGATAAACTCCGTAATGGTTGAATAGAGCGCATCGCCGTCCAAGCCGTACACTTCCTCGTAAATCTGCTCCCGTGAGAATGTTCTGTTTTTATGCTGTGCCAGACATTCAACGATTTTATATTCGTTTTTCGTAAGAGGAAGTTTCCGGTCATCAATCCATACTTCTTTATTGTCAAAATCAAACATGAAGCCTGATATCAGCCGTTTCGTCTGATGCTTTTCCCGCCGTTCCCTTCTGACATGCGCGTTTACCCTTGCCATCAATTCCTGTATGCCGAACGGCTTTGTGATGTAATCATCAGCGCCTGTCATGAGGCCTTTCACAATGGATTCTTCGTCAGACTTTGCCGTTAAAAACAGGATCGGGCTGTCCACCAGCGGCCGAATCCGCCGGCAGAGTTCAATCCCGTCCGTTCCGGGCATCATGACATCAAGAAGAATCAAATCATAGCCTTGAAAAAAATCCAATGACTGATCCTCCGCTTTTTCCAGAATCGTTACTGTATGCTGATCACGCTGTAAAATGTTTCTGATCAGAACGAGAATATCTTTTTCATCATCAATTGCTAAAATGTTTGCCACCGGCCGAATCGCTCCTTGCCTTTATTCATATGAACGCCGCCCTTCCCATCTTCTGCACCAATAGAGGCCGGCCAGACATAATATCACTATAGAAAAATATAACATTATTTCTCCGAATCTCATATCGTATCTTACATAAGGGAGGAACTCTTTTTTGACTTTGTCAAAATGCAGCAGTCCTGCAAGGCCTGAAAGCCGCACGCTCCATGCCCACGGGAAAAAACGCCAGATGATATCGCCAAGTCCCGTATTCATGAGCGCCGCCATTAATAATCCCGCACCCCCTAAAAGCCCGGACGGCCCCATGCCGTATTTTATGCCGACAAAAAAAGACATCATATAAAGCGGAATACTGCCGGCAATCAGCCACGCCCCTCCTTTTAAAAAGAGAAGATACGGGAGATCATTGATGTGAAGAACAAATTTCATCCCCGCCAAATAAAGACAGATGGCGAGACCTACCGATAACACATTCAACAGCAGCAGCAAAAGCAGCTTGCCCGCAAAACTGATGATTTTAGAATGCGGAACCGCCAGCATCATCTGAAAATGGCCCGCCTGTTCCTCAACCGAGGCAGACATGCCGCAGACAATACTGATGATTAAAGGGTATAAAACGGCAATCGCACTGAAAAACACACTGTACAGCATATAAGGCTCCTGAACCCTTCCATACATATACAAAAGGAAAAATCCCGCGCATAAAACCGGCGCCGCAGCATGCATCCATATGAGCGGCGTGCGCTTCATTTTTAATACATCGGCCCACATATATCGTAAAAGCACGGTCATGACCGGTTTCCCCCTTTTGAAAAAGACACGGCGGAAACAAAACTTATTGCGATAAAAGAAAGAATAGAAAGAATAATAGCCGGAATGATCACGTTTCCGTTTAATAAGCCGCTGTTTGCGGGAAGCGGAATTCCGTTCGGATGGATCCCGAGAATCGGTGACATCAGCCGGACTGACCAGCTCCATGGACTCAGCCACCACAATGAGACTGACGCAGGCACAATGCCTAAAACAAAGGCGGCGATCATATTGATGAGAATGACTGCCGTAAACCCGAACTGTCTGGCAATCCATAAGCAGAACGGAATTTCCCAAAGCGTAGACAGCCACAAAAGGGAGCTTGCTTCAATACCTTTCAGCTGAACCGCAGCAATTGCCGGAAACACAAGGCCAAGCAAAAACATGATGACTAAAAAGACGATTTGCGACAGGAGTGAATACAGCGCGATCAAGCTTATTTTTGAGAACCATATGCTCTTCAAGTCAGCCGGCAGTGAGTACACCGCACGGTCATTCGCTGATTTTTTTTCTTTTTTAACAGATAAACCGCACATTAGAGCAATCATGAGCGGCATGAAAATAACCGCCCACCAATTGAACGTGCCCGTCATAAAATAGGCGGCATTCAGCAGAAAAGAAAAAGCCGTGTTCAGAAGCGGGATAAGAATGATCAGCTTTCTGATAAATGTTCTTTTAGATGTAAGGTGTTCCGCCTGCATGTACTGAATCATTTTCCTGTCCCCGCTTTCTCCCGTGTTGATTTGACTACCTCCAGAAACAGCCGCTCCAGATCGTCTTCCCGGCTGATTTCTCCCTGATATCCTAAAACGCCGTCACTGATGATTCCGATATGGTCTGCGATCTGCTCGACTTCTGATAACAGGTGGCTAGATAAAATAACCGTCATTCCCTGTCCGGGCAGGGAGCGGATAAATTCCCGCAAATCCTGAATTCCCATCGGGTCCAATCCGTTTGTCGGCTCATCAAGAATTAAGAACGACGGACGGTTTAATAATGCTAACGCAATGCCGAGACGCTGCTTCATTCCCATAGAAAATTGTCCGGCGCGCTTTTTTCCGGTTCCCGTTAATCCCGTGATTTCCAGTACTTCCGCAATTCTTGAATCAGGCAGTCCGAGCATCACGCAGCGGACTTTCAGATTTTCAGCGGCTGTCAAGTTGCTGTAAAGCGGCGGCGCTTCAATCAGGGAACCGATGCTTTTCAAATCTTCGCGCTTCCATGTATGTCCGTCGAACAGAACCTCGCCGGATGTTTGCTGCAAGATTCCGGTCAATATTTTAAGAGTCGTTGATTTTCCGGCGCCGTTCGGACCGAGCAGGCCGTATATACTGTTCCGCTTAACCGATAGAGACACATCAGCCACTGCCTGTTGTCTGCCGAATGATTTTTGCAGCTGTCTCGTTTCTAAGATGTTGCTCATATGATTACCCCTCTGCTTTGTTATTTGATAAGTAAGACTTTACAGCGCAGTTATCAAAATTTAATCAAGAAATCAAAAAAAAGCATCCTTCACGCGGAAGAATGCTTTTTTTCATGAGGCTGAGCGTACGATCAGCTTTCTTTTTTGTTTTTTCACCGGGCTGAGGGCTCGTTCCAGCCACGCCATCAGCAGGTCTGCGGCTACCGCCATCAGCGCGGTCGGGATGGCGCCCGCCAAAATAATGGCGGTTCCGTTTGTCGCGTTCGACCCTCTGACGATCATATCGCCGAGGCCGCCTGCCCCGACGAAGGTGCCGATCGCCGTGATGCCGATGGCAATGACGAGCGCCGTTCGGAGACCCGCCATAATGACGGAAAGCGCAAGCGGCAGCTCCACCATACGAAGGATTTGGTATTTCGTCATGCCCATCGCTTTTCCCGACTCGAGATAAGCGTGCTCGATATTGATAATGCCCGTGTGCGTATTTCTGAGAATCGGCAGCAGTGAATACAAAAACAAAGCCGTGATGACCGTATTGGCGCCGAGTCCCATGACGAGCATCAGGACGGCGAGCATCGCAAGCGCCGGAACGGTTTGAATCACGTTCGCCACAGCAAACACCCAGCCGGCGAGACGCCCGTGCCTTGCTGTCACAATTCCGGCCGGAATGGCGAGAACGGCGGCGAAAACGACGCCGTACGCCGACATGAGAAAGTGCCGCCAGCACTCATACAGAACATAACTGCCGTTTTGAGCATAATACGTAAACAGCTCCTTCATCGTGTCCATCCGCACATCTCCTTTCCGTTATTCAAAGTAATGATGTTTTTCTAAATATTCCTTGGCCACGACGGACGGCTCTTTTAATCGGCCGTCAACTTCGTAATTCATTTTCTGCATCATCTTTGTATCAATCGCGCCGATCATTTTATTGATCACGCCCTCCAGTTCGGGATGCTCTTTTAATACTTGATCCGGAACGACGGGTGAACAGTCATACGGAGGAAAGAACCGCTTATCATCCTTCAGCGTTTTCAGTCCGTAAGCGATGATTCTTCCGTCGGTGGAATAAGCGAGCGCGATATCCATCTTTCTGCTTTTCAGCGCGTCGTAAACAAGGCCGATCTGCATCGGATACGTGCCTTCAAATGACATTCCGTATGTGTTCATAAAATCCTGATATCCGTTGCCTCTCAGCTTCATCCAGTAGTTATCGACGCCGAATTTCAGATGAGACGCTTCTTTTTTGACATCGGATACCGATTCTAAATGGTACTTGCGGGCAAGCTGTCCGGAAACGGTAAAGACGTATGTATTATCAAAGCCGTAAGAATCAAACCATTTCATGTCATATCTGTTTTGAAATTCACGCTGAACGAGCCGCAGCGCTTTGTCCGGGTCTTTTTCCGGCTCCATGCGAAGCGTCCCGGTCAGCGCGTCACCTGTATAGCGCGTAGCGGCGATATCAATATCACCGTTTATCAAGGATTGCTGCTGTACGGCATTGGAGCCGAGATTTTTAATAACGGATGTTTTCAACCCACTGTGATGTTCGATCATCTGTCCGAGCATGCTCGCGATGATTTCTGATTCGGTCATGCTTTGCGCGCCGATTTTAATGGTGTCCTCCGATGCGGCGCTCAATCCCGGGAGCGAGCATCCGCCAAGGAGCAGCATGCCGATACAGGCGATTGCGAGCAGCCGTTTTTTGCATCTATTCCCCATGAGAGACCTCCTCCTTATGAAGCGTCCTTTATGCTTTTCAGCCCGTCAGGCGTGACTTTCCGTTCTGTCATCCCCAGCATGTAATCGACGGCTGCCGCCAGCATCGTGACCGGAACGGCGCCTGCGATAATATACTCCGGCTGGTAAAGGTTCAAGCCGATAAAAATGTAATCTCCCAGCCCGCCTCCGCCGATAAAGGAGGCGAGCGTCGCCCAGCCGATTAAATAAATCGAAGACGTCCTGATGCCCGCCATGATGACCGGAGCGGCAAGCGGGAGCTCTACAAGCCTGATCTGCTCCCATGCCGTCATGCCGATTCCTTTTCCCGATTCCAGAAGATGCCGATTGACGCCGAGAATCCCCGTATACGTGTTTCTGAGAATCGGCAGCATGGAATAGAAAAACAGCGCCGCAACGGCCGGGATCTTTCCTACGCCTAAAAGCGGAATAAAAAACGCAAGAATGGCAAGGCTCGGCAAGGTTTGAATGATGTTGACGATGCCGATGACGGCGCCGGCTCCTCTTTTCATCCTCGTCAGCACGACGCCGAGCGGAACGGCGGCGAGAATGCCCGCCATGACGGCGATTAATGAGATGTACAGATGCTCCCATGTTTTATAAAACATCTCTCCTCCATTTGCCTGTAAAAATTGCACGGTCTGATTCATATCAATTGAAGCCTCCTCATGACATCACCGCGAGCTGATTCTCTTCTCCCCAGATGGAGTCATAGACGATGTCAACGAGGCTTGCCCTTGTCACGATTCCCGTTAGCCGGCCGGCTTCATCAAGGACCGGCACAAATTTCATGCCTCTTTTTAAAATTTTATGGACGGCGTCGCGGAGCAGAGTGCCGCTTCTGACCGTGTACAGATCCCGGTCAAGCACTTCCGCGACGGTTACCGCTTGTCTTCGTTTGCGGTCAATCATCTCCACATCGACATAACCTTGGAGAACGTTCTTTTCATCAATGACGAGCAGCGAATCCACCCGCTCGGCACGCATCAGCTGAATGGCGGCTGACAGTGTTTTCTCAGGTGTTACCGTCACGGGATCGGGATTCATGATCTGCTCCACCCGTTCAATATCAGGGCTGGATGATTGGATCAGCCGTTCCTTGCCGATAAACTCCTCAACAAATTCATTCGCCGGAAATCTGAGAATCTCATCAGGCGTTCCGGCCTGGACGATTTCTCCCGCTTTCAGAATGACGATTCTGTCCGCAAGCTTGATGGCTTCGTCCATATCATGGGTAACAAATACGATGGTTTTATGTAAGGTTTTTTGCAGTTTTTTAAATTCTTCCTGAAGGGAATCTCTCGTAATCGGGTCAAGCGCCCCGAACGGTTCATCCATTAAGATGAGCGGCGGCTCTGCGGCAAGTGCCCGTAATACACCTATTCGCTGCTGCTGTCCTCCGCTCAGTTCATGAGGGTAACGGTCTAAATATTCAGGCCCCATATCAACGAGCTTTAAAAGCTCCTGCGCCCGTTCCTTCCGTTTTTCGGCAGGATGCTTTAAAAGCTTCGGAACGAGCGTAATGTTCTGCTGAATGGTCATATGCGGAAAAAGCCCGATCTGCTGGATGACATAGCCGATGCTTCTTCTGAGTTCCACCGGGTCTTGTTCCATAATGTTTCGGCCCTCTATCAGGATTCTGCCTTCTGTCGGTTCAATTAAGCGGTTGATCATTTTCATCGTCGTCGTTTTGCCGCAGCCGCTCGGCCCGATAAAACAAATAAATTCGCCTTTGGCGATATTCAGGTTGATGCTGTTGACGGCTTTTTTCCCGCCTTTATACATTTTCGAGACATTTTCTAATGTCAGCAAACACTCACACCTCCATGATTAAGTTTATTCAATTCGTTAAATTCAAATTTAACTTTTCAGACAATTGAACGTTTCCCATTATAAATTAAACTTTGTAAATTAAAAAGTTTACAATTTGTCCATATTATATATAAAGGTTGTGTAAGCACTGATTAACCCGTATTGACCGGCAAAGTTCTTCTTATTGCTCCGGATTACTGCCAAATTCTCTCGGAAGAGCATTTCCGCCGGTTTAAAAATGTGGTATATTGACATCGGAATTGCTGACTGAAAGGATTGAAACTGTTGGAGAAAGATCCGTTACACGTAATCGAACAAGCTGAAGATCATTTGATAGAACGAATCGCTGAAAATATGCATACATTCGGAATGCCCGCGACGGTGGGGCGCATTTTAGGCATTATTTATATGAACCGCAAGCCGATGACCTTAACTGAATTATCAGAAGCGACCGGCATGAGCAAGACGAGAATGAGTCAGGCGGTCCGTGAAATGCTTGACGTCAATCTGGCGGAAAAAGTGTTTGAAAAAGGCGTCCGCAAAGATTTATACGACGTCGAGCAGGATTATTACCAAACCTTTATTACGCTGTTTACGGCCACCTGGAGCAAGGTCGTCAGCAAAAATAAAATGATGCATAAAAAGCTGAACCGCGAACTGACGGCCGTCCTTGAAAACGGCGTGCCGGAAGAAGCTGAGGAAAAAATCAACGAACTGCTGAAAGAATTAAAGGATTGGCTTGATTACTACAACTGGATCAGCCGTCTGATCGAGTTTTTTGAAAGCGAAGAAATTTTCAAGCATGTTCCGAAGCCATAAGAAAAAACGCCCTGACCCGCAAGGCGTTTTTTTTTCATGCCGCATTCGGCGCTTTGGTTCGTTTTTTCTTTCTCACCGGACTCAGCGCCCGCTCCAGCCATGCCATCACAAGATCTGCGATAACGGCCATCAGCGCTGTCGGAATGGCGCCGGCCAAAATAATCGCGGTTCCGTTCGTGGCGTTTGAGCCCCTGACAATGATGTCACCGAGTCCGCCCGCGCCGACAAACGTACCGATTGCCGTAATGCCGATCGCGATGACGAGCGCCGTCCGCAGCCCCGCCATGATGACGGAAAGCGCAAGCGGCAGCTCCACCATGCGGAGCACCTGAAATTTGGTCATGCCCATCGCTTTTCCCGATTCAAGATAAGCGTGTTCAATGCTGGCGATTCCCGTGTACGTATTCCGGATGATCGGAAGAAGCGAATATAAAAACAGCGACAATATCACCGTATTGGCGCCGAGCCCCATGACGAGCATCAGCACCGCAAGCATCGCAAGCGCCGGCACGGTCTGAATCACGTTTGTCACCGCGAATACCCAGCCGCTTAATGTTCTGTACCTGGCAATGAAGATGCCGAGCGGAACCCCGACGATCGCCGCAAATAAAACGCCGTATACCGACATGAGAAAATGGCGGTAAAACTCCTGAAGCACATAGGCGCCGTTTTGAGAATAATAAGTGCCGAGCTGCTGCAGCACTTCCATTTGCTCCACCTCATTTCTTATTCAAAATAATGATGTTTCTCCAAAAATTCTTTAGCGACGACGGACGGTTCTTTCAGCTTGCCATCCACCTCGTAATTCAATTCCTGCATCGTTTCCGTATCGATTTTGCCGATCAGTTTATTCACAATGCCCTTCAGTTCAGGATGCTGCTTCAGCACGCTGTCGGGAATGACCGGCGAACAGTCATACGGCGGGAAAAACTGCTTGTCGTCTTTTAAAATTTTCAGATCGTACGCTTTAATCCGTCCGTCCGTTGAATAAGCGAGGACGGCGTCCATTTTCCCGTTTTTCACGGCATCGTATACAAGTCCGATCTGCATCGGATAGGTTGTGCCGAATTCAAAGCCGTACGTGTCGGTAAAGCCCTTATAGCCGTCACCTTTTCTTTTCAGCCACGCATTGTCTACACCGAGCTTAAATTGATCCGCATGCTTCTTAATATCGGACACTTTGTCTAAATGGTCTTTTTCCGCGAGCTCTTTCGTGACGGTAAAAGCGTATGTGTTCTCAAATCCGTAAGAATCAAACCATTTGTAATGGAAGCGTTTCTCAAATTCTTTCTGTACGATGGATAATGCTTTTTTCGGGTCTTTTTCCGCTTCCATGCCGAGGGTGCTCGTTAAATCCGTTCCCGAGTAGCGCGTCGCGGCGATATCGATTTCACCGCCGAGCATCGCCTGCTGCTGGACATAGTTCGATCCGAGGTTTTTAATTAATGCCGTATTCAAGTCTGTATTGTGCTCAATCATCTGTGCGATCATATTGGCGATAATTTCTGATTCCGTCATGCTTTGCGCCCCGATTTTAATCGTATCATCGGAAGCCCCGCTCAGGCCGGGAAGGGAACAGCCGCCTAGAAGCAGAGCAGCTGACAGCGCCAGTCCGCACATCCATCTCTTTTGGTTTCTTTTCACAACAGCCAACTCCTTATGATACTTCCTTCAGTCCTTTCAGCCCTTTCGGCGTCACCTTCCGTTCCGTCGCCGCCAGCAGATAATCAATGATAATGGCTAAAATGGTGACCGGCACGGCGCCGCCGATAATATATTCAGGCTGATAGAGATTCAGGCCGATAAAAATATAGTCTCCGAGCCCGCCGCCCCCGATAAAGGAAGCAAGCGTCGCCCAGCCGATCAGATAAATGGTGGATGTGCGGATGCCCGCCATGATCACCGGAACCGCAAGCGGCAGTTCCACAAGCCTGATCTGCTCCCAGACCGTCATGCCGATGCCTTTTCCCGATTCCAGCAGATTTTTGTTTACGCCTTGAATGCCGGTATACGTGTTCCGGAGAATCGGCAGCACCGAATAGAAAAACAGCGCGACGATCGCGGGCACCTTTCCCACGCCTAACAGCGGGATAAAAAACGCCAGTATCGCGAGACTCGGCAAGGTCTGCACAATGTTGACGGCGCCGATGACGGCGCCTGCGCCCTTTTTCATTCTCGTCAGCGCCACTCCGAGCGGAACGGCGACGACAATGCCTAATATGACGGCGATAATCGAAATGTATAAATGCTCCCACGTTTTATATAAAAGTTCTCCGCCGTTCGTCTGCAAAAACTTGATCATTTCATTCATTGTAAGCGTTCCTCCCCTTGTCAGCCTGTCACCAGCTGGTCTTCCTCGCCCCAGATTGAATCATAAACGATGTCGACAAGGCTCGCTCTCGTGACAATTCCGACTAAATGCCTTTGTTCATCAACGACGGGTACATATTTCATTCCGCGCTTTAAAATTTTGCGTACGGTATCGCGCAGCAGTGTCCCCTGCTCGACTGTATACAGATCAGAGCGGAGCACGTCGCCGACGAGGCTCGCTTTTTTCCGGTTCTGATCAATGATTTCGACATCCACATATCCTTGCAGCACATTCAGGTCATCAACGACAAGCAGGGAATCGACACGGTGTTCCCGCATCACCTGTATCGCCTGCGAAAGCGTTTTGTCCGCCGTAACGGTGACAGGTTTTTTGTTCATCATCTGCTCGACGCGTTCAATATCCGGTCTTGATTGCAATAACCGTTCTTTGCCGATAAATTCTTCGACAAACTCATTAGCCGGATTCCGGAGAATGTCATCAGGAGTGCCGGCCTGAACGATCTCTCCCGCTTTTAAAATGACGATCCGGTCAGCCAGCTTAATAGCTTCATCCATATCGTGGGTTACAAACACAATCGTTTTATTCAATGTTCTTTGCAGTTTTTTAAATTCTTCCTGAAGGGAATCCCGCGTAATCGGGTCAAGCGCTCCGAACGGTTCATCCATGAGAATAAGAGGCGGTTCCGCTGCAAGGGCGCGCAGCACGCCGATTCTCTGCTGCTGTCCCCCGCTCAGCTCGTGAGGATAGCGGTCTAAATATTCCGGGCCCATATCGACGAGCTTCAAAAGCTCCCGCGCCCGTTCCTTCCGCTTTTGTTCCGGCCATTTCAGCAGTTTCGGCACGAGGGAAATGTTCTGCTGAATGGTCATATGAGGGAAAAGTCCGATCTGCTGAATGACGTAGCCGATTTTCCGTCTCAGCTCCACCGGGTCCTGCTCCATAATGTTTTCGCCATCGATAAAAATCTTTCCGGATGACGGCTCAATCAGTCTGTTAATCATTTTCATCGTCGTCGTTTTTCCGCAGCCGCTCGGCCCGATAAAACAAATAAACTCGCCTTTTTCGATATTTAAATCAATGCTGTTGACAGCTTTTTTTCCGCCTTTATAGACTTTTGATACATTTTCTAATCTCAGCAATCCGTGCACCTCCGAAGGGTTCCGTTATTTTTCTGAAAAGTATAATCTTTATTATAAGATGAAATTTGTAAAATAAAAAGTTTACAATGTGTTGAAATTATATACAATATACGTATTTTTTCATGTTATCCCGCTGACAATGCGGATGTTCTTACAATCGCTCCCGATAGCTCGCATATCCTGCCGCATCATCTTTTTCATCAACTGTAAAAAATATGATATATTGTCAGCATGAAAAGCCAGTGAAGGGATGATCAGCCGTGGAAAAAAACGCTCTTGATATCATCGGGCATGCTGAAGAGCATCTCATTGAGAGAATCGCCGAGAATATGCATACATTCGGAATGCCGGCCACACTGGGACGTGTGCTCGGTATTATTTATATGAACCGCAAGCCGATGACGTTAAATGAGCTGTCAGAGGCGACCGGGATGAGCAAAACGAGGATGAGCCAGGTGGTCCGCGAAATGACCGATGCCAATCTGGCTGAAAAAGTGTTTGAAAAAGGCGTTCGGAAAGACCTTTACGACGTTGAGCGTGATTATTACCAGACGTTTATCTCCCTGTTTACGGCAAATTGGACAAAGGCGGTCAGCAAAAACAAAATGCTCTATAAAAAGCTGAACCGCGAGCTGACTGAACTTCTGGAATCGGAAAATCTCAGTCCCGATATTGAAGAAAAAGCCCGTCAGCTTTTGGATGAACTGACGGATTGGCTCCATTATTATGACTGGCTGAGCCGTTTGATAGAATTTTTTGAGAGTGAAGAAGTGTTTCAGCATGTGCCGAAAATAGAAAAAAGCAGCACCCGAAGATAACCGGGCGCTGCTTTTTTAAGTCAGGAAACCAATATCGGGAACATGCCTTTCAGACCGGCGCCGATCATGCCGATCGCCACCACCGCCAAAATCAGCCCCATCAGCCGGGTAATGACGTTCATTTCGGTTTTCCCGAGCTTATTGCTGATGAAAGATGAATAGTGAAAGAAGATGAACGTCATCGCGATGACGGCCGCAATGCCGATAAGCACGCTGATGTAATGGAAGATGCCGCCATGGCCGGCCGACAGACTCATCACCGTCGCGATCGTACCGGGTCCGGCGATAATCGGAATCGACAAAGGCGTCACAGATATATCAGCTTTCTCCTTGCTCTCCCCTTTCTCTTCATGATGGAGAGACTGCACATGAGATTTCTTCGCGTTCAGAAGATTATAAGCGATGCCGAAAATAAAAATGCCGCCCGCGATACGTAAGGCATGAATGTTAATGTCAAACAGTTTAAAGATCAGATGGCCGAAGATTAAAAAAGCCGCCAAGATGATAAACGACAGCACGGAAGCCTTGCGCGCGATCGCTGTCCGTTCTTTCTCCGGGTACCCTTCCGTCAGTGAAAGAAAAATCGGCACGTTTCCGATGGGATTGGAGACTGCAAACAGTGAAATGAAGACATGAATGATGAATGAAAACATGCGTACCTCCTTATGACTTGCCGTTATTGAGTTATGTTTTGTTCTCCGCTGTTTCTTATGCATGGTTTTTTACCCCGGGATCTGCTTTTTATAACCTCAGCCGGACGATCCGGAAACAGAAAAAACCGTCCTTGTAAGGACGGTTTTTTCTGTTTGCTATCTCCATAAGCCTTTTCCGAATTTCAACAGCCGATAAAGCATTTTCAATTTTTTTAGCATGCGTTAATTTCCTTTTTCACTCTGAATCAATGCGCCGAGAGACATGATATCTATCAGCTCCAATAAAATTCTACCATAAAGGGTACTTTTTCTCTATTATCAATTCATAGAGAAGGTGATTTGTATATCTTTAGAAAACTCCGTTACATCCGTCCTATTTTCTTTTATAATGTAAATATTGAACAAAATCCCTATATTACTTGTAAAAGGAGTTTTAGAATGTATTGTTCTCAATGCGGCCATCATACTGATGGCGGAAAGTTTTGTGAAAAGTGCGGGGCGCCCCAGCCCGGGCAGGGAGGCGCAGGCCAAACGCAGGGCCAGGCCGCTCAGGCCGGCGCCGCCGCTAAGCAGGCTTCAAAGCAATTTGCCTTATTCGTGCTTGATGTGTTAAGGCGACCGTACCAAACATGTAAAACGACAGGCGGCGAACAGCTTGTCAGCAGCATCATCAACATGGTGCTTTTCTGTCTGGTGACGCCGATTATGTTTTATATTCTCTTATCAGACGGCTTTCGTGACGTCAGTTTTACCGCGGTTGTGGTCAAACCGGCGCTTACCTTTGCATTATGCGTTTTTTGCCTGTATCTCTTGATTTTTATCGCTTTGAAGGCCGGCGGCGCGCAGGTGTCATTTAAAGATTCGCTGTCCAGATTCGGGGCATTTTTGATTCCGTTTACAGCTATTTTGCTTCTTGCACTTATTTTTATGCTGCTTCATACAACCGTTTGCTTCACCATTCTGGCTGTCGGTCTTTTAGGAGCGGCGTTTGCCGTGCCTCCGCTCATGCTGGCGAGCTATCAGCATCAGCTCACTACTAAGGCGGATATCATTTATTCTGTTATCGTCATCTATTTGATCATTTGCGTAACATTTCAATTCACGATCAAGCATTATATAAAAGAACTCATGAATTATTTCTTCTTTTAAAAACGGAAACCCCCGCCGCCTGATTGGCGCGGGGGTTTTTTTATTGAATGGATGTTAAATAAATTCTTCCGTCTTTAACAACGCCGCCATACGTCCAATTGTATGATCTGAGCTTCGGACTCCCGCCGGCTTTCGTAATATAAAACTCCTCGTACGTATGAATCGTCAGATGAGAGCCTTTCTGTGAAAAGCTTTTGACATTCACTTCATTAAATACTTCGGTCGTCCCCTCGCTGTGCAGTTTTTTGACCAGTTTCTGCTGATCTGCATACAAAGGGCTTCCCTCTTCTAAATTGCCCGCCATGATGGCAAAATTGTTAAGGCTGACGGCGCTTGATTGATTTGTCAGGTAATCAGTCATAAACGATGTGACTTGCTCGTTTGTCACGCTGCCTGAAGCTGTATTTCCTTTGGAAGATGCCCATGCGGATGTATAGGTTTTCGGCTGGTCGTTTTTTATTTTTTTTACATTTGTCCCAGAAGAATCTGAGGCTGGATCAGCTTTTTCGAAAACCCATTTTTTATGTTTTGTATCATATGAGAGTACATAATGAAAGCTCGGCTCAGCCTCTTCCATATCAGGCTTCGTATTCCCGTCGAAATAAGCAGACTCATGAAGCTCTTTACCCGTAACAGTTACTTGCCAGCGGCCGTTCTCTTGAGAAATCGCAAATGAATCCAGATCAAAGCTTGTCTCTTTATACTGATCCTTCAAAAAGGTGCCGGAACTCTTCATGCCGGATACCACTTCTTTCGTCTGCTCTTTCCAGGCGGAACCAGCCTCGGTCATCTGATCGGTATTTCCGTCTGCCATCGCTTTTGTATACTGCTTCGTTGTTTTGACAATCGTGTCCATGATTGTTTGTTGTGTATCTTGATCCGGGATAAGCGTTAATTCCATATCAGTACCGTTGATCGGAACATCGGCAGTTTTCATTTTTCCCCAAGGAAAATCAGCCTCCACGGCGGCTGTCATGGAACCGTCAGTTAAGAGCGGACCGTATGTAACGGATGTAAACGGATCTTTATGGACGGACTTGCCGTTTATCAGCAGATCGCCTTTCGCGCTTTTGAAGCTGTCTGCCGGAGTGAATGTCACATCCTCGGCATCTAACGGCAGGTCAAACTCAACATTCCGGCTGCCGGCCGCCTCTGCCTCTTGTTTTTTGACAACGTCAACCGTCTCATTTTTAAGCTTGGCTTCCGCCGTGTAGACACCGGGTGCATACGGGCCGAAGATTTGGGTTTCATCGGCTTTTTTGACCGTACCTGTTTTCTCGCTGTTGATATAAAGATCGGCGCCTTTATAATTGCTGGTGACGCGGAAATAAACCGGATCGACTTTCAGTTCGTAATGGTCAAACAAAAGAAGGGTTTTTCCCTCTTTTTTGACGTATACCGCATCTTTTTCTGATGAATTGCCGCGAAGCGCTGCCAGCAGTTCATCGTGTTTCTTTGCGTATGCAAGGAGCGGTTTGACATTGGTCTCATTCAGCTTCAGTTTTTTGTCTGAAGGAGTGAGCAGGGCTGCGAGCTTTTTCGTGTCCCCGTCATGAACCGCCTGTTCGAATTGATCCGTGAGCCTTTTTTCAGATGTCAGCCAGGCTCCGGTTTTATATGCGGCAATCAATAAGATCAGCGCTGCGGCAATGCCGCCCCACATGAAGAGCGTTTTTTTAGGGATCGGCTTTCTCATTTGTGAAGCAGGTTCAGCCGCTTTTACAGCCGCCTGCCGCTCCAGCCGGCTTCCTTTCCCGATCGGTTTTCCGCATTCTTTACAGAAATGCGCTTCTTCATTGTTCTGCTGGCCGCAATGCTTACAAAAAAACATGACTTTCCTCCTATTCAATCTGCAAAACTTGTATAACTTTTCCTATGTTTCATATTTTATAATAAAGTAGAATGATTTTGGAGTTATTTTCAAAAATAGCTGTCGATCATAACGGAGGAGGAGAAACGGACATGCAAAAACTGAGCATCCGAAAAGCCGCGGAGCCGGATGAAGCGCTGTATGAACTATTGCTGCTGGCCGATCCGTCGAAAGAGATTGTCGATGATTATCTTGTAAGAGGAGAATGCTATACGGCCTGGACGTCAGACGAGCTTGCAGGGGTTTACGTTTTATTGCAAACAAGGCCTAAAACGATAGAAATCGTAAACATCGCGGTAAAAGAATCGCTGCAGAACAGGGGATTCGGAAAACAGCTGGTGCGGGATGCCATTGAAAAAGCGAGACAATCGGGGGCTGACACGATTGAAATCGGCACCGGAAATTCCAGTATTCATCAGCTGTCACTCTATCAAAAATGCGGATTCCGCATTCAGGCTGTCGACCATGATTTTTTTATCAGACATTATGATGAAGACATTTTTGAAAACGGCATTCAATGCCGGGATATGATACGGCTTTATTTGGATTTATGATAAAAAGGGCGCCGGCTGACATCGGCGCCCCTTCGTTTACCATTCAGACGGATTGATCCGCTTGTTTCTCTGTATTTCTTTGACTCCCTTGTCTGACTGAAAAAATAGCAAAAACGATCGTAAGGGTCAGTCCGACCGCCGCAAAAATATAATCCGCATTCATCAACAGCAGAAGCCCTGTGTAGACAGCGGCCGACAGCGGTTCACCCATTTTGACAATGGAAAAAATCAGTGCAAAGACCCTTCCGAAATATGCGGCCGGAACCGTCTTTTGGAAATACAGCACCGTTTGCACATCAATATACGAGATGATGATGCCAAGCACCAGGAAGATGATGCACTCAAACCCATGAAGGGGAAAAAACAGGAGCATAATGAGCAGTCCCGCTGCCGTTAACGTCCGCGGGTACAGCCGGTTCAAGCGTTTTGTATTCCATTTGAAAAATACGGCCAGATTGCCCAAAAGCATCCCCGCCTGAAACATAGAATACATGACGGCAAACCATACAGAATAGTTCTGCTGAAAACGCTCCACAGCAAGAATCGGCCCCATTACTGAAATAAGGCCGGCAATGACGAGATTTACGACGAAAAAGTATCCGACCGATGTCAGCCATGCCGCATTTCCTTTCAGCATTCTGTAACCGGCTTTTACATCTTCAGTTCCGTTGCTTTTTTCATTGGGCTGTTCTGAAATACGAATAAACGCGATAAATGCCGCGGAGATCAAAAAAGCAGTTCCGTTTATGGCAAACAGCATCCCGAACGGAATAGCCGCAATCATGATCCCGCTGATCAATTTTCCGACGATGAGTCCGATCAAGTCACTCGTATTGATCAGAGATGTCGCCTGATCAAGATGCTGTTTGCGGACGAGCAGCGGAATGATCGCGACTTTCGCCGGCGCAAACAGCATCGATTGCAGAGATAGACAAAAGGCGCACACCCCGGCTATCCATACGGTTAATAAATCGTTCGCGCTGAGCACCGCCAAGAGGATCATAATAACGGCCCGACCCGTATTGCACAAATACAAGATCGACTTTTTTCGGAATAAATCAATCAGCGGCCCCGCCAGCACGCCAAATGTCAACGGCACGAGTTCGATAAAAGAAATAACGCCGACTAGAATTTTGCTGCCGGTCAATTCTAACACTAACAGCGGCAAAGCAATGAGCCAGACCCCATCCGCTGCTGAAGAAAACACCTGTGCACACCAAAGCTTTGCATAGTTCGGTGTTCGATATGTCATATCAGGCCCTTTTTTGATCCTCGTCATCAGAAACACCGCCGAACCATTCCAGCGTTCTCCATGATTCCCGTCTTTCCGTATAATCCTCTTCCATCACCTCAAATACAATGCCGGTATCTTGATTCCGATAAAGCTCCTGCAAAGTATCTGCAGCCCGTCTCAGCAGCTCCTCAGCGATCGTCCCTTCACTCGGATGGCGGCCCTCAAAACAGCGGACGCCGCCATGCGGGAACGCAAGCTGGCGAAATGAGCTGAAGTGATAATGCTTAATGCTCTCTTTTATCGACAGAAACTGAAAGAAATCGGGATATTTCAGCTGATCATTTCTGAACATAAGGGCAGATGACAAGTGAGTCTGATAGGTAATCGCCCAATGGCACAGATCCCACGTAATACCGACATGCTTCAGATCCATCTGCACCAGCTCTGTAAAATCCTCAGGATAAATGAAAATCGGATCAAAATCCTCTCCCAGATTCCCGATGATCGGAAGGTTTTCCACACCGATCCAGATGTCCGTCCCTTTCAGCCGCTCATCAAACTCCGCGAAAAACTCAACGATTTTTTTACGGTTTCCTTCCAGGTCATAGACTTGAAATTCCTCAACCGTCATAAATTGATTCGCATGAACGGTTATGCCTTTGGCGCCGTATTTCACAGCGAGCTCCGCAAAGTGATAAAGCTGTTTTTTGATGTGATCTTCATTCACATAATCGGCATGATCTGTCGGGAAATGCAGCGTCAATAATGAAGGATCAAGCTGTTTCGCATATTCCAGCGTCTGATTAAATGTTTTGATATAATCCGCTTCCTCAAAGGAATGGCCGTCAAAAATATTCGCTTCCAGACCGTATCCCGCTTCCACCCATTTCTCATCGATTTGCTTCGGATCAAGTCCGAAAAACGGAATTTGAGCAATCATAGGACAGTCACCATGTTCCTCTCACAAGCATAAACGCTTCCGCAGCGGTAAAACCCGATTTTGCTCCCCACACATGGGCATTATGTTCGATCGCCTGCAAAGAGCGGGGATGAGGGAAGTCTCTGAGCTCGGAGCCGTAACACGCCATCGATTTCAATTTCGTTTCAAGCTCGTCTTCAATATTAACGAAGAAATTGGCATGAAACTGATCCTTCTGACAGTAATTCCATTCCGTCGAAGACAATGTTTCATAGGCAAAAACCCGTTTTACCGTATGACCGGGAAGCGGACGGGTTGCCGTCATGACCGCTCTGAATACGACGGAGTGGTCAATATTAATGTCACCGCCGTACTGGGTATACACAATGTCAGGCTGAAAACGATTGATTTGTTTCTCCGCTTCCTTCACGACATCCAGCAAATCCATTGAATCCATTCTGTTATCAGGAAGGTTCAGCCTGACAAAATCATGGATGCCCAAAGTGCTGAGCGCCTGCTCCGTTTCTTGATTAGAATGCTCCATAACGGAATCTTCAGGCTTTTTGTAATCCGTTTTTCTTGATGATTTGCCTTCCGCCATAATGACTGCCGACACGCTGTCACCTTGGCGGACATGTTTGGCGAGCGTGCCGCCGACGCCGATAATTTCATCGTCGGGATGCGCTGCAAATACCATTACTTTCATCATATTGCCCTCCTTTAACTAACATTTCAGCTGTATCCGCTCCGCAGTTCATCAGCATATCGAGCATGGAGAGGTGAGGGATATGCTCCCCGAATAATTGAGGATAGCCAAAATGCCGGATCTGCTGATACTCAATGACAATTCCGTTTCTTTCAAAATCGCTTTCTATTAAATAGTCGGAACCCTGACTGCCTGAATAATAACGGTCCGCCCCCAGCTCCTGACAAAGCGCTAAAACAAAATCGCTTTTTTTCTCCTTCCGGCATTCAAGCTCAGAGACATAACAGAGCGGCGTTTCAATTCGGAGCTCTTTTCGGAAAAATTCAATGATGTGCATATTCAAATCATGGAGATATTCCCACTCCCGCTGATAGACATCTTGAAAAAAATGCTGGTATCGCTCAAAATAGGGAGCTTTCGCATAGTTCATTTTAATCGCCATCCAATGTTTTTTCCGCCAATCCTGTGTCTGGTCGATTTTCATATGCCGAAGCTCTATGTCTTTATATTGTTTCATCTGCAAAGGCACTGTCAGCCATCTGGGGCCTTGCGGCGTTTTGATTCTGTTGCGGTTGAGAAATCCTTTTTTCTCAAATTGAGCTGTGTCATGAATGGCAAACAGATCCGACTTATACATTTTTTCAAAAAAACCGTACCACGGCAGATAACTGGATTGATGGCCGCTTATTGTTTTCATTCCGGTTTCGTAAAAAGTCGGCATTGTTTTTCTTCAGCTCCCCAATATCGTTTCGGTCTTGCGATTTCTTTACTGTGTGAATAGCCAAAATCAGCCCATTGAAGCTTGCGGCAAATGGCGAATTGCAGGGCGTCACGCATCAATAAGTAAGAGGCCTGCGCTTTTTTTCCCGCCAGGCTGTTTACATTCTGCCAATAATAGAAATGAGAGCGGTCATAGAGAAAAATACTGCTGCTGATCAGCGTCTCATCCTGATATGCTCCGATCCAAAACATCCGGTCCGCAAACGTGTCAAGCAGCTTTTGGAAAAAGCCCTGGCTCAGCACATAAGCCGCGCCGATTGCCGCCGTATGCTCTTTGTAGAGGTCATAAAACGCGCCAAGTTCTTTTCGCCCGATCAGCCGGGTGACAATATTCTCTTTTTCAGCGTATCTGACTGCCGTCCGGGCTTTTCCGGAAATGCCCGTCCAAAGCTCGTCAAACGTGTCCGGAAGCGATAGAATCCGCGTTGCCTTTTCCGTCCATCCTTCCCTGATTTCTTCTGTAAAAGAAGTCTGACCGTACGGCAGCAGCATCCGGGATATGTTCCGGCCGAATATGGCCTGGATTTCACTTTGAAGCCATTCAAATGAGATGGGGCGATCTGAAATAACGCCGCCGTATCCGATCATATTGCCGGATAATACGCCCTTCTGTTCAAAAAGCGGAAGATAGATGACTTGTCCTCCGTCCGTTGTCAGTCTGACAGGGTGAAATGACGTGCCGGGAAGCTCTTCCATGAGGATTCCCCAATCATAGCTTTGAAACAACCCCGCCTGATACATGTCAGCGGCCCGATCCCATGCCTGGCGGGTCGTGCATACTGCTGTTTTTTGCATAGTTATCACCACTATTCAGTCTTATTCTTTTGCTCATAATATGATAAAACGGATTCGGCTATATATCTGACTTGCTCCTTTTGAAGAGGAGGTTTAAAAGGCAGAGAAAGAACTCTCTTCCAAAGCGGGTCTTCCCCGCCTTCCCCCGCGTATGTTTCATAAATCGGAATACGTTCGAGGGGAAGGTAGTTCCAGCATGTTTGGATGCCTCTTTCGGCTAAATAAACGGAACACCCGTACCGCTCTTCATCCCGGGGAAATACAATTGTTAAATAATTCAGATGTTCTCCTTCTTGGGGCTGGATCATTCTTATGCCGTTTGTTTCTCCCGCCTTTGCAAAGATTTCTCCCGCCGTCTCTAAGTTTCGAAGCGAAGCTGTTACAAGCTGATTCATACGTGAAAGCTGATCATCAATAATGGCTTCCCTTGCCGGATGCATGCGAAGCACGGGTACAACAGCCGGTTTATCCGGCAGAGCTTCGAGCTTTGTGGCTTTCATGGAAGGCATGGCGCCCGCTTTTCTAAACATATATGAAATAGGATGATGCCGTTTCCGTTTCATTACAGCTTGGATTCTTTGATTTCTGATATAGATTCGATAGTCAGCTGCCACTTGGCTGCGCTGTTCCATCGGGAGATTTGCTTTTTGCCGAAGCCATTCTTTCGGCGCGATTAACGCGCCGCCTCCGATACTCGCAAGCGGCTTTGAGGGGCCGAAGCTTAAAATGCCGAAATCGCCCAAACCGCCGGCAAATGTATCCGCTTGTTTTGTAAACATGGCTTGAGCGGCATCATCAATGACAGCAATTCCGTGTTCCTTCGCCCAGTCAATGATAGCGGTATTTTCTCTCCGGCCGTATACATGCGTGAGGATAACCGCACACGTACGCCTCGTCACTTTTTTTTTGACATCCTCAAAAGATAAGAATAGATGCTCATCCAGCTGCGCAAACACAGGCGTCGCACCGGATTGCAGCACGGCATCAATGACATTCGGGCAGCTGAAGGATGAGAAAATCACTTCTTTCCCCGGCCCGGCCCCCGAATAAGTTAATGCGAGCACCAGTGCCGCACTGCCGCTGGAGGTCAGCACAACCCCTTTTCCGTAACGTTTTTCCAATTTTTCAGTCAGTCCGCTTTGTCCGGCAGTAAGCAAGTGTTTCACTGCGCGCAGACGGCCGCTGACGGAAAACTGTCCGGGATAAACGGGATATTTGACCACTTCCGGGTTTTTAGGAAAGTGAAAGTTTGTGCTTTTGTCTTTCATCTTTTATGATCTCCAGGCCTTCATTCAGACTTACTTTCGGAGCGTAACCGAGCAAACGTTTCGCCTTCTCGATTGACGGCGCCCGCTTAAAAATTTCGATGTCTTTTCCCCTCACGCCGTCTTCGCCCAGCTTTTTAAACAGATAGTTATCCTTCTCTCTGCCTGAGAGCACATTGACTTTTTCAGCCAGTTCTTTTATCGTGATCGGCTGGTCGTTCCCGATATTGAAGTCCTCAAAGACGGCTCCTTCATGAATGAGAGCGAGATAAGTTCCGGTGACGATATCACTGATGTAGCTGAAGCAGCGTATTTGTCCGCCGTCCCCGTAAAGAGGCAGCTCAGAGCCATTCTCGGCCAGGCTGAAAAACTTGTTGATGACAAAATCCTCGCGCTGTTTCGGCCCGTATACATTAAAGTACCGGACGACCCGAATATGAAGTTCGTCGGAAGCCTGTTCTCTCAAATATTCCTCTGATTGCAGTTTGGCTTTTCCGTAAGCTGATTTCGGAAGCTTTCTGCTTGTCTCGGTATAAGGAAAATCCGGTGAATCTCCGAACACTTCTGAACTCGATGAGAAAAGAAGTGTGCTGATTCCCAATTCACCGCATACCTCAGTGACGTTTTTCGTTCCTTCAAAATTGACCCGTATGACGTCTTCTTCATTGCTTCGGCAGCTGTCCACTCCGACCATTGCCGCCAAATGGACAACCGCATCCGCTCCCCGCAGTGATTCGCGGAGGGACGTCCGGTCAAGGATATCCGTTTGGCGGTATTCAGTGTCAAAAGCCGGCTTCTTCTGGTCTGCAATGATGGTGTGATAACCTTTAGCCTGTAATAATGCCGCCAGTTCGCTTCCGATAAAACCGGCTCCTCCGATAATCGCAATATGTTTCATGATCCTACCTCCTGGCTGATAGTCAAAACTTCTTTTATAGACTTGACAATATAGCTGCAATCCTCATCTGATAACTGGCTGTAAAGAGGCAGTGACACGATCTCCCGGAAAACACGTTCAGTTACCGGAAGCTCCGCAGGAAAATGTTTTTTATAGTAAGGATGCAAATGCACGGGAATAAAGTGCACGCTCAGCCCGATTTGTTTTTCTTTCATTTTCTCAATAAACAGATCTCTGTCCATACCGCCGTTTTCTCGAATCCGCAAAATAAATAAATGCCATGAGTGCGTTATGCCGCTTGGAATGTCAGAAAGCGGAAGCGCCGCTTTATCAGATTGACCTGACAGTTCACGTACATAAAATTGAGCAATCTGTTCCCGTTTTTCTTGAATTTCGTTTGCGCGTTTCAATTGAACCAGACCGAGCGCGGCCTGAATATCCGTCATATTATATTTGAACCCCGGCAGTAAAACGTCGTATCTCCAGCTGCCTTTTTCACCGTACCGGTTCCAGGCATTTTTTGTGATGCCGTGCCAGCCGTACAGCCTCGCTCTTTCTGCGGCCTGTTCGTCTTTCATGACGAGGGCTCCGCCTTCCCCTGTTGTAATATTTTTGGTGGCATAAAAGCTGAAGCACACGGCATCGCCGTGAGTGCCGATCATGCTTCCGTTATATTTTGTACCGAGCGCATGAGCGGCGTCTTCAATCAGATACAATCCGTTTTCTTTACAAATGGATTGCAAGTTTTCCAGATCAGCCGGATAGCCGGCAAAATGAACCGCAATTACCGCTTTTGTGCGCGGCGTTATTTTCTTCCGGACATCTTCAGGATCGGCACAAAGACTTTTCTCGCATATATCCGCAAACACAGGAACGGCTCCGGCGTGCAGGATGACATTGACGCTGGAACAGAACGTGAAGCTCGGCACGATGACTTCATCGCCTTCTCCCACACCGAGCGCCAATAAAGCCATATGTAATGCAGCGGTGCCTGAATTACAGCTGATGACGTGTTCGGCTCCTATACATTCTCCCAGCTTTTTTTCAAAATCGATTACCTTCGGGCCTTTCGAAATCCAGCCCGATTGAATCGTTTCGGTTACGCTTGCGATTTCTTCGTTTGTCATATCAGGTCTGTGAAAAGAGATAAATCGATTACTAATGACCGTTCCCTCCTATAAAGTGACAACTCTGCAATTGTCGGCTGATTTTTCCTTGCATACATTTCTTGTGTCAAAGATAATCGGTGAGACATCTTTCAAAATACTGTAGTCGATGACATCGTGATCTGTATGAATGATGATGACGTCGTACTGATTGATTTGTTCTTTTGTGAAAGGGACAGATTGTTTGCAGCTTCCGTCATTCAAGCGGATCTCGCTGATAAACGGATCATGATAATCAATCGCGCATCCCTTGTCCATCAATTCTTCCATTATCGTAAACACTGAGGATTCACGCGGGTCATTTGTATTTTTTTTATAAGCGGCCCCTATTATTAAGATGCTGCATTTGTCTTTGCCCGCCAGTTTCAAAGCATAGTCAGAGACAGAAATCGGCATGTTGGAATTGATTTCGTCCGCGAGATCAATTAATTTTGTCTGCAGCCCTTTTTCATTCGCGATCCATTTGAAGTAAAAAGGATCAATCGGGATACAATGGCCTCCGACTCCGGGGCCCGGGATAAATTTTTGAAAGCCGAACGGCTTCGTGTCCGCCGCGCAGATGACTTCCCATATATCAATATCAAGTTCACGGCAATTAAGCGCCATTTCATTGATAAGAGCTATATTGACATAACGATAAGTATTCTCTAGGAGTTTAGCTGTTTCAGCTACTTCGGGTGAGGTGACCGGGTGAATGCTTGTAACAATGGTGCTGTAAAACGCTGAGGCAAGTTCTGTGCAAGTCTGTGTGGTTCCGCCGACTACTTTAGGAATATCTGAAACTTCATATTGCCTGTTGCCCGGATCGATTCTTTCCGGAGAATAAGCCGTAAAAAAGTCTGTTCCTATTTTCATGCCGCGGCTTGCTGCCATTCTGTCGGCAATCTTTTTTTTCGTTGTTCCGGGATAGGTGGTGCTTTCTAAAATTAAAAGCTGATGCTGCCTTCCATAAGCAATCATGCTGTCAACTGCACTGTCGATGTAGGTTAAATCGGGGATCTTGTCTTTTTTGTTCAGGGGTGTCGGCACACATATCACAATGATGTCGCATTTTTGGATGAGCGACATGTCGGCGCTGATTTGAAAGCGTTTTGTTTGTAAAGCCGAGTTCAGTCTGTCGTCCTCTATATCTTGAATATGGCTGCTTCCGGCGGCTAACAAGGAAACCTTTTCACTGTTTTTGTCGAATCCGATAACATTGTATCCTTTATCGACACATTCCAGCGCAAGAGGGAATCCCACATATCCCATGCCTAACACGCCTACAATCGCCTGCTTCGTTTCAATCAGATGTAACAGCCGTTTTTGACCAAGGTTGCTGGCTTCTTTTGTGACAGTATTCATTTTTCGCCCCCTAATAGATAGAAAAGAGTATTGTTTTTTACAATTTAAAACAAATATCGATCGATATCGCAATTATAACAAAAGTTAAAATTTGATAAATGAGTTTTACATCCTTTTATAAATTAGGTATTATCTATTTATTTTTCTTTTATTTGTAAAATAAAATCCTGTCAAATGGTATATATCTGGTAACGAGTGAGAAAATCTCCCTCAATTGAGAGAATATACAGAAAACAATATAAAAAAACAGGCCGAAGCCTGTCTTTTATTCTTTCACTGCCTCAGTTACAGCCGCGGAAACGAGTGCTCCCGCTTTCTCTAATCGTTCTTTGCTGATGTGTTTCATATTATCATTCTCGGTGTGATACCAAGGCCCCGGCTCCTGTGTATCGGGGCTGAGCCAAATCCAGTTAGCCGACGGAATCCCTGCTTCATAAAAAGAGACATGGTCTGAGTAACCGAGCTGAATCAGGTTTGGCTTGACCAAGCGGGATTTTTCAGCGGCTTTTTCAGCATACCGGACGCTCGGGTTTTCCTTGCCGTCAGGAGTCGTGACACACATTTGACTCGCTTCTTCCCAGTCAGTCGCAATCATATCGGCATTAAAATTGGCCTGGCTGTGCTTTCTTTCATTGTTCGTGAGTGTACTGACGTAATAAGATGAACCCGCAGACCATAATTCTTCTGCACCGAACAGGATAAAGCGGATCTCTTTGTCTTTCGGTATGTGTTTGAGTTGCTTGCTGATTTCCAGAACGGCAGATGTGCCTGAGGCGTTGTCATCCGCTCCGGGTGCGCCTTTTACGCTGTCATAATGCGCTGTGACATAAATAATATCAGCATCAGAAGAGTTGGCCTGTGCTGCTTTGCGCGTTCCTATAATATTTTGTGAGGTGCGGTTTTTATAGTTTTTAAATTGAATGACTGCCTGCTTTTCCTTCAGCAATGCTTCACCGTCTTCTTTTTTCATACCCGCCGCCGGTATTGTGATTCCTTTATCGGTATGCGGACGGACGGCGAGCGGTTTTGTTGTCTGATTATAAATAATGACTGCTTTGGCTCCCGCTTGTTCGGCATGTTTGATCTTTTGAGAAACGGGGATCTTTCCTTCGCGTATCACTGCAATCTTTCCTTTGGCTCCTGTTACGTCATCGCGTGATCCGCAGCCGCCGTCAAAAATCCCTCCCTCAATTCTCAGCTCTTTTTCAACAGCGGATTGATCAGCGGAGCGGAGCGGGAATTCATGATCTCCCGCTGTGACTGAACCTGAGAAGTACTTTTTCAATGGAAATGACTGTACTTTGACACTGGCGCCCTGAGCCCGCAGGCGATTCGATATGTATTCAGCCGCTTCCTTTTCTTTCGCAGTTCCGGTTTCCCGCGGTCCGATGGTTTCACTCAGATCATGCATCGTGTCCAATGCCTCATCAGCATCAAAAACCGGCGCGGTCACGGCTGAATAAGCATGAGTTTCGAACAGCGGCCCGGCAGACGCGCCCCATATGACGCTTGCTGCCACCGCGGCTGACATAAATGAAAATTTCATCATAATCCCTCCTCTTATTAACACCTCTTCCCTTTCGATTGAAGAACACTGATTCCTTTAAAAAGGGGAAAAATGAATATTATTGACCAAATGAAGATGATGAAAAAGGAGGGAAAAGCCCGGGAGCATAAAAAAACGACGGGAGAATATCTCCCGTCGTCCATTCCATTACTTATTCAAGTTATAGAAAGAGTTGATACCGTGGTATTGAGCAGTTTCAGCCAACTGATCTTCGATGCGAAGAAGCTGGTTGTATTTCGCAACACGGTCCGTACGGGACGGAGCACCTGTTTTGATTTGTCCTGCATTAGTTGCCACAGCGATGTCAGCGATTGTGCTGTCTTCAGTTTCACCTGAACGGTGAGAGATAACGGCAGTGTAGCCCGCGCGTTTCGCCATTTCGATCGCATCGAATGTTTCAGTCAAAGTACCGATTTGGTTTACTTTGATCAGGATAGAGTTGCCTACGCCGTTTTTGATACCTTCAGCAAGCTTTTTCGTGTTTGTAACGAAAAGGTCGTCACCGACAAGCTGAACTTTTTTGCCAAGACGCTCTGTAAGAAGTTTGTGGCCTTCCCAGTCGTTCTCGTCAAGTCCGTCTTCGATAGAGATGATTGGGTATTTAGAAACCATTTCTTCGTACCAGTCAACCATTTCAGCAGATGTTTTCACAACGCCTTCGCCAGACAGATGGTATTTGCCGTCTTCTTTGTTGTAGAACTCAGAAGATGCAGCATCCATCGCAAGTTTCACTTCTTCGCCAGGTTTGAAGCCGGCTTTTTCGATCGCTTCAACGATTGTTTGAAGCGCTTCTTCGTTAGAACCAAGGTTCGGAGCGAATCCGCCTTCGTCACCTACAGCTGTGTTCATTCCTTTAGCAGAAAGAACTGATTTCAGGCTGTGGAAGATTTGAGCGCCCATGCGAAGCGCTTCACGGAAGTTAGGCGCGCCTACAGGCATAATCATGAATTCTTGAATGTCTACGTTGTTGTCAGCGTGCTCTCCGCCGTTTACGATGTTCATCATCGGTACAGGAAGCGTTTTTGAGTTGAATCCTCCAAGGTATTGGTAAAGAGGAATCTGTAAGAAATCAGCAGCTGCGCGCGCACAAGCCATAGATACGCCAAGGATTGCGTTCGCACCGAGTTTGCCTTTGTTTTCAGTTCCGTCAAGCTCGATTAAAAGCTGATCGATTGCGTTTTGTTCAGTTACGTCAAAGCCGAGAAGCTCTGGAGAAATGATTTCGTTTACGTTGTTAACAGCAGTTAACACGCCTTTTCCAAGGTAACGGTCTTTGTCGCCGTCACGAAGCTCAACCGCTTCGTATTCACCTGTAGAAGCTCCGCTTGGCACTAATGCGCGGCCGAAAGCTCCTGTTTCTGTATATACTTCAACTTCAACTGTTGGGTTGCCGCGGGAGTCAAGGACTTCGCGTGCATAAACATCAACAATGTATGGCATGAGTTTGTCTCTCCTTTTGATTTACGCTTATTTTTGAATTAAAGATGTTCCGGTCATTTCTTTCGGTTTTTCAACACCGAGAAGGTCTAATAACGTTGGTGCGAGGTCGCCTAGGATTCCGCCTTCGCGCAGCGTCACGCCTTCTTTCGTCACAATGACAGGGACTGGGTTTGTCGTATGGGCAGTGTGCGGTTCGCCTGTTTCTGTAATCAGAATGTCCGCATTACCGTGATCAGCGGTAATGATGGCATGTCCGCCTTTAGCGATGATGGCGTCAACCACTTCGCCTAAGCATTCGTCCACTGCTTCAATTGCTTTAATCGTCGGTTCGACCATTCCGGAGTGGCCGACCATGTCAGGGTTTGCAAAGTTCAGGATGATCGCGTCGTGCTTGTCAGCCGCGATTTCTTTTACAAGAGCATCCTTCACTTCATACGCGCTCATTTCAGGCTTCAGGTCATATGTCGCGACCTTCGGCGAGTTAATGAGGATGCGCTCTTCGCCCGGGAATTCTTCTTCGCGGCCGCCGCTCATAAAGAACGTAACGTGCGGATACTTTTCAGTTTCTGCAATGCGAAGCTGTTTTAACCCGTGCTGTGCCAATACTTCACCGACCGTATTGTCAAGGTTTACCGGTTTAAAAGCCACATATCCGTCAACAGATTCACTGAAGTGAGTCAGGCAGACGAAATACAGGTTTTTCGGATGATTTTCACCGCGGTCGAAATCGCGGAAATCTTTGTTGGTAAACGTGTTTGAAATCTGGATGGCGCGGTCTGGTCTGAAATTATAGAAAATCACAGAATCGCCGTCATGAATTTTCGCAACGGGTTCACCGTTTTCTTTTGTGATGACGGACGGAATGACGAATTCATCATGAATGCCGTTCGCATATGAATCGTCGACTACATCCATCGCGCTGCGGTAAGACGGGCCTTCGCCGTAAGCCATTGCGCGGTACGCTTTTTCCACACGGTCCCAGCGTTTGTCGCGGTCCATGGAGTAGTAGCGTCCGGAAATGCTGGCGATTTCACCGACACCGATTTCTTCGATCTGCTCATTCAGCTGCTGAATGTAAGTTTTCGCTGTTTGCGGACCTACATCGCGGCCGTCGAGGAAACCGTGAATATACACCTTCGTCAGTCCTTCACTTTTCGCAAGCTTCAGCAGCGCGAATAAATGATTGATATGACTGTGTACGCCTCCGTCAGAAAGAAGGCCGAACAGGTGAAGCGCTTTGTCGTTGTCTTTCGCGTTTTTGATAGCGTCAAGGAACGTTTGATTGCGTTCGAATTCGCCTTCGCGGATGGCAACGTTCACGCGTGTTAAGCTTTGGTACACAATACGTCCTGCGCCGATATTCAAATGACCGACTTCAGAGTTCCCCATCTGTCCTTCAGGCAGTCCGACTGCTTCGCCTGATGCCGTCAGCGTCTGATGAGGGTATTGGTTCCAATAACGGTCGAAATTCGGTTTTTTCGCTTGTGCGACTGCGTTTCCGACTGTTTCATTGCGTAATCCGAACCCATCAAGAATGATGAGTGCAGCTGGTTTTTTACTCATATTGACCTTCCTCCAATAATTGAACGAATGACTGCGGTTCAAGGCTTGCGCCGCCGACCAAAGCACCGTCAATATCGGACTCTGCCATATATTCTTTAATATTTGCAGGTTTTACGCTGCCGCCGTATTGAATGCGGAGCTTGTCAGCAGTTTCCTGGCTGAAGCTTTCAGCAACGACTTTACGGATATGCGCGCAGACGTCGTTAGCATCTTTCGCTGTAGAAGATTTGCCTGTTCCGATTGCCCAGATTGGCTCGTACGCAATAACGGAAGCGGCAACTTGCTCTTCAGAAAGACCCGCAAGACCTTTTTTCACTTGATCGGCAACAAGATCATTTGTTTTTCCGGCTTCGCGCTCTTCAAGCGTTTCACCTACGCAAATGATCGGCACAATGCCGTGTTTGAAAGCGGCATGCGCTTTTTTGTTAACTGTTTCATCAGTTTCAGCGAACATTTCACGGCGCTCAGAGTGGCCGATGACGCAGTAATCCACGCCAAGGTCTTTCAGAGCGACCGGGCTGATTTCACCTGTGAACGCACCGTTTTCTTCAAAATGCATGTTTTGGGCGCCGACTTTCAGGTCAGTTCCTTTAACAGCAGAAGTCAGCTTTTCTAAGAAAAGAGCTGGTGCGCAAACAACGGCTTCCGCTTTGTCTGCTGCTGGAATGGAAGATTTCACTTCTTCAACGAAGCTGACAGCTTCGCCGAGTGTTTTGTTCATTTTCCAGTTACCGGCTATAATTGGTTTTCTCATCTGTTCCACTTCCTTATAGCAGTTTTTATTTATCGTTCAGCGCAGCTACACCTGGAAGCTCTTTGCCTTCCATGAATTCAAGGGATGCGCCGCCGCCTGTTGAGATATGGCTCATTTTGTCAGCAAGGCCGAATTTTTCAACGGCTGCCGCAGAGTCTCCTCCGCCGATGACAGAGTATGTATCGTTTGCCTCTGCCAATGCTTCAGCCACTGCTTTTGTGCCTTGAGCGAACAAGTCGATTTCGAATACGCCCATCGGTCCGTTCCATACGACAAGTTTGCTGTTTTTGATAACTTCAGCGTACGTTTCGCGGGTTTTCGTTCCGATGTCGATCGCTTCTAAATCACTTGGGATCTCAGAGATCGGCACGATTTGGACGTTTGCATCGTTAGAGAAATCATCAGCAACGAGAACGTCTTCCGGCATATAGAATTTAACGCCTTTTTCTTTCGCGCGGTCCATGAATGATTTTGCAAGTTCGATTTTATCTTCTTCAAGAAGAGATTTACCGACTTCATAACCAAGCGCTTTTACGAATGTGTAAGCAAGACCTCCGCCGATGATCAAGTTGTCCACTTTATCAAGCAGACTTTCGATTACGCCGATTTTGTCTTTTACTTTCGCGCCGCCGATGATTGCCGTAAACGGGCGCTCAGGATTTGTCACGGCTTTGCCGAGAACGTCAAGCTCTTTTTCCATCAGGAATCCTGCAACCGCCGGCAGATGCTCGGCAATTCCGGCTGTAGATGCGTGAGCACGGTGGGCAGCACCGAATGCGTCATTGACATATACATCCGCAAGCTCAGCAAATGCTTTAGCAAGCTCAGGATCGTTTTTCTCTTCACCAGGGTAGAAACGTACGTTTTCCAATACAAGAACGTCTCCGTCCTTCATATCAGAAATTTGTGCTTTTACAGCATCGCCGTAAGCTTCATCCGCTTTTTTCACTTCTTTGCCGAGCAGTTCGCCTAAGCGTGCAGCGACAGGAGTTAAACGAAGCTCCTCAACCACTTCGCCTTTCGGGCGGCCTAAGTGGCTCGCAAGAAGGACTTTCGCGCCTTGGTCTGCAAGGTGTTTGATTGTTGGAAGCGCAGCGCGGATACGAGTATCGTCTGTTACTTCCCCGTCTTTCATTGGAACGTTAAAGTCAACGCGGCAGAATACGACTTTGCCTTTTACGTCGATGTCTTTTACTGTTTTTTTATTCATGCCTTAGGAGATCCTCCTTCAAAATGGTTTGCATAGCACGAAAAACGTGAAACGTGAAACCGCCTCATGATGCTTCCGCCGCGGGGCAGATTGCAGCTTCCGGGCACGGGGCAGATCGTCTTCTGAGCCAGGGCAGGCGGCTCAGAAGACGAAAGTGCCGCGGAAACTTCAAAACGCGGACGTTCTGCAGCAATCCGGCGCTTTCTGAAAGCCGGTTCTCATGGAAAAAGGGAAAGGGAGTCCGTCCCCTTCCCTTGTCCGCTTTCATTATAGCGTTTCTGTCCGAAAGAACCAAGTCCGGCCCTTTCCGGGAGCTATGAATTAAAGACCTTGTTTTGCGATGTAAGCTGCAAGGTCAACAACGCGGTTAGAGTAGCCGCTTTCGTTATCGTACCAAGAGATTACTTTTACCATGCTGCCTTCCATAACCATTGTAGAAAGAGCATCGATTGTAGAAGAGTTAGCATTGCCGTTGTAGTCTCCGGATACTAATGGCTCTTCGCTGTAGCCAAGGATTCCTTTAAGATCGCCTTCAGCCGCTTCTTTAAGAGCTGCGTTTACGTCTTCAGCCGTTACGTCTTTGTTAAGTTCAGCAACTAGGTCAACAAGAGAAACGTTTGGAGTCGGCACACGCATAGCTCCGCCGTTCAGTTTGCCTTTCAGTTCAGGAAGAACAAGGGAAACTGCTTTAGCAGCACCAGTTGATGTAGGAATGATGTTTTCAGCTGCTGCACGCGCACGACGGTAGTCTTTGTGCGGAAGATCAAGAATTTGCTGATCATTTGTGTAAGAGTGAACAGTTGTCATCATACCGCGTTTGATGCCGAATTTGTCGTTAAGTACTTTTGCAAACGGCGCAAGGCAGTTTGTTGTGCAAGATGCGTTAGAGATAACATGGTGGTTAGCCGCATCGTATTTGTCTTCGTTAACACCCATAACGATTGTGATATCTTCTTCGTTAGCAGGTGCAGAGATGATAACTTTTTTCGCGCCTGCTTCTAAGTGTTTCGCAGCGTCTGCGCGTTTTGTGAAGAAACCAGTAGATTCAACTACGATTTCAACGCCTTGTTTGCCCCAGCTGAGTTTCGCAGGATCGCGCTCAGCAGAAACTTCGATTGTTTTGCCGTTAACAACAAGGTTGCTGCCGTCAACTTTAACTTCTGCATCTAATTTTCCGTGTACGGAATCATATTGTAAAAGATGAGCAAGCATGTTAGCGTCTGTTAAATCGTTAACCGCTACTACCTCAACTTCAGGATTGTTTAATGCTGCGCGGAATACGTTACGTCCAATACGACCAAAACCGTTAATACCGACTTTTACTGCCATGATTATTTCCTCCTTTAAATAAGTGAGAGATATTTATATTGAGGGACTGTTATCCCTTAATAACTTCTTTGCGGCTCCTTCGTCCGTGACGAGAACCGTGTTTCGCTGCTTTTTAAAATAAGCTTCGATTGCTTCTGCTTTTGATGATCCGCCCGCTACCGCGATAATGTCGGGAATGGCATCGAGGTCATCGAGCTGCATTCCGACTGAATGCACCTTGTGAACGACTTCTCCGTCCGCATTAAAGTAGTAGCCGAATGCCTCTGTCACCGCATGATTGTCATCTATTTTCTTCAAATCTTCCAAAGGCGTGTTTCTTCGCTCCGCCATTGTTCTAGCTTCGCCGATTCCGTGAACGAGCATACTCGCTGATTTAATCGTGTGAAGCACCTCTTTTACGGAAGGCTCTTCAATAATAGATGAGTAGGCGCCTTGTGACAGCTGTCCGGGAACGAACAAAAGCCGATAAGTGCCTGAAGCCTTTTCCGCCATATGCGCGCATATGGTGTTCGCCTGGTTTTTCACATCTTCGCCTAAACCGCCTCTTGCGGGCACAAACAGGAGCTCGCGGTTTTTTGAATCCGGCGTCATCATATCGGCGACGGCTTCAATTGTCGTACCGCCGGTTACAGCGACGATATTTTTGCCTGAAAATCTCTTTTTCATACATGCAACGGCCGCTCTCCCTAATTCTTTTTTGACCCAAGGAGATTGGTCGCTGTCTCCGGAAACGATAATGGCGTCTTTCAGATTAAGCCGCTCTTTTAATGTCTTTTCCAGAAGCGTCAATCCTAAAACATCCTTCATCGTATCTTCCAGAATCGAAAGCAGTGAATAGCCCTCTTCCGTCATTGTCATGCCGTTTGTTTTAATATCGATGAGATTCTGTTCTTTCAAAAACTGAACCTCGCTTCTGAGAACGCGCTCGGTCAATCCGAGACTGGCAGCAAGACTTCTGCGGCCGATCGGTTCGGTAAGCCTGATATACTGCAAGATTTCAAATCTTTTCTGCATCACAAGCAAAAGATCAGGCAATAATTTTTTTTGAGCTTGTATTAACTGGTTCATGACTCAAACGTTCCTTCCTATTCATACTGGACAAAAAATGTCCCGCTATGACAAAAAACGTCCCATCATAGCCAAAAAAAATTATGTCTGCTTTCTTTAATTATTTTAACAGGATGACATTGTTAATTCAACTGTTAAAGGTCAATTCCTCGACATTCTTCGCAGGATTTTCCAGTATCTCCTTGATACAGTCATTATATACAGAAACGGAATGAAGGTGACAGACAAAAGCCCGCCGGAGCGGACTTTTGTCGTAAAACGCTTTCATTTTATCCAGAGTTTTTCTATTTCTTCTAATGATTTATTTTTCGTCTCAGGGCAGATCGTCACGACAAACAAGAAACAGAGAATATTAATGACGGCGAATATCCAGAAGGTGTACGCGAGCCCTAACCCGCTGATCATCATCGGCACGAACTGGCCGATCGCCCAGTTGGCCCCCCATAAGAATATCGTCGCAATACCGGCGGCGCGTGCGCGGAGGTGATTCGGAAAGATCTCCGAAATCATGATCCACGTAATCGGCCCGACTGATACGCAGAAAGCGGCGACGAATCCCAATATGATGACGACTAAAGCCGGACCGCTCGCCAGCTGAAAATAAAAGGATGCCCCGATTAAGATCATGAACAGCGCCATAAAGGCAGATCCGACCCCCATCAGCTTTTTCCGGCCCACCTTATCGACTAAAAGAACCGCGATAATGGTGAAAATCACTTCAACGACACCGACGATGCATGTCGTGATAAACCCCGCATTCTGTCCGAAGCCCATCATTTTGAAAATTTCCGGCCCGTAATACGTAATTGCGTTCATACCGATAACCTGATTGAATAAAGCCAGCAGAATCCCGATCACAAGCGCTTTTCTCAGCCCCGGCTTAAACAGCTGAGACAATGACCCCATTTTTTCTAATTGTAAAGACGTTTCGATTTGTTTGATTTCTTCTTTCGCGGTCTGCTCGCCGTTAATGCGCGTCAGCACGGCGAGGGCTTCATTCCGGCGCCCCGCTTTCGCAAGCCAGCGCGGACTTTCCGGCACGATAAGCAGCACGATAAAAAAGATGACGGACGGAATCATGCCGTAAGCGAGCATCCACCGCCAGCCGGTGTGCACTCCCCATTCATACGAGCCGGACTGCTGGACGGCGAGGTTAATAAAATAAGTGCCGGATATCCCTAATATCGTAAACAGCTGATACAGTGAAGACAGACTGCCGCGTATGGCCGGCGGAGCGGCTTCGGTAATATACGTGACAGAAAGCGAGGAGCCCATGCCGATTCCCAGACCGCCGATGACTCTGGCGATCACTAAGGAAGACACACTTTGAGAAAGCGCAGAGACAACCGCTGACACCGCAAACAACAGCGCCGCTGCCATCAAAATCTTTCTCCGTCCGAAACGGTCACTCAAAAATCCGGAAATCCCGACGCCGAAAACACCGCCGATCATAATGCTCGAAATCACGAGCCCTTCCATAAAAGGACTTAAGCGGTACAAATCTTTCAGGAAACCGATGGCGCCGGAAATCACCGCCGTGTCATAACCGTACAAAAGCCCTCCCAGTCCGGCCGCGCATGAGATGAGAATGACAAACCACTTGGAATGCTGCCGAGTGACAGGTACATTTGAGCCAATTGGTGCCGGGTGATTCTTCATGAATTTTACCCTCCCGCGAATAATAGAATAAAAACGCTTACAAATCTGAGTGCGGCGCTTGATGTTGCTTTGTTTTCTTCAGAACCGCCACATTTGTACGTACTTATAAAGAATTTTATCTAAAAATAAGGAAAATTAGTACGTACAAATAAAGAATAAGCAGTTTTTCATAATCTGTCAATTATTTTTACAGCTTGATGAAAGGGCTTACTATGTTATACTGGAATTTGTCCGTATACATTTTGGAGGAATTGATATGCTACCGAAATATGCTCAAGTAAAAGAAGAAATTTGTTCATGGCTGAATCAAGGAAAAATACAGCCGGACGAAAAGCTGCCTACGGAAAATGAGCTGATGCAGCAGTTCGGCGTCAGCCGCCATACCATCAGAAAGGCGATCGGAGATTTGGTCTCGCAGGGGCTGCTGTACAGCGTTCAGGGCGGAGGCACCTTCGTCGCTTCACGCACGGCGAAATCAGCCATGCATTCAAACAAAACGATCGGCGTCATTACAACGTACATATCAGACTATATTTTCCCGAGCATCATCAGGGGAATCGAATCTTATTTAAGCGAACAGGGCTATTCCATGCTGCTGACGAGCACCAACAACAATACAGAAAGTGAACGGCGCGGTCTTGAAAACCTGCTGTCCAAAAATATAGACGGGCTGATTGTCGAGCCTACGAAAAGCGCGCTGCAGACGCCCAACATCGGCTACTATCTCAATCTGGAGAAAAACGGCATTCCGTTTGCCATGATTAACGCCTCTTATGCGGAGCTGGCCGCACCAAGCTTTTCCGTCAATGATGTCAAAGGCGGCATGATGGCTTGCGAATACGTCATGTCCCTCGGCCACACGCACATTATGGGAATCTTTAAAGCGGATGACACGCAGGGCGTCAAACGGATGAACGGCTATCTCCAGGCGCACCGGGAGCGCGGGATTTTCCCGTCTCCGGACATGATCGTCACTTACACGACTGAAGAAAAAGAAACCGTGCTTCTCCAAAAAATTAAGCATACCCTTGAGCAAAACAGCGGGTCACACCCGACGGCCATTCTTTGCTACAATGACGAAATTGCGCTGAAGACGATTAATCTTCTCAGGGAATTCGGGTTAAAGGTGCCTGATGACGTATCGGTCATGGGCTATGACGATTCACATTTCGCCCAGATTTCCGAGGTGAAGCTCACCTCTGTCAAGCATCCGAAATCCATTATGGGGAAAGCGGCGGCAAAATACGTCATCGACTGCTTAGAGCATAAAAAACCGAAGAAGGATGACGTCGTGTATGAACCGGAACTCGTTATCCGGAATTCAGTCAGGCGGATCGGCGAATAAAAATGGGCAGATACAATAGTATCTGCCCATCAGTCATTAAATTGAAAACTAAGCTGAAAATCATGAGGTGGAAGAACATCATCTATATTTTCTTTATTAAAATGCTTTAAAATATAATAAAATAACGAATCTGAAATATATAGTCTTTTATCATAGTATGTAAAGACCTTTGGAAAGATATCCTTTTTGGATTGCAATTCATCGAAGTGATTAAGCACAGAGGTCAGCGCACCATGATTTATTGACTTTTTCTCATGGATTCGGTGAATATTCTCATATAAATACTGAAAAGAAAATCCTCTCCTCGCTATATCTGGATCAGACGTTAACACAATTTTCATTATATAATAGTATAACTTCAGCTTCGCTTTTCTTTCTCCATCTGCAATGTCTTGAATTTTTGTCAGATATTCCTCGCTTACTCTTTTATAATACAGAGCATTACATTCCTTAGCTAATTCAACACTGTCAAGAACAATGTAATTCTGACTTCTCTTTCTTATCCCACTTTCACGACAATAGTCAAAAAGAAGTTGTTGATATACAGCAACTATTTGGCTAGATGCCTCTATAAAATAATTTGTTACATTTTCACTAATGTCTATGTTCAGCTCTTTACAGCCTCTACTCTTTATATTCATTAAATCTGTAGTAGACCATTTAGTAGCATCAATATAATCAATTCTTTGAGATAATTCTCCATTAAATTTTTCAAAATAGCCATTTATAATTTTCGTCCCAATTATAATGAATCTTAAGCCGCTTTGATAAAACATTTTCAGGTCAAAAGCCAACAGATATTGATCGACTAAATTTAAATAATGAAAGTCATCCAGTACGATAAACTGAATACCTTTTTCCTTCAGTGATTCAGCCACTCTGACACTTACGGTCTTGGGAAGATCCATTTTTCCTGATTCACTTAATAACTCTTTTTCAGATGAATCTCCGGTCACTTTCGCTTTTAAAAATTGAAATAGATTTGCCTCTACTTGACTATCAATTTTTGAGCACTTTTCAATACTTTTGGAGAAGTTATCAGATATCTCCACACCAGATTTGTATAAAATTTGTGTATAAATATCAGCTAAATCAACTCCCTTCGTACAGTCTATCACTATAGTGTTTTCAGCTTTGGTTACATATTTTTTTCTTAATAATGTTTTTCCTACTTTTGTTTCACCATATATTACGATGTGATGATCCGTAAGTTCAATTTTATCTTGGTAATCCTCATCAATTTGTTGTCTATCAACATAACTTTTTAAAACATTCCGCGATATACCAAAAACATCTTTCAAAGAAACATCCAAATTTTTATTCCCTCCCTATATTTCAAGAAAATTTTTCTATTAAATAATATCATAATAGTATGAAATTTCGTATTATTGCACAAAAACAGGCAGCACACTATATATTATGTGCTGCCTGTTTTTCATCTTTTTAATTCGGCGATGATCTCAAATGATCTCATTCTGTCGGCATGCTCAAAGCTTTCTGAATTCACCATGATTTCATCCGCCTGTGTTGTCCGGATGAAGCTTTCCAGCTTTTCCTTCACACGCTCCGGTCCGCCGACGATCGTTGAACTGAGCTGTTCATTGACCATCGCTTTTTCATACGGCGACCAGATTTGATCCATGTCTTCAACAGGAGGCTTCAGCTGGTTCGGCGTGCCGCGGACGAGGTCTAAAAATCTTTGATAATGCGATGTTGCCAGATGCTCCGCCTTTTCGTCCGTATCGGCGGCAATGACGGTGACGCCGACCATCGCGTACGGTTGATCCAGTACGTCTGACGGACGGAAGGAGCTGCGGTACAGCTCAAGGGCGGGCACGGTGTTTTTCGGTGAGAAGTGAGCCGCAAAGGCGAACGGAAGCCCGAGCTCTCCCGCAAGACGCGCGCTGAAGCCGCTTGAGCCCAAAAGCCAGATCGGCACGTCCAGCCCTTCGCCCGGAATGGCGCGGACTTGATTGCGCACATTGCCGGACGGTTTGAAGTAATTTCTCAATTCTTCAAGCTGCTCCGGAAAATCTTCCCCGCTGTTTATGTTTCTTCGTAAGGCTCTCGCCGTTAATTGGTCGGTCCCCGGCGCGCGTCCGAGCCCCAGGTCAATCCGACCCGGATACAACGTTTCAAGGGTTCCGAATTGCTCCGCGATCACAAGTGAAGAATGATTCGGCAGCATAATACCCCCAGAACCGACGCGGATTTTTTTCGTGCCTCCGGCGATGTGGCCGATCAGCACCGCCGTTGCCGAGCTGGCAACTCCTTCTATATTATGATGCTCCGCAAGCCAATAGCGGTTATAGCCCCACTCCTCGGCGCGGCGCGCTAAATCCATGCTGTTGCGGAACGATTCAGCAACCGTTCCCCCCTGTACGACCGGCGATAAATTCAATACGGAAAACGCAGTATCTTTCAATGTATGTTCAGCCATCGTTTTCTCCTTTATGGTTTAGTGTAAGCAGATCTTAAACAAGGTCTCTACCACACACCTTACCACAGCTTTTCCCGTGAGTTAAACAATTTGATTCGATGATCTTCGAACAATCAGTCAGCGGCGGTTTTCTTACGGATGAACAGCTCCTCGGCGACATCAATAAAAAGCTTGGCGGCAAGTGATGCGTCTTTCATGGAAGGAACCGCCAGCTGTACCTCCCTGAATACATCCGGCGTAAACTCTTTAATCACCACTTCTTCCGGGAGGGGATTGCCGGCCATGGACATATCGGATAAGATTGCCATGCCCAACCCCTCCCGCACCATATTGATGGACGTGCTGACATTAAACACGGTAAAGGCGGCGCAAAGTTCGGCACCGGCTTGTTTAAACAGGCCTGCAAAAGGTGACGTGTAACCGCCTTCGCAAACCACCATCGGTTCACCGTCCAGATCTTTTATCGTTACGGTGGAGCGTGAGGCGAGAGGATGATCTTTATGCATAACCGCTGCCATTTTGTCTTTTTTCAGCAGAAAGTAATCCATATCCTCTGTCGGGAACAGCAGAATGCCCGCGTCAATCATCCGGGATTGCAGCCATTCTTTTACTTCGTCCGCCGTTCCTTCATGCAGTACCAGCTCAAGCTTCGGATACCGATTTTTAAACACGCTGATCAGCTTTGGAATGAAATAAGCGGAAGCGGCCGGAAATGTGCCGATGTGAATCGTTCCCTGTTCAAGCCCTCTTTCCGCGGCCGCCAGCTGCTCGGCTTTTTCTATCCCTTTGAGCACCTCTCTGATATGAACGAGAATTTTTCCGCCCGTGTCCGTGAGCCTTACGCCGTTGCGGCGCTCGCGGATGATCAGCTTGATGCCGAGCTCTGACTCAAGCGCAGAGATGGCATGGCTGACAGCGGGCTGCGTCATATTCAGCGCCTGCCCCGCTTTTGTAAAGCTTCCCGTTTCAGCGATTTGAACAAAAACCCGCAGTTGTGTAATCGTCATAACGTTTTACTTATGCTCCTTATAAAAAAGATTCATTTTATTTATCTTACTGATTACCGTATCATATGATGGAATTGTTCTACAAGGAGTGAACGACGTGAAACAGCTTTCGAAAATACAGACGGCTCTTATGCTGGCGTTTCTAGTCACGGTGTGGGGAATTAACTGGCCGCTGACAAAGGCCGCGCTTGCCTATTCGCCGCCTCTTCTGTTTGCCGGAATCCGCACGCTGATCGGCGGACTTCTATTATTAATGGTGGCGCTGCCCCGTTTTAAAAAGCTGCGTTTTAAAGAAACGTGGCCGATCTATCTTATTTCTGCCATTTTAAATATTACTTTATTTTACGGCCTGCAAACGGTCGGCTTGAATTACCTGCCTGCCGGCTTATTTTCAGCCATCGTGTTTTTCCAGCCGGTTTTAATGGGCGTTTTTTCTTGGCTGTGGCTCGGGGAATCGATGTATCCTTTAAAAATAGCCGGTCTTATTCTGGGCTTTGCCGGTGTCGCCGTCATCAGCGCAGCCGGTTTCGGAGGCCATATTTCCATCGCCGGCATTCTTTTGGCCTTAGGCTCCGCGGTCAGCTGGGCGCTCGGCACGGTATATGTGAAAAGAACGGGCGGACGCGCGGACTCTATTTGGATGGTCGCTCTTCAGCTTCTGATCGGCGGCGTGCTGCTTGTCAGCTCCGGCCATTTTTCAGAAAGCTTTTCAGCGATTCAATGGAAAGCTCCGTTCATTCTCAGCCTTCTGTTCATTTCGGTATTTGTCATCGCGCTCGGCTGGCTCGCCTTTTTTACGCTTGTCGGTTCAGGGGAAGCAAGCAAGGTTGCCTCTTACACCTTCCTGATCCCGCTCATATCTATTGTCGTCAGCTCGATATTTCTGCATGAGCCGCTGACCGTCAGCCTTTTAGCCGGACTGCTTCTGATCGTCACAAGCATTTGTTTTGTGAATATAACACCGAAGAAACTGAAAACACCTGCTCTGGCCGCAGAAAAAAAGGCCGTTCATTAAAAAAACTCTTGCCGCGGGGCAAGAGTTTTTTTATTTATTGACGTCTCCCTTTCACGAGATACGCAGCCGTAATGAGGAGATAGATGGCCGCAGTGATGCATGTGATGACGATGGACGTCGTCGCAATTACTCCGATTAGGATGGCCAAAAGCGCAAGCACCGCGAACCATGTCGTATACGGGAACCATTTGACGTAATAAGCCGGCTGTTCTGTTGAATGTTTTCTTGATTTCAAATGGGCGAATCCGATAATCAGCCAGATGAACAGCACGGTATAGCCGAGGGAACCCATCAAATAATTAAATGTCTGGCTTCCTGCGAATAAAGAAATCAGGACGCCTACATATAAAAATGACGTACAAGTCAGAATCGCATAAACGGGAACCTTTTTCTTCGATAGTTTTGAAAAGATTTTCGGCAGCCGGCCGTCAGAAGCCTGCGTAAACAAGACGCGGGATGACCCGTACAGTCCCGAGTTCATAGACGAGATAATCGCAAGAAGAATGACGGCATTCATAATATGGTCGGCACCCGGAATTCCGATCATCTTAAATACTATGACAAACGGGCTTTCGGGAACGCTGTTGACTTGATTCCAAGGAATCAGGCTGACGATGATGAAAAACGGCAGCAAGTAAAAAGCGACAATCCGCGTTAACGTGCTTCGGACAGCTTTCGGGATCACCTTTTCGGGGTTTTTTGTCTCCGCCAGCGTGACGCCGATGATTTCCGTTCCGCCGTATGAGTAGATCACGACGAGCATCGCCGTAATGACACCCCCCGCTCCATGCGGGAAAAACCCTCCGTGATCCGTTAAATGAGACAGCCCCGGCGCCGTGTGATTGCCGAATGAGAAAAATAATAGCAGAATCCCGCATAAAATAAAGATGACAATCACTGTAATTTTAATGAGCGCGAGCCAGTACTCCGTCTCGGCAAACAGTTTCACAGAAAGCATGTTTACGACCGTCACCACAATGGAAATGATCAAAGCCAATATCCATATCGGACATTCCGGCAGCCAATATTGAATGAAAATGGCGGCTACGACCGCCTCAGCGGCAATATTGAGCACCCACATTTTCCAATAGATCCAGTCTAAAAAGTATGCAGCGTACGACCCGAGAGACTGCTGAACCAAATCACGGAACGTCCTTGCATGTTTGTTTCTGACAGCCATTTCGGCCAGCCCCTGCATAATAAACAGCAGAATGATTCCGCCGAGGAGGTAGGCCAGCAGCACGGACGGCCCCGCTTCATCAATCGCCGTGCTGCTGCCTTTAAAGAGCCCGGCCCCGATTGCGCCTCCAAGCGCCATCATCATAATGTGTCTGGACGACATCGTCCGTTTTAACGTTTGCTTGTCCTTTTCCATCTATCACACGCCCTCTCGCAAAAAGTGTTCATCACATAAAAAAGCACGCCGCCTCTTTTTAGAAAAGAGACGGCGTGCCTCAGGCAGCCGCGGTACCACTCTTGTTGATCCCGAATATCCGGAATCCAGCTTAAAAACCTTTTAACGAAGGTCAGCCGTTAGGACATAGGGAATATTCCGATAATTCCGTTCCGCCCTGCCACTTCCGGGCGAGTTCAAAGAACAATCAGTCCGCGTTGCACCAACCCGCGGCTCTCTTTTTCTGATTGGATTCTTTTACTGCTCCCGTTCACAGTGTTTTATGTTAAATGAATCTCTTGAGTTTTTATTTTCTGAATATAGTAACATAATATACAGTCTTCTATTTTCAAAGTCAATACTAATTTTTGCCGCTAGTTTTCTTATCACCTATATAAGACATTTTGACTGAACATGTTTAAATTCATATGCGGGGTGAGCCGGCCCCTAATATAGCGTAATCAGCACTTTATTTATATTGTTCAAACAGAAATTCCGACGAAAGGTTTTCCACGATATATGGACTGAGCGGCAAAAAGTTAGCAGAAATATGAAAGGTTTTACTCTTATGCTGGTATCCCAGCTTAGTAATTGCATTTCATTTCTAATCGTTCAACTTCAATGACTCCACAAGGTTCTATACCCGGAAGTCATATTCCATTTATTAAAGCTATTGACATGAAACCAATTCCACAAATTAAACTCGTGGAGAACACTAGTTGGCGTAACACGAAACAGTATAGAAGCATTTGTGGCGTTACAGCTAGTGTTTTTGAGTGTTTAAAGGAGAGTTTCAGGATACAAATAACAATAACGAGAACATCAGATGTAGAAAGTCGAATAAAAAACCTATATTTTTACAAAAAGTGATAATAAAAGGTTGATATGGTACGGGTTTCATACTTTAAGATGATGATGTGTCTTCACTGAATACTAAATAAACATTTCCAGGAGGCGTTTCCTATGCAGTCTAGCACATCATTTAACAGCCCAGCTTACCTTGAAACAAATGGAGTAATGAAAATCGCTGATATAACCTATAGTAATAACGAATGGCTGAACTTCGACATTGGAGGAGAAGGAATTTTTAAGAAATCAGGTTCTTATTTAGTTCCATCTCTTCCAGTAGAATTTCATTGTCATGGAATCGGTCACTATGATTTTAGCAATTTAGATCAATTAGATATTGAAAAGATCAATACACTAGCTGAAATAGAAGGGATTTTCTGTGTACCCTCTATTTTTCTTCCTCATAATCAATTAGATCAATTTGCAGCCTTTATGAAAGAGTTCCATACACAAAAGAGAAAGGGACGTTACCGTAATATTTTAGGTATTTCACTAGAAGGACCATTATTGGCCAGCTTTGCAGGCACACCGGAAAAAGGGAATTGGGCACCCTTAAAAGAAGAATGGGAAAAGATCGCTTCTTGCGGAGAATACGGTCTTATTTATACTGTACTGTCCCCAGATGCTATGACTGAAAACTCCTATCTAAAGAAATATATGACAGAAGAACATCCGAGTTTAGAATGGATTGTGGATACACTTGTGGAGGCTGGAGTAAAACCGGCGCTGGGTCACTTCCAAAAAGCATACCCGGAGGAAACCTCTGAACTTATAATGAAAGTTATAGATACAGCGCAAAAACGCAGCAATTACACTGGATCAGATGCCGTTTTAACAGATCATTTGTTTAATGATATGCCAAACAATTTTAAACACACCTGGAGAACACCCCAAGAAAGAGTACATAGATTAGAGGGGTTAAAAGATGCTCGGTTAGATAAATGGAACATAGATAATATCAACACACTTGTCGGAGAAGTTCCCGGTACTTTGATGAGAGCCGCGAAAGAAGGTTTACTAACCATTTGTATGAATTTTGATAGTGAACATGTAGACTTAGAAGTTGCACGACGGGTTGTAGAACTTGTTGGCTCTAAGGGTATTATAGCAATGACAGATCGCATTGACACAGATTCCATGTGCGGCCAATCACTGGAGAAAATTGAAGGGAATAATCTGTGGTATCAAGGGAAAGGGTATGTAGCAGCAGGGTCTTACACAATTGATCGGCTTATGCATAATATTCGTGCTATAGGTTTTAATGAGAAAGTTGTATGGAATATGACATCATTTGTACCATTAAAAGCTTGTCATTTCCTAAATGAACTTGAAAACCTATCCATGAAGCCCTTCAGTTTTATAGATGAAACGAAAAAAAGAGCTCATTTCAAAGCGCCTGCCCCAGAGCTGGTTCTGCGCTAAGCAAAAAAGACCACCATAAAGTGGTCTTTTTAAGTTGACTTTCTTTTCATAAGTTTTAGGTTCAACTTATTTATATTGGGGACATCTTTGTTATTCATTAAGTTATATAATAAATTTGCTGCTGTTTGTCCCAACTCTTTAATAGGTTGATGTATCGTTGAAAGTTCTATTACCTTAGATATCGGCTGATTATCAAATCCTATAACCGCCAGTTCTTCAGGTATTCGTATTCCCTGTCTTTTCGCTTCATAAATGATCCCCGCCGCAACATAATCACTTCCTACAACCATTGCCGCAGGACGAGGTGACTTATTTAGCAATAATTTTGCTATTTCTATACCATTCTCAATAGTGTACTGTTCCTCAAAGTACCAATTATCACTCCATTTCAATCCGTATTCATTTTGAAAGTGAAAAAATGATTTTTTTCTGCTTATGCCAACACCGCTCTTAGGATTTCCTATACACAGACCAATGGATTGATGTCCTTGATTTCGCAGATGATCAATTGCCATTTTGATTCCTGACTCATGATTAATAAATATATGTGCAACCTGTTTGCTTGCAGAAGCTTCACAGGAAACAATATTGCCAAACCCAGATATCTCGTCGAGTACGTGAGGGGGGCTTACACAGGATCCCAAAATAAGACCGTCAATAAGTTTGTATTTCAGTCTGTTAAAAAACTCCATTTCTTGTTCAGGATCGTTATTTGATTGGTGCACAAGTAAACTGTAATTATGTTTATTACACTCTTCGCCTATTCCGGCAATCAGTTTACTGAAAAACGGATGGTTGATTTTAGGAACAATGACTCCGAATACATTTGTCTTCCCCCTGGATAGGTTAATCGCGTTGAAATTCGGTACATAATTTAATTCCTTCATAGCTTTTAACACAGCGTCCCGCTTCTCAGGTTTTACATAAGGATGATTATTGAGAACTCTGGAAACTGTTGTCCGAGAAACGTTCGCTTTCTTTGCTATCTCTGTAATGTTTGTCATTACTGTTACTCCTTCTTAGACAGCGTTATCAGGATTTTACACTGAACAACACAAGGGAAAATAAGCATTTAATGAATTGTTTTATCATGGCCTCCATGAATATGTGCGCCTTCCTGTCCCACACTATAGATAGAACGGGGCTTCCCCATCTTGTGTAATAGTTTGTCAAATAAACCTACTAATATCCCCAGACATAGCAGCACAATGATGGTTCCTATCCCAATCGGCCCCTGAAGAATGATTGCAAGCACAAAAGCTAAAGCTTCCCCTATCGTCTTTGTAATATTAATACCCCAACCTGTACGTTCAGTAATAGCCAACATTAATTCATCATTCGGTATCGAAGGAAAAGATGCTCTTAAATAAATAGCGATTCCCATAGCCAATATACACAACCCTATCAAAAATAAACTCCATTGAAGAATGACAGCATCTGTTTTTAAGAACGAAAGAACCTTTAGGTTTAAAAGGTCAACAAAACTTCCAATAATAACAATCGGAATAAAACCGGCTAGATTAGGAAACCGCATTTTTATGAGGCTGTTTATAAAGATAAGGATTCCTCCGACAATGAAAACCCATGATCCGATTGTAAGGCCAATGAGTTCTGATAAAGCCACGTTCAGAGCATCCCAGGGGGCAATCCCGGTATTAGATTTAATCATACATACAACCCCCACGGATAAAATAAACAATCCGGCAATATAGATTAAACACCTTTTCACAAAATGGCTCATGGCTGTATACTCCGCGGTTTAGGGTCTTCTTCTTTCGTCAGAATGTAATGATGAAAAGCATAAGATACACCACACTCATCATTCGATAACGTTTTAAAAGCAGCCAATTGAATAAGCTTCTTATCTGCATTTCCCATGGCTATCCCTATTCCTGCTGCATGAAACATAGGCAGATCATTTAAATTATCACCTATTGCGATTGCATTCCGCGCATCCGTTCCATAATGTTCACAAAGTTTATTTAATGACGCTCCTTTATCTACTCCTGCACTTGTGATTTCAAGATTGAATGCTCCTGAACTCGTTACGGCACACTTCTTCAGTTGTCCAAAATATTCTTTAGCTTTTTTTAATTTTCTTTGGTTTGGCGAAACGATCATACATTTTATGACATACCGATAATCGATAGGGTCAATTGTACCCGGTATTTCCTCTAACCCGTATTGATGGATTTGAGCTTTAATAGAATTCCAAAATACTTCTTGATTAAAATGAGGTTCTTCCATTACTGTATTGTAAAGTTCTTTTTCAAGCTGCTGAATTCCTTGATTTGATACGACAATTTTGTCAGATAAGTAAAGCTGATAATAGATTTCTTCTTTATTTAACCATGTGATGATAGGTTGAATTACATCTGAATCCATAAAATGTTCGAATATTACCTGATTTCCCACATCAATTTGAGCGCCGTTTGAAGCAATAATCGGAAAATCCAAATCATATTTATTGATGATGTGTTTTGCATCAAATAAAGCTCTCCCTGTAGCGATTGTTACAAGATGACCTTGTTTTTGTCCGAGCTTTAAAGCTCTTACATCTTGTTCCTGGATAGTTAAGTTCTCTGATAACAGCGTGCCATCTAAGTCAATTGCAATTACTTTCATGTGAATTTCCTCCTCAGAGTTTAAAAATCATTGAAAGTATAATGTATGGTACGCGTTTCAGAGCAATTAGATTATTATATTAATTTGAAGTTTTTCTCCAGAAGCTGATTAGACCTGTGCTTCTCAAGTGTTCTCCTGCTTAATGATCCTTCTCTGGAATTTCAAGCGCTGGCAACTCACTAGAAACTGAACTGTAACAGGACAGCTTACACTTATGGCCGGCGACTTGGGCACCGGCACTTTTCAGAGAACGATCACTTTTTGTAAAAACCGGATGTATGAAGTGTCATTGAGGCGGTGTCCCCGATATACTTTTCTCTTTTCTTTCATTTGCGGTAAAGAAAACAAAACCTGATTCCCTTATGACAGAACTTGCTTTATCATAAAAGTATGCGTTTACATTCGAGTAGGGAGGTTATAGCATGACCCCTGTGAATTCAAGCAGCATCGGGAAGATTCAGGCGGCCAGCAAAGGTTTGTCGCCAAAATTGAGAGCGATTGCAGACCATATCGTGAAGGAACCGAAAGACGTGGTTCACCTTTCCATCATTCAGCTGGCGGAAAAAACGAAAAGCTCTGAAGCGACGATTTTCAGGCTGTGCAAACGGCTCGGTTTTTCCGGCTATCAGGATTTAAAAATCGCGCTTGCTCAGGAGATCGTTCAGGAGCCGGTGCAGCACATTCATGAAGAAATGAGCCCCGACGACGATATCGAAGTCATCATCCGGAAAGTTTTCCGCACAAACATTTCCGGTCTGACCGATACCTTTCAATTATTAGATCCGGCCGACGTTGAAAAAGCGGTAGAAATGATCCACCGCGCAGACAGAATCGAATTTTACGGAAACGGCGGTTCCGGGCTGATCGCCACAGACGCGTATCACAAATTTATGCGTACGGGTATAAATTGCATCGCGCACACGGATTCTCACTTTCAGGCGATGTCGGCGGGTCTTCTCGGTCCCGAAAGCGCAGTCATCGGCATTTCTCATTCGGGAAGCAACAAGGACGTGCTCGACGCGGTGAAAACGGCCAAATCGCTCGGCGCCGGCACGATCGGCATTACAAGCTACCAAAAGTCGCCGCTCACCCAGATTTCCGACGTGGTGCTGTATACGTCAACAAGGGAGACGGCTTTCAGAACGGAAGCAATGTCCGCAAGGCTTGCCCAGCTGTCGGTCATTGATACCCTGTATTTCGCCACGGCCCGGCTGCGGCAGGAGAAAACGCTCGCCAACTTGCAGCAAATCAGAAAAATGATCGCGCACAAACGTTTGTAATCGCTTTTTGAATATTTATTTTTCAAAAGAGAGAATGCCGATACAGCGGGAATTGAGGCAATTTTATGAAAAAAATTTTCTTCTTCATCGTTGATTTATAAAAAAATTATTCCTATAATTGACTTTGTAAGGGCATACATTATCAATCTATCTTATTATTCAATCAGATTAGGCGGGATATATTATGAAGGAAACCCAAGCTGTTATCGGTCTGGATATCGGCACGACCAGTACGAAAGCCGTTCTGTTCGGACCAAGAGGCAAAGTGTTAGCCAAGCATTCGGTTCACTATGATTTAATACAGCCAAAGCCGGCATGGGCCGAGCAGGATCCTGAGCACATTCTGGAAGCGGTTATCGGAAGCATCAGAGGCGCCGTCACAAAGGCCGGACTGAGCCCTGACAATCTGCTTGCAATCGGCATCAGCACCGCCATGCACTCATTGATAGCTGTCGATCAAAACGGCGGCCTGCTGACCAAAAGCATCATTTGGGCGGACAACCGCAGCGCCGAGCAATCAAAACGGATTTTAAAAGAGATGAACGGTTTTGATATTTATAAAAGAACGGGTACGCCGATTCACCCGATGTCTCCGCTTTCCAAAATTGTGTGGATGAAAGAACAGGACAAGGAGACATTCGCGAAAACCGCCAAATTCATCAGTATTAAAGAATATATTCTGCACGAGTTTTTCGGAACTTATGTCGTCGATTATTCGATCGCTTCGGCAACGGGGCTGTTCCGTTTAGATACGCTTTCCTGGGATGAAGAAGCGCTCCGGATTGCCGGAATCCGGGAAGATCAGCTGTCGGACATCGTGCCGACCACTCATCAGCTGCGCGGCCTTGCGCCGGAAATCGCTGCACGGATGGGCATTCATGCGGATACACCGTTTATTATCGGCGCAAATGACGGCGTGCTCGCCAACCTTGGAGTCGGCGCGATCGGCAAAGGCGAAGTGGCCGTTACGATCGGAACAAGCGGAGCCGTGCGTTCGGTGACGGATGCGCCGATTACGGATGAAAAAGCGCGGACATTCTGTTACGCACTGACTGACAAGCATTGGGTCATCGGAGGCCCGACGAATAACGGAGGCATTATGCTGCGCTGGCTTCGAGACGAATTCGCTTCTCCGGAAGTCGAAACGGCGAAGCGGCTCGGCATTGATCCGTATGATTTAATGATTGATATCGCTGATAAAGTGCCCGCAGGCTCTGAGGGATTGCTGTTTCTGCCGTTTTTATCAGGGGAGCGCGCGCCGTTTTGGAATCCGAATGCCCGCGGAACGTTTTTCGGCATCAGCCTCCGCCATAAACGGGAGCATTTTATCAGAGCGGTGCTGGAAGGCGTCATCATGAGCGTCTTTTCAATCGGTGTCGCACTGAGAGATTTGGCGGGCCCTGCAAAAGACGTGCGGGCATCGGGAGGATTTGCGAGATCGCCGCTTTGGAGGCAGATTTTGTCCGATACGATGGGACGGGAAGTCCTCGTTCCGGAAAGTTACGAAGCCTCGGCGCTCGGAGCGGCCGTCCTCGCTTTGCACAGCCTTGGCGAAATGGAACGGATCGAGGATGTTCAGGACTGGATCAGAATTTCTCACCGCCATGAACCGAACGTCAAAAACAGCGAAACATATATTGAGCTGTTTTACTTATACGAGCGGCTGTATGACAAGCTCAAAGATGAATTTGACGTCATCAGTGAATTTCAGCTCAAACAAAGCCGTTAATTCTTCTTTGAAAGGGTGAAAAGGTCATGTTACTGTTTATTGTCATTGCCGCTATTATCGTTTTACTCTTATTGATTACGGTCGCTAAATTAAATCCGTTTATCAGTCTTTTGATTACATCCATCCTTGTCGGTTTCGCAACGGGCATGAATCTGCCGGACATTATCGCTTCGATGAAAACCGGGCTCGGCAATACGCTGTCGCTGCTTGCGATCGTGCTGGCCCTCGGTACGATGCTCGGAAAAATGATGGCTGAATCAGGCGGTGCGGAGCGTATCGCCCACACCCTGATCGGCCGCTTCGGCAAAAAGAAAGTGCATTGGGCGATGATGGCCGTCGCTTTTATCGTCGGCATCCCGGTCTTTTTCCAGGTCGGCTTCGTCCTGCTCGTGCCGCTTTTGTTTACGATTGCGATTGAAACCGGGGTTTCATTAGTGACGATCGGGATTCCGCTCCTTGCGGGACTTTCCGTCGTGCACGGATTGGTTCCGCCCCACCCGGCGGCGATGGCGGCTGTCGGCATTTATCACGCCAATGTCGGAAAAACGATTTTGTTTTCTTTAATCGTCGGGATTCCGACTGCCATCATCGCGGGGCCGCTTTACGGAAAATGGATTGGTAAGCGCATTCATAAACCCGTTCCCGAACTGTTGAAAAAACAATTTATTGAACGGAATGAAAAACGCAAGCTTCCGGGATTCGCAAATACATTGTTTACGATATTGGTACCGGTGATCCTGATGCTTATGGCAACGCTTGCCGAAATTGCGCTTCCGGAAAAAAGCACGCTCTATGAAACTTTTAAATTTATCGGCGACCCTGTCACGGCGCTTTTGATCGCCACGGTTTACTCCTTTTTCAGCCTTGGTTTTTATCAGGGCTTTGACAGAGAAAGCATTTTAAAATTCAGCAATGACTGTCTGGGACCGATTGCTTCCATTCTGCTTGTGATCGGAGCCGGCGGCGCTTTTAACAACGTCCTGATTGATTCAGGCGTCGGCACGTATATCGCTGACATGGCGAAACACTCAAGCTTCTCTCCCGTTCTTTTAAGCTGGACGATCGCGGCGGTCATCCGTGTCGCCACAGGTTCAGCGACTGTCGCCATGATGACGGCGGCCGGCATTGTTGCACCGATTGCATCTGTCATGCCGGGCGTCAGCAGTGAGCTTCTCGTATTGGCAACGGGAGCGGGCTCTTTGATTCTGTCACATGTCAATGACTCCGGTTTCTGGCTCATTAAAGAGTATTTCGGAATGACGGTAAAAGAAACGTTCCTGACATGGACGGCGATGGAAACGATTATTTCTGTCAGTGCGATTTGTTTTATCATGATCATTAACGCGTTTATATAAAAACAAACCCCGGCCGCAAACCGGGGTTTGTTTTTTATCGGTCATTCACGAGGATATAAGCGGCTTTAACGGGTCCGTGGACGCCGACAACCAAATCCATTTCGATATCGGCCGAGTTGCTCGGTCCAGTAATATAGTTGATGCAGGAAGGAACGGTGACGCCGTCTCTGATCTGCTGTTTCAGTATATCGCTGGCCTGTGTCATTCTCGGCACAATGGAAGATTTCGGGATGATGGCGATATAGGTGGTCGGAAGCAGGCTGACAGAACGGCCGGCATGCTCTGACGCATACAAAACGACGGTGGCTGATTCCGCAAGCGTGATCTCGCTGAATGTAATGCCCACATTCGCTTGTTCCGCTTTTTCAATATTTTTCGCTCCTTGTTCCGCGTCCCATTCCCAAACGGGAATCCCTTCATCCGGCCACTCTTCTGTCATAAGGGTCTGCAAGCCGTACGTTTCAAAGCGGCTGTCCTTCGGAATGATGACAGGCCCTCCTTCAAAGCGGTTCACCTGCGTGCGCAAAGCGTCGTAAAGCCCGGCTGCATCCGTTTCGATCAGTTCGGTATGAATGTTGACGCAGTGGTCTTTCAGCATCGTGACAAGATCGTCTTCCGTACAGCCCGCATGCGTTTGATATTGAGGCTGATACTTCCATTCAGGCAGGGACACGCCTGATTTCCTGCGCTCTCTGCCCAGACGTTCGGCGATCCGGTTTAAAAAGGATTCCTGATGTGTAACCGTCCCTTTCATCATCATTCTTCCCCCTTTTGTTTTTCCCGGTCTTTAAACCAATCTCTGAATCTCGATTTATGCGGCGCCGGGAAGTCCCGTATTGCCGTCCATTCTTTTAACGGCCCCGGCCCTTTTGATATTTTGTCATCTTCCGTAAACGGCGTCATGGCGGCAGGCGCCCATTTCGATCCCATTTTATAAAGGGACGGGGATGACGAGCCGAGCCCGAAGGCTTTCATCGCCAGTTTTTCGCTGATCGGCGCTTTGCCCTCTTTTTCCACAATGTTCTGCCGATGCTTGAGCAGCAGCTCGTGCAGCGGAATTTTAACGGGACATGCTTCCGTACAGGCCGCGCATAAGGAAGATGCGTACGGGAGCTCCTTGTATTCGTCATATCCGCCGAGAAGAGGCGATAAGACGGCGCCGATCGGACCCGAATAGATGGACCCGTACGAGTGTCCGCCGACATGCCGGTACACGGGACAGACGTTGATGCAGGCGGCGCAGCGGATACATTGCAGCACCGATTGAAATTCCGTGCCGAGTATGCGGGAACGCCCGTTGTCCACAACCACGAGGTGGAATTCCTCAGGCCCGTCAGCTTCTCCTTGCTGACGAGGTCCCGTCAGCGCCGTAATGTAACTTGTAAGCCGCTGGCCGACCGCGCTTCTCGTCAGCATGCTGACAAGCACTTCAAACTCAGAAAATGACGGAACGATCCGCTCCATTCCCATCACGGTGATCTGCGTCTTCGGCAGCGCGGACACAAGGCGGCCGTTTCCTTCATTCGTCACGAGACTGACCGAACCGGTATCCGCGATTGCAAAGTTGCAGCCTGTAATGCCGACATCCGCTTCGAGAAATTTTTTCCGGAGAACGCTGCGCGCGTGCATGACGAGCTCTTCCGGTTTTTCCGTCTGTTTGTATTCGAGTCTCTCTTTAAACACGTCACGGATCTGCTCTTTGTTTTTGTGAAGAGCGGGAGCAACGATATGTGACGGCGGATCGTGATCGTCAATCTGGAGAATGTATTCGCCGAGATCCGTTTCTGTGACTTCACAGCCCTCTGCCTCAAGCACTTCGTTCATATTGATTTCTTCTGTCACCATGGATTTGGATTTTACGATTTTTTTGGCGTTTTTCTGCCGGATGACATCGCGGATATAGGAGGACGCTTCTTCCGCCGTTTCAGCGAAAAAGACGTGTCCGCCTCTGTTGGCGACATTTTCGGCGAGCTGTTCCAAATAGAAATCAAGATTGTCCAGCACATGCTGTCTGATTTCTTCCGCATGGGAACGCCAATCCTCCCAGTTTCCCAATTCTTCGGCCGCCTGAAGCCTTCTTATCCTGAGCCGTTCCTGCGCTCCGGAGACGGCTCCTCTCATAAACTCATTATCTATTCCTTCTGATACCCGCTCTTTAAAAGCGGCGGTACCGATTTTCATCGCCATGATTTTCCCCCCTTGTTGTTTCTCGTGTTATCTGCTGTTCAGCACTTCGGCGATGTGCATGACTCTGACGTTTTTATCCTTACGGTCAAGACGCCCGCCGATATTCATCAGACAGCCGCAATCCGCCCCGATCAGCACTTCGGCCTCCGTGTCTTCCACGCAGGCGACCTTCTCATCCACCATTTGTTCAGAGATTTGCGCCATTTTCACAGAAAACGTTCCTCCGAATCCGCAGCATTGGTGCTTTCCGGGAAGCGCGGTCAGCTCGAGCCCCTTGACATGGCGCAAAAGCTTCATCGGCTCCTCCGACACGCCGAGCAGCCTCGTCATGTGGCATGATGTATGGACTGTCGCTTTTTTATGCAGCACCGCCCCGACATCCTCCACCCCGAGAACGTTGACGATAAAATCCGTTAACTCATATGTTTTGTCCGCAAGCTGCTGCGCTTTTGCCGCCCACTTCGGATCGTCCTGAAACAGATGCGGATATTCACGGAACATCGTCGTACAGGAACCTGACGGACTGACGACGTACTCCGCTTCTTCAAACGCGGCAATCATCCGCTTCATCGCTTTTTTCGCATCCGTCACATACCCGCTGTTGTATGCGGGCTGCCCGCAGCAAATCTGCCCCTCGGGAAAATCCACCTCACACCCGAGCCGTTCCAGCACCTCAACCGTCGCCTTTCCGACATTGGTCTGGAACATATCCACAAGGCACGTGACAAATAATGAGACTTTCATGATGAACCCCTCTTTCATCCTCAATATGTGATCCGGTCATCTGATGACCTGTTTTTGGGAAAGCTCTATGAATATCCTACACTATTCTGAATATGGATTGGAAGGTTTTTCTGAAAAATCCTTTCGTCCGATGCGCTGAAGGGGACAAAAAAAAGAGAAGCCCGAAAGCTCCTCAAGCTGCTCTACATCCCGTTTTCCAGCAGACGTCCCAGTTTTTGCACACCCTCTTTTATCGCGGCTTTACCGGCATAACTGAACGACAGGCGAAGATATTCCGCACCGTCTTCCTGATGCAGAAAAAAATATTTACCGGGGACATAGGAAACGCCGTGAGAAAGAGCCCTCGCCAGCATTGCGGATGTATCCGCTCCCGGCGCTTTCACCCATACAAAGTAACCGCCTTCAGGCACGTGCCAGGATGCGGATTCCGGAAGATATCGCGCTGATGCGGCGAGCAAAACGTCACGTTTGCTTTGATATGCTTCCCGCAAGGCGGTGAGCCGTTTTTCAACATTCGTTTGTTCCAGATAGACGGCGGTCACCGCTTGGGAAAACGGGTGGCCTAAGTCTTTTTTTAACCATGACAATGCCGTGATGAATGCGGCGTCCCCTGCAATCCAGCCGATCCTCATACCCGGGGCGATGACTTTTGATAATGAACCGGCGTACAGCACCCGGCCGTTTTGATCCATGGCTTTCAAGGGCGGCGGAATATCGGTGAATCCGAGCTCGCCGTATGCATCATCCTCCAAGATGAGAAAATCATACGTTTCGGCAAGCTGAAGCAGGCGGGTTCTCCGCTTCGCTGACATTACGGTTCCCGCAGGATTCTGAAAAGCGGGTATCGTGTAGAGAAGACGGGGAAGCAGAAGCCCTTTTCGTTTTCTTTCCTCAAGCATGAACGCTAATGTTTCTGTTTGCAGGCCCTCTTGATCTGTCGGAATGCTCATGATATGCGGTGTATAATTTTTAAAAATCTCGAGCGCTTCCATGTAGACCGGAGCTTCAACGGCAGCGGCGGTTTGTTCATCGAGGAAAACCCGTGCAGCCAGATCTATCGCCTGACAGGCGCCTGACGTCACGAGCAGCTCATCGTCCCGACAGTGAATGCCGCGGATGGCTAACCGTTCTTGAATCTGCTTTTTTAAAACGGCCGTCCTCGGGCTTCCCATATAATGCAGCGGCAGATCGCGCTCCTCATCCAGAAGGCGGGCGGCGGCTTCTTTCAGTTCCTTATCAGGAACGAGGGCGGGATCGGGATAGCCGGAATGCAGGGGGATGCACGCTTTCGGAACTGCCGGCATCCATTCCCCTGGAGGATCGTTTGTCAGAGCTTTCTTTACATGGTCAGAAAAAAAAGATTCGGCCTGCATGTGATGTTATCCCCTTTCACAAGTCAGCTTCTATACATTTTCTTCAAAATAAGCCCCCAGCACGTCTTCCACATTCGTCAGGTGCGCGGTCATCGCGGCTTCCGCTTCATCCGCGTCTTTGGCGGCGACGGCACTGTAAATGCGTTCATGCTCTTCATACAATCGCTGCACGCTCGTTCGTTTAGAAAACAGCCAAATTTTTCTCGTTTCTCTCATTGTTTCCAAAAGGAGCGCGGAGACATGATTCATGAGATGCTTGAGCAGCCCGTTTTGTGATGCTTCCGCCAGCGCCATGTGAAAGGAGAAATCCGCTTTTTCGCCCAATTCTTCGTCTCCGTCAATGTCTTTCATCTCCAGGAGAGCTTGGCGGATTTTTTGTAAATCGTCTTCGGTGCGTTTTTCAGCGGCCATGGCGGCGACGCCGAGTTCAAGCAGCTTTCTGACTTCGAGCAGCTGTTTGACGTCCTCTTTTTTCATCAAAAGGGCGGAAGAAAGCGGCTGGGAAACATGAGACGGCTCAAATTCTCTTATGTATGTGCCTTCTCCCTGCTTCATGTCGACGAGCCCCATCGCTTTCAAAGCCGACAGCGCTTCTCTGACCGCCGAGCGGCTGACCTGAAAACTCTCAGAAAGCGCCTGAACGGAATCAAGCTTTTCACCCGGCTTAAGCTCGCCCGCTTTTATCTTCTCCAGCAATGCGTCAGCGACTTCCTCGTAGATTTTTTTCGTTTTAATTTGTTTATATTTCAACGCGATCACCCCGTCACTTGTGAATCTTGATGTTTATCGTCTATTATACTTCTTTTTTTGTATTGCCGACAGGTTCAGACAATTTGTTCAAGAAAAGTATTGTACTTTCAAAACTTTCAAAATATAATGCTAATTAACCCGGTCATCAGATGACCTTATCACAAAAAGTAATCGCTTACATGACATAAGGAGGGGTTTTTTAGGGATGCAATGGACACAGGGGTACGCTCCTTTAGGGGGAAATTTGCTTTTATCGGCAGCTTGCGCGCTCGTGCCGATTATCTTCTTTTTTTGGGCGCTTGCGGTGAAACGGATGAAGGGGTACATCGCGGGGCTTTTAACGTTAGCCGTTTCACTTTTAATCGCTGTATTTGTTTACGGCATGCCGGCGGAAAAAGCGGTGATGTCCGCTTCTCAGGGAGCGGTATACGGGCTGCTTCCGATCGGCTGGATTATCGTCACATCGGTCTTTCTGTATAAAATCACCGTGAAAACAGGACAGTTTGAGATTATCCGGAGTTCGGTGCTCTCAATTACAGATGACCGGCGTTTGCAGGCGCTGCTCATCGCCTTTTCATTCGGGGCGTTTTTAGAAGGCGCCGCCGGTTTCGGCGCTCCCGTCGCGATCTCGGCCGCTTTGCTCGTCGGACTTGGTTTTCAGCCGCTGTATGCGGCGGGAATTTGCCTGATTGCCAATACGGCGCCCGTTGCCTTCGGCGCGATCGGCATTCCGATTACCGCCGTCGAAGGTCCGACCGGGATACCGGCAATGGAAATTTCTCAAATGGTCGGCCGGCAGCTTCCGTTTTTATCCGTCTTTATTCCGCTGTACTTAATCATTTTGATGAGCGGGTTTAAAAAGGCTTTTGAGATATGGCCGGCCATTCTTGTTTCCGGCATCTCCTTTGCGGCCGTGCAGTACGCAAGCTCGAATTTTTTAGGGCCTGAGCTTCCGGATGTGCTGTCGGCGCTAGTTTCCATGGCCGCGCTCGCTCTGTTTTTGAAATTTTGGAAACCGAAAACGGCCTTTCGTTTCGCGGCAGAACGGGAATCAGCAGCGGCCGCTGACCGGACGCAGATCAAGTACGGGGGCGCCGCGGTGTTTAAAGCGTGGTCTCCTTTCCTTCTTCTGACGGCCATGATATCCGTCTGGGGGATTCCCGGCGTGAAGGCTGCCTTAACCGGTCATTATGAAGGAACGTCAATGTGGCTTTCCTGGCTGAATGCAGCCGGGCGTGCATTGACCTTCACGCCTCCCGTCCCATTTGTAAATCAGCAGATTCTTCAGGCGGACGGCACGCCGATTGAAGCCGTGTACAAACTTGAGCTTTTCGGTTCAGCGGGGACGGCGATTCTGATTGCCGCCGTCATCTCCAAGTTCGCCCTCGGCATGTCGTGGAAGACATGGGGCGAAGCGTTTATAGAAACGGTGAAAGAGTTAACGCTTCCGGTCGTGACCATTGTTTCTGTTGTCGGCTTTGCTTATGTGACGAATGCTTCCGGCATGAGCACGACACTCGGTCTTGCGCTTGCCATGACGGGCGCGATGTTTACCTTTTTTTCGCCGGTGCTCGGCTGGCTCGGCGTATTTATTACCGGCTCTGATACGTCGGCCAATCTGTTGTTCGGCGGATTGCAAAAGGTGACGGCGCTCTCTGTCGGGATGGACCCGGTTCTCTCCGTTGCCGCCAATTCATCAGGCGGTGTCACCGGAAAAATGATTTCTCCGCAATCCATTGCGGTTGCCTGTGCCGCTGTCGGTCTGGCGGGCAAGGAGGCCGACCTTTTCCGTTTTACGATTAAGCACAGTCTGTTTTTGCTTCTGCTCGTCTGTCTCATTACATTTTTACAGCATCATCTGTTTTCATGGATGATCCCGTAACACGGAGAACCTCCCCGGGGTTTGGCTCGGGGAGGTTTCAGCTGTACCGTTTTCTCGCCGATGACGGCGGAATATTTAATTGGTCACGGTATTTGGCGACGGTGCGCCTTGAGATTCGGATGTCATATTGTTCATGCAGCAGATCGGCAAGCTTTTGGTCTGAAAAAGGTTTCTTTTTATCTTCTTTACCGACCAATGCCTCCAGATGCGCTTTTACGGCATAATTGGAGGCGCCGCCGTCCCCCGACGATTCAGCTTTCGCCGAGAAAAATGTTTTCATTTCATACAGTCCGTACGGCGTCTGAACGTACTTCCCTTTGATGGCCCGGCTGATCGTTGATTCGTGGAGCTCCAGCGTTTCCGCCACCTCTCTTAAGGTCAGCGGCTGCATTCCGCTTTTTCCTGTGAGAAAAAAGGATTCCTGCCGTTCAGTCAGGACGCCGATAATTCTCGTGATCGTTTGTTTTCTTTGCGACAAAGCCCGGTTCAGCCAGCGCCACTCCTGATATTTTGCCGACAGATAATTTTTCGTGTCACGGCACCCGGCAGCTGACAAGAGCGGCTGATAATGGGTATGAAGCTGGATGTCAGGAAACGAACGGCTGTTGAGCTGCGCTTGAATGATGCCGTTTTTCACTGTGATGAAAATATCCGGTTCCACGTAAAAACCCGGCTCCTCATGCGCATAACGGAGCCCCGGCCTCGGATCAAGGGCGCTGATCATGTCAGCGATGTCCTGAATGTCTTTAAGCGGAATGCCCGTTTTTAGTGTAAGCGCTTTCCAGTTCTTTCTTGCAAATAGCTCAAAATAGGCGTCGGCAATCCATTCCGCCTGTTCGTTCCGCTCGGGAAGACGGCGGAGCTGAAGAAGGATGCATTCCTGCAAAGACCGGGCGCCGATTCCCGCGGGCTCAAGGGATTGAAGCTTTTTCAGAACCGCTTCCGTCTCCTCTTGTGAAGCGGATACATGGTCGGCGGCAGCTTGTATGTCCTCTTTTAAATATCCGTTTGAGTCCAATGAATGTATCAGATAATTGAAAATCTTTTTCTCATCATCGGACAGCTTCATATCTAAGGCTTGCTGTTTGAGCGAATCCTGCAGCGTTTTGCGGGTAAGTCTGATCTGCTGGCTTCCGTCCCGTTCTTTCATCCTGTTTTTACTTGTTTTATGGTAAGATAGTGGCGGCGTGTCTGTTTCCTTTCGTTCAATCAGAGGGTTTTCCAGTGAGAGCTCATCAATATATCCGGCCAGTTCCGCGGAATTGTATCCGAGTAATGTGATAGCCTGTTTAAGCTCTTGCGTTAATTGAGGCTTTAACATTTGTGTTTGCTGAAGTTTGATATCCATCATGCTCACTCCCCTTTTTTCATTGTACATGATTGGTTTCATACCGTATATACTTATTAAAAGGAGTTGCTTTATAGATGTCAGAACTTTTTTCTGTTCCTTATTTTATTGAAAACTTTACACAGCACATTGAAATGAATCCGAATGAAGACCGAATTCATGCGATGAACAGCTATTACCGCTCCGTCGTCTCAACCCTTGTTCAGGATCAGCTGACGAAAAACTCGGTTGTGCTCAAAAGAATTCAGCATTTGGATGAAGCGTACAACAAAGTAAAACGCGGAGAAACAAAATAAACCTTCCGCTCATTCAAAGCGGAAGGTTTTCCTTCGTGCCGGCGGTTTCCCCGATCAGACGGACATCCGGCGCTTCGTGCATCCAGGTGTGATAATAGTTGGCATTTTTCCCGTATGAATTATCAATGACGGTATTCGGTTTCCCGAGAAGCGAGGACAGAATGTGGCCGTGAAGCCTTGACGTTTCCACTGATTCGTACCTGCTGAAAAACAGGACCGCTTTTTTCGTTAAGAAATCGGAATAGCGTTTCCAAAACCGCGCAATCGGCAGCGGGTTTCCCGCTTTTTTATTCAAAACATTCAGCGTTTGGAAAAAAGCGATTCCCCTGCGGTCGCTTGCTGACAGCACATCCTGCCAGTCGCAGCTTTTAACGGAAGAATTGTTTTGCAGCTTCGGATTGATTTCCCCATCCGTGCGGATAAAATGAAGCCTGCCGCGTGACGGAGCCGCTGACGCCGCCATCGGATACAGCTGATGGGCCATGTCAGGCATAAGCCCGATATGATTCGCCGAAAAAAAGCATTTCGCGGTCTCGTATGACACATGATCTCTCGTAAACAGGTGGAGATCCTTGTGCTCCGCAAAAAGCGCCGATGTCTTCTCAAGCCGTGTCTCATCCTGATAATAGATGGATTGCGGCAGGATGACGATCCTGTTTTCCGGAAAGGATTTGACGATTTTTTCCCTGAACGTCTGATAGTATGGATAGAGATCCCCGAAATTTCCGCCACCCTGACAGACGATGATCGTCTTTTTGTCCGCCCGGCGCCCGAATGGAAAATTGTCGGGATTCCAGCGCTGTTTCACGCGGATGCCGTGCGCTTTAAAAAACGCCTCCGTCCCTTTCATTATCAATAAATCCCCTACATTTCCGTAGAGGGGATAGTCGGCATATATGATGTCAGATTGCGGCGGTATAACGCTGAGCAGACCCGTCAGCGTCTCTTTTAATCGGCTCATAACATGGCGGCTGTCCATGTTTTCTCCCCTTTCGTTTCAAACAATTGCGCAAGTGCGTCAATGACGCGCTGCTGCTCCTCAGAAGACAAGTCAGACCCGGACGGCAGACAGATGCCCCGGCTGAAAAGGTTCTCAGAGACACGCTCATGTTCGCTGTGAGGATAAAAGACGGAAGATGAGAAAAGCGGCTGCGTATGCAGCGGTTTCCACAGCGGCCGGGCCTCAATGTTCTGTTCCGCAAGACAGGCGACGGCTTCTTCCGGCGTCACGCCGTTATCAAGCGTCAGAGCCGTCAGCCAGCGGTTTGAAACCGTTCCTTCAAGCTCCGGCATCATGCGGATGCCCGGATACGTTTCCAGCGCTTCCCGATACCTGTGAAAGATTTCTCTCCTCGCCCGGACGCGATCTTCGAGCACTTCCAGCTGCGATATCCCCACGCCCGCGAGAATGTTGCTGAGCCTGTAGTTATACCCGAGCTCGCTGTGCTGGTAATGAACGGCGGCATCTCTCGCCTGGGACGCAAGAAACCTCGCTTTTTCAATCGCGGCCTCATCGTCAGACACGAGCATGCCGCCTCCCGATGTTGTAATGATTTTGTTGCCGTTAAAGGAATAAATGCCGAAACGGCCGAACGTGCCGCTCTGCCTGCCTTTATATGTTGATCCTAAGGACTCGGCAGCGTCTTCAATCAGACAGACGCCGTATGCGTCACAAAGGCTCATTAATTCATCCATTTTCGCGCTTTGGCCGTAAAGATTGACGGCGATCACCGCTTTCGGGAGTCTGCCGCGCCGCTTTGCATCCCGCAGCGCCCGCTCAAGCGCATCGGGCGACATATTCCACGTCTCCCATTCCGAATCAATAAAAACGGGCTCAGCCTGCTCATACACAATCGGATTCGCCGTGGCGACAAACGTAAAGGAAGGACAAAATACAACGTCTCCTTTTTTCACACCCGCAAGCCTCAGGGCAAGATGGATGGCGGCCGTTCCCGAGCTTACGGCCGCCGCGCTTTTCACTCCCGCATATTCCGCGAGCCGCGCTTCAAACGAATTGACGAGCGGACCGAGCGGGGCAATCCAATTGGAACGGAAGGCTTCTGCGATGTATTCCTGTTCTTTTCCGCTCATATGAGGCGGAGACAAATAAATCCGTTTGTTTGTTTGCATGAAATCATCCTTTTTCATTATGGATAGGGGAGATGACGCGGGCCGGAACGCCGACCGCCGTCACATGGCCGGGAATCCGGCTGATGACCGCAGCCCCCGCGCCGATAACGGACCAAGGGCCGATGTCAATCTGCGGTATGACGGACGCGCCGATTCCGATGTGCGTTCCTTCCCCGACTTTCACTCCGCCGGCAAGCGCCGCGCGCGGTGAAAGATGGACGTAATCTCCGATTGCATTGTCATGATCGGCAACCGCCCCCGTATTGATGATGCAATGGGCGCCGATGTCAGCGCCCGCCTGAATGACGGCGCCCGCCATCACAACCGTTCCGTGTCCGACGGAAGCCGTTTCACTGACGATCGCCCCGGGGTGAATGAGTGCGGCATAATCGTCATCTTCAAGCCCAAGCGTTTCAGCAAGCTGCTTTCTGACGCCGTTGCGGCCGATGCATATCGTGAATACGGCCTCGGAGACGAGTTTCCGAAGCATGGGCACGTCTTTCGTCCGGCCCGTATATAAACCGTTCCGAACGGCAAAACCGCTGAATCCGTCATCCAATATGCCCGCAAGCTCCATATCGGAACGGGCCTGCACGATTTCCTTCACGACTTTTCCGTGTCCGCCGTTTCCGATCAGCACGACCTTTTTCACGATGACATATCTCCGCTGCCTGTGAAGCGCTTTGCCGTCACATGGCCGGCTTGATGTATGCCTTCTGACACGAGAACTTTTTTCACTGTTAAAAGCAGAATCTTTAAGTCGAGAAGAAATGTGCGGTTGTCGACGTACCACACGTCGAGCTTGAATTTTTCCTCCCATGAAATCGCGTTTCTCCCGTTAATCTGCGCCCAGCCCGTAATCCCCGGCTTCACCTCGTGGCGCCGCGCCTGCTCTGCCGTGTAAAGCGGCAGATAATCCATCAGCAAAGGGCGGGGGCCGACAAGACTGATATCTCCTTTGAGCACATTAAAAAGCTGGGGAAGCTCATCGATGCTCAGTTTTCTGATCAGCCTTCCCGTTTTGGTCAGACGGAGATGATCCGGAAGCAGCACACCGTTTTCATCACGCGCATCCGTCATCGTTCTGAGTTTATACAACGTAAACGGACGCCCGTTATGCCCCGGTCTCGTCTGTTTGAACAATACCGGAGACCCGATGGCGCATCTGACGGCTGCCATGGCGAAGAGAAGGATGACGCTCGCGCCGCACAATAACAACACCGCGGCCGCTATATCAAATACACGTTTCGCCTTCAAATCTGAACAGCTCCTTTCACTTTTCGGCATTTCTGTAAAGCAAGCCGCCTTTCTTCTTTCGTACAAATGAAGAAAAAAGCGAATGCGGCATAGCTCATGCATACGGCAAGCCCCGCGGCGATCAGACCGGCCCAGCTGTCAAGCGGTGAAAACAGCCGGATACCCCGGCAGACAGCCCAGGCAAATACGGCCGCCGCCAACGGGCCGAACATTCCTTTGTAAAACGCGGTTTTCTGAAAGCCCGTAATATGCGAAACATACAGCGGCGTGAAGACGGCATTTTTCAAAATGAGAGAGACTGCACCGGCGATGGTGATGCCGTACAGCCCGAGATGAGCCGGACCGCTGAGAACCACGGCCAATACGACATTCAGTCCGCCTAAACATAAAGTAACGACGGCGGGCGTTTTTTGTTTATTAAAAGCCGTCCATACGTAAAAAAGCGGCATGACAGAGAGACTGACCGCCAAATACCCGGCGTGAATGTATAAAAGCGGCGCCGTCTGCACAAACGACGGGCCCAGCCAAATCGCCAGAAACGGTTCGGCAAGCCCTCCTAATAATGCGGCGGGAAGCGCGAGGAGAAGCCCGTTCATCCGCACAGCCTTATTGGCGTAAGACAGGAGACCTTCCATATCCCCTTTTGAGTAATAGGAAGTCAAAACCGGCGCAAACAGTGAAGCAAGCGTCCCGGCAAGACTTCTGAGCAGGAGCGGGAATTGAATAATCGCCGCATAGACACCCGCCTCAGACGGCCCCAGCACGAGGTTGGCCGTCATGAGGTCAATCTGCAGAAACAGCAGCACGCCGATCTGGTTGACAGAGCTCCAGGCACCGGCCGAAAACAGCACTTTGCTCGTCTGTAATGACAAGGTTTTACGGCTGAAAGAAAACCACGGAATCAATTTCTTAAAGAAGAAAAAAGTCAGCACGGCCGCACAGACGGCTCCCGCTAATGCCGAAAGCTGGATCTGCCAGATTTTCGGCGGCAGGCACGTAAACAGAGCGAGCACACACAGCACCCTGACCAGCATTTGCACGGCCTGAATGGAGCTTGTGATATAAAGCTTGTTGGCAAAAAACGGCCCCGTCGCGAACCCCGCCATAAAAAACGTCAGCATAAACAGCACGCTGCCGATCACGATAGACAGCCTCACATCCGTTAAGAGCCCGGCCGGCACATTCATAATCTTGTCAATAAAAAAAGCAGTCCCGGCGAGCGGCACAGCGAGTAATAGAGATATCACGACAGACGCGGCTAAATAATTGCTTACATACGCATTGGCCTCATCCCTGTTCCCCCTGTGGGCGGCGACGGAGAAAAACCTCACAACGACAGAGCTCAGCGCAACGGTAATAATAGAGAAATAGTTAATGATATTCTGTGTCAGATGGACAAATCCAAAAGCCTCCACACCTAATGTTTTCACAATAAAGGGCGTCATCCACACTGATAAAAACACCGATAGTAAAAACGCCGTCACATTGGCGCCGAAATTAATGGCAAATTTCATGCTCCTTCCGCACTGCCTTTCTCTTTCGATTTCCGTTCGAAAAACGCATGCAGAAGAAGAGGAAGGCGCATTTTGCACAGACCGAGCACCACGCGCTCCCCCGCCAGCAGCTGTTTATGGCGGCACGGCGTCCTGCGCACCGCCGTTTTTACCATGTCATACGTTAAGATTCTGCCGATGTGCGCCATAATCTGATGTGACGGCTGCGGGGCGGCACATGCGTTGGCGATCAGCATCGGAATCTGATGCTTGCACAAATATGTATCGATATCGTTCCGGCAGGCGTCCGTCAGCCCGTTTTCCTCATAAAAAGCCATTTTCGCTTTATATTGCTTTTGCAGTTCGTGATCTAAGTGGGGCTTAAACGGTGTTTCTGTAAGACTTTGCGGATTTTCCCGGTAGATATACAGCCCTTCGTCTATCACTTTGATACGCGCGGCTCGGCGGAACGCTGCCAAATTAAACGGAGAGTCTTCGGCAAACCGGATATCTTCATGGAACAGCAGCCCTTGCAATGCTTCTCTCCGGTATATATAGCGCCACACATACCAAATAAACCGATGTTCGTGCGCACGGGTCAGCAATGCTGTCATTTCATCCGCTGTGAAGACGCGGCCCGGCGGAAGGGACGGCGGCATATATGTTCTTTTCTTAGACGGCGTTTCTTTATAATAGCCGCAGCCGGCGATATCCAGCCGGTTCTTCTCCGCTTCTTCATAAAGCCGCTCGAACATCGTTTCCGTCACATAGTCATCGCCGTCCACAAAACCGATATAACGGCCGCGGGCGGCTTTTATTCCGGCATTGCGGGCCGAGCTAAGGCCGCCGTTTTCTTTATGAATCACCCGGATTCTCGCATCTTCTGCGGCGAATTGTTCAGCAATCCGGCCTGACCGATCCGGTGAACCGTCATTGACGAAAATGATTTCGATGTCTCTCAGCGTCTGTTTTGTTAAAGAAACCGCGCATTTTTTCATAAAAGGCTCTGTCTTATACATCGGCACGATCACGCTCACAAGCGGCGCGGTCATTGGGCATCACCGCTGATTTTCGAGCGCAGCCCGGCAAAATAAACACTGCGCAAAGAACCGCCTTCCTCATGCTTGCCGCTGAGCAGCCGGTTTACGGCGGACGTTACGGCTTCAGGGTCTGGACGTTCAAGCAATGTCATGTTCGGTATGTTTTTCAGCCATTGATAGCCTTCCATCACTTTATGATCAAACGAACGAATGACGACACAAGGCGTTTTCGTCAGCGCACAAAAAATCATCCCGTGAAGCCTGTCAGTGACGACGGCTTCCGCGCCTTTCAGCGTATTCCAAAGCGCCTCCAGCTCCTTTTCACGTGTATGGCGGCTGACCCTCCGGCCGACCGTCGTCGTAAAGGAATACAGCTCTCCGTACTCCTCCGCCAAAGCTTCTTTTACCATCGTTCTGTCCTCAGCCGTCAGCGCACTCTCCTTATCCTCCCGTAAACAGAGGTAGATCCCTTCCCGCGGGATGCGCCGCTCGCTTTTATCCAAATATAAGACCATGTCAGGCTGTTTGAGCACTGTTTTTCCGGGAAAATGACGCTTCATCCATTGATACGTCGTCTCATCTCTCGCCATTAACAAAAGGTCGGGATGCGCATTGTACACTTTTCGGGCGCGCTTCAGTTCCTTCCGTCCCTTTTTTGATTCAGAAAAATGAGCCGTCGCCGGAAGCTGAACGATCCGATATTGCCGGAATGTTTTTATGATAAAGCGGCGCGTCCATTCCTCATACCGGTACAAATCCCCCATGTTCCCGCCGCCGATGATGAATACCATATCATCGGGGTGGCGCTTTTTGATCAGCGCTTTTGCGGATCTGTATATATCCTTCATATCCACCTCGACAATGTCAAAATCGGGATACTCCCGTTCAAGAAACGTTTTGCTTGCGTAGGCGATGGCGTGGTCGCCGAGATTATCGTGGGACGGGAGCAGCGTCAGAATGATCTTTTTTCTTGCCGCTGTAAGCCCCGCCCCATCCGTTGCCGTTCCGAAATGAAATTGGGACGGGTATTTGACCTTAAGCAACAGCCATTCCGCGAGATTGATTTTTAAAGATTGTATCGACATGTCTTCACCCTCTGATTTTCATTTTGTACTCGATTGCCCGCTGATACGCGGCTGATGCCAGCGACACGAACGGAATCAGCTTCAGCTTCGCCAAAAGCAGAAGGCATGAGCGTTTGGCGTCAAACGGCGCCGTTCCGGTTTTGGAAAGGCTCAGGCGAAACACGGGATCAGCGCATATCCGGCTGATATTCTTCCACTTCTCAGAAAACCGGCCGCCGTTATTCCGCTTCCATTCATTCAGCAGGCAGACTGTTCCGTGCTGAACGATGAAAAAATCCAGCTCCTGCCGGTATTCCTGTAAGCAGCCGTTTTCACGCAAAAAAGCCTCGTTCAGCCGATAGAGAACGAGACCTGAGTCAAACAGCTTTTTCTGATAGCTTTGCACAATGGAAGTCAAGTGAATCCGATAATGATAGAGCGGCTGATCCACGTACGAGACCGCACCTGCGAAAACATGCGCCCGGAGGCTGAAGTACTGATCCTCCACGTGCTCCAGCTCATCACGAAGCGGAAAGCGCAGCTGATGATGCTCGATCATGGTTCTTTTGTACAGCTTGTTCCATGAAAAACCGCTGACTCTTCCTTCAAATAAATCTTTCAGGTACAGTTGTTTCGGGCGCCCCGCGTACGCTGAAGCGATCGTTGAAACGGCGGTTTTCCCCGTATCCGCAAACTCGGCCGCATATTCGCAAATCACGAGATCAGCCTGATCAGCCTTCGCTTTTTCATACATGCGCAGGCAATAATCAGGTTCAACCCAGTCGTCCGCATCAATAAAAGCGATAAATTCGCCGCGCGCCGCCTCGATCCCCCTGTTGCGGACTGCGCCGAGCCCCCGGTTTTGCTGATGAATGACCCGGATTCTCTCATCCCGCTTCTGATAGGTTTCAAGAATCGCCGGGCTTTGATCCGTTGACCCGTCATTAACGGCCACGATTTCGATATTGGCGAGCGACTGATTGAGCAATGAATCTAAGCATCTTTCTAAATAAGTTTCCGTATTATACACAGCAATTAATAAACTGACCGCGGGTGTTTCCATATAAACCTCCAATGTCCATTACCGGGAAAAAATCGTTCTGTACGGAAGCACAGACGAATCGACCGGCATAAGCAAGTAACTGTAAAGAAAATAACAGACAATAATGGCGATATAAATCAGCGCATTTGATTTTTCATCAAAAATTCTCACAAAATAAGGGATCAGGATCATTTGGTACAGGCCGAAATATATATTAAACCGGGCGAAAATAACATCCTTTGTCGCCAAAAGACCGAAGAGCAGGCCGAGCAGACAGAAATTCACAATGACATCAATGTCAGGCCAGAGCTTCCGCAGCCGCTCCCGATAGCAGAAAGCCAAAAACAGCGGCAGAAGCAGCACCGCGATTTTTACGACGTTCATCCCGTTCGTATTGGTCATCAGCCATTTCTCATAATGGCCGTACGAGCTGTTTTCCAGCACGACGACAAAAAGCGAAATGAACTTCTGATACAGAAACGTCATAAGAAGAAACAATGCCGACAGTCCGAAAATCGCAGGCGACCAGGCTCTTTTTCTGACGAGAAAATAAACCGGAATCATAATCAGCGCTGAGGAATGAAAAAGCGAACACAGCAGCACGATTGACATATAACGCTTCCAGCTTCCGCTGATCACGTAGCGGACGGCCCAAAACAAAACGGCCGCCACCATATACTGCCTGATCCCGTTAAAGGAAGCGTAATAGTGATACGTGCCCAAAAACAAAAACACACTCAGCTCAAACGGACGGCCGAACTCAACGAGCCCCTTTAAAATAAAGCTGCACGTCACGACCGCCACGGTGAAATACATGATTTGCGGATCTTTCGTGATAAAATTCATGAGCCAGATGAGAGCCGTAAACCCCGGATCAACGGCTGCTTTTTTCGCTCCGAACCCGAAGATCTCCCAAATGCTGCCGTAATTTCCCGCCAGCTTGTACATCAGCGCGTACGTCTGAAAATCCGTCCCGACTCTGTAGCGCAAACCGGAGACCAATACGAGCGATAGCAGCGGAACGATCATGACGAGCTGATTCGGCCGGTATCCGGTCGAAAGCGATTGATCACGCCCGCCGCACATTTTCGCGAACCATGACCAAATATACACAATTCCCATATTGACTACATATACAATCATTCGTTACTGTTCCTTTTTCCAATTCATATTGTAAAGCTTCATAACAGCCCCCGCATTTTCTCCCGCGTCATATCCCTGCCGTCTGAGGGTTTCTTTAATGCGCGCCCCGTCAGGCTTTGCCGCCTCTGCTGCCCGTAACACCGCGGATGCCCATTGTCCGGGCGGTTCTTTGAGGCTGAGCCTTTTGACCAGCCCGAGCCCGGCATCGGCTTCTTCCGTTATGCCGTCTGATATTACGCACGGCACCCCGGAGGCCTGCGCTTCAACGAGCGTGACGGGCAGCCCTTCATAAAGAGACGGCATGACAAATACATCCAGCGTTTTCAGCAGGGCATGAACGCGGTCTTCTATGCCGATAAAACGCACATCATCATCAAGCCCCAGCTTCGCCGCCAGATTTTCCATGTCGGTGCGAAGCGGACCGTCTCCGGCGAGAATCAGCTGTAAACCGATGCCTCGCTCTTTCATATCAGCGGCCAGCCGGAGCAGAAATTCGTGGTTTTTTTCTTCTGTAAAGCGGCCGATATGGCCGATCACCAAACGGCCGTCTGCAATGCCCCGCTTCCTTTTTTCAGCTTCTGTATCCACGCACCCGCCGGCAAATAAGTCGAGATCAATGCCGTTCGGCAAAAGATGCACGTCTTTTTCTTTCCCGAATAAGAAATGGCCCGCGTCTTCTCCGCAGGCGCACAGTGCCGTGGCGTTTGCCGTGATCAGCCGTCTGAAAACAAACAGCTGCATCCCGGCAAGCCGCGACGCCCGCCCCCGCCACGACGTACTGTGCGAATGGCAGATCCGCACCGGGACGCCGGCTAAACGAGCGGCAAGCGCGATGAATCCCGACTGAAAATCGGTATGGGCGTGCACGGCGGCAAACGGGCCTTTTTCCTGAATCACCCGCTTGACCTGTTTCACAAATGTAATCGGGTTTGTGCTGCCGATGCTCGGCACATAAAAAAGCCGTCCGCCGAGAGCGAGAATTTCCTCATCATAAGCGCACGGATCGTTCCTATGGGTTAAAAAATCAAACTGCACCTTCGTTCTGTCCATCTTCCGGTACAAATTCATCATCATCGTTTCTGCGCCGCCCCTGTTCATCCCGCTGAAGATGTGCAGCACCCGCATCGATTTGTCAGTCATGTTCGGCAAGCCCTTCTTTTTGGCGGATGTCCCTGTTTTTATGATAACGGTTCATGACCGCGGGCGGCGTAATGGCGCGGATGAGAGGTTTTGCGATATACGCGTAATGGGAAAGCGGCAGCTTCAGCCGTCTGCATGCCTGAAAAACGAGGACCGCGTTATCAATGGAATACGTAAACGATCTCCTTTTAAACGCATCACTGTCCTCTCTTACTTTATACAGCGTTTCTTGGAGATTGTACCCCCGGAAACCCGCTTCAAAAAAGCGCAGCCACAAATCGATATCCTCCATCCGCCGCGTCCGCCTGACTGACCGGTAGCCGCCAAGCGCTTTGTACGCTTCAGCCCGGATCATAATGGTGCCGTGGCAGAACGGTGTGCCTTTCGCCATAATTCCCGGTTTCGGCACGGGCGGCAAAAGCCGGGCGCCCCTTACGCCGAATTCGTCAAATACGAGCATCCCCGTGCCTACGACTTGATAGTGGGCGTGCTTGTTTAAGAAAGCGGCCTGTTTTTCCAGTCTCCTCGGGTTGGAGATGTCATCACCGTCCTGCCTGGCGATATAATCGCCCGTTGCGTATGTCAGACAGCGGTTCAGCGAAGCGGCAAGCCGTTGATTTGTCTTATTTTGAATCAGCGTAATCCGGTCGCCGTAATGATCCGCGTAACGGCGCGCAATCTGATACGTTCCGTCAGTTGACGCGTCATCACACATAATCAGTTCCCAATTCTTATAAGATTGGCTCAGGATGGATTCAATACTCTCCGCTAAAGTCTCTTCGCAATTATAAATTCCCATGATGACGGAAATTTTCGGTTGTGCTCCTGCATTCATACGCTTTTCTCCTTTTTATCCATATAACCGGCGTAAATGTGCGCCATTTCCTTTACCGTACGTGTTTTCGAAAAACATTCCGCCGTCCTGCGCCCTTCTTGTCCCATTGCTTTTCGCAGACACGGGGAGCGGTACAGCTTTTCAATCCGATCGGCAAATGCCGCGCTGTCCCCGGCCGGCACGAGAAAACCGTTCACGCCGTCTTCGATGATCTCACGGTGTCCCCTGTTGTCCGCGGCAACGGCCGGCTTTTCGGCAGCCATTCCTTCAAGCAGATTCATGCCGAGTCCTTCCCGGATGCTTGAGGCGACAGACAGATCGGCAAGCTGAATCAGTTCATGAATATCGCGGCAAAAACCGTAAAACCGCACCATGTCGGATACACCGAGTGATTCAGCCTTTTTTCTGTACGGCGCTTCCATTGCGCCTTCTCCTGCAAATACGAGTTTCAGCTCCGGGATGCGGTTCTTCAGCAGTGCCGCAGTCTCAATGAGAAGTCCTTGGTTTTTATTGCCGTTTAATTCAGCGGGGTATACGAGAATAAATTCCCCGGCGCCGAAGCCTTGTTTTTCTCTCAGACGTTCACTCTCTTCCCGGCTCACAGGGCGAAACCTGTCTGTATTCACCCCGATGCCGTGTATTTTTTTCGCGCCGCAAGCTGTTTTTTTCATTTGCTTGGCCCGTTCGTAATCCTCTTCATTAATCGTAATCAGACAATCCGTATAAGAAGAAAGAAATTTTTCGATCGGGTAATAAAGAAGCCAGTTTTTCAGGGGCGCTCCGTCACAGAAGTGAAAGCCGTGCGCGGTGTACAGCACCTTTGTCCCTTTTTGGCGAGCTTGTCTCGCCGCAAGGCGTGCAAGCACGCCACCGACCGGCGTATGACAGTGAATCATGTCGTAGCCGTTGTCCTGAATGATCCGTTTCAGCCGCCTGTAAACAGAAAGATTTTCGGGATGAAACGGCGAGCGCCGGATCGGAATGGAAAACTTTTCATCAACGAACGGAAGATTCATATTGCCGCCTGCCGCGACGTGCACCTCCCAGCCCATATCCTGAAACCATTGAAAATACGGAAGATGAAAGGCTTTAAAATGATAATCGACAGTGGCGCAGAATAATACTTTTTTCGTCATCTTTCTGTCCTCCCATCACACGCCTGCGGCCGCTTCTTCATGTACTGATTCGATCGCCTCAAACAGCCTTTTTCTCAGCTCTTCTTCAGGCAGACGGCTGAATTCCTCCATAAAACGGATGAGCACGGCCCAATTCCCGTCCACCGCTTTCCCGATATGGATTTTCGGAAAAATCTGCTCCGTATGTACTTCATTATGATTCAGCAATTCTTCATACATCTTTTCTCCCGGGCGGATGCCGGAGAATTCGATGGGAATCTGTTCTGTCGTATAGCCTGATAAATGAATCAGGTTTTTGGCCAGATCGACGATTTTGACGGGTTCTCCCATATCCAGAACGAAAATCTGCCGCCCTTTTGCAAGCGCCCCCGCCTGAATGACGAGTCTTGACGCTTCGGGAATCGTCATAAAATATCTTGTCATCGCCGGGTGCGTGACGGTGACGGGTCCGCCTTTTTCAATCTGCTTTTTGAAAATCGGAATGACGCTGCCGCGGCTTCCGAGCACATTTCCGAAACGGACGGCGGCGAATTTGGTGCGGCTGACCTTTCCGAGGTTCATGATGACCATTTCCGCAAACCGTTTCGTCGCGCCCATGACATTGGCCGGATTGACCGCTTTGTCAGAAGAAATCAGCACGAAGGTTTCCGTTCCGCACATGTCGGCGGCTTCGGCGACATTTTTCGTGCCGATAATGTTGTTTTTAACGGCTTCTTCCGGATTATGTTCCATTAACGGCACATGTTTATGGGCAGCCGCATGATAGACGACGTGCGGCTCGTATTTTTTCATCAAAGCAAAGATTTTATCTCTGTCCTGAATATCGGCGATCTCCGCGTGAAAGAGCACCTCTTTGCCGAAGCGTGCGGACAGCTCGGTATGTACGGAATGAATGCTGTTCTCCCCGTGGCCGAGAAGGACGATTTCCCGCGGAAGAAACGCGCTGATCTGGCGGCAGATCTCAGAACCGATTGAGCCGCCGGCGCCCGTGACCAGAATCGTTTTTCCCTTGATGCTGTCAGAAATTTTGCTCGTATCAAGGGTGACCGGCTTTCTGCCGAGCAGATCTTCGGCTTTTACATCTCTGATGTGTCCGGCAGCCTGCGTTCCGAGCAGGATCTCGTCAAATTGCGGCATGATTTTAATATGGGCGCCCGTCTGCACACATTCTTTGTATAACATCTGAAGCTCATGGGTGCAAAGAGACGGAATGGCAATGATGATATGGTGAATTCTCAGCCTCTGCACCGCCGGCATAATGCTTTCTTTTCCGCCGATGACGGGCAGGCCCATGATTTCAAGCTTATGCTTTGTCTGATCATCATCAATAAAAGCCACAGGCATGATTCCGAGATCGTTTTTCTGGGTAAGCTGACGGACGAGCAGCGTCCCCCCCGAACCTGCGCCGATGATCAGCGCCCGGGAAGAGTCATTTTGCTTCCTGCCGATCGTTTCTTTCAGCACCCGTGAAATCATCCGGCTTCCTCCGATGAACAATAGCTGAACCATCCAGCTGACGGCCAACAGCCGGAACAAAATCGTGTGGAACACCCCGTATTGGACGGCGGCTGTCACAGCTGCGGACAGCGTGATCCCCTTCAGCAGATCAAGCAGCTCGCCTATTCCCGTGTACGTCCATACCTGCTTATACTGGTGAAACATAAAAGCGCATACATGATGGCTGATCAGCATGCTCACGGCAGTCAGCAGTAACGCTCCGGAGTCATAAAAGTGATAAGAATCCTCAAAAAATTGATATCCTATAACAACGGAAAGTAAAACGAGATACGTATCCAATGCAAAAATCATTGAAAGTCTTCTCCGGTAAGTCAATCTTTCCCCTCCTCATTTATCGGTTTAGCTGATACGGTTTTCGTAAAAACAGACATAACAGCTAAGCCGATAACAATGCATCATCTTAAGATAAAATTGGGCATTTAACCCGTCCTCACACCCCGCCACCGACGACCAGCATCTAAGGCGGCGGAAAACGCCGCCCACAGCAGAGCCGAGTGCCTCCGTTGATAAAGGTAAGGAGACATCACCTGCACCGCTCAATACGAGTAGTGCTCCGTTTTTTTGATTTTCTTTTTATTCAGCAGCGCCCCCAAAAGCTTTGCCTTTGACTGCTGGAGAGCGTCTCTCGCCTTTTGGACGGTATCCATTTTCGTTTTTCCGCTCAAGACGACGAGAACGCTTCCATCTGTCTGGTTCGCTAAAATCTGTCCGTCCGCCACAGCCAAAAGCGGAGGTGAATCGAAAATAACCAGACTGTACCGGCTGTACATCTCCTGAATCAGCTCTCCCATCGCCTTTGAAGATAAAAGCTCAGCCGGATTCGGCGGCGTCGGCCCGCTCGTTAAGACGTAAAGGTTATCAATCAGCGTTTTTTGCACCGTTTCGCCGAGGGAAGCGTTTCCGACTAACACATTCGTAAGGCCTTGTACATTTTCAAGCTGATAGGTCTCGTGTATCGTCGGTTTTCGTAAATCCGCATCGACGAGCAGCACCTTTTTTTCCTGCTGCGCAAATACCGCGGCAAGGTTGGCGGCGCTGAATGATTTTCCTTCTCCCGGAACGGAAGAAGTGACGAGAATAGAGCGCAAATGGGTCTGAACAGAGGAGAACTCAATATTTGTCCGAATGGTGCGGTATTGTTCAGCCACCAATGATTTGTGATGTAAAACGGATATTTGAGCCAGTCCCCTTCTTGATTTCTTTTTTCTGAATCCCAAACGCCTCACTCCCCGAAATGTTTTTCATCAGACCGTGTCTGCTGATTTTTGATGTCATACACAACCCCTAAAACAGGCAAGTCTGTTTTTTCGCTGAGCTGCCGCTCGCTTTTAACGGTTTCATCAAGAAAATGGAGAAAAAACGCAAGCGTCACACCCGCCATGAGAGCCGCACCGAACGCCATCATGATATTCCTGATGCGCGAAGGCTTGACCATCGGGCTTTCCGATGCTTTTGCCTCAGACAAAACAATGACGCCTTTTATATTCATCCTGTCACGGACTTCTTTTTTAAATGTCTTCATCAGCGTGTTCGCTATAGCGGCGGCCTGTTTCGGATTCTCGTCCTGCACCGCTACGGTAATGATCTCTGAATCGGTTTCGCTGCTTGTCGTGATCTTTGCTTTTAAAGCGGATGCCGTCTCAGAAAGATGCAGCGTCTGCTTCACTTTCTCAAGCACTACCGGGCTTTTCATTATCGTTTGAAACGTATTGTTGTAATGAAGATTCAGCTGAACGTCGCTGAGATTCGAATTTTTTTCACCGCTTGTTTCATGAATGAGCACTTGGGTCGATGCCTGATAAACGGGCGAAATCACCCGGAATTGGATGTATCCCGTCACCAGCGTTACAACTGCTGTCATGATAAAAATCAGTAAAAATCTGTGTTTAATAATGTCAAATAATTCTTTGAAACTCATATTCTCATTCATGTAATTACAGCCTCATCCTTATTGCATCAGGCTTAAACGCCCCCTTCTGTTAATGATTGGATTATAAAAGAAAAGGTCGAAATTTGAAAATTTCAAATTAAGCCATTTAGTTCTTTTTAAAGAACATTATCATGATTTTCCTCTTATTTACTGCACTTACCTTATAATTTTAAATTTTATAAAGAACGAAAAATTTCTTATAATGAACAAAAAAATGCCAGTATACAGGGGAGAATTCAGCACAATGATTGGAAGAATAATTCGTTTATACCGCAGAAGAAAAGGCTACTCTATTAATCAGCTAGCAGTTGAAGCAGGTGTCTCTAAATCTTATTTAAGCAAGATAGAACGGGGGGTTCACTCAAATCCATCCATCCAATTTCTGAAAAAAGTATCCGCCACCCTGCAGGTCGATCTGACGGAGCTTTTTGATGCCGAAACGATGCTGCATCACATGGGAGGCACGGAAGATGAGTGGCGCATCCACCTTGTGCAGGCCGTGCAGTCGGGCATGCCGAAAGAAGAACTGTTCACCTTTACGAACAAATTGACTGAAAAACGCCCGGAGCCCGCACCCTACCGCAACAGAAAACTGACTGAATCCAACATTGAGGAATGGAAAGCGCTGATGCAGGAAGCCAAAGAACTCGGCTTGTCCGTTCAGGAAGTCAGATCATTTTTAGAACGGAAGCGTTACTAATGATATGCTGATGAAAAGGCTTTTATTCGCTTCATGTCTTCATCTCTGTTTATAATGAAAAGAAAAAAGGGGATGAAATCATGACAAAACTTACCGTTCAAACCCGCTCCGGCGCACTGAAAGGAACTGCCGGCCGCGGTGCCCGCACATGGAAGGGCATACCGTACGCGAAGCCGCCCGTCGGAGAGCTCAGATTTAAAGCGCCGGAGCCGCCCGCACCTTGGGACGGCGTAAAACATGCCGATTCGTTCGGACCGGTTTGTCCGCAGCCGGATGATATGCTGTCTATATCGTTTTCCGGAGATGTACCGCCTCAATCTGAAGATTGCCTTTACCTCAATGTTTTCGCCCCCGATTCAGAGGGCGAAAAAAAGCCTGTCATGGTATGGATACACGGCGGGGCATTTTATTTAGGTGCCGGAAGCGAACCGCTTTACGACGGATCTGCCCTTGCCGCTGACGGAGATGTCATTGTAGTGACACTCAATTACAGGCTCGGACCGTTCGGCTTTTTACATTTGTCTTCTATTCATGACGCGTATTCCGCCAATATCGGGCTGCTCGATCAGATCGCCGCGCTGCGCTGGGTGAGGGACAATATCTCCGAATTCGGAGGAGACCCGGATAACGTCACGATATTTGGTGAATCGGCAGGCGGCATGAGCATCGCCTCCCTTATGGCAATGCCTGACGCAAAAGGCCTGTTTCATAAAGCCATTTTAGAAAGCGGCGCCTCTCATACGATCCCGGCGGACATGGCAAAAGACATCGCGGCGGCATTTATTCATGAAGCCGGCACTGATCAATTGCAGGAGCTTTCCGTTAATGACCTGCTTAAGACTGCGGATAAAGTGCGGCGCTCACTAGATCAAAACATTTTTCAACTTTTGTTTCAGCCCGCCATCGATCCGGCCACATTGCCTGCGGAACCGGTGAAAGCCATAGCAAACGGAGCCGCAGAAGGCATACCTATGATCATCGGAACCAATCGTGATGAAGCATATTTGTTTTTCACCCCTGATACAGACATTCATTCCGAGAAAAAGCAGCAAGATTATTTGCATTATCATCTCGGAGAGAACTGCACCGAGCAAGCGGCAGATTTATATCCGCATTCATTAAAGGGACAAATCGATATGATGACGGATCTGATTTTCTGGCGGCCGGCTGTCGCTTTCGCACAAGGACAGTCGCAGCACGCACCGGTCTGGATGTACCGCTTTGATTGGCATGGCGAAACACCGCCGTTTCATAAAGCCGTTCACGCTCTGGAATTGCCGTTTGTGTTCGGAAACTTTGATTCTTTGAGAAAGACGCTGCAAGAACCGCTCGGTGATGACGCAGAACAGCTTTCCAAACAAATCCAATCCGCATGGCTCGCTTTTGCAAAAACCGGAAACCCGAACACCTCTCACTTCAATTGGCCTGAATATGATACCGATTCACGCGAAACTTTGCTTTTCAACACGGATACCGCTGTCGAAAGTGATCCCGATTCAGCAAAACGCCGCATCCTGTTTCAAGCATAAAAAACGCCAAGGGAGCCGGCTCCCTTGGCGTTTCGTTTTCATCTTACTTCATAATGCAACTCCGCAAATTGCTTATAGCGCCTGACATCAGTCAGCTTCAGACCTGTCTCCCGGTCTCCGGGTTTGAACAAAGAAATTCCGCGGCCGAGCAGAACGGGTGCGATCTGAATGATAAACTCATCGACAAGTTTTTCCTCCAAAACCGGGTGCAGCAGATCACTCCCGCCGACAATCCAAATCCGCTTGCCTTCTTGGCGTTTCAATGCTTTTATAAAATCGGCAGGCTCTTCATGAATAAACCGCACATGTTCAGTGCCCCCGGTCAATGTCCGCGAAAACACATAGCATTCTTTACCTTTGTACGGAAATTCCTCAGGCAATAAAACCAATATTTCCTCGTATGTTTTTCTGCCCATGATGATCGTATCGACAGATTCATAGAAAGCTTCATAATCGGTGCCGTCTTCACCTTCAGTTCCGATTAACCAATCTAAAGAATGATTTTCCCGCGCAAGATAGCCATCTGCGCTGACAGCTCCGTAAAAAACGAGCTTTCTTTGACCGCTCATAAAAATCCCTCCCCCTTTTTTATTATACCTTAAACATGCGGGTGAAATGAAAAATAATAGAATCGGGTAAAAACCGCCGTTACCGGGTTTTCGTTTCTTCCTGCTTTGGAGATGCTGTTAATATGCCGTCTATCCATCTTCCGGTAATCGGCATAAAGAAATGAAGGATGATCCCGCCTAAACAAACGGTTAATAACGTTCCGATGCCTACCGGACCTTTTAGCATCACGGCCAGTATGAAAAATATGAAGTAAATGACCGTTCTTGAAAAAAAGATGCTTCTCCCGGTTAATTCGCGGACAATTAGCGTTAACCGATCAACCGGGATCGGTGCGAAATTTGTGTGCAGGTAGGTTGCGGTTCCTATCCCTATCACAACTAAACCGATTGCAAAACAGCCCGCCTTTCCGTACCATAGTTCAGGCGTTATGATTCGGTGCAGGAAAAAAAGCCACATATCAATCCCGATTCCCGTTATAAACGCCGTAATCATCCCTGTAAATTCCGGTCTTTGTCTTTTTAACATTGAATTACAGCAAATTAACAGGAAAGCGATGATGATTTCCCAGCTTCCCACGGTAAGCCCTGCATGGACGGATAATCCCACAATAAGCGCATCAAAAGGAGACGTTCCAAGATCTGATTGAATCGTGACAGAAATACCAAAGGTCAAGATCATGATTCCTAAAACATAAAAAACATATTTCACTTTATCGTCCTCATTTTCTTATTTTATGTTGCAAATACAACAAAAATACGGTATGTTTACTATACGGTATTTTCATTGCAAATACAACAAAAAAATCAGCTGATATGATAAATGAAGAAAGGAGCTGTATGACCATGAGTATTCAATTAAAAAAGTGCAGCCTTAACGATATAACAGAGCTTCGGGAGATAAGCATTGAAACATTCAATGATACATTTAAAGATCAAAATTCACCTGAAAATATGAAAGCTTATTTGGAAAATGCATTCCGCTCTGAACAGCTGAAAAAGGAATTATCCAATCCGTCTTCTCAATTTTATTTTATTTATTATCATGATGACCTTGCGGGGTATGTAAAAGTCAACATGAACGAAGCACAGTCAGAAAAAATGGGGGAAGATTCTCTTGAGATTGAGAGAATTTATATAAGAAAAAGCCATCAGAAACACGGGCTTGGCAAATATCTGCTGAATGAAGCTGTGAAAATCGCAACAGCACACAATAAAAAGAACATCTGGCTGGGCGTATGGGAAAAAAACGAAAATGCAATCGCCTTTTATCAAAAAATGGGGTTTGTCCAAACCGGAGAACACTCTTTTTATATGGGGGATGATAAACAAGTCGACTTTATCATGACCAAAACCCTGTCGTAAAAGGATACAAAAAACCCGGCCAAGCTGCCGGGTTTTTTCTCTTATTTTAATTTTCTCGCACGGATATCATCGGTCATTCCTTCGTACGGCGCTTCTGAAATCAATGTTTCGTTATTGATTCCCGCATTGTTGAGATACGTAATATCCGCAAACTCGGGAACGACATATTTCGGGTACGTTTCATATTTCTCACGTGACTCTTTCATCACGTCAATGTAATCATTTTGGTAGCACACCGTGATTTCCGGATGCTCATGCACCCATTTCGGGAAGAAAATAATTCCGTGCATCCGTTTTTCATTCGGCATAAAGTTTAAGGAAACATCTGTGCCTGTCGGTTCAGTCCATGACACTTTGTATACGCCTTCTGTCAGCTTGACGATATTCACTTCCTGGTCGCGCACCCAGCGGCCGCCTACCATTCCGCTATGAATCCGATAGTCGATCGTATGATCATTTTTAATATAGATTTCATACTCCCAGCCGTTTTCATACGTGTAAATCATATGGCTTCCGATAAAGTTTTCCATGTTGACTCACTCTCCATCTTATTATTGAACTTCATAAATATCTAACCGAATGTCATCCGGCCATCTGATCGCAGCCCCGATAAACAGCCGGTCCTGCAGATGCTGATATGCCTCGCTGCTTGTTTCAAATACAGGCACAGTGCGGAAGTAAACATACTCGGGATCAATGATGCGGTTCACTGAATCATTGATGACTTTTTTAAAGAAGGTTCATTCAAGACGTATCACCTCCCGAGGTATTATGTTCACTTAAACATGTAACTATTTACACGTTCAATTGTAACGCTGTTAAAATGGACTGTCAAATAATGAGCTGCCTCTGATAAAGTTTACCCGGAAAAAGAGGTGTTCAACAAAAAAGACAAGGGCGGCACATGCCGAAACCCTTGTCTTTTTCGTTAAGCTCATCTATAAAAACGCAGACGAGCGTCTTCTTAGTAATCACAATCTTTATCTCTGCATTCATTCTTTCTTACAGCGTCTATTGAGTGCCCCATGATCTTGTCATTTGCCTTATCATAAATACCATCGAATTTATTCGATGTATCACCGTTGTAATAGCCAAATACCTCTATCCCGCCCATTGGATCTATCTCGTATTTATCTTTAAATGTAACGTTATGTATGCCTTCATAATTCGCTTTGATAAATTTCTCCATTCGTTCTTGAGCAATCTTTATCTCTTCAGCCTGAACATTTTTATCATTCATACTCTTCATTATAAAACCTCCGGCTGCTATCAAGATAATGAACATAATAATATATTTTTTCACAGAATCATCCGTTCCATGAGTGATGATGAAGCTCGCGGACTGGAAAAAATGGTCGGTGACAGGTGTATTTAGGCGTCTTAAGATTTTTCTTCCGCATCCAAAGAGGAGCTCCCTATTTTGTCACCTACAGGATCATATAAGCCGTCAAATTCTTTAGTTTTATCACCGTTTAGATACCCCTCAACTGTAATTCCGCCGGTTGGATCAATAAAATAATCATCATAAGAAATTTTCTCTATACCCTTGTACTCGCTACGCAAGTATTCGGTCATTTTACTTTTGGCTTTTTCAAAAAGAGCCTTTTCTTCCTTTTTCACATCATATTGATGCTTCATAATCAACCCTACAACAGTTATAATTAACACCAGTACAATAATAAAGTATTTTTTCAAAAAAAATCATTCCTTTCCCTACCCTATTTTACATGACAAGAAAGGCGCTATATATCTTGAGCAAGAAAATCAGGACTTCAAACCTGACAGATGAAACATATTACAGGATGAGTCAAGGTGCTTATAACTATGACTATCTTAAAAGGAAATTGGAGAAGAACGATTATATACGTATTAATTCTTCCATTTCAAAACCTACTTACTGGTACGTCGATCAAATAAAATCGGACAACGATACCGGACTTGATGCGGTTGTTCTGTCACAAGCTGAAAAGAAAAACGGAAAATGGATAAAATCAAAAAATCCCGAAAACGTGGTCGTCACCTTTGCGGGAACCGATATCGCAAAAGACCCGATCTTTGACTGCGGGAATATTGTTTTCGGAAATGATCCGAAAACAGAAGTGTATTACAAGGAGAAAAACAAGAATGGCTACTCTTTAAGGAAAGGGATTTATCCGTTAGAGTTTTTGGGGCCAGCCAATAATTTAAAATGACGCCAGTTAGGCGTCTTAAGATTTTTCTTCCGTATCCACAGAGGAGCTCCCTATTTTGTCATCTGGAGGATCATATAAACCGGCAAATTCGTTTGGAATTACATTATTCAAAAATCACTAAATTGTATTTTCGCCAGCAAATCCAGCGTCTTTTTTAGTATTCACATTCTTTTTCCTGACATTCGGGTTTCTCTTCTGCATCGACTGACGAAACTCCTATTTCATCATTCGTTTTGTCATAAAGTCCAAAAAATTCTTTTTCCTTATTACCATTCAAGTACCCCTTCACGGAAATACCACCCATAGGATTTATTTTATAATCGTTAATGTATGTAATTTGCTTTATATTTTTGTAATTAGCTTTTATATAGCTTTCCATTTTATTTTTCGCTTGGTTAAAAAGTTCTTGCTCTGCTTCTTTTTTATCATGGTGGTACTTCATGTAGATACTTCCTGACGCTATAGTTATTACAAATATCAGGACAACCATGTATTTCTTCACAGACTCATCCTTTCTTAGATTAAATTTACACCAACCTCAGAGTGTTGTACATGTCTAAAAAATATCAATGTATCAAGTATCAGTGATCGAGAATACTTTTATATAAGCGTTAGTTAGACTATCCTAAAAGTGTGCGAATTTCTACAAAAGCTTATAGTTAGATCTAGGTTAAATGAAGTGATGAAGGAGAAAGGAATTCAAATCCAGAAGGAATTGGCTGATTTAGTTGGTTCTACTGAGGCTGCGATAAGCAGATTTAAAACAAATACAAGATATGATATCACAACACTATTCATTATTAACTGAGGATTAAATGTACCTATGGAAGATTTGTTTTATGTCGAGGAGATAGAGTAAGAGCAATAAAACAAAATTAGTCCAGCTCGATTGAGCTGGCTAATTTATCTTGTACAAAGCTTATCTTTACATTCTTCTTTGGGTTCGGCATCAACCGTATACGACAATATTTCTTTATTGCCTGGATCATATAGACCTTCAAACTCTTTTTTTCCATTCGTATAACCCTTAATACTAATACCACCCATTGGATTAATATGGTAATCCTCAGAAAAATGGATATTATCCACATTTTTATAGTTCGTTGTTAAAAACTTTTCCATATGATTCTGGGCTTCTTCGAATAACGCAATCTCTTTTTCCTTTTGATCATACTGATGCTTCATAAAAAGTCCCCCAACTGCTATAATTATTAAAATAAGGATAATTATGTACTGTTTCTTTTTCATTTGGAAATCAATCCTTTCCTATCTTATTTTACAAAAATAAGGAGGCAATGTATATGAATCACAAGATTAAAGTTCCAAAATTAACAGATAAAATTTATTATACGCTAAGTCAGGAATCTTACAACCACGAAAGATTAGTTGATAAATTGAAAACGGGGAAACCGATACAAACAGACCAACAAACTTATTGGTACGTTGAGAAAATAAAAACTGACGAAGATACCGGATTGGACGCAGTTGTACTATCACAAGGAGAAAAAACACAAGATGGAAAATGGACAAAATCAAAAAACCCCGAAAACGTGGTCGTCGCCTTTGCGGGAACCGATATCGGAAAAGACCCGATTAATGACGGCGTAAAAGCGGACGGCGGCAATATTGTTTTCGGAAATGATCCGAAAAAAGAAGTACATTATATTGTAAAAAAAGACGCAAAGGATACATCGAAAACATTCGGAGCCTATCACGGAACGCCCTCTCAAGACGCCATGCTCACAACCGGAAAGTATAAGCTGATGACGAAAACTTCGCAAATCGATCAAGCCGATCAGCTGGTACGCGGCGTAAAGAAAAAGTATGCCGGAACGTCAACGATTATTTCAACAACCGGCCATTCACTCGGCGGCGCTGAGGCCGAATACAGCGCTGTGAATAATGATGTGTATGCCGTCGCGTTTAACAGCCCTTCCGTCGTAAAACTGCACGATGAAGAAACACAGAAAGACATCAACAGCGGCATATACGATCCATACATCCGGTCAATTATCAATCCGGACGACATGGTCGGGGCGGGTTATTGGAACGAATATGACCGCCACAACGGGACAACGATTTATACGAAAAACCCCTCACTCTCACAGTTCAGCCGAAAGCAGCGGCTTGATGGGAACTTAAACGAGCAGATCAGCAAGAATCTCGCTTATTTCTTTACTACCGTCATTCTGAGAAATCCGGATACACACGGCTTAAACGAAGCGAATTTCATATTTGACCGAAACGGAAACATCACAAATCCGAACGGAGATGAGTTAGTCTTCGATAAAAATCTCGGCGCTCTTCTGCCGGCCGGTGCGATCGGAAGCGGAGACGCGATAAAAGTAACGCCGAAAAACGCAAAGAAGCTGGCTGAAAAGGTGCAGGCCATGACTGAGGATTTGCGGACGATGAAAAAAGAAGCGCAGAACGCCTATCAGGAGCACGATGAAAAAATCGCCGAGCTGAAAACAGAATTTTACGGCCAAGTCGGACACGGCTTGTTTGATCAGCTTCAAGCACAGGACGTGACCAATACAATTGAAGATATTGCGCAATCCTACGATAAAGGCCCGATTTTTTACGACACTCAGACTGAGCAAGCGTTTATTGATTCTTTGCAGGCCGCGATCACGGACCTTGAAGAGATCGGCGGATTCTTACATAAAATAGCGGACGAATTTCAGGAAAAAGACCAGATGCTCGCAAACTGGTTAAGATGATAGAGGTGGATACATAATGCCGACATTAGACGAACTTTTAGAACATAAGGATGACCCGATGAAGAAAAGGCTTCAGCGGCAAATGCTGAAAACTGTCATGACGCAGGCAGCGGGAACAAAACTGGAAACAGTGCGCCAAACGCTGAAGCCGACATTCGAAATGGACACATTGAAAGATGAATTATATGAAGTGTATTCAGCACTATTGAACAGCTTTGAAGGCAAGGCGCAAAAAGCTCTTGCGCAGCGGATCAGCGAAAGTGCGCGGCTGATTGCCGGAACCGAACATAACAGAGACACATTCGTTAACAGTTTCAAAACAAGATAAAATAAAAAAACCTCGCAGATTTATCATCTGCGAGGTTTTTCCTATCGTCTTAACTGAGACGCGCTCGGAGGGATTCGAACCCCCGACAGACGTGGTACCGGAAACCACCGCTCTATCCAACTGAGCTACGAGCGCACGTTTTTTCAATCAGATACCTTTATATTATAATAAAGAAACGCGCAGAAAGCAACTCTTTTTTGATAATGCACAACAGGATTATGCAGCGTCCTCATGCAGCATAATCCTGCATCGTTTACCGGCATTGATTTTCACAAAAAACCCATTTCAGGCGGACTGCCTCCCGGCTCGGTTCATTTTCAATCACTGCAGAAAAAGCGGTAATCACCCGTTTCAGCTTTTTTTCCAAATATCTTTTAACGTCCAATAGGTGAATTCCTCAACCTTTACGGCGCCTTTCTCAGAAAACAGCTCAATCCCCAATCTGCCTTCATTCGGATAAATACGGCTTGTCATCGTTGTTTCTCCATGATTGGCGAATACTTCAATCGAGGATCTGTCAATAAAGATACGCAGCGCCAGCTTGCCGTTTGTATCCGTCTGCACCCTTCTCACACCGTCTTTCGCTTTCCCCATCTTGGTGCAATCAAGTGTCAGCTTTTTATCCGTTAGATTGTATGTCAGCACAAGTTCTTCTTCGTCAAGGCCGCGAATCTTAAAGCCTGCTGTTTCGGCATCGGAATCGTTTACATCAAACACGGCTCGGACTTCAAGCAGGTCTTCGGACGTCTTTGCCAAGTAACTCCCTGAAACCGATCGTCCGGCACATTCCCGATATTCCATTTTCCGCAGCTGCTTGGTTTCTTCCACGGGATTCATCAAAAGTTTATGATCATCACGCAAAGTCAGTTCTCGCGGCAAAGTCAGTGCACCGCACCATCCGTCCGCTTTTGTCGGCATCTCAGATTCCCACATATCCATCCACCCGATAGCAATTCTGCGTCCTTTATCATCTAATAATGTTTGCACGGCGTAAAAGTCATGGCCGTGATCCAATTCTTTAAAAGCGCCGTGTGTAAATTTGTTTGTTCCATCATGATAGTCACCGATTAAATAGCCGGTTTGATGTAAATTTTGATAGGAATCACCGTCCGCCTCGATCCCCTGAGGCGAAATCAGCAGGACATGCTTGCCGCCTAATTCAAAGAAATCAGGACATTCCCACATATAGCCGAGATTACCGTCACTTTGGGCGAGAACACCCGCGTATTCCCAATCACGCAAATCAGGTGAACGGTATAAAACGACCCGTCCGACGTTTTCTTTTGAAGAGTTGCCGATGACCATATACCAAACATCGCGATGCTTCCATACTTTCGGATCGCGGAAATGACGGGCGCTGTCTTCCGGCGGTTCCGCAATAACAGGGTTTTCCTGAAGCTTTTCAAACACGATTCCATCTTGGCTGACAGCGATATTTTGAGTTTGATAGAATAGGTCTTTCTCTTGATCAATTATATTATGTCCTGTATAGATGAGGGCTAATCTTCCATGATCATCGACCGCGCTTCCCGAAAAACAGCCGCTTTGGTCGAATGCATCGCCTGGAGCTAAGGCAACCGGCAGGTGCTCCCAATGAATGAGATCTTTACTTTTTACATGTCCCCAATGCATCGGCCCCCAATGCTCATCATACGGATGATGCTGAAAAAAGACGTGGTATTCTCCTTTAAACTGAATAAGCCCGTTCGGATCATTGATCCAATTCGCCCGGGGCATAATATGGTACCCCAATCGATATCTTTGTTTCACTTTACCCTCGGCTTCCTTCAAAGCTTCTTCCGCCTGCTGAATTCTATCCATTTGTAACATCCTCTCTATCCGATTTTTTGCGGACGCTGGACACGCCTGCTGTTTTGTTTCGGGCCCGATAAAGTAAATATGGAGATGACGGTAAAACCGAAGACGACGATTCCCATGATGAGATAGGTTTGACGGAACCCCGCACTGTCATATAATCCTCCCGCAAGCGGCGACAGAATCGACGCGCCTGCCTGAGATGCGAATTGAAAACCGACGAGATAAAGGACGGACGACAGACGCGTATCAAAATTGGCAGCCAAATATTTAAAAACGGCGATCAGCATAATCGGCAATTCCAGTGCGTGGATGAGTTTCATTGATGAAATGCCTACAGGCTCAACTGCAATTCCGGACCCGACGATGCGGAAAGCCATTAAAAACCCCGCTAAAATCAAACTGTTTTTCGCCCCGAACTTATTGACGATAAAAGGCGCAAGAAACATCATGCCGGCCTCCAAAAACACCTGGAATGAATTCAGATAGCCGAATACTTGGTTACCCGTCGACACTGAAGGAAACAAAGACGCATAGTAGATCGGGAACTGCTGATCATATACGCCGTAAATGCAAGTCACCCCGATAATGTACAGCATAAAAAACCAGAAATCTCTTAGTAAAAAGAGCCGCCCCACGTCTTTTAACCGGACCGAATCCGCTCTGTTTTTCTCATGATCGGTCATTTCTATTTTCACAGACATGATAATGGCCGTTAATATGACGGCTGATACAGACGCGATCCAGAAGTTGATATTGGGATTGATGTTGAAAAGCTGCCCCGCAAAAAATGCAGCCGCCGCCCAGCCCAGCGAGCCCCACATTCTTGATTTTCCATACTCGAAATCATACTTACGGCTGACCTTTTCAATGTACGTTTCAATCGCGCCTATCCCCGCCAAAAAAGCGGCTCCCAAATATAAGCCTCCGACAACGGCGCCAAGAAAGACGTTGTATTGTAAAAGCGGCCCATAGACGAAGATATAAAACGGACCCGTGAATATGAGAAGACAGCTGATCATAAACAATATCTTTTTCTTCAGCCCCAATTTGTCAGAGATAAAACCGTAAAGAGGCTGCATGCATAGGGCAAATACGGCGTTTACAGAAAAGATAATGCCTGTCGCTGATCCGTTTAAATTGATTTCCTGCCCTAACCAAATCGCAAATAAAGAATAGCTGGAAGACCAAGTAAAAAAGAAAAAGAAGAAATAAGCACTCAGTTTCCAATACAGACTTTTTGAGCTTTTCATTTGCACCGCTCCTTTAATAGGACCTTTTAATAGCCGTTTTAGAGCCGCATACTTCCTTCTTCATTTTCATCACATACATACGACCCCCTGAGTAAGCGCTTACTTTCTATCACTGCTTAATTCTTTCACTTTATTGCCGCCAGCCATCTCTCCATACCCGCCACTTCCCTTCACTTCTTAAATAAAGCGCTTTCAAAAAGAATTGTATGTCAACCGGTTCCATATGTCAATCGGTTGACATACAATTTTCTGATTATTTTAATCAAACAAAACGCACCCTCTTTATATGAAAACAGAAACATGGAATGTCCTTGCACATGTCAGCCTGATTCTCTAAAATAAGTGCGTGACGGAAATTGTAAGCCATTTCAGTAAGCAGGAGGGCACGGGAATGAAGCCTAACATTCATGATGTTGCGAAAATAGCGGGAGTTTCATCTACAACCGTTTCGCGGGTATTAAATAACCGCGGCTATATCAGCGAAAAAACAAAAGAAAAAGTGTACAAGGCGATGGAAGAAATCAATTACTTTCCAAACGATCTGGCCCGCTCTTTATTCCGAAAACGAACCAATTTAATAGGGCTTATCATCCCAAACTCCAGCAACCCGTTTTTCGGCGAACTCGCCTTTCATATTGAAAGCATTTGTACGTCCATGGGCTACAAACTGCTGCTTTGCAACAGTTTACATCGAAAGGATAAGGAAGAAAAATATTTGGAGATGCTGATAAGAAACCAAGTGGACGGCGTGATCGCCGTGACTTACAACCGGGGAATTCTCAATGATCACAAGCAAAATCTGCCGATTGTCGCCATTGATCATTACTTATCGGACACGATTCCCGTCGTCGGCTCAGACAACTATGACGGCGGAAAAAAGGCGGCAGAACTGCTGATTGAAAAAGGGTGCCGGCACATCGTCCATATCAACGGCCCGATTGAACTCGAAACACCGGCAAACCTCAGAAGAAAAGCATACGAAGACGTCATGCATGAACACGGACGGAAGCCTATTACATATGAAGTACCCTTTTATCAGCATTACCATGACATTATTTCAACATTATTCGATGAACAGCCTGACACCGACGGAATTTTTGCCAGCGATGATATCATGGCGGCTGCAGTGATGACCGAGGCCAAAAAACGGGGAATGGACATCCCGAATCAATTAAAAGTGATCGGTTATGACGGCACTGAAACCGTTCAATCGGTTCTGCCGGACTTGGCAACCATCCAGCAGCCGATTGAATTGATTTCCAAAACAGCCATCGAGATTTTAGCAAAAGAAATTGAAGGCGAATTTGATGATTTGCCGCTGGAAACGTATTTGCCGGTACGGCTTTTGGAAGGGCGGACAACGTAGTCAGACCGTTCAGCCGTACGTAGCGACGCGATTGCGGTCTATTTTGAGCGCTCCGGCCATATCATTTTCTCAAGGCTCCGGCGCTGATCATCCTCATTTCCACTTTGCTGTTTGAACTTTTTGTTTTATGGGAAAAATGGTGTTAGAAGAAAAGGTTGGCATTTTGGTCAGCGTTTTGTTTGACCTTTATTGACCAAAAATGTATCATGTAAATACATACTTACCTAAAAGGTGAAGGAGGAGCATTATGAATTTAATACCTACAGTCATTGAACAAACGAACCGCGGAGAAAGAGCTTATGACATTTACTCCCGTCTTTTGAAGGACCGTATTATCATGCTTGGATCTGCGATTGATGACAACGTTGCGAACTCCATCGTGTCACAGCTTTTATTCCTTGAAGCGGAAGACCCTGAAAAAGATATTTCCATTTACATTAACAGCCCTGGCGGATCAATCACTGCCGGCATGGCAATCTATGATACAATGCAGTTCATTAAACCGAAAGTATCCACGATCTGCATCGGTATGGCCGCTTCTATGGGAGCATTTTTACTTGCAGCCGGAGAAAAAGGCAAACGTTACGCGCTTCCTAACAGTGAAGTTATGATTCACCAGCCGCTTGGCGGAGCGCAAGGACAGGCGACAGAAATTGAAATCGCGGCAAAACGCATTCTCTTGCTTCGCGACAAATTAAACAAAGTGCTTGCTGAACGTACCGGCCAGCCGCTTGAAGTCATTGAGCGCGATACAGACCGCGACAACTTCAAATCAGCTGATGAAGCCTTAGAATACGGCTTAATCGATAAAGTGCTGACACGCAATACAGAAGACCAGAAGTAATGCCAAAAAACCTGCAAGAGCTGATGTCTCTTGCAGGTTTTTTTATGCTTTATTCCCATTCAAAAAAGTAATGAATGCTTTGACGACAGATAATTCTAACGCTGAAGAATTATACATAAGCCAAGTATCGCGTATCACAGGCTCGTTATTTTTATAGGATAGCGCCAATGTGTATAATTCATCAGAAGGCTGAAGACAGATTTCCGGCACAACAGAATAACCGAGACCGTTTTTCACCATCTCTTTACAGGTTTCCTGCCTGTCTACCTCCATCGCAATGAAAGGCGGTTCGGTAAATTGGTTATTCCACCATTTTTGAATCAAACTTTTCAAAGAAGCATCAGTTTGATAATAAATCATCGGCAATTTGGGAAGGTCCTCACTGTTGATTTCAGTTTTTGAAATAAGGTACAGTCTCTCTTCATTTAGCAGTTGTTTTTTCCCTTGCCAATCATAATCTCCCCTCATAATCCCAAGGTGTACCCCCGAATGATGAAGCAGATCCATCACCTTCGCACTCCATCCCGTATTGACGTGGAATTGAACAGATGGATACTGATCAGAAAACCGTTTTAGAATCGCCGGGAGCTTATACTGAGCAAAATTGCTTGAGACTCCTAATCTGAGAACCCCGCTGACTTCATGGCTCATATTGAGCATATCATCCTTCACTCTTCTGAATTCCTGCAGCATCTCTTTCGAATAATCAACCAGATGTTCACCTTCTGAAGTGAACTCCATCCCTTTTTTTCTTTTATAAAAAAGGCGCACTCCGAATTGTGCTTCCAGGTTTTTGAGCCGATAACTTAACGCCGGCTGTGTCATATATAATCGCTCTGCCGCCTTCGTCATATTTTTTTCTTCGAATAATGTAATGAGCACAATCCAATCCTTTTCATCCATATGAAATCCCCCAAAATATTTTTCTGCTATAAAATTTCCTCCTATTATAAAAGTTTTTTATTCAACTTTATAAAAATTATATGTTTTACTTATAATCCTTATTTATCATACGATATTTTCCAAAGGGACCGGTACCTTTTTATCCACACAAAATGATGTAAGGATGAGACAGCATGGAAAAAGTTCCTGTAACCGTCATGAGAGGCGGCACCAGCAAAGGCGTTTTTATTCATCAAAAAGACATGCCAGACGATACAAACCTATGGAGCGATTTTCTTTTAGACATTATGGGGAGCCCTGACGAGAGACAAATTGACGGTCTCGGCGGCGGCCATTCACTCACAAGCAAGGCAGCCATTATTAAGAAATCCGACAGAAAGGATGCAGATGTTGAGTATACGTTTGCTCAGGTCAGTTTGACTGACCATTTTACCGACTTCAAAGGCAATTGCGGAAATATCTCTTCTGCCGTAGGCCCTTATGCTATTGAGAAAGGGCTCGTTCAAGCTGAAGAGCCGGTTACAAAAGTCAGAATGTTAAATACAAACACTCAAAAAGTGATCGCAGCAGAAGTTGAAGTCAGAAATGGAACATTTCATTACCAGGGGGACTGCTCTATCCCCGGGGTTCCAGGTACAGCTTCTCCTATTTATCTTTCATTTCACCAGGCTGAAGGGGCGGTGACCGGTAAACTGTTTCCGACCGGTCAGCCTATTGATGTTCTCGATACACCGTATGGGAATATCTCCGTATCGATTATTGATTACGCCAATCCGCTTGTCTTTGTAAAAGCAGAGGACACGGGGCTTACCGGCTTAGAACTTCCGGATGAATATACTCCGGATATATTGGAAAAGCTCGAAATGATCCGATCAATTGCAGCCGAGAAATGCAGATTCGCTCCGAGACATGAGGCTGCTGCAAAATCACCGGCCGTACCAAAACTGACTTTAATCTCGTCTCCAGCGGATTATATTGATACAAAAGGGATAAAGAGACACGCAGAAGAGATGGATCTTGTCATTCGTATGATGTCCATGCAAAAACCGCATCAAGCTTTAGCCATTACAGGGGCGGTATGTACGACTGCCGGCATGCTATTGCAGGATACAATATTATCTGAATTTTCATTCTATGGCAGAACGATTCGATTGGGACATCCAAGCGGCATTTTAGAAACCGAGGCAGATGCTGATCCGGATGGAACAACGATTAAAGTAGTACGCACAGCAAGAAAAATCTCTGAAGGCTATGTGTTTACAAAGCAAAGTTACAACCTGAATACGCTGAATCACATTGGTTAATACCAGTCTTCAGACAAGTCAAAGATAAACGGAGGAATGCGAGATGATCAATGTAAATGCGTCTAATCGATTAAACAGACTGCCTTTTTCAAGGGCCCATCAAGCAGTGCTCGTTATCCTTTCATTCGCTTACTTTTTTGATTTTATCGATTTAAATACGTTTTCATATGCGGCGCCTTCACTTTTAAAGGAATGGAACATTTCGACTCATACCATCGCTTTTATTACGTCTGTCTCCTATTTCGGAATGTTTATCGGTGCCTCTGCCGGAGGATGGTTTTCAGACCGTTTCGGAAGGAAAAAAGGTTTAATTCTGGTTGTCACTTTTTTCTCTTTCTTCTCCCTCCTCTCTTCTCTGGCTTGGAACCCAGAAATACTCGGTGTTTTTAGATTTCTTACGAGTTTGGGTATCGGCGCCACAACGATTGTGGCAAGTACGTATATCAGCGAATTTTTCCCATCCGCAACTAAGGGTAAATACCAGGCAATCTGTATTACAATCGGCATATGCGGAATTCCTGCAGCCGGCTGGGTGGCTAAATTGGTCGTGCCGTCCGCCTCTTACGGCTGGCGGTTTATCTTTCTATTCGGCGCGGTCGGTATTTTTTTTCCGCTGATCGCCAGAAAACTGGAAGAATCACCGAAATGGCTGGACACGAAAGGAAAAAGCGAACAAGCACACCGCATTCTGCTTGAACTGGAGGCAAAAGCAGAAAAAGAAAAGGGTGAACTGCCTGAACCAGCTCCGGCTCTGCGAAGCAGACAAACCGCTGTAAAATCCGTTCCATATCGGACGTTATTTCAAAAGCCTTTGGCAGGAAGAACTTTTGTTTTAATGACGATGTGGGCAGCTTCCACGATTGCAATTCAAGGCTTTGGCACGTGGGTTCCCACCCTTTTGGTAAAAGAAGGCGTATCAATGGATGAGTCTATCGTATACGTCACTCTGGGAACGATCGGTGCCCCGCTGGGCGCTCTCATTGCGTCGCAAATCTCTGACCGTGTGGATCGAAAGTGGGCCATTTCTGTTTTATCGTTAATTATTATGGCGCTTGGATTCTTTTACGGCATCAATCCTTTGCCGATGGTCATTGTCATATGCGGATTTCTCATGCATATGTTTGAGCGTACGTTCAGTTCGATCGCATATGCCTATACGCCGGAATTATATCCGGTTGAAGCCAGGGCCTCTGGAAATGGTCTCACTTACGGCGTAGGACGTCTTGCGAATGTAGCCGGTCCCTTTGTCGTCAGTTTCCTGTATTCAGGCTACGGATTTTTAAGTGTATTCTTGTTTTTTACAGGCTGCTGGTTTCTTTGTGCACTGACAGTCGGTATATTTGGAATCAGTTCAAAAAAACAAAAGATGCAGCAGGATGATTTCATATCGGAGGAAACATTCGTGCAACAAAAGTTGTAAACGCATACAGTCTGGAAACCGCAAAACATCCATCTCCTCTGAGGAAATGGATGTTCTTCTTTCAACCCCAACAGCATTCTCTTTCTCATCTTATTCTCATACATATGTCTTATCATGAAGAAAGGTGTGATACGCATGAGAAAGAGAAAACGATTTCCAGAAAGAAAAGGTATTCTATAGGCGGAGAATTTTCCATCAGAATGGATCAGATGCAGCCGCCGAAACATAATTTCAGACCTCCACCTTACAATTCCCGCCATTTCTTATCTAAAATCGGGTATGTATACCGATTCATCTGCTCAATCAGCTCATCCGGCCGGGAGGAACTGTGTATCAGTTTTAAATGAGACTCATTCGAAAATCCTTCCTGAATGCTGTACTTGACCATCTTCATCATCGGCTCAAAATACCCGTTCACATTGTACAGTCCGATCGGTTTTTGATGAATGCCGATTTGCGCCCAGCATAGCACTTCAAACAACTCTTCATATGTTCCGAAGCCGCCGGGCATGGCAATGTACCCATCGGCAAGTTCACTCATTTTCGCTTTCCGCTCATGCATACCGCTGACTTCAATCAGTTCCGTAAGATTCTGATGAACAATCTCTCCGCTGAACAGCCCGCTCGGCATGACGCCGACAGCTTTTCCGCCGCCTGCCATTAACGCATCGGCGACGGTTCCCATCAGACCGACCCGTGAACCGCCGTAAACAAGGCCGATTCCCTGCTCCGCCATATATTCACCCAGTTCGGCCGCTTTGCGTTTGTACTCTTCATTTACCCCCGGGTTTGACCCCGCAAATACACAAATGGTTTTCATTTTTTCATCTCCGCATCTATATATGTACATCAATAAATCAAAACACACTATATATTGTCCCATCTCTATATGATAATATCAATAAGAATCATACAGGACATAAGGAGTGTTTCACATGCAGATGGCTGAAGCAGAACAATGGACGAAAGATTTTTATGAAAAACGAGGATGGACGGCGTACGGGCCATTTATCAGAATCGGTTTTTTAATGGAAGAGGCGGGTGAGCTCGCCCGAGCGGTAAGAGCATATGAAATCGGCAGAGACCGGCCGGATGAAAAAGACGCGACCCAGGCTGAACGCAGGCAGGAGCTGATTGAAGAAATGGGTGACGTCCTCGGAAATCTGGCCATCCTTGCCGATAAGTACGGCATCACGTTAGAAGATGCGATGAAAGCCCATCAGGAAAAACTGATCAAGCGCTTTGAAACCGAATAAAAACACGGCCTGTCCGCTTTTTCATGGACAGGCCGTATCTGAATTTATCCCGTTATCTCGTCCTGATGCTCAAAGAAATGCTGTTTCCCGATTTTATGAAACAGCCCCGTCTTCCGGATCAGCTCTCTCGGCTGTGATTGCAATCCGACGATCATCAATCTCCCGTTATGCCGTTTGATCCGGTTCATCACATTCCCCAGCACCGCTTCTGCGGAGGTATCCATGTAATGTACATTATTCATCAGCAGAATAAGCGTCTTCGGCTTTTCCTGAAGCCTCTCCAGCAGCGATGTTTCCAGTGAATCAATTGAACCGAAAAACAGCGGCCCTTCAATGGAATATGTGCTGACGGACGAATCATTTTTAACCGATTTGACAGCGGCATGCGGTGTTTTGATACGTGTTGATTCGCTCATTTTCCTGATAAAGAAAACAAAAGCGAGCACGAGACCGGCAGAAACGCCGATGATTAAATCAAACAGAACCGTCAGCAAAAAGGTTGCCGCCAGTACGAATGAATCAGTGTTTTTCAGCCGCATCATATTGGCGACTTCCCTCCGCTCACTCATGTTCCAAGCCACAACCATCAATACCGGCGCCATGCTTGCCAGCGGTACGTGAACTGCAAGCGGGGCGAAGACGAGCAGGACGAGGAGGACGGTGACTCCGTGGACAACACCGGAAATCGGAGAAACTGCGCCGTTTTTAATATTTGTTGCGGTCCGCGCAATCGCTCCCGTTGCCGGTATACCGCCGAAAAGCGGCGCTGCCATATTGGCGATGCCCTGCCCGACAAGCTCCCTATTGCTGTCATGCCGTGATCCTTTCATATTGTCCGCGACCATCGCCGATAATATGGACTCAAGTCCGCCGAGAAGCGCAATGATCAGAGCCGACGGAAACATCATGATCATGTTATCGATTGAGAAATCAGGAAGCTGGAAAGCCGGAAGCTGCCGCGGGATTTCCCCGTAAGCAGAACCGATTGTCGCCATTTTGTCAGGAAAAAACACGACCGCCGCGGCTGTAGAGACAAGCAGCGCCACAAGCGCGCCCGGAATCTTCGGCATCAGCCTGGCTGATAACAGCAAAATGGCCAAAGCAATTCCCGCGATGAGGATGCTGTATAAATTAAGGGTTCCGATCTTCTTGCCGATTTCGGCAATGTTGAGGATAAAGCTTTCATGCTTTTGGATATCGCGCAGACCGAGAAAATGGGCAATCTGCTCCGAGAAAATCAGCACCGCGATTCCGGCCGTAAATCCGACGATCACCGGCTTCGGCACGAATTTCATAATCTTTCCGAGCTTAAATACGCCAAACAGGACGAGCATGACGCCTGCCATAAAACCGGCTACAAGTAAATTCTCAAAACCATACTGCATCACAATGGCAAATAAAATGGGAACAAACGCCCCCGTAGGCCCGCCGATCTGATATTTAGAGCCGCCCAACAGCGAAATCAGAATTCCGGCCACAATAACGGTGTAAAGCCCGTATTCCGGACCGACCCCCGAGGCGATGGCAAAGGCCATTCCCAGTGGAATCGCTACAATTCCCACCACAATTCCCGCGATTAGGTCTTTCTGAAATTTCTGCAAATTGTATCCCTGATATCTGCCGGTAAATTGCATCGTCAGCTGCATCCTCCTTTGACTGTTTCATAACCGTCAACGACTACATCCAGCGTCCCCGTCCCCGGATCGATCACCAGCCCGTGCACCGGCACCTCTTCAGGCAAGAGCGGATGATGCCTGACCATATTCACGCTGTGGGCCACGCTTTCTTCGACGCTGTGAAAACCGGTCAGCCATGTTTCCAAATCGACTCCCGCATGCTGCAGAAGGCTGAGACATTTGTCCTCCACGCCGCGCTCTTTCGCTTTATTTAATATGGAAGCCGCATTTAATCCCGACATTCCGCACTCGCGGTGACCTATGATGCAGACTTCCTCTGCCTGCAGTTCATAAACGGCAACCAAAATGCTCCGCATGACACTTCCAAATGGGTGAGAAACAATGGCTCCCGCGTTTTTTATGATTTTGGCATCGCCGTTTCTGAGTCCCATCGCCTGCGGCAGAAGCTCCGTCAGCCTTGTATCCATACAGGATACGATGACAAGCTTTTTTTTCGGGAATTTTGTCGTTTGGTAAGGTTCATATTTCCTTTCTTGGACAAACTGCTGGTTGTGCTCCAAAATGCTTGATAAAGAAACCATTTTTCTATTCATCTCCCATCCGATTGTATTGCAAGCCTTCTTACCCAGCTTACAGTAAGGAATTATAGCACAGAAAAAGGCCTCAAAAGCGCTTTCAAAAAAAGACACGATAATTTGACTGTAAATTCAGATTATGTTCATTTATATCTTTCAAAAATAATAAAATTTATCTTTACACCAACCTATAAAGCTTTTGAAAACAGCGGTTCCGCTCATTTTGCCTTCAGAAATATAGGCGGATTCTGTTATTGTTTGGAGAAATCAAGCATGTACATTTCTTTTTCTTTCATTTTAAGTTCAAAAGAACCAGAAATTTATCGTAATGCGTTTGAATATTTCTCACGTTACCGCTTCTCTTATATAATAAAATAGAGAAGAAAGACAAAGGAGGAGAAGCCCGTTGAAACCCTATGTATTCATCGCGAAACCGATACCGCCGGAAGTCGAACAAATGATAGGCGAGCATTGCCGGTATGACATCTGGAAAGAAGATACCATTCCAAAAGAGGAACTGTACGAAAAAATGAAAGATGCTGAAGGGCTGCTGACATCCGGAACGGCGATTGACAGTGATTTACTGGATCACGCGCCGAAGCTGAAGGTCGTCAGCAATAATTCTGTCGGCTATGATAATTTTAATATTGAAGAAATGAAAAGACGCGGGGTTGTCGGCACGCATACGCCGTACACCTTAGATGACACTGTCGCTGATCTGGCTTTTTCATTAATCCTGTCTTCCGCCAGACGGGTTGCCGAATTGGATCGATTCGTCCGCGCCGGCAAATGGGGAACCGTTGAGGAAGAATCTCTTTTCGGTATGGATGTCCACCATCAGACATTAGGAATTATCGGCATGGGCAGAATCGGTGAACAAGCTGCCAAACGGGCAAAATTCGGCTTCGATATGGACGTGCTGTATTATAACCGCAGCAGAAAACCGGACGCTGAGAAGGAACTCGGGGTTACATATGCCGACTTAGATACACTGCTGAAAACATCAGACTTTGTGCTTTTAATTACGCCGCTTACTGACGAAACGTATCATATGATGGGAGAGCGGGAATTTAAATATATGAAAGATACGGCATGTTTCGTCAATATTTCCCGGGGAAAGACGGTTGATGAGAAAGCGCTCATCCGCGCATTGCAGGAGGGCTGGATAAAAGGCGCCGGTTTAGATGTGTTTGAAAAAGAGCCGATCGCCGAAGACAATCCGCTCCTGCAGCTGGAAAACGTCACATTGCTTCCGCATATCGGGTCAGCAACGGCAAAAATCCGTTTGAATATGTTCAAGCAGGCCGCACAAAACATGATAGACGCCGTATACGGAAAAACGCCGAAAAACCTCACGAAGGAATTTCAATGAGATGAAAAACCCCGGCCGTTTCAGCCGGGGTTTATTTTTCGCTAGATCAAAAGGACTATTTTTAAATTCTTTCTATTCCTTTCTCTCGATGCTGATACAATGAAAAGGAATCAGCTTCACATGATAAAAATGGGAGGTATTGCTTTGAAAAAACGATTATCGTGGATTTCCGTTTGTTTGCTGGTGCTGTTCTCCGCGGCGGGGATGCTGTTTTCCACGGCTGCCAAGACGGATACATCTTCTCACAAGGCGCACACTGAAGCACAGGTTATCAACACGTTTGACGGGGTTGCGGATTATCTTCAGACTTATCATAGGCTTCCTGATAATTACATTAAAAAGTCAGAAGCGCAGGCCCTCGGCTGGGTGGCATCAAAGGGGAATCTTGCAGACGTCGCTCCGGGGAAAAGCATCGGCGGAGACATCTTCTCAAACAGGGAAGGCAAACTCCCTGCCAAAAGCGGACGGACGTGGCGTGAAGCGGATATTAACTATACATCAGGCTTCAGAAATTCAGACCGGATTCTTTACTCAAGCGACTGGCTGATTTATAAGACGACAGATCATTATAAAACCTTTACAAAAATGAGATAAACACATACAAAAAACGGCTTCCCTGCGGAGGCCGTTTTTTTTGCAGAGAACCTGCGAGCTTCATATAAAATGAGCAGTAAATTTTTCTTCAAACTCTGATCGGTCTATTCTGCTGTTTTCCGCCGTGCCATCGTGTTTTTTTATTGTTATATTGCGTTCAGACAGAACCATGTGCCCTTCCGGTGTCCGCTTAGAAGCAAGCAGGCGTTTGTTGAAAGGAGAGCGTTCATGTTCAAAGATTGTTTGTTTCATAGACTTGAGGTCCTTTTCATCGATTTCTTCAAGGGAAAATGCGTAACCTGTCTGCCAGCCGTCCCCTTTGTTCATTTCAAGCAGGTATGTCCCGAATTCCGTCTCTTCTATCCTCACGCGGAACGCTCCGGCCGCTGATACCGTCTCGTCTCCCGACATCGGCACAGGCTGCATGGCGAGATTGAGGCCGAAGCCTGCATCAGCGATGTACTCATTCCCCCCGGCGGAAAGAAGTACGGCCGCATGTGTGCCGGGCAGCGCCCAGCCGTTTTTCCAGACCGTTCCGCGGATCAATTTGACATCAAATCCGGCATCTTTCAGGATGAAATAAAGCAGTCCGTTCAAGTCATAACAAAGGCCGCCATGAGGTTCCTTCACCATGTGCCGCCACAGTCCTTCTTTCGTGACGTCATATTCTTTTTTGGACAAAACCGCGCGATTTTCAAACGGAAACCGATATGCGAGCGCCTTTAAAAACTCCGGCAGGTTGCTGAAATCGAGGGAATCCTTTTCCCAGCCTATCGTTTGATAACAATCTTTCAGAAACTCATTCATCGTTCCGTCCCCCTTACAAAGTGTTTACACTTCTTCCTGCACATAAGCGGACAACTTTTCCAGCGCTTCCTTTTCATCGTCGCCTTCAGCGATCAGAGTGACTTCCGTCCCCGTGCTGACCGCCAGACTCATTAATCCCATAATGCTTTTGGCATTCACTTTCTTGCCGTTTTTCTCAAGAAACACATCTGATGCAAAACGATTTGCCTCCTGTACAAACAATGCAGCGGGGCGCGCCTGTAATCCCGTCTTTAAACGCACTTCCACTTTCTCCTGAACCATAAGATCTCCCCTTTTCTGTACGGTTATTTCAAAGTGATGCTTTGTCCTGTACGCAGCTGTTCTGCGATTTCATCGAGCTTTCTCAGCCTGTGATTGATGCCGGATTTGCTGATTTTCCCGCTTGCAACCATTTCCCCCAGTTCTTTCAGCGTGACCTCCTGATAATCAATCCGCAGCTGCGCAATTTCGCGAAGCTTTTCCGGCAGCGCTTCAAGACCGATCCGTTCATCAATGTATTTAATATTTTCCACCTGTCTGAGCGAAGCACCGATGGTTTTGTTTAAGTTTGCTGTTTCACAATTGACGAGGCGGTTCACTGAGTTTCTCATATCTCTGACAATCCGCACATCTTCAAAACGCAGCAGTGAATTGTGAGCGCCGATGACATTCAGAAATTCAGTGATTTTTTCCGCCTCTTTTAAATACGTAATATAGCCTTTTTTCCGTTCAAGCGTTTTGCTGTTCAGATGAAATTCATTCAGCAGCGCGCATAATGAATCGTTATGTTCCTTATAAAGCGAGAAGATTTCCAAGTGGTACGACGATGTTTCGGGATTATTCACAGATCCCCCCGCCAAAAACGCCCCTCTCATATAAGAACGTTTGCAGCAGCGTTTCGCCACCAGTTCCTCAGAAATATTCCGTTCAAATACAAAGTTCTCTCCGAGGATTTTCAATTCCTCTAAAATCAGCTTTGCATTTTCAGAAAAGCGCACAATATAAACATTGTTTTTTTTCAGCCGCATTTTTTTTCTGACTAACAGTTCGACCGATACATCATATTGTTTCTTCAGCAATGTATAAATGCGGCGGGCAATCGCCGCATTTTCGGTTTGAACGTCAAGCACGAGATGGCGGTTTGAAAATGACAGTGAACCGTTCATCCGAATCAGCGCGGACAGCTCCGCCTTGGCGCAGCAGTCCTTCACTTCCAGGTTCGTCAGTTCTTTTTTTGTTTCCGATGCAAATGACATATTAGCCACCTCATTTCAAAAGGCCTCTAGTCCCTTAATAAATCGACAAGAAGAGAAGCCACTTTATGTGTATCGTGACGGATTACGCCATTTTTATACGTGATAATCTGATCCCTGATGACCTCAAGCCCCATGGATTTCAGCTTTTCAACATTGAAGTCGACGGGCCGGGCCAGCTCTTTCGCATATTTGCTTTTGATTTCGTCAGGGATCTCCTCGTTGTTGATTAAGATCGTGTCGATAAACGGCTGCTCCATATGATCGTTCAGCGCCTTGACATGGTCGGCCGCACTGTATTGCAGCGTCTCTCCGGGCTGCGTCATGACGTTGCATATATATACTTTTTTGGCCGCAGCCTTGACGACTTCCTCTCCGATTTTCGGTACGAGCAGATTCGGAAGAATGCTTGTGTACAGGCTTCCCGGACCGATAATGATTAAATCGGCCTGACGGATGACGTCAATCGTTTCCGGGAGCGGATCAATTTTTTCAGGCGTAAGAAACACCCGTTTAATCCGCTGGCCGTAAGAAGGGATTGTCGATTCTCCGGAGACGACCTGCCCGTCCTCCATTTCAGCGTGAAGAACGACACTGGTGTTGGCAGCCGGCAGCACTCTGCCGCGGACATTCAGCACCTTGCTCATTTCGGTGACAGCGTGAAAGAAATCACCGGTTATATTTGTCATCGCTGCCAAAATCAAATTGCCGAGCGAATGTCCGGTTAAGTCGCTTCCTTTGTTGAAACGGTGCTGAAACAGATTTTCAACGAGCGGCTCAACATCTGACAAAGCGGCCAGTACGTTACGGATGTCACCCGGCGGCGGAATTTGAAGTTCATCCCGCAGACGGCCTGAACTTCCGCCGTCATCAGCAACTGTCACAATCGCCGTAATATCAACGGGCTTATGCTTTAACCCCCGAAGCAGCACGGACAGACCCGTTCCGCCGCCGAAGATTGCGATTTTCGGCTTCTTATTCATTTCCGGCTTCTCTTTTCAATGTCCCGGTGAGTGACATGAGTATAGAAATCTTTTTTAAAATAGTCAGCCAAATACTCAGCGAGCGTGACGGAGCGGTGCTGGCCGCCCGTACAGCCGATCGCGATGACAAGCTGGCTTTTACCTTCCCGCTTATAAGACGGAAGCATAAAGCCGAGCAGATCAACAAGCTTTTCAATAAACTTTTGTGTTTCGTTCCACTTCATCACATAGGATGACACTTCCTCATCTTTCCCCGTAAGCGGCCTCATGCTTTCAATGTAGAACGGATTCGGCAGAAACCTTACATCAAACACGAGGTCGGCATCTATCGGAAGCCCGTATTTGAAACCGAATGACATCACGTTCACTGTAAATGTTTCACCTTGGTTCGTGGCGAAATGCGCCACGATTTTTTCACGCAGATCACGCGGTTTCATATCCGATGTGTCATAGATCAGCTGAGAGCGCCCTTTCAATTCTTCAAGCAGCTGGCGTTCCAGCGCGATTCCTTCGAGAGGAAGCCCGGTAGCGGCCAGCGGGTGAGAACGCCTCGTTTCTTTGTATCTCGTCACAAGGATGGAATCCTTAGCGTCTAAAAAGAGAATGCGCGGTGTAATCCACGGATTTTCCGCCATTTCGTCCAGCGCCTCAATCAGCCTGTCAAAAAATTCACGTCCCCGCAGATCCATGACAAGCGCGACCTTGCTCATTTTTGAACTTGATTCTTTCATCAGCTCCAAAAATTTCGGCAGCAAGGAAGGCGGCAGATTGTCGACGCAAAAATAGCCGAGATCCTCAAAGCTTTGAATGGCGACGGTTTTCCCCGCTCCAGACATTCCCGTAATGATGACGAGCTGAATATCATGGTTTTCATTCATACTCATCTTTCTCCCCCCTGCGGTCTTTCTTTTATTTGATAAGCTGCGGATCTAAACGATAGCTGAGCAGCTCGAAGTCCGGCGTATACGTAAAGGTGCCGTGCAAAAGCCCTTGGCCCTTGATCATAAAATCAAGGATATGCCCGTCTCCGGGGGCCATCGGAAGGCTGTGGATATCTTTTACGTCATGCCACTTCAGAACGCCTTCCTCTGATTCAGCGACATTCCGCCCCGTGTACGAGTCGGCGACGAAAGTAAACATCATCCACTCTGACACGATTTGTTCCTGTTCCTTAATAATAAAGGTAAACACGCCTTTTAACTGCGGATTTAGTATATAAATGCCCGTCTCTTCTCTGTACTCTCTGATGACGGAATCTCTGACGGATTCGCCGCTTTCCATCTTCCCGCCGGGCGCGACCCACCAGCCCCGTCTCGGCTTTTGGAGAAGGAGAACCTGATCATCTGTCTGCAGCACACAATTTGTCACTCTTTGCACAAGTACGTCACCTAACCTTCTCAACAAATCATCGTCTCTTCATTATACCGTTTCGGCATGTCTCTCACAATGCAGAGACACCGACATCCTTTTCTTTTATTTGACAGAAAACAGAAAATCGCAAAAAAAGGGCACGGATACTGGAATCCGTGCCAAAGTGTATTCATTAAAAAGGGGGTCAATTACTACATTCATCTTAAGACATCAGTGTTTCACCCGTGTTACAGCGTAATTAAAACACAGTAACGATTCAAAAACTGAACATTACAGTGATTATTTAACGGTTTTGAGCGTTTCCTCAAGCTCTTCCACATAATGCTGAACGCTTTGAGCCGCAATACTTCCGTCGCCTGTCGCCGTTACGATCTGGCGGAGCGTTTTTTCACGGATGTCTCCCGCGGCGAAAATGCCTGGAACTTTTGTTTCCATTTGAGCGTTTGTTTCAATGTAGCCTTCTTCATTTGTGATGCCCAAGTTTTCGAACGGTTTAGAAAGCGGAAGCATACCGATATAAATAAAGACGCCGTCAGCTTTGAATTCTTCCTCTTCTCCCGTCACGGTATCCACAAGAGTAAGTTTACCGACTTTTCCGTTTTCCTCATGGATTTCTTTTACGGTTTTGTTCCATTTGAAGTCAATTTTCTCATTGTCAAAGGCACGCGCCTGAAGAATGCTTTGCGCCCGCAATTTGTCACGTCTGTGAACGATGGTGACTTTTGAAGCGAAGCGTGTCAGATAGACGCCTTCTTCAACGGCGGAGTCTCCGCCGCCGACAACGACAAGCTCTTTATTTTTAAAGAATGCGCCGTCACAAACCGCGCAGTACGATACGCCGCGGCCGCCCAGTTCTTTTTCGCCGGGAACGCCGATCTTTTTGTATTCCGCTCCGGCAGAAATGACGATGGCTCGCGCTTTATATTCTTTTGAACCGGCTTTGACCGTTTTATATTCTTTGCCGTCAACGATTTCTTTAATATCGCCGTACGCATATTCCGCACCGAATTTTTTCGCATGTTCAAACATTTTATTAGAAAGTTCAGGGCCGAGAATGCTTTCAAAACCCGGATAGTTTTCAACATCCTCCGTGTTGGCCATCTGGCCGCCCGGAATTCCTCTTTCGATCATTAATGTGGATAAGTTCGCTCGTGATGTGTAAACAGCAGCGGTCATCCCCGCCGGACCCGCGCCGATAATGATCACATCATAAATTTTTTCTTCTGACACCATGATTCACTCCTTTTCGAAATGGGGCGCACCCTATATGACTAAGAATCCCCATCAATCGTATTCCTTACCCATATCCTATTAAATCTGAGGGCAATTCGCTATTTTTTTGCTCATTTTTCTAAGAAACCGTGATTAGGCAGCTCCTGAGCGGGTATACAAATAAAGAAAGAGCCTTCCGGGATAGAAGGCCCTTGTCTTATTCATTATTGCACGACACGTCTTACATTGCCGTTGAATGCTTTCTTCCAGTAAGGGTTGCTCATAGAATCAATGGATACACCGTGTGATGTATTATCGTTCAGGAACGTTCCATTACCTAAGTAGATGCCGACGTGGCCGTTTGTTTTATACGTATTGAAGAATACTAAGTCTCCGCGTTTCATGTCAGACGCGCTTACTGCTTTACCTCTTCCGATTAATGTATCTGTGTTTGTGCCGCTTGCAGGTCCGAGGTTAACGCCTGCGTTAGCATAAGCCCAGCGTACGAATGAAGAGCAGTCAAAAATACGGTTGTTAATATCAGATTGAGTGCGTCCGCCGCCGAATTTGTACGGGGATTGACCCACAAGGCTTGAACCTACGCTGATCGCGCCTTCAATACCGCCTGAATTTGAAATAACAGATCCGCCGTCAGAATCATCTGAACCGCCGCTGTTATGAGATGATCCGCCTGAAGTGCTCTTCGGTTTGCTTGAGCTGTCAGATGAATCAGATGATGTTGAAACAGCCGCTTTTTTCACAGTTTTAACCGCCGGTGCCGGCTGGCTGTCATCTTTTTGGTTTTGGTCTTCAGAAGCTTTTTGCGCTTCTTCCTGTTTTTTGATCAGGGCAGCCGCTGCAGCCTGCTCAGCTTTAATGCGCTTCTGTTCTTTTTCAGTATCAGCTTTTTCGTTTGCAAGCTTTGATGCTTCTTTTTTCAGATCAGAGATAGCGGAAGCCGCTTTTTTCTGACCGTTTTTCGCTTCGTCGAAAAGCTTGTCTTTCTGATCAAGCTGTTTGTTCAGGTCTTTTTGCATAGACTCAAGTTTCGCAAGATCATCTTGAACTTTTTTCAGCTTCACGTTAAGTTCAGCTTCTGCGTCTTCGAGTTTCGCTTTATCCTGCTCCTGCTGTTTGATCAGCTCTTTATCCGCGTCAACGATAGAAGATACCGCAGTCGCACGGGAAATGAAGTCTCCGAAGCTTGTCGCCCCTAAAAGAACATCTATGTATCCTTGAGAACCGCCGTTTTCCTGTAAAGAACGAACGCGTTTTTTCAGGATTTCATTGCGTTTTTCAATACGCGCTTCTGTTTCTTTGATTTCTTTTTTCAAATCAGCGATCTGCTTTTTCGTTTTTTCGTTTTCAGCTTTTTTATCTTCGATTTTATTGCTTGTATCCAACGCTTTAGCGTTAATGTCTTTCAGTTCTTTTTCAATCTTAGCCTGCTTGTCCTGAAGCTTAGACAATTCTCTTTCTTTTGCTTCAAGGCTTGAAGCCACCTCAGATTGCTTGCTTTCGATTTTTGCTTTTTTGCTGTCTAATGTTTCCGCCGATGCAGTTTTTGTAAACGGGATCAAAAAACTGCTTGTCCCGATGACGGAAGCCAAACCAAGTGTTAATAAACTCTTTTTCACTTTTTCTTTCCTCCCTTTTACTTTAAACCTGTTCTCATTTGGAATTCTATTATGAACATCAAAGTTACGCTCCCTCACATACCCGTGAGGCTGATGATTTTTATGTATGAATCTTTAAATCTTTTAAATTGGTATAGATTATACAGCACATGTAAAATAAACTAATCTCTTATGTACGAGACTCATTATACCATCATGTTTCGACAATTTTTATTACAGTTATATTTCAATGTGATTGCAAATCTCATATTTTGCAAAATAAACGGTGATTACGGCCTGATTTCGATTCGAAAAGCAAAAAAATACGTATGAATACCTCTTTATTCGGCGGTAAAGTTCTGTTTTGCCCCTTTCTGATAAAAAAAGAACCGACTCTTTATATAGAAAGAATCGGTTTTATTCTAATATATCGTCTATTTGTCTGATGTATTTCGAAAGTGTTGCCGGCGTTATACCGTAAACGGCTGCCGTTTCTTTTTTCGTCGTTTTTTCGCCGTTTGCTTCTTTCCATACATATGCGATGGCTGCTGCCCACGCCCGCTCATTCTGTACGGCAGCGGCGGCGCGGATGTGCTGAATGACGTGAAAAACCCAGCAGCTCATGACGTCAGTTTTTAAACTGTCGGCTTCCGCTTTCTCCAGCAGCTTGACCGTCCGATACGTGAACAGCGCATCACCGGAGACGCCTGAAGCGCCTTTTTCACCGGAAAGCAGCAGTCTGACGAAATCTTGTTCAAACGGTGAAACGGCGCGTTTTGCCGTCAGAACTTTTTCAAGCTGGTTCCGCTCTCCTTCAGCGCTGCTGATATAATAGGCGGCAAGCCGCTGTTCAAGTGAAGCAGGCAGCGGTTCCTGCCGCTCCGCCCAAGGCGCGGGCCGATCTGATTCGGGAAATTCGGCTTCGGCCTTTTTCCAAATGGTTTCCGCAAATTCTGTGCGGCCTGTTCCGTAGGCTGAAGCGGCAAGCCAGTAATAAAACGTTTCGTCGCCTTCAAACCCGCTTTTGTAAAGAGAACGGAGCCATTTATAACCGAGATCATGTCTGCCGACAAGTGCAAGCGTCGCCCCCAGCTTATAGCGCTGTTCGAATAAAATCGGATACACATTGGCGAGTTTTCCGCTCAATTCTCCGACTTTTTCATCTTCCCTCTCGTAATAGCAGAATACAAGGAGGTTGCACAGGGCATGGAGATTGCCTTCATTTTTCTCAAGCACTTCGAATACCGTTTGTTTCGCTTTTGTGACATTGCCTGAGTAAAAGTAAGCGAGCGCCAGGTTGTTGTATGCGGACCAAAGCTCGGGGTAATCGGCCGTAATCTCTTCAAGCATGACAACCGCTTCATGAAGCTGGCCGCTCTCAAGAAGCGTTTTTGCCCGATCCTGCCTGATCAGCAGTTCATCCTGGTCATAGAGCGATTCGTTTTCACCCGCTTCGCCGAAATCCAAAAGCTCCATCAGACTTTCAATCTCTTCGCTGAATTCCCCGTCCGGATCGGCATCTGAATAAGCCGCCGCTTCTTTGTATGCTTCCTGAAAGAGTCCCAAATGCGCGAAATTATTCGCTTTAAAGTAATGACACTCGGGCATTTCTTCTTTCAGGTTCACCAAAATAAAGTCGAACAGCTCATTTGACTGCTGGTAGTGGCCCATTTCAGAATAAATGACGGCCAGCCGGGACAGCATTTCGGAATCATTCGGCTCAAGGTGGACGGCCCGCTGAATCAGTTTGCTGGCCCGTTTTAAATTCCGCTCTCTATATGCTTTTAAGCCTTTATGAAAAAAATATTGTCCATCCTGAAGCAGCTGGACAATTTGCGCGTGCTTTTTCTGTTCAGAAGTGTGTTTTCCCACAAATATCCTCCGTTTTATACGTATTACCGTCAGTAGTATACCATAAAACGGTTTCGCCTCAATAGTTCAAAAGACAGGATCGGCTTCGTTTTTTACTGGCTGGTTCGACCAGATTTTAGCTGTTTTTTTCACGAGGCTCGGCTGGAAGAATGACGCGGAAAAGGGTTCCTTCGCCGCGCTTGCTCTCAACCTCTATCGAACCGCCGTGCAGCTCTGCGATTTTTTGGGCGATGGACAGGCCGAGCCCGCTTCCTCCTGCATTTCTCGCCTTATCCGCTTTATAAAACCGTTCAAATACACGCTCCGCCTGTTCAGGCTCCATTCCGATTCCGTCGTCGGCGATTTCGACAGCCGCCGCTCCCGGCAGATCTGCAATTTTAACGGAAATGCGGCCGCCTTCACCGGTAAATTTTACGGCATTGTGAATCAGATTCATCCATACTTGGCTGAGCAGCGCTTCATCTCCGTACACATACGACTCCTGTAAATCAATGAGAAACTCAATCTGTTTGGCGGACCACTCAGGCTCACAGGTCAATATGGTGCGCCGCAGCTGTTTGTCAATGCGGAACGGTTTTTTTTGTATCGGTTCGGTTTGGCGTTCGAGCGCAGTGAGCTTCAGCAGATTTTCACTGATTTTTGATAATCGTTCTGTTTCTGTTTCGATGATGTGTAAGTAGCGCCCACGCTCCTCATATGATAAATCCGGTTTTTTCAGGAGATGCGCGTAGCCCTTTAATGAAGTAAGCGGGGTTTGGATTTCATGGGAAACGTTCGAAATAAATTCTTGTTTCAGTTTTTCCATTTCACTCAGTTCCGCGGCGAGTGTCGACAGTTCATCAGCCAATTTCGTCACGGGGTGGTTCCGCTCAATCTTCTCCATTTTCCGGGAAGCGGCCGCTGTGAAGTTGCCGCTCGACATTTGCTTGATCGTGGCGGTCAGCGAATCCCAGATCGCATGATGCCTTTCGCGTGCTGACTTTGAAAAGATAAACATCGTTATAAACAGCAGGCCGAAAACAAGCCAAAGCGTCAGAATCTGCTCGGCGTAGGGCACAAGCAAAATCGGCCATATGAGACCGAATCCCTGAACGATCAGGTGAGCCGCCAGCCATAAGAATGCGGTGACGGTGAGAAGGATGATGATTTTTCCAGCCGTTCTGAAGATCCGTTTCATTCCGTCACCACAAACCGATAGCCGAGCCCCCGCACCGTATGGATGGCAAACGGATAGTCTTTTTCCGGAAACCGTTCTCTCAGCCTTTTAATATGCACATCAACCGTCCGCTCGTCACCTTCATAATCAAAGCCCCAAATATCTTCTATTAATTGTTCTCTTGAAAACGTCTTATTCGGATAACCGGCGAGCTTAAATAAAAGCTCAAATTCACGCCGGGGCAGTGTCAATCCCGCTCCGCCGCCGCGCGTTACGGTGCGGGATTGCTTATCTAATGTGACCGTTCCGATGGTCAGCAGTTTTTCAGCGGTGATCCGGTACCGTTTCAGCAATGCTTTGACCCTTGCTTCCAGCTCAAGCGGCTCAAACGGTTTGACGAGATAATCATCCGCTCCGGAAGTAAAACCTTGCACTTTGTCCAGCGTTTCGCCTTTTGCCGTCAGCATCAAAATCGGAATGTCCGTAAAGCTGCGGACGGCTTCACTGACTTCAAACCCGTCCATTTTCGGCATCATCACATCCAGTATGATGAGATCTATAGGTGCTGATTCGATCAGCCGCACCGCCGCTTCCCCGTCTTCCGCTTCTGCGACGTCAAAACCGCTCTGCTCCATCATAAGGCGGACAAGCTCACGGATATGGCGGTCATCATCCGCAACCAATATGACAGCCATGAAAATCCCTCCTTCTGCTTTTTTGCCTGTCTTCTTTTAATGAATCGACATGATGTCTATTAACCGTCTTATTTTTTCATTGTCTCCTGTATCGACAGACACTTTTTTTGTATGGCGGATCATTTCCTCCGTCACTTCTTTCATTACGCCTTGATCAGTATCTTCACGAGACTCCCAGCGCAAAGGAACATTGTATACCTGAATGGTGCCGTCACCATTGCTGCTGTAAGTGACTGACCCATCGATTAACCGGGAGCCTGCTAACTGCGTAACATCTTCCGGATAGCGGGCGCTCGTGTGATCGTCAGGGTTGACGAGTGCTCCGGCCGGAATGCGGCGAACGTTCAATTCATCTATCTGCTGATTTTCCCCAAGCTGCAGCCAGATGCGGGCATATTCAATTTGCAGAGGAGAATAATCTGCCGACATGTTATCCGGTTCGCTTTTGTCCGCAGAGACGTGATGTGAATCTTTGTTTACGGGTTCTTTTTTTTCTGCCGCTGATGCTGTTTCAGCCTTTTTGATGCCGCTGCTTTCTCCGGCCGGACTTGAAGAATGGCTCGGCTCTTCATCGTTACCACCCGTACACCCGGCAGTCATAAATACGAGCAGTAAGGCCGCGTGACAATAAAAAATCTTTGTGCGTTTTTTCATCATTTAACCCTCGCTTCCAATGAATAGGATTCCGGCTGCAAAATAAAAAGCAGCTTTTTCAGCTGCTTTTTATTCATAAAGTCTTGCTTTACACAGCTTTGTTTTCTAAGTCGGCATTCAGCTTCAGCTGCTGCTCCGCAAAATCGCGGTACAACGAATGGGATGCCATTAATTCATGGTGTGTGCCCCGTCCGGTGATTTCACCCTGTTCGACAAAGAGAAGCTGATCTGCATCCACAACCGTGGATAAACGGTGGGCAATCACAATCGTGGTGCGGCCTTTCATTAGAACTTCCAGCGCCTGCTGCACCCATTTTTCAGATTGGCTGTCCAGACTTGATGTCGCTTCATCAAGCATCAGAATGCTCGGGTTACGAAGGAGAGCTCTGGCAATGGCGATGCGCTGGCGCTGTCCTCCTGAAAGCATAATTCCCCGCTCACCGACCTCGGTTTCAAATTTCTTCGGTAAGTCTTCAATAAATTGCAGGGCGTAGGCCATGTCAGCCGCTTGCCTCAGTTCCTCATCAGTCACCTCGCGTTTTAATCCGTAGCAGATATTGTCGCGGATGGTGCCTGACATTAACGGGCTTTCTTGCGACACGTAGCCGATATGCTCCCGCCATGACTCAAGGGAATACGCATCAATCGGTTCATTTCCGAGCAGGATGCTGCCCGCAGTCGGATTGTAGAATCGTTCAAGCAGCTTAAATAACGTTGTTTTTCCGCCGCCGCTCGGTCCGACGATCGCGGTGACTTTGCCGGCCTCAATCGTAGCCGTAATGTCTTTTAAGATGGTTTGATCTGTTTTGTAGCCGAATGAGACTTGTTCGAGCTTAATCGGCTGATCCGCGTTTTCAATGGCTTTTCCGGTTTGGATATCTTCTTCTTTTTCTGCAAGAATATGAATCATCCGTTCCGTTGCGCCGACGGATTTTTGAAGCTGTGTGAAAAATGAAGTGATCTGGCCCATCGGCATAATGATCTGAAACAAATACAGGATAAAGGCAACGAGTGCGCCGGCTGTCAATTCACCGGATGACACCTGCATCCCGCCGTACCCGATGACAGCGACCAGCGCCGCCATTAATACAAGTGTAATAAGCGGGCCTACGAGCGACTGCACCTTCGCCTCACGCAGCCCGAGTTTAAAGAGTGCCATGATGCCTGCTTTTCCGCGTCCGTATTCCGCTTCTTCAGCGTTTGACGCTTTTACAAGCCTGATTTCCGGGAGGATGTGGTTTAATAATCCGGTGAATCTCGCCGTTTCATCCTGTGTTTCCCGAGAAATTTTAAACATTTTCCGGCCGATCGGCACTAAAATCACCGCAGCCAGCGGCACGACGATCAGCACAAGCAATGTGAGCTTCCAGTTCATGAAAAATAAGATCGTCAGTGACCCGATAACGGAAATGATTCCGGTAATAAATCCGCTGATATTGTTTGTGATCAGCTCTTTTACCACCATTGTGTCATTGGTGACACGGCTGATCGTTTCTCCCGTGGCGTTTTTGTCAAAATAAGAGACGGGCAGTTTAATTAATTTCTGCCACAACAAATCACGCAGTCCCGAGATGATTTTCTGGCCGCTGTAGTTCAGGGCGTAGGTGGCGTAGGCGCTTAATGCGGCCTGTACGATAAACACGGCTGCGATGATTCCGATTTGCACGCCTGACAGCGACGACATGGAAAAGCCGTCAACGAGCTGCTTTGTCAATAGCGGAATCAGCAGGCTGACGAGCGTTGTCACAATACTGAGAGACAGCGCGAAGGCCAGCATACCGTATGATGGTTTTGTTTTTTTGACTAATGAAAAGAATGAGCTGAATTTCCCTTTAGGTTTTGGTTGTTTATTCGGCATATGTTTTCCTCCTATATCACTGTTTATACTATAACGGATGTGCATGAACGGAATATGAACAAAACGTACATTTTTGACAAAAACCAAAATAAACTCTATTAGTCAATATTATCAAATTCACCTGCCTCCGGTTGCGGAAATAAGGAATATTTAATTGAATGTTTAAGTTTGACAGATTAAAAACCTCACGGATCTCTCCGTGAGGTTTGTTTTACTCAGATGCTGAATGGCGTTTTGCAAGAACGTCAAGCACGTCGTCCAAAGGAAGCGACTGCGCACGCAGAAGAACGAGCAAATGATACAGCAGATCCGCCGCTTCCCATTTTAATTCTTCATGGTCCCGGTTTTTCGCGGCGATAATAACCTCTGCGGCTTCTTCGCCGACTTTTTTGAGGATTTTATCGACGCCTTCCCGAAACAGATACGTTGTGTAGGCTCCGTCAGGCATCTCCGCCTGCCGTTTGGCGATTACGCTTTCCAGTTCATTTAAGATGCCGAAACGATCCTGCGCGTCCGCTTTTTCCGAAGAAAAGCAGCTGTAGCTTCCCTTATGGCATGCGGGTCCTGAAGGCTCCGCAAGCACGACAAGAGCATCTTGATCGCAATCATAGCGGATGGCTTTCACCTTTTGGGTATTCCCCGACGTCGCTCCTTTATGCCACAGCTCCCCGCGTGAACGGCTGTAAAACCAGGTTTCTTTCGTTTCTATCGTTTTTTCGTAGGATTCACGATTCATATAAGCCAGTGTCAGTACTTCTTTGCTTGCCGCATCCTGCACGATGGCGGGAATCAGTCCGGCCTCGTCAAACCGCAGTTCATCTGCCCGTTTCATCTCACATTCACCCCGTGTTTCTTCATATAATCTTTCACTTCTTTTATAGATGTCTCTTTGTAATGGAAAATGGAAGCTGCAAGCGCGGCGTCCGCTTCACCGATCGTGAAGGCTTCAAGCATATGGCGCGCGCTGCCGGCTCCCCCTGACGCAATGACGGGCACCGGGACGGCACGTGTGACAAGCTGTGTGAGCGTATGATTAAAGCCTGTTTTCTCACCATCTGCGTCCATGCTTGTCAGCAGGATTTCACCCGCTCCCCGGCTGACGGCTTCTTTTGCCCAGGCCGTGACTTCCCACTCGGTTTTCTGTCTGCCGCCGTGTGTGTACACTTTATAGCAATCCGAATCTTCATCATACTTTGCGTCAATCGCCGCTACGATGCATTGCGAGCCGAAAAAATCTGCTCCTTCCGTAATCAGCTCGGGGCGGAGGACGGCCGCTGTATTAACAGATACTTTATCAGCGCCGGCGCGAAGCATCCGTTTCATATCGCTTAATTGATTGATTCCGCCGCCGACCGTAAACGGAATCGCCAGTTTTGCCGCAACTTGTTCTACGACGTCTGTCATCGTCTTGCGGCCTTCGTGAGAGGCGGAAATGTCGAGAAAAACAAGTTCGTCAGCGCCCTCCCTGTCGTAAGCTTCGGCCAGCTCGACAGGATCGCCCGCATCTTTCAGCCCGAGAAATTGAATGCCTTTGACGACGCGGCCTTCTTTCACATCGAGACACGGAATGATTCGTTTCGTGATCATGCGTCCTTCACCCCGCTGAGCGCTTCGGCTAATGTAAATTGTTTTGTATACAGCGCTTTTCCGATAATCGCTCCCGATACGCCGGCGTCTTTGAAGCGGGCCAGTGCTGTGAGGTCGGCGACTGAGCTGACTCCGCCTGAAGCGATGACGGTTTTTCCCGTTGCTTTTGCGAGCTGAACGGTGCTTTCGATGTTCGGTCCTGACAGCATGCCGTCAGTTGCAATATCCGTGAAAATGAAGGTTTCCGCTCCTTCGGCCGCCAATTCACGGCCCAGATCGGCCGCCCTTACCGAGGATGTTTCCAGCCAGCCTTCCGTCGAGACATATCCGTTCCTTGCATCAAGACCGATCGCGATTTTGCCGCCGTATTGTTTCAGCATGCTCTTCACAAATGCCGGATCGGAAACGGCCGAGCTGCCGAGAATAACGCGATCAACACCTTGTGATAAATAACCGTACACATCCGCTTCAGAACGGATCCCGCCGCCGATCTCGACTTTGACATCAAGCTGCCGCGCAATGTCAAGAACATGCCTGTCGTTTACTTTCCTGCCTGCTTTCGCGCCGTCAAGGTCCACGAGATGAATCCATTCGGCACCTTCGTTTGCAAATTGCGCCGCCATGTCTAAAGGAGAGTCACCGTATATCGTTTCCTTGCCGTAATCGCCTTGGATGAGGCGGACGCATTTGCCGTTTCTCATATCGATTGCCGGATATAATGTAAAAGCGTTCATTTCTTCACCTTCTGTTCCGCTGCCATTTTTGTAAATTGCGTTAAGATCGCCATTCCGGCCGTACCGCTTTTTTCCGGGTGAAACTGTGCACCGAAGACATTGCGTTTCCCGACGACCGCCGGAACACGAACGCCGTACTCAGCGCTTGCCAGAAGATCGCCGTCTTCCATCCCGTCTATATAATAGGAATGGACAAAGTAAACGAAGCCTTCTTCCGCTTCCGAAAGCAAAGGAGACGTTTGGTGAAACGTCAGCCGGTTCCAGCCCATATGCGGCACCTTCAGCTTGTTTCCTTCGGCATCTCTGTCTTTGAGTCTCACAGCTTTTCCGGCTAATAAACCGAGTCCTTTTGCAGAGCCGTTTTCGGTGCTTTCTTCGAAAATGAGCTGCATACCGAGGCAGATGCCGAGGAGCAGCTTCCCCTTGTCAACCATACGGTGTATGAATTGATCAAGCTTCGCGCTGCGTAAATTGTCCATGGCGTCACTGAATGATCCGACACCGGGGAGAATAAAAGCATCCGCTTTTTCAAGCTCTTCCGGCCGGTCTGATACGACATACGGGACGCCGACGCGTTCCAGCGCCTTCGACACGCTGAATAAATTGCCCATACCGTAATCAATTACACCGATCATTTACAGCATTCCTTTCGTAGACGGCACGCCCTTGACGCGCGGATCAATGGATGACGCTTCGTCCAGCGCTCTGCCAAGCGCCTTAAACACGGCTTCTATCATATGATGCGTATTCGTGCCGTAATGAACGATGACGTGCAGATTCATTCTCGCTTCGAGCGCCAGTTTCCATAAGAATTCATGTACCAGCTCGGTATCAAACGTTCCGACTTTCGCTTGCGGAAATGCAGCGCGCATCTCAAGGTGCGGCCGGTTGCTCAGGTCTACGGCGACTTGGGCGAGAGCTTCGTCCATCGGTACTAGCGCTGATCCGTACCGTTTGATCCCTTTTTTATCACCGAGCGCCTCCAAAAAAGCCTGCCCTAAACAGATGCCGATATCTTCAGTCGTATGGTGATCATCTATCTCCGTATCGCCTTTTGCGTCAACAGTTAAATTGAATTGCCCGTGCTTTGTGAACAAATCAAGCATATGAGTCATAAACGGCACATCCGTGCTGATGTCGGCTTTTCCTTCTCCGTCTATTTCGAAAGCCAGCTTAATATCGGTCTCATTTGTTGTTCTGGCGCGTTCCGCTTTTCTCATCGGTCATTCCTCCGTTTCTCGCTTCAATCGATCTTGCGTGCGCTTCAAGCCCTTCCAGTCTCGCGAAGGCGGAAATGCTGTCCGCGTGCGTTTCAAATGCCTTCCGGCTGTATGAGATGATGCTCGATTTCTTTTGAAAATCTGTTACATTCAACGGGCTTGAAAACCGCGCCGTTCCGTTTGTCGGCAAAACGTGATTCGGTCCGGCAAAATAATCGCCGACCGGTTCAGCGCTGTATCGCCCTAAGAAAATCGCCCCCGCGTGTCTGATGCTTCCAAGCAAAGCCTCCGGCGAATGCGTCATGATTTCTAAATGCTCGGGCGCCAGCGCATTCACCGTGTCCACTGCATCTTCCATCGATTCCGTAATGTAAATGCGGCCGTGATCCCTGATCGACGCTTCGGCGATTTCTTTGCGCGGCAGCGTCTGAAGCTGTTTATTCACCTCATCTGATACGGCTTCGGCAAGCTTCCGTGAGTCGGTGACAAGCACGCTTGAGCTGAGCGTATCGTGTTCTGCCTGTGAAAGCAGGTCAGCAGCTACTTCTTTGGGCACCGCCGTATCGTCTGCCAGGACCACGATTTCACTGGGCCCGGCAATCATGTCAATATCCACAACGCCGAAGACTTCGCGCTTCGCGAGTGCTACAAATATATTGCCGGGGCCCGTGATCTTATCAACAGGCTGTATCGTTTCGGTTCCGTAAGCGAGCGCGGCAATCGCCTGCGCGCCTCCCGCTTTGTAAATTTCCTTTATGCCGAGCTCAGACGCCGCCGCCAGAACGCCCGGCGAAAGGCGGCCGTCTTTTCCCGGAGGACTGACGAGAACGATCCGTTCCACTCCCGCAGCGAGAGCGGGGATGACATTCATTAAAACGGAAGACGGATAAGCGGCCGTCCCGCCCGGCACGTATACGCCCGCGGAATCGAGCGCCGTTATTTTCTGCCCGAGCATCGAGCCGTCTTTGCGATGGTAAAACCACGAGGATTGCAGCTGGCGTTCGTGATATTCTTTAATATTGGCAATCGCCTGTCTGATCACTTCCAACAGCTGATCATCAAGCAGACGGTACGCCTCGGTGACTTCCTCTGCACTCACGGCCATTTGGTTCAGGCTGATGCCGTCAAATGTTTTTGTATAGGCCAAAACGGCTTTGTCACCGTTTTGTCTGACGTCTTCAATAATCTCCCTGACGGTTTTCCGCTGCTCTTCGGTTCCGCTGTCGATGGAACGCTTCAGTGAAAACCGCTCGCTTCTTTTTACTGCGGTTATTTTCATTGTGCCGTTTCTCCTTCCACAACCCTGGCCAGCCTGGCCGCCATTTCGTCGATTACATCATCCTTCATGCGGTAGCTGACCGGATTGACGATAAAACGCGATGTGATGTCACAAATATGTTCTGATTCAACGAGACCGTTTTCTTTTAATGTCCGCCCGGTTGATACGATATCTACGATTCTGTCAGCAAGCCCGATTAAAGGCGCCAATTCAATCGAACCGTTCAGCTTAATGATTTCCACCTGCTCGCCCTGCTCTCTGAAATAACTTGACGCAACATTCGGATATTTCGTCGCAATCCTCGGGGCGACTCCGTTCCAATCCGCTCCGGGAAGCCCCGCAACGGCGAGATGGCATTTGCTGATTTTCAGATCGAGCACCTCATACACGTCACGCTCTTCCTCAAGCATGACATCCTTTCCGGCAATACCGGCATCAGCGACGCCATGCTCGACATAAGTCGTCACATCCATCGGCTTTGCCAGAATAAAGCGGAGATTTTCTTCAGGAACGTCAATGATCAGCTTTCTCGATTCTTCAAACTCCTCGGGCAGCCTGTACCCGGCCTGCCGCAGCAACCCGGCCGCTTCTTCGAATATCCGTCCTTTTGGCATTGCCATTGTGAGTACCTTACCCATTCTGCTCTTCCTTTCTGGCACCGATAAAGTATGTGACGTTTGCAAATGATTTTGTCATATGATCGATATTTTCAATGCCCGCCAGATCCTGCAGGACGACTTTTCTGCCTCTCGCCCTTTCTTCCTCCGCGAATAAAATGGCCTGCGCCCGCTGCTCCTTGCTGAAAATCACGGCGTCCGCTTCACTAGTTTCTTCCTGGATGCCGAGCGCTTCAATCAGCCTGTCGATACGGAGCCCGAAACCCGTGGCGGGAGCGGGACTGCCGAAATGGCCGAGAAGATTGTTATAGCGTCCGCCGCTTCCGATGACAAAACCGACATTTGCCGCATACACTTCGAATAAAATTCCCGTGTAATAACTCATATGGCTTACCATATTCAGATCAAGGCGAATATGCTCGGCACATCCGTAATCCTCAAGAATGTCCCACAGGTCTTCCAGCTCCTGAATCAAGCTTTGTCCGGAGATGCCGATGATCTCCTCCGCCTTGGCGCAGATCTCTTTCCCGCCTCGCAATTCCAGAAGTGCGAGCAGCCGGCTTTTGTCTATTGAAGAAAGCGGAAGCGATTTGACATGTTCCCTGTATCCCACGTAATTCTTCTCAAAGAGAAAGCGCCGCAGAACATCCGCCCGCTCAGCATTGCCCAGAACCTCGACAAACAGCTCATCAGCGAGTCCGGCATGGCCGATCGCGATTTTAAACCGGTGCAATCCCGCGTTTTTCAAAGCGCCGGCCGCCAGCGCAATCACCTCGGCGTCCGCGCTTGTTGATCCGTCGCCGATCAGCTCCGCGCCTACCTGTTCGAATTCTGCCGGACGTCCGCCTTCCCGCTCCTGAGCGCGATAGACGCTTGCCGCGTACCCCGCTCTGAGCGGATGATTGTGTTTGTGCAGCTTAGACGCCGCCACCCTGGCAATCGGTCCGGTCATGTCAGGCCGAAGCACAAGCGTTTTTCCGTCCTGATCGAGAAGCTTAAACAGCTGCTGTTCTTCAATGGCTGACTGGACGCCTACTGTTTCATAAAATTCAAGGGTCGGCGTCTCCATAAACTGATAACCCCATTTATCAATTAAATCCGTCAGTGTGGAACGGACTTTTTTCTTTGCTTCGTATAAACCGGGCAGCGTATCTCTCATGCCATGCGGTTTCTCAAACATAAACATTTGCCTTTTACACCTCCGCTTTGTCTGAAGGAAAATTCCGAATCCTTTAGTTCGCTAATATGATAATATGTTAGCAGATAAAAGAATGAATTGCAACGCCCAATGTCCGCCTACTCTTTTCCATAAACATGGCTAAAGAATGAACAAACCTGTAAACATATCGGAACGATCGAATCATATTGAGCAGAAGTGCTATAATACATAGAATAGCTTCAACAGAAACAAGGGAGAAGAATTGATAATGAAGACGCTTGGAACATTATGTGTGCTGATTCTGACAGCCGTCCTTGTCTATCTGGGATATAACATCTATACAAACGATATTCATTTTAATTTTTTCAATCAGCAGTCCGACGAGCCTGATGAGAAAACACCGTTAAAAGGGAGCGCGTCACCGCTGAATGTCGTTCTGTACAGACAGATGGATTCTCCCAGACTGTACAATGGCTGTGAGGTGACAAGCCTTGCCATGATTTTGAACAATGCCGGATATCATGTGTCAAAAAATACATTGGCGGATAAAATCAATAAAGTTCCGCTCACATACAGCAGCGGGCTGAAGGGAGATCCGAATGAAGGATTTGCCGGAGATATGGAAAACGGCCCGGGTTTAGGCGTTTATCATGAGCCGATTGATAAACTTGCCAAAGAATATGCGGGAAACAAAGTATACGACCTGACGGGAAAAGACATTTCTTCAGTGTACCGCCAGCTTGAAAAAGGGCGGCCGGTCTGGGTGATTACCACCACATCCTTTAAGCCGGTTGATAATATGCAGACTTGGAATACGCCGAACGGAAAAATCGACATTACGTTCAGCATGCATAGCGTAGCCGTTACCGGTTATGATCACGATTATGTATACGTTAATGATCCTTATGGCTATAAAAACAGAAAAACAAACCGATCTGACTTTGAAAAAGCCTGGAAGCAGATGGGCAGCCAGGCCATTGTGATCAAGTCATAAAAAAACCCCGCTGACGTTAATCAGCGGGGTTTTCCCATTCGTTCTTTCATTTCTTCGTCCGTATAGATCACCTGCATCGGATTTCCTCCGACAAACGCCCCGGCCGGGACATCTTTGTGCACCAGCGTGCCGGCTGATACAACGGCTCCGCTCCCGATGGTGACGCCGGGCAGAATCGTTGTGTTTGCCCCGATCATTACCTCGTCACCGATTGTGACATCACCGGTCCGGTACTCATGTATTAAATATTCATGAGCCAAAATCGTCGTATTGTAGCCGATGATGCTGTTTTCTCCGACAGTGATTTTTTCAGGAAACATAATATCCGGCATCACCATCAACGCGAATGAGGTTTGTTTTCCGACATTCATTTTCAAAAAGGTTCGGTACAGCCAGTTTTTCACGCTTAAAAACGGCGTATACCTTGCGATCTGAATGATGATGAAATTTTTCATCACCTTCAGAAAGGGAACCGTCTGATAAACATGCCACAATGAATTTGCACCTGAAACCGGATAGCGGTCTGTTTTTCTCACGGATTACTTCACCCCGGTGATGTGCAATAAATCACTCATTTTCTCAAGCATATAATCGGGTTCATAGGCGGAAAGCGTCTGTGCGCCTTTAATCGTCCACGCGACGCCGGCTGTTTTCGTGCCGGCGTTTTTTCCCGCCATGACATCGTGATAATTGTCACCGACCATTATGGCTTCCGACGGATCGCACCCAAGCCGGCTGAGAGCAAGCCGCACAGGCTCAGGGTCAGGCTTCGGATGCTTTACATCATCAAGCGTGACGACAGTATCGAAAAACGCCCCGATGCCTGTCAGCTTCAATCCCATATTGACTGTATCCCTCAGCTTCGTGGTGACAATCCCGAGCTGATAGCCCGCTTTTTTCAATTCATCCAGCGTTTCGTAAACCGTTTCGTACTCCGTGACGAGCTCATCGTGCTTTTCATGGTTGAATGCTCTGTACATGCTGATCATCTCATCGCACTTTTCAGCATTAATGCCTGAAAACGTTTCATACAGAGGCGGGCCGATAAACGGAAGCACATCTTCCCTTTTGAACTGCCCCGGGCAATAATGATCAAGCGTATGAAGATAAGAAGCGATAATCAGTTCATTCGTGTCAATCAGCGTGCCGTCGAGATCGAATAAAATGGCGGTTACACGTTTATCAGTCATCTTATGTCCTTTCCGATTTCAGACGTCAGTCCGTATCTGCATACCGCTTATCGGCATACCCTTTAACGCGTCTGAAAACCATTAAAATAATCGCAAGAACAATCAGCACAATGGAAATGACCTGCGCGATCCGAAGCTGGCTCGTAAGCATCAGGCTGTCCGTCCGCATTCCCTCAATAAAGTATCTGCCGATCGAATACCAGATCACATACGTCAAAAACAGATTGCCCCTGCGCAGGTTCACGCGGCGGAGCAGAAGCAGAATCACGACGCCCGCAAAACTCCACAGCGATTCATACAAAAACGTCGGGTGATAATATTGTCCGTCTATGTACATCTGATTAATGATGAAATCCGGAAGATGCAGACTTTCCAAAAATGACCGGCTGACCGCTTCACCGTGAGCCTCTTGGTTGATAAAGTTCCCCCAGCGCCCGATGGCCTGGCCGAGCAGAATACTCGGCGCGGCAATATCCGCCAGCTTCCAGAATGAGATCCCTCTTACTTTTGAAAAGACGATTCCCGTTGCGATCGCGCCGATCAATCCGCCGTGAATCGCGATGCCGCCTTTCCAGGTTTTAATGATTACCCCGGGGTGTTCCGAGTAATAGCTCCACTCGAAAAGCACATAGTATGCCCGTGCGCAAATGATTGCGATCGGGATGGCGAAAAGAACAAGATCAATAAAAATGTCCTTTTTCAGCCCCCGCTTTTCACTCTCCCTCATGGCCATCCAAAGCCCTAATAACGCACCCGCGCCGATAATGATCCCGTACCAGTGCACGGATAAAGGCCCGAGCTGCAAGGCAATCGGATTGATTGGTGTTCCTGCTTCGTTCATATTATTGCCAACTCCTATTCGTCTTGTTCGCCGTCTTCAATGACATCCGCCAGCTTATTCGTGAATTGCTCGGCAGCATTTAAGCCCATCCGCTTCAATCTGAAGTTCATCGCCGCAACTTCGATAATAACGGCGAGATTTCGCCCAGGGCGGACTGGAATGGTCAGTTTTGTAATTTCCGTATCAATGATTTTCATTTTTTCTTCTTCAAGTCCGAGACGGTCGTATTGCTTCCCTTGCTCCCAAAGCTCAAGGTCCATGACGATTGTAATTCTTTTATTGCTTCTGACGGCGCCCGCTCCGAACAGCGTCATGACATTTATAATGCCGAGACCCCTGATTTCAAGCAGATGCTCAATCAGATCAGGCGCATTCCCGACGAGCGTATCCTGATCCTCCTGCCGGATTTCGACGCAGTCATCCGCGACAAGACGATGGCCGCGTTTGACGAGCTCCAGGGCCGTTTCACTTTTACCGACGCCGCTTTTTCCCGTTATGAGCACACCGACGCCGTATATATCCACAAGCACGCCGTGAATGGCGGTTGTCGGCGCGAGACGGCTCTCAAGAAAATTCGTCAGCCGGCTTGACAGTCTGGTTGTTTTCAGAGGGGATCTGAGCACAGGCACGCCGTTTTTCTCGGATGCTTCTACAAGCTCCGGCGGGATCGGCATATCTCTGGAAAGTATGATAGCCGGCGTCACATCGGTGCACAGCGATTCCATCCGCTGTTTTTTATCCTCCTCAGGAAGCTGATCGAAAAATGACAGCTCCGTTTTTCCTAAAAGCTGCACCCGTTCTCTCGGGTAATATGTAAAATAACCGGCGATTTCAATACCGGGCCGTGATAAATCACTCATCGTAATCGGGCGGTTAATCCCTTCTTCTCCGCTGATCAATTCTAAATGGAACTGCTCCATTACGTCTTTGGTCCGAACCTTTGCCAAGATATGTTCCTCCTGTTCTGGGATGTTCCGAGCTTTGAACAGTTATATTTTATCACTTTACCGTCTGAACCAAAACAGATTTATACAATTCCGGCATAACTGGTCTAGATAACTAGTCTGAAAAAGAGTAAAATAAAACTAACAACTAACCAGAAAGGCGTGTTTTAAAGTGGCTGAAAGCTTGTTAATCAGCGGTGCGGACATCGTAACAGAAGAGGAAATCATCCGAAACGGTTTTCTCGGTATAAAGGACGGCATCATTTCTTACGCGGGGAAAACAAGACCGCAAGAAACGTATGAGAAGGAATGGAAGGCGCCCGCGGGCTCGTATGCGCTTCCCGGAATGATTGATATTCATATTCACGGCGGATACGGCGCGGATACGATGGATGCTGATATTGCAGCTCTTGATACAATGTCCGCCCGGCTGCCCGAAGAAGGAACAACCTCTTTTTTAGCGACAACGATCACACAACAGCACGAAAACATTGAAAAAGCGCTCGTCAACGCCAAAAAATGGGCGTCTTCCTCACCGCAGGCCCAAAAAGGCGCTGAGTTGATCGGCATTCATTTAGAAGGACCGTTTGTCTCTCCGAAAAAAGCGGGAGCACAGCCGAAACAATGGATTACGCCGGCCGATGCCGGGCTCTTTCAGAAATGGGAGCGGCACTCCGGAGGTCTGATTAAAATCGTGACGCTTGCACCGGAAGAAGATCCTGATTTCAGCCTGATCCGTTATTTAAAAGACCGGAACATCATCCCGTCAATGGGACACACAGACGCGGGAGCCGATCTTTTACAAAAAGCGGCGGATGCCGGGGCGGTGCATATGACACACCTCTTCAACGCCATGAGCTCCTTTCATCACCGTGAGCCGGGGGGCATCGGTACGGCTCTCGCCTGCGGCCGCATCACGGCGGAGCTGATCACTGACGGCATTCATTCCCATCCTTTGGCCGTTAAGCTTGCCTATTTGGCGAAAGGAAGCAAAAACCTGATCATGATTACAGACTCCATGCGGGCAAAAGGGCTTAAGGACGGAGAATACGAATTCGGCGGACAAAGAGTCACCGTTTGCGGAGACAAAGCGCTTCTCTCTGACGGGACGCTGGCCGGTTCCATTTTAAAAATGAATGAAGGCGCAGCGCTCATGCGCAGGTTTACAAACTGCTCATGGCTGGATATAGCAAATATGACATCGGCAAATGCGGCCCGCCGCCTCGGCATATTCGACCGTAAAGGAAGCATCGCCGAAGGAAAAGACGCCGACGTTGTTCTGACGGACGGACAGTGCGGCGTGCTGGCCACGATTTGCCGCGGAAACACCGCATATATCTCAAGGGAGGCTGATTGGATATGAACGTTATCACATGCAGACATTATGAAGAATTAAGTGAAAAAGCCGCAGCGATTATCGCTGAAACAGTGAAACAAAAGCCGGATGCCGTTCTCGGCCTTGCGACGGGAGGCACTCCTGAAGGCGTATACAAAGAACTTGTGCGGATGCACCGCTCAGAGGGCTTGTCATTCGGGGATGTCACGACAATCAACCTTGATGAATACGCCGGGCTTTCTCCCGAGGACAAAAACAGCTATCATTATTATATGAATACACATTTTTTTGCACATATCGACAGCCGAAAGGACCGCCACTTTCTCCCTGACGGACGGGCAGACGATCTCGATGCCGAATGCGGACGCTATGACCGATTGATTCAAACACTCGGCGGAGCGGATATACAGCTTTTAGGCATCGGACACAACGGCCATATCGGCTTTAATGAACCCGGGACGCCATTTGAATCCCGAACCCATGTCGTTGAGCTGAATGAAGAGACAAGACAGGCGAATGCGCGGTACTTTCCGTCAATTGATCAAGTCCCTGTAAAAGCCCTGACAATGGGGATCGGGACGATTTTGTCCGGCAAACGGATTTTGATCATGGCATCCGGAAAAAGCAAGGCCCAAGCGGTGAAGCAGCTTCTGGACGGGCGCATCAGCGAAGCATTCCCTGCCTCCGCCCTGCACGCGCATCCGGATGTGACGGTCTTGATTGATGAAAAGGCTGCGGGCGGCGATTGAAAGGATTTGACCTATGCAGATTGATAAACAATCTCCGATTCCGATTTACTTTCAGATTATGGAACAATTAAAAACACAAATCAAAAACGGCGAGCTGAAAGCGGATGCGCTGCTTCCGTCGGAGCGGGAATACGCCGAACAATTCGGCATCAGCCGAATGACGGTGCGCCAGGCGCTTTCCAATCTGGTGAATGAAGGATTTTTATACAGGCAGAAAGGCCGGGGAACGTTCGTCAGCAAACTGAAGATGGAACAGCCGCTTCAAGGGCTGACAAGTTTTACGGAAGATATGAGAAGCCGGGGCATGAAGCCGGGGAGCAGACTTGCCGAATACCAGCTGATTCAGGCGACGGAAGAATTATCTTCTATCCTGGGATGCGGCTATCAGGCAACGCTTCATAAAATCATCCGCGTCCGGCTGGCGAATGATATCCCGATGGCGATTGAAGCCTCGTACATTCCGTTTGACAAAGCGGGAAAACTGGACGCCTCTCATTTTCAATCATCCATGTATGAGCATATTGAAGCGTACAATCAGATGCCGATCTCACGGGCAAAACAAGAGCTTGAACCGGGAGCCGCTTCCGAGGAAGAAGCTGAGCTGCTCGGTATCCAGCCCGGCGCCCCCGTCCTCTATATCAAGCGGACCACTTATCTGCAGGACGGCACTGCCTTTGAGCACGTCAAATCCGCCTACAGAGGCGACCGCTACACATTCGTGCATTATATGGACAGGGTGAAATGAAACATCTCCAACCGTTACGGGTTGGAGATGTTTTTTTGATCTGCCATTTTCAAATCAAGCCGGGGAATGTTCTCTATGACTCTGTCAAAACGGAGAGGCTGGGGTTCTGATATCTATTTTTATAAAGAAAAGAGTAATAAAATGCTACCCTCTGTTTTGGACAATATACGGAACCTGCTTTGAAACCAGCAGCAGCGGTTCTTTGTTTTTATGAGCCAGTGAAAACATGATTGCGCCTTCAATCATCGAGTTGATTGTCACCCCGAGCTTCTCCGCTTCCTCTTGTTCAAACCCATGTTCAAGAAATTTTGCCGCAAACACATCCGTCCACTTCTTGAACACCTCAACACATGTGCATCTTAACGTTTCATTGATCAGAGCGGTCTCACCCGCCAGCAATCCAACCGGCACGCCCTCAATATTCTGCGGATCATTAAACTGTTCAGCCGTTACATGAATAAAGTGCTGAATCGCTTCTATAGGGTCCGCGAATTGAGACATACTATTCTGTATTTGCTTTTCAACGCATCTTCCCGTATATTTGATCGCCGCAATGGCGAGTTCTGCTTTTCCATTTGGAAAGTGATGATACACAGACCCTCTGGGTGCTCCGCTCTCTTTTATAATTTGATTCAAACCAGTCGCATGATATCCCTGAATCTGAAAAAGATATGCAGAGGTTTGAATAATTCTTTCTTTTGTCCCGGTTTTACTGTTCATTATGTTTCCTCCTGCATATTACGAAAACCAATCGATTTTAGTATAGAAAAGGGACATAAAAAAGTCAAAAGCACTTAGTACCGCCATGCATGTTACAGAAAAAAACCTGCTGACCGTCAGATTTTCTTCTGACGATCAGCAGGCTGTATGTTTTCGTTATGGGTTTGAGGCATGCCTGAAATCAAACTGATCCGGAGCCGGGCGATACGGCGTATTTCCCGTTTTGAACATCCACAGCGGTGATATTGTTTTGCCGTTGTACGGGTCCTTCACGACGGTGTACCAGTAATAAACGGAATCAGGCTGCAGGCCGTCCCAGACCCAATTTGCGGTTTTTCCGCTTTTTACGTGTTTTTTATGACCGAGCAGTTCGTTCGTATAGACGTTGCATTCAAAATAATCGGTCGCTACCCTTTTCCTCTTCGGCTGTAAATCCATTTCTGCTGAGAATTCGTCTTTATCAGCGAACAGATCGGTGTCATAGTAATTGATGTCATCCGTGTACGGCGAGTAGGAGAACATGTGAACCTGATTGGCGGCCTGATCGAATTGCATCATGCGCATAAAGCCCTGCCCCCCTTCCGGACCGTCCTGGTAGTCGGTCAGAATTTGGTGGACGAGGCGGTCCGGTTTTCCGTCCCCGTCATCGTCAAGCGCATCGGTTTTTTTCATGGCGTTATGGTAATGGCCGCTTAATACCATCGCCACATTGCGATTCGGCTTGACGACTTTTCGATAGATCGTCTCCCCGATCGGGCTTCGATTTCCGCTCACAAGCAAGTACTCATGAAAGCATAAGATGGCGGTTCGGTCCGGATACCTCTTCAGCACTTGATTGATCCAGTCAATCTCTTGTTCCGCAATGCCCCAGCCCATATAAATCATAATAAAATCGTTCCCGCTTGCCGACAGCAGATCATAATGCCCGCGGTTATTTTTGTATGATCCGCCGTAATGCATGTTCTGTTCAAACCGGCGGCTCCCGAAGAAATCCCCGAATGTTCGGTATGTGCCGTCTTTATGGCCGACGTCGTGATTGCCTGCAAGCACTCCGTACGGAATTCCCGCCTTGTCAAGCGTCCGCATGGAGTGATCGGCGTTTTTCCACTGTTTCATCACCATTGAATCATCGACAATATCGCCGGTATGAAAGACATATTTAATATTGTGCTTTTCCTTATTTTCTTTGATCCACTCCGTCATTTTGTCAAAAATGTGCGGGTGCCCTTGTGCGTAATACTGTGTATCCGACATCCAGACAAATGTGTAATTGCCTTTCGCCGGTATTTGATCCTGCACGATGACATTCATTTTTGAGTTCTTCACCACATCCGCTGCGGAAACGGCGGCTTTTAATGTAAACGGCTTTTTATCTTTGGCAAGAACGCTGTCCGCCTCCTGCCAGCGGCTTGTCCGGTAATTCCAAATATACATGGTTACCTTTCGGCCGGGCAGAGAGCTTCCTTTCCAGACCGCCTCAGCCAGATCCGTTTCGTCGATAGACGGGTCAACGGAGACTTCGAACCGGTGATAAGGAAAACGCTCCATACTTTCCGCCGATACGGTTTTTCCGTCATTTGCCGAGATGCGGTTCATTTCCGGCAGGGTAAACGGCATTTCATTTTCTTTTATGCCCCTCGGCGGTTCCGTTAATGAGGCGTGTTTATACACTTTCACGCTGCCCGGATTCCGCGCGGTATAACGGAAGCCGCGATAAAATGATACATTCATGTCATCCTTCGTCGGGTCTTTTACCCGGACGGACAGCTTTGCTTTGTGGGCGCCGATTTTTTGATCGGCAAGCTCCGGCTGGTTCGGCTCCTCCCGTTTGATATGGAAGGTGCGGACGGACGTTGTTTCATTTCCGGCAAGGTCTGCCGCAATAATTGTAAGGGTATGTTTTCCGGGCTTAAGATCGGCTGATGACGTGTGATGCGGGAGCGTAATGCTTTCTCCGTCCAAAAACGCTTTGACCTCTTCCACTTTGCTCCATTTGTCACGGATGTCCGCATTCAGCTCAACATTACCTTTCAGCGCCGCGCCTTCTTTGATACCCGGGACAATCTTCGGCCCTGTATTGTCCACCCGCACAGATTGGCTCAGCTGCTCCTCACCGTCGCTAACAAAAATATGGTGATAGCCTTCAGAAAGCTTCGTCGTGTTCCACGGCAGCAGCCGTGACGTAAACAAATGATCCGGCAGGCTGAATGAGAAGGTCTTCTGCTGATTCGCCCGCCTGCCGTCACCGATAAAGAGCTGCTCAGCCGGATCCGTCTTCCCGTCTTTGATCACCGTTCCGTCCGAAAGCACCAGACGGGCATGTTTCACGACAAAATCATCCCGATTCTCTCCCGTGTCATACGGAGAAACCTTTGAGCCCGAACGGATGGATACTTTCTGCGTTTTGCCCCCTTTTTGCAGCAGACGTTCCGGAAGGAGAACCGAGTGCGTTCTGTAGCGGTGAGACGGATCGTCAAAAATGTGCAGCACCTCATTTTCCATTATGACGGTGTTTTGAAAATAAAGATTCGTTTTCCGGGCATCGAAGGCGAAATAGACCTCTTTTTCCAGCGCCGGCCGGGTCTCCTGCCGCTTGCCGTCAATCCACAGCTTGATCTTATCGGCGCTGACGTCGGAAGTCGCTTTGAGCAGATAGGTGCCGGATATCGTATCTTCGGGTTCAACATTCATTCTGAGTCCGTGTGATTTGCTCGTCTGTTCAATGTCAATCATTTTGACGGGCGTTTTTGCTTCATTTTCTCCATCACTGGCTGCGATATAATACTCAAGCTGATCCTGGCCGAGCAGTTCCGGGGAATAAAGAATGTGATGGTATAAGCTGTCGTTGCGGTCTTTTTCGGCCAGAATTCGTTTGAATGGTTTTTTCTCATTGGTCCGGTAATAAAACGCGGCTGTTTTGACAAGGTTTTTGTCTTTTATGTCAGCCTTTAATTCAATGCTTTCAGCGGGCCGGACGGGCTTTCTGTCTGTAAGGTCTTCGATGACCGGTTTTTCCTTGTCAGGTTTGATCACCCTTTTCTGCTGCGGGATCTGCGCCTGAAAAACAGAGCCCGGTGACGGCTTATGCTCGCTCGTGGAGATCTTCAGCAATTCTCCCGTTCCGTTCAGCGGATATTTGTACAGCAAAGAAGTCAGCCGGCGGAAAGCGTGTTTCCGGTAATGCGCTGAGGCGATACCCTTTCCGGTATTTGCCGACAGCACCACCGTACGCGGGCGGCCGTTGGACATTCCGTCCGTCCCTTCGATGACGGCGAGATGTTTTCCCTCCTTCAGGCGTGTCCCGTAATAGCGGTTGAAATCATCTATCGTCAGTTCTGATGCGGCGCGTCTCAGCCAAAACACGTAAGTCCCGCCTGACGGAATGACGGTATCTTCTTTCGGCCTCCATATCATGTCTGATTCCGGCCCTTCCTTCGGATAGCGGTAGCGGATATGGTAGTCTTTAAAATGAATGGGCCTGTCCGTCGTGTTATACACCTCGATAAATTCATAGGCATCAGCGCCGTCTTCATTTTTCGTATCAACCGCAAGCTCCGTAATCATCAGCTCGGGAATATGATTCAAATCGGCTTGATAGCCGTCCAGCTTCAGCCGCTTTTTCTCCGATTCCGCCCGCTGTCTGCCGTTGGTGAAAACGAGGTAATATTCCAATTCTCCATTCCAGATATCCCGTTTTGAAACCTGGGCCGTAAACAGCCGGATTGCGCCTGGCGCGGGCTCCATCGGCACCATTTTAAACCCCAGCTCATTGCTTTGTTTATAAAAAAGAAACGCCGAAAACGCCTGATAGTCAGCATTCCGTACATGAGCCTGTATGAACAGGTTTCTTTTCATTTCCGCCTTTACTTCGATTTGGGGAGGATTCTCCAGAAGCGGTATGTAATGAGGCGGCTGTCCGAATTCCTGCTGATTCACGGGGATTGCCGATTCTTTGCGCGCCGCATCCGCAGAAGGACTCACACAAAGCAAACCAATCAGAAAAAAGAGCGTCATCACAAGTTTCATCTCATTACCTCCCTATGCATTATGTTGCGTCAGGAGGCTGCCGCTTATGTAAATCACACATAAAAAAGCTGCCCTCTCGGGACAGCTCGTTTTTTACCTTTTTCTAAGCGGCTCCAATATGCCTTTTTGGATCAGCAAGTGGAAAACGGACAGCACGACGGATGCCCAAATGGCGGTGCCGAACCCATCAATCTGAAAGCTGTCTCCCATCAAGGCTGCGGTCATCATTAACGTAATGGCGTTGATGACAAACAGAAAGAGGCCGAGGGTCACAACCGTGACGGGCAATGTCAATATGACGATGATCGGCTTGATCAGCACATTTAACACAGAAAGAATCACACTGGCGATGACAGCCGCTCCGATACTGCTGATATGGACGGAATCAAAATATCCCGCGATAACGATTAATAATAAAGCATTTACTAAAATGCTGACTGCCCATTTGATCATTTATTTCAAATCTCCTTCTAAAGGTACAACAAAACACCAGATAATATATACAATCGGCACGATTCCGCTCGTGACAAGCGCTAATACAACGGTTATAATGCGCAAAAGCGACGCATCCATATTGATGTACTCCGCCAAACCGCCGACGACGCCGGCGATTTTACGGTTTTTTTCTGAACGGTAAAGTCTTTTCATCCAATCACCTCTGAGTATGCTTGAGCTTAATGGCTCCTGTTAACGATTCTGAGAAAATCGAGAGATGCTGATCATGGCCTTGATTTGATGCCAGCATCAGTTCTTTTTGAATGGTATCATTCTTTTCCTTTAAAATTTCCGCATCAATCAGCTCATGGCTGAGAGAGCCGAGATTGCTTTTCAGCTCCGCTTTCACCGCCGAATCATCAGGCAGAGCGATCTCCACGTTTCCGGTCGTCGTTTTCGTGTAGATGGAGCGGCAGTGCGGCGCTGTCACGGTAAGCATGATATTGCCGTTAAAGCTTTGAACGTCAATGGATTCACTCGATCCGCGCAAATCAATCAAGCCGTTGATCGTTTCCGCTTCAATCGCGCCGCATTGATGTCCGGCCAGCTTGATTTGTCCGTTAGCCGTTTCCGCCGACGCTTTATCAGCCGTCAAATGAGAGAATGACAGAACGCCGTTTGTCGTTTTCGCCGAGAATTCTTTTACATGTAAATGTTCCCCTCTGATCGGTCCGTTAAACAGCTTCACTCTTATCTTATCGTACTCTTTCTGGGGAACATAAAGCGTGACATTGGTTTTCATCGTTTTCTTTTCCGTGCGGACAAAAAACTTATTGCCCTTCACTTCACACTCAATGTGCTGAAGAAATGCGGTGCGCGCCGCCTCCTGACTGTCCGCCCGGTACACTTTCGCCTGGCACTCCGCTCTGATATCTTCATCCGCCCACGGCACGATATTGACGCTGCCGTTTGCAATCTGCATATCAATGGCCGTGAATTCACTGTCTTTAAATTGAAAAATATGCTGCACTTCGTGTGCGTGGCCGAAATTCAGATCAAGATCCGCTTCCTTCACTTTTTTGACGGCAGAATCAATCCAGTCGAACAGCTTCGCCCCGAGCGACGGCTTTTGGCTTCCTTTTGCCCCGCTTTCGAAATCTTCCGCAGGTTCCTGGACCTCTGCAGATAATGCGGTGATCTGCTCTTCTTTTTCTTTATATTCATGATCCAGTTTTTCAATGAGCGTCAGTGCTTCCTGCGCCGTCAGCATGCCGTCTTCCACAAGCTTTAAAATCCGTTCTTTCTCCTGTTTCATACAAAACGCCTCCCCCGACTTTTCTTACACCTGGCGTAACACCTTAATTCCCTGCACGATATTCCAAATGACCATTCCGATGAGGATCAGAAAATAAACAGCTGCTCCTGTTATCATAACAAAAACGGGCACCATACTCTCCCCCTGAGCCGTAATCAATCCGCCGACAACACCCGCGGTCACAATCAGCAATCCCGCAAACGGAATGATATGGGAAATCAGAGCGCGCATGGCATGCCGCTTCGTCTCTTTTTCATCGACGACAAAGTAAGCCACAATCGGAAGAATGAGCGGCGCGAGAAACACGCTGAAATAACAGATTGATGCGATAATCGCTTGATTTCGGTTCAATAAAAACACTCCCTGTGCCGTAATGTAAAAACCCTTCCTTATACATACGTATGACGCATGGGCGGGTTTCATTTTCATGCTAAGGACATGCTTCGTTATACGTAATTTTTGATTTCAGAGATTTCACTATAGAATCTTTTCCCCGAACCGATTACAATATGTAACAAAGCCTGACCGTATGCAAGGAGGACATACAAATGGAGAAAGATCCCGAAAACGCCCAAGTAACGGAAGAGAGTCTGCGAAATTTAATTCGCGAACAGAAAAGAATGAACAGCGAAATGCTGGCTGAATTGGAACAGATCAAAGCAGCCCCTCTTCCCATTTCCCATGATATCCAATATATAAAAGTGCTGCTGGACAGCAGCAGCACCCATATTCTGCAGGACTTAATGCATTTAAGCAAACAGCTTCCCCAACAGAAAAAAGCCTGTAACACAACAGCCCAAAACCGGTGAGTTTTGGGCTGTTTTTATTGATCTATTATGTGGCTGCCGTTTCTTTTTCAGCCAGCAATGTTTTCATCCGTTTTTTATCACGTTCCATTACCGGTTTCAGATAGCGGCCCGTATATGATTCTTTCACTTCCACAACTTCTTCAGGCGTCCCGGAGGCTACGATCGTGCCGCCGCCCGCTCCGCCTTCAGGTCCCAGATCGACGATGTAGTCCGCCGTTTTAATGATATCGAGATTGTGTTCAATGACCAAAACGGTATCACCGTTATCGACGAGTCTTTGAAGCACAACCAAAAGCCTTGCGATATCATCAACGTGGAGGCCTGTCGTCGGTTCGTCCAAAATATACAGCGTCCGGCCTGTGGAACGCTTATGCAATTCGGAAGCAAGCTTGACGCGCTGCGCTTCTCCGCCTGACAGCGTCGTCGCCGGCTGGCCGAGCGTCACGTACCCGAGTCCGACATCGGCAAGCGTTTGAAGCTTGCGTTTGATTTTCGGGATATTTTCAAAGAAAGACAGAGCATCTTCCACCGTCATATCCAGAACGTCAGAAATGCTTTTTCCTTTGTATGTGACCTCAAGCGTCTCCCGGTTGTAACGTTTGCCGTGGCACACTTCACACGGGACGTACACGTCAGGAAGGAAATGCATCTCAATTTTGATGATGCCGTCGCCGCGGCAGGCCTCACAGCGCCCGCCTTTTACATTAAAACTGAACCGGCCTTTTTTATAGCCGCGCACCTTTGCTTCATTTGTCTGCGCGAATACATCGCGGATATCATCAAACACGCCCGTATAAGTTGCCGGATTTGATCTCGGTGTCCGGCCGATCGGCGCCTGGTCGATGTCGATCACCTTATCAAGGTGGTCGAGGCCTTTGATTTCTTTATGGCTTCCCGGTTTCGCTTTGGCTTTATGAAGCTTTTGCGCAAGCGCCTTATGCAGAATTTCATTCACAAGCGTGCTTTTTCCGGAACCGGACACACCTGTCACCGCCGTAAAAGTGCCGAGCGGGAATTTGGCGTTCGCTTTTTTCAGGTTGTTTTCTGAAGCGCCTTTGATTTCAATGAACCGGCCGTCAGGCTTTCTTCTCTCCGGAGGCATCGGGATGAATTGAACCCCTGACAAATAGCGTCCGGTCAGAGAGTCCGCATCATTCATCACTTCTTCAGGCGTCCCCGCCGATATGACGCGGCCGCCGTGAATGCCGGCGCCCGGACCGATATCTATCAAATAATCGGCAGCCATCATCGTATCCTCATCATGCTCAACGACAATCAGTGTGTTGCCGAGATCCCTCATGTTTTTCAGCGCGCTGATCAGACGGTCATTGTCACGCTGGTGAAGGCCGATGGACGGCTCATCAAGAATATACAGGACGCCTGACAAACGGGAGCCGATCTGCGTCGCAAGCCTGATGCGCTGCGCTTCTCCGCCTGACAGCGTGCCCGCCGCCCGGCTCAGCGTCAGATAATCAAGACCGACTTTATCTAAGAAGCTGAGCCGCTCCACAATCTCTCTTAAAATTAAATCGGCAATCTGCATATCTTTCTTAGACAGCGTCAGGTTTTTGAAAAATTCAAGCGCGTCGCCGACGGAAAGCTCCGTAATGGTTCCGATATGACGCCCGTTGACCAAAACGGCAAGCGCTTCTTTCTTCAGCCGGTAGCCTTTGCACGTCGGGCACGATTTCTGTGACATGTACTGCTCCATCTGTTCACGGATATAATCGGAGCTTGTCTCTTTATACCGTCTCTCAATATTGCGCAGCACACCTTCAAATTCAATTTCATTTTCGCGCACTTGTCCGAAATCATTCTCGTATTTAAAGTAAATCCGTTCATTGCCGCTGCCGTACAGCACTTTATCAAGCTGATGCTTCGGCAGGTCTTTGACCGGAGTCTCCATATCAATGCCGTAATGGCGGCAGACCGCCTGAAGCAGCTGCGGATAATATTGTGAACTGATCGGCGTCCACGGCGCGATGGCGTGTTCCTTTAATGACAGCTCGGGATTGGGGATGACGAGCTCAGGATCCACTTCCAGCTTCAAGCCGAGACCGTCGCAAGTCGGACAGGCGCCGAACGGGCTGTTAAACGAAAACAGCCGGGGTTCAAGCTCCCCGATAGAAAAACCGCACAGCGGACAAGCGTGATGCTCGCTGAACATCAGCTCCTCCTGACCGATGACATCTATCATGACACGGCCTTCCCCTAAACGGAGCGCGGTTTCCAGCGAGTCGGAAAGCCGGGCGGCAACGCCTTCCTTGACAACGATCCGGTCAATGACTACTTCAATGGAATGCTTTTTGTTTTTTTCAAGTTCAATATCGTCAGAAAGCTCGGCCATTTCTCCGTCAATCCGCACCCTTACGTAACCTTGCTTTCTGATTTGGTCAAGCACTTTGACATGGGCGCCTTTTCTGCCTGAAATGATCGGCGCAAGCACTTGAAGCTTCGTCCGCTCCGGATATTCAAGAATCCGGTCAACCATCTGTTCAATCGTTTGCGACGTAATTTCAATGCCGTGCTCCGGGCAGTGAGGCTTCCCGACTCTCGCGTACAGCAGCCGGAGATAATCATAAATCTCCGTTACCGTTCCGACGGTTGACCGCGGATTGCGGCTCGTCGTTTTCTGATCAATGCTGATCGCCGGAGAAAGCCCTTCGATCGCATCAACGTCCGGCTTATCCATCTGCCCTAAAAATTGGCGCGCATAGGCAGAAAGCGATTCAACATACCGCCTCTGTCCTTCCGCGTAAATGGTGTCAAAGGCAAGGGATGATTTTCCCGATCCGGACAGCCCCGTCACGACGACGAGCTGATCCCGCGGAATCGTTACATCAATGTTTTTTAAATTGTGCGCCCTTGCGCCTTTCACCTCGATCCGGTCAATTGCCATGTGTTCATCATCCTTCCGCTTTAAGCTCTAACAGTAAATCACGAAGCTCTGCCGCCCGCTCGAAATCAAGCGCTCTGGCCGCTTCTTTCATTTCGTGCTCCATTTGCTCAACGACTTTCTGGCGTTCTTTCTTCGTCATCTTCGCCAGTTTAGGCGCGGCTTTTGTTTTATATTCTTCTTTATCCTCAGCGGCCTGCGTCGCGCGGATCACATCGCGGATTTCCTTATTGATCGTTTGCGGCGTAATGCCGTGAATTTCGTTAAAGCGCTCCTGCTGTTCCCGGCGGCGCTTCGTTTCATTAATCGCGATTTCCATCGAATTTGTGATTTTATCGGCATACATGATGACGCGGCCTTCCGCGTTTCGTGCCGCCCGTCCGATCGTCTGAATTAGCGAACGTTCAGAACGGAGGAAGCCTTCTTTATCCGCATCGAGAATGGCGACAAGTGACACTTCCGGAATATCAAGCCCTTCCCTCAGCAGGTTGATGCCGATTAACACATCATGTTTTCCGAGGCGGAGGTCACGGATGATTTCAATCCGTTCAAGCGTCTTAATCTCGGAATGCAGATAATTGACCTTGATGCCGATTTCCTTGAGATAATCGGTCAGATCCTCTGACATTTTTTTCGTTAAAGTCGTCACGAGAACGCGTTCATTCCGTTCTATCCTCGCCTGAATCTCGCCGATCAGATCATCAATCTGTCCTTCGATCGGACGGACGTCAATGAGGGGATCGAGGAGTCCCGTCGGTCTGATGATCTGCTCGATCATTTCCGGCGTATGCTCAATTTCATACGGTCCCGGAGTCGCCGACACGTACACGATATTGTGCATGTGTTTCTCAAATTCCTCGAATCGGAGCGGACGGTTGTCAAGCGCTGACGGCAGGCGGAACCCGTGATCGACAAGCACCTGTTTTCTCGCCTGGTCACCGTTGAACATGCCGCGCACCTGCGGAATCGTCACATGTGATTCATCAACGACAATCATAAAATCGTCCGGAAAATAATCAAGCAGCGTATACGGCGTAGAGCCCGGCGGACGGAGTGTCAAATGTCTTGAATAGTTCTCGATCCCTGAGCAAAAACCCATTTCCCGCATCATTTCAAGATCATATCTCGTCCGCTGCTCAAGCCGCTGCGCTTCAAGGAGCTTGCCGTTTTCGTGCATGACTTTCAAGCGCTCCTCAAGCTCCTGTTCAATATTCAGAATCGCTTTTTCCATCTTTTCCGCCCGGGTGACGAAGTGGGAAGCCGGAAAAATCGCGACATGGTCACGGTCGCCGAGAATTTCTCCGGTCAAAGCGTCGACCTCTCTGATCCGCTCAATTTCATCTCCGAAAAATTCCACTCTGATACAATGTTCGTCACGGGAAGCCGGGAATATTTCCACAACGTCTCCGCGCACGCGGAACGTCCCGCGCTGAAAGTCGATATCATTGCGGGCATACTGGATATCTACAAGCTTTCTCAGCAGCTCGTTCCGCTCAATCTCCATTTCCGGTCTGAGCGACACGACCATTTCCCGGTATTCTTCAGGCGAACCGAGACCGTATATGCATGACACACTCGCAATAATAATGACATCTCTCCGTTCAAACAGAGAGGATGTCGCGGAGTGTCTCAGTTTATCAATTTCATCATTAATGCTTGCGTCTTTCTCTATAAAAGTATCCGTTTGAGGCACGTATGCCTCCGGCTGATAGTAATCGTAATAGCTGACAAAATATTCGACAGCGTTGTTCGGGAAAAACTCCTTAAACTCGCTGTACAGCTGTCCGGCAAGGGTTTTGTTATGGGCAATGACCAGTGTCGGTTTATTCACTTCTTTAATCAGATTGGACACGGTAAAGGTTTTGCCCGTCCCTGTCGCACCCAGGAGAGTCTGGTGTTTTCTGCCTTCCTGTATGCCTTTGACAAGCTTCTCAATCGCTTGCGGCTGATCTCCCTGGGGCTGATATTTCGAGACTAACTCAAAACGATCTTTCACAAAAAAGCCTCCGTTTCTTTACGAAATCTTCCTATTGATATAGTAACACAATGACGGGCAAAATCACTAAAAATACGAACTAAAGTTCGATGGTTTATTTTTACCAAGTCAATTTTTGTATAAAAAACCTGCTTTTATGGCGTAAAAGCAGGCATTCTATTTCATATTCACCATGTCAGGCATTGTCTTTCTTTTTGTCTGCTTCTTTTTTGGCCATGTACAGCCCTCCGGCCACCAGCGATACGACATCCAATCCAACGATAAAATACGTTTCGGTGTAACCCTTTAAATAGGATGCGAAAAGCAGTGCGGCTGTGAGAGCGATCGCCACATAGTGGTTAAACGTGACGCGCGTAAAAAGGACGACCAGCATAAAAGGGAAACATAATGCAAAAACGGCTTTTGTAATCACAAAAACCCTCCTCGGGAATTCTTCATCTCATCTGATTATAGTAAAAAATGAAGAATCGGACAATCGTTCCCCTGCTATCACAATACCCTTTTTCGGCAGTCTTCAATCATCTGTCAAAAAAAATGTGAATATAAATCCATTGAACCATTAACCAGATGAACCGAATTACCTTTCTTCAGCCGAAAGGATGAGAAGGTTTAGGTCTTTGTATCTTTGACAGTTTCTTCCTCCCTCTTTACAATGTAATGATAGTGTTTACTATCATTTTTCTTGGATGAAGAAAAAAAGGGGGTCATACCGCATGTATTCAGTGCGATTTCAAAAAGCGGAAGAATCGAGCCGCTCTGCAGGAGCAAAAGGAATGAACCTGATTAAACTGACGAAAAACGGGCTGCCCGTTCCCGGCGGTTTCATCATTCAGACGAATGCCCTGACACGTTTTATGGAAGACAACGGGCTTCAAGCAGATCAGGAACAGATGGAGCGCGCCATTATGAACGGCACGTTTTCAAAAGAGCTTCGGGAGGAACTGACCGCGTCGTTTTATGAATTGAGAGAATCATACGCCTCTGTCGCCGTACGTTCCTCCTCCGCGTCCGAAGATCTTGAAGGGGCTTCTTTCGCGGGCCAGTACGAAACCTATTTAAATATCAAAACAGAAGAAGAGTTTCTCGGAAAAGTGAAAGAATGCTGGGCTTCCTTCTTCTCGGCGCGGGTCAGCGGTTATAAAGAGAAAATGAACAATGACACCGCAGAACCGTTAATGGGCGTTGTCGTGCAAGGGCTTATCAATTCCGAGGTTTCAGGAGTCATTTTCAGCCGCAACCCCGTCACGCACGATGACGGAGAGCTGATGATCAGCGCGAGCTACGGTCTCGGAGAAGCAATCGTCTCCGGCAGCGTGACGCCCGACACATTTATCGTCAATAAAGACACATTTCAGATTGAAAAAGAAATCGGCTTAAAAGAAATGTATATCGTTTCTAAAGACGAAGGCGTGACGGAAAAAGAGACGACCGCTGACATGAGAAACCGCTTCTGCCTTGATGACGAGAGCATCAAAGAGCTTGCCATGCTGACGATAAAGACGGAAGAACTGTACGGTTATCCCGTGGATCTCGAATTCGGATTTGCCGAAAATAAGCTGTATCTGCTTCAGGCCCGGCCGATTACAACGATCGCGCAGGATCAGAAAGCGGCAGACGAAGAACGGGAATTTATCATGACGCCCCGGGATCAGAAAGATTTTTGGCTCAATATGGAGGCCAATATAGAAGGCCCCGTCAGCCCGTTATTCGCCTCACTCATTGTGCCGGCTTTGGAATACGGCCTCAAAGAGAGCACGAAGGCATTCCCTGTAATGGGCATCGAAATCGAGCGTGTCAAACTTCATCAGGGCCGTGTTTTTTCCAGACAGCATAAGACGGACGACAAGCTGCCCGCAGAACAGTTAGAAGCGCTTTTCCCCGTCTTGGCTGACCGCATGTACGATATTATTCAGGAAACCTTTCTGCCTTTTTATCAAAAGCTGGACGAACTGGCGCATACAGACCATACGCCGGAGACTGCCCTTAATGCGTTCCGAAACCTGCAAGACTTCTATTTAAAAGGATACGCAGAACATTTCAATATTGTCTTTCCGCAGGTTGCGTTAAACATGATACTGGAATCCATGTACGGACAGGTTGAGAAAGAAAACACCTCCCTTCTGTACGAAATGCTGGCTGGCGTCATGAATAAGTCATTGGAGACCGACAGACAGCTCTGGCTGCTGTCCGGACAAGTAAAAGACAGCCCTGAGCTGCGGCGCGTCTTTACGGTTGCTCATGCCGATGAGCTGCATCAGACGCTTCTGCAATCAAATAAGGGAAAACGCTTTCTCGAACAAGTCGGTGAATTTTTACAGGAATACGGCTGGAGATCCGTGAAAAGTCATGATCTGATTGAACAAACTTGGACGGAAAACCCTTATTTCGCTTTGGCCAACATTCAGAACTATGTCCGGAACGGATACGATTTTGACAGTGAGTTTCATAAAACGATAGAAAAACGAAAACAGCTCTACGCCGACTTTATGGATAGAATTGAAGATGACGGCTTCCGGGAGACGTTTGACCGCTATTATCAGTGGACATTGTCTTCATCCGTCATCAAAGATGATCACCATTTTTATATTGATGCGATGCTGGACGCCAAAGCACGCCTTTGCCTTCTGAAAATCGGCGAGCTGCTTCAAAAACAAGGCGTAATCGATGATCGGGAGGATATGTGGTACTTATACAGCGATGAAGTCGAGAAAGCGCTGGCGTCGCCGGTTCCGATGCAGGAAAAAGCCGCTGAACGAAAACAGCTCTTCCAGCAATATCAATTGCTTGAAGCCCCCGCTTATCTCGGGACTCCGACTTCGGAACAGCTGAAAATGGCTGAACAGATTACCGGCTCCATCACAGAAGATGAAAAAAACACTGAACATCAAATTTACGGACTTGCGGCGTCAAGCGGAATCGCAAGCGGCCCGGTGAAAGTCATTCGTGACGCAAGTGAATTTTCCCGTTTTTCAACAGGAGACGTGCTTGTCTGCAAAATGACGACACCGCTGTGGACCAGTCTGTTCCAGGATGCAAAGGCCGTCATTACGGACACGGGCGGCATCCTGTCACATGCGGCGATCATCGCGAGGGAATACGGGCTCCCGGCCGTTCTCGGCACACGTGCCGCGACTGACAGGCTCAACGACGGAGATATCGTCACGGTGGACGGGACAAACGGCAAGATTACGATTGTCAAACGCGCTTCATGCTAGGTTTCCCTCTTTATTGACGGGCAGGGCGGGTGTATACTTGTCCTGCCAGTATTTACGCGAGGTGAAACATGTTGAGAACGACGAACAAGAGAATTATTGACGCCGCGATGAATCTGATCATCCAAAAAGGATACCGCGCAGCGACAACAAAAGAAATCGCAGAAAAAGCAAAAGTAAGCGAAGCAACGATTTTCCGTAATTTTAAAAACAAACAAGGATTAATGAAAGCCATGATTGAACAGCAGACGCCGGTTCCGGAAAGCATGATCACTAAGGCGGAAGGCGATCTGTATGAGGATCTTCTTCATTTCGCCGCGACCCTTCTTCAGCAATTGGAACAAAAAAAAGAAGTGTTCCGCATCTGCCTGCGCGAACCGGAACTATTCGAAGACGTCCTGCAGGATATTGTCGTATATCCGCAATCCGTGAAAAAGCATTTAATCGTTTACTTTAAGGAGCTGACAAAGAAAAATATGATAAGCCCCGGCAGTGAAGAAGCTAATGCAGACGTCTTTATGACGATGATTTTCGGTTATTTTATACACCGGCTGCAGCTGGGGAAAAGAGTCATCACTCTCTCTGAGGAAACGATGCTGAAACACAGCACTGAGATTTTCATGAAAGGCATTACCGGCCGGTCATTTTCCGGCTCCAAGGAGGATGAAGGATGGGTTCAAAGAAAGAATGGGCGCTGATCGTTTCGCTTTTGCTGGGAGCCATACTCGTTCCCATCAATTCTACGATGATCGCAGTCGCCCTTTCATCCATTTCCCGCTCATTCAGCGAATCAATTGCCAGCATCACATGGGTAGTGACCGTGTATTTAATCGTGATGGCCGTGACACAGCCCATTGCCGGCAAGCTCGGTGATATGTACGGAAACAAAAAAATGTATTTATGGGGCGTCGGCCTTTTTCTCATCGCATCATTGGGGTGCGCCCTCTCGCCAAGTCTTTTCTTATTGATTTTCTTCCGGGCGCTTCAGGCTGCCGGCGGCGCTTTGCTTACGCCAAACAGCATCGCCATCATCCGCCATGTCGTGTCTGAAAAACGGCTTCCGAAAGTATTCGGCTTTTTCGGCCTCGGTGCCGGGCTGGGAGCGGCTCTCGGTCCGTTTATCGGCTCTCTTTTAATTGAGAGCTTCAGCTGGCATTCGATCTTTTGGGTCAACATTCCGTTTCTTGCAATCGCACTCGTGACGGCATTAGTGATGTTTCCTAAATATAAAGAAGAAACGTCTGACGCTCCGCTTGATATCATCGGGTCCGTTTTGCTTGCCGGAAGCATTGTATCTATTATTCTTCTGACGAAAAATGAAAGCTCTTTGGGCTATTGGGTGTACGCACTGCTCATTCTCGTATTTGTTCCGCTATTTTTCAGGCGGGAGCTGCGCACGAAACATCCGATTATTGATTTTGATCTGTTTAAAAACACGACCTTTACGAGCGCCAATCTGTCGGTTCTGTTAAGCAATTTAATGATGTACGCCGTGTTATTGATTATGCCGCTCTTTATGACCGGCCACTTCAGCATGAATACATCGCACAGCGGCATGGCGCTGTCAGTCTTTTCTGTTTTCATGTCCGCCAGCAACTGGGGCGGAGCTCAGCTGCATCAGAAATGGGGCGCGCGAAGAATGATTTTTCTGTCCTTCGGGCTGATGGCCGTAGCCAATCTCTTATTTTTTCTTTTGGTTTATTCCCATTCCGTTCCGTTTCTTATGGCATCGCTTATTGTCGGAGGCATCGCGTCAGGTGCGGGGCTGACGAGCATGCAGGTATCTTCTCTTGCGACGGTAGAACCGGGCATGTCCGGCATCGCATCCGGGATTTTCTCCACCTTCCGTTATTTCGGAAGCATTATTTCTTCAGCGCTGATCGGTTTAATCTCCGGGTTTCATATTCTGTTTATCATATTGATCGGAGTTTCTGTGATCGGCTTGTTCGTATCGCTTGGTATCAAGTCCGGGGAAACCGTTCAGACGAAAAAAAGCCATTCGGCATAACGAAAAAGGTTCCGTAAGCATCTGCTTTCCGGAACCTTTTCTAGTTTTCCTTCTTCATTTTCTCTCTCAAAGTGTCACCGCAATGCCGTTTGCTCTATGAGAATCTTTTGATTTACAAGAGAAAAGGGGAATGTAAATGGCTGAGAGTTCCGATCAAGTTCGGCGCTGACATCGTAATCCGGCCGTAAAAAAAAGCCCGGCCGCCGTGTTGTTAGCGGCACCAGGCTTTTTATATGTGATTTTTCATAATTAATAAAACTGAAAGCTTATTATTTCCAATGTTTTTTCTTAATTTTTTTCATAATTCTCCTTACTAAAACCTACCTAAAACAATTATTGAATATTACTTTTATAATTAAGCAAATTAAGTAACAATCATTGAAGGATTCTCAGACTGATAAAATTTATTTTAAATATAATATTTCAAAACACATTCAAACTGTACAAAGAAAAGAAAGTCTAAATTTTTATTTTTGTGAGATTCATCTATAGAAGCCACTGTTTTGATCCTCCTTCTAAAGTTGAGTCGCGTCACTTTAGTAGAATCATACCGTGGCTTCCCTTGTCAAAAGGCACAGTTCTTTTTTACACCAACTACTTGAGACTTTAACGTTTCTCTCATTTGAATTAATTCAAAATAGAATTAATGGGGGAGATTACCCCCGTATTTCCAGGCGATCCAGGTGGGTGGCCTGGTAAATATTTTAAGTCTCTGTATCTTTAACAATAGTATTTACAATATCATTAGGATACCGATTCAAAAAAAAATGTTCTCCTTTAAACTTATGAAATTTCACGTTTCCTTCAACAACTTCACTCCATTTATGCATTTCATTGATATGAGTCGAAAAATCGCTATCCGCATAAAAAACGCTTACTCCACAACTTATTTTTTCTGCTTTAGGCTGAAACTTATAATTGTCCAAAATTATAAAATCTGCTCGCAAAATCGGAAGAAACATATCCATAATCTCTTTTGTATAAAACTCCTCTGGTATTCCCCCATATTGTTCCACCTTTGTCAAGAAAGTTTCATTAGTCATATTTTCAATGTCTTCTCTCTTTTCAAAAATATGTGGAGCATCTCGCCCAGAAAAAAACAGATGCCTTGGTTCCTTAGTTCCCATTTGCTTAAGTTTATAATATATCTCATAAGTCAATAAGGCTCCCATGCTGTGTCCAAATATAACATATTCATCGTCATATTCTAATTGTTCACTTATTCTTTTGGCGATATCTTCACTTGCTTCACCAACAGACTGGTAACAAGGCTCTGTGAATCGAGTTCCTCTTCCAGCCAATTCACATATACACAATTCATATCTATCCGGCAGTAGTTTTTTCCATTCATAATATGCATTTACCGACGCTCCAGCATATGGAATAGGAAATACTTTTATTTTATTTATTTCACTCACTCCTATGTTCAACTTGAGCCCACTATCATTACTATATAAACCTATAAGTATTCAAGATACATTTAATTGTACTTCTCTATCTCTCGCTGCTCTGCCAGCAACAAATTCACCATATCACTATAGCTATTCATACCGTCTGTCTGATTATTTGCCTTCAGATATACATCATTTACATTTCTTGAAATACTTGAAATAACACCCTCATACTTATCCCGGTACTGCTCATTTTGTTCTATATCATGCTGCACCGCCTTGGACAGACTGGACATTATATCAGACGCCTGATCTGGATCCACTTTCTTTAGCTCAGATATAGAATAATCAAATGCTAGAAAAAAACCACTGTAAAGTATCATTGGATCATCCTGCTGCTTACATGCCAGATATGCTATAAAATTTGCCTCATCCTCATGCATGAAACCACTCTGATGTGCCAATTCATGTGCCATAGTAGCAGGCACCAAGAAAACGGGCACATTAACATTGATATTGGATTCATAAGTAAAAGGGACAAAGATACCATTTATCCCTGCATGCGACATTAGCTTTGACATCACAACTGGTTTTGGTGTTGAGTATAAAGAATGCTCCAAAATAGGATATTCCTTTGATAACATTTGCATCGAGAACACTGCGTGTTGTGCATAATAATCAAAAACCTCCGGTACTTGAGCCAAAAGATCAGTGTCCGCTAACTTTTCCCTTGCCAATCCCATTTCAACGGCAAGCGACTTACTCAATTTGACCAGTTCCTCCTTGCTGTAGTTCTCTTCTTTATATTCGGTATAAGACAAAAAAGAATATCTGTAATAGTTTATTCCACCCAAAATAGTATAACAAAAATATATCACGCTACAGATCGTAACTATTCCTAGAGCACCACGATAAACTACCATCCTACGTACACCTTTACTCATGATAACCTTGCGCACATAATAAACGATATAAAATAGAAAAAGTAACACAACCAACACGACGAGCCATTCACTAACAGAAAACTTGACCCAAGAAGGTACAAATCCTACTATTTTTGACAATAACGGATATACAGACCTACTGTATTTTTCCGCCCAATCCTGTTGGTTCTGCGCGTATATTGTCAGTATGTAAGCTATAACTCCAAGTGAAATCAACGGTAATCTCTTAAGTAAAAGCTTTTTTATAATGTACTCCCCCTATCCAATAAATATCAGATGTACGCCATGTAACCTAGTCATATCATTTCTTTATTTCAACATACTTTTCCTCATAAAAATCATGCTTATTAGAAAAAACATATTGATTCATAAAATCTATAGGAAGTACTTCATAAGCCCAGTAGGTACCATTAGGTCTATTACTTGAAATAACTTGTCGGGCGATTTCAGCAGCCACTGTACCCGTTAACTCTGAACTCGTTTCCATTTGTAAATTCAATCTGCACCTAACATCCTTTCCATTTTTCACTCCTGTAGCATCAATGACTAAAGCTATCCATTCCTCTTTAGGTTGCTCCTCTAAACGAATATCTAGTTTTTTCAGGGCTTCTTCAACCGAAGACTCAAGTTGCATTTGATAAAATTGCATTGCTAAACGAAAAATATTATCATTTGCTGCTATATTGTACCAGTGGAGTTCTTGTACCGAACTAACTTCCAGAATATCAATGATCTCTTGACTTAAATACGGTTTCTTATAGACAGGGACATCCACTTCAGGTACAAATTCTTTCTTCATCATATTTATATTTTCCGTTTTTACACAATGATCACTCCAATAAGAATCTGTTTTTCCAATTACACTATGGCCACTCATTAATATATCTGAGATAGAAGTTTTCGTATAATGTTCCGCACCACCAATATAACAATTCACATACTTCGTTTCGTCTAATAAATGATTTATTACTCGTTTTAATAGCAGACCTGTAATTCCAGGACAAAAACCAGCTCCTATGTAATTTACACCGTTAGCTTTAAGCTCTATTTGCTCCTGACTCAATAATAAAGCATTGGAAGCATCGACATATTTTGCTCCTACTTCCATAGCTGCCTGAGCAACTCTATCTTTAATTATAAATTCAGGCCCTGCACAATTAATGACAACCGTACAATCAGTACAGAACGCAATCAAGTTCTCCCAGTCAGAAACATCCAGTAATTGGTAGTTAAAATTATTAAGGTTCATTAATGCTGTAGGTTCACGCCGCTGTCCGCCCTTAACAATAAAGTCTTTACATAAGTTCTTACAGATGACTTCACCGATCATTCCGCCACACCCAACAACTGCGATTTGCTCCATCCGTACGACACCCCTTTCATCTTATACAAGATTTAAAATACAAGACTAGTTATACCTTTCTCTATTAAAAGATCATTATTATGTCTACTCAACATACTCAATGCATAAAATCTTTGTTTGGCTTCCATTAATTTATGATACGTGCCATGTTCTTCAATTTTCCCATTATTCAATAAGACAATTTCATCATATCCACTAAGAATTGATTCATCCAGCCTATGAGTAATGGAAATTCTCGTAATGCCCTGCATTTCACTTAACATACACTCAAGGTCACTAGCTGTTTGATTGTCCAACGCTGAAGTCGCCTCGTCCATAAGTAATATAGGTGATTTTCTCAGGAGTGCTCTTGCTATAGAAATTCTCTGTTTTTCCCCACCTGAAAAATGGATTCCATTTTCTCCACATAATACATCAAAGCCGCCTCTGTCATGAATCAATTTCTGTAACATACTCTTCTTTATTACTTGCTCAAACTCATCTGTGTTACATTCACGAAACAATTTAATATTTTGTTCAATCGTATCATCAAAGATAAAACAGTCCTGATGAATAAAACTAACGTTTTGGAAAATGGACTGATCACTTATTTTCTCAAGATCTACCCCGTCATACCTGATATTTCCTTCATACCCATCATAAAACCCAGTCAACATCTTTAATAAGGTTGTCTTTCCACTCCCACTTGTTCCTACAATGGCATAAGACTTTCCATATTCAAATTCAAAATTAATATCATCTAAAATTTTTTTCCCATCTACGCTTAACGAAAGCCCATTTAGAGAAATTTTATTACTGAATTTAGGGATATCAATTCTTTGAGTTTGATCCGTTTTTGCCTCTCCAATTTTATTGAAATTCATTAATAAAGCCCGACTGGCCTTCCTTTTGGTAAAACCGGTTATGAGTCTATTAATGGGAACTGTTACACAATTTAACAATTGAATAAAAGCCATAATCTCTCCTACTGTAATTTCTCCTTTCATTAGCTGCTGAGTACCCACAATAAATATGACTACAGCAACAAGAAAAGTTGAAATATCAGTAAGTGACATAATGAGTGACAACAGATTTTCGTATACCATTTTTGCTTTTTCCTGCTTGTTCGCCTTTGCCTTTGCCCTTTCAAAAATCTCCTTTTCGATGTTAAAGCTCTTAACAACCTGATTTCCAGACAATATATCTTTAATGAAAGATACATAATTTTTATTTTGCTCAGCCACTTCACCTTGTGCTTTTTGCATACGATTATTAAATATACTCGAAACTGCAAGTGGAATGATACAAGTGAGTAATATACTCAATGCAAGGAATGAATTAATGATAAACATCGCAAGCACTCCACCTACAAGCATAGCTAGCTGAACAAATATTTCCACGGTCCCTTTTATATAATCGTTTTGAATTATCGTTATATCATTTGACAATCGTGATATGTAGGTTCCATTACTCTCCTTGTTGAAACTTCTCATATCTAACCGCAAAATATTTTCAACAAGGGTATTTTTCAGGTTTAACGTTGCCCTTTTTGTATATAAATTTTTAACAGCATACCCCACATACATTCCCACTGCACCTAAAGGCAATAAAATAACGGAAACAGTAGTCACCTTAATGATATTGTCAATATCTTTATTAATAGAATAATCAATAAACTTTTGTAGTATAATTGCCAATGCAATAAACAGAATAGATGTCATGATACCAAGTAAGCAGGACAAAATAAATAAGCCTATATTCTTTTTGTATATGCTTTTTGAAATTTTTTCATTCATACTCTAAGCCCCCTTCTTGTTTCTAATTTCATTTAGAGCATGTCTAATTTACACTCCAATTGTTTATTGCTAGATCATGTGCATATTTCAGATATGTTGGGTGGGACCGCGAGCATATGCACATGATCTGGCATCATATGTCTTTTTATGACCCCTCCACCCGCATAGCGGGTGGTTTTACGGGTAAGATACAACATTAAATATTCTTCATGACATCATTAAGGAGCTCTTCTTCAATTGTAATGCCTGTAATGCGAGCAATTAGAGTACTATTTTGAATGTAAAAGTGCATGCTAACTCCAAAATCTTCAGACTCTATAATCTGTGTTTGTAAAAACATCTTCTCAAGTGATATGTCATCTCTACTTGCAAACTTATCAAGGACTCCCTGATAATTAATGATTGGAATGCGGTGGGACATTTCATTAAAATCGTACTTTTGTGCTATAAGAAACAACTTTTCTGTAATTGCAGATTGATTAATACTCGATTTTTCTGATGTTGATAAAAGCTGTTTTTGCGTTTTACTTTTCCTATCATAAATTGAATAATCTAAATTTAAAGTTAGCCCCAACATTTCCTTATTGAATTCATCTCTGTTATGTGTCAAAACAGAAACAGGGATGTTATTTAATTCTTCAGGTAAGTCACTATACATAAGCCTTGATATAAATTCTACTGCTGTATTAATGGGTTGTTCGCTAAATTTCTGATATTGTAACTCATTTAGTTTTACATGAATTTCTGTAGACCTCTTAGTGTCTCGTCGAGAGACCAAATCAGCTGATTGTTTAGCAGCTTCAATATACTCTTCCATGTTAGACTCTTGAGCATCTGGAATTTCCAGTTCGTCAACTTTCTTTTTAATCATTTTGCAATATTCTATGAAAGAATAGTTATAGGGAGTGGTAAGTCTGTTGTTCAAAGTTTCATGAAGCATAACCTTAAACAAATCTTGTGAGACTCCATCCCATATTAAATGATGAATTGCACTAAGTACTAAGCAATGATCTGCATCTATTTCTACGATTAAAAATCTAGATAACAGCTTATCATCAGTTAGAAAACTCATTTCATTCACAATTTCTTTAAATTGTTCTGCAGATAATTCTAAGGTTCCTTTCACTACTGGAATTTCCCACTCATCTGAATAATCGTATTCTTCTAAATAGGTCATTTTTTGATTTAATTTCGTTCTTAATGCCCCCTGCCTGGAAATTATTCCTCTGAGTGATAAAGAAGCGTTCTCTGCCGTTCCTTCTATTGTTATGATTTCAGTAATAATTTCTGTATCCGGTCGCAAGAAGTCCTCCTGTCCTGTCAATACAGGACATTCTAAAGTAGAACGTGTTTTAATATAGTTATCTCCATAATAATTCAACTGTTTTTGTATCATGCACTTTAGATCGCCATCACGGTTATCACCAATTAATGTTTCATCTAATGGCATTTTTACTGTTCCTTTTCTGGTTAAACACGTTTCGACAACATCCTTAATTGCTCTTTCATATGCCAATACCAATGTTTGAGCATCCTCGTCAGTATACAATCCAGTATCATATATGATGTCAAATTCAAGTTGCCCATTTAAAACAGCCCCATTTAGAGACAATCCCATTCCTGATGAATTTTTTTCTGACATACTTCTTCCTAATGGCATTCCCGACATGGATATTCCTTCAATTCTGTCTATCTCGTTATCCAATTCTCCAAGATAATTGAATGTTATTGCTGCGCTCATCTCAAGTCCGCTATGCTCACCAAGATATCTCAAAATTCCATATCCAATTCCATGATTAGGGACCTGTTTCAATGTTTGTTTTGCCTCCAAAATGCTTTCTTCAACAGTATCTTTTGTCTCCAAAATAATAGGATATACACTTGTAAACCAACCAACTGTACGATCGATGGCGATCTCTCTATCTATTGTCTCTCTCCCGTGACCCTCCATTTCTATGGTTAGGTACTTAGAGTTTCTCCATTCTTTTACTGCAATGGTCAGCGATGCCAGTAACAAGTCGTTTATTTCTGTTTTATATGTCTTTCCAGCTTCGAGCAACAGCTTTTTCGTCGTTTCAGAGTCCACTTTCACTACTTTATTTTTATATTGACCACTTGCTGTTTGTGTACTCTTGAATGTCTCAGTACTATTTGATTTATCCGATATATTTTTCCAGTATGCTATTTCATCTGAAAGCACTTCACTCTTAGCATATTGTGTTAAAGCATTCGCCCATTCCTTGTACGAAGCCGTTTTCATTGGCAGCGTGATTTTACCTGTCTCTTGTATTTGTCGATATCCACTAAATAAATCCTCCAGCAGAATTCTCCATGATACACCGTCTATGACCAGATGATGTACACAAATTAGTAAATGATCTCCACTGTCTGAATGGAACAGCCCTACTTTTACTAAAGGCCCGGTGGCTAGGTCTATGCTTGCCTGTAATTTATCGCTGGCATACTCTATCTCTTTCGATACATCTTGCACTTTTGTATAATCTTTTTCATACCAATCATATAGCTTGCTTTCCTCTGTAGACAGCGTGATTTGACGTTGTCCGTCATATACATTTCTTAAAGCGTCATGATGTTTAATGATTTCAGTAATTGCTGTCTTTAAACTAGGTATGTCAAATGGCTCATCACTTCTTAACATTAAGGCCTGATTATAATGATTAGGTACGACGTGATTCTTATTGAAAAATTCTAGTTGTATAGGGGTTAATGGACTTGCCCCATTGATTTCTCCCTGTTCGTATACTTGATTTACTTCTCCCATTTGAATATTTTCCCCAATCTTTCTTGGGGTCTGCTGATACATTAATGCGGCGAAAGAAAGCTTATAACCTTTTTCCCGTAACTTCGAAACGGCCTTAATCGCTTTAATAGAATCTCCGCCAAGTTCAAAGAAACTGTCTTCTATTCCGACTGGAGATATTCCTAAGATTTCTTCAAATATGTCCGTAATGACTTTCTCTGTTTTAGTTCTTGGTGGCATATATTCCTGTCCTGCTAATGCATTTAGTTCTGGCAGTGCTTTTGCATCCAGCTTCCCATTTGGAGTCAGTGGCAAGGCATCAATCTGCATCATAAAGCCAGGTAACATATACTCAGGCAGTTTGTCTCTCAAATCATTTTTGATTTCAGACATATCCAGTTGCTGCTCTTGATTTGTCGGGATTAGGTAGGCACATATACTCTTGTCACCGCCTACTTCCAATGCAACAACGGCTACATCAGATATACCCGGCTGATTCCTTAGAACGCTCTCGATCTCGTACAACTCGATCCGATATCCTCGGATTTTAACCTGTTCATCTATTCTTCCCAGGTATTCCATCTCTCCGTTAGGCAGCCATCTCGCCAAATCTCCAGAGCGGTATAACTTCCCTTCGCCATATGGATTGTCGATAAACTTCTCCGCTGTTAATTCAGGCTGGTTTAGATAGCCTTTGGCTACTCCGTCTCCTGCGATGCATAGCTCACCAGGAACGCCTACACCACATAACTCCATCTCATTCAGTATATAGAGCTGCATATTGGCAATGGGATGTCCGATTCCTACACTTAAACCCTTATCTTTTTCGCTGGAATAGACATAGTCACAGCATCCTACAGTAGTCTCTGTAGGGCCATATTCGTTATGGATCTTGACGCTTTCACCCAATAGCTTCTGCGTTTTCCACGCCGTATCTGTGGTGAACTCCTCTCCACCGACAATCAGCGTTTCTAAATTCGGCACATCTACGCCGTCTGCATAGGTTTCCAGCATTTTTAAATGTGACGGGGTAAGCTTCAGGAAGGTTACCCTGTTATCTTTTAAAGCTGCACGTAACCTTTCCTCCGTATCTCCTCCCTTTAATAGAAGAGATCCACCACTAATCAGCGGTAAGAACAAGGACGTTACGGAGAGGTCGAAACTTAAGCTTGTCATTAATACCGTCGTACAAGCTTCCTTCTGGTATTCTTGATCTGCATACGACAAGTAATGATCCAAGTTACCTCGTGTAACCGCCACGCCTTTGGGCTTTCCTGTCGTTCCTGATGTGTAAATCAAATAGGCTATGTCACTTTTTTCAACAGCACACGCTGGATTTGTCTCCTTCTCACCCAGATCTTCAAGATTCATCGAGATGAATGGGACTTCCGTTTCCATAGTCTTCTCTCTTGTTAAAATGACCTTGGGTGCTGCATCGTTTAAGATATGCTCTATTCGTTCCTTCGGTGTTGCTGGATCAATCGGGACATAGGCGGCTCCACTCTTTAGCACGCCCAAAATGCCAATGATCGTTTCCGCTTCCAGGGTAGTCATGATGGCCACTCGATCATTGGGCTGAACACCTAACGAAATCAGTTCCCATGCCAATGCATTGGCCTTGCGGTTGACTTCTCCATAACGAAGTACTCCCGTTTCGTATTCGATTACCGTCTTCTCGGGTGTCTGTTCCGCATGTTTCTCGAATCGTTCTACTGCCGTATGATGCTGTGCATACTCCGTATGGGTATCATTGAAAACCGTTAGTATTCTTTGTTGCTCTACCTCACTGACCATGTAGAGTTCAGACAATTTCATTTCAGGGTTAGCAATCACCCTGTCCAGCAACACCTTAAAATGCTCCAGTATGACCTGTGCTGAAGTCTCGGTAAATAAATCACTGCAATATACCAGATCTAAAGCGTACCCCTCTTCATACGCTGTAGCTTGTAAATCCAAATCAAATTTGGCATCAATGAAAGGAATGCCCAGCATCTCTACCTGTGCTTCGCCCATTGCAAGATGGATTTCCTCGTTATTCTGCATGGTAAACATCACGTCAAACAGCGGATTGCGTGACAGATCACGGCGTACTTCTACTTCCTCTACCAATTCTTCAAACGGGTATTCTTGATTCTCATACGCGTTTAAGGCCAGCTCTTTTATCTCGCTTAAAAACTCCAGGAACGTTTTCTCGCCCCTTGGATACCCTCTCATTGCCAGCGTATTGACAAACATGCCGGCTATTGTCTCGGTGTCCTGATGCACTCGGCCTGAGATGGGTGTTCCTACCACGATATCTTGTTGCCTGCTGTATTTATGCAGTTCTATCATAAATACAGCCAGTAAGGTCATGTAATCTGTCGTTCCCTGTTGTTTATTTATATTTTGAATGCCAGCTTTCTGCTCTCGGCTAAGCTGAACAGACACTTGGGCTCCTTTGTAGCTTTGGATTTTGGGACGTGGATAGTCCGTCACCAAATCCAAAACCGGTGCCTCTTCTTTGAATACTTCTTTCCAATAGTTTCTCTGACTCTCCAGGTTTCTGCCACGCATCCATTCACTATAATCCTTGTATTGGATTTCAAGTGGTTGTAATTCTTCACCGTTATACAATCGTGAGAAATCTTCGATTAATAGATTTAGCGTCTGATGATCGGAAATAATATGGTGCATATCAAATAGTAAAATATAGTTGTTCTGATTTCTTTCTTTGACTACTTTAAAACGCATGAGCGGTGCTGTTCCGATGTCAAACGGGCGTACAAATTGTTCCATGTCAGCGTCACTGTAGCTGTCGGTCTCTTCATATTCCACTTGGTAGAATACCTCGTCTGCAATGACTTGATATGCTCCTTCTTCGGTCATTACAAAACTTGTTCGCAGCGACTCATGACGCTTAATCAGACGATCTATGGCTTGTTGTATTTTTTCTAAATCAAGGTTACCCGTTACTTCTAGCGCTGACGCCATGTTATATGCAGTACTGTTGCCTTCCATCTGATCCAGAATAAACAATCGTTTCTGTGTAGAGGATGCTGGATAAGCTTCTCTCTGTTCTGCTTGTGGTATTGGACTATATTCGCCTTCTCCCGCGGCCTCAATCTTTCTCGACAACATGACAGGAGTTGGTGAACTAAATATCTCTTTTACTGGCAAACGAATCCCTGTCTTCTTCTCGATGGCATTAATGGCTGCCGTCGCTTTTAACGAATGTCCTCCCAGTTCAAAGAAACTATCCTCTATGCCGACTGGAGATATTCCTAAGATTTCTTCAAATATGTCCGTAATGACTTTCTCTGTTTTAGTTCTTGGTGGCATATATTCCTGTCCTGCTAATGCATTTGGTTCTGGCAGTGCTTTTGCATCCAGCTTCCCATTTGGAGTCAGTGGCAAGGCATCAATCTGCATCATAAAGCCAGGTAACATATACTCAGGCAGTTTGTCTCTCAAATCATTTTTGATTTCAGACATATCCAGTTGCTGCTCTTGATTTGTCGGGATTAGGTAGGCACATATACTCTTGTCACCGCCTACTTCCAATGCAACAACGGCTACATCAGATATACCCGGCTGATTCCTTAGAACGCTCTCGATCTCGTACAACTCGATCCGATATCCTCGGATTTTAACCTGTTCATCTATTCTTCCCAGGTATTCCATCTCTCCGTTAGGCAGCCATCTCGCCAAATCTCCAGAGCGGTATAACTTCCCTTCGCCATATGGATTGTCGATAAACTTCTCCGCTGTTAATTCAGGCTGGTTTAGATAGCCTTTGGCTACTCCGTCTCCTGCGATGCATAGCTCACCAGGAACGCCTACACCACATAACTCCATCTCATTCAGTATATAGAGCTGCATATTGGCAATGGGATGTCCGATTCCTACACTTAAACCCTTATCTTTTTCGCTGGAATAGACATAGTCACAGCATCCTACAGTAGTCTCTGTAGGGCCATATTCGTTATGGATCTTGACGCTTTCACCCAATAGCTTCTGCGTTTTCCACGCCGTATCTGTGGTGAACTCCTCTCCACCGACAATCAGCGTTTCTAAATTCGGCACATCTACGCCGTCTGCATAGGTTTCCAGCATTTTTAAATGTGACGGGGTAAGCTTCAGGAAGGTTACCCTGTTATCTTTTAAAGCTGCACGTAACCTTTCCTCCGTATCTCCTCCCTTTAATAGAAGAGATCCACCACTAATCAGCGGTAAGAACAAGGACGTTACGGAAAGGTCGAAACTTAAGCTTGTCATTAATACCGTCGTACAAGCTTCCTTCTGGTATTCTTGATCTGCATACGACAAGTAATGATCCAGATTGCCTCGTGTCACCGCCACACCTTTGGGCTTTCCTGTCGTTCCTGATGTGTAAATCACATAGGCTATGTCACTTTTTTCAACAGCACACGCTGGATTTGTCTCCTTCTCACCCAGATCTTCAAGATTCATCGAGATGAATGGGACTTCCGTTTCCATAGTCTTCTCTCTTGTTAAAATGACCTTGGGTGCTGCATCGTTTAAGATATGCTCTATTCGTTCCTTCGGAGTCGCTGGATCAATCGGGACATAGGAAGCTCCACTCTTTAGCACGCCTAAAATGCCAATGATCGTTTCCGCTCCCAGTGAAGCCATGATGGCCACTCGATCATTGGGCTGGACACCTAACGAAATCAGTTCCCATGCCAATGCATTGGCCTTGCGGTTGACTTCTCCATAACGAAGTACTCCCGTTTCGTATTCGATTACCGTCTTCTCGGGTGTCTGTTCCGCATGTTTCTCGAATCGTTCCACTGCCGTATGATGCTGTGCATACTCCGTATGCTCCGTATGGGTATTATTGAAAACCGTTAGTATTCTTTGTTGTTCTACCTCACTGACCATGTGTAGTTCAGACAATTTCATATCAGGGTTAGCAATCACTCTATCCAGCAATACCTTAAAATGCTCCAGTATGACCTGTGCTGAAGTCTGGGTAAATAAATCACTGCAATATACCAGATCTAAAGCGTACCCCTCTTCATGCGCTGTCGCTTGCAAATCCAAATCGAATTTGGCATCAATAAAATGAATGCCCAACATGTCTACTTGGGCTTCGCCCATCGCAAGATGGATATCTTCGTCATTCTGCATGGTAAACATCACGTCAAACAGCGGATTGCGTGACAGATCACGGCGTACTTCTACTTCCTCTACCAATTCTTCAAATGGGTATTCCTGATTCTCATACGCGTTTAAGGCCAGCTCTTTTATCTCGCTTAAAAACTCCAGGAACGTTTTCTCGCCCCTTGGATATCCTCTCATTGCCAGCGTATTGACAAACATGCCTGCGATCGTCTCGGTGTCCTGATGCACCCTGCCGGAGATGGGTGTTCCTACCACTATATCTTGTTGCCTGCTGTATTTATGCAGTTCTATCATAAATACAGCCAGTAAGGTCATGTAATCTGTCGTTCCATTTTGTTTATTTATATTTTCAATTCCAACTTTTTGTTCTTTACTAAGTTGAACAGACACTTGTGCTCCTTTGTAACTTTGGGTTTTCGGACGTGGATAGTCCGTCACCAAATCCAAAACCGGTGCCTCTTCTTTAAATACTTCTTTCCAATAATCCCTCTGACTCTCCAGATTTCTAGCACGCATCCATTCACTATAATCTTTGTATTGGAGTTCAAGTGGTTGTAACTCTTCACCGTTATACAATCGTGAGAAATCTTCGATTAATAGATTGAGCGTCTGATGATCGGAAATAATATGGTGCATATCAAATAGTAAAATATATTTGTTCCGATTTCTTTCTTTCACTACTTTAAAACGCATGAGCGGTGCTGTTCCGATGTCAAACGGGCGTACGAATTGTTCCATGTCAGCGTCACTGTAGCTGTCGGTCTCTTCATATTCCACTTGGTAGAATACCTCGTCTGCAATGACTTGAAGGGTTTCTCCTTCTGTCATGACAAAACTTGTTCGCAGCGACTCATGACGCTGGATCAGGCGATCTATGGCTTGTTGTATTTTTTCTACATCAAGGTTACCCGTTACTTCTAGCGCTGACGCCATGTTATATGCTGTACTGTTACCTTCCATCTGATCCAGAATAAACAATCGTTTCTGTGTAGAGGATGCTGGATAAGCTTCTCTCTGTTCTGCTTGTGGTATTGGACTATATTCACCTTCTCCCGCGGCCTCAATCTTTCTCGCCAACATGGAAGGAGTTGGTGAACTAAATATCTCTTTTACTGGCAAACGAATTCCCGTCTTCTTCTCGATGGCATTAATGGCTGCCGTCGCTTTTAACGAATGTCCACCCAGTTCAAAGAAACTATCCTCTATGCCGACTGGAGATATTCCTAAGATTTCTTCAAATACATCTACGATTGCCTGCTCCGTCTTATTACTTGGTGGTACGTAGTTCAAACTTTCTAACATATCTGGCTCTGGCAGCCTAGTTTTATCCAGCTTCCCATTTATGGTTAGTGGAAATTCATCGATCTGGATCATAAAGGCAGGAATCATATACTCTGTTACTTCTTCTCTTACCGCTTCTTTAATTTGGGGTATACTTAGTTCCTGCCCCTTTTCTGCAATGAGATATGCACAGAGAATATCATCATTTCCAACTTCTTTTACAATAACGACAGCATCTGCAATATTACTCTGCTTTCTTAATACACTTTCAATTTCACCTAACTCTATCCTGTAACCACGGACTTTCACTTGTTCATCATCTATTCGACCTAAATACTCTATATTTCCATCTGGCTGCCAACGTGCTAAATCTCCTGTACGGTACAGTTTTCCTTCACCGAAGGGATTCTTAATAAACTTCTTATCTGTCAATTCTGGCTGATTTAAATAACCTCTTGCTAAACCATCTCCTGCAATACACAACTCACCAGGTATTCCAATCCCGCATAGCTCCATTTCATTTAGAAGATATACCTTTGTATTTGCAATCGGACGTCCAATGGAAATTGAAGTAGAGTCTGTATTCACTCTAAAACTAGTTGCATTTACAGTAGACTCCGTAGGCCCATATGTGTTAAGCACTTCTACTCTTTCCGCCCATTTTTTTAAGCTTTCTAGACTACCTGCCTCTCCACCTGACTCCAGCAAACGAAGCGTCGGTAATGCGTCAACACACAACCCGTCTATTAACTTAGGTGTCAATGAAGCTGTTGTAACATTATTTCGATCGATATATTTTTGTAGTTGCTCCATATCATAGGTTAAATGTTTTGGTACAATGCATAATGCCGCACCATTGCATAGTGCAGGGAAGATATCTCCCACCGCTTGGTCAAAAGATATATTTGCAAATTGCAGCACCGTATCCTTGTCGCTTAGTGCAAATGTCTCCTGATATGTGACCCACATATTGACCACATTTCGATGTTCAATTAAAACTCCTTTAGGATTTCCAGTTGTACCCGAGGTGTAGATACAATACACTAAATCATTAGACCTGTTAACGTGCAAAAGATTGTCCGTTTCATTAGCATAATTATTCTCATCTTCTAAATCTAATACTGGTATCTCTACCTTCCCTGGCAGCTTATTCTTATACGTCAATACAATCTTTGGACTACTGTCCTCCAGCATATAGTGAATTCTATTATCTGGATATTCAGGATTGATGGGTACATAAGCTCCCCCTGCCTTGATGATGGCTAATATCCCTACAATCATTTCCATGCTGCGTTCTGTCACTAGAGCCACTAGATCGTTTGGAGCCACTCCTAAATCCCGAAGAGTTCGCGCCAACTGATTTGCTCTTTCATTCAGCTCGGCATATGTCATCTTATTATCATCAAATTTAAGTGCAATATTTCCTGCTGTTTTCTCTACCTGATTCTCAAATAAGCTGACAGCTGTTTGTTCTCGAGAGTATTCTACATTCGTTGCATTGAAATCAACCAAGATCTTCTCTTGTTCTCTGAGATCAAGCATATGCAGATCTTTAAGCTTTTTGCCTGGATGTGTTATGGCTTCCTCAAGCAGCGTTACATAATGCCTTGCCATATATTCAATCGTTTCTTGTTTGAATAAATCTGTGCAATACTCAAAATCTATCTCATACCCTTCTGGCATACATTCAACCAGAACGGATAAGTCAAACTTTGAGACATTTCTTTTAATGAATGCACTTTTTCCGCCCAATAGGCCTTGCATTTCCGTCGGTTTTTTCTTTTCTTTTAATCCGAACATAAAATCAAAAATTGGATTTCTTGAGAGATCTCTTTTCTCCTCTACGGCTTCAACTAAATCTTCAAATTGGTATTCTTGGTTATCATAAGCCTGCAGACACTTCTCCTTCACAGCTAATATCAAATGCTCAAAGGTCTCATCCGGACTAACTTCTCCCTTGATCACCAGAGTATTGACAAACATCCCCAACATACCCTTAGTATCTGCATGAACTCGGCCTGACACGGTAGTTCCTACAATAATATCCTTTTGGCGACTATATTTGGCTAATAATAGAATGAACACAGATAGGGTAACCATAAATTCAGTAGCACCATGCTTTAGAGCTAGATTTTTAACCCCTGAGCTTAATGGCTCCTTTACCTTTGCTACAACATTGTCTCCCCTGAAAGACTGGATTTGAGGACGGAGGAAATCCGTCTTCAAATCCACCCTAGCAATTTCACCAGCGAATTCCCTCTTCCAATACTCTTCCTGTTTTGAGATGTCATAAAAATTCTGCCATACACTGAAATCTTTATACTGAACACGGTTAGAATTTTTATTCATAAGTTCTCCTCTTATTCATAATCAGTTCCATCATTTTCATAAAATTCGTTCACTTGTTGCAGTATAACTGGCAGGCTTTCTCCATCACATATAATGTGATGAATATCAACAAATAGATAGGAGGCCGTTGTTGTCTTCATTAATTTCACACGCATCAACGGTGCTTCGGATAAAACAAACGGTTGTATAAATTTATCGTATTCTGTTTGTATATCTATTTCGTCCACTTCGCTGTAGTCTATTAAAACCCTTGCGTCTGGAGAAATCGTTTGAATAGGCTCACCGTCCACAACATGGAAACTAGTTCGCAAGATTTCTTCTTGCTTTAACAGCTTATCCAAAGCCTTCTGTAATCTTTCTTTATCTAGCGGTTCTTCATAAGCATAAACGTCCGATACGTTGTAGTTAATATTAGGTCCGGTCATCTCGTCCAGAAGATAGAGTCGTTTCTGAGCTGAACTTGTAGGGTAGTATTCAGCTGCTGAAGCTTGTTCTATTGCCACAAACATCTCGCTCTCAATCGACTCGATATTTCCCGCTATCTGCTCGGGCGTACCAAAAGTAAAAACATCTCTAATTGACAATCTTACTCCTATGGCCTTCTCCAATTCATTGCACAAGAGCACTGCTTTCAGTGAAGATCCCCCTAGATCAAAGAAGCTATCAGTTACACTGACTTGTTCAATATCTAGAATGTTCTCAAATGCCTGCACGATCAGAGTTTCATATTCATTTCGTGGTGCAATATATTCCTGTGACTTGTACTGCGGCTGTGGTAATGAGGCTTTGTCAAGTTTCCCATTACTTGTAAGTGGAATCGCATCAACCGAAATAATATGTGCAGGCACCATGTAATCTGGTAATACTTTACTTAACTTGATCTTAACGTCCTTTTCTTCTATTTCTGTCTCAGTTATTACATAGGCACACAGGAATTTCTCATTCCTTTTGTCTTCTCGCACTATGACTACAGCTTCATTTATGCTTTCAAGCTCCAATAAACGGCTTTCTACTTCTCGTGGTTCAATACGATATCCTCTGATTTTTGCTTGGTCATCCATCCGTCCAATATATTCAATGTTTCCGTTAGGTAACCAACGTGCCAAATCACCTGTCCGATACATCTTTCCGGATCCAAATGGGTTGTGTACAAACTTCTCGTCTGTCAGGTCTTGTCGATTTAAATAGCCTTGAGATACACCCTCACCTGTTATACATACCTCACCCGGAACTCCAATTCCACAAAGTTCATTTCCATTTAATATATAAATCTTTAATGTTGGAAGTGGCATTCCTATATCGCTAATTCCTCTCTCGATGGCTTCAGCATCAATATCGCGATAAGTAGCGTATACCGTGGTTTCTGTTGGCCCGTACATATTAACCAGACGACAATGTCTATTGTTCTCATGCCATTTCTTCAAATGTGCTGGATAAAGTGCCTCCCCTGCAAAAATAACATATCGTAAACTATTTATGGTTTGTCCTGTCGTTGCATCGATCAACGCATAGAATGGTGAAGGTACCTGGCATAAGATGGTTACCGCTTCTTTTTGGAGCAGCTCTCCGAAGGCATATCCATCTTTTACTGTATCCTCAGAAGGTATTACAAGCTTTGCTCCATTCAATAGACTTCCGAATATTTCCCAAACCGAAACATCAAAACAATAAGAATGGAATTGAACCCAAATATCATTTTCATATAAATCAAGCTTAAACTTGTCATTCTTGAGTAATCGCACTACATTTACATGCTGAACCATAACACCTTTTGGCCGGCCCGTCGTACCTGAGGTATAAATAACATACATCAAATCACTTGAGTGATTTACATGAACAAGGTTACTGCATTCCATTTGATAATTTGCCTCATCATGAAGATGCATGACAGGAATGTCAACTTCAGGTTCTTTTGTACTGCATAATACGACCTTTGGTTTACAGTCATTAATGATATAATTAATTCTTTCCTCTGGATAAGATGGATCAACCGGTACGTAAGCTGCTCCAGCCTTTAAAATAGCGTATATACCCACCACCATCTCCAAACACTTCTCTGTTGAGATCACCACAAAGTCATTGGGTTGAATGTTATAGTCCTCACGAAGCTTTCTTGCCAGAGCATTCGCCCGTTCATTTAATTGTGCATAGGTCATCTGTTGTCCATTAAATGTGATGGCTATACTATTAGGTATTCTGGCGGCCTGCTCTTCAAGTAACTGCACAATCGTCATATTTTGAGGGAATTCTGCATCCGTCATATTGAACTCACCCAATATTTTTGCTTCTTCGTACAGATCTACCATGGCAATCTCCTGCAGCTTCTTTTCCGGAGACATTAAAACTCCTTCAATTAATGTTAAGAAGTGTTTTGCCATGTACTCGATCGTTTCTGGTTTGAATAAGTCTGTAGAATATTCAAAATCAATCTTATAGCCTTCTGAATCACTTATCATGGTTAAGGTAAGATCAAATTTAGAAATACTACCTTCAACGGATTCCCTTGTTCCAATATGAATACGATCCGAATAACTCTCTCTCTCATCGTCCTGCAATACAAACATCACATCAAATACTGGGTTTCTTGAGAAATCTCTCTTTACTCCCACTGCTTCAACTAAATCCTCGAACTGATAATCCTTGTTATCGTATGCCTGTAAACATTTCTCTTTTGTACGTAATAATACATCCTCAAATGTATCATCAGCGCACACATTCCCTTTGATTGCCAGAGTGTTTACAAACATGCCCAACATATTTTGGGTATCCGTATGGTTTCGGCCCGATATTGGCGTTCCTACTATAATTTCTTCCTGTCGACTGTATTTTCCTAACATAGAGAAAAAGGTGGATAACAACACCATAAACTCCGTTGCACCATACTTCTTCGCTAACTCTTTTACTTTAATACTCGTTTTTTCTTCTACCTGTGTTCGGAAATTAGCACCTCTAAAGCTTTGTTTATGAGGGCGTGGATAATCCATGATTAAATCCAGGACTGGTATATCACCGGAGAATTCTTTCTTCCAGTACGCTGCCTGTTCTGTGATATCTCTAGCATTTTGCCAAGCAGAAAAGTCTTTATACTGTACTCGTGGTGTTAACAATTCTCTTCCTTCATATAACTCTTGTATTTTGTAAAGCATAACTGGCATGCTTCCTGCATCACATAAAATATGGTGAATATCCAGGAATAAATATGAATTACTTGGAGTATTCAGTATTTTTGCACGCATTAGTGGTGATTTTGACAGGTCAAATGGTTGGACGAAAGTATTATATTCATCTTGGATATACTGTGAATCTGCTGTCTTTACTTCACTGTGCTCCAGCGCAATTCTTGCATCTGAAGAAATTTTTTGAATTGGTTCACCATTCACGATATGGAAACTTGTCCTTAAAATTTCCTCATGCTCTACTAATTGATCCAATGCCCTCTGAAGTCGCTCATTGTCTGGTTTAACTTTAAGCTTGATTACTAAAGGAATATTATAAGTTATACCAGGGCCTGTTAGTTGGTCCAAAAGATAAAGTCTCTTTTGAGCTGAACTTATAGAATAGCTTTCTGCTTCTGCTATTTCTGGTATTTCTTCAAACGTATTCTCCTTTGAGTTTTTTATTTGTTCTGCAATATTTTTTGGTGTAACTAAATCAAAAATTTCTCTAAGTGGTAACCTTACCCCTGTGCTCTTCTCTAATTCATTACACAGCCGGATTACATTAAGCGAGTATCCACCCAAACCAAAGAAATTGTCATTTACACTTACTCTTTCCATACCAAGTACATGTTCAAATGCCTCTACTACCAATTTTTCCGTCTGGGTCTTTGGTGCCTCATAACCCCTTATCATCTTAGTTTCTTCAATAAACTGTTCCGGGTTCGGCAATAATTTACGATCTACTTTACCATTTGCAGATAGTGGAATCTCATCTACCTGTATGAATTGTGCCGGGATCATATAATCAGGTAGATGTTTGGCTAACTCTCTTTTTATTTCTGCCAATTCTACGGTCTCATCTGCAACAATATACCCACACAATTGCTTCTCTCCATGTGAATCACTGTAATCAGCGACGACGGACTGCTGAATATGTGGCAAATGATTGATACAGTGTTCTATTTCTCCTAGTTCGACACGATGTCCACGTATCTTAACTTGACTATCTTTTCTTCCCAGGAAGTCTACATATCCTTCCGGACGCATGACACCATAATCACCTGTTTTGTACAGATAACCTAATCTATGGTTGATAAAGGCGGCCTTCGTCTTCTCTTCTTCATTGAGATAACCTGCGGCGACTCCTTTTCCACCAATATGCAGTTCTCCTGGTACGCCTACTGGGCATTCTTCCCCACATTCATCCAGTACGTAAATTTGTTGATTTTTCAGCGGATAGCCGTAAGGGATACTTTTCCACTCTGGCTTCACTTCTGTGATTGGGAAATATATGGACCATATAGAGCCTTCCGTTGCTCCACCTAACCCGATGACTTGTGCTTTTGGCATTCTTGTTTTGATTTTCGCTGGCAAACCAAGAGAAATCCAGTCTCCACTTAGCATCACCATACGTAAGCGCTCTGCTGAAGTGCTATGCACCGTGTCTTGCTTTGTGCTTTCTAGATACATATCCATAATTGCCGGAACCGAATTCCATATCGTGATTTCTTCTTCGATCATGATCTGATGAATACTGGCCATATCTAAAAGATCTGGAATTAATACTAACTGAGCTCCGCTAATGAGTGCTCCAAAAATATCATAGACGGATAAATCAAAGCTCATCGATGATAGGGCAATGATTTTATCTTCGCTATTTACTTGGAATTTCTCATTAATATCTAATAATGTATTCACTACTGCTTCATGGGTGATCACAACACCCTTAGGATGTCCAGTGCTTCCTGACGTATAGATAGCATAGGCTCTATCCTGCTGGCAGCCTTCTAACAGTTCTAAGGCGCCATCGTTATAGGTGGAAAGGTTCTCTGTTTCATATAAATCTGGATGAATCATGAGCTTGATATCACTATGTTCCACGATATATTTTATTCTTTCCTCAGGATGTTCCGGATTAACAGGAATATAAGCATGGCCGGCTTTTAAAATAGCTACCATATTTACAATGGTCTCAATTCGTCTCTCTGCCCAAACTCCAATATAAGAATTGAGTGCATAGTTTTGTTCTGCTAAATAACGAGCGACCTGATTGGATTTTCTCGCCAACTCGCCATAGGTCAATGTATCCTGTCCTAATTTGACTGCAATAGCATCGGGAGTCTTCTGGCATTGCTGGTCTATTAATCTTTGCAGTAAATCCCCTTCATAATCTCCTTGTGTACGATTGTAATCAAGCAGTAGTTGATACTGTGTTACAGGCAGCGGCATAGATGAAAGTTTATTGTCTATAACTTGCTGTAATCGAAGTTGATACGTTTCAAACATGGCACTGATCATGTCTTCATCAAACAAATCTTTTGCATAATCCCAAGTCATAATTAATTGTCCGTCTCTTTCCGCAACTTGGAAGTCCAAAAACACTTCAGGGGTCTGATTTATTCCGTATTTCAATTCTCCCCTACTACCTATATTGGCATTGAAAAAATCTACTTCGTCACGAAGCATACTCGTAAATACAAATGGCATTATAGCTTGACCTTCTTGACCACGGTGTTCAGCCAGATCACGCAGGAAATCAACCCCACTGTAAAATCTGTGGTCTAACGCTTCAAATAACCGATTCTGAATCTCAGTAGTTCTTTCCCAAAATGGTCTATGAGATGATAAATCGATATCTAACAACAATTTCGATACGAAATCCCCCATCAGAGACATTCCATCTTGATGAAAAGGCTGATTACTAAACAGATTTAAGCTAAGTGCCATATTGGATTGATTGCTCCATTTAAATAGAACTTCCGCATATATTGTGCACAATAACGCAGATGGTGCAATTTTGTTATCCAAAGCCTTGTTTCTCACAATCGCCCAGTCTGTCGCAGCAATTCTCGTTTCTAAACGTTTTACTGTTGCGTTGGTTACAGCATTCCCATTTGGAAGAAGTGGTAACTGAGGTGCATGCGGGAAATTGTCTACTTTTGCCTTCCAATAAGCTTGGTCTCTTTGCTGCAATACCCGCATCAAATCTGAAACTTGCTGTGCCAGATGATTGGCACGATGATCAAGCTCTGCTTGGGTCGAATCTTTCTCCTCTTTCTTAACATCCTCTTTCTTAAGTAGCTCTTGCAAACGGTCTTCTGGATGTTTTATAACTTCTGATAGTAATAAAACATAATCATCCAGCATTTGCTTTATCGTTTCCTGTTTAAATAAATCTGTAGAATACTCTAAGTTGACCACATAACCCTCTGATGTGTGTATTACCATTAAATTCAGATCAAACTTAGCTACTTTTCCTTCCATTGGTACCCATGTTCCACTCACAATGCTCTTTGAACCAGACATAATTTCACTCTCTGGCATCATGAACATTACATCAAATAATGGATTTCTTGATAAATCTCTCTTTACATCTACTGCCTCAACCAAGTCTTCATATTGAAAGTCCTGATTATCGTACGCACGAAGACATTTTTCTTTTACTCCAAGCAATACTTGTTCAAAACTCTCCTCTTGTTTCACTTTTCCTTTGATAGCCAAAGAGTTTACAAACATCCCCAGCATTTCTTGTGTATCAACGTGGGTTCTACCTGATACAGGAGTTCCGACTACAATTTCTTCCTGTTGACTGTATTTGCTCAATAGAATCATAAAGGTTGATAACATAGTCATGAATTCCGTAGCACCATGCTTCTTCGCTAATTCTTTTATTTCCATAAAAACTGGTTCTTCAATCTTAGTTTTTACGTTGGCACCATTGAAGCTCTTTTTCTTAGGACGTTGGAAATCTGTATTCAAATTAAGTATTGGAATTTCACCTAAGAACTCGTTTTTCCAATATGCCGCCTGCTTCGTAATATCCTGAGTCATTTGCCAAGCAGAGAAATCTTTATAATGAAGCCTTGGGATTGGTAAAGTATTTCCTTCATATAACTCGCTTATCCAGTTCATCATAATAGGCAGACTTTCTCCATCAGAAACAATATGATGAATATCCAGCATCAAGTATGAAGCTTGTGGTGTCTGTAATAACTTAACCCGCATCAAAGGTGCTTTGAATAAATCAAATGGGCAAACAAAACGATCATATTCATCTTGAATATCTAGTGTATCTGCTTCTTTGTATTCCAATACTACTCTCGCATCTGGTTGAATCACTTGAACTGGCTCTCCATTAATAAGATGGAAGCTGGTTCTTAATACTTCTTCTCTCTCTAAGAGCTTATCTAATGCTCCCTGTAACTGCTCTTTATCCAGATTGTTTTCGTATTTTATGACATTCGAAATGTTATAGGAAATACTAGGACCTACTATCTCATTGAGAAGATAAAGTCGCTTTTGAACAGAACTCATAGGATAGAACTCTGCTTCAGCTATTTTCGGTATTTCCGAAAAACGATCCTGTTGTAAGCTTCCAATTCTTTCTGCAATACGTTTTGGTGTAGATAAAGCAAATATTTCACTAAGCTGCAGTCTTATACCGATTGTCTTTTCTAATTCATTACACAATAATGTAACTTTCAGTGAATGACCACCCAAGTCAAAAAAGCTGTCATTGACACTAATTCCTGTTATTCCAAGGACTTTCTCAAATGCTTCAACTATTAACTTCTCTTCTCTATTTATTGGTGCTACATATTCCTTAGGCTTGTATTCTGGTTCTGGTAGTGCCGCTTTGTCCAGCTTTCCATTATGACTTAATGGAATTTGGTCAATTCGAATAATATACACAGGAACCATATAGTCTGGTAACTTCTTGCGTAATTCACTCTTGATTGTATCTTCGTCTAATTCTTCTATTTCTGTATGAACGACTACATAAGCACACAGATATTTTTCTCCTTGCTTGTCTTGTCGTACTACAACGGCTGCTCTACTAACTCCTTCGAGCTCCATCAAAGTACTTTCAATTTCTCCTGGTTCGATTCTGAAACCTCTTATCTTAACTTGATCATCTATACGGCCAAGGTACTCGATATTTCCATCCGGTATCCACCGTGCCAGATCACCTGTTTTATACATCATTCCTGAACCAAAAGGATTTTTAATAAATTTCTGAGCTGTTAATTCTTCACGATTTAAGTATCCACGCGACACACTTTCTCCTGCAATACATAATTCCCCTGGTACACCTATTCCGGCTATTTTTTCATTTGATAATATATAAATTTGTGTATTACTAATAGGCTTACCAATTAATATTTTATCTACATCTAAGCCTGTTGGACAATGATATCCACTGGAATTAACTGTAGTTTCTGCTGGACCATAGAGATTCAGTAGTTCTGCTCTTACTTGTCCTTTTTCCCTTAATTGATTATAATGTCTCACACTTTCCGCATTCAGTTTCTCACCAATATTAATGATATAACGCAGAGTATTTATTTTTTCTTTGCTCATATCTAATTCTTCTAGAAACATATTGAACATGGAAGGAACGAACTGGATTGCATTGACTTTATAATCCTGAATTACCTTGATGATCTTATCACTTTGACTTTCTTCTCCTTGTTGCAAAATAACAAGTTTACCACCCGCTAACATCCACCAAAATACTTCCCAGGCAAAAACATCAAATGCACAAGTGGTCTTCATTAAAAGAGATTCTCCCTCGTGTAATGGGTATTCTCTTTGTGTCCACATCTGCTGATTGACTATATTCTGATGCTCTACCATAACCCCTTTTGGTTTTCCTGTTGTACCCGATGTATAAACCAGATAAATAAGATCACGAGGAGTATTTACATGTTCTAGATTCCCTGCACCTTCTCCATAATTGCTTTCACTATATAAGTTAACAACCTTTTCAGGAGAAATATTATACTTTCCATGACCAATTAAAACCGCTTTAGGCTGGCTATCTTCCAATATATACTCGATACGTTCTTCTGGATACAATGGGTCAATGGGTACATATGCTGCACCCGACTTTATGATGGCATATAACCCGATCACCATCTCCAAACTTCTTTCTGCTATAATCGCAACAAAATCATCAGGCTGGACATGGTATTCCCGTCGTAACTTTAATGAAAGCTGATTGGCACGAGCATTTAATTCAGCGTAACTCAATTGCTCATTCCCGCATACAACTGCTGTATTATGGGGGGTTCTTGCTACTTGTTCTTCAAATAATTGTACAATTGTCTTGTCTCTTGGATAGTCGCTGTCCGTTGCGTTAAACTGTACTAATTCTTTCATTTCTTCTGCTTCACTGGTCATGCCTAATTCGATTAATTTCGTCTGTGGTGCTGCAATTGCTTGTTCCATAAGCCTTTGCAGATGGGAACCAATAATGTTTATTTGTTCCTTGTTATATAGCTTTGTACTGAAAAGAATTCTAAAATGGATACGATCACTCTTAAATGCTGTCATTCCCAAGTCATACCCAATTTGTTCGCGGTAATATTCGGATTCCACATTTAATTTGCCATCAATATTTATACTTGTTCCTTGATAGCCTTCAAAGAAGAATAATGTTCCAATTAGATCTCTTCCTAATAAAGTATGATTCTGTATTTCTGCTAAGGGAAGAAAATCGTGTTCATTTGCAATAATTGCCTGGCTCTGTAATGATTTCAACAAATCGGCAAAGGTGTCTTCGTTTGTTGTCGATATACGTACGGGTATTGTATTGATAAATAAACCAACGATTTCTTCAATACCTTCAATCTCTGCATTTCTACCAGATACAACTTTTCCAAATACAACATCATTTGTTGAGTTGTATTTTTCCAATAAAACGCCCCAACAAGCTTCTACTAGCGTGTTCAATGTTACATCATATTGGGCACATATCGCTTCTGCTTGTTCAGTTACCTCTATGCTTAACTTAAACTCTTGGCTCTGACTCTCTTCTTCTGTTTCATCTGGACGACCTAAAGGTAGAATATCAGCCCTTGTCTCATATCCTTGAAGAAGGTCTTCCCAATATTTAAGGCTCGTCTCTTTATCTTTTTCATTTATATAATGGACAAACTTTTCATAGCTACCCATTTTATTAGAAGCAGCCTGATTAGGTGTTTTTAATTGTTCTTCATCTGTTGCCATATACGCACTAAATAATTCTTTACGCAAAATTGGCAAACACCAACCATCTAAAATAATATGATGGTTTGTCATGATCAACCGATAACCACTGTTGTTTATTTTTATCAGATTCATACGAAGTAGTGTATCTTCTTCTAAATCAAATCCTCGTTTTACATCTTGTTCCTTTAAATCAAGATAATCCGATTCATTATCTACTTCCATATAATTAAATTCCGGCATTCTTTCTTTCAATACAACTTGTCTTGGTACACTTACTCCCCGATAACAGATTTTTGTACGTAAAATATCATGCTGTGTTGCTAAATACTTAAAAGCTTTGTGCATCTTCTCTACATCTACATCTGCCAATCGCAACGTCTGCTGAACAACATATTTTGTAGATGATTCATCCATAAGCTTCTCATAGAGCATTCCCTCTTGCACAGGAGCCAATGGATAGATACGTTGAATTTCCTGGCCGCGGATTTCGACAGCTTCCTGTACATAACAAAATTCGCTATCTTTCCATACGCTCTCACCAAAATCACTTGCCGTTGACTCACTCTTCTGTGCGTGGGAGCAATGTTCTGCGACTGCTATCAGTTCTTCTTCATATGCTTTTCCTATTTGCTCAATTCTCTCAGCCAAATAACGACTGCTGTTGCAGGTTACTGTCATAGATAAACTACCTTTTTGCACATGACCTATGACGTTAATGGATGGTCCAAATTGATTACGAGGATTCGTATCCTGTCCATAACCTAATTGTGAAAACTCGAAATATAGATCGCCAGATTCTTTCTTTGTTCCTAGTTCTCCAAGATAATTAAATGATATATCTGGTGCCACTTCTACATCCATTTCTTCTGGATTACCCATGGCTGCATTCTTTATGATGCCATAATCAATTCCATGTCCTGGTACGCGTCGTAGTGTCTCTTTCGTATTTCGAATATCCTGTGCAATATTAGTGCCTAACTCATCTAAAACTACGGGATATATACTAGTGAACCATCCTATTGTCCTACCTAAATCAAAAGAGCCTACTGTTTCTTCACGACCATGTCCTTCCATCTGTATAGCAAGCGTTCTCTGACCTGTTACTTTGTTTACCGCACGTCCTAGTGCTGCTACAAGCAAGTCATTAATCTCTGTATTATAAGCATGTGCACTTTCTTTTAATAACTTTTCTGTGATAGCGGCATTAAGACATGCCACGGCTGTCTTTGGTTCGAATTTATCATCAATTCCATCTTCTTTTAACTTACCATCAACCAATTTATTTTCTATTTCTGCCCAGTAAGCTAACCTTCTCTTTAACTTTTCACTCTGGCTGTAATAAGCTAATCCTTCGCTCCATACTTTAAAGGAAACGGTTTTAGCTGGTAATGTTATCTCTTTTTGATTCAAAGCTTGAGAGTAGCCCTTCTCCAAATCCTCAGTTAAAATCCGCCAGGAAATCACATCCATTATCATATGATGAGCTAGCAACATCATATAATCTTGCTCCGGCGTACTAAATAAAACAGCCTGCAATAATGGTCCTTCCGCCAAATCCATCTTTACTTTCGTTGTCTTAATTTTTTCCTGAATCTCTTCAGGTTCACATGCTATTTTTGTAAAGCCGTACCATTTCTTATCTTCTACTTTCCCTATAACCTGTTTCTTATCTTTGTACGTAGCTCTCAACATATCATGATGCTGCACTAACGCAGATAAAGCTTTTTGTAGTGCCAGATCATTTAGTTTTTCACGAACCTTAAACACTTGGCATACATTAAAATGTTCAGGATCTATCATATTTTGTGCGAAGAAGTAGTTTTGAATTGGTGTCAGTGAAATTTCACCAGTTATTTCTCCTTGCTCCGCAGGCATAATTTCTTTTTTTGTGGATAAATTTATGGCTATTAGCTTTGGTGTTCTCTCCATCAAAAGATTTCGCATGGAGCTATCGTATCCAGCTTCTCTTATCTTGTTTAGAATATGGATAGCCTTAATCGAATCTCCACCCAAATCAAAGAAATTGTCATTTACACTTACTCTTTCCATACCAAGTACATGTTCAAATGCCTCTACTACCAATTTTTCCGTCTGGGTCTTTGGTGCCTCATAACCCCTTATCATCTTAGTTTCTTCAATAAACTGTTCCGGGTTCGGCAATAATTTACGATCTACTTTACCATTTGCAGATAGTGGAATCTCATCTACCTGTATGAATTGTGCCGGGATCATATAATCAGGCAGATGTTTGGCTAACTCTCTTTTTATTTCTGCCAATTCTACGGTCTCATCTGCAACAATATACCCACACAATTGCTTCTCTCCATGTGAATCACTGTAATCAGCGACGACGGACTGCTGAATATGTGGCAAATGATTGATACAGTGTTCTATTTCTCCTAGTTCGACACGATGTCCACGTATCTTAACTTGACTATCTTTTCTTCCCAGGAAGTCTACATATCCTTCCGGACGCATGACACCATAATCACCTGTTTTGTACAGATAACCTAATCTATGGTTGATAAAGGCGGCCTTCGTCTTCTCTTCTTCATTGAGATAACCTGCAGCGACTCCTTTTCCACCAATATGCAGTTCTCCTGGTACGCCTACTGGGCATTCTTCCCCACATTCATCCAGTACGTAAATTTGTTGATTTTTCAGCGGATAGCCGTAAGGGATACTTTTCCACTCTGGCTTCACTTCTGTGATTGGGAAATATATGGACCATATAGAGCCTTCCGTTGCTCCACCTAACCCGATGACTTGTGCTTTTGGCATTCTTGTTTTGATTTTCGCTGGCAAACCAAGAGAAATCCAGTCTCCACTTAGCATCACCATACGTAAGCGCTCTGCTGAAGTGCTATGCACCGTGTCTTGCTTTGTGCTTTCTAGATACATATCCATAATTGCCGGAACCGAATTCCATATCGTGATTTCTTCTTCGATCATGATCTGATGAATACTGGCCATATCTAAAAGATCTGGAATTAATACTAACTGAGCTCCGCTAATGAGTGCTCCAAAAATATCATAGACGGATAAATCAAAGCTCATCGATGATAGGGCAATGATTTTATCTTCGCTATTTACTTGGAATTTCTCATTAATATCTAATAATGTATTCACTACTGCTTCATGGGTGATCACAACACCCTTAGGATGTCCAGTGCTTCCTGACGTATAGATAGCATAGGCTCTATCCTGCTGGCAGCCTTCTAACAGTTCTAAGGCGCCATCGTTATAGGTGGAAAGGTTCTCTGTTTCATATAAATCCGGATGAATCATGAGCTTGATATCACTATGTTCCACGATATATTTTATTCTTTCCTCAGGATGTTCCGGATTAACAGGAATATAAGCATGGCCGGCTTTTAAAATAGCTACCATATTTACAATGGTCTCAATTCGTCTCTCTGCCCAAACTCCAATATAAGAATTGAGCGCATAGTTTTGTTCTGCTAAATAACGAGCGACCTGATTGGATTTTCTCGCCAACTCGCCATAGGTCAATGTATCCTGTCCTAATTTGACTGCAATAGCATCGGGAGTCTTCTGGCATTGCTGGTCTATTAATCTTTGCAGTAAATCCCCTTCATAATCTCCTTGTGTACGATTGTAATCAAGCAGTAGTTGATACTGTGTTACAGGCAGCGGCATAGATGAAAGTTTATTGTCTATAACTTGCTGTAATCGAAGTTGATACGTTTCAAACATGGCACTGATCATGTCTTCATCAAACAAATCTTTTGCATAATCCCAAGTCATAATTAATTGTCCGTCTCTTTCCGTGACTTGGAAATCTAAAAATACTTGAGGGGTCTGGCTTATTCCGTATTTAATTTTCCCTAATTTCGTCAACGTATCTGCAAATTCCGATTTATCGAATAACATACTAGTAAATACAATTGGCATAATCGCTTTACTAGTCATTTCTCTCTTACTTGCAATATTTCGTATAACATCAACACCACTATAAAAACGATGGTCTACTGCTTCAAATAATATATCTTGAACCATAGATGCTTTCTCCCAAAAAGCACGATGAACAGATAAATCAATATCTAACAATAAAACTGATGTAAAATCTCCAATCAACTTCATTACGTCAGGATGAAAGGTCTGTCGATTAAATAATGTTAAATTAAGTGCCATTCTGGATTGATTGCTCCATTTGCACAAAACTTCCGCATAAATTGTACATAAGAATACAGATGGTGTTACACCGTACTGAGTTGCCAGGCCCTTCACAATATTCCATTGATCAGTTGTCAGACTTTTCTCCATTCGCTGAAATATTGGTTTCTCTATGAATTCTGGCTCACAAACTAATGGTAGCTGAGGTGCATAGGGAAAATCCTCTATTTTGGCTTGCCAATAGTCTTGAGCTTTTTGATAGGCGGAAGATTCACGAAAGCTCTCCAATGCCCTTACATAATCTGAGAATTGGAATGTTAAAGGTTTAATCTCCATATTCGGTTTCTCATAATAATCCATTATCTCTTGTATTAAAATTAATAAACTGCCTCCATCAGCAATTAATAAGTCAATATCCAGGAAGAGATAATTTTTCTTCTCACCAAGAATAAATGCAGTCAACTCAAATAATGGCCAATGATCTTGTTGGAAAACAAAATGTGACCTGCTATTTCTTTTTTCCAATATACGCTTTTGTTGATCCTCTAAAGACAAGTCTTGTAAATCTTCAATACAAATCTCATAAGAAGAATTAGAACGCCGAACTTTTTGCATTCCTGTCTCATCAAAAATAGTACGCAGCATAAGCTGACGCTCTAAAACATGATTCAATGCATCGTTTAAGCGTTTAATATCTAATTCTGTTTCAAACTCATAATAGGCATGGGTGGAGACATTACCCATTTCCATAATATTTTGTCTTCCAACTAAATAGGCTCCTTGTATTTCTGTTACCTGGAACGGCTCATACCACATGTCTTTATTCCCTGTTAATTCGGATGCATTGACATCCTCTGCCTTTAGTTGTTCCTCAACCATCTTAATTATTTGTTCCAGGGTGGACATTTTGAAAAGGCTTACAATAGGGATTTCGACTTGAAATCGTTGATTTATTTCATCCTGGAAACGAATCAACGTTAACGAACTAACTCCCATCCGAGAAATCGTATCGTCTACTTTCAAAGAAGGGATAGAGAATACTTCTTTTGCAATTTCAACGATTTGATTTTCAATCTCCGTTTTGTTCCATGCTGACTTCTTTGCAGATTCCTTGATACTCTGATAAGAATATGGAGCTATTGCGATAACTTCATCAAACTCATGATTCTCAAATCGCTCTATTAAAAGAAAACGTTGCACCTTTCCACTTGTTGTTTTCGGTACCGTTTTTATTGGAATTACATAATCTGCAGCTATTCCAACCCGTTCTAATACCATATCCTGCACTTGATGGGCAAGTGGCAAAAATGCCTTGGCATCTTTTCGATTATGTACAAATACTATAATTTCATCCCTGATCGATGACGAATTGCGAACACCACACACAACGACTTGAGACAACTCTGGGATCGCCAATGTTAACATATTTTCTATATCGCTAGCATAATAATTCTGACCATTTACAAACAGAATATCCTTCTTTCTGCCCATTACAATGAGTTCTCCATTGCGTAAAAGTCCTAAATCTCCTGTACAGAAGAAGCCCTGTTCATTAAAAGGGGAACTATCATGATTCATATATCCCTCAAATACATTTTTCCCCTTGATCACTATATTGCCTATGTAATTTTCCCCTAAGATGTGGTCTTCATCATCTACAATCAATATTTCTAATTCATATAATGGTTCTCCTACTATGGCAAACTCTGCTGCATTTGGCTCCTTCGTTTCTATATACTCCACTTCTTGACCAATACGAGCTTTATGACGGTTAATACATACACTTCTATTATGGCCTTCTTCAGGAATAGTAACAGCCAGACTAGCTTCTGCCATACCATAGACTTGATGGATCGTATTTTCACGCAAGCCAGAAGACGAGAATTTTTCATAAAATCGTCTAATGGTATCCATTGATATTGGTTCTGCACCACACATTATGTTTCGCACACTAGATAAATCAATATTTTCTAAATGTGAATCCTTTACAGTCTTTATCATCCAGTCTAATCCAAAATTCGGACTTACAAGCACCGTTGCTTTTAATTGCGCACATTTTTGAAGATATAGCCAAGATTTCTTTAAAAATGTACCCGAATTTAGAAGGGAATGAGATATACCCGCAAATATCGGAGTTAAATGATAACCGATCAAGCCCATATCATGTGTCAATGGTAACCAACTAGCCATGACATCATTTGTGTCTAGTTTCAAACGATCTACTATCTGTGCCAAATTATAAACTAGATTTTCATGTGTTAATTTTACTCCTTTAGGGTTACCTGTGCTGCCAGACGAATATTGTATATACGCTAAGTCCTGACAATCTACTGTAACGCATTGCCCCTCTTCCATATTACATGCTAAGGTTTCATACTTTAAGTATTTCAAATTATTGGCTTCATAACTTTCTCTAAACGTATTTAAATTTCTTTCATCAGTAATTATCCACGCATTCGGCAACTGCTCACTTACTTTCACTAACTTCTTGAAAGCTTCAGTGTCAGGCGATGCAATTAGCGGTACAGACAGAGGAACGGGGATCATGCCTCCTAAAATACAACCCCAAAACAACCTTATAAAGGATAAATTATTGTTTGTCTGAAAGATAATATAAGAGCCCTTCTGAAATCCCTGCTTTTGTAGTGCCCCTAAGATGGATTTGGCATTAAAATAAAGACTTTCATAAGACTCAAACAATTCAGAGCCATCGGATTGAGTAAAGTAAACTCCCCTTGATTTCTCGTTAGCATAAATTCCAAGTAATTGATCTAGTGTTATATTAACTCCATCCTCTAATACTGATTTTGTATAGGGTTTCATATTGCACCTCTTAAAAAGTTATTGTTTTTATGCTGCGATATTATCTTTGTTACAATTGATGCAACGTCTTGATCTTGCCTCTTTAATATTAAAATTTATGTTGAGAATTATTTATGTATATTGGCTTCTATAATTCTATTATATTATATTTAAGGATTATATCAACAAAATTCTTAAAATTTTTCCAGTTCAAAGGGCGTGGTTTAAACCCACCGCCCTTAGCCTTCGGGTTGGATAGTAATAATCAGAATCACTTAAAAAAACACTCAATAATGCCCCCGTTGTCAAGACACGATTTTTTGAGGAAAAAGTTATGTCCTTCTTATCATGTCATGTAGCATTTCAGGATGCGATCTGTTCTCAATATATCATTTTTTTACATTTTCCAATTTAATAGCGTGCAGAAAGGCAAACAGCCTCTGCACGCTTGTGTATAAATCTTAAATTTCAACTTATATCTTATATCATACAGCAGTCATTTTCTTGATCATCCAGACGGTGCCACATCAAATGCTCATCGGTTTCCCTTGATAGTCAACGAAAACAAATTCACTATCGATACGAACTTGTCGATTAATGAGATTATAAATATCTTCTGCTGTTTCTTTTGGATGTGTCGGGGCTATCATTCCTCCTATATCCGTCCTTACCCACCCTGGTGGACGGAAAGGACTTGAATGCCTTCATTCTTTGCTACATGGAGCTTCTCGGACAACATATTTAAGGCAGCTTTCGACAATCCATAAGGATAATCACCACTATATGCATTTGTTAGACTACCACCTTCTGACGAGATGTTGATAATGGATTGATTCTCACCCTTTTTCAGCAAAGGTAGAAAATGTTTAATCACACGGGCTGGTCCTAACGTGTTGACATCAAATGCTAGTTTGATAGCCTCTATATCAAGATCCTCAATAGACGTACCTCTTCCATTAAGAATGGCAGCATTATTGATAATCACATCAAGACTTTCACCTACATTACGAGCTGCTTCACGAACAGATTCCTCGTCTGTGACATCTAAATGAAGAATTTATAACTGGTTGCTATTTTTCTCTTTTAATTTGGTTAATTGAGTCCTTTTTTGTTCATTCGCATCTCTGACTCCAGCAAAAACTCGGTACCCTTTTTCTAATCCAACTTCGACAAATCCAAGCCCTAAGCCCCTATTTGCCCCAGTAATTAATATATCCACCATAATCCTCCCAGATTTTTTTAATAGTTATTTTACGGATGCATGTGATAGCAATAGGTAAGACTTTGATGTAATCGCCATCTTTTCCCCTGCTCCGCACCCAACGTGCGATTTTCACCGCATTGGGCGTTCCATCTTATTCTTTTATGCTAAAGTAATTCTACAAATTTAAGGTTCCATATCGCATCTATTTGAGTATCAAAGGTTTTAATTTCATAATATAAATTATAAAAAAAATGAACAAAACTAATACAATCCTATTCTACCTTTACATAACTAACAATTTCAGTTCAAATCCACAGTTACATTTTTTTAATGTTTTTCTTATCGGAGATATCTTACTGTTACATCTTGGGCATTCATTAACCAAATACAAATTATGTATGGGACAAATAACATTAACTGTATAGTTCCAAATTTTCTTCTGATAAAAATTCCCATTAAAACAAGCTGGGCAAATTTTATCAGCATATGAATTAATACCTAACTTAAAGCCCGTCCTTATAAATCCAAGATTAGTGGTATCCATAATTTTATCATTAAAAGTCATACTCCATAATTCTCTTTCAGTAATACCAGTAATGTTGCTCAGTAACTCTAAACTTATCTTACCCGCATCACCTCTAACAATTTTCTTTTTTTATCTGAGCCATAGTATATATCCAACTCGAATTTTCATAACCATTATAATCAGTTATTCTTAATATATATTCTGCTAAAGATTCATCTTCTAAAGGTTTTGGAGTTAGCAATAACCTTTCCAATAAGCCATACCTCTCCTTCATTTATTTTTTTATTATTTCAAAATAAAACAGCTAAGAAAATATAATTTTCTTAGCTGTTTTACTTTCTAACTGATTTTGAAATCTAGTTTAGGAGTTCTTGAAACTATTCCGAATAATTATGAAAAATCACATTATAATGCTGTCATTTCTTCGTGCTCGTGTTCATCCTGCACGAATAAAATACCTAATTCATGATGTTCGCCTTCATAGGACGCGCGCTGATCAAACCGGATCTCACCGTTCAGGCCGATGATCTCCATTTTTACAAATGCGCGGTTTTTTTGAAGTGCTTCATAAAAATCCGACACATGCTTCACGGGGATGCCGTTTACTTTCGTAATAACCTCACCGATCTTCAGCTCAAGATCGTCCGCGGGTGTATTCGGAATGATGCCGAGCACCATTAAACCCTGATCCCGCTTAGAGAAATAAAACGGAGCCGCGTTATCGTTCAGCCGCTGTCTCAATGATAAAAACAGGCGTCCGAGCACCGCAATACAAGCGGCAGCTCCGGCAAGCGGAGTCCACCAAAGGGCCGCTGCCCCGAATGCGGTCACGATAACCCCGAGAATCATGACACGTTTCGCCGTTATCCTTATGCTGACTTCCGGAAGTGACCCCTGCACACGCTGTCCGAAGCCGGCGATATAAGGAATCCAGATCAAATGGAAAGAGCCGCCCGGCACGGTAAAGACAGGCCACCAAGAAAGGTGTGACTCAAGCCCGCTGCCCGGCACCAATAAGAAAAGCGGAAGCAGCCATGCGCGATTCGCCAATTGTCGGCCGATGGGCAGGCCTCTGCTGCTGACGACAAGCGCCGGAGATGTTTTCAGATGCGCTGAACGGCAGGCAGCCGCTCCCTCCGTGATAATCAAAAGGCCCATAAACACGGCCGCCGATGCCCAATTCACGCCGAATGCCTGCGGAAACCGATCCGCAAACGGCACTGTGTGGGTATACTGAAGGATAAACGCAATGAACATGCCGGCGCTGACAATATAAGCTGAGGACAGCCAATTCATACGGAACGTCAGCGAAGCCAAAGCCGTCACAGCCGCGATTATGCCGAGAAGACCGAATGGAATAGAAATTCCCAGTCCAAAAAATAATATGGAGAGAAGAATACCCGGTATAAGTCCTTTTATGTATGTAAAGATAAGCTCGTCATACATATCCGCGATTTTTGTATGAAACGTATGGCGTTCACGTTTGATCCGCAAATATCCGCATGCGAGACTTATGATGATAAAAAACCAGAACATCGGGTGCAAAAAAAACAGACCGATACTTTTCAGAAGTTCAATTCCCCATTGAACAGACACTGCTTTCACCGCCTCAAGCCAAACATTTTAATTCTATTCTACCAAATAATCATTGGCTTGAATATCTCAAACGTTTATCTCTCTTCCGTCATCCACAGCGTTACATTTGAGAGAGAGAAATCTTTCAGATAGTGGTCAACCTCCACCTCGATCACGCCGCTGATTAGAAGCATGGACCGCTTAATATCTGTCAGATTGATTCCTAAACGTTTATGGTTTTTCATTAAGTAAGTGAAATAATGCTTCGCACACTCTTCATTGATTTCGTGAACGCATTCAACATTTGTGTAATTGACCAGGTATCTGCTGAACAGCATAAGAAGACTTAGTGCTTTTGTTGATGAAAATGTGACGTCTTTTGTTCTGTCTTTTAGTTGTTCCACTAATTCATAATATTTTTTTTCACGCACAATACTTGCCCTCTTCAATTGTGAACCCCCATTTTTTTATCCAGATAAGCACGGGTGATTACAGCTGCCGTGCTGAAGCGCCGCAAACACTTCTGCTTTCGATACTGAAATGCAGCTGCCAAACTAAAACTGTTCTCTATTAGAACCTTCTTTTATTGTAAGAACTAAAACTGACTGAGGCAACTTTCAAAAGTTTCATTTTGAATACATATTAACTCGGCATAAAGTCTCTCTTCTCTATAAATATCGGGTAATGTTTGTCCTTTATAAATGTTTAAATGTGAAAATTTTTTTAATATCTTGTCAAAACCGACATAATTATATGTCTTTTGGTTCGTTTTTAGAGTATGACAAAAGAAACAGGAGACGAAAAAAACGCCTCCTCTTCATTTATTTTACAAATAATGATTTTAACGCCATTTGCAGCTGTAAATCATTTTTTTCGTCAGATTTCTTTTCATTCATCAGCTGATTCATTTTTTCCGCTGTCTTTTTATCAATGACCGCTGTTTTATCAAGCTTGTACCGGTCTTGAAACGCCAGAACGGCTTTTTTCATTGTTTTGCTGAAATAGCCGTCCGCTCTGCCCGGGTCGAAGCCTAGGCCTTTCAGCAGGATTTGGGCGTGTTTGACATCCGCGCTGTTCATATCAGGCTGAAGCGGCTGTTTCAGCTGAAGCGGTCCCGCCGCAAAATAATCCGGCTGGCTCACGGCGATTGTCGGAGCAATGCCTTTTCTGTGAATCCAATTGCCTTTCGGTGTCAGCCATTTGTAAAGCGTCAATTTAATGTTGCTCCCGTCTCCCATAGGCACGGCCTGCTGAACCGTTCCTTTACCGAAAGAAGTGTCACCGACAACGTCATAATGTCCCGCTTCTTTTAACGCGCCCGCAAGAATTTCTGAAGCGGAGGCGCTTCCTTTATCCGTAATGACATTGACGGGATACGGCTTCTTATGTTTTAAGGTTGAGAAATATTGTTTTTTATCGCCGTTACGCTCCGCAATTTGGATATACGGCATGTCTTTTGTGATGAAATGCTTTAAAATTTGTTCGACGCTTTGAAGGTAGCCGCCGGGATTCCCTCTTACATCAAGGACGAGACCGTCAATCCCTTGTTTTTCAAGCTTTTTCAGCGCCGCGGCGAAGTCCTGGGCGGTATGCTCGGAAAATGTCGATATTCCGATGTAGCCGACATGATGACCGCCTGATTCTTTGCGGGAAGCAAATACGGTTTCAAGCGGGATTTCCGCTCTTTTAATCCGGAATGACAGCTGTTTATCAGTACCCGGACGCTGTATTTTAATAGAAACCTTCGATCCTTTTTTTCCTCTGATTTTCAGCACGGCTTCGTTTAAACCTTTCCCGCTCATTGACTCGCCGTTTATGCTGATGATTTCATCATTCGGCTTGAGTCCCGCTTTTTCCGCCGGAGATTGCTTAAACGGTGATACGATAATGATTTTATTGTCTTTCATACCGACTTCAGCGCCGATCCCTTCGAAAGAAGAATCAAGAGAATCGGAAAACTGCTTAGCTGTCTGCTTGTCCATATAAACGGAATAAGGGTCGTTTAATGTAGACAGCATCCCCTGAATCGCTCCTTCAAGAAGCTTTTCGTTATCTACATTTTCCACGTATTCGTTCGAGATCAGCTCATATGCTTTTTCGATTTTTTCCATTGCCCGGCTTCTTTCTGCGTCTGATGAATTCGGCTGTGCCGCCCCGGCAATATGGGCTCCGCCGCACATGATGCTGACGGCCGCTATCACTGCGATCATTTTCTGCTTCATCGTTTACCTCCTCTTAGTCCTTTTACGAAAACCTGGAGATAGTATGTGTAAATTGCAAAGAATTCATGTAACGGCAACAAAAAAATGAAAACGCGAGATTGTTTCATATATATGGGTAACGTATAATATTTTGTATGCAATTCATTAAATATACAGGAGAATGCGATATGAAAATAAAATTATCGATTTTATCCGCGGCGGTTCTGGCCGCAGGCATTACCGCCTTTGTCTGGCCAAAAACAGAGGCCAATGAAAAAACGCAGACGGACGCCTTGTATGTTTCTCCCGCAGGCAGCGACCAAAATGAAGGAACGTTAGAAAAGCCGTTCCGCACATTAAAACATGCGGCTGAAAAGGCAGAGGCCGGGACAACCGTATTGATTCGGGAAGGGACGTACGATGAAACGTTTGAAGTAAAGCACAGCGGCACGGCCGAAAAGCCGATTACATTTCGGAACTATCAGAATGAGCATGTCTCAATCAGCGGCAAATCTGCGCCAAAAAGCGATTCTGAAACTCCGTTAATTCAAATCCGCAATAAACAGTACATTACCATTCACGGCGTTACGCTTGAGAACCTCTCCGTATCATCAGAAGATGCGACGGCCATGGGAATTTGCGTCACCGGATCAAGCAGTCATATCAACATTGACGGCAACCATATCCGAAACATTAAAACCACGGCTGATGAGGGAAATGCACACGGCATCGCGTTTTACGGCACAGGCGCCATGAAGGATGTCAGCATCACAAATAATACGGTTGAAAAACTGACGCTCGGCGCAAGCGAAGCGGTCGTGCTGAACGGGAATGTTGACGGATTTAAGATTGCCGGCAATACCATCCGGGACAATAACAATATCGGGATTGACGTGATCGGATACGAAGGAACGTCCAAGCAAAACGACTATGCGCGAAACGGCGTTATTGAAAACAATACGGTGAGCCATAACTCTTCTTACGGAAATCCCGCTTACGGAAATGAATATTCAGCGGGCGGTATTTACGTTGACGGCGCAGAACATGTGGACATTAAGAAGAACACCGTTTACAACAATGACCTTGGGATTGAAGCCACCTCTGAGCATCAAGGGAAATACGCACGTGATATCCGGATTACGGATAACAAGGTGTACGGCAATGCTTACACCGGTATTTCAATCGGAGGCTATGACACGAAACGCGGCGGCACCATCAATTCGGTGATCGCTCATAACATTATGTATCGAAATGACACGAAGGACCTTGATGGCGGCCAGCTGCTGCTGCAGTACGGCACAAAAGGGAACACGATCGAAAAAAACATCATGACGGCAAGCGGTTCACGGATTTTTATCGCAAATGATTATACGAAAAACGAAGGCAATACCGTTAATCATAACGTCTATCACAAAGAAGCGGGAAAAGACGGCATTTGGAATTGGAAGAACAGAGAATATGATTCATTCACAGCGTACAAAAAAGGAACGGCAAACGATTCGGATTCCATTTATGCGGACCCGATGTACCGTGACGAATCGTCTTATGACTTTACATTAAAGCCCGGATCACCGGCCCTGCCCGTCATTCAGTAACGAAACCATTAAAAAAAGCCAGTCTATATCAGACTGGCTTTTGTATTTATACACGAAGGAATTTCCGGATGGAAGTCAGACTTCCCCATACTCCGATAACCGCGCCGATCAGAATGAGCACAAGTGATACTTGAAACACAAACGGACTGTACGGCAGAAGTGAAACAAATGATCCCTGAACTTTCGGGGCCACCCAAGCGACCATCGACTGGTACGTACTCAGCACGAGAGCGATCGGTATGATAGAACCGAATACCCCCAGCAGCAGCCCTTCCAGGAAGAACGGCCAGCGGATAAACCAGTTTGTCGCGCCGACAAGCTTCATGATTTCAATCTCTTTTCTTCTGGCGAAAATCGTGATTTTAATCGTATTTGAAATTAAGAACATCGCCGTGAACAGAAGGCCGATGATTAACGCAATCCCGATGTTGCGTGACACCCCGACGATCTTAAACAGACGGCTGACTTCTTCTTTCCCGTATGTCACTTTATACACATGATCCAGCTTCTCAATTTTTTTCGCGACTTTCGGCGTATCATGCGGATCTGTCGTTTTGACGATAAACGCGTTGTTCAGCGGGTTTTCCTGATCTTGCATTTTCATGGCCTTTCCGCTGTCGCCGAAGCTTTTGACCAATTGATCAAGCTCTTTATCTTTAGATGAAAACTCTACGCTTTGGATTCCCGAGATGTCTTTAATCTCATTCTGCAGCGTATCCTGCGTTTTCTTATTAGACGTCAGATCGATTAATACTTTAATTTCCACTTCTTTTTCAGCATTTTTAGCCATGTTGTTTAAATTCAGCATAATGACTAAAAACACGCCGACCAAAATCAATGTAACGGTAACGGCACTGATGGATGCAAATGTCATCCATGTGTTTCTTCCGAGAGATTTAAAACTCTCACGCAAATGGCGCCCGAGAATTTTAATCATAAGAACCATACTCCCCTCTTGACTCATCACGCACAATAATTCCGTCTTCGATCGCGATGACCCGTTTCTTCATGGTGTTTACTATTTCTTTATTGTGTGTCGCCATCACGACGGTCGTTCCGCGGTTATTAATCTCTTCCAGCGTCTTCATGACTTCCCATGATGTTACCGGATCAAGGTTGCCCGTCGGTTCGTCAGCTATCACGACGTCAGGATTGTTGACGATGGATCTTGCGATGGAAACACGCTGCTGTTCTCCTCCGGAAAGCTGGTCGGGAAACTGCCGCGCTTTATGCTTCAGCTGCACAAGATCGAGCACTTCGAGCACGCGTTTTTTAATGACTGACTGCTGCTCTCCGATCACCTCAAGTGCAAACGCGACGTTTTCAAACACCGTCAATTTCGGAAGAAGTTTGAAATCTTGGAAAACAACACCTATTTTACGCCGCACGAAAGGAATCTCTTTTTCTTTCACAGACGCGAGATCTTTATGATTAATCAATATTTGCCCTTTTGTCGGCTTTTCTTCTCTGTAAATCATTTTAATAAAAGTAGATTTACCGGCTCCGCTCGGTCCCACGACATATACAAATTCTCCGGGATGAATCATGACTGACAGCCCGTTAATCGCTTTTACACCGTTCGGATAGGATTTATATACTTCTTTCATCTCTATCATGAAATCACCTAATCTTTTAATTATGTCTTGCAGCCATAGAGTTCGCAAACGTACAGCGGTTTATGGCCGATTTACCAGGAAACAGATGAAAAATCTGAAAGTTCCTTTTCCTCAGTACACTTCATTATACGTCAAATTTAGACATATTACTATTACAGTTTCTTTTCATTCCCAAACCGTGAAAAAACCTTGCCCCTATAACAGGCAAGGTTTTTCTGTTATTTTTTCTGTGACAGCCATTTTGCGATCTCAGCGGCTTCCTTATCATTTACAAGATGGCTCGGCATATTGCCGCGTCCGTTTTTAATGATGCTTTCAATTTTAGCTTCATCATACTTCCCGCCGACTTCCTGTAAATTCGGGCCTCCGCCGCCTTCTAAGTCTTTTCCGTGACAGCCGATACAGCTTTGCTGATAAAGCTCTTCTCCTGCTGACGCAGAAGCTTTTGATCCGCCTGAGCTGTCAGAGCTTTCTTTTTTCGATTCATTGGATCCGCCGCATGCCGCCAGCAGGACGGACATGGTCAGAACCAGCGCCAGCAGCGCCCATTTTGATTTCATATGTAAGATGCACCCCTTCGCTATTATAACCCCGTTTACGCGCGTTTGAAACCCTCGCCGAGCACCTCGCTTGCGTCTGCGACAATAACAAAGGCTGACTCATCAATTTGTTTGACGATTTGTTTCAGTTTTGTGAATTCGGTCTGGCCGACGACACACATTAAGATAGGCCGGTCATGTTCCGTATACCCGCCGACTGCGGAAATCTTCGTCACACCCCTGTCGATTTCTTTAAACACAGCCGATCTGACGGCTTCTTCATGCTGCGTAATGATTAAAGCCATTTTGGAACGGTTGAACCCGACCTGCACGACATCAATCGTTTTGCTTGAAATAAATACTCCGAGCATCGCATACAGTCCCTGCTCCACTCCGAAAACGAGCATCGCGCTCAGCACAATTAATCCGTCCATGATGGCGAGGCACGTTCCCAGCGAAAGCCCCGTGTATTTGTGAATGATCTGGCCCGCCAGAGCCGTTCCCCCCGTGGAGCCTTTGCCGAGATACACGATGCCGATTCCCGTTCCGATCCCGACGCCTCCGAAAATCGCCGCCAGCAGTTCATGGGTCGTCGCGGCAGGCAGATCTCTTGTCAAATAGACGGCGAGCGGCAGAACGATGGAACCGACCAGTGTCTTCATTCCGAACTTCCCGCCGAGAATAATCACTCCGGCGATAAACAAAGGGATGTTAATAATCCACTGCACGTAAGCCGGTTCAAAACCAAACGTTTCTAAAATGGTGCTGATCCCGCTTACTCCCCCCGCTGCTATACGGTTCGGCAGCAAAAATACGTTAAACACGATCCCCGTAATCGCCGCGCCGATCATGATGTATATATAATCTTTGATCAGACGGAGCGGCTTATTGTGATTCACATCCATGCAAAATCCTCCGTTCTCCGATTTTCTCTCGATAGCATTTTAAGTCTTCCCGGCTTAGAAGTAAATAACAGCCAAATACCGTATTAATTTGCTAAAGCGCTGTTGTGAAAAATGGAAAAGAGAACGGATAAAAAAACACACCTTGCCAAAGGCAGGTGTGTTCCCGGATTATGACAGTTTAGAACGTAAATAGGCGTCAATGAAGATATCGATATCTCCGTCCATAACCGCCTGCACGTTCCCCATTTCCGTATTGGTGCGGTGATCTTTCACCATGGAGTACGGATGGAAGACGTACGAGCGGATTTGGCTGCCCCAGCCGATTTCTTTCTGTTCGCCGCGGATTTCGTCAAGCTCCGCCTGCTGTTCTTCAATTCTGCGCTGATACAGCTTCGCTTTGAGCATTTTCATCGCCCGGTCGCGGTTTTTGATTTGTGAACGTTCCGTCTGGCACGTGACGACTACATTTGTCGGGAGGTGGGTGATCCGAACGGCTGAATCAGTCGTATTGACGTGCTGTCCGCCGGCACCGCTCGCCCGGTACGTATCAACTTTAATATCTTCGGTACGAATATCAATGTCGATTTCTTCATTGAATTCAGGCATGACTTCACATGACACGAATGACGTGTGACGGCGGCCTGATGAATCAAATGGAGAAATCCGCACGAGGCGGTGTACGCCTTTTTCCGCTTTTAAATAGCCGTATGCATTGTGGCCTTTAATAAGCAGTGTGACTGACTTAATTCCTGCTTCATCTCCCGGGAGATAATCAAGCGTTTCAACTTTGAAACCGCGTCTTTCCGCCCAGCGGGTATACATTCTGAGCAGCATGGAACCCCAGTCCTGGGATTCCGTACCGCCGGCCCCCGGATGAAGTTCTAAAATCGCGTTATTTTTGTCATATGGTTCACTGAGCAGCAGCTGAAGCTCAAATTCATTCAATTCCTTCGTTAATGACTTCAGCTCTTTTTCAAGCTCTTGCTGAAGGTCCTGGTCAGGTTCTTCTTTTAAAAGATCATGTGTCATTTGCAGCTCTTCGTGAGACTCGCTCAGCTGATGATAGGAGTTCACGTATTCTTTCAGACCGTTCGCTTCATTGATGACGGTTTGGGCCTTCTGCTGGTCATTCCAGAATTCCGGTTCCGCCATCTTTTCATCTAATTCTGCAATGCGGGCTTCCTTTGATTCGAGGTCAAAGAGACCCCCTGAAGTCCGCTAAACGAGAAGCCATATTTTCGAGCTCTGCCCTGATTTCTGATAATTCCATTCCATTCACCTCATTAAAAGATCCGGGGCGCCATAAGACGCAGACCCGGTCATGTTCGCTTCATACAGTCGAGACTATTCTGTCCGGCCGCAGCAATTTTTATATTTTTTTCCGCTCCCGCAATGGCAAGGCGCGTTACGTCCGATATCCACAACTTTGCGGACCGGCGCTTTTTTCGCTTGTTTGGCCTCATCGCCGTCCTGCGGCTGATGAGCCGTCGTTTGGCCCTGAACAACTTCTTCGCGTTCCAGATTGCTTTCAATCTCGGCCTTCATGACGAATTTCGCAACCTCGTCCTCAATGGACTCAATCATGTGCTCAAACATAGCGAAACCTTCCATTTGGTATTCACGCAGCGGATTTGTCTGCGCATAGGCGCGAAGGTGAATCCCTTGACGCAGCTGATCCATCGCATCAATATGATCCATCCATTTTGAATCGACGGCACGCAATACGATGACTTTTTCGAATTCACGCATCTGCTCTGTGCCGAAATTCTCTTCTTTTTCATTATATTTTGTCATGATGCGATCCATGATCATCTCATGCATTTCATCCGGTTCTTTTCCGAAGATATCGCTCTTTTCAAGCGCGCCTTCATCAAGATACGTTGTATTCACCAGCTCCACGAGGCCGTCAAGATTCCATTCTTCCGGAAGCTCCTCTTTCGGCGTATAAGCGGCAATCGCACGCTCCAGAGAAGACTTGATCATGCCTTCCACAATGTCACGCAGGTTTTCAGAGTCAATGACTTCAAAACGCTGCTTGTAAATGACTTCGCGCTGCTGACGGAGCACGTCGTCATATTGAAGAAGCTGTTTACGTGAATCGAAGTTGTTTCCTTCGACACGTTTTTGAGATGATTCCACGGCGCGTGACACCATTTTGCTCTGAATCGGCGTGGAGTCATCCATACCGAACCGGTCAAGCATCGCCATCGTCCGTTCAGCTCCGAAACGGCGCATCAATTCATCTTCCATTGAAAGATAAAATTGTGTGATACCCGGGTCCCCCTGACGCCCTGAACGTCCGCGGAGCTGGTTGTCAATCCGGCGGGATTCATGGCGTTCCGTACCGACGACTGCAAGGCCGCCAAGCTCTTTTACGCCTTCACCGAGTTTAATGTCGGTTCCGCGTCCCGCCATGTTGGTCGCAATCGTGACAGCGCCTTTTTGTCCCGCTTCCTCAATAATCTGAGCTTCACGCTCATGGTTTTTGGCATTGAGCACCTGATGCGGAATCCCTTTGTTTTTCAGAAGTTTAGAAATCAATTCAGACGTTTCAACGGCAACCGTACCGACAAGAACCGGCTGTCCGGTCATGTAGCGCTGGGCGACATCCTCCGCCACCGCCTTGAATTTCCCTTCCATTGAGCGGTAGATCAAGTCCGGACGGTCGTCACGGATGACCGGCTGGTTGGTCGGGATGGATACAACCTGCATGTTATAAATATTGCGGAATTCTTCCTCTTCCGTTTTTGCGGTACCGGTCATACCGGCAAGCTTTTCGTACATACGGAAATAGTTTTGGAACGTAATCGTCGCCAATGTCATGCTTTCATTTTGAATCTCCAGGCCTTCTTTCGCCTCAATCGCCTGGTGAAGACCTTCGCTGTAGCGGCGTCCTTTCATCAGACGGCCGGTGAAGGAATCAACGATGACGACCTGGCCGTCCTCAACAACATAATCCACGTCTTTCTGCATCGCCGCATGGGCTTTTAAAGCCTGGTTGATATGGTGGTTCAAGGCCACGTTTTTGACATCAAACAGGTTGTCGATGCCGAACGTTTTTTCAGCCTTCGTCATTCCTTCTTCCGTCAGCTGAACGCCCTTCGTTTTGACGTCATACGTATAATCCTGATCTTTTTTGAGCGTGCGGACAAACGCATTTGCCTGCACGTACAGTTTTGTGGACTTCTGAGCTTGTCCGGAAATAATCAATGGCGTTCTCGCTTCATCGACTAAAATTGAATCGACTTCATCAATAACGGCAAAATGAAGCGGGCGCTGTACCATTTGTTCTTTATAGAGCACCATGTTGTCACGCAAATAATCAAAGCCGAGTTCATTGTTCGTTGAATACGTGATATCGGCTGCGTAAGCTTCTCGTTTTTCGTCTTTTGACATCGAATTCAGGTTCAGGCCGACTGTAAGCCCGAGAAACGCAAAAATTTCTCCCATTTGCTGGGCATCACGGCTCGCCAGATATTCGTTGACCGTTACGACGTGAACGCCTTTTCCCGTCAACGCATTTAAATACACGGGAAGCGTGGACGTCAGCGTTTTCCCTTCCCCTGTTTTCATTTCGGAAATGTTCCCCTCATGAAGGGCGATGCCCCCCATCAGCTGCACTTTAAACGGGAACATGCCGGTTACGCGGCGGGAAGCTTCACGAACGACGGCAAACGCTTCGACAAGAAGGTCATCCGTCGTTTCTCCTTTTTCAAGCCGCTCTTTAAATTCTGCCGTTTTATGTTTAAGCGCCTCGTCAGAGAGATTTTCATAATCTCCTCTTACGGCATCAATGTCATTTGCTATTTTTTCGTATTTGTTCAGCGCACGTTTGGTCGGATCAAACATTTTATTTAAAATCCCAAGCATCTATAACGCTCCTCTATGTTCACATGCAGATTTTGCATGGAATAAATGATAATTTTCTGTCCATGTATACCTCTCATTATCATAACATACCTTTTGCCATTTCCAAAGAATTTGCAGGTAAAGATAGAGAAAAACCTTCCGCGCGTTCACGGAAGGCTGGATGGGTTTATTCAGTCGGTTCAATTAATCCGTATTTGCCGTCATTTCTGCGGTAAACGACGTTTGTGAGATTCGTCTCCGCGTTGGTGAATACGAAGAAATTATGTCCGAGCATATTCATTTGGAGAATCGCTTCTTCATTATCCATCGGTTTTAAATTAAAACGCTTTTGACGGACAATTTCCGGGCTGTCATCTTCAATTTCGTCCTGAACCGCTACGCCCGTATCAGCAGCGCTGCCGTTCTCGAAATAATGTTTCGGAAGACCCTGCTCGCGGAATTTTCGGTTGACTTTTGTTTTGTGCTTTCGGATTTGACGTTCCAGCTTGTTTGTTGCGAGATCAATTGCATTGTACATATCCTCGTTATGCACTTCAGAACGAAGCGCCAGATCAGTCATCGGAATGGTGACTTCAACTTTGGATTCCTTATCATTATAGAATTTTAAGTTGACGTTCACATCGGCATTGACGCTCTGCTCGAAATATCGCTCCAGCTTGCCGATTTTTCTCTCCACATGATCCTTTAACGCAGGTGTAACCTCAATGTTTTCTCCTCTGATATTGTAGTTCATCAAAGAACGCCTCCCTTTATCTAAGGATATGTAACTATTTCTCTTTTACCCCTTCTGATCCCTGCTGAAACGTTAAAATAATGTGTAAATTCGGTGAACGATGACGAATGGTGTCGGTTTTATCCGGCAGCTTTCGCCAGGATTATAAGTATATGCGGAGGACGCAGGCAAAAGACCTGCCGCTTGCAGCAGGTCTAGTGAAGAACATACGGTTTGATGCAGTCGTGCGTCTGCTCCATCCATAGCTTATAATGCGGCAGAAAGATGGTTTTTAAAAACTCCTGAAAAGGGGCGGACGGGAAATCATAATCATTTAACATGCTGAAATCCTGAAAGATCTCGTCAAATGAGCGGATCGCCGTCTCCACGCATCGGCACTCAATGATAGACAGCAGAAGCGCATGAGAGGAATCGAGATGAAAAAAAGCCTGAATCAAATCGTTGTAAATCCGCTCGCCCTCCGTCTTAAAAAAATCATCCTGCGTGTCCAACAGGTAGCAAAGCCCCTCATCAATCGTAAAAAGAAGCTGGTAATAGGCTGACACCAAATGGTAATCGTTCAAACTTCTCAAAACACTCACCTATTTGCGTTTGTCGTAATAACGGCCGTCACTTGTCGTTTGATGATACGGATTGAAATACGTATTATGGTAGATTCGTTTTTTCTTAAGCGTTTTTATTTCATTTCGGATACCATCCTGAATCCGTTTCACTTCGCCGGTAATCAGACGGTCCATCGCGGCCACCTGCTGAAGCAGCGTTTTTTCTTCTTCGGAAAAAGGCGGCTTTATGCCCGCAAGCATCTCCTCCCTTTTCTCCGTAAATGCCGTAACGCTGCTGATAAGACCGTCGCTTTCCGGGGCGTCCTTCAGTGCGGCGTACATGTTCTTCGTTTCGTTATACAAAGAAAAGACATTGCTGTTCATCAGGCAAGGCCGCCCGCGCCATGGCTGTTTTTCCGTTCACTCTGCATGGCCTGCTTCCACGTGTCGCGAAATTCAGTAACGAGCTTTTCCGCTTCATCTAAAAATTCTCCGTTATTCTGCACGTTCGCGTCGATCAGCCGGCGGCGGATGTAATCATAAATGGATGACATCTGTTCAGAAATCTCAATCTCCCGGTTTAACGTGATGCTGAGCTCTTGAATGATGTTTTGCGCCTTTACGATATTTTCATTTTTGGCTTCAAGGTTGTTTTGCTTCATCGCCTGCCTGGCCAGCTTAATGAATCGCAGGCAGCCGTTATAAAGCATAAGAGTCAGCTCTTCCGGAGCGGCTGTAAAGACGGATGTCTGCTGATAAGCAGCAAAAGGATTATTTATTGCCATTTTTATAAAACCTCCAAGGTTATGATGTTGAAGATCCTAACATTGACGTGAGATATGAAGATTGGCTGTTCAATTTCTCCAATGCCGTATCCAGTGCGCTGAACTTTTTATAATATCTCGTCTCGATGTCATCCAGCTTCGTTTTCATATTGGAAATATTTGTTTCTATTTCATCCAGGCTTTTTCCGATGGTAAAGCTGGTTGATACCGAGCTTTCCGTACCCGCCTGTTTTGAAATTTGAATCTGCATTTTGTTTAATGTGTCTTTTAATCTCCGGGCAATCCCCTGTTCCTCCGGGTTTTTGGTTTTCGCTGTATCAGGGCTGTCTGCATTAAACAGTTTAGCCACGAGAGCAGGATTCTCGGTAATTTTCTGTTTCAGTTTCGCTTCGTCTTTAATGACAAGCTTTCCTTGATCCGTATAACTATCAGACGTCTCAATTCCGAAATCTGCAAGCTGATATTTTTTCCCGTCAATCGTAACCGTTGAGTACAGATCAAGCCGCATCTCCGCCAAACCGTTCTGCAGCGTGCTGTCGCTCCGTAATAAACCGCTTTTGGCCTTTGCTTCCCACTGCTCAATCTGCTTATCGGTCATCGCTTCTCTTTGTTCATCGGTTAGCGGCTTATAATCACGGTATTTTGATTCCGACGCCTTCTCGTTTACACTTTTAATTAACGTATTGTATTTATCAACGAAATCTTTAATGTTGTCAAAAATGCCGTCCGTATCAGTCGTGCTGTTAATCGTAACCGTTTTATTGCTGTCCGTCACGCTGTTCAGCGTGTATTTGATGCCGTTGATCGTAAAGTTATTGGACGTTTTTGTCATTTCAAGCCCGTTGAACGTAAATTTCGCGTTTTTCCCTTCGGCATTGGCCGTCAGTTCATTTGTCGCATCATCAACGGCAAAACCGAGCTGATCTTTCAGAAAGCTTTTGGTCGCGTCATCACCTGCTGAGAGGGTAAATCCTTCCCCCGTTTTATTGGAAGTGAACGCAATCGTGTCCACATAATCCGTGCCGTTAGAGATTTTTTCTTTTAAAGCCGTCACTCCGAGGCCTGAGCTGTTCAGTTTAGAAATGACATCGTCAATCGTATCGGTTGCGGCGATCGTGACGTTTACCTCAGTCGGCTTCGTTTCACCCGGATTTGTGACATTGAATTTCAATGTTTGGCTTTGACCCGAAGTGAAATTGATGGCGCCCGATGATTTATATGTCGTCGGCGTGGCCAGCTGCTGTACAGACATACTCGTTGAAATATTCTGCTCAGCACTGACGGCCACCGCGCTGACACTGGAATCCGAACTTGTTACTGTTTTTTTATTCCAGTTTGTAGACATCAGCATATTATTAAATGTAGTAGAATACATGTCGGCAATCTGGGTATTCATTTCCCGATAAGCATCGCGCTTCCATTCAAGCGTCTGCTTTTGCTGGTTTAATTTATTTAGCGGCTGCTTTTCGGCATCCATCATTTTTTTCACCAGAGAATCTACATCAAGACCGGAATTAAGGCCTGTGATTCTTGTGACCATATGTACCCTCTCCTTTTCGGCGTTTAGTCGTAGACGGCTCTATGACAACAGTGAGTTTCCGACTGTTTATCATATCATAGCTCCATAAATGTATGATCTTATTCTTATATCGGTCATATTAAAAGGTTTTCAATAATTTAACTGCAAAATATATTGTTTCATTTTGTCAATAGGGTTCTTTGGCTTGCTGAAGGGGGAGATAGCTGAAGAAATAAAAAAAAGACCCTGGAGAACCAGGATCTTTCCGTCATTAACCTTTAAGCAATTGAAGAACTTGCTGAGGCTGTTGGTTAGCTTGCGCAAGCATAGCTTGAGAAGCCTGAGTAAGGATGTTGTTTTTCGTGTACTGCATCATCTCAGAAGCCATGTCTACGTCACGGATACGTGATTCAGCAGAAGTCAGGTTCTCAGAAGAAGTACCAAGGTTGTTGATTGTGTGCTCTAAACGGTTTTGAACCGCACCAAGTTTAGCGCGCTCGCTAGATACTGTGTCGATAGCTGTTTTGATTGTTGTAAGAGCTGAAGACGCAGCTTTAGCTGAAGATGAGATGTCGATACCTTTTGTAGCGTCTTTATTTACTGTAGTAGAAGTTGTAGTGTCAGCTCCTACAGTAGCTTTTTTAGTTAAGTCTGCGCCATCAATAGCAGTAGCTTTAACAGCCCCTGTTTTATTTAAAGAATTTAGAACGTCTTCTTGTGAAGCAGTAATAGTACCATCAGCTTTTTGCGCTAATGTTACAGTTACTGTTTTGCTAGTCTCATCATAAGACGCAGTTGTTTTATCTACATCAGAAGTTCCAGCCGCAGTGAATGAAATTTTAACGGCTTCTCCTTGATCATTTCTTACTTCGAGTTCAGAGTTTCCATCAAGTGCTGTCTTTTCGCCAACTTGGCCAATAACTTTTAAAGAATCAGCGTTCATGTTGTTGATTGAAAGGCTCATAGTTTGACCTTCGTTAGCACCGATTTGGAAAGTCAGTTTGTCAGCCGTGCCATCAAGCAATTTCTTTGTGTTAAACTCAGTATCTGTAGAAATTCTTGTCACTTCAGAAGAAAGCTGATCCATCTCTTTCTGTAACTCGTCACGGTCAGAAGTGGTGTTTGTATCGTTCGCCGCTTGTGTAGCAAGCTCGCTCATACGCTGAAGAATGCTGTGAGTTTCGTTTAATGCACCCTCAGCCGTTTGGATAAGAGAGATTCCGTCTTGAGCGTTTTTAGACGCCATGTCTAAACCGCGGATTTGAGAACGCATTTTTTCAGAGATCGCAAGACCCGCAGCGTCATCACCAGCGCGGTTGATGCGAAGACCTGAAGATAATTTTTCCATGTTTTTTGCAGCAGAGTTTGAACCTGCATTCAGCTGACGGCTAGTGTTAAGAGCCGCGATATTGTGGTTGATTCTCATTTTGTATTTCCTCCCTGAATTGTTTTTCGCACGTCCTTGTGCATTTGCGCAGCGTCATTTCCGAAGAAAATTTTTCCTCTCATTGGCTACAATATATATATCGGACAGCCGCTTCTATTGTTTATATTGAAAATAAAAAAATCCTCACTTTTTTTGTGAGGATAAGTTAAGTAATAAATCAGTATTAAAAGATACGGCTCTGTTGTTCTCTTCCAGGATCGACAAGTAGATTTCTTTCCGATGAATATCTACGTGCTGAGGCGCTTCAATTCCCAGCTTCACTTGTTCTCCTTCGATGGCGATCACCTTTATTTCAATATCCGGCCCGATCTGAATGGACTCATTCACTTTTCTTGAGAGAACTAGCATGATCCTCCTCCTATCAGATGTTTTGTTTCATAGGAAGCATCATGTAAAATGATTTGTTTCGCCTTCATTTCCTTTTTATTGACGATAATCGGCGCTTTTAAATTGGCGGTCGTGTTTTCAAAAGGCTCTTCCAGCGTTAAAATCGCCATCACTTCGACGTCCTCTATATCTTCAATATGCAAAAGTTCAAGCGTCGCATGGTCAATGTCAAATTCATACCCTTTAAAGAAAATAAACGGACTGGCGACAATAAAGGCGATGTGCTCCTGTTTGACAGACTGCAGCGCCAAAAACGGTGAATCTTCCGACAAAGGAAGAACAACAAATTGAGTCTCGTCATTAAATCCCGGCAGGCCGTTTTCAAATGAGATAATCTGCCCTTCGTCTATTCTGATTTCTCCGTGATATTTTGTTTTAATTATCATGCTTCACAATCCTTTACCACTTTCATCTTTTATTCTGCGTTGCCATCGTCAACCGAAATCGTCACCTTAGGGTCTTGCATCATATCAATCTGAACTTTCCCCGGCGTATAATTCCATACAGGTTTATTGACGGCTGCTTCAATTGAAGCTTTACGGGCTTCAATATCAATCGTAAGCTTTGAAGGAATGCAGTCAATGTCGACGAGAAACTGCGCAGGCAGAAAGTCGCTGAATTCGCCAAATGGATCGGGCGGTCTGACATCTGCTGCCTGCCGGGCCATCACATTGCCCGTTTTCTTTTCGATAGCCGCCATTTCCTTCCCTTCCCTGACTGTTTTTGCAATAAACTCGCTGCAGGCTTCCGCACCTTTCTGGGCGGCTTCAGCGTTCAGCTTTTCAAATGATTTGAGATTCAAGTTCTCCCACGCCCTCGTCTGGTCAATCGTCAGTTTGGCCGGCGTGCTTTCTATGTTCAGCTCTGCCGGCGGCTGCTCAATTTCCAGGTCAGCGGGCGGCTGTTCCATCTCGATTTCTTCCTTTTGAAAGGTTATACCGATTTTAGCAGGCACACTGTCAATAATCAATCTCGGCATCTGCACAGAGATCCCTCCTGTTTATAGTATTTTAGTAAAAAAAGCGATCTCCCTGTTGTGAGTCGCTTTTTTTATATATTGAAGACGATCAGTTATATTATTTCAGGAAGTCAATCAGTGACGGCTGAATGATGTTCGCATTCACTGACAGCGCTGCTCTATGAACCGTCTGTTGAGATAAATAATCAACAATTACATCTTCCATTTCTACATCTTCATTATCGGACAATACTTTTTCAGCGGTTGCCGCTTGTGATTCCAATCTTGTCTGAATGAGTTCCAATCGGTTTGTGCGTGCGCCGATATTGGATTTTTCAGCATTCATTTTGTCAGTAAAACCGTCGATATCTGACAGAATTTGATTTGAATCTGCTTCGGACAGCGTGCCTTTGCTTAAAGAAGCTTCTAAGGAGTTGAGAAATTCAAATACATTATCTCCATTTTGTGCGACGCCTCCGAAAGCTGAGTTTGGATCAGAATTCACTTTCAACACTGCTCCGTTCGAGATGTTGATGTTAACATCCGAAGCACCTGTATAATTCTCATAGTTGTACGTATATGTGCCGTCGGCATTTTCAGTGATCGGCGGGACGTCTGAATTTGTTCCGTTAAACAGATAACGTCCGTTTACCTGAGTATTCGCGACAGAAACGAGCTGCTTTTTCAGCTGGCCGATTTCTGTACCGATTGCTTTCAATTCTGTTTCACCGTTCGAATCACTTTTCGCCTGAACCATCAAGTCCCGGATTTTCCCCATAATATCCGTTTCCGAGTTTACGCTTGATTCCGAGTTTTCCAGCCATGTAAAACCTTGCGAAACATTCCGCTGATACTGGTTTACCTGCGCAAGCTGAGTACGGTACTGCATTCCCTTCATTGCAACGACCGGATCATCAGAAGCTTTCGTGATTTTTTTCCCCGTAGACACTTGCTGCTGAAGCCGATCGAGCTTGTCATAACTTGAGCCGATAAATCGAAGAGAATTTTTTGCGATCATCCCTTGAGTTACTCTCATTTACTTATCTCCTATCTTCCTCCGGTGCCCATACCGTTAATAATTTTATCGAATATTTCATCCTGCATCGTTATGATCCGCGCAGCCGCATTATAAGCGTGCTGAAACTGAATCATATTTGTCATTTCCTCATCTAAAGACACTGCACTGACTGATTGTCTCCGTTCATCGGCTGAAAGGGTGTTGCTTTCAGAGTTGTTCATAAGATTGGCCGCTTTTTGTGAATTAACGCCCAGCTTTCCGATAAGGGATTCATAAAAGTCATTAATTGTAGTGGTTTCACCGTTAATAGTCAGCTTGCTGTTCTGTACAGCTGCAAGATTTGTCGCGTTTGTGCCGTCACTTTTTTCTCCGTTTAACGACGCTGCGATATTATCAGTAGACGCAAGAATTTTGTCACTGACTTTTATTTTCGCAGCCGCACCTTTTGCCGGCACCGCTTCATCACCGCTGAAATCAAAAAATGCTGCACCCTGTTCGCCTGTATAGGTCTTCCCTTTTTCATGAACTGCATTAAACGCGTCAGCAAAGGACAGCGCCATATTGTCAAGAGCCGTCAGCATTTCAGGATAAAGACCTTTTTCTTCTCCGTTTGACATATAGCCGTATGATTCAATAAGACCTAAAAGTGAGCCTTTTCCGGTAAATGCATCCGCATTGACCGTATTGCTGCCGACTGACACACTCGACACAAGGCCGCTGTCCTTGTCGTAGTTGATTTTCATTTCTGAAACTGTTTTTGTGTTACCGTCGAGCAGCGTACCGAGAGAATTGTTGTTTCCGTTCAGCAATTCGACGTTAACCGTGCCCTCAGCAGTCGCCAAGGCATGTCCGCCCGACTTATTATATGAAACTTTAATATTTGCCATAGAAGATAATTGATCAATCAATCTGTCTCTTTGGTCATACAAATCATTAGGGAGCATACCGCTCGGCTCAACTGCCGCTATTTGATTGTTAAGGTCATTCAGCTGATTGAGAATGGAATTGACCTGATCCGCTGTGTTATCCAGGTTCTTTTTAAGATCACCCTGAATGTTAGTCAAAGAGGTAGATATATAGTTAAAACTTTCGGCAAGAGATTTCCCCTGCTCCTGCAAAACTGAGCGCGCTCCCGTATTTTCCGGATTCGTCGCCAGATCCTGAAGGGCATTCCAAAATGAACTGAGCGATCCGTTTAATCCGTTATCGTCAAGCTCTTTCATGACGCCCTCCATTTGCGACAATGAATTGGAACGGGCTGTATAGTACCCTAATTTTGTATTTTCAGTTCTGTACTGATAGTCTAAAAAACTGTCTCTGACGCGCTCAACTGAACCGGCTTTTACTCCTGTTCCGATTTGGCCGGCCGTCAGATCACTGTTTTTTGATACTGCGGGATAAGGGCTCGTCGATTGTAATGTGACGCGCTGCCTCGTGTACCCTTCTGTATTTGCATTTGCAACGTTATTTGAAACTGTGCTCAATGCAGTCTGCTGCGCACTCAATGCACGCCTTGCTGTTTCCAGCCCCATAAAAGTCGATGGCATTGAAAATCCTCCGTTCTAAGCTTTTGAATCGAATAATGTCAAACGGCTGACAGGCTTGCGCGCCGCTTGCGGCTCTTTATAATTCATATTCTCTTTTTCACCCGGCATGATCATATCGAATGCCCCGGAGATGAATTGTAAAGCCTGAATCGTGAGCTGTTTGTTCATCTCATTCACTTCTTTCAGACGGTCAAGAAGCGCAGACAAAGAGTGAAATAACCCTTCAAGCTCCTGTTTTTCACTGCCTGAAGTTCTGGAGATGCATGCAGCAATTGTATTGTCCTCACCGCGGCTGAGAAACTGAGAAGTTAACCTGATTCGTTCTTCCTCAGTCTGCCCGATTGCCTGAATATACTTTTGCTCTTTGGTCAATATGTTGGAGAGCTCTATTGTTTTACCTGCTTTCAGCGCTTCCGTTTTCTCCTCAGACAGCGTGAGCAGATGTTCATGCAGTGCGCAAAGTCGCTTCAGTTGATCAATAATTGGCTTTGCTGACATTGGCTTTCTCCTTTTTATTGCTTTTTATAGAAATTTACTATATTTTCAGCGATGCTGTTTGAATCTATTTTATATGTTCCGCTCTCTATATCCGCTTTAAGCTGAGCGATTTTTTCCTGTCGTGTTTTAGTGACCGCATCTGACGCATTTTGAAGCTCTTTTGCATGAGAAGAAATTTCCACTTTGTCCTTCGGCTTTGCAGCCTCTTTTTGTACGGCTTGCTTTTCGTAATTTTTTTGGTATGGATTAACGGATTGTGTTCCGTACTGATTGATTTTCATAGGATTCCTCTCGCTTTCTGTTCGCAGTCTAATTCTTTTATCGACTGCGTTATCAGTTAGTTTAGGGAATCAGGTGTTTTTGGTATTATAGGCATAGTATGTGTCTTTTGTACTGTTTTTATCTTCGAATTCAGCGGCTGTTTTTTGGTTCATATGGTCTAATTGTGACTCAATATCTGTCTGACAGGACTTGCAAAATTTCCCCGTCCTGATTGGATTTCCGCACCTTTCGCAAGGATATGCCAAATTCGGAAGCTGGCTGATCTGAATCCTTTTTTGTTTGATAAACTTGAGGATCAGCTCTTCATCCACACCTGTTTCCTCAGTGATCTGCTGCATCGTCGACTGTCTGTTGATCTGCTTTCTCAAAAATTTATAGACGGTTTCAAATGCTTTTTCTTCTTCTTTAATACATGCCTGGCACACGGTCTGCAGGTTCGTTTTAAAAAATAAAGCATTGCATTTTGGACAATTCGCCAATTCACCCATCGTATTAACTCCTATTCCTTCTTTAATCTGCCTTATATTTCTATCAATTATATCGGCAGAAAAAAAGAATGATTTAGCTCCTGATTAAAGTAAAAGAGGAGACCGATGACGCTTTGCCCGCTGTCAGCAGGACTTCGGCGGCTTGGTGAAGTGTGGCGCCCGTCGTATAAATATCATCTATTAAAATGACGTTCATACCTTCGGCGGAGTTTTCGGCTGCTGAAAACTTTTTTTCTGCAGACAGCCTGTCTGTTTTGCTCTTTTTGGATTGTTTTTCATTGTTCAGTCGGATGAGGGGGGAAATGACAGGCATTCCGAGCAGAGAGGCCAGCAGCTCGGATTGATTGAATCCGCGTTCCGCCAGCCGTTCGCCGCTCAGCGGAATAGGGATGAGAGTATGTGTATTTGATGGATATGCCGCTTTAAAGCCGGCAGCAAAGTCACGTTCAAATGCTTGAATGATTTTCGCATCACCCCTGAATTTAAAACGGGCCAATGAGTCCTTCATCGCATCATTATATAAATATACCGAACGGTTTTGCCGCAGCAAAAAGCGCTTTTCCGTTTTTGATTCCCGGGCCGCACAATCAGCGCATTTTTCATTTGACTCCTGAGGCCTCCCGCATATACTGCATACGGGGCCTTCAATTTTTTCGAATTGGCTGCTGCATATGCTGCATATCTCTTGCTCGGGCGCCAGAGAAAACAGAGATCTCCAAGTCAATGAACTTGAAATTGGTGAGTCACACAATAAACAATTCAGAGATATTACGCTCCTTCCCGAGTTTCACAGAACTCGCTTGGATTAACCGAAACAATCGCCGCTGATTCAGCCAGAATGACAAGCAGCGCCGTATTTTTCTGTTTATCAACTATCTCTGCTTTTGCATAAGCAACTTTCTTTTTATCTGTAACATATGCCGGCTCAGCCCGGTTTAATGAAAGTGCCAGTACATCATTTTTGCATACCCGGCATGTGCATTTCATATGAAGCTGAGACATATGGCGGTCGAGAAGTTCCTTTAATATGATTTCTTTAGAATTGACAAGCATGCTGACAGCTCCTCATAGGAAAGTATGAGTATACTGTATCACGTTTTCTGAAATTAACTAGTCCAACAATTTACTTTTTTGTGCCAATTTGTTCATATGTTCTATATGTTTTTTTGCTTTTTTCATTCCGTTTGTAATTCCGAAATGAAACATGACGACATCACCGCTGAAATGTTTATAATGCCTTCCCGTTCTGCCCGCGATCTGTACGAGCGCGCTCTCGGTAAAGATAGGTGCTTCTGCGCCGAGGACACATGTCTGAACTTTGGGCACGGTAACCCCTCTTTCTAAAATCGTAGTCGTTACCAGCAGGTCAAGCCCGCCGTCTCTGAACCGTTTCACTTTATCCTTTCTGAATGTGTCTTCCGCATGTACGCCTTCTGCCCGTATGTTTAATTTCTGAAAATAATCCGTTGTCTTTTTCAATACGTGTACAGACGGAACGAATAAGAAAACCGGCAGCTGTGATTGAAGTTTTTGGCGGACCCAATCGGTTACAGAGCGCGGCAGTTTTCCTTTCTGAAGCTTCTTCTTCCAATTGCCGCACCACAAAAAACGCGGCTCCGGGAGGGGTTTCCGATGATATCTGGCCGGTATGCGGACGCTTTTCAGCAAACCGGCTTCAGCCTTCTTTTTTAATGTGTCTGAAGGAGTTGCCGTTACATAAACAAGGGCGCTGTTTTTCTTCCTCGCTTTATCAACAGCGAATCTTAATGTCTCATCGGCTGAAAAAGGAAACGCATCTACTTCATCTATTATCATGACATCAAAAATGTCTCGGTAGCGCATCAGCTGGTGAGCGGTTGAAATCATTAACGGAGTCAGACGGCCTTTGTCCTCGCTGCCGCCGTACAAAGCAGAAACTTCGACTTTCTCAAATGCTTTTTTCAGTCTCGGCAGCAGTTCAAGTACGACATCTGTACGCGGAGTCGCGACACAGACGCGCAAACCGTGATTCAGCGCAAACTCGATACCCGGAAACAGCATCTCTGTTTTCCCCGATCCGCATACCGCCCATACTAACAGCTCTTGTCTCTCTTTTATCGCATCTGTAAGCGCGGCGGCCGCCTTCTTCTGTCCGTCTGTCAGTGTTCCTTCCCAAGAAAGCTTTACAGGCTCCCAGCTGTTTTCAGAGGCTTGATTCCAAGAATATAATGATGTCAGTTCATCAGCCCTTCCCATCATGACACAGGCACGGCAATAGGTAATCTGCCTTTTGGCAGAGGACGCCCAAAATGCCGCAAAGCAGGCTTGATCAGACTGACCGCATCGTTGGCAGACGTAACGGTTTTTCCGGCGGATGATTGACGGCTCGGCCGTTATATACTCTTTTTCTATAAAACGCTTGATGCGCTGATCTGAAAACGGTATCTCAGATCTCAATAAATGCCGGCCGTAAAAGAAATCCCGCACCTCTGAAAATTCTGAAGCACCCTCGGACATCTCCCTGCCTCCTTTCTGCTCAAAGTATGCCTGCCGGGAATTTTTTTGTCGAATCACGAAAACTTAATAATAAAAAAATCTCCGCCCTTGAAAACGGAGATTTTCACTTAGTTTTTAAAGCACCAGCCGATTCCGATGGCGCCTTCGCCCAAATGGGTTCCGATCACGGCACCGAAATAGCTGTTATAGAATTCGACATGAGGATATTTACCGCTTAACTCCTGTATAATAGCCGCCGCTTCTTCTTCCCTGTTTGCATGGATGACAGCGGCCCGCATCGGGATTCCTTTACTTGCATCCTCCCCAAACAGCTCAAAAATTCTCGAAATCGCCTTTTTGCGTGTCCGAATCTTCTCAAAAGGAACAATTACCTTATTGTCAAAATGAAGAATAGGCTTTACCTTTAACAGACCGCCGATAAAAGCCTGAGCACTGCTTAGACGCCCGCCCCGCTGGAGGTGTGATAAATCGTCCACCATAAAATACGCACGGACTGTTTTTTTCATATCATCCAGCTCTTTTATAATCTCTTCCGGTGAGTCAACACCGTCTTTAATGAGCTGTGCTGCCTTTAATGCATAAAAACCTTGTGCCAAACAGCTGATCTCTGAATCAAAGGGATAAACTTTAATATGATCAACCATAGTGTTTGCCGAGGCGGCGCTGTTATATGTTCCGCTGATTCCGCTGGACAAATGTATGCTTATGACTGCGTCATATGTTTTGCCCAGTTCTTCGTACAATGCGATTAATTCACCGAAAGAAGGCTGAGACGTAGTCGGCAGCTCATCATGATTTTTTACTTCTTTATAAAAACTTCTCCAGTCGAGTTCTGTTTCTTCGCGGAATGTTTTTTCACCGAAAACCACTTGGAGAGGGATCATATGAATATGATGTTCTTCTCTCATCTCTTTCGGAATATATGCTGTACTGTCTGTTACAACTGCAATCTTCATCACTTTACCTGCCTTATTAAGTACTTAATAAGTATTTTAATAGATATGCAGCTGTAAAAAAAGACTTGCCATAACAGGCAAGTCTTCTCACACATGACTAACGCATCTCTACCCAGCCGTTTTTAATGGCCACGACAACGGCTTGTGTCCGGTCATTAACGTTCATTTTCTGCAAAATATTACTCACGTGGTTTTTCACTGTTTTCTCACTGATAAACAATGATTCACCGATTCCGCGGTTGCTTTTTCCGTCTGCAAGCATTTGCAGCACTTCACATTCCCGTCTCGTTAATATATGTAATGGTCTCCGGATTTCCGGGTAAACCTCATGCTGAGGATGAGCAGAAACTCCGCTTGTCGCAAGACGGCGGAATTCGTTGACAAGATTGTGGGTTACTTTCGGGTGAAGGTAAGAACCGCCCTCGGCTACCACTTTCACTGCTTCGATTAAAGTATCTGCGTCCATCTCTTTCAGGAGATAGCCTCTTGCACCTGTTTTTAAAGCATGAGTCACATAGTTTTCATCATCATGGATGGAGAGGATAATCACCTTAGATTCAGGGTACAGCTCAACAAGCTGTTTAGTAGCCTCTACTCCATTTACATTCGGCATATTGATGTCCATTATGACAACATCGGGATGGTAATGCTCGACGATTCGAGCCGCCTCATCTCCATCGTCACCTTCTGCTACCACTTCAAAGGTAGGTTCAAAATCCAATATTCTTTTTACACCCTCACGGAATAGTTGATGGTCGTCGATAATAACAATATTTACTTTAGTCACACGCTACGCCTCCTTATCCTATTGTTCTATATACGCCGCTGTTCGGTCAATATGTCTTTTGGCTCTATTTAACAAATTATAGGCCGAGAGATAACGGAACCTTAATCATGATAAATGTCCCAAGACCTATTTTAGAGTCTATCGTTATCGTTCCTTCAAGCAGATCTACTCTTTCTTTCATTCCCAGCAAGCCGAATGACTTGTTTTTCTTTTGTTTAGCATCCTTAATATCAAAGCCTTTTCCGTTGTCCTTAATGATGAGAACGACAAAATCAGCGGTTACTTCCACTTTTACTGTAATTTCCTCTGATTCTGAATGCTTGAGTGCATTTGTGACGGCTTCCTGAGCGAGACGGAAAAGCGCCACTTCAAATTGCGGGGCAAGCCTTTGGTTCTCCGTGTCTCCGATACACTGAAAATGTATTTTCACCTTTCCGTTGTATTCTTCAGTTGTATAAAGATATTTTCTCAGTGTCGGAATCAGCCCGAGATCGTCCAATGCCATCGGTCTTAAATCATATATAATCCTTCTGACTTCGTAAAGGGCATTCCGCACATTCTGCCGCAGATTTCTGATTTCCTGAAATCCGTCCTCCGTGCCGCGGTCGCGGAAGATCCGTTCAATTAATTCCGATCTCATCATGACATTTGCCAGCATTTGCGCGGGACCGTCATGAATTTCTCTGGAAACTCTTTTTCTTTCTTCCTCTTGGGCTTCAATGATTCTTAAACCGAAATCTTGTTTAGCCTGCGCATCGGCAAGAAGAAGCCCTACTTGGCGAAGGTCTTGATTCAGGTAATTCAGAACGACGGTTATTTGGCTGACCAATGATTCTGACCGTTCAATGATTTCCTGAAGCCCCAAAAGCCGGCGTTCTAAATCATCTCTGCGCTCCCGCAGCTGCTTTTCACGCTGCTGGATCATCGTCAGTTCCACTTGAAGTTTGTGCGCCTTTTCATAGGCGTTGCGAATTTCTTCTTCGCTGAACTTATGGAAATTTCTGCTTACTTCAGACAAGCGGTTTCGTGCGTGCCGCGTATGAACTTCAAGTTTGTCGCCCAGCTCAATGACTTCGTAGACCTGCTGTTTGATCTGTTTGAGTTCTTCAACCAGCTGCTCATATTGCTGGCGCGACTGCTCTCCGATTTGAAAAACCTCGTCCTTACTCCCGTCCACGGTTTTCAGCATTTTCATAAGTATAGAATCCAAAACTTTGGAGTCCATCTTCGATTTATTCATCTGTCTCCCTCCGTAACGGTGTTGTTATGTATTTTTATTATAAATGTAATTGAACTGCAATTTATGTCGAATTATAATGAAAGAATGCGTATATTCTAGAAAAAAACATTTTTATATAGTATCTTACTCTTTCATGATACCAAAATATGCGCAAAAATTCTAAAGTCTGTTCGAATTTGTAGAAACAAGTCTTTTAATGCTTGTCAGGAGGGTCCAGCAATCATGCTGCACAGCTATTTAACAGTTAAAGAAACGGGTGAACATGAGATTGTGATTGAAAAATCGCGTTTTATCTGTCACCTGAGCCGTGCTGCTTCTGAAGAGGAAGCGCAGGAATTTATACAAAAGATAAAAAAACAGCACTGGAATGCGACTCATAACTGCTCAGCTTATCTGATCGGCGAAACCGACCATATACAAAAGGCGAATGATGACGGAGAACCAAGCGGCACAGCCGGAGTCCCCATGCTGGAAGTGCTGAAAAAACGCGGTCTGAAAGATACCTGCGCGGTGGTTACCCGGTATTTCGGCGGAATAAAGCTCGGTGCAGGCGGATTGATTCGTGCATATGGGAAGTCAGTGTCTGAAGGCTTAAATCATATAGGAGTTACGGAGCGGAAGCTGATGCGGATTATGCATACATCAGCGGATTATACGTGGCTCGGCAAGATAGAGAACGAACTGAGAGAATCAGTTTTTTTACTGAAAGATATTCATTATGCGGATCATGTCGAATTTGAAACGTACGTTGAAGAAAAAGACAAAGAAGCGTTTCTAAAATGGATGACAGAACTGACGAACGGCAAGAGTAAGAATACAGAGGGAGAACTGACGTATTTAGAAACAGACGTCAGCCCTAAAGGAGACTAATGTAATGGCTGAACGTGTAAGAGTGCGTGTTCGAAAGAAAAAGAAAAGCAAACGAAAGATCATATTCAAACGGATTTTGCTGCTGCTTACCCTCGTTTTGTTAGTCGCTGCCGGGTTTGGCGGATACAAAGTATACAAAACGATTAATGCGGCAGATAATGCATATGATGCCCTTTCCCGCGGAGACAAATCAAAATTACGGGATAAAGTCATCAATATGAAGAAAAAACCGTTCTCCATTTTGTTTATGGGGATCGAAAATTATGCCACAAGCGGAAAAGGCGGACGATCAGATTCTCTTATTGTCGTTACCCTTGATCCGAGAAATAAAACAATGAAAATGCTGAGTATTCCGCGTGATACGCGGGTGACGCTTGCCGGCGACACAACCGGTAAAAAATCAAAAATCAATGCGGCTTTTGCTAAGGGCGGAGCGGATGAAACCGTCTCAACCGTCGAAGACTTATTAGGCATACCGATTGATAAGTATGTCACTGTCGACTTCAATGGCTTTAAGGATGTTATTGATGAAGTAGGCGGGGTCGATGTAAAAGTGCCGTTTGACTTCGACGAGATGAGTGACGTCAGTAAAAAGAAACGGATCTATTTCAAGAAAGGAAACATGCATTTGAACGGTGAGCAGGCTTTGGCTTACGCGCGGATGAGAAAACAGGATAAGCGCGGAGACTTCGGCCGGAATGACCGCCAAAAGCAAATCTTAAACGCACTGATCGACCAAATGTCCAGAGCTGGAAATATTGCTAAAATTGATAAAATCGCTGAAACAGCGAGCAATAACGTCCAAACGAATATCCGAATCACTGAAGGACTCGCTCTTCAGCAGATTTACAGCGGCTTTACCAGCAAAAAGGTTGATACACTGACCATAACAGGATCAGATTTATATTTAGGCGGAACCGCAACTACGCGCGGAACATATTATTTCCAGCCCGATCCGACCAATCTCGAAAAAATACGGCAGGAATTGCAGAAACATCTGGATTACCCGTCCGGAAACAGCACGGCATCCGATCCTGCTTCTGACAGCACCGGAACGGACAGTACGACTGATTCGACTTCCGACAGCACGGGAACAGGCGGTACGGCTGATTCGCCTTCCGGCAGCACAGGAACAAGCGGCACGACTGATTCAACCAGCGGTACTGCAGGTGAAAACGGTACGGGCAGCACACAGTCCGGCGGTACTGCAGGTGAAAACGGTACGGGCAGCACACAGTCCGGCGGCACAACAGGCTATTAAGAGTAAACCCGATCCTTTGAGAAGGATCGGGTTTTTTTATATAATAAGAGAATAGCAAAAAAGCAGACCATTCGCATGATCTGCTCTTTTTAATTTTTCTTTACCAATCTCTTGTAAAACTTGGTAAATGGTTTAAATTGTTCATTTACTAACCCTGTGACCTCTGCTATGATTTGCATAAATACAATCAATACAAAAATAATAAACAGCGAAAGCCATATGGTCGCGCTTTTCAGCAGGATGGCACTGACGCTGAAAATAAAGCCGATTAAATAAATGATAATGACAGCCGTACGGTGTGACAGCCCGAAGGCCATCAGCCGGTGGTGTATATGTGACTTATCAGGCGCTGAGATCGGCTGTTTGTTTAAAATCCGCCTGATGACGGCGAATGTCGTATCAAAAATCGGCACGCCCAAAATGATGATCGGAATGATGATACTGAATAAAGTAACACTTTTATAAAGACCTAATAATGAGAGTACTGAGATGACGTATCCGAGAAAGAGCGATCCGGTATCTCCCATAAATATCTTTGCCGGATGAAAATTATAAAATAAAAATCCGAGTGTGCTTCCTATCACGACAAGTGAAAGTGACAGAATAAGGATTTTCCCTCCGGATAACGCCATAACGGCGATAGTGGAGAGTCCGATGACCGACAGGCCGGCAGCGAGTCCGTCCAAACCGTCAATCAGGTTCATCGCGTTCGTAATACCGACGATCCATAACACAGTCAGCGGGTAAGCGACCCATCCCAATTCTAAACGTTCCGTTAAAAACGGTACGGAGAAAAAGTCCATTTTCAGTCCCGTGCTCACAATCATAATGGCCACGGCCAGCTGGACGAAAAACTTTACCTTTGCGCTTAATTGGTATTTATCATCAAGGATTCCTAAAATAACAATAATAAACGCACCCACTGTAATGGCGGTCATTTTCGTTTCATTATATATGCCGGCCGCGAGCACACCCGCCGCTACGCCGATAAAGATGGCCAGGCCGCCCATACGGGGCATTATTTTATCATGTACTTTTCGGTTGCTGGGCTGGTCAACTGCACCTATTTTGATCGCAATTTTTTTTACGATAGGAGTTAGGATTAAAACCGTTAGCAGAGAGACAAAAAACGCAACAACTATGCGAAACATGCGTTCGTCAAGCATAAAGAAGTCTCCTTTGGAATTATATGAAGTCTTTTCTGATATTGAACCGTTCCTTCCATTATAATTCTTACTAGTTATTATAACAAGCATCATCAAAAAGAAACACGCAAATCAAAAAATGCGCTTTCCCTTTTAATGGGATTGCGCATTTTTCAATATACCCGTGCATTCGAGCATTCGGCCGAATAAAACATTCCAATCCCGTCTCCGGGCCAATTCACGGCGCAAAGCCTCATATGATCCGCTGCGGTCCGCTGCCAGAAGCGCGTCGCAGGCCGCGATGAAATCTGCGGGGTCACTGCCTTCAACGTATTCATAGACGAAAGGCCTTTTGATTTTTGACGTAGAAGAAAGGTTGCAGCCGACAACCGGTTTCCCGGCGGCTAAAAATTCAAAAAGCTTAAGCGGAAATACCGCGTCATTATAAGGTGAATTTTTATACGGCATGATGCCGATGTCGACAAGCTGCATATAGGACGGCACTTCATTCGGCGCGGCAGGTCCCGTCCAGATGACATTCGGACGCTTCAGAAGCGACTTGAAATCCGGATCGTCCTGAGCCGTGTTCGGGCCTACCAATAAAATCGTCCAGTCAGGCCTCACATCTGCCGTTTCCGCCATAAGCGCAAAATCGAGCTTCGGTTTGATTCCGCCGATAAAACCGAGAACCGTTCCGTTCCGTCCCCGCAAAATGTCTTCATCCGGCTGTTTATTTTCCCGTGAAAACAGGTCATATTCCACTCCGTTTTCAATGGTGAACACTTTCTGGTGCGGGTTCTCCAGCTTTTTTCCGACCTCGTGGTGCAGACAGTCAGATGTACACGTAATGGAATCGGCACGCTGAATGATTCTCATTTCCGCCTGTTTAATGATGTTTCTTCTAACAATTGACAGCACCCCGGACCGGCCGCTGATCGGAGCGGCCCACAGATCACTGCAATCGTAAATCACTTCATCCCAAGGAAACAGATCTGCCAGAAGCGGAAAACCGGGGAAGGTGTACCATAAGCAGCAGCGGGCCCCTTCTCCTTCTTCCTTCAGCATGTTCAACAATGGTGAAAGCTTATGCCTGTAGCACATGTCTGTATACCTGCCGAAGCGGAAAGCTTTTTGCCGCATGAGATCCTTTACACTGAACTGCCGGATTCCCTCGGCGATCCAGGCCGTCTGACCATCATTGGCTCGCGGAGACGGGCATACCCAAATGACGCTTTTCGTTTCTTTTTGCCGGGCGAGAAATTCAGCCAGCCGGTGCCGTCTGTATCTCAGCCGGTCATGACCCCATTCCGCCGCTCCGACGATTACGTGAATAATCGGTTCCACCTTCATCACCCAGCTCCTCTGACGCCTACAGTCTTTTCAAGACCGCGTTTTTCGCATATTGCATAAAACACCACGAAGCCTTGATAAAATGCAGGCGCTCAATTTCTCTATAAACAAACCACGTTTTTTTTGCGGCTTTCCACTTGTTGCTTGAAATCGAATTCTGCACAAGCCTGTATTCTGAAAGGCACTCATTCAGGCCGTAAGCCGTAAATCCCCTTTTCAACAGGGAAAGCCATGTCGCTAAATCCTGCCGCGTTCTGATATCAGGCATTTGAATCTGTCCCGTCTGCTCTCTGTCAATCATGACCGTTAAACATCCGATAATCGTGTTTTTTAAAGCTTCATCATATGACAGGCTTTCAGGGGCTTGAATCGTTTTGTCCGTCGGCGTTCCGTCCTGCTCCATGACGCTGTAGCCCGTAAATGAAAAAGCGCAGCACCGCTCTGCCATAAACGCAAGCTGTTTTTGAAGCTTTTCCTTTTTCCATCTGTCATCGCTGTCCAGAAATGCGACATAACGGCCCTTGGCATGTTTAAGGGCTGTATTTCTGGCAGCCGCGGCTCCCCCGTTTTTCTCTAAATAAACGACGCGGATCCGCTCATCCTTTTGTTCATATTGCCGTAAAATATCTCTCGTTCCGTCCGTTGAACAATCATCCGCGATAATCATTTCCCAATGCGGGTGGCTTTGATGTAAAACGGACTGAATCGTGTCTTCGATATATTCACTTGCATTATAAGACGGTGTAATGACAGATACGAAAGGTTTCCAGTTTGTCATGGTCACATCTCCATCGCAGATTTTTACAAGGACTCTCTAAAAAACTCAGGAATGACAATGAACATAAATGCAACTGCAATGCCGATTAAAACGCCCAGAACCGCTTTCTTTTTCGGCGGCATGCCTTGTCCCGCCGTTTCATTCATCGGCTCTGAATTGATGATGCCGGCCGCTTTCAGGTTCAGCTGCGTATTTTTCAATTCGTATAAAAATCGTTCCTTATCCACTTTGGCGTCCGCGCTGACGGTTTCTCCTTCAAGCGCAGCAATACTCTGCCGCACTACTTTTGCCCGTTTTTCAAACAGGTCCTGATCATTCTTCAGAAAAGTTTTTATGACGGCTTGAAACACCGATTCGGTCTCCTGCTTGTTTTGGCCGCTGTAGCTGACCGTGATCAATGAATCTGATTGTGTTTCGACAGTCAGTTTACTTTTCACGGCCGCTCTTTCTTCGTCTGTTTTATCAGGCAGAGCCTGCTTTAAAAAGGCATCGCTCATCAAAAGGAGCGGGATTTCTTTTGTATTGTTATAAAGCGGATGATCATAATTTCCCGCGGCGATCGCGGCTTCTGATGTAAAACTGCTGCTCCCGCTGATTTTTGACGGCAATACATATCCCGCCGCCCCTAACACAACGGGCAGCGCAATGATCCAAATAATATTCTTTTTGATACGCCGGGTTATTCTTGTCAACATATCCTTCATCTCGCATCTCCCTGTTTTTCATAGTACGCCGTGACGGCAGGCTCCTTTTGTAACCGCCTCAATATATTGACCGCCGCGATCACGAGCGAGAGAAATACCCAGTGGAAAAATAAATTTGATACGGAGCTTGGGCTGATGCTGCTTACCAAAAAACCGGCCATCGCCGTGATAAGTCCTTCTGTGATCAGTCTTGACTGATTTTCCGATTTTCTTTCATGACATTTATAAAGTGTCCAAAAAAGGAACAAATAGACTGTCAGGTAACCGAGCATCGTAAGCACGCCGAAGTTCGCGATAATCTCGACGAGCCAGTTGTGCACCTCAACTACGCCGCCCGTATCATAAACAGGCTCCGCTTTTAAATAGTAAGAGACGTTTCCGGCACCCACTCCAAACCCCCAGGAATCAATCACATAGTGAAAGGCGTTTTTTAAAAGATTCGCCCTCGCGAGGTTGGAAGGAAGCGGTTGCTGTCCCGGCATCGCCTGCGGAGCTGAAAACAGATTCAAGACGGCGTTGGTGATACGGCCCGCAAATAAAACCGCAAACAGCGCCGCACCCGCTCCCGCTGCGTACAGCGCGAGCTTTTTCAACAGGGAAGGCAGCAGAATGAAGACGTATACAGCCGCCCCCGCGCATATGCCCAGCAGACTCGCGCGCGAACCGGTCAAAATGATTAAATACAAAGCGCTGATCGCAAAGAGCAGGCTGACGGCCTTCACATAGCCGTTTTTCATATTTTTCACCGCCGCCGCATACAGAAAGAAACTGATGCACAAAAACGTCGCGAAATCATTTTGATTAAAGAAAACGGACGTCGGGTAATGCTGTTTGTACTGCGGGCCGTTATAAAGCGTGGAGCTCGGCAGATGGTGGTGTGTAAAATGGTTGTAAAAGCCGATCGCCATCACAAAAATGGTCATCACAAGCCATATGCCGTAAAAAACCATCAGCTGATCAAAGCGCTGAATGAACATGACAATAAGATAAATCAGAAACATGCCCATTCCCATTAAAGCTAAATATTTAATCCCGTACGTCACGGATTTTGCCCACAATAACGATAGGAGACCGTATGTAAACCATAAGGCGAAAAACATCAGAACCCCTTTTACATTCACCCGATTCCATCTGTCAATATGATGACGGTTTGTCAGGATGCCGGCGATGTGAAGGGCGCCCGCTCCGATTAATAACAGCCGGTATATAAATAAGCTGAAAAATCCGAGATGGATCGCAAAGAAGGCCTGGTTTAAAAATGTACACGCGATCAGTATATAAATGAGCCCCATAAACATCTGACCGTTTGTTGTAAAGGCGGATAGCAAAGCAAGTCCGGCAATACCGATCATGGCGGCAAGCAGCAGCACGGTGATTTTTCCGAATCCGGCATCCGTCCTGACCGCCTCCAGCATGATGAATCCTCCTGTAATGAGAGCGGCAAGCAGCACAAGAACATGTGCCGCTGAACGTTTGATACTCACATGGCAAACCCCTTTCCAAAACCGGCAGCCGAGCCGGGCTGCCGAGAGCCTGAAGACAAATCTTTTTCTATCTTGCCAGTTCTTTTATTTGCCGATCGGCATGAACCGCCGGACGTCCGACGGAATGATAAGTGAATCCTGAAATCCTCATATACTCCAGCGGAAACATATTTCTGCCGTCAATGATGACCGGCTGTTTGAGCAGCTGCTTCGCCCTCTGAAGATCCATCTCCTTGACTTCCGGCCAATCTGTTGTAATCAGGCATGCATCCGCGTTTTTAATGGCACTGTACAGCTCTGTGTGATATTCAATGCCGCCGTCTCCTAATATCGCTGACGCTTCGGGAATCGCGATCGGATCATACGCTTTCACGTGAGCGCCCTGCTCTTTAAGGCTTGTGATGATATCAAGGGCCGGGGCGGAGCGGACGTCATTTGTGTGCGGTTTAAAGGCCAGCCCCAGTACGGCCGCGGTTTTCCCTTTTAAGGGACCGATGGCGCGGTTCAATTTTTCCGTAATACGGACCCGCTGCTTCTGATTGGTTTCAATGACGGCTTCCATCATTTGAAACGGATAGCCGGCGGCGTTTGCGATATGCAATAAAGCCGTTGTATCCTTCGGAAAGCAGGATCCGCCGAATCCGATGCCCGCCTGCAAAAATTTATTCCCGATCCGGCTGTCAAGACCGACGCCTTCTGACACATGGGAAATGTCCGCCCCGACACGTTCGCAAATATTGGCGATATCGTTAATAAAAGATATTTTCGCGGCTAAAAAAGCATTTGCGGCATACTTAATCATTTCCGCGCTTTCAAGATTGGTCTTTACGATCTTCGTACGGAACGGCTTATGAAGCTCTTCAATGACCGAAGCGGCATGTTCGCTTGTGGCGCCGATAACCGCCCGCTCCATCTGCATCGTATCCCGCACCGCCGAACCTTCGCGGAGGAATTCAGGATTTGACGCGACATCAAACGGATATTTTCCCTTTGACGCTTCGCTGACGATTTGGTAAACGAGCTTTCCTGTCCCGACCGGAACAGTGCTTTTGGTGACAATGATTTTGTATCCGTTCAGCTGTTCTCCGATTGTTTGCGCCGCTGCCTTAATGTAGGTCAGATCGGCTTCACCCGTCTTTGACATCGGCGTACCGACGGCGATATAGATGATATCAGCGGCTTTCACAGCCGGCTCAATGCAGGCCGTAAAGGATAAGCGCCCGGCACTGACATTTTTTTCGGCTAATTCCTCAAGCCCCGGTTCATATATCGGGATGACTCCGTTTTGCAAGCTTCTGATTTTCGCTTCATTGATGTCACAGCAAGTCACATGATGGCCGATTTCCGCAAAACAAGTTCCAGATACAAGACCTACATACCCTGTTCCTAATACAGCGATTTTTTTCACAGCTTCATCCCTCTTTCGAAAGGTTCTCCTCTTGCCCGGCCCGGTTCATTACGGATCGGTATTTCTCTTTCAGCGCTTTCGCGTTTTGGCTTGCGTCAAAATACGTGCGGACGGTTTGATAAAGTTCCTCGGCTGTTTGCGGCGTCCAAGCCTCTCCTTCGTCATATTGCAGAATCGATTCTGCCAGCGTCTCAGGTGAACCCGGCTTGATCAGCAACCCCCGGTGTTTCCCGAATAAAGAAGCCAATCCTCCGACATCGGTGCAGATCACCGGCACCTTCAGAGCGAGCGCCTCAATGACCACAGTCGGCATGCCTTCGCTGTAGGACGGCAGCGCCATTACATCCGAAGCCAGCAGATAGTCCTGTACCTTGTCGTTCGGCACTTGCCCGGTGACGATATGAGCGGCTTCACGCAATGAAGATGCGGCGGGACCGTCACCGACAAAGACGGCTTCATATCTTTCATCCAATGATTGAACGGCTTTTGATAAGTCGAAAACACCTTTCTCTTTGACAAGCCTGCCGATGAACACGATCAGTTTTTTATCCGGAGGAAGGCCGAGCCGTTTTCTGACGGCTTCTTTCGTCTCGTTCCTTTTTCGGAAGGCGTCAAGCGTGATGCCGATCGGAAGCACGGTGCACTCCGCTTCGATGAGCTTTTTCATTTGTTCCCGCAGACTGCCGCTCACAGCGTAAATATCGGCTGCTTCCCGCACCGCAAATGTAAATGCGCGATGAGCGCTTTTGCTGTAATGCGGATAGACATTGACATCACTGCCATGCAAGGTCAGCACATACGGAATGCCTAAAGCCTTTGACACAATGGCGGCCGCTCCGCCTGACGGCATGGCGAAATGCGCGTGAATCAGATCGGGCTTCAGGCCATGATTTTTGATTTCGGAAAGAATGGATTCCGCCATTCTTTTATGCGGCTGCGCCCATTTCAGCTGCCCGGGAACCGCCTGATAAAACGGCCGGTGGACGGACACGCCTTTCCGCCATTCATACGCCGGCCTGATATCCTTTTGCCGATACGTCTTTTTCAGCACCCGGAATGGCGCGGCGAGTTTCGGCCGCGGACAAATGACGGTCATCTCCGCGCCAAGCTTTCTCAATTCTTGGGCCTGCGTCTCATGAAAAACGCCTTCTCCCGGCTTCTCACTGCTCGGATAGACACTTGTCATCCACAATACCTTCATAGCAAACGTCCTTTTCTTAATTTACTTTTCATATGCGGATAAGCTTTTCCTAACAGGAATAAATAACACAACGCGCCGCAGGCTACGGAGATCGCCAGCCGCAGCTTGACATCAAGGCTGATCCGCTCCGTGCCGAAGCTGGCTGTAAAGGCGATGACACCCATTGCCGCCGTAAGCAGAAACGGTTTGGCCACGGCTTTGAAGTAAGCCGACAGCCGCAGCTTAATGACATATGCCAACAGCCAGCGCCCGATCAGGAAATTCAGGATGCTGATGAAAGCGTACGTCCAGGCTACCGTCAAGAGATTTCCGGACAGCACGGCGGCGTACAAAGATGCACCATACAGCAGCATCACCCCGGCGTCCCAATAAAACGCCAGATCGGCCCGCCCTTTTGCGAGCAGCACAGATCCGTTCGGATTCATCAGAACCCTTAATACCCCGACGATGGCGAGAACGTTTAAAACCGGGACAGCCGCCAGCCATTTTTCTCCGAATACCGAAGCCACGAATGCATCCGACACTGAAACCAAACCGAGCAAAAGCGGAAAGGATATCAGCGCGAGTATTTTGGTCATATTGAGAAATCCTTCTCTGATAACGCTGTTTTCATGCTTGTTTTTCGCAAAGACGGGAAACGCGACTCTCGTAATAATCGGATTAATTTTTAATACCGGAAGCGTGACAATCTGGTAGGCCAGATTGTAAATGCCGAGCGCCTCAGCGCCGATAAAACTGCCGATCAGAATCATATCAATATTCGCTCCGAGCCGGTTCACAAGCCGGGAAGACAGCTGAAAGGCCCCGAAAGAAAAGAAGCCTTTCATTCCTTTCAGATCAAAAACCAACGCCGGTCTCCATGTTTTTCTGCAGGCCATCCAGTACAGAATCCCTTTCGACGATTGCAGCAGCACCTGGGAAATCACATAGGCGAGAATCGGGTCCGTATAAAAAACCGCGGCCGCCAAATACACGAAGGACAGCACATTTGAAAAGATTTCAATCTTGCTTAACGTGTTAAATGCCAGCGCTTTTTGCAGCATATACTGGTATTGCTGACCGATGGGCGCGATTAAAAACATGACGGCCAGCACGCGGATTAAATAGACAAGCTCCTCCCGCCGATAAAAATCGGCGATGAGCGGACTGCTGAAAAACAGCAGCGCAAACAGCGCAAGCCCCGTTATGATATTCAGCCAGTACAAGGAAGACATCTGTTTATCAGTCACATGATCTTTTTGAATGAGCGCGGCGCCAAAACCCATATCCAGCGCAATTTGGGCAAACACCACTACCGTTGTGATCATGCCGACAAGGCCGAATTCAGCCAGTGACATGACCCGCCCGAGCAGGGCGAATTGGATGATTTGAATGACCGTAATACACGCTGTCGAAATACTTGTCCATTTGGCGCCGCTCAAGATTTGATTTGTAATACTAGGCATCGTTTTCCCTACTTTTTTGTCTGCTGACCAGAATTTTTATCGCGCCCCGTCACCGGTCCAGATCACTTTGCACGTTTTGAGCATAATCTTCAGTTCCAATGAAAAGGTCAGGTTGCGGATATAATATAAGTCAAACATTAGTTTTTCCCTCGGTGTCATGTCATATCCCCCGTTGACCTGCGCCCAGCCGCTTAATCCCGGCTTAACGGCCAGCCGCTCCGTAAACCCCGGAATCTCAGCCTGAAACTGTTCCGTAAACACGGGCCGCTCGGGACGCGGGCCGATCAGGCTCATTTCTCCCCGAAGCACATTTACCAGCTGCGGCAGCTCATCAATACGGGTCCTTCTGATAAAAGCGCCGACCTTTGTCACGCGGGGATCCTTTTTCAGCGCCCAGACCGCCCCCGATTTTTCAGCATCTATTTTCATAGAGCGGAGCTTATACAAATAAAACGGCTTCCCGTCTTTGCCTACCCGCTCCTGCTTATAAAAAGCCGGGCCGGGCGACTCCAAACGAATCAGGATGGAGAACAGGCCCATCACCGGGAGCGCCGCCAAGAGCCCCGCAAGCGCAAACACAATGTCCATGAATCGCTTAAAAGCCAAATAACGGGCCGTTCTTTCCGTAACGGCAGCGGAAGTCCCCTGCCGCACTGCATAGTTATTATTTACATTCATGCTTTTCTCTGCTCCCACTGACACACACCTCACGATTTGTTGGGATGTTTGATGACCTATGCCGTGAGTTTAGCAGATGGATGTTAATTGGAAGTAAAGGAAGCGTTAATGTTTATTAGAATGTTTCGATTATTGTTTTTTTATTGTAAATCTATTCATATCCATATTTGAGACAAAGCATAATGAAAAATAAAAAAACAGACCGATATGAACCGGTCTGTTTCCATCAAAAAATTATCGGAAATAGGAGGAAACGCCTTGGGTGATCCCCGCCGCGAGTCTGTCCTTTTTCGTTGATTGTTTTAAAATATTGGCATCAATCGGGCTTGTGACAAAACCGGTTTCTAACAAGACACTCGGCATTTTAGAATACTTAATGACGTAAAATCCGGCAGTTTTCACACTGCGGTCACGCGTGCCGAGAGCAGAAACCATTCTCGGCTGAATATTTTGGGCAAGCCTCAGACTGTTTGCGGATTGGTACGTTTTATCATAATACGTCTCCGTACCGTTTGCACTGCTGTTATCATTTGCGTTCGCATGGACGCTGATGAAAATATCGGCGTTCGCCTTCGCCCCTTTGTTCACTCTCTCCTCAAGCGAGTCAAAGGTGTCGCCCTTCCTCGACATTACAGTAAGCGCGCCCGCGCCGTATAATTGATTGTTAAGACGCGTAGCGATATCAAGATTTACATTTTTCTCAAGCAAGCCGTTTCCGGTTGCACCTGAATCCTGATAGCCGTGCCCCGGATCAATAAAGACCGTTTTGCCGACAACGGGATTTTTAAGCTGTGACGCGGCATTGTTGCTTAAAGATGAAGCACTTCCTATGACGGTGAAGCTGGTGATGTTTTTACTTCCGATATACGTCCGGACGTCTTTTGACAGACTGTCTCCATTCGTCAGCAGGTGAACTCTTCCCTGTTTGGCGCTCAGCACGCCTCCGACGATGGTATCCGCCTCTTTAAAACCATTGGTAACAAACGTATAACCTGTGCTTAAGCCTGTCTTTTTTGCAAGATTCACAGACAGGTTATAGCGGTTTTTGCCGCTGATTCTTGAAGGGTTCGGCAGTTTATTGTAAAGTGAGCTGCTGATGCTGCTTGTCCCGCCGATGACAATCGTGTTTTTAATCCCTAAGCTTTTGATCGCATTGGACGTAGAACCATTTAATGTCGAATCATTAGTGAATAAAATCGGATATTTTTTAGCGGACGCATAAGAAATCGCAGCCATTCCATCTGCATCAACAAACCCGTTGACCACAAGGGCTGTAGAAGATCTTGTCATTTCACCCGCCACTTTTGCGGCTGTGGCATATCTCGTGCTCCCTGATAATCGTTTGACACTGATGCCTAATTTAGCAATTTGATTTGCGGTATTTTTCGAAACGGCAGGTGTGCCGCCAACGATAATCACATTTTTCGTTTTTAAATCAATTAATCCCTTTTTTGTGCCCGCAGACAGCTGATCTTTATTTGTAAACAGCAGCGGCGCATTTTTTTGATATGCAAGCGGCGCAGCGGCAATTGCATCGGCATATGAAGTTCCGCCGGTGATAATGACCGTTTTCGCTTCACCCCATGATTGTTTTGCCGCCAGTACAGCCGTATCATACCGGGTGCTTCCGCCGATCCTTTTAACCGTGTTGTCAGCCAAAGCGGAAGGGACAAATAGAATGACCCCGAGAATAAAGACGGGGAGACATTTTATGATGAATTTCAATCCGATCTCCTCCACAGAAGTTTAGTAGTTTGTAAGTGCTGTATTAGGATAATAGAACGCAAGAATAGAAGTATACGGCTCTCCGGCCTCCGCTCTTTCTTTTGCTCCGTATTGACTCATTCCTACGCCGTGACCGTATCCCTTTCCTGATATCGTGATTTGCGAAGAATTACCGGACGCACTGGCGTATGTGCTTTTAAAAGATGAAGCTCCGATCATCGTCCTGAGTTCAGACGCTTTCACCTCAACAGATGCAGTCTTGTTCATGACATAGCCTTTCGACTTGTCATTCACATGGTACGTGACCTTCACCGCGGCGTCTTCCGCGCGCTGGCCTTTTGTTTTTCCGGTGAGTGAGAGATCAGAGATGCTTGCAATTTTTATGGAACTTGCATTGGTTTCTTTATTTTTCATCAGCCAATTTTTTATTCCGTTGAGCTGCGCGGCATTTGCTTCGTTTGTTTTAGACCACCAGGATGCGGGATTTTTCATATCCAGACCCGCTGGCAGCTGCTGCTTCTGCAATGTTAAAGACCAGCTGATTTCCGGATCTTTTGTATCCTTTTTGGCTACTAAATACGGCACTTTCGATCCCCACACTTCATCGCCGGCTTCCATGTAACCGCCATTGCTTGATGAGTAAGTGGCATCTATCAATCTGCCGGAATAAGTGAGCACTTTCCCTTTTGTTCCGTTAACGGCTGCGGTGGCGTTTGGATACCAGCTGTATCCCCCGTAAACCTGAAAGGCCGTTGTATCCGCGACTGTTTGTCCCATCTTGCCGATAGAGTAGGTGCGGGCAGCAACAGCCTGGGCTTTCAGCGCTTCTGTCGGCCAGCTTCCCGGCATTTCATTCGGCAGGACACCTTTCAGATAATCCTCAAAAGGAATGTTTTCATTAACAGGTCTTACATATTTGCCGGATTCCGCAGTGAAACTCATATTCCCCAGATATGGCTTCCCGTCAATGCTGATTGTGTTTGCTGTTGAATATTTTTCAGGAACCGCCTTGAAAGACGTTTTTCCGCTGTTAATGCCTGCAACGCCTAATTTGCCGCCGGACGTTTCAATACGGTACGTCTTTCCGTTTACGAGATAAAACTCTTTTGCGTAAGCAGCCTTAACTGAATCGGCAATTGAATTCGCGCTGCCTATTAATGTATAAGAATAGGTGCCTTTCGTTTTAAAAAGGCTGGCCTCGTCGGCGGGTGTTTCGCTTTTTTTGATGTATACAAGCGGCATGTGATTTGCGGCGGCAATATTTGATCCGACAACGATGTCCGCTAATTTAGTCCCGTTGGCAGCCACCGTTTTGCTTGCATCCATGCCGAGCGAAGTGACTGCGTTTGCTGATATTTGATATCTGTTTGATCCGGTAATTCGTTTGGTGACCGAGGCCTTCTTTTTAATTTGATTCTCCACATCTTTGCTGACGCTTGAAGTGCCTCCCATGATGATCACTTTTTTAGGCAGATTGTAGCTCGGAAGGGAGTCTTTTTTCGTCAGAAGAATCGGATAGCCGTTTTGCGCGGCATAAGGCGCGATTGCCAGCGCATCCGTATATACATCCCCCGTTACTACGACCGCCTGGTCATAGCTGCCCATTTCGGCCGCAATATTTTTGGACAGATCATATCTGTTTTTTCCGCTGATCCGTTTCGTGCGGCCGTATTTCTTCAATGTCTTTTCCGCGGCTGACGAAATACTGTTCGTCCCGCCGATGATTAAAATATTATCCGGACTGAATTTCTTGATTTGCGCTTCTGTGCTGCTGCTCAGTTTTTTCGCTTCAGTCAGCAGAACAGGCGCTTTCAGTTTATTCGCTAAAGGAATGACGGAAAGCGTGTCCGCAAAATAAGCGTCCGTATTCACGACGACTACGTTGGACGGGTTTTTCCAATACTTAGATGTCGCGGCGTTAGCCGTATCATATTTGGACGCGCCTCCCAATCTGACAACGGAGGAGACATCGCTTCCCGTCAGTTTATAAGTTCCTGAAGGTTCGATATTCAGAGTCGATTTATTACCAATATAATTCGTCAATTTTACTGAGATATCAGAACTGGACGCAAAAGTGCTTTCCGGTAATAAAGCCAGGCTGAATATCACAGAAAAACAGACAGCCCATATTGTTTTCTTCAATTTTTATCCCGCCTTTTGCTGATCATGGTGTATTATTTTGCTTTCTCGATTTCCTTGATCTCTTTTTGGCCTTTATCATTTGTGAAATACGTAATGCTGACTTTGTCATTTTCGCTGAATTTATTCAGAACATCAGAGAAGTCATCAGAAAATTCAAAGCTGACGGGCTGATCATCCACTTTTACTTCAATTGTGTGCGTATCCGCCATACCGACATAATATGCCGTTTCTTTTTGAGCCTGGTTCTCCGAAGAACCGCTTCCCTTCTTTGATTGATCCGCCGTTCCGCACGCTGCCAATACAACAGAAAAAAGCAGTATTAAGAACGAAGCTGCAATAGTTTTTTTCATTTTTTTCACCTCATCTTTATGTATCGTCTTATACTAACTTTTTTTTAAGGTAATTTTAAGGTCTTTTTGTAACCTTTTTTTTAAGAATTTCGTCTATTACATGGTTATAAGTAAAAATATGACTGGGTTTATAAAGATTAGTAAATTGTATCAGGAAAGTTAATAGAAAAGGTGATGACAAATGAGAGCTGAACGAAAAAGAAAGAAGAAAAAAGTTCTTCTGACAATCGTAACAATCATCGGGCTGTTAGTTTTATCATCAGGAGGCTACGTCTACTACTTGTGGCACAAAGCGGCTTCAACGGTGGCAAGCATTCAGGAAGACTTGAAAAAATCGGACAAACGTGACACGGATATAGATCTCGGAAAGAAGGATCCGATTTCTGTTTTAATCATGGGCGTCGATGAGCGGAAAAATGACAAAGGGCGCGCGGATACGATGATTTATATGACCGTCAATCCTAAAACGAATACAACAGAAATGGTCAGCATTCCGCGTGATACGTATACGAAAATCTCCGGCAAAGGTACGATGGATAAAATCAACCACTCCTATGCTTTCGGCGGAACGCAGATGGCCGCGGATACCGTCGAGGACCTGCTTGACGTGCCGGTAGATTATTTTGTGAAAGTAAACATGGAGAGCTTCAAAGATACCGTGGATACACTCGGCGGGATTACGGTGAACAGCACGTTTGCCTTCAACTACGACGGGCACTCTTTCGGAACGGGGAACATCAGCCTGAACGGCGAAGAAGCACTTGCCTACACGCGTATGAGAAAAGAAGATCCCCGGGGGGATTTCGGCAGGCAGCAGCGCCAGCGCCAAGTGATTGAAGGGATTATTTCTAAAGGGGCAAACATCTCGTCTGTCACGAAATTCGGAGATATGTTTAAGGTCATTGAAAACAATATGAAAACAAACATGTCATTCGATGATATGTGGACGGTTATGACTGACTATAAAAACGCCCGCAGCAAAGTCACTCAGCATGAACTGAAGGGAACGGGAACGAGAATCAACAATATCTATTATTACAAATTAGATGAAGCAAGCCTCGCTTCAGTCAAAAAAGAATTAAAAGAAAGCCTGAAATAATAAAAAAACTCTGCATGATGCAGAGTTTTTTTATTCTGTAAAAGGCTGCGGACGGGTTTTTCTATAGCCGTACCGATAAAGCAGTTCTTCCACAATCCGTTTTGAAGCCGATCCGTCACCATAAGGGTTTGACGCCTTTGACATCCGTTCATATTCAGCCTGATCGGTTAAGAGCTTTTTTGTCAGCTGATACACCGTTTCTTCATCTGTACCCGCCAGCTTTAATGTCCCGGCTTTCACTCCTTCGGGGCGCTCGGTTGTGTCCCGAAGCACCAAGACCGGCTTTCCGAGAGAAGGCGCTTCCTCCTGAACCCCGCCTGAGTCGGTCAAAATGAAACTTGCTTTCGCAGCGAAGTTATGGAAATCCACGACCTCCAGAGGTTCTATTAAGTGCACCCTGTCCGAATCAGCAAAATGGGCTTCTGCGGCCTCACGAACTGCGGGATTCAAATGAACGGGATAAACGACTTGTACGTCCTCAAACTCTTCAACGACTCTTCTGACGGCCTTAAACATCTGTTCCATCGGCCTGCCTAAATTTTCACGTCTGTGCGCTGTTAAAAGAATCATCCTGCTTCCTTCCAGCTTGTCAAAAATCGGATGAAAATAATCTTCCCGCACTGTCGTTTGAAGCGCGTCTATCGCTGTATTTCCCGTGACAAATATAGAATCCGGCTTTTTATTTTCAGAAAGCAGATTCTGCTCGGCCTGGCTTGTCGGCGCAAAATTCACACCAGCCATCACGCCCGTCATCTGCCGATTGATTTCCTCGGGGAAAGGAGAGTATTTATTATGCGTACGCAGACCGGCTTCCACATGGCCTACGGCGATTTGATGATAAAAGGCGGCAAGGCTTCCGGCGAACGTTGTCGTCGTATCTCCGTGGACCAAAACGATATCTGGTTTTACTTCTTGGAACAGCTTGTCCAGTTTCAGCAAAGCATGAGATGTAATTTCTGAAAGCGTTTGACGCTCTTTCATAATATTCAAATCAAAATCAGGCGTAATGCTGAATGCTTCAAGCACTTGATCCAGCATCTGTCTGTGCTGTGCGGTTACAGTCACCAGCGAATCAATTTCCTGATATTTTTCAAGCTCTAATACGAGCGGAGCCATTTTAATTGCTTCAGGTCTTGTACCGAATACGGTCATTACTTTTAGTTTTTTCAACGGTTTGTCTGCACCTCGTTTTATATGTCGGATATCCCTTCATGTTAACACATTTATGCCGTTTCTTAGATATTGTAAAGCTTAATGGCAAACAAAGCAAAAACCGTTACAAGACTCTTTGAAAGCGGATTAAAAGGTGTGAATTTTAATCAATTGTGGTAAAGTGGAAAAAGACTAGGTTATAGTTCTGAAAAAAAGATTTTGCAGAAACAAGGATGGTGTTATTCAGTGAAGAAAGTACGCAAAGCCATTATTCCGGCAGCAGGTTTAGGCACTCGTTTTTTGCCGGCCACAAAAGCAATGCCTAAAGAAATGCTTCCAATCGTTGATAAGCCGACAATTCAGTATATTATCGAAGAAGCTGTCGAATCCGGCATCGAAGATATTATTATCGTAACCGGAAAAGGAAAAAGAGCAATAGAAGACCATTTCGACAATGCCCCTGAACTGGAACGCAATTTAGAAGAAAAAGGGAAAATCGAACTGCTTCAAAAAGTGAAAAAATCGTCAAATATTGCGGATATCCACTATATTCGCCAAAAAGAGCCAAAAGGACTCGGTCATGCCGTTTGGTGCGCACGCAACTTCATCGGCGATGAACCTTTCGCCGTTCTTCTCGGCGATGATATTGTCCAGGCTGAAAAACCGGGACTTCGTCAGCTGATGGATGAATACGAAAAAACATTGTCTTCAATCATCGGTGTTCAGCAAGTTCCTGAAAGCGACACACACCGCTACGGAATTATCGATCCGTTAACAAATGAAGGCCGCCGTTACCAGGTCAAAAATTTTGTAGAGAAGCCTGAACCGGGCACAGCTCCTTCCAACTTGGCTATTTTAGGAAGATACGTTTTCACTCCTGAAATTTTCATGTACCTGGAACAGCAGGAAGTCGGTGCAGGAGGAGAAATTCAATTAACGGACGCCATCCAAAAGCTCAATGACATTCAGCGTGTCTTCGCTTATGATTTCGAAGGAAAACGTTACGATGTCGGTGAAAAACTCGGATTTATCGAGACGACGCTTGAATTTGCCTTACAGGATCAGGATATCCGCCATAAGTTAATTCCGTTCATGAAGGATCTTCTTGAAAAAGAAGAAGCTGACGAATAGAAAAAGCTGCCGAATCCGGCAGCTTTTTTTATGTGATCTTTACTTTTTAGACGTTACCGTCAGTGTTTTATCAGCATTGTTCACCGAAAAAGTATATTCCTGGTTTTTAAGCATGAGCAAATTCTGATTGATTTTGCTGCCGCCTTTTTCACTTAAAGCTGAGAGGTCTGCGGGACGCGATAAATGAAAAATCACTTCGGAGACTGTATCCTTGTCAATCACTACATCCGTTTTTGCATCGGATGTTTTTAATACGTTCCGTCCGTCAGCCGTTTGTCCGGCAGCTGGATTTTTCAATTTACTCTGTACATCCTCCCGGCTTTTATTGAGATATGAGAGAAACTCTTCTGCTGTTTGGCTTGATAAACTGCCGCTGAAATCATTAAGCTGAACATCCGTCTTTTTTAAAGCGTTCACTTTATACAGATCAGTCTTTTTCATAAAGTACTCTTTATCGTTTAATTTCACTTTGGCCGCCTGGTTATTTTCGGCTTCTACCTGCACCTTCGTGCCGAAACTTACACTTGCGGAGGCTTTTCCTTTTATATCTTTTTCAGTATAAAGGTCCGCCTTTTCAGCTTTTACCAAAGCAGGTTTATTCACAGACTCATAAAGGCCGGCATCGCTCTGTTTGACGTCACCGAAAGATGTAATCGCACGCAGTGGCTTGTCTGAAAACATCGAAGCGCCTGCGCCGACAGCCAGCAATGCAAGCAGCGTAATCTGAATCGTATTGGCAATGAATTTAGGCTTCGCTTTCTTTTGCTGCGCCTGACTGATTTTCTGTTCCTCGGCTGCCCGCGTTCTGCCTTCAATCTGCTCGTTTTGATATTTCTTCTTTTCTTTCTTTGAAAGCTTGTTGAACCAATCCACAAAAGCTTTATATTCTTTCACAACGGCTTTCGTTTCGTCGAACATGCGCATTTCGCCGTAATGCATCCAAGCCACCCGATCACACATTTTCTCAATCTGTCCGATGGAATGACTGACGAAAAAGATCGTTTTGCCGCGTTCTTTAAATTCCGTAATGCGGTCCACACATTTCTGATAGAAAGTCTGGTCCCCTACTGAGAGCGCCTCATCAATAATAAGGATGTCAGGGTCCATATGCGCCGATATGGCAAAACCGAGACGGGATTTCATACCGCTTGAATAGCTTTTAACAGGCTGATCTATAAAGTCGCCGATATCCGCGAATTCAACGATTTTTTCATAAAGCTCGTCTATCTGCCGATTGTTGAGACCCATCATCAAACATTTTAAACGAATGTTGTCTTTACCGCTTAATTGATTGTTTAATCCGGCAGAAATCGCGATTAAAGACGGCTGCCCGTTCATATCAATCTCACCGCTTGTCGGCGGAATGATCTTTGCAAGCAAATTGGACATCGTTGATTTTCCCGAGCCGTTGATCCCTACGAATCCGATCGTTTCCCCTTCATAGACGTCAAAAGAAACATTTCGGACAGCGAAAAAACCTTTTTGATTTCTGTTTGGGAAAAACAGTCCTTTAATTTTGTCAGACTGTTTTTTATATAGAAAATACTGTTTTGAAACATTTCTGAACGAAACTTTTAGTTTCATCGTATAATCTCCTTACTATATTAAAGAAAGTCAACAAACTTATCTCTGAATTTCATATGAAGAAGTGAACCGACTGTTAATAACAGCAGTGTGACGAACCAGAAATACAGCGTGTATTTCACATCGTGGAAAAACCACTGCCCTTCCATAAAGCTGTCTCTAAAGCCCTCGATAATATAGAAAAGAGGGTTTAACTTCAAGATTGTCAAAACTTCAGGTCTGTTTCCGAATTTCTCCGCAATGTCCCAGAAAATCGGCAGAAGAAAAAAGAGCAGCCTTGTGACGGCTTGAAGCAAAAACTGATAGTCCCTGATTAAAACGCTGATGGTTGAATTAAACAGGCCGAAAGCAAACATAAAACTGATCATGCAAAACAAGTAATAAATATATTGCAGCCAGTGAAGCGTCGGAAACAGTCCGTTGCTCAGCAGCACAATAATATAAATCGCCATCATCACAAAGTAACTGAATAAATTCGATGCTATCACTACAGAAGGCAGTGAACTGATCGGAAAGTTCATTTTCGACACTAAATTTATCCGTTTAAAAACGCTGTTAGATGCATCCAGTATCGTCGGACTGATAAAGAACCAAGGAATTAAGCCGGCCAGCATCCAGACGATGAACGGTACGCTGTCTCCATTTCCAAGCACCATATCATGTCCGCCGCGAATCCCGAGACCAAATACGAACCAGTAAGCCAGCATTTGAATCATAGGGTTGAGAAACTGCCACAATATACCCAAATAGTTCACTTGATACTTTGATTTCGTTTCGTACACTGCAAGCCGCATAATCAGCGGAAATGAGTTGAATTGCTCTTTCAGAATTTTTACCAATGCATTCATTCTAATCTTCCTTAGTCGTAAGTTTTAGGTAATAGCTTTGACTTACAAAAGCACCGCTCATAATTGTAACAGATTACGATGTATTTTTCACTTCATAACAAGCCTGAATCCCATGAGCGCAACAGGCCGTCACTTAAGCAAAAAAGCATAATTAACGTGGTTAAATTATGCTTTTTTGCACCTATTTACTTGTCCCCGAAAATCACTTTTACGGCTTTTTCAGACGATTCTCCGGTTTCTAAATAACAGAACTTCTCGTAAAAAGGCCCGAATGAATCCGGAAGCTTATAATCATCTGATTCCGTTTCATTGACCCATTTGATAACGTCACCTGTTTCTTTGACAAGCGGGCCGGGCGCTTCTTTTTCAAAGTCAAAGTAAAACCCTCTGAGTTTATCCCGGTACGTTTCGATATCAGGCACATAAAACAGCATCGGTCTTTTCAGATTTGCATAGTCAAAAAAGACAGAGGAATAGTCCGTTATGAGTAAATCAGAGACCATATACAGCTCACGGATATCTTCGTAGCTGGAGAAATCATACGCAAATCCTTCATACGGTCCGAGATCAAAGTTTTCCGCCACGAGATAATGCATTCGTAAAATAATGACATAACGATCGCCGATCGCTTCTCTCAATTGATGAAGGTCTAAATCAAGGTCAAACTTGTATTTTCCCTTCTTATAAAATTGGTCATCCCGCCATGTCGGTGCGTAGATAATCACTTTTTTATCTTGCGGAAGATTCATTTTTTCTTTCAGCGCTTTAATGACAGAAGGGCTGTTATCCGTTTGAAGGAAGTCATTCCGCGGATATCCCGATTCAATCATGGTTTTATTAAACTGAAACGCCCGGGCGAATATTTCGGTTGAATATGCGTTCGGTGAAATCAGGTAATCCCACTTTGAAGCCTCTGTCGTAAAGTTGCGCTTGTATTTTTCAGTGTTTGTTCCCGGCATATGCACTTCATCCATATCTACTGCAAGGCGCTTTAAAGGCGTGCCATGCCATGTCTGGACATATGTCGTATGCTCAGGTTTCGGAATCCACAGCGGCATACGGCTGTTGACAACCCAGTACTCGGCTCTTGCCATGGCAAACAGCCATTTGAACGTAAAGCGTTCGATATAAGGAATTCCTTTATCTTTAAATGTCTGTGAGTAAGCGGGGTTTACACTCCAGCAGAGACGGTATTCCGGCATCTCTTTGCTCATGTATTCATAAATCGCCCGCGGGTTGCAGCTGTACTGTTTTCCGGCAAAACTTTCAAACATGACAAATTTCTGTTTGACAGGCAGTTTCCCCGCAACCCTGAATCCCGCTTTATAAGTGTTTTGTATTCTTTTCTCAATAAACTTTTTCAGCTTATTCTTTCTCTTGCGTACAAAGGAAGCGCCCCGTTTCAGCTTTCCTTTCACAAAATACTCCACGCGGGTTCTGAAACTGTAATCGTTCATCCTCAGGTGGAGATTTTTCGTTTTCTTTTTCGTGAAAACGTGAAATCTGGCAGGCCCTTTCTCCGTTTTCAGGATCGTGAATTGGTTAGGGTTTACTTGTTCAGATTTCAGAACCTTTAACGGTTTGCTGTTGGTGATAATCTCTTCACCCGTCCCGGCATCTTCAAAAATGAATTGAATATGGAATTGAAAGATTAGCTGCTGATTCAATTCTTTATAAACGGCATTCAAATCAATTTTTGTATCAAAACCTATCGTGTCAAGCATCGTTGTGTCCTGAACATATTCATCAAGGTCGTGTCTCGGCACGTCGTGAAGCGGATACTTCAGAATGAGAGGCTCCTCTTCTTTTCCTTTTTTCATTTTCAGAATCAGGTTTTTTTCTTTTATCTTTAAGGTTTCTGCCGCATTCAGCCGGAATGCAAAACCTTTCAGATGTAAGCTGCCGTCAGATTCGAGCTCCATTTCATCAATCCGCGTGACGAACTTTTTCTGCAGCAGCTTTAAGGAGAAATTCCCTTTCTTCGTCGTGTAAGGGAAAAAGAACATATGATGAGCCTCATCTTTATAAGAAGACAGTTCAATAGGTTCAAGGCTGGATTTTAACCGTTTTTTACTGATATCACTGTCATCATTGATAAAGGAGACATAGAAATCCAGACATCCTTTGCCGTCCGTATGGTCAGAAAGCAGATCCATGCTCATGACAGCATGGTACTCCCCGCCTTCTCCGGCCAACCGTTTCAGAGGGACGGAAAGTTCCGCTTTTGTCTTACGATTTATAATCTGAAGAGAAGGCTCTTCCCCTGCAGTGACATTTTCACAGGATATCGTAATGCTGAATGTCTCTTCCTTTATGTTAAGATGTTTTAACTTGTATCTGACAGGATTTTCTATACCCATAAAATAAGTCTACTCCTCTGTTTCAATTAAACATATCCAATCACAATCATCATTTTGTTACTTTCAGTGAAAGGTTCTCCTTCACCGTCCGGTAGAATTGATATTGCAGTCCGTTCACTTCTGCCGTCACCTTTTCACCGTCGTCTCTGTTTAACATGACACGTTCATAATCGTTATAAATGACATACATAATATAACCGCCAAGTCCGACTTTTTCAATGTCACGTAACGGGATTTCAAGGACGTACCGCCCGTCTCCCAGTGACTGAACCGGAAACTGGTGGAATACTTTCATGTTATCTCTGTGCTGAAACTGAATATATTGGGCATTATTTCTGTCCTGTCCGAACAAGCGGAACGTAACGGTGAATTTATGATCGGCGAACACCGCGCTTTCCGTTTCTCCGTGCATGCGAAGTTCGACCAGTTTATTTTCTTCATCCGTCAGCGGGCTTTCTAAATAAGCCAGTCCGCCTTGCGTCACGATGTTTTTATCGGGCTCTTTTTTGGACCAGCGGAACAGCTTTTCGACCTCATCATACCGTTTTTGAGTCAGCAGACGGTAGGCTGTTTTATGAATCGGATGAAAAAATGTCTCGGAAATATCGTATTTCGTCTTCTTTAACACATTCAGAATTTCATTGAATTTATTGTAGTAGGCTTCTTTGTTTTCGCTTTTCAGGAAGTGCATCCGATCGAAAAGACGCGTAATGGAATCGAATTCGATCAGGCGGTTCATCGCCATCTTCTCTTTTTCAGTATCTAATTTTTTGTTCAGAATATACTTCATTACGGCTATGTTCGTGTCGGTTTTTTCCATTATATTAGTCTGCTTTGTCAGCGACTCATTATTGTCCATTCTGTTCAGATAATAGACCGGTTCGGTTGACGTTGAAATATCTCCGCACGCCAAAAGAACATCCATAAAAAATTGCTTATCTTCAGCAAATTTCATTTCCGGATATCTGATATCATTATCTTTTAGAAATTGTAAGTTCATCATTCTTGCCCGCGGGCCGAGATGATAGAAAATATGCCGGATTGAAAAAGGCGATACCTTCGCTCTGTTCAGCGAAGACTCATGTTTCCCGATCGTTTTTTGACCATTCACCTGCATTTCGATCGTTTTTCCGACCGCATAATTTACCTGATCTCTTTCAAGCATGTCGAATAAGATTTTAACTCCGTTCGGCGCAAACCAATCATCCGCATCCAAAAATGTAATGTACTTCGCATTAGCCAGCTCAATTCCCAAGTTTCTCGGATAAGCCGGGGTTCCCGTGTTGTCTTTCAAAAAGACGACTGTAATATTTTCATACAATTCGGCGTACTCAGTCAGGATGTTTCTGGAATCATCAGTAGAGCAATCATCGACCAGAATTAAAGAAATATGCTGAAAGCCGATGTTTTGAAGGATCACTGAATCAACTGTTTTCCTTACATATTCTTCTGCATTATAAACAGGAACGACTACCGCTACCTTCTTCTCTTCCGCCAATGCTTCTTTGTTTAAAATGGTATATTCGCGTTCTTCTACGGACGGCTTGGACTCTTTTTTATTCAACTTAAAAAAGTTACTAAGATTCATCTTTAAATTCTCCTCTTATTGTCTAGCTTTTTTTCAAAAGCGCATAACAAATATAGCGAAAATAACCTTATATTACAAGAAGTACTCCCTATCCGGAGGGAGTACTTCTTTATCATCTGTATATCCGAATGTTTCAATTACACCCCGGCAATTTCTTTTTTAATCTGTGTGGTGGAAATGCCTTCGGTTCTAGGGAGGTAGATGACTTCGCATTGATCTTTAAGGAAATCGAATTTGCCTTCCCAATCGTCTCCCATTACGAACACGTCGATGTTGTGATCCGCTACGTCACGTACTTTTTGATCCCAGCTGTTTTCCGGAATGACTTCGTCGACATAACGGATCGTTTCCAGAATCAGCTTTCTGTGTTCATAGCTGTGGTAGGCCTTTTTTTGTTTTTGCAGGTTAAACTCGTCTGTTGAGATGGCAACAACAAGGTAATCTCCAAGCTGCTTTGCGCGCTCAAGCAGTTTAATATGACCCCAATGCAGTAAATCAAACGTTCCGTAAGTAATGACCTTCTTCATGAAACAAAAGCTCCTTTCTATCATCATACGTATAACAAGCAACTGCTCTGAAATGCTGCGCAGCTGTATCCTTAATCACTAAAGTGCCAATTTCGTACTCATGGAACCTCATTATATCACATAGCCCTGAAAAGGTTAAGCCAATGTAAAACGAAGTTACATTCCACTTATTAACAAATGTTATTACAATAGGAGTTTAGCAGGGTTTTTGCGCGTATGATTAAAGAAATTGTTATCTTATTTATATTTTTGTAAAACTATTGTTAAGTTTATCTGAAGGTATTATGTTAAAATAAAGCTTAGCCTAATTCACGAAAAAGTGAAAGAAAATCCCGTACAAAAAGGAGGACGGCAGATGCAGACTGAAATGGTGCACAACCTTTCTTATGTTAATGGAAATTTACAGGAGTTTATTTCATATTTAGACACTTATTATATCGCACAGAAGCAAGGAGCCGTCATTGCGACGGTCAATCCTGAGATCGGATACGCTGCGGCGAAAGACAAAGGTTATCATCAAGTCATTTCTTCCGCGGATTTCGTCCTGCCGGATGGTATCGGCGTCGTGTTAATGTCACGTTTGACGCAGCACCCGCTGAAATCAAGAATTGCGGGATTCGATGTGTTTCTTGCGCTGCTCGGCCTCGCAAACCGGCAGTCTAAAAAAATATTTTTATACGGAGCTAAACAAGACGTGCTTGACGCCGTTTTGAACCGGATCAGCAAAGAGTATCCGAATATTGAGGTTGTCGGAGCCAGCAACGGTTATGAAGCGGATAAACGCTTCGTCGCCAAACAGATTTCACGGGCGAAACCCGATCTCGTGTTTGTCGCCTTAGGATATCCCCATCAGGAACAATTTATTTATGAATACAAACATCTTTTCCCTCAGGCTGTATCGATCGGTTTGGGCGGAAGCTTTGATGTGTTCAGCGGAACGGTGAAACGCGCCCCTGAATGGATGATCAAAACGAATCTGGAATGGCTGTACAGACTGGTGACGAATCCGTGGAGATGGAAAAGGATGCTGAACATTCCGAAGTATGCTTTTACCGTTTTGAGAAATAATAAATCAAATAAAAGCCTGTATTCCAAGCAGGCAGAAGATCAAACGAAACAGCTTTAAACAAATAAAACAGCAAAAGAGATTGGTAATCTATGAACTTGCGATCTTTATTCGCCGCTTTTTATTCTATATATCTGTCTGTTCTCGGCGTTTTGTTCAAGCCTGTAAAGCCCAAGAACCACCTGACCCTGCTGGTATCTTTTGAAGAAAATGCGCAGGCTCTCATCCGTTCTTACAAAGCGCACGCTGAATCGCTTTCTTATGAAATGACGGTTTTGTATACGAGACATGCCGTCAGTCTGAAAGAAGAGCTGGAAGGTATCGGCTCTTTTTATCTGAACGAAAAACATCCGCTGCATCTTTTGAAGGCGGTTTTGATCCTTTTTAAGAGCAAAGCGGTGATAACGGATAACTATTTCCTCATGACAAGCGTCTTAAACCGCCGGCCGCAAACGACATGCATTCAGGTGTGGCATGCGAACGGCTCTTTGAAAAAGTTCGGCCTTGAGGATGTGACGAATCAAAACCGTCCGGCATCAGATATCAGCCGGTTTAAAAAAGTGTACCGCTCGTTTGACTTTGTCACCGTCGGTTCAGACGCGATGGCTGACGTTTTTAAAAAGTCGTTCGGCATACGGGACGGCCAGCTGTTAAAAACGGGTGTCCCCCTGACTGACGTCTATTATGAAGAACACAAGCCCGAACTGAAGCACAAATGGCCGAAAAAAATCATCCTGTACGCACCGACATTCAGGGATTATGATATGCAATCCTTTCGGCTGCCATTCACCGAAGAACAGCTCACAAACGCGTTAAACGGAGAGTATATGCTGCTTGTAAAGCTTCATCCTGCCGTTTTGCATCAGATTTCGGCTTCGTTTGAAAGCGAACTGATCAAGAACGTGTCTGACATGCGTCTTCATGATCTCTTGAAAGCGGCTGATATTTTAATTACGGATTACTCTTCCGTGCCTTTTGAATTCGCGCTCTTAAATAAACCGATTTTCTTTTTCACGTATGATCTGGAGGAATATGATCAAAAGCGCGGTTTAATCGACAATTATACTTCCGTCATCCCCGGAAAGGCTTGTCATGACAGCGAAGCCCTTCTGGAGGAAATGACGAAAAAGCCATTTCGTGCAGAAGAAATGAAGCGGTTCTCGGACAAATGGAATATGTATTCAGATGGGAATTCGAGTGAAGCGTTATTGAAATTTGCGGAAACAAAAATGAAGAATTGTGCTGAAGCACCTGCCTGAATCCGACGGCGGGTGTTTTTTGCATGAAGAAAGGGCTGAAGCATACACTTCAGCCCTTTTTTATACTTTCATATACACGGGAACATCATAGTAAAGCGTATAGTCATCCAGCAGTGAGTATAAGCTGTACATGCGGTTTACCTGCTTATACGCCCAGCCGATGTCTGTCGCATACTGATGGGCCGCGGCTGGAGACCATCTCATTTTATACAGCGTATCCTGCTCGTATGAAGGATTGTGAATATAAGACGCACCGATAAATTGGGCTCCGCCGATAATCGCGGCTTCCGGAGTAAACCAGCCTTGCTTATACGCGTATTGTGCGCCGTAGTAATTCGGGTTGCTGTCATAAGCCCCGATGCCGTACATGTTGTAAACCTTTTTACCATTATACATAATGCCGTTCGCAAGCTCTGACGTGCCATTGCCCGTTTCTAGCAAAGCATGCGAAATCAAATACACTTCATTGATGCTGTATTTGCCGGCGGCTGTAATAAAGGCCTGGCCTTTCCCTGTCAGTATTCCTTTATTGACCAGCACTTTTTGATTCAGTTCCGATGCGTTCAGTCCGGCTGTCTGAGAGAGCTTCAGAAATTGAAAGTAATACTTGCTGTCTTGTGCGAAGTGAGCCGGATTGACATACTGCCCGACTTCGTCACTGCTGGCGTTTCTCCAGCCCATGCTGAGTTTGGCCCAGCCGTTTGTCTGACCTGTGATGCTGACTTTATCGCCTTTTTTCAACTGCCCGATAATATTGCCGGAGCTGACTTCCGGGGTTGACCGGACGTTCAGGACGTCGGCTGTGACCGTTCCGGAGGCCGTATTGATGTACGTAAGCGATGCATAAGCCGCGGCATCAGTCTGCGGGCTGACTGTCATTTGTTTTTTGACCATATCTGCCAGTGAGATGTTGTAATTGGTATTCATGATTTGCGGTCCGTTTTTTATTTTCAAAATAGCCATCGTCCATCCGTACAGCTTTTTCAGCTTTTGGGAGGCGGCGTCCGCTGACTGCGCTCCCGTGAATTGATCGCGAATGCGGAGTTCATAAACCGGATGGCTTTCACTCGTATAGCCGGCCTGTAATTGTTTGGCGCTGAAAAAGCTCATGCTTTTATTTAAAACGGTTTTACTGCTGAATGTTTCGGTTTTGATGACGTATTGTGCAGAGCCGGTTTTCCCCGTCTCCTTCACAGTGCCGGCCGCTTTGTTTTGCTTGAAAAAAGCAGTCACGCGGTCAATGTCTTCCTTCTTAAGCAGCGGTGCCGTTTCAATTCTGAATTGTGTATACGCCGCTTCACCTGTTTTCTGTGCGGAGGCGGATACTTTTTTCCCTTTGAAAAAGTCCAGCGAACGATTGATCTTTGCCGTATCAAGCAGTGATTCGGTTGTGACTTGGTACGTTGTGTCCGTCTGCTTGGATATCGTTTTTGAAATGGCAGTCAGTTTATATCCCGCCAGCAGATTCAATCCTTTTTTTATCTTCGACTGGTCTGCCGTCTGCTGAGAAAGCAGCTGATATTCGTTTTCTGCTGTTTTTCCCGCCGCGGTTCTTGCCGTCTTTACACGCTGCTGGCGGAAAAACGCCTCCGCTTGATCTGCCTGTTCAGCGGTAAGCTGCCCTGCCGTGATCCGATAAACGGGCACTGATGCTGTCTTTTTGACAGGCGATGCGTCGCAATGCCATTTTTTCTTTTTAAAGAAAGCTTGAACACTTTGCAGCTGCTTAGCCGTCAGTCCGCTCATCCCGACCGTGTAATTATTTTTCTTGCCGGCTTTTTGATAGCTTCCGCTGACACCCGTATTCTTCTTGATTTGGGTGATAGCATTTTGTACGGTGCTTACTCCGTTAAAATATCCTGACTGCACGTTGTACACGGTTGCTGTTTTTCTTTGGGCATACTTTTGAACGTTCCCTTTGACGCCCGTTTTCTGCTGCAGCTGTTTCGCTAAACCTGCTGCAGCATTTGCATTTGAGATGTCAGAGGCTGTCACGGTGATATTCGGACTGGCCTTTGCCGTGACTTTCAGCGACGCCTGCAATCCTGTTCCCTTTTGAAAATCAGTTTGGATTTGAGCGGCTTTTTGATCGCCGGAGATTGTTCCTGATTGGATCTGAAACCGGGCTGTTTCCCGTTTGATCTGACGGTATGACGCTTTCACGCCCGTCTGCTTCGTCAACGCTTGCGAGAGCGCTTTTGCGTCTGCTTCGGCTGCCATCTCAGCAGTCACGACCTGCATGTACGGCTGTTTTGTCCCCGCCGGCTTGACGGCGCCGGTCACGCCCGTTTTTTTCGTCAGTTCGGCAAGAAGAATTTTCGTCTGCCGCTCGTCTGATAGAACGCCTGATGTGACGGTCACGTACGGCTGTTTGCTTCCGCTTGCGCTGTAAGTGCCGGACACGCCCGTCTGCTTCGTAAAATCTTTCAGCACGGTTTTCGCATCCGTTTCATCGTGTAAGCCTGAAGCTGAGATTTGATAAGTGAGCGGCGTATTTCCGGCTTTCTTTGCGTCAGCCTGCCACCCCGTATCCTTTTTCAATTTCGCTGCCGCTTGAAGCGCCTCGTTCTCAGAAGCAAATTGCTGCTTCGTTTCCAGCTCGTAAACGGAGTAGTCGCTGTATGCGGCCTCAGCGGGCTGTGTAAGGGTGCAAAAGACAAGGAAAACGGCGGACAATAACATAGGTGCAACGAATCTCTTTTTCATTCCTTCTCCTCTTTCTGATTCAATTGGTTTCTATCAAACTAGTTTATTTATCGGCCGGCCTTCTTCATTTTTACAGAGAGAAATCACCCAATTTTCCAAATAAAAAAACTTAATCCCAGAGCTGGGATTAAGTTTGGTTTTATATATGAGAAACGATGATCGTGCAATCTCCGTTTATCGTAAAGTCAGGCATCTGATCCGGCAGTATGAAATGCGCGCCTTTTTCAAGCTTGGCGGACTTGCCTTCACAGAGGATGGAGCCGCTTCCTTCTGTGACGCTGCACTGCATAAACGGAGCGTCCTGGGTCATTTCCGCCGTCCCGCTGATATCCCATTTGTATACAGAAAAATATTCTCCCTGCACAAAGGTTTTGATGGTGACGCCTTTTCTCGTTTCAGTTGATTCATCTAAAAATCCGTCCACATGAGGAACGGTGGCGGCGTTGACGGCATCGCGGATATGCAGCTCACGCGCCTGGCCGTTTTGATCTGTACGCCCGTAATCATATATCCGGTAGGCGGCCTCTGAATTCTGCTGTGTTTCAAGCACGAGCGCCCCCGCACAAATGGCATGGATGGTACCGCTCGGCACATAATAAAAATCGCCGGGTTTGATCTTCACACGGCGCAGCAGGCCTTCCCAGTCACCGCTGTTAATCATGGTGACAAGTTCCGCTTTCGAACGGGCCGTGTGACCGTATATGATTTCCGCATTTTCTTTACAGTCGATAATGTACCAGCACTCAGACTTCCCCGTTTCGCCCAGTCCATGCTCCTCGGCGTCATAATCGTCAGGATGGACTTTAACGGACAGATGTTGTTTGACGTCCAGTATTTTCGTCAGCAGCGGAAACCGGTCCCCTTCCGTTCCGCCGAATAATTCTCTATGCTGATCCCACAGTTCCATCAAGGTTTTCCCTTGATACGGACCGCTTTTGACCGTGCTCATTCCGTGCGGATGGGCTGATATCGCCCAGCATTCGCCGGTTGTTTCTGAAGGTATGTCATATCCGAATCGTTCGCGTAATAACGTGCCGCCCCATAATTTTTCTTTACATACAGGCTGTAAAAAAATCGGCTCTTGCGTCATGTTCGTTCCCCTCCCCTTAAAAAGCGGCTCATATCCCATTCCCCCTGTGTCTTTTTTTAAACACGGAGGGAGCCGCGGTTAAAAACAATATGTATAAAATGGCTGACCTGCTCATTATACCATTCGGATGGGGCGGAATGCTCAGTCATTTCCTATTCCAGAATAAAATGCCTTGTTTGTCGCAAATTAAAATAACTGATGGAAAGGGGGGAACATTGTGACGATACATGCGGAGCTCGGCAAAAACCTTGAAGTGCTGAAAAAACGGTTCGGCCAAAGCGATGACATGATGTTTTATTCGTTTACGTATGGAAACGGCAAATGTGACGCCTGTCTTATCTATATAGACGGACTGACCGACAATCAATTGCTTGCAGAATATATTATTTCGCCCGTTCAGGCGGCCGCCCGGCATCAAGAGGAACCGGCTGAAACACCGCCGTCATCCATCTCTTTCGGCTATCGTCATACCCGGCTTTCTTCACTTAAGGACGCGGAGGCAGACATTTTCTCCGGCAAATCGGTTTTGCTGGCGGAGGGATGGGAGGAAGCCCTTTCGTTTGAGACGGAAACATTTAAAATGCGTGATATTGAAGAACCGTCTTCAGAAGTGCTTGAACGGGGGCCGAGGATAGGTTTTGTCGAAAAGCTTCGGACGAACACGGCGCTTTTGCGCGAGCAGTCCGGTGATCCCAACCTCCAGATCAAAGAGATCACACTCGGCGAACGGACAAAAAAGCGGATCGCCGTTGCCTACATTCGGGATATTGCCCCTGATGATGTTGTAAAAGAAGTGATGAAAAGACTGGATTCGATCACCATTGATGACATTCCGGAATCAGGAGCGATCGAGCAGCTTATTGAAGATAACACGTATTCCATTTTCCCGACCGTCTTGACGACCGAACGGCCCGACCGGGTTATGGGCGCTCTTTTGGAAGGAAGGGTTTCCATTCTTGTAGACGGAACGCCTTTTACCCTTTTGGTGCCGGCTACCGTTGATGAATTTATCCACTCCCCTGACGATTATAATCAGCGGTGGGTTCCGGTTACCTTTCTCAGGCTGCTTCGGTATACATGCATTTTAATCACGATTTATTTACCCGGCCTTTACATATCGCTCGTTACGTTTCACACGGGGCTCTTGCCGACGAGAATGGCGGTTACGATTGCCGGAAGCAGATTGAATGTCCCGTTCCCGCCTTTTGTTGAAGCGTTCATCATGATTTTTACGATCGAGATGATCAGAGAAGCCGGACTCAGGCTGCCGAAGCCGATCGGACAGACGATCGGCCTGATCGGGGGCGTGGTGATCGGACAGGCCGCCGTTCAGGCGAATATTGTCAGCGCGATGATGGTCATTGTCGTATCCGTTACGGCGTTGGCTTCTTTTACGGCGCCCTCCTATGCGTTCAATTTTCCGCTGAGGCTCATCCGTATTTTTTCGATGATTTTGTCGGCGATATTAGGTTTATACGGACTGATCATGTGCTACCTGCTTGTCGTCGGCCATCTGATGCGTCTGAAAAGCTTCGGTCAGGACTATCTTATTCCGATCATGGCGCAGCCTGGCCAAGACTTAAAAGATACGATCGTCAGACTGCCGACGCCTCTTTTGAAAAAACGGCCGACCAGAAAAGAGACGAAAGATAAAATCAAGCAAAGGTGATCCCCATGAAAAAACCGGAAGACAAGCTGTCGTTTATGCAGACACTTCTCATGGTAAGCGGAACAATGATCGGAGCGGGCGTGTTAACACTGCCGCGCTCCGCCGCAACAGCGGACAGTCCGAGCGGATGGATCATTATTCTTGTGCAGAGTGTCGTGTTTATCGGCATCGTCCTGCTCTTTATGCCGTTTTTGCAGAAAAACAGCGGGGAAACCATTTATGAGCTGAATCAAAGCATCATGGGCCGCGCCATCGGTTCTCTTCTGAATTTATTCATCAGCTGTTATTTTGTCGTCACTGTCTGTTTTCAAGCCCGTTTTCTCGGTGAAGTCATCAATTACTTTTTACTGAAAAATACGCCGATGGGTGTCGTCATATTCATCTTTCTGGCGGTCGGCATTTACCATGTGACCGGCGGGGTCTATCCCATTTCAAAGCTTTATGCCTATCTGTTTCCGATTGCGATCGTCATCCTGATTACGCTGCTCATATTCAGTTTGAGACTTTTTAAGCTGGATTTCGTCCGCCCAGTCATGGAAGGAGGCTACAAAAGCTTTTTTGAGCTGTTTCCGCAAACCCTTCTGTATTTTTCGGGACTTGAGGTGATTCTTTATCTGGTGCCGTTTATGAAAAACCCGAAGCAGGCGAAAAAGGCGGCTGTCTTCGGCATCGCAGGCGCGAGCATTTTTTACAGCTTTACGCTGCTTGTCGTCATCGGCTGTATGTCGGTCGCTGAAGCCAAAACGGTGACGTATCCGACCATATCCCTGATTCATGCCTTGGAAATCCGGGGCATTTTCATAGAGCGGTTTGATATCTTTCTTTTAATTACGTGGACATGCCAGCAGTTCACCTGTATGCTCGGTTCTTTTAAAGGAGCGCATCTCGGATTAAACACCATTTTCAAACTGAAAAATAAAAACAATGCCTGGCTGCTGGGAGGCTTATTGGCAGTGACATTCGGCCTTTCAATGTACCCCGATGATATCAACAGTGTGTTTGCATTCGCGAATATTCTCGGATATGCGTTTTTTGCCGTCATTATGATTCCTTTTCTCATCTGGTTTGTCAGCTGGATGAAAAAAATAGCCGGGAGGAAACAGACGTCATGACACTTTTCATCAAATGGGCGGCGGCGCTTTTCATACTGATGACGCTTTCAGGATGCTGGGACGCGAAGGAAGTCGAAAAGCTGTCTTTCGCCCGGGGGCTGGCGATAGACGAGACGAGTGACCGCCGATATAAATTAACCTATCAAAACCTGCTGCCCCAAAGCGAAAACAGCCAGGCTTCCGGCCGGCCCGTGTTTGTCAATGTGACGACGCGGGGGGATACCATTCTTGAAGCCGTCAGTGAAGTCGCTTTAAAAGATCCGCCTGTTTACAGCGATCACTTAAAAGTGCTGATATTCAGCGACAAATTGCTGGCCGACCAAAATATACTGCAGATGATGAATCATTTTATCCGCGATGATGAATTAAGGCGGAGCAGCTACCTCTTCGCGGCAAGAGGAAAAGCGTCCGATATTCTGACGGAGCCGACGCCGAATCAGCAGCAGCCCATGGCCGCGGAAAAGCTGATCGACCTTACGAACAACGGCGGCTACAACGGGAAGATTTTACAACCGCTCCGAATCGGGAGAGCTTCGATTTACTGCCATAATAAACTCAGTTTTCTCATTCAGGCCGTCAGCAATCAAAAAGGAAAAACGGTGTATGACGGAGCGGCCATTATCAAAAACGCAAAACAAAACAGATTGGCGGGCTTTCTGTCATCATACGAAATACAGAGCCTGAATTGGCTGATGGGGACGATACGGGGCGGCGTGCTGCCCGCTTTGGATAAAGGGGGGCACCCGATTACCTTCGAGATCAAAAAATCAACATCCGTCATCACTCCCAGGCTGAAAAACGGGAAGCTGTCATTTCATGTAGCGGTAAAAACAAAAGGACTTTTGTCAGAGGATCAATATGCCGGAGAAGATTCATTCGATCAGCACTATTTAAACGGGCTGGAAAAGGTTTTCGAAAAAAAACTGAAAAGCGATATGAAAGAAGTCATCGATAAGCTGCAGAATCAATATGAAACGGACCCTGTATTCTTTTCTGACAGAGTCCGCATTCAATATCCCGACTATTGGAAGAAAGTGAAGCACCGCTGGGATGAGACCTTCTCCGAAGCGGCCTTTGACTATGATGTTTCCATTCAGATTACCAACTTCGGAACGATGGGACGGTAGCCTTCAGCGTGTTTTTTCGACACGAAGGAGAATTTGATAAATCCTGCTTTGTTCGGGCAGCTGTGTCACCGGAAATTGCATCGATTGCGCCATTCGTGTGATTTCCTGTAAAAACAGCTGCACCCGCTCATCCACGTGAACATACGTATAGGACTGCTTTTTCACGTCAAATGTCTCTTCCGGAAAGAGCGTGCGCACCGTCTGCGGCGTAAAAAACCGCAAGTGGGTGCGGTCGAGAATGCCGGCGTCTCTGTATGTCCAGTCACCGAGCAGAAGCGGGAACAGCGCTTCGGCGTGGGAAATATTCGGAATGCTGCAAACAATTGATCCGGCAGGCGACAAATAGGATGAGTACGTTTCAATGACGCGCCACGGGTCTTTTAAGTGCTCAAGGATGTCCGCGAAAATGATGCAATCAAAAAAGCCTTCCGGATAAGGCAGCTTCACTTTTTCGACATCTTCCTGCAGCACCGCTTCATAGTGTCCTTTTGCCGCTTGCGCCGCCAGCGGGTGCAGTTCTATTCCGTACAGTTCGCAAGGCTGTCTGTTTTGAAGTTCCAGCCCCGTAGCTCCCGCACCGCAGCCGACATCAAGTATCCGTTTCGCCTCCCGGGGAACGAGCTCCGCAATTTCCGGTCTCGGATGAGTAAAGTACGTAAAATCAGTGCCCCATTTTTCCGTAAAACGCTGGCGGTTCTCCGAATATAACTGATTGATATTGATATCCTGATTAGCCGTAAACGTCGCATGCCCGTGGTGATGCACAAAGGCATCGAGCGCGATGTGCAGGCTGTAGCCTTTTTGCAGGGCGCGCAGACATAGGTCATCATCTTCAAAAGAACCGTATCCGAATTGCTCATCGAACGGGCCGATGTCTTCAATGACGCTTCTTTTCACCAGAAGACAGAAGCCGACAAGGCGCAGCACCCGCTTTGTATGATGCTTTTCCCGGGCGCAATACGCCTCCGCGAATGACTCCAGCTCATCAAGCGATTGATACGCGTCATGGATCATTTGCGCGCCGCTGACATAGTTGCTGACGGGCCCGACCATACCGGTTTTTTCAGATTGATACAGCACCCTCAGCATGGAGGTGAGCCAATTTTTCGTGACCATCGTATCGTTGTTCAGAAACAGCAGATTTTCTCCCCCTGCCGCTTCGATTCCCTGGTTGCACCCCTTGGCGAACCCGAGGTTTTTTTCATTAAGGACGACTTTGACGTCAGGCAGATTTGATATGTATTCTCTCGTTCCGTCTGAGGAACCGTTGTCAACTATAATCAGTTCAATCTTATCTTTGTCGGTGTATCGTTCAATGCTGGCCAGACATTTTTTCGTCAGCTCAAGTTCATTATATGTAAGGATAATAATACTCGTTTTCACCGGCATCCCCGCCTTTATCGTGACTTTATACAACGTATGACATATCCCCGTCATTTATGTGACCGGGCACCCGCTCGGCATCCGTTTTGAGGGGCCGGTGAATAACCGCCCCCCTAAAACTGAATATTACGGATGAACTGTCCGCCGATTTGATTCTGATCCCGAGCCTCCGTTACGGCTTTTCAGATCCTGCTCAATTTCTTCAAGGCTTTTCCCCTTCGTCTCGGTCACTTTAAACCGGACGAACAGGAATGCCAGTATCCCGATCGCGGCATAAATGAGAAATAAATAGCTGATGCCGACTGCTTCCATTAACATCGGATAGGTTAATGAGACAATCAATGTTCCGGCATGCAGCATCAAAGTGGAGACACCCGTCCCGATACCCCGGACATGCAGCGGGAATAATTCAGGAAGCATGACCCACACGGCAGGCCCCCAGCTGACCGCAAACACAATGATAAACAGGCCTAAACAAATCACCGTTGTCCATGATGCGGCTGCTGAATGTTCAAAGAAAAGATTGACCGCGGCCAATACGAGCAGACTGATGACCATGCCCGCATTTCCAGCCAGCAGCAGCGGCTTCCGGCCGATCTTATCAATGACTTTAATAGCCGCAAGCGTCATGATGACATTGACGGCGCCGATTCCGACCGTTCCCAATATAGACGCGGAATTGCCGAACCCGACACTGGTAAATGTTTTCGGTGCGTAATAAATAATTGTATTTGTCCCGATGAATTGCTGCAAAAAGGCAATTCCGAGGCCGGCAATCAGCGCGGGTCTCACCCACGGCTCAAACAATTCTTTCAAGCCGCCTTCGTTTTCCTTTTCCGCTTCTTTCATCTGATCAATCTCATCATCAATATTCTTCGTTCCCCGCAATGATGAAAGGATTTCTCTTGCTTTCTCCTCTTTGCCGATCGTAAACAGCCAGCGCGGGCTTTCCGGCATAAATAAGATTCCGATCAGCAGAATGACTGACGGCACAACCGCAAGTCCAAGCATCCAGCGCCAAGCGCCTGCATCGGCAAATATATAGTTCACGATATAAGAAACGAGGATTCCGACCGTAATCATCAGCTGATTCAGCGAAGAAAGCGCCCCCCGTTTATGCTTCGGAGCCAGCTCCGATAAATAGAGCGGGACGATCGTTGTAGATGTTCCGACAGCCAGTCCGAGAATAATCCGGAAAAGAACCATCACCCCTGTATTCGGGGCAAAAGCGACTCCTAAACCGCCTATACAAAACAGCAGCGCCGCTCCCATGATGGCCTTCCGCCTGCCGAACCGATCGGTCAGTTTGCCGGCGAATCCCGATCCGAGAATCGCCCCCGCCAATAACGAACTGACGACGAGGCCTTCTGTAAAGGCGTTCAGTCCCAGTTCTTTTTTCATAAACAAAATAGCTCCGGAAATGACCCCGGTATCATATCCGTATAACGCGCCCCCGAGAGCGCCGAAAAAATAGAGCCATTTATTCGAGTGTATGCTTTTCATGTTATTTAGACTCCCTTCATCCAACGCTGTATCCGCGCGGAATTGTTCTACTGCTTCTTTTGCCTGTTTCCGATCGTTTCAAACCTTCCGCACCGTTAATATCCATTATTTTACTAATTATTTTTTACAAAGCGACGAAACATTTCCCGCTTCCTGCCGTCCAATATAATGTGAACCTGATGCAAAAATAACAGTAGATGTTGTCGAAATAGAGAGAAAGATTTAGAATTTTCTCATTTGCAGAGTTGCTCCAAGTCAACAATTATGGTACGCTTCACAAAGAATAGAAACGAGAGGTAATGATATGGAAGAACGATCTCAACGCAGAAAAAAGAAAAGACGCCTCAGAAAATGGGTGAAATTTGTACTGGTATTCGCCGCTTTCTTATTGGTGATCGCCGGTTCCGTCGGCACCTACGCATTTGTGAAATTGAATAATGCGACCAAAGAAGCGCACGTCAGCCTTGACCGCGGCGACCAGTCCGTAAAACGGATCAAAGAATTTGACCCGAAGAAGGATTCTTTCACCGTATTGCTTTTAGGAATAGACGCCCGTAACAGTAAGGGCGAATCAGTAGATGACGCAAGAAGTGACGCCAACGTGCTCGTCACCTTCAACCGGAAAAAGAAAACAGCGACGATGCTCAGCATTCCGCGGGATTCCTATGTCAACATCCCGGGACACGGCTATGACAAATTCGCGCACGCACATGCTTACGGCGGTTATAATTTAACTTATAAAACAGTAGAAAACATGTTTGATATTCCGGTAGATTATGTGGTTGAGAGCAACTTCGACGCGTTCCGCGATGTCGTCAATGAGTTGAACGGCGTTACGGTAAATGTGAAAAGCCAGAAAATTGCCGATCGTATTAAAGTCGATACAAAAGGAAAAGTCGTGCTGAAGCCGGGCGTCCAGACGCTTGACGGTGAGCAGGCACTGGCTTATGTAAGAACACGCAAAGCGGACACCGATCTGATGCGCGGACAAAGACAGATGGAAGTGCTGAGCGCCATTATTAAAAAATCTAAATCGTTAAGCTCGATCCCATCGTATGACGATATCGTCGACAGCTTAGGGAAAAACTTGAAAATGAACTTATCTCTTAATGACGCCATCGGTCTGTTCCCGTTTATCACATCGCTGAAATCGGTGAATTCTTTGCAGCTGACAGGTTCAGACAGCTACATTTACACTCCTCAGTACGGCAAAAATATTTATTACTTCAAGCTGAATGAGGAAAACCTTCAAGAAGTAAAAACGAAATTAAAAAATGATTTAGACGCGTAAGATGTCACGGCGGGATTAGCAAATCCCGCCGTTTTTCTGTTGAAAAAAAGGACATGAAGGTATAGCCTTTTAACTGACGGCTTTCTGCTGATTTCGCACAAAGCTGAACATACTACATGAAGCAGCTTTATTTTTAAGGAGGGCATCCATACATATGAAATTGATAGCCATTGACTTAGACGGCACATTACTGAATTCGGACAGTGTGATTTCTCCGGAAAACAGAGCGGCTTTACAAAGAGCGGATGAAGCGGGCATTCTCGTGGCCATCTGCACGGGCAGAGCCACGTTTGATGTAAAAGCGCTCTTAAAGGATTTGGATATTCCGATCATTGCTGCAAACGGCGGGACAGTCCATGACAAAGGATACCGCCTCGTCAGCCGCCTCTTAATGGATCAGCAGGCCGGAAAGGATATCGCCGCTTATTTAACGGACAAAGACATTTACTTTGAGGTCTATACAGATGATCATCTGCTGTCCCCGTTTGACGGCGAGTCCAAACTGCAGGCAGAACTGGACATTCTGAAAAGCGCCAATCCCAAGGAAGATATTCAGACATTATGGGAGGGCGCAAAGACGCAGTTCAAACAATTCGGCATTAAACCCGTACAGGATATACAGGCGATTTTTAACGGAGACGAACATGTTTACAAGCTTCTTTGTTTCTCTTTTGATATGGAAAAACTGAGAAACGCCAAAGAAGAAATTACACATCATCCGAAATTATCCCAGACATCTTCCGGAAAACACATTATCGAAATCCTCCCTGCCGGTTCCGGAAAGGGACGTGCTCTGACGGAGCTTGCCTCACTGTACGGAATTGAAAAACAGGATATTTACGCCATCGGCGACAGCCCGAATGATTTCTCCATGTTTGAAGCGGCGGGAAACCGCATCGCCATGGGCAATGCGATTGATGAACTGAAAGAAAAAAGCACGTATATTACAAAAAGCAACGATGAAAACGGCGTCGCATATTTCATCAACCGGCTTCTCGACAACAGGAAATAAAAGGTAAAAGCCAGGTCTTTCACGGCCTGGCTTTTCACGTTTCCCAAAAAAGAAATTTCCAAAATTGAAAATAAATTGTAAGATAAAGAAAAAAGGAGTTTCATGATGTCGAATGCAATCGCTATTATAGGATTTTTAGCTTTTCTTTGCGCAGTCGGATACGGAATGTTTCATCTCATATGCACAGCCGCAAAAAAAGAAAAACATTTTTCAAAAAAGCTGTTTTGGCCTCTTCTCATCGGCGGATTTATCCTGCTTCTGACCGGTGCCTCCCTCGCAGAGCCGGACGCCTCGGCCGTGAAGGCAGAGGAGAAATACAGCACCCTTGATACCGCTTATCAAAAATTGACGAAGGAACACCAGGCGCTTGAGAAAAAATATGAAAGCATCAGTGCCGCGGCCGAAAAGGAGAAATCCGAAGCTGAAGCTGGCAACGAAGAAAAACTCAGCAAACTCAGCCAAGAGATAAGCAAGCTGAAAAAAACAAACAAATCACTCAAACAAGACAATGAGAAATTAAAAAATTCACACAAAAAGCTCGAAAAGACCGCTGAAACGCTTCAGTCAGAAAATAAAACTTTAAAGCGGCAGAAAGCAGAAACAAAATCCGAAAACGCGGAAACGGCGCAAAACAACGCCCCTTCCTCCGGCGGACATGCCGAAACGAAAGCAGCCGGCACCTCACAGGGATGCGACATTAAAGGCAGCCGGAACGGCATTTATCACACACCGGGAAGTACTTACTATGACCGGACGACAGATCCCGCGGAAATGTTCTGTTCTGTAGAGGATGCGGTAGCGGCCGGATACAGAGCGCCGAAACGGTAAAAGAAAAAGACGTCAGAGACACTCTCTGACGTCTTTTTTTACGGAAGCCGGATGCCGCCCGCATATTTGTCCTTCCAATAAGCGCTTGTGTTCATATTTGTTATGGTAACGCCTGCGGACACGGTGACATGAATCACTTGTCCGTTCCCGATATAAATGGCCGGATTCAGGCTTTCCGCTTTAAAGAAGACCAGATCGCCGGGCTTCAGATCTTGTTTATCGACCGGAACGCCCGCCTGCATCTGCTTGTCGGCATAACGCGGCAGGCTGATTCCTTTCGCTTTTTGATAGATGTATTGAACAAATCCCGCCGTATCAAAGCCGGTTTCCGGTGAAACGCCGCCTTTCAGATAAGAAATTCCGATATGATCGGCCGCTGTGGACACAACGGGATTGTCTTTAGAAATGGCTAAATTGCTGAATCGGCGCACCCCTGTGAAATGTTTTTTCCAATAATCTTCCGCCAAGTAAGAAATGGTGACTTTTTCGGAGCGGCTTGCTTGGATGAACCTTCCCTCTCCCGCATAAATGCCCGCATGGGAAATTCCTTTTTTATACGTGTCGCTGAAATAAATCACGTCCCCGGGCTTTATGTCGCTCAGTTTGATTTTCTCACCGACCAGCCACTGCTGTTCCGCAGATCTCGGCAGGTAAATGTGAAGCTTGTTTTCAAAAACATATTGGACCAGCCCCGAACAGTCGAATCCCGCTTCAGGCGTGCTTCCGCCGAATACATACGGAATGTCGAGGTAACGGGCTGCCTCCTGAACGATCGGATCATCAGCCAGTTCCGGATCTTTTGTCATCCGCTTTGCGCCAAGATATAAATTCATCCAATAACTGCTTTTTTGAAAGCGTGTGACGGTTACGCCTTCTGACGGAGAACTGTGTATCATCTCTCCGTTTCCGATATACAGACCGTCATGGACAGGCGTATTTTGTGTTGAATCCGACTTTTTGAAAAACACAAGATCTCCCGGTAAAAGGTCATTTTCTTTGACGGCGGCTCCGACTTTCCATTGATCACTGACCGTTCTCGGCAGATGGATGTTCTGCCTGCTGAAAAGATAATGCATCAATCCGGACGGATCAAAACCGTCCTCAGGCTCTTCGCCTCCGTAAACATATTTATTTCCGACAAGTTTTTGCGCGTCTGAAACGATCAGGACAGAAACTTGAGAATCCGCTTCGGCAATTTCCGTTCTCGTTACTGCAGGTGCCACAAGACAAATCATAAGGCCGGCAAGGATGTACTTCCTCCAGCTTGTGAGCATGTTTTCTATTCACTCTCCTCATTTTTAGTAGTTTTTACATCGGTAACTTTTAACAAATGTTTAGGAGAGCACAAAAAAAAAGAATGCCCGATATGGGCATTCTTTACTGGATTCGGAACAAACAATATGCCGGCAAGCGGAATCATGCGCTTATTTTGCGCCCGCTGTGTCCTCTTGCTGAATTTTTTGCATTTCCGTGTCAATTTTTTGTTTTTCCTGATCTGTGAGCTGATCATTGTATTTAAACGCAGACATAAACATAAATACCATAATGATCGCGGCAAACGGCCATCCCGCTTTAATGATTTTCATTTGTTTTTCACTCCGCTTTCTTTTTTAAGATATCGCTGTGATCCACATCAAACGTTAATTTTCCATCCTTGACGCTCCACTTGAAATTCGATTCTTTCGTCAGTTCACGTACGATCGTTTTATGATTGATGCTGCCTTTTTTAACCGGTGCAGGCGTTGCTTCATGAATGTTCATCGGCGTGACTTCAAAGCGTCCTGTGCCGTTTTTCTGCAGATGATATTGAACAAGCGCCGTGTCTCTCGTTCTTGTCCACCCCTGGTCGAATACGAAGTTGCCCAGGCTGTAGAAAATAACGGTGCCGTGGTACATTTCGATCGGTTCCAGCACGTGCGGATGGTGTCCGACGATAATATCCGCTCCGGCATCTGACATTGCTCTTGCCAATTGGCGCTGTCTGTCATTCGGATCATTATCGTATTCCTGTCCCCAGTGTGTTTGAACAATGACAAGATCGGCTTTCTTTTTGGCTTTAGAAATCATCGGAATAAACAGCTCTGGATCGGCCGGAAGCACACCCGGCGCATTTCGTTTAGCTGCAAAGCCTTTTCCGGAAACATCAGTGAAACCCAGTGTTGCGATTTTGATTCCGTTTACATCTTGATAAGAAATGTTCTGCTCGGCTTCCTTCAGCGTGAGGCCCGCGCCGACAAGTTCAAGATTTTGCTTTGAAAACTCTTCAACCGTATCCCGCATTCCTTGAGGGCCGTAATCCATCGCATGGTTGTTGGCTGCCGTGAGAACGGTGAAATTCATGTCCTTCAATACTTTTACGGCATCTTTGTTTGATTGAAGGTGGATATTTTTTTCTGCTTCTTTGTAGTTCTTTTTATATGTAACCGGGTTTTCAAAGTTCCCCGACACATAGTCGGATGCTTCGAAGAATGGCTTTGCGTAACGGAAGACACTCTCCGTGCCTTTATGCTTTGTCACTTTCTCGACATTCCGGCCCATCATAATATCTCCGACGAATGAGGCTGATACAAGGTCATCGGCATTTCTTTTCACACTCGGCGTTTCCGCCTTCCCTGTCAGGATGCAGACGAACATCAGGCAAAAGACGATCGGCAGCGCGATAAAAACGTGAAGATTGGTCTTCTTTTTCTGCTGTTTGGTCAGCTTCAGCAGTTTTTCTTGAAAGCTTAATTGTTTTTTCATCGTTTGACACACCTTACATTAGATTAAGTAGTAAGCAAACATAATGGCAAAAGTTGCGCCGCTTAAGAACAGCGTGCTGGCAAATGTAATCGTTAATCCCTGTTTCTGAATGGTATTGGCGATCAGACCCGGTACGATGATACCGATTCCGCGGAATTCTGATATCTCAAACGGTACGATCGGGTAAAGGAAATCAAGGGCGATTTTTAAGCAGATTCCCGTTATCAGCATAGCTGCGAATTTTCTGCGTCCGTACAAAATCATAAATCTGGATAAACCGTATTTGACGATCACGTATGTAAGAAGACTCACTAACAATACGAGTAAAATAAAGACCGGCTGGTTAAAAACGAGCCCTAAATAACCCGGCACGACTAAACCGGCAGGTACGATACCTGTTTTTTCCGCGAAAATTAAACTGATTAACACGCCTAAAATAAGTGAGATGTATAAATCTGATCCGAACATTTATCCTTTTCCTCCTAGCTAACGAGCTGTTTCACCTTATACTCTTGAATTTTTTCAATTAATGGTTCCGCTGAACCGTGGATATTGCCCACGCCATATATGACACGGTTTTGCATTCTTGTTTTCAGCACGTCCATGATTTCGTCTGTTGATTTATATTCCAGATCGTGCAATGTATCGGCAGGAATCTTGCCTTCTTCATAAGCTCTGACGATCGGTTCTGTCGTCTCGCCGATGAGTATGAGTTCCTTCGTTTTAATGTACGGAAGCACGTCGTTTGCGAACTGAATCGTTCTGTCCACACGGTCGGCGCGGCAGTTCATGATAACGATCGGTTCATCTGTCGGGTAGCCGATTTCCTTTACACGTTTCCATATATTTAAAGTAGAAGATGCATCATTTGCGGCAAAGCCGTTTACGAAATGACCGGGCTCCTTCGTGCTGAGCAGCGGCAGGATTCTCATGGCGCCAGGATCAGGCGGCGCATTCAGCATTCCTTTAAACGCCGTTTCTTCATCTATCCCAAGAGCCTGGGCAACGCCGAGCGCAAGGGAAGCGTTATCAGGAAAGACCATATATTCAAATTTTCGAAGGTATTCATCTGTAATTTTAGAGTTATCCGCAATAATGACCTCGGTATTCCGCTCTGCGGCTTTTTCTTTAAAGAAGTCTGTGTATTCACTGTCTGTAATGACAAGGTGACCGTTGTACGGTATCGTCGCGGTAAATGCTTCAGCGATTTCATCAAGCGTCGGCCCCATGACGTCCATATGGTCTTCAAGCACATTCACGATGACGCCGATGTTGGCTTGAAGGAGTTCTTCCTGAAAGATAATCTGATAATCCGGGTTTACCGCCATACATTCACTGACAATGGCATTGGCGCCCCGTTCTACGGTTTCCTTCATTACTTCTTTTTGCTCGCCGATATTCGGACCCTGCGGTTTCCGTTTGATCGGTTTCTCCTCAGGTGTATCCCAATAGATCATCCTTGCATCTGTTCCCGTCGTTTTTCCGACTGTTTTGTAGCCCGCCTCCATCAGTATTCCGGTCGTCAGCCTCGTTACGGTTGACTTTCCGCGGATACCATTAATATTGACGCGTACTGGCAGGGCATCGATATTCTTCTGATGCCGCCTTTTTTCAATGATTCCGATGATTAGTACGGCAGCACAGGCTATAATGAGTAACCACATTGATTTTTGACATCTCCTTCTGTATTGATAAATTCATTCATCAGTATATAGCTTCACTATGAATTCTCAATCGGCATTATGTAACATAATCTTCCCGCTTTCACTGAGCCAAACTTCTCTATTAGTGACGCTATTCTTCCTATTATCGAATTGCTTTTTTTGGGAATAGGCAGGACTTCAACCTTACTTCAATTTTTCAAAAGAAAAATGAATGCGTTTACATTTTCACACAGAAATTCATTTGGACCAATGGAACTATTCGCGTTCCGGAAGAAAAAGATGTAATGATAATCCATCTTTTCCAGCCCGTTTGTATCAGCGTTTTTCGCACTGCGCATACGTTTCGGGACTCTCTGTCCGCTGTGTGCAGACTACCTGTTTTGTTAAGGATAAGGTCTTAAAGTCATTCATTTTTCCCCCGTATCCTGCTTTCAGTCCCATTCCAAAATAACTAGCGGAATGACTGGTACATGACAGAAAAAGACGGGTCCGGAGTGTTTACAAGAAATACACATTTTATATGCGGAAAGCCTTTCTCCTTTTAAACCATTTACAGGACGTTTATCACTCTTTTGAAATAATTTTAATAAATCTTTATATTCGTTCAAGAAATATTCATCCATAATTGTGAAGTTCTTGGTAAAACATCGAGGAACTCCTCTATTTTATAAAATGCATAAAAAAGGAATACCCGCTGAAAACTACAGATAACCAGGAAAGGAGGCGGTCTGATGTCTGCGGATAAACAAAACAAACGGATTCCCGGCGATTTTGAATCGGCTGTACGGGAAATGCAGGAGCTGATGTGTGTTTGCGGTGATTTTAAAATACGAAGGATCAAACTGCAGGACCGTCATACCGCTTTCTTTTATATTGAACAAATGATAGAAGAACAGAAGCTGAATGAGTTTCTGTTAAGCGACACCCTGCAGAACGGCCCGCTTGAGGAAACGATGAATGCCGTCAGCAGTGCGGAAACGGATGAAACCAGAAAACTCATTGACGGGATTTTGGCCGGCCAGGTTGTTTTTCTCAGCGATGCATCGAGGAAAGCGAAGCTGTTTTCCGTCGGGCAGAATCCGCTGCGTTCCATTATGGAACCCGAATCTGAAAGTATCGTCCGCGGCGCCCATGACGGGTTTGTGGAAAGTTTGGAAACGAACATTCATCAGCTGCGGTTTCACATACAGGACCGCCATCTCTCCGTTCATTATATGGATATCGGGGAAAGAGCCAAATCAAAGGTTGCGGTTATCTTTGTTGAGAATATCGCCAATCCGGAGATTGTCGAGGAAGTGAAGCGGCGCCTGTCATACTTGCGTATAGACAGCGTGCTTGCGCCCGGGATTATCGAGGAATCAATAGAAGATAATTCGTTTTCCATTTTTCCGCAGATCATTCATACGGAACGGCCGGATAAAGCAAAAGCATGCGTGATGGAAGGCTGTGTACTGATCATGATGGACGGGAGTCCGTCGGCTTTGATTGCGCCGATCACATTCTTTTCCTTTTTTCAATCTCCGGATGACTACAGCACGAGGTGGATTTCTGCCAGTTTTTTAAGAGTGCTGAGATTTTTCGCCTTTATGATCGCGATTACGCTGCCCGCTTTTTATATCGCGCTGATTGCGTTTCATTTTGAAGTCATTCCCAACGATCTGATTATCACCATGAAAAATTCGATTGTTGATATTCCCTTTCCCCCGCTGATAGAAGCCATGATTATGGAAATTACGATTGAACTGATCCGCGAAGCCGGTATCAGGCTGCCGAGACCGATCAGTCAGACGATCGGCATTGTCGGCGGTCTCGTGATCGGTGACGCAGTCGTTCAGGCGGGACTCATTTCTAATATGATGATTATCGTCGTAGCCGTTACGGCTGTTTCTTCTTTTGTGCTTCCTTCATATGAAATGAGCACGTCCATCCGAACGCTCAGATTTCCGCTTATGTTTCTGGCATCCTCGTTCGGTTTTATCGGCATCGCACTCGGCTTCGGGCTTATTCTGATGAACCTGTGCAAGCTTGAATCACTCGGCGTTCCTTATTTATCATCTCTGACGCCGTTTCATTTCAGTGACTTGAAGGATGCATTTATCCGGCTGCCGGCTTGGTTTATTAAAAGAAGGCCTTTTTATTTGAGACCGCAAGACTCAAAGCAGATGAAACATGTTCGGGGGTGGAGAAAAGATGAAGCCTAAAAAAATAAGCCCGCTTCAAGGCGTGTTTTTCATTAATCAGACGCAGATCAGCATCGGCATTTTGGCGCTGCCCCATTTACTGATGATGAAATCGGGAAGCAGCGGATGGATTTCCATTCTGCTTACCGGATTGCTCGTCCAGCTTACATTCAGCCTGTATATGATATTATTTCACCGGTTTCCGAAGCTGAACCTGTACGAAATGCTGGAGGAGGTGTTCGGAACACTTGCCGGCAAAGGGGTGCAGGTGCTGTATATTTTATATTTCGCGTTTCTCTGCACGCTCATTCTTTCTGTATTTACACGGATATTGGATATCTGGGTGCTCCCTCAGACTCCGAATTGGGTGATCAGCTTAATGCTGATCCTCGGTTCTGTCTATATCGCCCAGGCTCCGCTGAATGCGATCGCCAGGTTCAGCTTTATTTTAACGCCGTTTTTGCTGCTGATCTCTCTGCCGCTTTTATACACGCTGGGAAAAGCCGATATCACATACATTATGCCGATTTTTCACGGAACCGCAAAAGACATGCTTACCGGGGTGCAGCAAACACTTGTCAGCATTACCGGCTTTCAGGCGGCGCTCGTGATCGGGCCCCTAATCAACTGCACCGTCAGCCAGCGCTACAAAATACTGACGATTTCAAACATCTTGATTATCCTTTATTACCTGTATATCACCCTTACTTGCTTTGTCACAATCAGCCCCGAAGAAATAAAAATGATCCCGGAGCCTGTGCTGTACCTGTTAAAAACCGTTTCATTCAGAATTATCGAACGGACGGATCTGCTCTTTTTGACGTTTTGGTTCGTGACCGTCTTTTCAACGCTGGCCAACGTGTTTTACTTGGCAAGCACCGGCATTGCCAAGCTGTTCAATCAAAAAGATCACAGCCGGTTTGTTTATCCGCTGGCCCTGCTCGTCTTCCTTCTGTCTATTTGGGCCACAAGCACAGATAAAACGATACAGCAGCTGGATCAGTTTTTCCGCATTTCCGATATTGTGTTTGTGTATTTGTTTCCGTTGTTTATGGTATTGATTGTCCTTGTACGCAAAAAGGGTGTCCGCCATGCGCATTAAAAAAGCGGTTCTTATCAGTCTCATGTGCGCAAGCCTGACACTTGCGGGCTGCTGGGATCAAAATTTGCTGAAAGATATTTCTCTCGTGCTGACCGCAAGCCTTGATGTTGATCATGACGGTAAAAATAAAATCGGCATCACCTATCGGAAGGTTCAGTCCTCCCAGGCGGAACAGGAAACGGGCGGCTCATTCATTACGACGGTGCTCAGCGCTTCCGGGCACACCATCCGTGAAGCGCGGTTTCAATTGGATAAGCTTGTCGATCAGCGCATTGACACGTCCAAGCAAAGAGTCTTATTAATCGGTGAGAAAATGGCGGAAAAACCGCTTTTTCCTTATCTCGATGTCTTTTACAGAGATCCGAAAAGCCCGCTTCTCGCTCATCCGGCGGTTGTAAAAGACGGCGAGGCAATTGAAGTGCTGAAGCTGATCGTCCGGCAGAAATTGATCGTCAGCAAGTATTTAACGAATTTATTAACAAGCGCTAATGCGGAATCAAATATCAGCATGGAAAATTTGCAATCCATCCGTTCAAGCATGCTGACGGCTGATAAGGATTTCGCCCTTCCTTATTTATCGATTAACGGACAGACGATAAAGGTAGAGGGTTCTGCCCTGTTCAGCGGCCAGCGAAAAGTGACTGAGGTGCTCGGTCAGGATTCGACCCTCCTGACCCTTTTAAGCGGGCAATTTAATAAATCGGCTAATATTAATCTGAAGCTGTGGGACAAATACAAAATGGATATTGAAAATTATCTTTCTCTCGGCATCACGGATGCCACGCGAAAGATTGTATTTATAGATACAGATCCGCAGCATATAAAAGTGAAAATCCGTTTAAAACTGAATGCACGCGTCTTGGAATATCCAAAGGACAAGCTGAATTCTTATACGGCAATCGACCAAATAAACAAACAAGCCTCAGCAAATTTGAACAGCCAGGCCAGATCGGTGATCAGCCATATTCAGGAGCACAATTCGGATATCCTCGGCATCGGCCGGAAATATCAAACCCATTATTATGAGCGGGGCAAGCGGCTCAATTGGCGTGGGGTCTATCCTTCCATCGAGATAATCCCTGATATTAAAGTGAATATCTCACAAATCGGCATCGTGAACTAAAAGAGACCCCGGTCTCTTTTTTTGTTGCCAACCGAAATGATTCGTGTTACTCTTTTTATGTAAACGGTTACATAGTTGAAGGAGGAGTGTTTGTTGGCAACGATTAAAGATGTCGCAGGCGCTGCCGGCGTCTCTGTTGCCACGGTTTCACGTGTCCTCAATGACAACGGCTACGTGCATGAAGATACACGAACGAAGGTCATGCTTGCCATGGAGAAGCTGAATTATTATCCGAATGAAGTTGCCCGCTCTCTTTATAAAAGAGAATCCAGACTGGTCGGGCTCTTGCTTCCGGATATTACGAATCCCTTTTTCCCTCAGCTTGCCCGCGGCGCTGAAGACGAGTTGCAGCGGGAAGGATACCGGCTGATCATCGGCAACAGCGATGAAGAATTGGAAAAAGAACTCGACTACCTGCAAACATTTAAACAAAATCAAGTTGCCGGTATTTTGGCGGCCACCCATTACCCCGACCTTCCCGAATACAGCGGCAGCCTTTACCCGGTCGTATTTCTGGACCGGACAAAAGAAGGCGCCCCATCCGTATTCAGTGACGGGCGGGCAGGCGGAAAACGGGCGGCTGAGGAAATGCTTCGCGGCAAAAGCACAAGCATCACGCTTATCAAAGGCCCAGCCCACCTTCCGACCGCTCAGGAACGTTTTAACGGTGCACTTAACGTGCTGCAAAAAGCGAACGCACAGTTCAATGTCATCTCCGCCGCTTCATTTTCCATCAAGGATGCCGCCATTTTAGCAGAAGAATTGTTTGCAGCATACCCTGAAACCGACGGAGTCATTGCCAGCAACGACATTGCGGCGGCTGCCGTCCTCCATGAGGCACTGCGGCTCGGCAAAAAAGTTCCGGAGGAGATTCAGATCATCGGATACGACGATATTCCGCAGAGCAGGCTTTTGTTTCCGCCGCTTTCAACCATCCGCCAGCCTGCATATGAGATGGGAAAACAAGCGGCAAACCTGCTGCTGCAATTGATAAAGAAAGAGCCGCCGAAAGAGACGGCCATTCAAATGCCCGTGACTTACATAAGAAGACAAACGACAAGAAAGGATGATCACCATGAGTGAAATTTGTGTTATCGGAAGCTGTTCTATGGATCTGGTCGTCACATCTGAACGGCGTCCGAAAGCCGGAGAAACCGTACTGGGCACAGACTTTCAAACCGTGCCCGGAGGAAAAGGCGCAAATCAGGCCGTAGCCGCTTCCCGCCTGGGCGCAAACGTATATATGGTAGGAAAAGCAGGCAATGACAGCTACGGAAAAGCGATTATTGAAAACCTGAAGGCAAACGGTGTCAATACGGACTATATGGAAACGGTTACACATAAAAAAAGCGGAACGGCTCATATTGTGCTCGCAGAAGGAGACAACAGCATCGTCGTCGTAAAAGGCGCAAACGATGACATCTCCCCCGATTATGCCAAAAGTGCGCTGGCAAAACTTCCCGGCATTGATATCGTGCTGATCCAGCAGGAGATTCCTGAAGAAACCGTTGAAGCAGTGTGCAGCTACTGCCGCGCGCAGCAAATTCCGGTTATTCTGAATCCCGCGCCGGCCCGGCCGCTGAAACAATCGACGATTGAGGATGCCGCATATCTTACGCCGAACGAACATGAAGCATCCATTTTATTTCCTGACCGGACGAAAGAAGAAGCGCTCGCCGGCTATCCCGGCAAACTGTTCATTACCGAAGGAAAACAAGGCGTGCGCTACTCAGACGGCACCGCGGAACGGCTTGTTCCCGCCTTCCCTGCAGAAGCGGTCGACACGACGGGAGCCGGCGATACCTTTAATGCGGCACTTGCCGTCGCACTCGCGGAAGGACGGGACATTGAGCAAGCGCTCCTGTTTGCCAACCGCGCCGCCTCCCTGTCCGTGCAGCACTTCGGCGCCCAAGGCGGCATGCCGGCCAGAAAAGAAGTTGAGGAGCTGCTGTCATGAAAAAACACGGAATGTTAAACAGCCACATTGCCAAAGTATTAGCCGATCTCGGGCATACAGACCTCATCGCAATCGCCGATGCGGGTCTCCCCGTCCCTGACGGCGTCCCTAAAATTGATTTGTCCTTAATGGCGGGCGTTCCCGCCTTTCGGGACGTGACCAGCCTGGCAGCCGGGGAGATGGCAGTCGAAAAGGTGATCGCCGCTTCCGAGATCAAAGACGCAAACCCTGAGAATGCAAGTTTCATAGAAAGCCATTTCTCAGCGCAGACGATCGAGTACATGTCCCACGAGGAATTCAAACGGCTCACACAGAAAGCAAAAGCCGTCATCCGAACGGGTGAAATGACACCATACGCCAACTGCATCCTGCAGGCGGGTGTGATTTTCTAGAAAGAAGGGATCCAGCATGCACATCGGCATGACAGACATTCATAAAGCATTCGGCAAAAACCAAGTGCTCTCCGGCGTCTCATTTGAGCTTCTGCCGGGAGAAATCCACGCTTTAATGGGAGAAAACGGAGCGGGCAAATCGACGTTAATGAATCTGCTCACCGGGCTCTACCGGCTCGACAAGGGAAACATTACGATAAACGGAACAAACATGAGCTTCTCCAATCCAAAGGAAGCCGAAAAGCACGGAATCGCCTTTATCCATCAGGAACTGAATATATGGCCGGACATGACGGTGCTTGAAAACCTTTTTATCGGCAAAGAGCTGACGACGGCATTCGGCGTTTTGGAAACGAAGAAAATGAAAGCGCTAGCAAAATCACAGCTTGAAAAACTGGGAGTCTCTCTTCCTCTTGACCGGGAAGCCGGACAATGTTCCGTCGGACAGCAGCAGATGATTGAGATTGCCAAAGCGCTGATGACAAACGCCGAAGTCATTATTATGGACGAACCGACCGCGGCGCTGACCGAACGGGAAATCAGCAAACTGTTTGACCTGATGACGGCGTTAAAGCGGGACGGCGTATCCATCGTCTATATTTCGCACCGAATGGAAGAGATATTTTCGATTTGCGACCGGATCACCATTATGCGGGACGGCCTCACTGTCGATACGGCGCATATGAAAGAAACTAATTTTGATGAAGTGGTCAAAAAAATGGTCGGGCGGGAGCTGACCGATCGGTATCCGACTCGCACGCCGTCACTCGGCGATAAGGTGCTCGAAGTGAAAAACGCCTCAAAAAAAGGAAGCTTTTCACAGATCAGTTTCCATGTGAGCGCCGGAGAAATCCTCGGCGTTTCCGGCTTAATGGGTGCCGGACGGACAGAAATCATGAGGGCGCTGTTCGGAATTGACAGGCTCGATTCCGGAGAGATCTGGATTTCCGGCCGAAAAACCGGCATTCGGGGTCCGTACGATGCCATCCGCAAGGGACTCGGCCTGATTACGGAGAACCGCAAAGATGAAGGGCTGCTGCTGGATACGTCCATTCGTGAAAATATCTCATTGCCGAACCTGACCAGCTTCTCTCCGAAAGGCATCATTGACCGAAAACGCGAGGCGGAGTTCGTTGAGCTGCTCATCAAGCGTCTGACCATTAAGACCGCATCTCCGGAAACCGCCGCCCGGCATTTATCAGGAGGAAATCAGCAAAAAGTCGTCATCGCCAAATGGATTGGAATCGGCCCGAAAGTTCTCATCCTTGATGAACCGACAAGAGGCGTCGACGTAGGCGCGAAAAGGGAAATCTATTCATTAATGAATGAACTGACCGATCGCGGAGTCGCCATCATCATGGTGTCTTCCGAGCTGCCGGAAATTCTCGGCATGAGTGACAGAATCATCGTCGTCCACGAAGGGCGCATCAGCGGAGAAATCAATGCGGCCGGCGCAACACAAGAACACATCATGACACTTGCCACGGGAGGGCAGCAGTATGAAAACTGAACCAATGACATCAACTGAACAAAAGCGATTTTCCATTCATACCTTCACGCAAAAACTCGGTCCGTTTCTCGGCTTACTGATTCTTGTGCTGATCGTTTCCGTTTTAAACCCGAGTTTTCTTGAACCCCTCAATATTCTCAACCTTCTTCGGCAGGTTGCGATTAACGCTCTGATTGCATTCGGAATGACGTTTGTCATTTTAACGGGAGGCATTGATCTCTCTGTCGGAGCCATCCTCGCCTTATCGAGCGCATTGGTCGCAGGTATGATGGTCTCAGGCATCGACCCGATCTTAGCCGTCATCATCGGCTGCGTAATCGGCGCCGTACTCGGCATGATAAACGGATTATTAATCACAAAAGGAAAAATGGCGCCGTTCATCGCCACTTTGGCGACAATGACCGTCTTTCGCGGACTGACCCTCGTCTATACGGACGGAAATCCGATTACGGGGCTCGGTTCAAATTACGCATTTCAATTATTCGGACGCGGTTATTTTCTCGGTATTCCCGTACCTGCCATTACGATGCTGATTGCATTTGCGGCCCTGTGGGTTCTTCTGCACAAAACACCGTTCGGCCGCCGGACATACGCCATCGGCGGCAATGAGAAAGCGGCGCTGATATCGGGAATCAAAGTGCCCCGCATCAAGATCATGATCTATTCTCTGACAGGTTTATTATCGGCGCTGGCGGGAGCGATTCTGACATCACGCTTAAATTCCGCACAGCCGACGGCCGGGGAATCATACGAGCTGGACGCCATCGCAGCGGTCGTTCTCGGCGGAACGAGCCTGTCCGGCGGTCGAGGGCGCATCATCGGTACGCTGATCGGGGTTTTGATTATCGGTACGCTGAACAACGGCTTGAACCTTCTCGGCGTATCATCTTTTTATCAGCTCGTCGTCAAAGGAATCGTCATTTTAATCGCGGTGCTGCTGGACCGCAAAAAATCGGCATAGTAGGAGGACCATTATGAAGAAAGCCATCATCACGATCGCGGCATTATCACTGTTTTTGCTGTCCGCCTGTTCACTTGAACCGCCACAATGGGCAAAACCGTCAAACACAAAACATAAAAAAGAATTCACTATCGGGCTCTCCGTCTCCACATTGAACAATCCGTTCTTCGTTTCATTAAAAGAAGGCGTTGTAAAGGAAGCCAAAAAACGGGGCATGAAGGTCATTATTGTCGATGCCCAAAATGATTCATCTAAACAGTCAAATGACGTAGAAGATTTGATCCAGCAGGGAGTCGATGCGCTGCTGATCAACCCGACCGATTCCTCAGCGATTTCAACAGCCGTCGAATCGGCAAATTCCCTCGGCATTCCCGTCATTGCGCTTGATCGTTCAGCCGAACACGGCAAAGTCGAAACGCTTGTCGCCTCTGACAATGTCAAAGGAGGAGAAATGGCGGCTGACTACCTCGCCGATCAGCTCGGAAAAGGCGCCAAAGTGGCGGAATTGCAAGGGGTGCCGGGCGCATCCGCGACACGGGAACGCGGAACGGGCTTTCATCATATTGCCGACAAAAAGCTGGATGTCGTAACAAAGCAAGCGGCGGATTTTGACCGTACAAAAGGATTGACCGTCATGGAAAACCTGCTGCAGGGACATCCGGATATTAAAGCCGTGTTCGCCCATAATGATGAAATGGCACTCGGCGCGCTCGAAGCGATTAACAGCTCGGGCAAACACATTTTGGTCGTCGGTTTCGACGGAAATAAAGATGCGATTTCTTCCATTAAAAACGGAAAGCTGACAGCCACGGTCGCCCAGCAGCCGGAGCTGATCGGAAAACTGGCGGCCGAAGCGGCGGAGCAGGTGCTCAAAGGAGAAAAAGTCAAAAAAACCATTTCCGCTCCATTGAAACTTCAAACACAAAAATAACCGGCCGATGTTTAGACTTCCGATAAAACGTGAAAGGATGAAGTAAAAGGAGAGATACAGATGAAGAAAACAGCCAAAGCGGCATCCATTCTGACCCTTGCAGCGGGAATAACAGCGGCTTCAGCTGCCGGAATAACGCCTCTTTCGGAGACACACGCGCAGGAAGCGGTCAAAATTGACGATCTGTACAGCTACCCGCTTGACTCTTATCTCGTTTCCGCGGAAGCATTGAACGTCAGAACAAAAGCATCAGCAGCCAGTCCGAGAGCTGATACCCTTCATTTAGGCGACAGCTTAAAGATCGTTTCATTCCAGAACGCTGTCTGGGCAAAAGTACATTATAAAAACGGAAAAACAGGATTTGTATCTACTCATTATATTGTTAAAGAAGCAACAACCGTAAAAACGACGGAAAAAACAAAAGTATATACAGACAAACAAGCGGTCAAAGCTTCCCTTGCTAAAAACACGAGCGTTTCTTTCCTCGGATGGAAAAAGACAGCCGGCGGCGGCATTGACTTCGGCTGGGCGCTTGTCGATTACGGGGGCGCAACGGGATATATCAGCACAAAAGATCTGCAAAAACTGACATAATATCAAAACGGATTTCGCAAAATAAGCGCGAAATCCGTTTTTTCTTTCTTGAGCAGTCAGAAACGTCTAAGGTTCGAAATATTTCTCAGGAAATATTGTCGGATGAAGATGAATGCATACGACTCTAAAATGGCTTCTTTATGTAATCCGCCAGGCGTTTTGCATTGTCATGAATAGCCGCAGCATCGGCGCTGCTTACCCCGTACATCGCGAAAGCCGGCAAATAGGTCATACCCGTAAAATTAGCCATTGCCTGAAACGGCCTTAAGAGCTCGCTCAGTGAAAAATGGTTGGACCCGCCTGCCTGATATGCATCCTCTCCGGCACCTACAGAAACAGCCAGCAGCAATTCTTTGCCGTGCAGCGCCTTTCCTTTGGAACCGTAAGCCCAGCCATACGCCAGCACATGATCCATCCATGTTTTTAAAAGCGGAGGCGCACTGTACCAGTACAGCGGGAATTGAAATACGATCCGGTCATACTGTTCACACAGCTGCCGTTCCTTTTCCCCATCTATTTTCCCGTCCGGATATTCTTTATAAAGCTCACGGACCGTGATGTCATCATGATTTTTTAATTCTTCTGTCCACGCCTTATTGACCGCTGAGTTATCCATGTCAGGATGAACCGCTAATACCAATACTTTCACAGCTACCACACCTTTCCCTTTTGACTGTATTTTACCTAATCTTTGCCGGTTCAGCCAAATAAAAAGAAAGCCCTCGAGAAAAATGGGGCTTTCTTTTTTAATTTATTCCGGGCTTCCTTCGGTTGTTTCAATATCCTTCGCAAAATTCGGATTATCTAAATTTGCGTTGAAAAAGTCCGCCGTATTCGGAAGCTTGAGGTTCATATTCATTTTTTGAGAAATGGTCACTTTACAATCTTTAATGACATAGTCAAATACGTGTCCGCCGGAATTGCGTCCTTCATCAATGAAGTGCAGGTGATATCCGGAAACAGCGATGCCGTTTGCGTACCCCGGCGTCCAGAAGCCGGCGATTGTACCCTGAATGTCGTCAAAGTTGAACACAGGCTGTGTTTTCACCGCTTCGATCATCGGAACGTACGGTTTCTCCTGGCGTTCTACCGTTCTTGTCTGCACCTTTTTAAATACGCCGTCTAAACGGATCGCATAAAATAAGTTTTTACTAGGCAGAAGGCTGGCGATTTCCTGCTCGAATTCTTCACGGGTCATTTCGCCGTCGATCGTATGCGTCATATCCGGCGTGAAAAATGTGAATGAGCAGAATGGTGACAGGTCTCCGCCTTTAACAGGCGTAGCTGTTCCGTCGCCGCGCAGACGGTAAAATTCTCCGTCAAATCCGATTAATTCGCCGTCCAGTTTGTTGAACGTGCCGATTCCGAAATCACCGAACTTCGGAATGTCGGCCATATCAAAATCTCCGTCATATACTCCGTCCAGCAGAGATGTCATTGTTGAGACTTGATAGATCTGATCCTCAGGTGAGCCTTTTTCTCCGCGGCTCATCATATGGATGTCGCTTGCGTTTTTCATATTCCCTTCACTCCTTTTAAATTGGGCTGTTTTAGAAAACAGGTCATGGTGCGCAGAGTGCTAGAGAGCTTTTGCTTTCATTTTTTCTTTGAATTGCTTCGGAAGCATGTCGCTTGATAAATGGACATTGTCACTGTAATCGACAGGAATGTCAATGATGACAGGGCCTTCTGTGTTCAAGCCTTTTTGCAGCACGTCTGCCAGCTGTTCCGGTGACTCAACGCGCAAGCCGGTGGCGCCGAAGCTTTCTGCATATTTTACGATGTCAATGTTTCCGAAATCTACGCATGATGTACGGTTATATTTTTTCATTTGCTGGAATGCGACCATATCATATGTGCTGTCATTCCATACAAGGTGAACGATCGGCGCTTTTAAGCGGACTGCCGTTTCCAATTCCATTGCAGAGAACAGGAATCCTCCGTCTCCTGAAACGGATACGACTTTTTCACCCGGATTCACCAATGTGGCGGCAATCGCCCAAGGAAGCGCTACGCCTAATGTCTGCATGCCGTTGCTGATCAACAGTTTCAGCGGCTCATAAGCGCGGAAGTAGCGGGACATCCAGATCGCGTGAGAACCGATATCGCAAGTGACGGTTACGTCGTCATCAATTGCATTGCGCAGTTCTTGGACGATTTGCAGAGGATGCACTCTGTCGGATTTATGGTCGCTTGGCGCCTTCTCGCTGTCTGTGAGCATCTGTTTTAATTCGCTCAGCACTTCTTGTTCACGGCTGCCCATATCAAATGTCACAGCGTCGTGTTCAATTTGTTTAACCGTAGCGGCGATATCGCCTAATAATTCTAATTCCGGCTGATAGGCATGATCAATATCGGCCTGAATTTCGTCAAGATGGATAATAGCACGGTCACCGTTTACGTTCCAGAACTTCGGATCGTATTCAATCGGATCATAACCGATCGTTAATACGACATCCGCCTGTTCAAGCAGAAGATCGCCCGGCTGGTTGCGGAACAGTCCGATCCGGCCGAAATATTGGTCTTCCAGCTCTCTGGACAATGTGCCGGCCCCTTGGTACGTTTCTACGAAAGGCAGTTTTGTTTTGGCAAGCAGTTTGCGGATTTGTTTTACCGCCTCCGGTCTTCCGCCTTTCATGCCGACTAACAGAACGGGAAGTTTCGCCGTCTGGATTTTCGCGATAGCCGCGCTGACCGCTTCTTCCGGTGCAGGGCCTTGTTTCGGAGCCGGCACGCTGCGTACGTTTTTCACATTTGTGATTTCATTCACAACATCCTGCGGAAAGCTCACAAAAGCCGCGCCTGCCTGACCTGCTGACGCTGCCCTGAAGGCGTTTGTTACCGCTTCTGGTATATTCCCTGTTTCCTGTACTTCTACACTGTATTTTGTAATCGGCTGAAATAGCGCCGCATTGTCCAATGATTGGTGTGTCCGTTTTAAACGGTCTGCGCGAATTACGTTACCCGCCAGCGCCACTACCGGATCACCTTCTGTATTAGCCGTTAACAAGCCGGTCGCCAAGTTGGATGCCCCCGGGCCTGAAGTAACGAGACAAACGCCTGGTTTTCCAGTCAGTCTTCCGACAGCCGCAGCCATAAATGCAGCGTTCTGTTCGTGACGGCATAAAACCAGTTCAGGTCCTTTATCTTTTAACGCATCAAATACTGCATCAATTTTTGCACCCGGAATGCCAAAAACATGTGTGACACCTTGCTCCACTAAGCAATCAACAACAAGCTCCGCCCCCCGATTTTTTCCAGAGGTTTTTAGTTCATTTGTTGCTTTTGCCAACACCCTCACTCCTTATTATGCATATTAAATATAAAATTTTAAGTAATTTGTGATATTATTCACTATACACTCTTTGGAAATTGACCTCCAATATCAATTCGCCGTATGATTAATATGTTTCACGAATAATTAACAAAGAGAAAGGAATGGATAAGGATGGAGCTTCGCCATCTTCAATACTTTATTGCCGTTGCCGAAGAACTTCATTTCGGCAAAGCTGCGCTTCGGTTAAATATGACACAGCCGCCTCTCAGCCAGCAGATCAAACAGCTTGAGAAGGAAGTCGGCGTGACCTTATTAAAGCGCACGAAACGGGTTGTAGAGCTTTCAGCTGCCGGAGAAAGTTTTTTAAAACACAGCAGAAACGCGATCGAAGAAATAGACAAAGCGATTGAAATGGCGCAGAGAACGGCGCGGGGAGAGCTCGGCCGCCTTGTCGTCGGTTTTGTCGGCTCGGCCACATATGAATTTCTGCCGCCGATCATTCGGGAATTCCGCGAAAAATTCCCCTCCGTCAAGCTTGATCTGCGTGAAATTTCTTCTTTCAGACAGCAGGAAGAACTTCTGAAGGGGAACATTGATATCGGCATCCTTCATCCGCCTTTACAGCATTCCGCGTTACATATGGAAAAGGTGCAGAGCAGCCCGTGCATTCTGGCTTTGCCGAAGCAGCACCCGCTTACCGCTAAACAGACAATCGACATTCACGATTTAAAAAATGAACCGATTATCACACTGTCGAAAGAAACATGGCCGACTTTATACCTAGAGTTTGTAAACTACTGCGAGCAGGCGGGCTTCAAACCGAAAATCGTTCAGGAAGCGACGGAGTATCAAATGGTGATCGGATTGGTTAGTGCCGGTATCGGTGTAACCTTCGTGCCTTCTTCTGCTAAAAAGCTGTTTAATCTCGAAGTCGCCTACCGCGGCATTAATCAGGTGCAGCTCACTGCCGAATGGGTCATTGCCTACCGCAAGGATAATCAAAATCCGATTCTGAAACATTTTCTGGCTATTATGAATAAACGCCAGGCTTTATTGCAGGCGGATAAGGAAAATGCATAAAAAAGAGGGCCGCCGAAAGCAGCCTCTTTTTTTGTGCTTTTATGGAATTTTACTAAATTGGTAGAAACGCTCAGTACACCTTACGACCTGTACCCGTATACATACAGTACAACTGATCAGGAGGGATAAAAATAACGGGGCGGCAATGACCCATCTAAAAGGAGGCAGAACACATTACACATATTACCGTCATTTTGACCCTGATTTCTTTCTTTGTGACCATTATTTTTATCTTTTGGAGACCCGGGGGATTAAATGAAGCCGTTCCGGCGTCGCTGGGCGCCATTCTCGTTTTGTTATGCGGAACCGTTTCCTTTCATGATTTGGGGGATATAGGGTCAAAAGTCACCGGAGCATCAATCACCATTATCTCCACAATGATTATGGCGATCGCGCTGGAAAGCTTCGGTTTTTTTAACTGGGCGGCGGCCAAACTGCTTCACCGCGCCAAGGGATCGGGCATCCGGCTTTTTTGGCTGACCAACCTGCTCTGTTTTTCAATGACGCTCTTTCTGAATAATGACGGCAGCGTCTTAATCACCACTCCTATTTTACTATTGGTCTTACAATATCTCGGACTTAAAAGACATCAGAAAACACCGTATTTAATAAGCGGCGTATTAATTGCGACAGCCGCAAGCACCCCGATCGGCGTCAGTAATATCGTCAATTTAATTTCTCTCAAAATGATAGGCATGGACCTTTATTTGTACACCAATATGATGTTTATCCCCGGCACGCTGGGACTGGTGTTTATGGCCTTTCTGCTGTTTGCCGTTTTTTACCGCCGTTTGCCGAAACAGCTCCCCGATATTCCGGTTCATTTTGACTCGCTGGAACACAAACGATATCATCCGCTTCAGCCTCCGCCGGACCCGACCCAAAACAGCCGTACGAACATCATGTTTTGTGTTTTGGCATTTGTATTGTTCGTCCGGATCAGTCTGTTTGCAGCTTCTTACAACGGCATATCCGTTTCGCTCGTGGCTGTCATCAGTTCAGTCATCCTGCTTGGCTGGAGATGGTTTTATTTAAAAATCGGACCGGCAGACTTATTAAGGAAAGCGCCTTGGCATATCTTTATTTTTGCCTTCACGATGTACATTATCATCTACGGACTGCATAATATCGGACTGACGGCGCTGCTTGTTCAGTCTATTGAACCTTATGTCTCACAAAGCATTGCCCACGCCGCATCTATTATGGGCATTGCTACATCCGTCCTCTCTAATTTGTTCAATAACCATCCCGCCTTAATGATCAGCACTTTGACATTAACTGAAATGTCCATCGACCCATTAACCGTAAAAATCATTTATTTGGCTAATATTATCGGCAGTGATATCGGATCATTGCTTCTGCCGATCGGGACATTAGCCACGCTGATCTGGATGCATATCATCAGACAGCACGGCGAAAAAGTTTCTTGGTCAGAATATATCAAAACGACCATTATCGTTGTCCCTCTCACCGTCGTGTTTACCATTACCGTTTTATATGTTTGGATCAGTTGGATTTACCTTTAGCCCTGATGAAAAAAACTGCCTGCTGTATAAGAGAGGCAGTTTTATCATTTATGGCAGGTGCATGGTTTTTAAATGATTCAATTTCCAAAAAACAGTATCTCCGTCTGCATTGGTCAATTCAAGAATATTATCTGAGACATCCTGTAACAGCCCGACTTTATTCGGTATATCTCCTAAATCCAGAATAATCAGCTTCCCGATATATCTTTTTAATTGCTCCTCAAAATTCCGGACGAGGGGCACATTAGCGGGAACAACCGGCAGCTCTGAACTGTTTAATGTATACGGCGTCTGCTCATCGGAATAGGGTGTCAGCCATTTCAAATGATGCATTGAGATGAAAAGAGTCTTATAAACCGGAGAGAAGAAAACAAAATAATCATTTAAAACACTTGTCACATACCCATGAATGGAACGGTCTCCCGTAACAAATATTTCTGTGAATCTGCCTTTTATATGCTGGAGGGTATTCCGGTAAGAAAAGGAATGTTCCTGTTTTTCGGGATGCGGACTTTTTTTTCTTGCGTACGGTTCTTTATTCTCTTCGTCCGGGAGCGTCAATGTCATCCTCTGAAGGTGCAGCAGCGGAATATAAAGAAACGTCCGGCCGTCATGAATCACAATGATATCCTGACCGATATCCAAAAGAGTTCCTGAAAATGTCGTATTCCCCGATATCTCAATATCGACTTGTTTATCCAGAAATCTGCTTAATCCAGCCATTTCATTCCCCCCTCTCCCGCGTTTACGGACAATCTTTCCAATCATTTACGGCCGTGTTTCCACCGATAATCTATTGTCCTTAATACAGTGGCATAGCTATAAGAGTTCTCTTCCTCCCTTTTTGAAGATCGAACGGATCTTGACGATCTTTTCGACTTTTTAGAGGAAGTACGCTGCTCTTCGCGTGATTCTTCCTCATGCGGCTTTTCTTCTTCGGCGCTCTCTTTCTCACCTTTATTCTCGTCGTCTTTATTCTCCTCTTTTTTAGCTGCTCCTTTTGCCCCTTCGCTGATGCTCTTGATATGAAAAGGATAGATCCGCAGCACTTCTTTATCTTTCACAAGAGTGTAGTGGCCGTCGGAATTATCCACAAGTATACCTTCAACGGCTTCAGGACCTCCGCGGTTGATGGATACCCATTTGTGGATCAGGCGTTTAAATATGCCGTGAAAATCATCAGCCATTTCAAATTCCGGGCGCTCCTCCTCTTGGCCGTCCTCTTCTTGTTCCGCGCTGATGCTTTTGACATGATCGGCGTTAAAATATACAATTCCGTCATCTTCCGTTTCCAGCACGAGAAAATCATCCCCTGTTTCGTGAAGCTTTCCTCTTTTCGATTCCGGACCTCCCTGATTCAATTGCACCGTGCGATTGGTCATCCGGCTGATCAGATCTTGAAAATCATCAGCTTTTTCACATTCTGCCGCTTCGGCCGGCGATACGGTTTCACTCGTATTTTCCGTCACACTTTTCACGTGTTTCCATTGATAATAAACGATTTTATTATCAACCTGAAGAGCGATATAATCCGATTGAATGTCTGCTAATCTCCCTGTCTTGGACTCCGGGCCTCCCCGGTAGACAGTAATTACTTTTCCTTCCATCGCATGCAAAAAGTTGTCATCAGACCGCTGCCGCTTCGTATTGCGTTTCATCTATTGTCCTCCTAGTCATTTTTCTCATAATGTAAAAAGCATAATGCATATATACGTATCACGATTATTTTCGGGAACTGATTCACCAGCCTATTTGTAAAAAATCTTTCTTCATTTCCAAATCAGATATTCCACCGCTCTAACTCACTGCTGATGAAGGCTGACCGCTCCTTAATGTATTCGCAAATCACTTCAGGCTCCCGGTCAAAGCAATCAATCTCTTCTTTCTTATATGGATCCTTCGCGACATGCGGCCTGATCTGCTCATACAGTGACATGACCTTCGGCTTCATATGTTCAATGGTAAACCGGGTCTGAAGCGTCTCTTCCAAAAGCCGTTTGTACGCTTTGCGGAAATACGGTTCATCCAGAAGCCTTGCAGTCAAGGTATTAAACCCTTGTATTCTGACATAATCGGCCTCCATCCGATCACCGTGAATGTCTCTTCCCCACGTCGCATCGTAATCCCACGGAATGACTTCAAAAAGGCCCGTTTCATGATTCCGGTACAAAGCGTAATTATGAACAAATCCATCGTAGTTTGAGGTAAACACGATGCCCGCAAGCCACCGCAAATACTTATCGGCGTCCAAGTGTTTGACGATCTCCCCCTTGAACTCTGACTTCGGAACGGTATTAATTTTATAGATCATATCCTGCAAGTATAAATCGTCTTCTTTCGTTCCCGTTTTCTTTTCATAACCAAGTTCGAGCGATGTTTTCGTATCCCGCTCCAGATCACTGACGAGGGAGAAATTGGCGTCGTCATCAACCGCGTAAAAAACAGCCCCGTCCGCCAAATTCCTTTTCGCCAGAAAATATTCATCCACTGACTCCAGCTCAAGATACACCCCCTCATGTCTGCCATTGATTTGCAGGGTTACGAAATTCGCCTTTGGTGACAGCGTCCCAAGCTCCGCGAAGAAATCGAGAGACAGCTTATTCCGCATCATCGACGGATCTTTGTATTCAGCGTTTAAATGTATCTCTTTCGCCCTGCGAAATGTTTTCGGCGAATAAAAAGCGATGTGATACGATTTTTTCTTGAAATCTCTTATATGCGAGCCGCGGTACGCCAGATCAATGTCAAGCCGTTTTTGATTCACTCTCAGCACCGCGGGCACCGGATCATCATCCCAAATGTCTTTTTTCAGCTCCATTAAGTCTTTCGGGTGAATAAACAGCTGGTATAGAGGCAATGTTGATTGGTCTTTCATCAGTAAACCTCCCTGTATTAATTTAGGCTGTGCTTTTTATATAAAACTCAGCGAATCACACATACACTTTTTTCATTCATGCGTACTATGTGGTAGTAAGGATCGCATCCTTAAAACATATATCATGAGGAGGTTTCAAAATGGGCCACTATTCCCATTCTGATATCGAAGAAGCAGTAAAATCCGCAAGCACCGAGGGATTGGAAGATTATTTGTACCAAGAACCAAAAAGCAGTAAGAAGAGAAAATCTCGCAGCCGTAAAAAATCATGCCGCTCTCACAAAAAATCTCGCAGTCATAAAAAATCGTGCCGCTCTCACAAAAAATCTCGCAGTCATAAAAAATCGTGCCGCTCTCACAAAAGATCTCGCAGCCATAAAAAATCCCGTTCTCACAAAAAATCTCGCAGCCATAAAAAGTCCCGTTCTCACAAAAAATCTCGCAGCCATAAAAAATCCCGCTCTCACAAAAAATCTCGCAGCCGTAAAAAATCATGCCGGTCTCACAAAAAATCTCGCAGCCACAAAAAATCATGCCGCCGCAAGAAAAAACGCACGCAGAAAAAACCTTATCGTCCTCATAAAAAAGACCCTTGCAAAAAAGACGATTACTGCAGCAAAACAGAGTACTGGAAAGACGGGAACATCTGGGTTGTAAAGAAAAACTACAAGTAACACCATTCGTAAATAGGCTGCCGGCTAAACGGAAGCCTTTTTCCTCAATCAGATATATGCCACGTGATAAGATATGCAGCCGGTTTTCTTTTGTTGTGTTTCCGAATTTTCTTTCTGTATAATCAGGTCATACGATAAAGAAAGGCGGCCGAAATCATGCATATCTTACGAGCAGACGAACTGAACGCAAAAGACACTTACAAATTGCTTTCGGGCACAGTCGTTCCCCGGCCGATCGCATTTGTCACGACGCGGTCATCCATCAACGGCGCCGTAAACGCGGCGCCCTTCAGTTTCTATAACGTTGTCTCCGCAGAACCGCCGCTTCTGGCCATCTCAGTCAGCCGCGCGGACGGTCGGCAGAAAGACACCGCGAGAAACGCACTCGCTCATCGGGAATTCGTGGTGCACGTCAGTGATGAGTCCATTATTGAAGACATTAACAAAACGGCGGCAAGGCTTGATCCTGATGTCAGTGAACTTGGCATGACAGACCTTTCTGTGACAGACAGCGCTTGCATCAGCGTTCCCGGTATAAAAGAAGCAAAAGTCAGGTTTGAATGTATACTCGAACGCCATCTTCCGTTCCAAAATGACAGCGGAGAAACGACGACAGACCTCATCATCGGCAGAGTCGTTTGTTTTCATTTGAATGACCAAGTATATGACGCCGATAAAGGCTACATACGAACAGATGAGCTGAAGCCTGCGGCAAGGCTCGCGGGGAATGAATACGCCAGACTCGGGAAGACATATACACTTGTCCGCCCGACCTGAAGCAGGAACCATTATAATAGAAGAAACTAGCCAAAAAGACCCCTTTCGTAAGGGGTCTTTTTTGAGTCTTTTACCATGCAACTCAGCCTAATGTCTTATAGAATGCCGAAACTTACAAGGCCCTCACTCGTATGAAACGAGTGACACATTTTTAGGAGGCAGACGATGGATTTCATTCAGTTACTGATTTTTTCAGCCGTATTTATTTTGCTCAGCCTTATGTTTCAAGTATTTGCCGTCAAAGTTCTCAATATCGATTAATCGAAATCACACTGCTTATTACGGGCATCGCAGCGGTGACTTTTTTCAATGAAATGTACGGATTTGCGGGAGTTGTTTTCATGCTATTTTTCTGCAGCGGCTTAATGGAATGGCGGCACCGGCGGGAGGAAAAGCAATATGTGTACGATTCGTTTTACGCGGGTCTTTCTGCCGCGCTTGGCGTGCTTATTTTTTTCATCAGTTAGCGTAGCTCTATACTCCTGCGGCCGCTCCGTCGCCGCGCGGGTCGGCCCCGCCTTGGAGAAAGCCTTCTTCATCAATGACGATCGCTGCCGCATGGCCCATAAGCCCGTCAAAATCACCAACGGTCTCGACGCGGTGGCCGCTCTGCCTTAGGGCTTCTCTCGTTTCAGGGCTGATTCTGCTTTCAACCCTCAGCCCTTCATACTCCTCTCCCCATGTCCGTCCCCAGACCCAGCGCGGCTCATTGATCGCCTGCTGGGGGTCCATTTTGTAATCAATGATGCGCGTAATCATCGCTGTCTGAGTTTGCGGCTGGCCTTCTCCTCCCTGGGTTCCGTACAGGATGTGCGGCTTTCCTTCTTTACAGGCCATCGCCGGCATGAGAGTGTGGAACGTCCGCTTGCCGGGTTCAAGTGTATTGACATGGGATTCGTCCAGCGAAAAAAATGACCCGCGGTTTTGCAGCAGAATACCCGTCTCCCCCGCTGTAACGGCAGATCCGAACTCGAAATAGAGGCTCTGAATAAAGGAAACGGCATTTCCTTCCGCATCGGCGACGGCGGCATAAGCTGTGTCGCTTCCGACCGGCCGGCTTACCGCCGGCGCAGCCACGTTACCGATTTCTTCCGCAAGCTGCTTTGCATACCATTTATCAAGCAGCCGATCCAGCGGAATATGAGAAAATGCCGGATCAGTCAGCACTTCATTCCGGTGCTGAAAACTCTTCTTCAGCGCCTCGATCAGCAGATGATAATAGTCAAAGGAACCGTGTTCGATCTGAGAAAAATCATAGTTTTCCAATATATTGAGCGTCATTAAGCCTGTAAAGCCTTGTGAATTCGGCGGAGCCTGATAGATTTTGCACCCGCGGTAATCGGAGGATACCGGGTTCGTCCACTCGCCGCGGTGGGCTTTAAAGTCATCAAGTGTCAGACGGCTGCCGTTGTTTTGCAGAAAGGATGTGATGCGTTGAGCGAGGTCTCCTTCATAAAAAGCGCTTCTGCCTTTCTCGGCAAGCTGCTCCAAGCTGGCCGCCAGATCCTTTTGGACAAACCGTTCACCGGGCATGGGCGCTTTTTTGTTTCTCGTAAAAATGGCCGAGGTGTAAGGCGTCGAGGCTAAAAGAGCGAGATTGCGTTCTGTGTGGGCGCATTGGTCGGCGGACACCGGAAATCCGTTTGCCGCATAATCAAGAGCTGGCTTCAGCACCTCAGCGAGCGAAAGACGCCCGTACGCCGAAAGCACGGCATCCCAGCTGTCCGCCATTCCCGGAACGGTAATGGCGCTTTCTGTCCCGCGCAGAGGGATCGCTTCTCTGCCCCGATACAAGTCTCTCGTCACATGCTTCCCTGAACGGCCGCTCCCGTTATAAGCTTTGATTCGTCCCGTTTCTTTATGGTAAGTGAGCCAAAATGAATCCCCGCCAAGACCCGTCATATGCGGATACACGACTGCCAGACAGGCGCTGACCGCCACTGCCGCGTCAAATGCGTTTCCGCCCTTTTCCAGAATGCCGGCCCCCGCCTGAGAAGCGAGATAATGCGGACTGACGACCATTTGTTTCGTTCCGATGGTTGAAGTATTCATGGCAAGCCCCTTTACAAATTTTCTCAATTATAAAAAGCGGCTTCGCGGCCATCCACATTCCTGAAAGAAAATCTCACACACTATTTACTTTTCGATAATAAATTACCCTAAGTTATTACGTATCGAAAATAATAAAAAATTTCTCCCTTCATACCGTAACGTTTCATGATACAATAATGTCTACCAAATGAAGGAAGGTGAAGCGGATTGGAACATGAATACAGCATTCCGAATCTTGTCCTTGATGAAACGGATAAACAGATTCTTTCGATTTTGCACGAGAAAGGGAGGATTTCCTATACAGACGTAGGAAAGCGGGTTAACCTGTCGCGAGTGGCGGTTCAGCACCGCATTCAGCATTTACTCGATGCCGGTGTGATTGAAAAATTCACCGCTGTCATCAACCCGGCGAAAATCGGCCGCCATGTGTCCGTGTTTTTTAATGTGGAGGTGGAGCCGCAGTATTTGGAGGAAACCGCATTAAAGCTTGAAAAGGAGCCGGCCGTGACCAGCCTTTATCATATGACCGGACCGAGCAAGCTGCATATGCACGGCATTTTCGCAAATGATCAGGAGATGGAAGAGTTTTTGACAAAACGGCTCTATACGCAAAAAGGCGTCGTCAGCGTCGACTGCCAAATGCTGATTAAACGGTATAAAAGCAGAACGGGCATGAAGCTGTAAGGAGGACATAGCCATGAAACATCCCTATTGGGACATTACGGCGGCGATGGTCCGAACGGGCATTTTCGGATTCGGGGGCGGCCCGTCGGTGATCCCGCTCATCCGCCATGAAGCCGTCAATAAATACAAATGGATAGATGATGATGAATTCGGAGAAATATTAGCAATCGCTAATGCGCTTCCCGGACCGATTGCCACAAAAATGGCTGCGTATCTGGGCTTTAAGCTGAAAGGCACGTTAGGCGCAATCGTGGCAACCCTTGCCCATATTCTGCCTACATGTCTTGCTATGGTAGGCTTGTTTGCGGCTGTCAATGTCTTAAGCCACTCAGCAATTGTTGCCGGCATGATTGGCGCCGTCACGCCGGTAATCGCCGTCATGCTCGGCATTATGGCGTACGAGTTTGGCCAAAAAGCGCTTAAAGGTTTCGGCTGGGTCACGGGCATCCTATTTTTTATCATCGCTTTTATCGGCCTGCAAACGCTGCAGATCAATCCCGGCTTTGTCATTATCATTTTCTTAGCGTACGGCGCGTTTCATTTTAAATTGAAAGATAAAATCACAAATAAACGTTCAAAAGATAAAGGAATGTCGGCCTCATGATCATGATTTATGTATTTATGGCGTTTTTTGTCGCAAACGTGCTCGGGTATGGCGGCGGACCGGCGTCGATCCCGCTGATGTTTGAAGAAGTCGTCAACAGATACAGCTGGCTCTCAAACGATCAATTCTCAAATATGCTCGCGCTTGCGAACGCATTGCCGGGCCCGATCGCAACCAAAATCGCGGCGTATGTCGGCTACAGCGCAGGCGGGTGGCCCGGGTTCCTGATTGCGCTGATCGCCACCGTCGTACCGTCGGCGCTCGCATTGATCGTCCTCTTGCGCATCATTCAGCGCTTCCGCCAATCCCCCGTCATCAAAGGCATGACGCTGTCCGTCCAGCCTGTCATCGCCGTCATGATGCTCATTCTTACCTGGCAAATCGGCGCAGACGGCATCAAAGCGATCGGCTGGGTTCAAGCGATAGTGATTGCTGGGATTTCCCTCCTTGCCTTGACAAAATTTAAGATGCATCCGGCCTTCCTGATTATCGCGGCGTTTTTGTATGGAGGTCTTGTGGTTCCTCATTTATAAAGAAAAGCACCTGGACAGGTGCTTTTTGTTTCAGTCCCGATATGTTGTTCGATATAGATAACTGTTTCTTCGTCTATGCTTCTTACATGTGGTTCCTGTCATCCTCCCAGATGGCCTGATCAATAAAAAACATTTGCAGCCTGCCGGACTGCAAGTGTTACACGTGATTTTTCCGATAAAACGTTCGCAAAACATGCGTTTCAAGGTCAGCCAGACGGACAGGGATCGGCAGCCTGCTTTCTCGATTGATCATTTTCATTGTGACCTGATAGCTGCTTTCTAAATCAATGTTATGTCCGCAAGACAAGAAGATAGGCTTCACGTCCCGCCGTGTCCGCAGCGCCCGGCCATATACCTCGCCGTCAATGAGAATATCGGTGTAGGCGCCGACTTCATTTTCGGGCATCTCAAAATCGCAGCCTTTGATTTTGAGATAGGTTTTCGCTATCCCAATCGTCGGCTTACCCAGAAAAAAAGCCGCATGGGTGGCAACGCCCATATGATTGTAATGCAGATACCCGTTGCCATCAAACAAAAACACATCCGGCTCCGCCTCCAGCTTTTCGGCCGCTTCGATGATCAGCGGCAGCTCGCGAAACGCAAGAAAACCGGAAACATACGGCACGCTGATTTTCCCCATGCTGTGCACTTTTTCAATCACTTCTTTTGTATCAGCGTCAATCACGATGATACTGCATACGCCGTACGGTTCCCCGTCCTGCTCCCAATAAGCGAGGTCGACGCCTGCGCATGTGTTGACGGAGTCTGGATGGATGACGGGGGATAGGTTGATTCTATGTATTAGGGATTGTTGTGTTTGAATAAAATCCGATTCATCATTTAGATCAAAATCGTGAATTTGATGTATTTTCATTTTACTTGTTTTCCTCTCTTAAAATAGTCTTCGCTCTCAGTCGTCCTGTGTGTCGATCTAGCGAAGACTCCTTCAACAAATTATATCTTTTATTAAAATTCATTTTTCATTTCTTTCATAAAAATAAGGTCCAATTGTTTAAGTAATTCTTTAAGTTCAGTACACATAATATCTTCTAAAGGATTTTCCCAATCTTCGTTTTTTATCAGTTCAATGCCATAACTGCCGGTTGGATCGCCTTCTGGGTACCACCCTACATCAAGCAGCAAATTTTTAGTTTTATGAGAAATCTGCAGGAGGTCTTGATTAAAGTCAAATAACCAAGCATCATCATTTTCCTCTAGAGTTTTAGGGTCAGTATCTTTTAATGTAATATAATCAACAGTCCAGCCCGCCGGTATCTTAAGCCTTAAGAAATTGGGAACATGTTGGCTTAGCTGCTGCAAACCCTCTAAAACCCCACTTCCCACAGTCCAGATTTGATATTCTAACTCTTCCAATAATTGTTCCATTTCATTAAAAGAGTCTTCTTTATAAATCTTATCCTTTTTCAAGCCCGCTACTATGAGATGGTATTGATCATTTTGAAATATTACCTTAATAACAGCATTACGTTTTTCATTTTGTAGTTTTAGCAGTTCATATTTTTCTTCCATTCTTTTTTCTGAATTTAAATTGTTCTGTACTACAGACCAGCCATTACAGATTTTTAATGGCTGCAATTGAGAAATTTGATCTCTGTCCATCCTGCTTCTCCTTGTATTCCACATTGTTATATTATCTATAAAAAAACTTGCCGATGACAACACGGCAAGCTCTTAACTATAGCAATTCTAATACATCAGTAAACAAGGCATCTCCTAATGTTATTCTCTGGGATGTATATTCGCTTTTGGAACATCTAATTTATTATGTTTTCTTACCATGAGAACCTCTGTTAGTAACTATTCATTTCCTAATCTTTAATTTTAATAAGGTTCAATCTCCTTATCGGTACAACCCAAATAAATATACTAATCATTCATAGCTTTCGGGGGTATAAAAGCGACTAATTGACCTTCAGGATATATACCTTTCCATCCACAAGGCCATCCGCCGGATTTATATACTTGAAACATTTTCTCAAAAAGATTGTCTTTATTACCGTTTACCAGACGATTGATTGCACATTTATACAGATCTGACTCTACTTCTTCAGCAATATCCCAAAAATCCATAGGAATGAAATCTTCAGAATAGTTATCATCAGAATTGAAAATATTCGATAATTCTTCATCTATTGTTTTTAAGTGATCATTATTTAAAATTATACCCAGCAACTGTCCGGTTTCATTTGATTTGACATCTTGCCAAATTACTTCAACTTCATCAGTATCTTGAGACCATGCTAATTGTTGTGCAATCTCAAAATCGTCTGTAACTGTAATATCAGACAAATTCCGATTATTATTTTTAAATAATTCTCCATCCTTAATAAAGTCAATTACCTCTTCCACTAAATCGCTATATTCACCGAAACTACTCATTTATTTAACCACCTTTCCCATAATTCCTCTGTAGCTCCCCCGCCTCTTTGCCAGAGAGGGAGCTTTTTGTTTTGACCTTTTTTATAAAACTTTCCCATATTTTTGATTTTCGATTTATAAAGAGGTATTCCTTTTTCTACCCCTAATTTTAGTTTTTGCTGTAATTCATAAACTTGTTGTTCTAAAACTTCAACACTTTCATTAATGTCCATTTTATTCAACTGTTTTTTTACAACATTATTATAAACACTATGATAACCTCTATGTCTAGACAAAGTACTTATTGCCTCTGCAGGTATTGGTAAGAAAATACCATTCGATGCATGATTTGTTTCCATTCCTATTTTTTTAATTATAGGATGGTTATATAGCTCTCCAGGAATAATATGTTGGGCTTGGTATCCAGTCCATTTTGATGACCGCGGTAATCCCATAGATTCTAACAAGTTTTTCCCAAGTTCAGTTGAATCGCTTTTTGTTGTATGACCCGGTCGTCCTGATATTTTCCTCTTCTGCTCTATCATCGGACCCTTAGTGCCTTTACCACTACCCACCATCTTCACAATCCCAAGATCTTTCACAGCAGTCGTTTTCACATCAGCATGAATGATTGGGAAAGTTGCGCCATCCGCTGTGACAGTCTTGTGGACACGAATTTTTACATTCGTCGGTACTTTGAATTCTTTTACTTGGTCTAGAATCTTTTTCCCTTTTTCAACTTTTGATGCTTGTGGCGATTTTGCAAGCGGTATGCCTTTGTTTCAGGTTTAAAAGCTCCTGCGTTTATTTCTCCTACACCACCAAGGTGTCCGAATTCACTATTTATTTTTGTTGGCACAAGTTGCATTGTTTTAACATCATTTAATTCATGCCATGTTAATTTATTTTTTTCTCGATATTTTTTTATATCTCTTGCACTAATTTTACCAGATTCCATCCCAAATTGACTTGCTAACTCAGGTGAGCCATTAATTTGGTCAGCTAATTTTTGATCTGATTGAACAAAATTAGCTGTCTTGCTTTCCCCCCATAAGTTCCTTTTCCTCCAAGCATATAGTTGATTTCAACTTGTGCCTTTGCAATTGGTGAAAAATCAGGAACTCCATTTTTATATTGAATACCTTTTATACCAGCCTCATCTAATATGCTTTTCAATTTAGGGTCTGGTGGAGGTTTAAGCGTACTTAAAGATTCTCCCCTAATTCCTTCAAATTCAATCTTTGGATTGATCTGTGCAGGTGTTTGATTAATCCTTGATTCATACGATAGGGTATACATTTTAAAGTTATTTGTACGCACTCTATAATTTGGTAAAACATCATATAAGGCTTATAAGGATCACCTCTACTCTCTAAATAGAAAACAGTTTATTCGGCACTCACCCCCACTAAAAAAGCCTTAAAAGAAAATAAAAATCTTTTAAGGCTTTTCATTACTAGAGGTTATTGATTTTGTCTTTATAAACTTTTAAAATTGTTGTGTTTAAATCACTGATTTCTGAGAAATGCCATTCAAACGTCGTTAGAATTCTATGAAGTTCAAATAACATTTTCTCTATTTCATCACCATCGTTCTTATCCAATGAACCAAAATTGTTTAGTATAATATCTAAATCTCTAGTTAACACCCTAAAATCCTCAAGGTTCTCGTACTGTTCATCTAAATCTTCTTTATTTACAATATTAATACTTGAATTAAGTTTATCTAGTATGTCCAATATTCCTTCTAACTTTTTATCCATATAAATTCCTCCACTATTATTTCCAACCCTTAACTACTCGTCCAAGTGCTTTCTTAGTCTTGTCAGGGTTTAAAGTACCATCTAAATTCAATACGTATTTCACATTTCCCGTCTTATCTATTACTTCTAAATGGTCTTTGTGTAATGCGTCAAGATAAACTCCATAACCCTTTTTCAGATATTGGTTATCAGTTTTCTTTTCCACCTTATAAATTGATTGTCCATCGTACTTTACTTTTGATTTTGATAAGGAATTACTTATTTTTTCCAAATTCCATATCAAAAAACTCATTCATATTTGAAACAGGTTTAACAATACCCTTAATACCTTTACCACTACCAGCCATCTTCACAATCCCAAGATCTTTCACAGCTTTGGTTTTCACATCAGCATGAATCATAAAACGGTTCAGCGCATTATGCAGAAGAATCAGTGGCAATGCCGGGTTAAGGTGAAAAAGCGCAAGAAGAATGGGCAGCCATATGCCGTGGCCGAGAATATATTAGATCGAAACTTTCAGTATGATCGCCCTCTGGAAAAGCTAGTAACGGATATCACATATTTGCCTTATGGGCAGAAACAATTGTACCTTTCCAGTATATTGGATTTATACAATGGAGAAGTGATTGCTTTTACGATTGGCGATAGACAGGACACAGACTTTGTCTTACACACACTTGATCAGCTGCCCGCACTGCCAGAGAACTGCCTGTTACATAGTGACCAAGGTTCTGTTTATACATCTTATGAGTATCAGAAAGCTGTTAAAACAAAAGGCATTACCATGAGCATGTCCCGCAAAGGGACGCCCGCTGATAATGCCTCCATCGAATCGTTTCATTCCTCACTAAAGTCTGAAACGTTCTATCTTAACATTGATCGAACTACGACGGCCATCGTAGAACGCACTGCCATAGAATACATTCATTATTATAACAATATTCGTATTCAAACGAAACTAAACAGCCAATCGCCGATACAATATCGGCAATTGGCTGTATGAAGGTGTTTTGATCCCTGTCTCAAAAACAGGGGTCAGTCCCAATATAACTACTTGCTTTTTTAGTTAAATTTTATTACTAAAGTTAATTTCTTTTACAAGGATAGCTTCGTTTCCGTACTCTTCAATGTCGGCCTTTAGCCAACCGCTTTCCTCTTCTCTATATTTATGAAATCTAAGTGTCGCAAAACCTTCATCAATACTTATAATTACAACAAATTTATGCTCAGGAAATTTTTCTTTTAAATGTTGTTCCCAACCGTCTACTACCTGAAACGCATAAAGTGAAATCTCTTCATCAGACAAATCACTGCAGTCTAAATAATCGTTTATGCGGAGCTCATTACACGATGCTTCATACCCCGTTTTATCCCCGTACATTTTCAAAATTCTATTCCAATTTATCGTTGTATTATCAGTTAACTCATACTCTAGATCTAGAATATAGCAATCGTCTACTTTAACTATATTAGGTGAAATAATATCCTTTAATTTAGATAGGTCAACTTTATTTGCATTACTCCGATCTTCAAGTCGTTCTTTTAGTCTTTTCATATTTTTATTTGTATATTCCATATATAATCTTCACTCCTATACTAAAATACAGGATCCTCACCTAAAAATTTCAATCCCTTATTTATAGCTTTCTGAACACTCTTGTCTTTAAGTACTTTTTGAATTTTGCTAGGTGCATCTTCACCTGTTTTTTGGTCATAAAACTTTTTTGTTTCTACATCAAAATACCATTTTTTATTATTTGGCTCGTGATAGTGAATTTGACCTTCTCTTTGCCCTGGATTTGGGTTTTCAATGTCTATTCTTTCTGTCTTCCCATTTTGCCATGTTGTCTTACTTGCAATTTGAGTTCCATTTTGACCGAAAAGTTTCTTACTATTCCCGCTGCCACTACCCACCATCTTCACAATCCCAAGATCTTTCACAGCAGTCGTTTTCACATCAGCATGAATGATTGGGAAAGTTGCGCCATCCGCTGTGACAGTCTTGTGGACACGAATTTTTACATTCGTCGGTACTTTGAATTCTTTTACTTGGTCTAGAATCTTTTTTCCTTTTTCAACTATTGATGCTTGTGGCGATTTTGCAAGCGGTATGCCTTTGTTTACATGCTTCGCCAATGCACCGGCTCCAACCAAACTCAGCGCAGCTTCCAGCGCCCCTTGCTTCCGCTTCTCCTCGGACACTTTGTTTCCGAACATATCTCTGCCTGTGACGGCTTCTGAGAATCCGTTTGAGGCGACAAGGCCGTATGCGCCCATTTCTGTCATTTTGAGAATGTCTAAGGATTTTCCGGTTTTATAGGCATCTAAAGCATGTTCTGCGGCAATGACGGTTTTTCCGGTTTTGTAAATGGCTTTTCCGCCTTTGAAAGCGCGGCCCGCCCAGCCGACGACCGGTATGAATCCGGCGGCGGCCATCGCTCCTGCTGTGACGCGTTCTGCGGTGGAGAGCTTTTCTCCGGTCACCGGATCAACGCCTTCGGCTGCTCTTTTATAATCATAATAGCCGGTGACTTCGCCGGTAAAGTTGCAGATGCCGTCCCATGTTTTTTCGTACCATGGTTTATTGGCTTCTTCTTCAGCCTTTTCCTGAAGCCGTCTTGCTTCGGCCTGCTGGGCTTTTGCGTCAATATAGTCCGTTCCCTGTTTTTCTGTCGCCGTGACGCTTTTGTAGATTTCATTGCTGTGGAAGGCTTTTTTGTCATAGTACATAGGGGATGCGCTTTTCCCGTTGCTGGTGGCCTGCATGAGAACAGAATATTTGCTGAGCACGGCGTTGTCCAGAGATTCTAAGTTTTGATATTCAGCAGTCAAGGATTCATCAAGCGTATCGACTGCCGTGATCGTGTCACGTCTGGTTTTCTGGGCATCGCCCATTTTGTCAGCGTAATCATCCAGCGTATATGTGTCGAGATGAATAATATCGCTGATGCCTGACAAAATTGAATCGATTTCTGCTTTATGAGCGGAGACAATCTCTGAAGCTTTCAAATCCGCGTTGGGCAGCTCATGCTCCAAAAATGAAGTCTCCACATATGTATCGCTGAGTTCTTGATCTTTAATGTCACCTGAAATGCCATTTAAAAACGCAATTTGAGCAGAGACAAGCGTCAGCCAGCTGTCGGCGATTTCCGCTTGTCCCTGAAAAAAATCTTTTATATTGTCTGCGCCTTTCCCTTTCAAAGCATCACCCAGATCAGCCATGCCTTGAAAGGCTTGTTTGAGCGCACGCAGCTGCTCTTCAAGGGCTTCGTATTGTTTCTTTCTCTTATCTGCTTCGTCCGTTAACGATTGTGATTCAAACACTTTGCTCATCGGCAAGTCCTTTCTTTCGTTATTTTACGGCGATCGCCTCGTCCTGTTCTTTCAAAGAATCTACGTTGTCTTTAACGTCCGCGATATTCTTATGAACGGCCTGCTTGTATTCGCTGATCATCGATACAAGCTTTGCCTCGCGGGATTGGTACTTGGAGGTATAGTCGAGCTTGTTTTTTCCGTTTGAACCGGCGTTCCCGATCGAGACGGCCTCCAAAGCGCTGCTGACGGATTCAAGCTGCTTCATGACGGTTCCGTATTTGAGTTTTATTTCTGCCATTAAAACCAACTCCAGCTTCTTTTGATTGATTGTATTTTTTCTCCGACCGTGTCAAGGGCTTCTTCTCCCAGCGTCAGCAGGTGCTCTGCCTCTCTCGCAATGCTTCTGGCGGCAAGGAGCCCTCCTTTTTCAATTTCAAGCTGTGTCATCTTTAAGCCGATTCGGTAAATATAACCGTCGTATTTGTCTGTGACGATTCTGTATGCTTCTGTATGGGCCTGATCGCGCCGGTCATCAAATTCTTCAGAAAAAGTGCCGGTCCAATGATGGTCCAGGTGCGGCCTGAGGATGTCCCTGATTTCAGATACGCCCTCTTCCTGCAGAGATTCTATCTCTCTTTTCGCTTCTTTTAATTTATCAATTTGGTGTTCAACCTCGCCCAGTTTATGGCTGATCGTGCTGTTAATATGGCTTAATGTGCTTGAATGGCTCATCTGTTTTCACCTCGTCTTACGCAAAAAGTCGTACAAAAAGCACAGACTTTTCCATACTATATTTCCATATATTATATTTTAAAATAGACAGAAAGCAGCTTAAATAGGTTAAATGGCTTATTTTCAACAGCCGAGATGCTCATCATTAACGCCAAAAGACTCACATAAACGGCATATCCATTCATCGATCTCCTCTATGTATCCATGATAAATTCCCTAAAAAAAAAGGAGACAGTGATTAACCGTCTCCTTTGCCTTGTATCATGATCATCATACTGTCGTTAACTGCAGTCCCAGTTGTACAAAACGTTTGAGAAATCTTTTTTCTTCAAATCTTCCGGTCTGATAAAGAAATTGGCGATTCCCACATCTCCCCACATCGAATCAATGTCATCATCTGAATCAATTTGCAAAAGCAGAATCGTATGGTTTTGATAGGAGTAAGACCGCGGATCTTCCTGGGTGAAGGACGCATAGCCGCCGATTTTATGGCCGAATGCGTTCGCCGTATATTCGTCATACACCTCATCGTCAAACTGCTCGAAATAGTCAAAGGCATCCATCCCGGCATACTGCCTGAATTGAAAATCAGACGGGAGCACCCATTCAGCAGATAGCTCAGGGGTGATCAGCGCTTCTGATTGAATCGGAAAATCGTACTCCTCTTCAACCTGAACGAAAGAAAAATCATCCATGAGCTCCGCTTCTTCTGCTGTCACATGTTCAAAATATTTGACGCAGAAACCCGTTTGCACGCACCCGTCGTCAAAATTCAGACCGTATACGTCATCACTGACCGATATGTAAAACTGAAGAATGCCGGTGGCCGGAAAATCAGGGAGTCCGGGCATATCCGCAAAATTGATTTGAGCGAGAAGCTTCATCGGCCTGCCGCTTTCATCTTTAGGATATGGTTCATGTTTCGGAAAATAGGGGTCTCCTGCAATTTTACTGTCATACCGTCCCGTTTCAGCTTTTTTGACGTGCAGTTTGATAAAAGGCCGTGCTGACGTTTCCAGCAGATCGCGGGATGATTCCATTTGCTTCGGCAGTTTCCATGTTTTTTCCACGATTAATATCCCCTTCGTCTCTAATGATTGTATGATAAAAGGCCGGCGCGGTCCGCCGGCCTTTCAAGTGACAGAATCAGTCTGAGGCACGACGGCTCTTCTTCCGATTGAGATATATTCCACGCCCGCCTGTTCCGCTTCCTCAAGCGAGTGGCAGTTTCTCCCGTCGAAAATAACCGGGGTTTCCATCAGCTCTTTGTACGCTTCAAGCGGGAAGTGTTTAATTTGTTCCCAATCTGTCAGAATCAGGACGGCATCCGCTCCCCTGACGGCTTCTTCTATGGACTCCCGATAGGAAACTTCAGCCGGAAGCAGCCCGGAAGCCCGGAATGAAGCGATCGGATCGTACGCTGTCATCCGGGCGTCAAGAGCCGCCAGACGATCCGCAATGACAATGGACGGGGCATCCCGCATATCATCTGTATTCGGCTTAAAAGACAGCCCTAATAACGCGATTGTCTTCCCCGTCACACCGCCGAGCCTGTTCAGCACTTTATCAACCAGCATGGACTGCTGGTTATTGTTGACTTTAATGACGGACTTCAGCAATTCAAAATCATGCTCCACATGTCCCGCGATCTGCACGAGGGCGTTTGTATCCTTCGGAAAGCAGGAACCGCCGTAACCGATGCCGGCTCTTAAGAATTGATTGCCGATCCGTTTATCCAATCCCATTCCGTGTGCGACTGATTCCACATCCGCACCGACTTTTTCACATATATGAGAAATTTCATTAATAAAACTGATTTTCGCCGCTAAAAATGCGTTTGACGCATATTTGATCATCTCAGCGCTTCTGATGTCCGTATGATATACCGGAATCGCAAGCGGCGCGAAAACCCGGTCAAGCGTTTCCCGCGTCTGCCGGTCTTCAGCCCCGATCACGATGCGGTCGCCGTGAAAGGTATCGTGAATCGCCGAACCTTCACGGAGAAATTCCGGATTCGAGGCGATTGAAATGTTCACGTCCGCTTTCAGCCGTGAATGAATAACTTCGCTGATCCTGTCATTCGTTCCCACGGGAACCGTGCTTTTTGTCACGACGATCGCATCTTTAGAAATATGTTCGGCAATCCGTTCGGCGACATTTTCAATATAAGTAAGGTTTGCGTGCCCGTCTTCTTTTTGCGGCGTTCCGACCGCTATAAAAATAACGTCCGCTTCCGCAAGCCCTTTTTCGTAGCTCGTTTCAAATGCCAGCCGATGCCGGCCGATATTTCGTTTCATCATATCTTCAAGGCCCGGTTCAAAGATAGGGGACAACCCCTTTCTCATCTGCTCAACCTTACGTTCGTCAATATCTATGCATGTTACGTCATGGCCGATTTCTGAAAGAGACACTCCTGTCACAAGACCGACGTAGCCTGTTCCGATCACTGTTATTTTCATCGTGTTCCCCCAACCGTTTAGAAATTGCTGCTGGGCAGCTTACCGTTATTATCATATGATCCCGGCGCCGGCTGAATGCCGGAAGCCTGAGGTCATGATAGGAAAAAACGGCGCCGGCCGCTGATAATAGCATAAGCATAAAAGAATCATCTTGCAAAACAGCCGCTTATGCTTCATTTAAACGGGATGGAGACGACGATTAAAAAAGACCCCAGCGCTTACGGCGGGCCACAGGCAGCGGAGGTTCCTTATAAACGGCTTTGTTTTCAGCGAGAAGCGCCGCATTTTCCGTGAGCATGTAAATCAGCTCCGCCCCTGCTTCTTTTTTCAGAACGCCGAGCGCCTCCTGATAATAAAAATTTCTCGGTCCGAGATTATGGGCGTCAGATGCGAGAAAGTGGATCAAATTCGCTTCAATCAGCTGCAGCGAAAAGGATTTCGCTTTCCGCCCGAATGCTCCGGCAATGCAGCCGGCCGTCACTTGGGCGGCCGCGCCTTTCTTCACAAGACTGTATAGGACGGAAGGGTTTTCGCGAATTTCCCTGTTCCGCTCCGGATGGGCGATGACGGGGACATATCCGTTCAGCTGCAGTTCATAAAACAGCCTTTCAGCGTAGGCCGGGACATGATCCGCCGGAAATTCCGCCAGCACATACTTTGTATCATGGAGCGGGACAAGCGAGCCGCTTTGAAGACCTGCCAGCAGATCTCCGTCTGTTCTGATTTCCTGGCCGGGCAGAACAGTCAGCGGAATGCCTTCCTTATTCAAACGTTTGTTTAACAGGCTGACCGCTTCGTTGACCGTATGCCGGTCCGTGTCATAGCGGTATTTCACATGATGCGGCGTCGCGATGATCGTATCAATCCCCTGTCTGACCGCTTCTCTCGCCATCTTCAGGCTTTCTGTATCATCCGCCGCGCCGTCGTCTATGGAAGGAAGGATGTGACAATGGATATCTATCATATTTCAATCCCTCCTTAAAAAGAATGGACCGCGCCCATTATGACATTATTGTCCGTAATAGGCGTAGTCCGAATGTTTCGTTTGTTTCTTCCCGTTCATCACGGCCCCAAGGAGCTTGCACGGGCAGTAATCGAGCGCTTCTTTTGCCTTGGCCGCTTGTTCCTTGTCCGTTTTCCCGCTTGAGATCACCATAATGGCCCCGTCAGTGTAGCTGCCTAATATTTTCGTATCGGCTACGGCCAAGACGGGAGGCGTATCCAAAATCACCTTATCATAAACTTCGGCGGCTTCTGACAGAAGATCTTTCATGGCACCCGTCGATAAAAGCTCCGCCGGATTAGGCGGGATCGGCCCGCTCGTTAAAATATCCAGGTTTGCTTCATCAGCCGGCAGGACGGCTTTCTGAAACGGCATCTGTTTTAACAGCAGCGACGTTAATCCGGTTCCGTTGTCCAATTTGAAGGTGAAATGAACCGTCGGTTTGCGCAGGTCCGCATCAATTAAAAGCACTTTTTTCCCCTGCTGTGCAAATACGACGGCAAGGTTGGCCGCGGTTGTCGATTTTCCTTCTTCCGGACCGGCGGATGTGATCAAAAGGGACTTCACCTCCGTATCAACGGAAGAAAATTCAATGTTTGTGCGGATCGTGCGATATTGTTCTGAGTTGATGGATTTCGGCTCAGACATCGCAATCACGCTTCGTTTTCCGGGTTTGTCTTTTTTACGCGTCAACATGTCCGCCCCCCGCTTGTTTGGTTTCCGCCATCCTCAAGTTTTTGGCAACGCTGTCTTTAGTACTGATTGAAGTAACCGTTCCCAGGATCGGGATGCCGAGCAGCGATTCCAGCTGTTCTTCCGATTTGATCGTATTATCCAGATGTTCCAGCAAAAAGGCGAGACCGATTCCGCCCAAAAGTCCGGCGGCAAACGCAATCGCGATGTTCAGCTTACGGTTAGGCTCTGCCGGTGACTGGCTGTCCGCCGCTTCGGCCTTTGAAAGGATGCTGACATTATCCACGTTCATGATGGCGGTGATCTTGTCCTGAAAAACGGCTGCAACCGCATTTGCCATAACGGCCGCCCGCTTAGCATCCGTATCCCTCACGGCAATCGTCACGACTTGTGAATCCTGCTCGCTGGACACCGTGATTTTCGATTCCAGCTCTTTCGAAGTCATGGACAGATGCAGCTGTTTAATCACCTCATCGAGGATGACCGGACTTTTGATGATGACATTATACGTGTTGATTAATTGGAGGTTGGTTTGAACATCATTGAATTGGACTTCTTTTTGATTGTTTTTGGATTGGCTGACCAAAATTTGAGTTGAGTTTTCATAGACCGGCGTAAGAGCGAAGAAACTGATGAGTCCGCCTGCGGCAGATGCCGCCGCGGTAATAATAAGTATAAACAGCAGACGCTTTCTCAGTATTGCGAATATTTCCTTTATGCTTGTAGATTCTCCCATATAACCTCCATATCACTTTCCGCGTATTCCCATTCCCTCCAATGATCTTTTCCAATTACGATTATACAGTTTTAAACTGTCATTTCTAACCTTTTCAAATGACAAAATTCGACAAAAATAGACAATCACTTCAATCTGTTTTAATTTTGTAAGCGCTTTAAATACTGGTGTCACAGGAAGATTAAAAAATCCCGCGGCCAAGAGCCTGCGGGATTTTATGTTGCATATCCATTTTTAATATAAGAAATCAAATTCTCAAGCATTTCTTTTGTGGTCATCTCAGAGGACTGCTCACCAATGTCGTGCGCATGCATTAAAATCTTCAGAAACTCCTCTTGATCTAACTTCGTTTTCTTCATCATTCGTTTCCTTTCGGCTTCCATTAAATTGAAAACAAGATTATTATATGCTGTCGGGTGCTGTTTTGCAATCTCTAATACATCATTCGACACATTCGGGTTTTTATGTCCTTTTTTAGGAAAAACTTTTTCCGGGCCATGTGTTGCGATATAATAGAGGAATTGGAATCTTTTTATTTTGTGACTCGTTAGGAGCGATAATCATGCTTCAGGATATGATTGCTAAAGAAGATGTGCTCGCAGCGGCTGAACAGCTTAAAGAACTTCTTCCTTACAATGAAGACAATGTTCAGCTGATGAAGAAAGCACTCATTTTATATCGGCAGGATTCCGTCTATCGTATACAGGTTCAAACCCCGACAGAGATTTCCGCATATGTGCAGGATGTTGTGCCTGTAAGGGTCACGCTGAACTTATTTTTCATGGTGAAAAGCGGCTGTGCATGCCCGTCTGAGGCGATCTGCCGCCACGTGCTGGCCGTTTTTCTTTACGTATATGCCCAATTCGAGCGGGTCGGTACCTTTACCGAACATTGGCTGGAAAGAGAAAAGCTTGAGGAAAGCAGGGAGCTTGTCCGCCGGCAGTTTCAGGAAAAAGTGCTGCCGAATGAAGAGTCGCTGTCAAGCTGGCTCGCTTTTTTTGATTCGGAATTCTCGCTGTGGGAGGCGCGGACGCCGGCCGGAAGCCAGACGATGCAGGGCCTTTATTACGGCTATCTGTCAGCGCTCAAAAAACACGCCCCGAAAAAACCCGAGCTTAAAAGCTTATATCAGATTCATTCGGCGCTTGCCGTCTGGCTTCACATGTTCACTTTGATTGAGTCAGGCAGATTGGATGCCGAAAAAGATTATTACAGCATCAATCCATACGTGGAACAGCTGATGGATACGATTTATTCCTCCATTGACAGACTGAAAACGTACGCTTTGTCTTTTTCACTCGATCCCTTTTTAGACCGGACGCCCCCGGTGCTCCGCAGACTGCTTGTGAAAGAAGAGCTTTTTCAATACGAACGCCTCCGGGTATTCGGTGAAATGTGGAGCGCGCTTTTGAACCGGCCGAAATGGGTTGCGCGTGAACAGGAGATTCTCGAACAGGAAAGCGGGCGCCGTTTTTCGCCGGAAGTGCGGTTCGGACGGCTTCATCTGGCCTTTTTGCAAAAAGATGATGAAGCGGTCTTCCAAGATATGTCCCGCTTCCCTCCTGAAGCGCTGCCGTATACCTTTCAATGGCTCGGTGAACTCACCGCGAAAAAAGACTGGAAACGGCTGAAAGCTTGGTATGGCCGGATCGAACCGCTTGCCGTGAACTATACGAAGCTTGATAAGCCGTTTAAAGAAATGCGCGACATCATCGGAGAGCTGTTTGCGCTATTGGCGGATTATGCGCGGCACTCACGGGATGATCAGCTGTTTGAACGGTTTGCTTCCGGCTGCCTTCCCTATACCTTTACCGAATACAGCCAGTACCTGTACGAAAAACGGCGGTATGCGGAATGGGTGGAGATTCACAGCCTCGTCGGCTTTTCCGTCTGGGAAATTGAAAAGGACATCCTGAAGGAAATTGCCGCCAGTGATCCGGAAGCGCTCATCCCCTCCTATCACCGGGCGGCGGCCTTTTTTATCGACCAAAAAAACCGCAGCGCCTATAAAGAGGCTGCGCGCCATCTGAAAAAACTGCGGACGCTTTATAAAAAGGCAAAAAAACAGCAGGTATGGGAGCGGTATATCAGCCGGCTGAGCGCAAGCTACAAGAGGCTGCGCGCCCTTCAAGAAGAATTGCAGAAAGGAAAGTTGATTGATGGCGAGTCTTAAGGAAATTTTCATTCATGTAGAACAAATGGAAGATTGGACATTTACGCTGTCAAGCCATGATGAGAAGGAGCAGCCGCTTACTCTCAGTCAGATGAAGACTCATTTGTTCCAATGGCATGAGTCCACCTTTTACGGAACGTTTCTTGAAGACGTCAGCTTCATCGGCACTCCGGCCGTTCTGCTCAGCCCGTGGATGACCGTCGAGCTGCTCGGAAAAAACTCGTTCAATTCATTCAGCACCGTGCAGCTGACAAAGGAAACGGAACCGTTAATCGAAGCGGCTTCGACGATATACGAATTTATTGCCGACGGCGATTTTCTTCCAGATTATGAGGCTTGGCAAAATGGCGTCCTGCGCTTCAAAGACCGCGAGCTTTTGCTGGAAGGCTTTACGGCAGACTGGTTCTCAGCCGCGGTCCAGGACTACATTCAGTACAATGATGACCTGCTGGAAAAATGGCGGCGGATCGAAACCCGCTCACCGGCCGTTCATACGTTTAAAGGCTCCTTTTTGGATGAAGATGATTTTCTCGAGGGAATCGGCTGGCATGACGATCTGACGCCGTTTACCGTCGGGCTCCGATTAAACGAGCCTGATTTCGACGGTGACGACTGGAAAATCGAAATGTTTTTACGTGAGAAAAAAACCGGCTCCATCACCTTTTTTGACGGACTGAAGGGACTGAAAAAAGCGTGGCAGGGATACAGCGGAAAAATCGCGCGCGAACAGGACCGCTTCCGCAGAACGGTTCCCTGGCTTTCGTTTGATTCAGGAACGACGCTGATTTCTGAAGAAGAGGCTTGGATCTTCTTATCGGAAGCGAGTGAGACGCTTGTCGATATGGGTGTGGAGATTCTTCTCCCATCATGGTGGCAGATTGTCCGGGACAGCAATATGATGCTCAAAGCGAAAGTGTCATCCTCGCCGCGGGGCGAGTCTTTCGTCGGCATGAACGCTCTGCTTGATTTCAACTGGAGATTCGCCACAAACGGTATTGAGCTGACAGAGGATGAATTCAATGAGCTTGTCGCAAACAACAGACGTCTCGTCAACATCCGCGGCCAATGGGTGAAAATTGATCCGCAATTTATTAAACAGATGAAAAAACTGATGGAAAAAGCGGAATCTGAGGGCCTTCACATGTCCGACGTGCTGGCGCGCGAACTGATGGATCACGGGGAAAACGGAGCCGAGGACACGGACATCATTGACTCATCGGCATTTGCCGGGATCAAGATCGAATTATCAAAGCAGCTCAGAAGCCTGATCCGCAAACTGACGGAAGCCCGGGATCTGCCGGAACATGAAGTCAGCGCCGCGTTTCAGGGCCAGCTCCGCCCTTATCAGATGTACGGCATGAACTGGCTTCTGTTTTTACGGGAAAACGGCTTCGGCGCCTGTCTCGCAGATGACATGGGACTGGGAAAGACGATTCAGATGATCGCTTATTTTCTCCATGTGAAGGAAAGCGGCCGGCAAAAAGCGCCTGCCTTAATCATTGCGCCGACATCGGTGCTCGGCAACTGGCAGCGTGAGCTCCAGACCTTCGCGCCGCAGCTGAAGGCCGTGCTTCATTACGGCCCCCGCCGGCCGAAGGGGGAAGCATTTGTCCCGGCCTATCAGGACGCGGACGTCGTTCTTACTTCTTACGGCCTGTCGCACGCCGATCAGGAAGAGCTTTCTTCCGTGACATGGAGCACCATCTGCCTTGATGAAGCGCAAAATATTAAAAACGCGCATACGAAGCAGTCCCGCGCGATCAGAAAGCTGAAAGGCGTCCATCATATCGCGCTGAGCGGAACACCGATGGAAAACCGCCTGACAGAGCTTTGGTCGATCTTTGATTTTATGAACAAAGGCTATCTCGGCAGTCTGACCGGCTTTCATAAACGCTATGTGCTGCCGATTGAAAAAGACCGTGACGAAAAAAGAATCAACCAGCTTCAGCAGTTAATCCGGCCGTTTTTACTGCGCCGGACAAAACGGGATGAAGAAGTGGCGCTTAATCTTCCTGACAAGCTGGAACAAAAAGAGTTTATCCCGCTCTCAGCCGAACAGGCATCCCTTTATGAACAGCTTGTCAAAGATACATTTGAACATATGGCTTCTCTGACCGGGATGCAGCGGAAAGCGCTGATTCTGAGCATGCTCGGCCGCTTGAAGCAAATATGCGACCATCCTGCGCTCTATTTGAAGGAAGAACAGACAGAGCTGTTAAACGGGAGATCCGTCAAACTGGAAAAGCTGCTTGATTTAATGGCGGTGATCCGCGGACAAGGGGAAAGCTGCCTCATTTTCACCCAATACATTCAGATGGGCAACATGATGAAGCGCCTCCTGGAAAAAGCATTCGGAGAACCGGTTCAGTTTTTAAACGGAAGCCTATCCAAGCAGGAACGCGATTCTCTCGTCGAACGGTTCCAGAAGAAAGAATACCCGACGCTGATTTTGTCACTGAAAGCGGGCGGAACCGGCCTGAACCTGACGGCTGCCAATCATGTCATTCACTATGACAGATGGTGGAATCCGGCGGTGGAAAACCAGGCAACCGACCGCGCCTACCGAATCGGCCAGGAACGGTTCGTCCACGTTCACAAACTCATTACGACGGGAACGATTGAAGAAAAAATTGATGCCATGCTTGAAACGAAACAAACGCTGAACGATCAGATTATCCAAAGTGAAAATTGGATTACCGAGCTGTCATCCGCTGAGCTTGAAGAACTATTCACCCTCAGCGCATCGGCGCAATCACATTAAACGCAAAAAGACCGGCTCTCTCAGAAGAGCCGGTCTTTTATGTCGTCCTTACTGTTACGCCGCATTTGCCATGAATGCGTCACGCCAGTCATGAACAGTATCGCCATACCTTTCACAGTAAATTCCTGATCATATGCGCAACGCCGTTTTGATCATTTGTCAATGTAACGGCATCAGCGATCTCCTTAATATCTTCTCTCGCATTCCCCATCGCTATGCCTTTTCCGGCCGCCTGAAGCATTGAATAGTCATTTAAGCTGTCACCGACCGCGGCGGTTTCAGCCATCGGAATGCCGAGCTTTTGCGCCAGCCGTTTGAGAGCCTGCCCTTTAGAGGCGTTTCGAGACGCCAGTTCGAAGTTGTGGTCGGCAGAGCTGACAAGGGTGAGATCTTTCTGACCGCTGAATCGGTCCCAGCCCGCTTTCAGCTTCCGCTCATCAAACGAAAATCCGAGAATATTATAAAAATCCAGATGCTCTTCTTTCTCAAAGAGCTCACGGTATGAATGAATGTAAGCAAAGCCGGATTGGCTGTATTGCACTGAAGCCGCCTGTTCCAAAACGGAAAGATCGGTTTCAGGATTGGCGCTTTTCACCCGGTCCATTTCGATATCGAGCAGCTGCCTGCCGGTTTCAGGCGTATAGATGGCTTTGTTTGTAAACACCTCATAGTAATATTGATTCTCTTCAAGCCATGACAAAATGCCGCGGGCTCTTGTTTCTTCAATCGCATCACAGTGGTACAGGCTGCCGTCAGGAGCATGAATGGCGGCTCCGTTTGCGCTGATAATCCATGTTTTTATGCCGAGCGGTTCGAATATGGAGTGCACATCAAAATGCGCGCGTCCCGTGGAAACCACGATTTCAATTCCCGCTTGCCGGGCTTCCCTTAAAGCCCGCTCATTTTCATCGCTTACTTGATGACTGCTGTTCAGCAGTGTGCCGTCCAGATCTATGGCAATCAGTTTCACATGTCCTCATCCTCTTCTTCAGATTCAGTTACAAGCAATTCTACGCCGTGCCGGTCGAGCAGATCGCAAAAATCCTGATCAGGCAGCCGATTGGTAATCAGCAGGTCAATCTCATGCAGAGCTGCATACTGATAAAAACTCGTACGGCCAAGCTTGGAGTGATCGCTCAGCGCAATCACCTGTTCCGCCTGTCGGATCATTTTACGCTTTACCATGCCGTCTTCTTCATGCGGAATCGTCAGGCCGTTTTCCGAGATGCCGACAACGCCGATCAGCACCTTATCGGCGTGATAATCCCCCAGTTTTTCTACGACGGAAGCCCCGTATAAAAACCGGTGTTCCTTCTGGAGCTTTCCGCCGAGCAGGTGAATATCAATTCCCTCTTTTGCGGAAAGGATATCGGCCTGATTGATCGAATTTGTAATAACAGTGCAGCCGGTGACATTTAAATGCTCCGCGCAGGCCTGCACGGTTGTCGAAGTGTCCAGGATGATCCGGTCTCCTTTATGAATCAGGGATGCGGCCAGCTTGCCGATTTTGTTTTTCTCTTCAGAAACGGTTTTCAGCCGGCCCGAATAGCCCGGAACTTCCTGATTCACCGACGGCAGAATCGCGCCGCCCCGTGTTCTGATAATGGCCCCGCGCTCTTTCAGCTTTACAAGGTCCCTTCTTGCGGTATCTCTTGAAATATGAAGCAGCGAACATATCTGATCAGCGGTGATCCGCCGATGCTGTTTCAAATATTCCATTATCGCAATCAGTCTTTCTTCTTGATACACGTCCTCATTCCCTTTTTCGTCACTTATCTGTAAGTAATTATAAGTTTTTATCCCAATATATTCAATGTTTTTAAGTATTCATAAGCGAAATCACTTCTTTTTAACCATTTTTTAGCTCCCGCACAAAAAAACCAGTCTTTCGACTGGCGAGTGGGAAGGAGGTATTGCGGGGCCCGCTGAAAGGCGGGAAATCGAGGAAAAAAGAATGCTATTCAGCCAGCGGCTCTTTCTGTTTTTGATCCATAAACCGAACGGTATCAGCCATGACCTCGGTCACATAAACTTTTACGCCGGCTGTCTTTTCATAGCTTCTCGTCTGGATTCTGCCGCTTACACCGACCATTGACCCTTTTTGGCAGTACAATGCCGTGTTTTCAGCGTTTTTTCTCCAGATGGTGCAGTTGACGAAGTCGGTTCCGGTTTCACCCGACGCGCTTTTAAAATTGCGGTTTACCGCCAACGTAATATGTGCGACGGGAATGCCCGCTGCTGTAAAACGGAGCTCCGGGTCTTTCGTCAGCCGGCCGACAAGCATAACGTGGTTAAACAAGCCGTATCCTCCTCTCTTTTTCGAGGCTGGCTTCATTGTAGTACAAGGGCTCGTGAAAGCAAAAAGCGGATAAAGCCGTTATCCGTTCAGGCTGCTCTTATGTTTTCGTTTTTCTTTCTGATAAAAAAAACTTTTGTTTTTGGCCGCTTATGTAATATGTATTTTTGAGCAGCCGCGAGAAAAGTTTCGTTTTGAGCCAGTCTTTCTCAAACATGCGGACAAACTTTCCGCCGTCCCATGCGAACCAGTAAAAACTCAGCTTTTTATCAGTCAGTGAAAGCTGAATTTTATACTGTTCCATGCGGTCTTTTGTTTCATATAAAAAGACGACATTTCCCCTTCTGTTAAGATGCACCTCACAATCTTCCTTTTTGCATACCAAGTAGGAATGATCGTCTTTTCGCCTTGAACCGTCTTCTATATAGATTTCCTTCAGGCGCAATTGATTCATAAGCATCTCTCCATGACCATATTCTTTTACATTATAATGAAAAAATAGAAATGATTAAATGTTGACCGCCTACAAAAATGATGAAGCATGTCTTACAGCATTTTCCCGGGAAAAATGATATGTGTTATAATAAATGAACGAAAAACATGGACAACAGGGGTGAAAATAAGAGATGAAAACCTTTAAACTGGTTGATCTGAATGTGGAACGTTTAGATAAAGACGATCAGCCGATTGAGCAGTTTCCCCTTTTAGACGGATTGATTATCAATAAAGAGGACGGAGAAAATCATTGGTTAATTGAAGCACTGGTCCCGGCCGAACACTTGTCTTTTTTTGACATGCTGATGAAAAGCCAGAAAGAAGCGAAGGTGTTTGTAACGATTACGAAAAAAAGCAACCGCCCCGCCCAGCTGACGGGAAGCATCAAAAATATCGTCGAGCTGGAAAGAAGTATACAAGTTTTAATTTACGGTCAAATGGTGTCAAGAAACCACCCCGGATCAGAAAGCATTCTGGAGTCGCTCGTGAAAGAAGGCTACTCGGGCAGCCGGCTGATTGAAGCGTTTAAACAAAAATTATGATCATGAAAAAGGCCGGACGTTAATCATCCAGCCTTTTTTTGTGCCCTAGTCATTGTGAGGAGCCCGCTGTTTCAGCAGATCTCTGATTTCAGTCAGCAGTTCTGTCTGCTGATCTGTTTCCTCGGCTTCTTCAGCCTCTTCTTCTGCTTCTTTTTTACGTCTCAGCTTGCCTATTGTGCGGATCACGATAAAAATAGAAAATGAAATAATGAAGAAGTTCACAATCGTTTGAATGAAGCTTCCGTACTTGATATGAGCATCGCCGAATGTCACGGCCAGCCCTGAAAAGTCAAGACCGCCAAGAAGCAGGCCGACAAGCGGCATGATGATGTCTTCAACGAGCGACGTCACGATTTTGCCGAAAGCGCCGCCGATGACGACACCGATTGCCAGATCCATGATATTGCCCCGCATCGCAAAGCTTTTAAATTCTGACCACATTACATTCACCCCTTTCTATACAAAATGGGCTTTTTTATAAGCCCATTTGTTTGCTTTTATTCTCCGAGCGCAAAGGTTAATTCAGCTTCACACACGAGCTCGCCGTCAACTTTGGCAACGCCTTTGCCGCGTCCGATCGTACCGCGCGCGCGGGTAATATCAACCTCAAGCTCCAGCTTGTCACCCGGTTTTACCTGCTTTTTGAAACGGCAGTTATCAATCCCCGCAAAAAATGCGAGTCTGCCCCGGTTTTCTTCTTTAATCAGCATCGCAACCGCTCCGACCTGCGCCAAAGCCTCTACGATTAATACGCCCGGCATAACAGGGTATTCAGGAAAATGGCCGTTGAAAAAATCTTCATTCGCCGTCACATTTTTATATCCCGCCGCCCGTTTTCCTTCTTCGACTTCCGTAATTCTGTCTACCAGAAGAAACGGATAGCGATGGGGAATAATTTCTTTAATTTGCTGAGTATCAAGCATTCTCTTGACATCTCCTTCATCGACAATAGTATGTATAGAAGGCATATGTGGCAACCAATCTGTACATTTGGAAGTATATTATGAATCAATTTCTTTTTCAACCGCGCTGTAAACTGTAACCAGCTGGCAATGAGCCTCGTCCATTAATGTGTTATGATAAATAAAGACTTTTACCCTATGCAAAGAGGTTGGAAGATGATTGCTAAGTTTACTGAAAAACGTACGCTGGTGATGCTGAATGAGTGGTATGACGCCATGGGAAAACGCCAATTCGATCTAGCCCGTTCCCTTCACGAACAAATCAATCAGCATCTCCCCAAATTACAAAAGAATGCAAAGCTCAAACTCAGATATCAGCTGTTTTTCGCACGGTTTCAGCTGCTGTTTGAGAAAAAAGACGGTCTGAATAAGCTGTTCTGCGAGCTGAAGCGGCGCAAAGATGAGATGGATCATGAATTAACTTATTATTTCTATTTTTTCAAAGGGTTATTCCATATGGTGAATGGCGCTCCGAACCGTGCTGTCTGCCGCTTTAAAGAAGCTGAACAGTACCTGCCGGCCATTCAGGACCGTTTCGAAGCCGCTGAATTTTATTATAAAACAGCGGGTGCATATTACATGATGAAGTCGCCTGCGCTCTCCATTCAATATGTCAATAAAGCGCTGGAAATCTATCAAGATGAAGCCGGCTACATCAAAAAAACGCTCAGCTGCCGGCTGCTTCTCGCCGTGAATTATATAGACGAGGCACGCTATGACGACGCAGAACAGCTCTTCAATGAATCCATAAAGATAACGGACCGGATCAATGACAATAACCTGCTGTGCCACGCCTATTATAATTTTGGTTTTTTAAAGACCGCCCAGAAAAAAGATAAAGAGGCCCTCCCTTTTTACAAAAAGGTATTGGGCAATCAGCGTTTCGAGAAAGAGTCTCCCGTTTCCTACCTTCATTGTGTGTACGAAGCGGTCAGAGCACTTTTTAAAACCGGCTCTGCCGCCGAAGGACAAACCGTGCTGCAGAAAGGTTTATACATATCTGAAAAAGTGCAGAACAAGATTATGAAATTGAAGCTGACCGCGCTCAACATACTGTACACCGCCCAGGAGGACCCGTACGACCGATTGCAGAAGCTTGTGCTGGAGCTGCAGAAAATTGAAGCGTGGGTGGATTTGGAAGTGCTGCTTCAGGATATTACTGATTACTACAAAAAAAAGGGCGATTTTGAGAAAGCCGCATTTTTTATCATGCGCGGCTGATCAAAACGCCCCTTCTTTTATCTCACTGAGTTGATTAAGCCCAGCATTTGGTCTCCCAATGTAATCGTGCGGCTGTTCAGCTGATAGGAACGCTGAGACACGATTAAGCCGGTCATTTCTTTTGACATATCGACATTTGAACTTTCAAGCGCGCCCTGCTCCATACCGATTGCCTGCCGGTTTGCGCCGGTAAGCTCTTCAATCGCTGAAGCCCCCGCGCCGTTTACGGAAAACAGATTATCCCCTTCCGCATGAAGCGCCTGAGGATTATTGACATTGACGATGCCGAGATTAAACGTCTGCGAACGGGTTCCCGCCTGGTCCGAAGCAGTCAGCGTTCCGGTTTTGCTGATTTTCAGCTGAGTCAGCGAACTGTCAATTTGTATGGGCTGACCGTTCTCATCGAGAATGGGATTGCCTCCCGCTGTCATCAGCTGAAGCAGCCGGTCATTTCCGCCGGCCGGCTTGAGGGAAAGTGAGCCGTCCCTTGTATACACCCGCCGTCCGTCCGCTTCTGCCTGAAGATATTGATAAGGTGATGTGAACGCGATATCAAGGTCACGGTCGGTTTTTTTGATGCTTCCCTGCCCTGAGTCCAGCTGCGGAGTCATCACCGTTCCGGCGCCGAGACGCAGGCCGGGCGGCGTTTTCCGCATGTTCGGCGAATTTTCCTTTTTATCATCTATGTGGTCATACTGCTGTCTGATCAGCTCGGAAAAGCGGGAGTCCCTCGCTTTATAGCCTGTCGTATCACTGTTTGAAAGGTTGCTGCTGACTGTATCCATCTGCTGCTGAAGCTGATGTAAGGCTGTTGAAGCCGTCAGCATTGATCTGAGCATCATAATTGAATGTCCCCCATTTTGTTACACTTTGCCGATTTCATTTGCGGCTTTATCCATGCTTTTATCGTAAGCCTGAATGACTTTCTGATTGGCTTCAAATGATCTGTATGCTTCCGTCATTTCTGTATACGTGCTCGTCACGTCCACGTTTGAAAGCTCCGAGACGCCTTGCTTTAATGAATACGAGACTTGGGGATTCGCCGCCGCGCTCGGCAGTTCAGAGCCGTCGGCCGTGCTGTATAGGTCATTGCCGTCCCGTTTCAGATTGCGCACGTCTTCTTCCATTCTGATATCAATCTGCCCCGCCGGCCGGCCGTTTGTCGTGACCGTTCCGTTTTCTGATACGGTGAATTTTTCATTGTCGACTGTAATCGGCTGTCCGTTTGTTGATAACACAAGGTTTCCGTTTATCGTAAGCTGATTGTTTTCATTTAATGAGAAAGTGCTGCTTTTTGAATAGCGGACGCCGCCTGCGGTCTGCACGGGATAAAACAGCTCGGCGTTTTCATTCGTTTCGGCATTCTTGGGAACCTGATTCTCCATAAGCGCGATATCCGTCGGCTGATCGGTCGTTTTCAGGCTTCCCTGCGTAAACAACGGTTTCAGCTCCTGCATGTATACGCCTGTGTTGACGGAGCCGATTTTCGTTTTTTTGTCGCCTTCTATTCGGCTCAGAAGCATCTCGGGAAAGGCGCGGATTGAACCTTGATCCTCTTTGTACCCTGACGTATTCGCGTTTGCGATGTTATTTGACAGCATTTCCGTTCTTCTCTGCTGTGTAATCATTGCGGACGTTGCGGTATATAATCCTTTTAACAAGTCTTCCACCTCTGAAATAGCATTATTTCCAGTTGCCTCACCGGAACATTTGTTCTATAATGAAAATCAGCATTTTTTCTTATTATCGGATTTACATTCCCGTTCGTGAAGGGTTTGTCAGAAAAAAACCCCATTCTTTTTCAGAATGAGGTTTTATCATCAGCTCAGTTTGCGTTTTGGAAGCTTGTCCATGTTATCCAGCATGACGCCGGTTCCGACCGCAACACAATCCATCGGGTTCTCAGCAACAAGAACAGGCACCCTCAGCTCTTCGGCAAGAAGCTGGTCAAGCCCGTTTAACAGCGCTCCCCCGCCGGTAATGATAACGCCGCGGTCGATGATGTCAGCGGACAATTCAGGCGGTGTTCTTTCAAGAACCTGCTTGGCGGCCTGCACAATGACGGCAACTGATTCACGAAGGGCTTCTTCTACTTCTTTGCTGTTTACTGTAATCGTTCTCGGCAGACCGGAAACCATGTCACGGCCGCGGATGGTGATTTCTTCATGACGTGCGTCTGGGAAAACCGTTGCGACCTTCACCTTAATATCTTCAGCGGTACGTTCACCGATCAGCAGCTTATACTCGCGTTTGATATAATTTAAGATTTCCATGTCAAACTTGTCCCCAGCCATCTTAATAGAAGAGGAGGTGACAATATCGCCCATAGAAATAACTGCGATATCTGTCGTACCGCCTCCGATGTCAACAACCATGTTACCGCTCGGCTGGAAGATTTCCATACCCGCGCCGATAGCGGCAACTTTCGGTTCTTCTTCAAGGTACACATGCTTTCCGCCGCTTTTTTCAGCTGCTTCTTTAATCGCTTTTTGCTCAACGGATGTAATATTCGTCGGGCAGCAGATCAGCATGCGCGGTTTTGAGAAAAGTCCTTTTACATTCAGCTTATTAATGAAATGTTTCAGCATGGCTTCTGTTACTTCGAAGTCTGCGATTACGCCGTCTTTCAGCGGACGGATCGCAACAATATTCCCAGGTGTACGTCCAACCATTCGTCTGGCTTCTTCACCGACAGCCAGCACTTTGCCGCTGTTTTTATCAAGTGCCACAACGGAAGGCTCATTCAGAACAATTCCTTTTCCTTTTACATGGATCAGTACATTTGCAGTACCGAGGTCAATTCCAATATCCCTTGCAAACATCTATTTATATCCTCCTTGATATCTGTTTCACAGTAAAATATCCACATTGTGCCCTAATTATATATATTATCATAATTTATCAAAAAAAAGCTGCTGAACGATATAAGTTCTTGACAAAATTTTGCGGATATTCGCGAAACCGCCCGGGAGGAGAAAAAAGGGCCCGGCAGACGTCAGGCGCTACGGCTGCTGAACGGGCTCCCCTTCAAGAATTTCATCCTTCTTGTACTTTAATTTCGTCGCCTCTCCCCCTCTTAAATGTCTGATGGATTTATGATAATCGAGTATTTCTTTTACTTCATTCGCCAAGTCAGGATTGATTTCAGGCAGGCGCTCTGTCAGATCTTTGTGTACGGTACTTTTGGAAACACCAAACTCTTTCGCAATGACACGAACGGTTTTTTTCGTCTCCACGATATACTTACCAATCTTGATTGTTCGCTCTTTGATGTAATCGTGCACACCACTCGACCTCCCCAGTTGGATGTGAGAAGTGTGAAATGAGATCCGTATTCTGTAACAGATTCACTGATGATGCAGCTTCTTCGTTGTCCGATTATATAAGAAGGTTTTAGAAATATGCCCACGATCCCTCACCTCAAACACTCTCTTTGATAGGTTTGTAACAGTGTATTAGCAATGAATTGGGAATATGCTAAAAACTCAATAAGGACAAGGGGCGGGTCATAATTTTCTGCTTTTTGATCAGGGGGTTTACATCCGCGCGATCCTGCTGTAGAATGAAACAGCACAATTAGTTACTTAGGTAAGTTTTTTGAAAAGGAGAACGGAAATGATCCACGTCAACAGACGCCTCATTCATCAAATCAATCAATGCGCCCGCCTGATTACGAAGAAAGCCAATGAACGGCTGGAACCATTCGGCCTGTACTCCTCTCAATGGTCAATCCTATATTGCTTAAAAACGATCGGACCGATGACCCAAAAAGAAATCTGGTCCTATCTGAACGTAGAGGCGCCGACCGTTACCAGAACGATCAAACGCCTTGAAGAAAACGGCTGGATTCAGCGGGAACAGGGAGAAGACAAGCGGGAAAAGCTCGTCGTCCTGACGAAGGAAGCTGAATTGAAATACGACAGCATCAATCAAGAGATGCTGAAGTTCGAGGAAGACATGCTTGCGGATTTCCAAGATGGAGATAAGGAAGCTTTTTCTGAGTTTCTGAATGTGTTTTTAACGAAATAGAAAAGAAAGGGAAGTGCTGTACTTTTGAGTAAATCTGACTCGATCTGGACCAAAGATTTTATTATGGTCGTACTCGTGAATTTATTTGTCTTTGTGTTCTTTTATACATTTTTGGCCGTGCTGCCTATCTATATGATTCAGGAGCTTGGCGGCAGTGAATCGCAAGGAGGGCTTTTGATCAGCCTGTTCCTGTTATCTGCTATTATTACCCGTCCTTTTTCAGGGGCGATTATTGAACGGTTCGGCAAGAAAAGAATGACGATTGTATCCTTGGCGCTGTTCGCCCTGTCTTCTTATCTGTATTTGCCGCTACACAATTTCTATCTGCTGCTCGGACTGCGTTTTTTCCAAGGCATCTGGTTCAGCATTTTAACGACGGTCACGGGCGCAATTGCCGCTGACATTATTCCCGCCAAGCGGCGCGGCGAGGGGCTCGGTTATTTTGCGATGTCTATGAACCTTGCCATGGCGATCGGTCCTTTTCTCGGGCTGAGTCTTGTGAAAGTCATTTCGTTCCCGGTTTTCTTTACGATTTTTGCCGTATTTGTTTCTTTAGGCTTGCTGATTGCTTTTATGATTCGTGTGCCGGATCAAAACAACAGCGGAACGACTGTCTTCCGTTTTTCTTTCTCCGACATGTTTGAAAAAGGCGCGCTTAAAATCGCGATTGTCGGGTTGTCCATTTCTTTCTGTTATTCAAGTGTGACTTCATATTTATCCGTTTATGCCAAGACGATCCACCTGTTGGATGTCAGCGGCTATTTCTTCGTCTGTTTCGCAGTGACGATGATGGCCGCCCGTCCTTTCACAGGAAAGCTGTTTGACAGAGTGGGGCCGGGAATCGTCATCTATCCGTCGATTATCGTGTTCTCCGCGGGGCTTTGCATGCTGGCGATGACAAACAGCGCCCTCATGCTTCTCTTATCCGGTGCCGTAATCGGTCTTGGATACGGCTCTATCGTACCGTGTATGCAGACGCTGGCGATTCAGAACTCGCCCGGACACCGTTCAGGCTTTGCGACGGCTACCTTCTTCACTTTCTTTGACAGCGGGATTGCCGGCGGGTCATATGTATTCGGCCTCTTCGTCGCTTCGGCCGGATTCCATTCGATTTATCTGGCAGCGGGGCTGTTCGTCCTGATTGCTTTGCTCCTGTATGGCTGGAGCCAGAAAAAAAGAACGCCGCTTCAAGCGGACGGAAACGTTTCAATCGCAGAATGATATGACAAAAAGCCGGGGGCAGCCCCCGGCTTTTTTTATTCGGCCGCTCTTTCCCGCGCGATTCGTCTTGCCGCTTTTACATAAGGAGGATGAATATACATAAGCGCCGTATAACCGAGACATGACAAAATGACACCCGCAAACCAGGAGATATCATAGATGCCGGCGAACGCCGGGACGTACATCCCGATCAAAGAAATAAACGCGCCGAGAAAAGTCGCGGCAAAGGCCCGGTAATTATAGCCTTTGTAATAAGTGTACTGTCCGGTTTCCGAATAAAGGTCTTCAACTGAGAGCCGCCTTTTTCTGATGATAAAATAATCAGCCATCATCACCCCGGCCACCGGTCCGAGCATCCCGCCGATGAGTCCGAGAAACGCATAAACATTCGTGGCGCTCTCCATCAGCTTCCACGGTATTGTGAACAGAGCCAAAACGGCGGTCAAATACCCACCCCTCCTGAATGTAATATACTTCGGCAGGACATTCGCCAAGTCATAGGCCGGTGACACGATGTTTGCCGCCACGTTAACCGAGACGGCGGCGATGCAAAGTGTGATGACCGAAAGAGCGATAACAAAAGGATTATCAAACCGGGCCAAAATCTCCACCACATCCCAAATCGGTTCTCCGAATGCTACTTGTGATCCTGATGTCACCGTGATGCTTGCAAACGCGAACAGCGCAAACGTTCCCGGCAGCCCGTAAAACTGGCCGCGAATCTGTTCTTTTTGCGACGCGGCGAACCGGGTGAAGTCAGGGATATTCAGGATCAGCGTCGCCCATATTCCGATAATGCCCGTCACTCCGGCGGCAAACGGCCAAAACGTTTCAGAAAAGGTGTGGAACTTTCCCGGCTGTGAGTAAATCGGTCCGAGCCCGCCGGCAATATCTATCGCCCACCAGACCATGCCGCCGAAGACGAGATAAACAAGCGGGCCCGCCCACACTTCAAATTTTTTGATCGATTCCATGCCGTGCCGCAGTACAAGCAGATGAATGCCCCAAAAGAAAATGAACGACAGAAAACCCGGCAGATGAAGCCCGAGTATATTCCAATCTCCGCCGAGACTCCCCCAGTCCGGCCATATGTTCAAAAGCAGAATGTGCAAAGCCGTGCTCCCGGCAAATGTTTGAATTCCGAGCCACATGATGGCTGTAAACGCCCTGAGAAGCGCCGGAATGTTAGCCCCGTATATTCCGTAAGAAGCCCTGATAATGACCGGAAACGGCAGGCCGTATTTCGTTCCGGCATGGCCGTTCAAGGCCAAAGCGGCGAACAAAATCAGTGACGCCGTCACGATAATGGCGAGCACCTGCCACGGAGAAAGGCCGATCGCAATGAGCCCGCCCACAGTCGCGTAGGTCGGGATATTATGAATACAACCCATCCAGATGGATGCAAAATTCACCGCTTTCCATGTCCGTTCGCCGTCTTCTAAAGGCAGTAAATCTTTATTGCTTAGCCGATCACTCGTTGTTTTTTTCATTTTCTCCCTCCCACATGTACGTTTTTCTTACATCACATGTGAAAAAATATAACTGAAAATTCCGTAAATAACATTGGTCGCTATCGACAATAATCGTTTTGATTTTTGAGCACATTACACAAAAAAAGAGACGGGGAGAGCCCGTCTCTTTTTGTTGCGCCTGTTAAGAGGCTTTTTTGAGGAGAACCGAAAACCGGAACGCCATCAAAAGGCTTACAGCGCCGACAACGATAAGAATCGTCCCAAGCATATGAAAATGGCCGGCGGTAATTTCTTTTCCGAAAAGAATGCCCAAAATGACAGAAGACAAAATCGAACCGAGATACCGGCAGGTCTGAAACAGGCCGGACGTTGTTCCGACCATGTCGGCGGGGCTCGTTGTCAGCATGGCCGCCTGAAACGTGACATTTCCGAAGCCGTAGCCGACACCCAGCACGGACAGGATCAGCCCTTTTCCTATCATGGGCGCCTGAAGAAAGAAAAACGTTAACAGCACCGCTCCGATCGCGGTCAGGCAGGTTCCGGCAACAATCGGCTGAAGAAGCCCTTTCTTATCTATCCATTTTCCGGTCAGAGGCGACACCAGAATACTCATGCCCGACATAAACAGCATAATCAACCCGCTTGTCTGAACGGACAAATGCATTTCATCCTGAAAATAGCTCGGAAGCCCGAAAAAGATGCAGTAAAAGAATATATTCAGCAAAATAAATTGAATATACACCGACGATAGTTTCCGATGCGTTTTAAACAGCCTGACATCAATAAACGGCTTCTCTGTTTTCAGCTCGCGCCAGATAAAGAGCCCGACAAACAAAAGCCCGAATACGCCTTCTGTATAGTGAGGCTTCGTACTGAAGGACAATAAAAACGACAGGAGAAGGATAATCGCTCCGGCAAACAGGAGTATCCCGATCGTATCAAGCTGGCGGAGCACGCCTTTCAAGCCGCCGATCTCGCGTTTTTCATCTTTCGGAAACATATACATTCCGAGAGAAAAGCTGAGAATGATAAACGGCAGATTGACAAAAAAGATTGCCGGCCACCCTCCCCAAACGATCAGAAAACCGCCGAGAGTCGGACCGAGCGCCGTCATGGCTGATGCAAAGATTGACAGGACGGCCAGCGCCGAAGCCTGCTTCTCCCGTATATTTGAACGGATCAATCCGACGCCGGACGGATATATCGCGCTGCTTCCGATCGATTGAAAAAGCCGCATGATCAGCAAAGTCATAAAAGTCGGCGCAAACGGCGCGCCGACCGCCGAGACAGCAACAAGCAGAAGCCCGATCAAAAACAGCTTCTTCCTGCCGAGCATATCACCGAGCTTCCCGGTAACAGGCTGCGCCACCGCGCTGGCCAGATAAAAGGACGATATCAGCCAGGACACCGTTGTAAACGACAGGTGAAATTCATGCTGAATACTGTGAAGCGCAAGAGAAATCATCGACGAGTTCAATGGGTTCAGCATCGTCCCCGAAGCCACGGCTGTCAAGAACAGGACGCGGCTTTTTTTGGAGATTGTCATTTTGTCTGTGTGATAAATTCTTCCGTCGTCCGGCTTCTGCCGATTTTCGGGAAGATAAACTTGAGTGTCGCTTCGTGCTGTTCATCGCTGAATGTCGCCATCGCGTCAGTTACGAAAACTTGCTGATACCCGAGCTGAAAAGCTTCTCGCGCCGTGCTTTCCACACCGATGTTTGTCGCAATCCCGCATAACACAATCGTGTCGATCCCCCGTCTTCTGAGCTGAAGGTCCAGGTCCGTGCCGAAAAACGCGCCCCACTGCCGTTTTGTTACCGTATAATCATTTTCTTTCACTCCGATGTCAGGCACAAATTCAGCCCAGTCCGCCGGCGGAGCCGAATGGCCCGCCGCCTCTTCATCCGTCAGCGGCTTCAGCGCATCCGCTCCGTCATGAAAATCCACGTTCACAAAGCTGATAAATCCGCCTTTTTCCCGGAACACATCAATTAATTTTTTCGCGTTCGGCACAACGGTACCGCTTTTATCCATCGGCACAATGCCTTTTTGTAAATCAATAAGGACCAAAGCCGTTTTTTCAAATTGCAGATTTAATGATGTTGTCATAATGATTCCTCCTGATGCAGTTAGTGTTTCTCACCCCGTTTATTTTACTCTTTCCCGGACAGGATTTCTTCCGCCGTGCTCCGGCGCTCTTTTTATGGATATAAAGTCGCACGGCACCCATTTGAAAAAGCAGCATTATGAACGCAAAAAACCATGTCAGATAACCTTACATGAAAATGTTTTATCGTTCTTTTTTCTCTATAATAATGAATTAATCACAATTACATTCTGAATGAGACGGAGGAATACAACATGCAGATGGGCGATACAGTATTTATGTTCTTTTGCGCTTTACTCGTGTGGCTGATGACCCCCGGGCTGGCTTTGTTTTACGGGGGAATGGTAAAAAGCAAAAACGTGCTCAGCACGGCGATGCATAGTTTTTCTTCTCTCGCCATCGTATCCGTCGTTTGGGTTTTGTACGGATATTCACTTGCTTTTGCCCCCGGGAATACATGGCTTGGCGGGATTGAATGGGCGGGGCTGAAGGGGGTCGGCTTTGAACCCGGAAGTTATAGTGATACGATCCCGCATTCCTTGTTCATGATGTTCCAAATGACGTTTGCCGTACTGACGACGGCCATTATTTCCGGAGCATTTGCTGAACGCATGAGATTCAGTGCTTTTCTTGTATTTTCCTTTTTGTGGGCTTCCCTCGTATATACGCCCGTTGCGCACTGGGTATGGGGCGGCGGCTGGATCGGCCAAATGGGCGCTCTTGACTTCGCAGGCGGAAACGTCGTCCACATTTCTTCCGGAGTCGCCGGGCTTGTGCTGGCGATTGTGCTCGGGAAACGCAAGGACGGCACGGCGGCTTCGCCTCACAACTTAATTTACACGTTCTTGGGCGGAGCGCTCATCTGGTTCGGATGGTTCGGCTTCAATGTCGGCAGCGCCCTCACGCTTGACAGTATCGCGATGTTTGCCTTCATTAACACAAACACCGCGGCTGCAGCCGGAATTATCGGCTGGATTTTAATCGAATGGATGCTGAATAAAAAACCGACCATGCTGGGCGCTGTATCAGGCGCTATCGCCGGGCTTGTCGCCATTACGCCGGCTGCCGGGTTCGTTACGCCTTTCTCTTCCATCGTAATCGGTTTCATCGGCGGGCTTGTCTGCTTTTGGGGCGTTTATTGGCTCAAAAAGACTTTCGGTTATGATGATGCGCTTGACGCTTTCGGCCTGCATGGGATCGGCGGGACATGGGGCGGCATCGCGACCGGTTTATTCGCAACCACTTCCGTCAATGACGGCGGGGCAAACGGGCTGTTTTACGGCGATCCGGGACTGCTCTGGAAGCAGATTGCGGCCATTGCGGCAACCTATGTATTTGTATTTATTGTCACTTTCGTTATCATTAAAATTGTAGGTCTGTTCATTCCCCTGCGCGCCAGTGAAGAAGAAGAGTCACTTGGTCTTGATTTAACGATGCACGGGGAAAAAGCATATCAGGACTTATAAAGTGAGGAGTGGCTTAGATGAGCGGTCAAATGTTCAAGGTAGAAATCGTTACGCGTCCGGCTAAGTTTGAAACATTGAAACAGGAACTCGGTAAAATCGGAGTCACATCGCTGACCTTCTCCAACGTACACGGCTGCGGCCTTCAAAAAGCCCACACCGAACTGTACCGCGGAGTCAAAATTGAGAGCAATGTGTATGAACGGCTGAAAGTGGAAATCGTTGTCAGCAAGGTCCCCGTTGATCAAGTCGTGGAAACGGCGAAGAAAGTGCTGAAAACGGGAGAGCCCGGAGACGGCAAAATATTCGTCTATGAAATCGGAAACACGATTAATATCCGCACCGGAGAAGAAGGATCAGGAGCTTTATAAACAGGCAGAACGCCCGGAGACAGAAATGTCCCGGGCGTTTTTTTCGGGCTTCATTAAAAAGAAGAAACCTTTTTTTCATGCGGGACAGGCCGCTTATGCCGTACGGGTTGTTTTTTCGCATATGTGCTGATATTGACCAGTATGCCGCACAAAAACAGCGTCATAATCAATGAAGAACCGCCGTAGCTGATAAACGGAAGCGGCACACCCGTAACCGGGAGAAGTCCGCTCATCGCTCCCAAATTCAATACAACCTGAAACATTAATTGAAACGTAATTCCGATGGCAAGAAGCTTCCCGAACGGGTCATCAGCCCGCACGGCCGTTTTTACGCCGAGAAGCATTAACGCAAAATATAATCCCAAAACGATCAGAACACCGAATATCCCCAGCTCTTCGCTGATCACGGCCATAATGAAATCGGTATGCGCCTCAGGCAGATAGTTCATTTTTTCAACACTGTTTCCAAGCCCTCTTCCGAAAAACCCGCCTCCGGAAATAGCAAAATAGGATTGAATCAGCTGATAGCCGTCCCCATTCGCGTCACCAAACGGATTGGTAAAGGAAACGAGGCGCTTCACACGATAGGAAGCGGAAAATGCGAGATAAACAACCCCCGACACCGCCGTCGCGCCGAGCACGAACAGATGGCGCTTTTTCAAGCCGGCACATAATAAAATCGACCCGCACGCCGCCAGGATTAAGGAAGCCGTCCCTAAATCAGGCTCCGCCAATGTCAGCAGAAAAGCGGTCCCCAAAATCACTAATGGCGGCAGAACCCCTTTCACAAATTGATGAATGTACGGCTGCTTTTTCGTATAAATCGAAGCGAAATACAAAATCATGGCGATCTTCGCCAATTCAGACGGCTGTACGACAAGCGGGCCCGCTCCCAGCCACCTGCGGGAAAAATTCCGCTCCAGCCCGATTCCCGGTATCAAGACGAGCAGCAGCAATACCAGCGAACCGACCACAAACAGCGGTACAAGCCGCGCATACCGCTTATACGGAAGACAGGCGGCAAATAGAAATAAGCATAATCCGATCAGTAAAGAGGCACTCTGCTTATGGAAGAAATAGGATGGATCTCCGTACCGCTGAGACCCCATCACATCACTGGCGCTGTACACCATTAACAAGCCGAATCCGCAAAGCAGCATAATGACAAACACAAGCGGCAGATCGGCGTTTTTCAAACGTTTCAGCAACGGACAAAACTCCTTCGGCTATTCTTTTCCCGCATACTTGACGCACATTAATACAGTCACGTTTCATTCTGTTTACTTTTTTATGATTATTTTTAATACCAATTGTGTCTCATAGAAAAAAGCATTACACTGTTCATATAAAATAAAGATAAAAGGTGATATTTGTGAATTACGAACTATTTAAAGCGATCAATGGTTTGTCGCACCATAGTGCCATTCTCGACTCTATCATGGTATTTATTACGGAATACGCCATTTACGCCTACGCCCTTTTCCTGCTTGCCATGTGGCTGTTCGGAAGCACAAAAGGCAGACAAAACGCCCTGTACGCGGGCTTCACGGGTGTTGCAGCGCTTATCGTCAACTACCTCATCACGAAAGTCTATGTCGAGCCGCGCCCCTTTGTCGAACATACGGTTCATACGCTGATCCCTCATGCCGCGGATGCTTCATTTCCGAGTGACCATACGACAGGCGCTTTGGCGATTTCAATTGCGATTCTGTTCCGCAACAAAAAACTCGGCTGGCCGCTTGTGATTTTCGGCCTTTTGACCGGCTTCTCAAGAATTTGGGTCGGCCACCATTATCCGATCGATGTGCTCGGAAGCATTATCGTTTCCCTCATTGTCGGATTCCTGCTGTTCAGATTTTCAAATGTGCTTCGTCCGATTGTCGATCTGATCGTGCGAATCTATGAAAGTATCGTTCATAAAAGCAAATCGACAAACCATAATATATAAAAAAAGCCGGCGTCTGTCACAGACTGCCGGTTTTTGTATGTTTGGCTGTATGCTTTTTCCTTTGTAAAGCACAGAATGCGGCAATGCCGAGACTGTCAATCAGCACATCGCGGAGACATCCGTTTCTGCCGAAAAAGAGCTGGACGATTTCTGTCAGGAAAGCGGCGGCCAATGCATACAGCACCGCCCTCTTCATGCGCCTGCGCTCCCTGAAAAACAAATAGGCGAGCACAAAAAATGAAAACGCGTGCCCGAGCTTTTGAATCGCCGCTTCCGGTATGGCGAGCTCCGCCATATCGAACACAAAGAAACCGGACACATCCGGATGCGGCGTGAAACGGAAGGACACCGTCTGTGACACAATCATATCGTGAAAGCTTTCCGTCAAAGCCGAAACGAAAACAAAGACGAGCCACCCGGCCGCCAGACATTTATTCATTCAGCATCTCCTTCGTTTTCTACTAGTATAAAGGCACATGCGGCAATATGAAAAGCGCCTATCTGAGCTGATAGGCGCTTTGGGATCAAGATTACTTGCCCGAATCTTTCATTGAGCCGTCATCTTTACCATCTGTCTTGTCTTTTGTGCCGTCCTCTTTGTCACCTGGTTTTTCTTCGGTTTCTTTTTTAGGCGTCACATCTTTTTTCTCGGAAGACTGCTGAATTGACCCTTCCGTTTCTTCTGTCACAGCGTTTTTCTCTTCAGCCGCCGCTTTTTCAATAGATGTTACCGGCTTGTCCATAAAATTGAGCGGGTTCATCGCTACGCCGTCCTTGCGGATTTCAAAGTGCACGTGATTTCCGCTTTCTTCACTGTAAAGGTTTTTTCCGGATTTACCGATGACCTGGTTCTGCTTTACTTTGTCGCCCTGATCCACGCTGACTTCAGATAAAGACTGATAGACAGTAGACAGGCCGTCTGAGTGTTCAATTTCAACCACATATCCCAGTACCGGGTCTTTAGCAGCTTTAACAACCGTACCGCTCAGAGAAGCAGAAACATCAAATGATTTTCCGTCTTTCTCAGCTAAGTCAATTCCTTTACTGAGGCTGTACGTGTTATTATAGTTAACAAGTGCTGCTTCTTTCTCTTTTTTTGCGGCATCAGTTTCATAAAACTTTTTCACAACAGAAACATTTTCAGAATGAGCAGCCGGCATTGCGACGTTTTCCATTGACTTGCCTACTTCGACGGCATCGTCTTTGCCGCTGTCATACGCGGAGTTTCCGCCGTTGTTCGTCAGATTGTCCTTCACATCATTCGAAACGGATTGATACCAAAGGACAGCTGTTAAAATGACGGCCGCACTGACTAAGTAGATTGCAGGGAATATCCAGCGTTTGCGAAAAAACCGCTGAAGTTTTTTGACTTGAGAAGTTTTCTTTTCTTCCTCTCTCATTTGTTCATCACCTCAGCAACATTCTGAACACTTTTCTGAAAATATATACACATCCATAAAAAACTTTTTTGGAAATAGTATGTGCAGATTGCACTTGATTATGTAATAAAATGTGAAGGGAGATCCCGGAATATGAATTTGACCCTGCGCAAAGCCGTATTGGAGGATTTAGATGCGGTGGTGGCCATATACAACTCGACGATTGCCTCACGAATGGTAACGGCTGATACGGAAGAAGTGACGCCCGAAGACCGGATGGATTGGTTTCTGCGGCACACGGACCGGCGCCCGCTGATGGTCGCGGAAGATGAGACCGGCAAAGTGGCGGCCTGGATCAGCTTTGAAACGTTTTACGGCCGTCCGGCCTATGACAAAACGGCGGAGATCAGCATCTATCTGCATCAGGATTGCCGCGGCAAAGGAGCAGGAAGCTTTTTGCTGAAAGAAGCCCTGGCACTCGCTCCGGCAATCGGCATCCGCAGCCTGATGGCTTTTATCTTCGGACATAATGTGCCGAGCATTAAGCTGTTTGAAAAATTCGGTTTTACCGAATGGGGCGTATTCCCGGGTATCGCCGAAATGGACGGAAAACGATATGACTTGAACATTTTAGGGAGAGAACTGTCATGATCACCATCGATAAAGACAAAGACGAAAACCAGCCGCTCAATAAAAAAGCCCGTTCCCTTGCCGACATCGCCAAATGGGGAAAGATCACCGCCGTGTTTCTGATCATCACGGGCTCTCTTTCCGCTCTGTCAGCCATTGTGACGCTGCTTGGAGCCATTCCGGGGGTTCTGCTCATCATTTCCGGCGTCATGCTGATGCGCTCGGCAAAAGCGGCTGCCGCCCTTCAGGAAGGACTAGAAGAAAACGCGGAAGAAAATATGCTTGCACATTACGCGTCATTTATCAAAATGCAGTTTTTTTACGCGGCATCCAGTGTGGTATTGGGCATTCTTGCTTTTATTTTAGTCGTCATCTTCGCTGTCATCGGAATTATCGCTTATCACAGCACTGATACGTATGACACGCCTGATTCATATTACTATGAGAACGACCCGGTGTTTGAATGACAAAAAGAGCTGATCGCGCGTCAGCTCTTTTTTAATAAAGCATTTCTTTTTTCCGGTCTTCTTCCGTTAAAAATTCAATAAAGCTCTTCATCGCAGACGGCTCCTCGGCAATCAGCCGGGTATAGGCGCTTTTCCGTTCCTCGGACAGAATGTCGCTTTTTCTGATTCTGTTCAGCATATAAAGGCGGATCGTTTTTTGCACCTGTTTCCGCTGATGGCCGGCTTCCTTAAAAAACGCAAGACCCAGAGCCGCAAGGAGGGCAAAAATGCCGGCCGATACGAGAGCTCCTCTCCCGGAAGGGGCCTGAATCAAAAGCGATGCCAGATGAAACAGACTAAAAGCGGCGAGCGGGAAAGCAAGAAAACGGTAAATGATGCTTTTTTTCATCAGCGGCGCGATGGCGATTTGTATTTTCTGAATTTCTTTTTTTATGAATCCCGGCAATTGTTCCGCATGCTCCAGCTTCATGCCCTCTCCCCTTTGCTGTCATTTTTGTCTTCTTTTTCATATATGCATATTTTACCGCACCCGGAACTTTCTTTGAAAGAAAACTGCATTCATCTTTGATTCCGGCTCTTTATTCTTTCAAAATGTCAATGTTATAATTTGAAATGGGAATCAGATTGCTGCACTTGTCGGAATACTAATGGGCACAGTCTTGATAAATATGATATAGCGGGGTTGCAAAGTGAGCATTTCATTTATTTTATTCGGATTTTTTTTCGTTTTAAATATACTTTTGGCCGTCATCATGATTTTCAAAGAAAGACGCGATGCCAGCGCTTCATGGGCTTGGCTCTTGGTTCTTTTTTTTATTCCCATTTTAGGGTTTATTTTATACCTGTTATTCGGCCATAACCTGAGACGCAAGCATCTGTTTCAGTGGGAAGACCGTAAAAAAATCGGGATAGAAAAGCTGCTGAAGTTTCAGCTGAAAGATCTGAAGTCGAGGCAATTCCAATTTAACAACAGGGCGACTGTGGATAATAAAGACCTCATCTATATGCTTGTCATGAACAACCACGCAGTCTTTACAGAGGATAATTCGGTGGAGATTTTGACGGACGGGCGCGATAAGTTCAAACGCTTAATGAAGGACATTTCCAACGCAAAAGATCACATTCACCTTCAATACTATATTTATAAAGGTGATGAACTGGGAAAAAAATTGCGCGATGCCTTAGTGAAAAAAGCACGTGAAGGCGTAAAAGTCAGAGTGTTATATGATGAACTCGGTTCAAGATCACTCAGAAAAAAATTCTTCAAACCGCTGCGGGACGCCGGCGGCCATGTGGAAGTCTTTTTTCCTTCCAGGCTTCGTCCGATTAATTTGCGGCTCAATTATCGGAATCACCGCAAGCTCGTCATCATTGACGGCGAAACCGGCTATGTCGGCGGCTTTAACGTCGGAGATGAATATCTCGGCCTGAATCCGAAATTCGGCTACTGGCGCGATACGCACCTCAGGCTTCAAGGCACGGCGGTACACGCCATTCAGACACGGTTTATCCTCGATTGGAACCAAGCCTCCCATCATCATACGCTCACATACGTTCCGAATCATTTTCCGGAATGCGAGCCGAAGGGCAACGTCGGGATGCAGATTGTCACGAGCGGACCGGACTCAGAATGGGAACAAATTAAAAACGGCTATATCAAGATGATCTCAACGGCCAAACGGTCAATCCTGATTCAGACGCCTTACTTTATTCCTGACTCAAGTCTTTTAGATGCCCTCAGGATCGCCTGTCTGTCAGGCATCGACGTCAAAATCATGATTCCGAACAAGCCGGATCACGCTTTCGTTTACTGGGCGACTTTATCTTACATCGGCGATCTTTTGAAAGCCGGAGCCTCAGTCTACATTTACGATAACGGCTTTATTCATGCAAAAACGATTGTCGTCGATGATGAGACGGCTTCAGTCGGTACGGCGAATATCGACGTCAGAAGCTTCAGACTTAATTTTGAAGTCAACGCCTTTATTTATGACGTCACCATTGCGAAAAAACTCATTTCCTCATTTAAAGAAGATCTGCTCGTCTCCAGAAAATATACGTATGAAGAATATCAGGAGCGTTCGCTGCGGATCCGCATTAAAGAATCGATTTCAAGACTTCTTTCGCCGATTTTGTAATTCCCGGGGTGTTTCTCGGGAATTTTCTGATACAAAAACGGACACGGCATGAAAAAACACATTTTATATTCAAAAGAATGACCGAATAGTGTATAAATGAAAAGTGAGTATTTTTTTGTAAAGGAGTGCCATAGTTTGAAACCTGAATCAGTGAATCGTTCGCTTATTTCTATTTCGAAATGGGGAAAAGCGACAGGTATTTTATTTATTACCGTGGGTGCGTTTGCGGCGCTGTCGGGCGCGTTTTTCTTTTTAATCGGAGCCATTCCCGGCGTTCTGCAGATCATTGCCGGCATTTTTCTGATGCGCTCGGCAAATGAAGCGGGACAGATGGCGGAGCAGTTCAATGAACTGACAGAGGAACATATGCTGGAAAATTATGCAAAGTTCGTGAAAATGCAGGGGATCTACCTGATTGTGACGGTCGGCTTGTCCGTTCTCGGTATCGTTCTCTTCATTGTCCTCATGACGCTCGGCATCGTGGACGGCGTGTTTAATAATATTGATGCCAATACATATTAAAAAGGAAAATCCCGGCGCATCCGCCCGGGATTTTTTCTTATTCCGCTTCTTCGACTACGGGAAAGTTTTTCTGCTCTGGATTTTCCAATACGACGATGGCATAATGGCGCAGCTGATGCAGCTGTCTGCAAATAATCTTTCAGACATTCCGGCTTCAGCTCAAAAAAGTTTATTCAAATAAAAGCTTTTCCTCAGAGTTTCAACTGAAATCACTCAATTGTTCGACTGTTCCTGATCAGGTTTAGAAGCAAGAATTGTGATTCTGCAAAATAAGGATAAAAGCCCTGATGGAACAAGACCACTTATCATACAGTTTTTTGGGTCTTTGTAATTAAATTACAATTGTTCTTAATATTCACTCATGTATTCATGCTATTATATTGAAAGGAACGATCAAAAGCGTTGGCGTTCGTTAAATATTTACGAGTGCTCCTCATGTCAAAGTCAGAAAAAATAGTATAGGAGGTAACATATGTTTAAGTTTAAAAAGAAATTCTTAGTTGGATTAACGGCTGCTTTCATGAGTATCAGCATGTTTTCGGCAACCGCCTCTGCAGCTGGCACAGATTACTGGCAAAATTGGACTGATGGGGGCGGAACAGTCAACGCTGTCAATGGATCTGGCGGGAATTACAGTGTTAATTGGTCTAATACCGGAAATTTCGTTGTTGGTAAAGGCTGGACTACAGGCTCGCCATTTAGAACAATAAACTATAATGCCGGAGTCTGGGCGCCGAATGGCAATGGATATTTGACTTTATATGGCTGGACGAGAGCACCTCTCATCGAATATTATGTAGTGGATTCATGGGGTACTTACAGACCTACCGGAACGTATAAAGGTACTGTAAAGAGTGATGGAGGTACATATGACATATATACAACGACACGTTATAACGCACCTTCCATTGATGGCGATAACACTACTTTTACGCAGTACTGGAGTGTTCGCCAGTCGAAGAGACCGACCGGAAGCAACGCTGCAATCACTTTCAGCAATCATGTTAACGCATGGAAGAGCCATGGAATGAATCTGGGCAGTAATTGGGCTTATCAAGTCTTAGCGACAGAAGGATATAAAAGCAGCGGAAGTTCTAATGTAACAGTGTGGTAACAGCTCATCTTTAATTAGGGGCAGCTAACGGGCTGCTGATCGTTCCTAGAGAAATTTTATAATCATTGTTAAGAGGCGAACGGTTTTGGCATTGCCGGAGGCAGGATATCATTTTTTGTTTAACTTGCTCACAGCTGACACCTTCACATAAGTCTTAAGCAAAATAAAAATATCCCGGCAACCGCCTCCTTTAGTTTCGGAGGATTTCTTCATTAAACAGATCGCAATCCGCATCCAGGCGTGTCTGAATATGGAGCCAAAACCGTGATTTCCTCATTATAACTTGTAACCATTTTTATTACACCTATAGCAGCATGAACCCATCTCTTTTTAACAAAAGAGATGATTCATTACATCATAAAGGGACTTGCTCGCAAGTTCATTCTCCATTGCCCGCTGTACGCTTCCGAACGTCTCATCGAGCGCGCGCTGAATATTTTTTCCGACCGGACAGTCGGGGTTCGGATTGTCGTGAACCGCAAAAAGCTCTTCCTTATTCTGCACCGCCCTGTAAACCTCTAAGAGGGTGATCTCCGACGGATCTTTTTTCAGGCTGGCTCCCGGAACACCCGCCCGGGATGTCAGAATACCCGCTTTTTTCAGCTGGCTGATCGTTCTCCGCACGACGACGGGATTGGTGTTTACGCTGCCCGCAATCATATCCGATGACGCCCGTTCATCCGTTGAGATCAGCGATAGAATGTGAATGGCCACAGCAAGACGGCTGTTAATCATGTTTTTCACCACCGTTGTAACTGCAATAGTTACATTTCATTTGTTTGTCAACTACTAATATACACTAAAACGGGCGGCAGGATGAAATCAAGTTGGCAATAGAGGTGTAAACAGGCCGGCGGGAAACCGGCCGGAGAGGGATTAAAATAAGAAATAACGCTGTCCGAGCGGAACATAGCTGACGGGCTGGCATGCCAGCTCTTCTCCGTCGGCGAACACCTGATAAGTTTTCGGATCGACTTGTATATTCGGCATCGCGTCATTCAGCTCCATGTCGAGCTTACTCAGCTTACGGATATTCCGTACGGGAGAAATCATTTTTTCAAGGCCGAGCTTTTCCGGCACACCGTTTGCGATACCGGCCTGGGACATAAATGTAATAGAAGTATTTCGGTTTGCTTTACCGTATGATGCGTACATCTGCCGCATAAACACGGGCTCAGGCGTCGGAATGGAAGCATTCGGATCTCCCATCTGGGCGCGGGCGATCATGCCGCCTTTGAGCACAAGTTCAGGTTTGACGCCGAAGAAAACCGGGTCCCATAGTACGAGGTCGGCGAGCTTTCCTTTTTCAACGGAACCGACTTCATGGCTCAGGCCGTGAGTGACGGCCGGGTTGATCGTGTATTTGGCGATATAGCGTTTGGCGCGCACATTGTCATTGCCGTTTTCTCCTGATAGAGCGCCGCGCTGTTTTTTCATTTTATCGGCCACCTGCCATGTCCTGATAATCACTTCTCCCACCCTGCCCATCGCCTGCGAGTCAGATGACGTCATGCTGATCGCGCCGATATCGTGCAGAATATCCTCCGCCGCAATGGTGGCCGCTCTGATGCGTGAATGACTGAACGCCACGTCTTCAGGCACTTTTGAATCTAAATGATGGCAGACCATCATCATATCAAGATGCTCGTCCATCGTGTTGACGGTATACGGAATCGTCGGCGTTGTAGAGGACGGCAGGATATTGGCGTAAGATGCGAGTTTCATAATATCCGGTGCGTGGCCTCCGCCGGCTCCCTCTATGTGATATGTATGGATAACCCGGTCGCCGATCGCATCAAGCGTATTTTCTAAAAAGCCCGCTTCATTTATCGTGTCTGTGTGAATCGCCACCTGAATGTCCGCCTCATCCGCTGCTTCCATGCAAGCTTTAATGGCGCTTGGCGTTGATCCCCAATCTTCATGCAGCTTCAGGCCGATCGCGCCTGCTTCCACCTGCTCGATCAGCGGCGCTTTATCGGATGCATTCCCTTTTCCTAAGAAACCGACGTTGATCGGAAACTCCTCGGCCGCTTCCAGCATTCTCGACATGTACCATGCACCGGATGTACAAGTCGTCGCTTTACTTCCCGTCGCAGGACCCGTTCCGCCGCCGAGAAGCGTGGTCACGCCTGAAGAAAGCGCGACTTCCATCTGCTGCGGGCAGATAAAGTGGATATGCGTATCCACCCCGCCGGCCGTTACGATTTTCCCTTCGCCGGAAATAACTTCTGTTCCGGCACCGATAATCATCTGCGGGTCCACCCCATCCATAATATCAGGGTTGCCGCTTTTTCCGACGCCGACAATCCGGCCGTCCTTCACCCCGATATCCGCCTTGACGATTCCGGTATAATCCAGGATAACCGCGTTTGTAATGACCAGATCAAGCGCTCCGTCTTTCCCGGTGATACGCCCGTTCTGCCCCATGCCGTCCCGGATTGTTTTCCCTCCGCCGAAAATCATTTCTTCCCCGTAATTCGTGAAATCTTTTTCGACTTCAATCCATAAATCCGTATCTCCGAGTCTGACTTTGTCTCCCGTTGTCGGTCCGAACAGTTCTGCGTATTGCTCACGTGACATTTTCATCGGATCGCCTCCTCCATCCATCCGGCTTTTTTAAGATTTGACAGAGTCTTCTCTTTTCCGCGCTCATCCATATACGTATCGGCCATGCCGTTGAGACCTCTGACCGTTTTTCGCCCTCCGATTTCCACGAGCGTGACGGTTTTCTCTTCTCCCGGTTCAAAACGGACAGATGTGCCTGACGGGATATCAAGGCGCATGCCGATTGCTTTGTCCCGATTGAAGGAAAGGGCGCCGTTGGCTTCGGCAAAATGAAAATGCGATCCTACCTGCACTGACCGTGTTCCGTTATTGGTGACTGACACCTCCAGCGTCTTCCGGCCTTCGTTAATGGTGATGATCCCCTTTGCGACTTGAATCGCTCCCGGCTTCATGACTTCACCTCCGCTTTGATCGGCTGATGAACGGTGACAAGCTTAACCCCGTCCGGGAACGTCGCTTCCACCTGAATGCTGTCCAGCATTTCCGGAACGCCTTCCATAACATCTTTTTCCGTCAATACATTGCGGCCGGATTCCATCAGCTCAGCAACGCTTTTTCCGTCTCTCGCGCCTTCCATCAGATAACAGGTCAAATATGCGGCGGCTTCGGGATAATTCAGCAGAACGCCGCGCGCCTTCCGCTGCTTAGCGAGCTCTCCCGCCGTAAAAATAAGCAATTTTTCTTGTTCAACCGGTGTCAGTTTCATCTGTATTCCCCCTTAGTGATAGTCAAACACAATCCGCATGGTCATACCGAAACGATGCAGGCGGCCGTCACCCCCTTCACCTCATGAAATGTTAAGTGATAAAAGTTATTCGACGGTGAACGGCCCGATTCCTTTTGCAGAAATTACCGATTTCTCATTTTTTTCTTCAACAAACGTTTAATCAAATGTGAAGAAAGGTTACATTCTATGTGAATATTATAAAGAAATCGCCGGGGAATTTATAGAATATTTAAAAATTTAGTGAATATTAACCAAATGAACTGGAATTTTTGTCATTTCTCATAACAAAAAGCCCAAAATATTTTGGGCTTTTGCTGTGTTTCACTATCAAATTAGTCATCACTGAGTTTATCTTTCGTTTTGCCGACACCCTTTTGCAGGCTGCCTTTCGCTTTGTCTTTTTTACCTTCCGCTTTTAAGTCGGACTTGTCTGCCATGTCGCCTGCTTTGTCCTTTGCTTCCCCTTTCATTTTGTTCATGCCGCCTTTTACTTTGTCTTTTAAACCGTTATCTTGACTCATAATATCTTCAACTCCTTTTGTTGTTGTGTACTTGTGTTCTTCCCTCTCAGCCTGATAGCAAACATTTCAACTCTCAATTATTGATTTCACAGCGTTCCCCGTAGCGGAGCACTTTGTAAACAGCCAATCCGTCTGACAGCTTATTATCCCCGTATTGCACCGGCAGAAGAGCAAAGAAAACATAATAAGTTGAAAAATAGACAAATTGGTAAAAAAATAAGTTTGGCTCGAGGACATCTTTCATGATCAGCAGATTTACTAAAAAGATAGAAGCGAGATTAAACAGACAGCCTCCGGAATAGACGAGCGCGCTCGTCAGACGGTTATCTATCCGCAATTCGCCGAACTTGCAGAAAGAATCTATGAAGTAGATACGCCGAACCTGAATCGGCCCTACTTTTAAAAGACGTTTCCCCATTCCGATATCCAATGACGCCTTGCCTCCGAACAGCATGGCCATAAAGCTGTGCCCCGACACATGGATGACAGACACCATCGGCAGAATGATGAGAAAAGATACGAAAAACTTTATCATATCATTAAATCCGAACAACAAATCCCTCCTTCCCATCGTACTTTTTTCCCTCTTTTGCGATTTTTCCGATTTTTTCTATGATCAAACGTCCTGATGTGCATAAAAAAATAACCATCTGCTGATCAGATGGTTAAGAAAATTATATATCGTATAAACACTGTTCTTTTTGAATGTTTTCTCTCATGCGAATCGCTTTTTCATAAAAATACGCCGCTTCTTTATATTGCTCATGTGCGCTTGTGTAAACGGCGGCCTCCAAGGCGAAATCTTCAATATACACATACAGCGATTTTTCATTCATATAGTCAAACACTTCATGGATTAACTCCATATTGAGCGACTCCAAATAAAGCGCTTGTAAAAACTTATACTTCTCTAAACTGAATCGATCGCCCCGTTCTTTCGCGATCATGACCCCTCTTTCATAATAGGTAAGGGCCGCTTGGTCATCATGCAGCCTGAAAAGGGTGTGCGTTAAGCTGAACAGCGCCTTCGGAAGCTGTTCAAGCTGATGCTCTTCAAAAACGGGAACCGCTTTTCTAAAGTACCGGGCCGCTTCATCCAGATCCCGCTTTTCAGCATAACAATTCCCCAGATTGTAAAGCGAAGACCCGATCAGGCGGGGCTGTCCTTCAAGCAAAGAAAGGCGGAGGGCTTCGTCTAAATGCTCAAGCGCTTTGTCGTAGTTTTTGCAGTCGATGTAGTTTCCTGAGATGACGAAATGGCATTGAATTCTCCGCACTCTGTAGAAATCGTGTTTCATATACGTATCCAGCGCTTGAATCCCGTGATTCATGGAAAAATGAGTCTGCTTCATGACATAAAACACTTCAGACATCTTGAAATGGAATTCCGCCCTCTCTATATCATCCTCGACAAATGAAAGGAGTTTTTCCGCTTTCCGGTAAAAAGAAATAGCCGCAACATAGTTATTGTGATCGAATTCATACATCCCTCTGAACAAATGGAAATAATACTCAGACAGTCCCGATATGCTGTCCGTGCTTTCGATCGTCTTTTGCAGCTCGCTGTACTGAATCTGTGATTGTTCGGTGCATTCCGGCTTGACGTAATCAAGCATAATATGATGGCGGTAGCTGATCAGCTGATAATATAACAGCAGCAGCTGGTCTTCCTCCATACGTTGTATATCCTCATCAATTTCCTCTTTCAGCTTTATGGCATCAGCCGCTTGAAACGCTAAAATGTGCTTGTACCATTTGTTGATCTTGACTCCAACTTGAGATGACGGAATCTCGTATGCGGTCATGCCCCTTTCACAACCTTTTCTAATTTCTATTGGTTATATTTTAACATATTGTATGGCTTTGGAATTGCATAACTTGATTGTCCTGCATCAAAATTCCTATCATATATTTCGGCTGTCACCGGTATTTTTTGAACAGACCGCTCTCATATTGTGAATAAAAAAGCCTGCCCTTGTCCGGGCAAGCTTTTCTTCATCCGCCTATATAAGACATTTCCACTTTCTTTTTCCCATCCGTTTTAGAAAGCGCGCGGTCAATTGAATACTGATCCGCGCGATTTCTCCAGACAGAAGCGATGGATTCCGTCAATTCATCATCGGTCAGACCGCCGCGCACGAGTTTCCGAACATCATAGCCGCTTGACGCAAACAGGCACGTAAACAGCTCGCCTCTCGCCGACAGGCGCGCTCTGTTGCAGGAGGCGCAAAATGCATCCGAGACGGAGGAAATCACGCCGATTTCGCCGGAACCGTCAAGATAGCGAAACCTGGAAGCGACCTCTCCTTTATAATTCGCTTCTATCGGCTCCGTTGGCATGTGCTGGTTGATCAGATCAATAATCTCTGCCTTCGTGATCACGTCTTTTTTATTCCATTGATTCGTATTGCCTACATCCATAAATTCAATAAACCGGAGAATATGACCCTTTTCTTTAAAATAGCGGGCCATCGGCAGGATATCTTTTTCATTGACGCCCTTTTGAACAACCATATTGATTTTCACACCGAGTCCGGCCGCTTTTGCCGCCTCAATGCCCTCAAGCACCTTGTTCACCGAAACCCCGCGGCCGTTAATGGCCTTAAACCGCTCATCCTCTAAAGAATCGAGGCTGACTGTCACGCGATGCAGCCCCGCCTGCTTCAGTTTTTCCGCATACACGGGAAGAAGAGAGCCGTTTGTCGTCATCGCGATATCTTTAAGTCCGGGGATGCGCGCAAGTTTTTTGATCAATTCAGGCATATCTTTTCTCATGAGCGGCTCTCCGCCCGTCAGCCTGATTTTTTCAACGCCGAAGCGGCCGACAAACAGCTTCGCTAGCCGCTCAAGCTCCTCGAAGGAGAGCAATTCCGTCTTTTGTAAAAATGGATAATCCGGTCCGAATAATTCGGCTGGCATACAGTACGTGCATCTGAAGTTGCAGCGGTCGGTTACAGAGATACGAAGATCCCTGAGCGGCCTTTCCCTTTTGTCTGTCACCCGGCGCGTTTCTGTATTCATAAGCCCAAGACCCCTTTCTATTGTTCAACCCGTTCAGGATGTGTATATACGTTAAATGATCCGTTTCTGACAAAACCTATCGCGGTTATGTTCAGCTCTTCCGCCATTTGCAGCGCGAGCTCCGTCGGCGCCGATTTTGAAATGACAATCGACACGCCGATTTTTGCGGCTTTTAATAAAACCTCTGAGGAAATCCGGCCGCTGAAGACGATCAGCTTGTCACGGACGGGCATTCCGTTTTTCAAACAGCAGCCGTACAGCTTATCCAGCGCGTTGTGGCGCCCGATGTCCGTCCTCATGAAGAGCAGCTTTTCCGTATCGCACAGCGCCGCATTATGGACGCCGCCCGTTTCCCGGAAGGTGCCGCTCCCGCTTTGCATCTCCTTCATCAGGCGAAGGCACGTCTCAGGAGTTATGGTGATACGGCTGACGGCGGTTTTGGCCGTTTTCACATCCTGCTGAAAGTAAAAATGGCGGCCTTTCCCGCAGCATGAACCGATGACCCTCTTCGTATAGTCTTTTTGCTCAAGCACTCCGGGATTCGTCAGTTCAACATATGCAAACCCGAGACTTTCATCTATAGTAAAGCTTTTGATTTCTTTTTCAAAACGAATGACGCCTTCTGATGCGAGAAATCCGATGACGAGTTCCTCTAAATGGTCAGGCGTGCAGACGAGCGTAACAAATTCCTGTCCGTTCACCATGACGGTCAGCGGATACTCTGAAACCATCCGATCTGCCGTCTTTGTTAATACCCCTTTTTCATAGCGGTATATGTCTCTTACCGCTGTTGTTTTTTCATCCACTGTTTTCCCCTCCGCAGTATCCTTCTCTTTTATTCTTCCACAATCCCTGTATTTTGTCGAATTTGCGGTTTAAAAAAAGAGCCCCCTTAGGACTCTATGTTTCATTGCGATGATGTCTGCTCAGAATGGTGAATAAAATAACTGCGGCGATAATGGCCAATATACTGACGAATATGAAGGCGGCAAGCTTCAGAAAAATTCCCATCAGAACAAAAACGACTGCCGCCAGCACTAATATAATGCCTGCTCCTTTTAACAACAGCGTTCATCTCCTTTTATCCGTATCATTCCCGCGGTTCCGTTTTCTAAACAAAAAAGACGCCGCGCGGGCGTCCTTTTTTAACCTATTCTTTTGCTAAATCCTTTGCAGCGTCTTCCCAAGCCTGTTTGAACTCGTCCGCGGTGTCAGCTGAGACATATGTGCCGCCTCCCGCTTCCGCCGCTTTTTCAAGGCTTTCGCTTCCTTTCATGCCGAAGTTGAAGCCGATGATATTGACGATCGTGTTGACGTTCGCTTTACGGAGCTTTTGAATTTCGGCCTGAGGATTACCGCCGCATGTTTCTTCACCGTCTGTGATCAGATATACGACGTTTTTCCCTGTGGCGCCGGCCCGCTCAAATTCTTCACGCGTATCAGAGAGCGCTTTCGCAATCGGTGTCCAGCCGGTCGGTTTAATCTTGCTGAGTGATTGCTCAAATGGAGTCACGGCGTACGGCTGAAGGCCGTATAACGTTTCTGTCGCATTACATGATACGGCTTTGCCTGAGTTTTTATTATTGCCCTTATGCCCGAATACCCGAAGCATCAGATTCGTGTCTTCAGGAAGAACTTCCGCAAAAGAAGTGACAGACTCTTTCGCGACATCTATTTTACGCTCTCCCCCTGTTTTTTGTATCATGCTTCCGCTTGCATCAAACAGCACGGCAACGTTTGTTTCTTCGTGCTTTTTCTCAGCTGCAAAAACAGGTGATCCGAGTGAAAGCGTCAAAAGTCCGACAATCCCCGCAGTGAACATTTTTTTCATTTCCTTCATTCCTCTCCGTTTGTTTTTGGCCGATGGGCCCCCGGCTCTTCTCTATGCTAGATGAGGAGTATGCAAAAAGATATAGGGCGGGATTCCTTTTGTATAAGCGGCTGTACACCGTTAAAAATGAACAGAATTATGCGCATCATCCTAAAAAGATTGGATAAATGATGACAGATTTAATGCCTTTTTCGCCCTTTTTGTAATATAAGTCCGGAATCTGATTCTTTTTACAGTTTTCTCTTCATCTTTTCTTGAAATTTTTGTTAAATAAAAATAAAAAAAAGGGCCGCTAAACGGCACCTTTCTTATTCCGCTAATGAACTCGCTTCCAGGGTAAAGATGCGGTTCATATCCTTTTGGCTGTGAGCTTCGTAATATTTTCCTCCGCCCGCACCGGCAATTGCGTGAAGCTGTCCGTTGAAGCCTTCTTTAAAGTCAAAGCCGATCACGTTGACTTTAATATGATGTTTGCGAAGTTCTTTCGCTGTCTTAATAGGATCTCCTCCGCATGTCTCCTCACCGTCTGTCAACAGGTAAACGGATTTAAAGCCGAATTTATGAACGCCGTTAAAAGAAGCTTTCGCATCCTCTAATGCTTTTGCAATCGGTGTCCACCCCGTAGGCCCGATTCCGTTCAGAGAGTTGAGGAAGCTCTGTCTGTCAAACCTTTGGAATCCGTATACACCGCGAATGGATTCGCAAGATTGAACTTTTCCGGAGTTTTTATTATTGCCTTCCGAACCGAAAACCGTCATTCTGACCTGTGATGTAGACTTAATTCGATCCGCAAAACGGACAATTTCATCTTTTGCCATATTGTATTTAGAAACGCCGTCAATCCGTTTCGCCATACTGCCGCTCGCATCAAGCAAAATAGCGATATTGTTTTTAAATAAAAATGTCTTCTCGTTTGCATTCTCGGCAGCAAAAGCAGGAGATGCAGCAGTCAGCATCAATCCGAGCATGAGTATGAGTGAAAATGTTTTTTTCATTGCTTTTTCCCCTTTTCAATAGATTTACGTTCAACGCCGAACAATATTTATCGTAAATGAGATGAAAAGGGAAATAAATAGGACGGCGTTCCTCATTATTTTTGCGTATATTCACATAGAAGCGGCATTTTTATCAGTGATTTACACCCGGCGCTCAGCCTTCAATCGACATTTGTCAGCCTTTAGGCTTTCGTTATATGAGTCTGTTGGTTGCTTTACCGTTTATGGAATAGTTTTCAAAAAAACAGACGCTCATGAAAGCGTCTATTTTTTCGCCATATATTTGTTTAAAAATGAATCTGCTTCGGAAATGTCCACTCCCTGATAATAATGCTTGACGATGTCCGCCACTGATTTTCCCTGCTCCGCCATGTAATTGGCCCCGTACTGGCTCATGCCGACGCCGTGGCCGAATCCTTTTGTCGTAATGGTGATGCTGCCGCCGTTTCGTTTCCATTCAAAGTCGGCAGAACGGAGTCCGAGTTTTTCCCGGATGTCTCTTCCCTTCAGCTTTTTGCCGTTGATGACGGCCGTTGCCACTTGATGGCCCGGCGTTCTGGCTGTAATCTGTCCCACCGTGTTTTGTCCTGAGAGCTGTACGCCGAGCTTTTGCTGAAACTCCGGCACACTGAAGGTCTGGGTGGCAAGATATTTCGGCGATTGCTTATCCCACGGACTTTTCACGCTTTTTAAATAAGGAATGGCGCTTGTCCAATAGGCTTCCGCATTTTCCGTATACCCGTTGCTCGTAGAGAAGAAAGATGCCTCAATCGGCTTGTTGTCGTACGTTAAAATCTTTCCTTGCGTGCCGGCGACCGCGTTTGTGATTTTCTTGAGGTTGTGTGCGTACTTAGAACCCCATTCTTTTTTCAGCTGGCTTTTGCTTTGATAGACTTGGAACATTTGCGTATCATCCACCAGTGATCCTTTCGGCGCCTGAACGGCTGAGTCAGCGACCATCAGTCTGACGATGAAAGTCCGGGCGGCGAGCGCCTGGGCTTTTAAGGCTTCCGGTTTAAAGTTTGCGGGCATTTCGGAAGCCACGACACCGATCACGTACTCTTCAAGCGGAATGTTCTCTACAGAATGATTGGATGTCCGATAAACCGGAATGGATACAGGTGATTCTTTCAATGTTTCTGCTCCTTTTGTTTCTCGTGTGGTGTGTGCTGTTTTGTGTCCGGGCTCTCTGTTTACGGCTGCTCCTTTTTCTGCCTGAAACGGAAGGACGAGAATGGTGGGGACTAGAAGAATAAGTATACACAGCCCGGATAGTAGAAATACAATCGGTTTCATATATCAGCTGCCTCCTGCTTGGGATTCGACTCTACTTCATCTTATGGGCAGGGACAAGCTAATATGACTTCCTTTTGGACAGAATCTTTATTCCATTTTTCAAGCGAAAAACGTATTCTTTTTTGGAAATCAGAGCATAATAATGATGATAAACCATAAAAAAACAGTATGCCAGATTGACATACTGTTTTTACAGCCATTATGCGTTTAGGTCAGTTACGACTTCTTTGCTTTCTTGTTCAGCGGCCGTTTCATCAACGACACGCTCGATGTCAGCGCCGAGAGCCGCAAGTTTTTTATGGAAATTCACATAACCGCGATCCAAGTGCTTCAGTTCCGTGACGCGTGTATGACCTTCAGCCACTAATCCCGCAAGAATCAGCGCCGCGCCCGCACGCAGGTCCGTAGCGGCAACTTCTGCGCCTTGCAGCTGTACAGGACCGTTAATGATCACAGAACGTCCTTCAATTTTAATGTCGCCATTCATCCGGCGGAATTCTTCAGCATGCATAAAACGGTTTTCAAACACAGTTTCAGTAATCATGCTTGTTCCGCTCGCACGGAGAAGCAGCGCCATCATTTGCGACTGCATATCAGTCGGGAATCCTGGGTGAGGCATCGTTTTAATGTCGATCGGCTTCAGCTGGGCAGGACCGATGACACGAAGGCCTTCTCCTTCATCCGTAATTTTGACTCCCATTTCTTCCATCTTCGCAATTAAAGACGTAAGATGCTCAGGAACCGCACCTTTCACTAATACATTTCCTTCCGTGATAGCCGCAGCCACCATGAAAGTACCCGCCTCAATACGGTCAGGAATGATGTTGTGTCTTACGCCGTGAAGCTTCTCGACACCTTCAATTTTAATGGTGCCTGTGCCGGCTCCGCGGATTTTTCCGCCCATCGCATTGATATAGTTCGCTAAGTCAACGATTTCAGGCTCTTTTGCCACGTTTTCAAGCGTTGTTGTTCCTTCAGCTAAAGCAGCTGCCATAATCAAGTTTTCTGTCGCACCCACACTTGGGAAATCTAAATAGATTTTTGCGCCCTGCAGACGGCCTTCTACTTCTGCTTCAATAAAGCCGTTGCCTACTTTGATTTTTGCACCCATTGCTTCAAAGCCTTTTAAATGCTGATCAATCGGTCTTGAGCCGATTGCGCAGCCGCCCGGAAGCGCTACTCTTGAATGACCCGTACGGGCTAACAGAGGGCCCATAACAAGCACTGACGCACGCATTTTGCGCACATATTCAAAAGGTGCTTCTGTTTCTAAAGCGTAAGAAGCGTTTACGGTAACTTCATTATTCTCAAAATGCACATCTGCTCCTAAATGACGCAACACTTCATTAATTGTATATACATCGGAGAGCGTAGGTACATCACATATTACGCTTTTTTCTTCACTTGCTAATAAAGATGCAGCGATAACTGGTAAAACGGCATTTTTTGCTCCTTCAACTTTCACTGTGCCGTTTAACTTCTGACCGCCGCGGACGATGATTTTTTCCAAGGTATTCCCCTCCGCGTCCCTATATTCTCTATATTAATATTCAGTCGTCACGATTGGTGTGCCAACCGTAACGGTATGTTTTTCGCCCATTCCCGCACTTCTAAGCGCAACTTGCACATTCATCTTATGTTTCGATGTCATGATGTAATCTGTCCACTTATATGTAAATGCAGAAACAGAAACGAAATGAGGCTCAACTACATGTTCAACTGGACTTGCTTCAAATTCTTTCATGAGCTGTTCTGCTTTTTTTTGCAAAACAATACTCATATTATCATTTAAATGACCCTTTAGACAAGTAAAAATAAATACTTTATTTTGAAATATGTCATGTGCCTGCCGTTCAAACTGTTCATATGTATCATTCCAGTTTTCCGGTTGCTCCGGGCTCATTTGCTCATATAATAAATACGAAGTTGGGTTCTGGTTTTTGAGGGTAGTGACGAGCTGCAGTTTAAAAGTTGTGTGATTTTTTTTGTCAGAATACGTGCCGACGGTCTTTACGATTTTATCTTCCCGCGCGGATTCCCAATGATATTGCGGATACTGCGTCTTCAGTTCTTTTACCTTGTCATCAAATTCACTCAGTGACAGGTTCAGATTTTCTTTCGCATGAAGCGTCCATTCATCTACAGTGACCTGCTGCCGCTCCATTCCTTCGGCAATCTGGGCAAGCGGAGACAGCTCACTTGCATGAATGGAATGAAATACCGCTATTAAGGCGCTTAAAAAAACAAAAAATAAGATGATGCGGCCTGCTCTTTTTTTCTTCATATCGATCTCTCCCCCTTACTCCCATTTTTGCCGGAGCCGGGGAAAGCAATACATGGAAAACTTCGTCAAAACTCGCCAAGCGGGTGAAGAAAAATTGGTTTCTCACCCAGCGATTCCCTTCATTTCAACAGACGAAACATCTTAAAATAAGTATGGAAGCTGTTTCGAATAGGTAAGATAATCTAAAAAGAAGTCAGCGACTGCCGTACCGATCGCAATGGTAAGAAGAATGATCAGCAGCCTCGCCTGCACTATTTTTCCTTTTCGGATCAGCGGATCAAAGTTGACGGCCTGAAGCGCCCACCATGTCACCGCAATGCATACCAGGTGAACCAGGATGCTGATTGCGGCCTGCTGCCCCAATACATTCACAAATCCCATCTCCTTTCATTTTTTCCGCCCCTCATATCCTCTCTTATTATATAAGAAGAAGAGAGAAAGATGATCATTTTTACATCAGAATTTTTATCCAAAATTAGGGGCAATCCCCGCTTAAATGTCCGTTCTCCGGCATGGTATACTTTTTTGGAAAGGAGATGGGAATATGAATCATTCCTTTTTTCATCCGGAAAAGCAGTATGGAGAAACTCTTCCCGTATTTGACCACGAGTGGGAAGCGATAGCATTCTACTATGATTATAGACAGTCTCAAACAGAGGAACTGAAAGAATTATGTCAGTTTTTCAACATTTCTCTTGATTATTCACGCGGCAGCCTGCTGGAAGTGGAAGCTCTTTACTTCCGCAGCATACAAGAGCTGCTTTTGGCGGATTGGAACCTGCCGATTGACGAATTTGAGAAAATGCTCAGTGTGTATGTCATCGATTGCGCCATCAGACACCATGACGATGCCGAATGGGTCGTCAAACCTTATCCGTATACGGACGGCGCCTATACGACGGGTGTGCGGAGAGGAAACAAAACGTGGCACACCGACAACTGCTGCGAACATTTATATCTGCAAAAAGAAGAGGATCATCCGCTTATCGGCGTCTATGAATCTCTTATGCGTTAATATAGAAAAAGAATCCTTCTCAGACAGCCGAGAAGGATTCTTTTTTAGTTTCCTGCAACATCCAATCTGTTTACAGCCCGCTGTAGCGCAAGCTCAGCCCGACGAATGTCAGTATCATCTGATCGTTTGTTCAAACGGTCTTCCGCCCGCTTTTTCGCAGCAAGGGCGCGCTCTTTATCAATGCTTTCCGCTGTTTCAGCGGCTTGTGCAAGGATAGTGACCTGATCAGGACGGACTTCTAAAAATCCGCCGCTGACAGCCGCCAATTCGGTCTGCCCTTCTTTTTTAAGACGGACAGCGCCGATTTTAAGCGGAGCCACGGTCGGAATATGGCCAGGCAAGATACCGAGATCACCGCTCTCGGCTCTTACACTTACCATTTCAATATCAGCATCATATACTGGGCCGTCGGGAGTAACGATATTGACTTTAACGGTCTTCATGCTTTTACCCTCCTAGGACCAGATTAAACTTCTACACCCATCTCTTTTGCATTCTCAATGACTTCTTCAATGCGTCCCACAAGACGGAATGCATCTTCCGGAAGATGGTCATATTTACCGGAAAGGATTTCTTTAAAGCCTCGTACCGTTTCTTTAACAGGCACGTAAGAACCCTTTTGTCCCGTAAACTGCTCAGCTACGTGGAAGTTTTGAGAAAGGAAGAACTGGATACGGCGTGCGCGGTGAACGACAAGCTTGTCTTCTTCACCTAATTCGTCCATACCGAGAATCGCGATAATATCCTGAAGTTCTTTGTAACGCTGAAGCGTTGACTGGACTTCACGCGCCACCGCATAATGCTCTTCTCCGACAATTTCCGGAGCAAGCGCGCGGGAAGTGGAAGCCAGCGGATCAACCGCAGGGTAGATACCCATTTCAGTTAATTTACGCTCAAGGTTAGTCGTCGCATCCAAGTGAGCGAACGTTGTCGCCGGAGCCGGGTCAGTATAGTCATCGGCAGGCACGTAGATCGCCTGGATAGATGTAACTGAACCAACGTTTGTAGACGTAATACGCTCTTGAAGCTGACCCATTTCTGTCGCAAGCGTCGGCTGATAACCAACCGCAGAAGGCATACGGCCGAGAAGCGCGGAAACCTCTGAACCCGCTTGTGTGAAACGGAAAATGTTATCGATAAAGAACAGTACGTCCTGTCCTTGTTTATCACGGAAATGCTCAGCCATTGTTAGACCCGTCAGTGCTACACGCATACGTGCGCCCGGCGGCTCGTTCATTTGTCCGAAGACCATGGCTGTTTTCTTGATAACGCCTGAATCGCTCATTTCGTAGAAAAGGTCGTTCCCCTCACGAGTACGCTCTCCTACACCGGCGAATACGGAAATACCGCCGTGCTCTTGCGCGATGTTGTTGATTAATTCCTGGATTAATACGGTTTTACCTACGCCGGCGCCGCCGAACAATCCGATTTTACCGCCCTTGATGTAAGGAGCGAGCAGGTCAACAACCTTAATTCCCGTTTCAAGAATTTCAACCTCAGTTGAAAGCTCATCGAATGAAGGAGCTGATCTGTGGATCGGGTCCTTTTGAGCATCCGCAGGCAGCGGTTCATTTAAATCAATTTTATCTCCCAGTACGTTAAATACGCGTCCGAGAGTCACATCACCGACAGGAACGGAAATCGGCGCACCTGTATCAACAGCTTCCATTCCGCGCTGAATTCCGTCCGTAGATGCCATGGCAATTGTACGGACTGTATCATCGCCTAAATGAAGAGCAACCTCTAGCGTTAGGTCGATGCCTACTTCATTTTCGCCTGTAGCTGGCTGTGAAACTTTAATCGCATTATAAATCGCAGGCAAGTGGCCGTCCTCGAAACGTACGTCGACAACCGGTCCAAGCACCTGACTTACGCGTCCTTTCTTCATCGCTATCCCTCCTGACAAAATCTTTCTATTCTAAAGCGGCTGCACCGCCGACAATTTCGGTAATTTCTTGTGTAATCGCCGCTTGACGCGCGCGGTTATATGAAAGCGAAAGTGAATCAATGAGTTCTTTCGCATTATCAGTCGCATTTTTCATTGCTGTCATTCTCGCAGCGTGTTCACTTGCTTTACTGTCAAGAAGCGCGCCGTAAATTAAGCTTTCCGCATATTGAGGAAGCAGCACTTCGAGCACCTCTTCTTCATCCGGTTCGAACTCGTAAGAAGGCGTGCGCTTCCCGCCGCTCGTTCCGAAATCCGTTAAAGGCAGCACTTTTTTCTCCGTCACTTCCTGTGAAATCGCACTGACGAAATGGTTATACACCAAATGCAGTTCATCAAAAGCGCCGTCGATAAACATTTGAACCGTCTGACGGGTCAAATCTTTAATCTGAGCAAAAGTGACCTCGTCGCCAAGCCCCACTAACTCAGACATAATCGGCATTTCCCGTTTTTTGAAGAAATCGCGGCCGACTCTGCCGATTGCAATCACCGTGTATTCATCTTTAGACTGATGGCGTTCTTGAATGGTGCGGTAAGCGTTTCGCAAAACCGAACTGTTAAACGCACCCGCAAGCCCACGGTCAGACGTAATGACGAGATACGCCGTCTTTTTCACTTCTCTTGAGACAAGCATCGGGTGTTTCGCGTTTTTCGCGCCTTTTCCGACGTTAAACACAACCTCCTGGATCTTATCCATATACGGAGCAAATGACTTCGCGTTGGTTTCCGCACGGTTCAGCTTCGCAGCGGATACCATCTGCATGGCTTTTGTAATCTGGCTTGTTTTTTTCGTTGACGTGATCCTTGACTTAATATCGCGTAATGAGGCCAAAGATTTCACCACCTTTATTCTTCATTTGCGTAAAAAGAGAGAAAAAGAGAACCTTTTTCTCTCATCTTCTAAGGGTTAGTTGCTTGGTGCAAATGTGCGTTTGAAGCCTTCGATTGCAGCTTTGAAGTCTTCATCAGCAGGAAGGTTTCCTGTTTTCGCAATGCCGTCAAGCAGATCTTTATGGTTTTGATCAAGGTACATGTAGTACTCTTCTTCAAAACGTCTGATATCCGCAACCGGAATATCATCAAGATATCCTTTTGTCAGCGCATAAAGAATGGCTACCTGTTTTTCAACCGGAAGCGGTTTATTCAAGTCTTGTTTCAGCACTTCAACTGTACGCGCACCGCGGTTCAGTTTCGCCTGAGTCGCCTGATCAAGATCAGATCCGAATTGGGCGAACGCTTCAAGTTCACGGTATGAAGCCAGGTCAAGACGCAATGTTCCCGCTACCTTTTTCATCGCTTTGATTTGGGCTGATCCGCCGACACGGGATACGGATAATCCGGCATTGATCGCAGGACGCACGCCTGAGAAGAATAGGTCGGATTGAAGGAAAATCTGTCCGTCAGTAATGGAAATGACGTTTGTCGGGATATAAGCGGAGATATCTCCTGCTTGTGTTTCGACGAACGGCAGCGCCGTAATTGATCCTGCACCTTTTGCGTCACTCAGCTTGGCTGCGCGCTCAAGCAGACGGGAGTGAAGATAGAATACATCCCCAGGGAATGCTTCACGGCCCGGCGGACGGCGAAGAAGCAATGACAGCTCACGGTAAGCGGCCGCTTGTTTGGATAAATCATCATATACGACGAGAACGTGCTTGCCGTTGTACATGAATTCTTCACCCATTGTCACCCCTGCATACGGTGCAAGGTACAGAAGCGGAGCCGGCTGTGAAGCGGACGCCGTCACGACAATCGTGTAATCAAGCGCGCCATGCTTACGAAGTGTTTCCACTACGCCGCGCACTGTAGATTCTTTCTGGCCGATCGCTACGTACACACAGATCATATCTTGATCTTTTTGGTTTAAGATTGTATCAATCGCAACAGATGTTTTACCTGTCTGACGGTCACCGATAATCAGCTCACGCTGTCCGCGGCCGATCGGAATTAACGCGTCGATCGCTTTGATACCCGTTTGCAGCGGCTCATGTACCGATTTACGGTCCATTACGCCTGGAGCCTGGCTTTCGATCGGACGTGTTTTGCTTGTCAGAATCGGACCCAGTCCGTCTACCGGCTGTCCGAGCGGATTGACGATACGTCCGATTAATTCTTCACCTACAGGAACTTCCATGATGCGGCCCGTTCTTTTGACCTCATCACCTTCACGGATATCTCTGTAAGGTCCTAAGATAACGATACCTACGTTGGATTCTTCAAGGTTTTGAGCCATACCCAAAACGCCGTTTGAAAACTCAACAAGTTCACCGGCCATACAATTGTCAAGGCCGTGCACACGCGCAATACCGTCTCCGACTTGGATGACTGTACCTACGTCATGAACTTCAATTTCAGATTGGTAATTTTGAATTTGCTGCTTTATCAGCGTGCTAATCTCTTCAGCTTTGATGCTCACTTAGGTTTCACCCCTTCTATCGATTTCCTCCGGCAAGTTGACGTTCCATGCGCTCAAGCTTTCCGCTTACGCTTCCGTCATAAATCCGGTTTCCAATGCGGACTTTAATGCCGCCTATTAAATCCGTCTGCACTTCATTTCTGATTCTGAGCGAAGCGATTCCGGCTTTTTTTGCAAACACTTGAGACAATGATAACATTTCCGCTTCTGACAGCGGTTTTACTGAATAAACAACCGCGTCCTCTGTCTGACGAGCCTGATTGGCAAGTTTGATAAACTCGTCTGTGAGATCAGGCACAATCGAAGACCGGCGGCGGTCAATCAGAAGAAAAATCGTATGCAGCACAGACTCAGACAGTGCGCCGAACGATTGCTGAATCAGCTCTTTTTTCTTAGCGGCCGATACCTTCGGATGGCTTAACACTTCCTGTAATCCGGCTTCGTTCCGGAACACTTCTTTTAGTACGGTAAGCTCTTCTTCGATTTCATTGATTTGAGAAGTCTCAACGGCAATGTCGAAAAGCGCTGACGCGTATCGTTTAGAGACAGCAGATCCACTCATCGGCTTTCTCCTACCTCTTTAAGATAGTCCTGAATCAGTTGTTCCTGGGCTTGTTCATCAAGCTCTTTTTCAATCACTTTCGATGCGATTAAGACAGATAGTGATGCGACTTGCTCGCGAAGTGCGGAAACCGCTTGTTCTTTTTCTTTGACAATTTCGGTTCTCGCCGCTTCTTTCAATCTTTCAGACTCGGCGCGTGCAGCCTGGATAATGTCTTCCTTCTGCTTTTCACCCAGTTTTTTCGCATTTTCAATGAGTGATTGTGATTCCTGTTTCGCTTCTTTTAAAAGAACGCGCTGCTCTTCAATCAGCTTCTGCGCTTCTTTATTTCTTTCTTCAGCGGACGTAATTTCGCCGGCGATATGATCTTCACGCTGTTTCATTATATTTAATAGCGGTCCAAGAGCGAATTTCTTGAGAAGCGCTAATAAAACTAGCATAGCTAACAATTGGAATAGGATATCTCCGCCGTTAAACGACAGTCCTAATTCAAGAGGTAATTGAGACATCTACTACGGCAACTCCCTTCTGCAGGTTTTCTCTGCTGATAAAAAGCCGTTTTGGGACGGCGTGCTTATCAGACATAAAGCAATGGCGAAGGTTCTCTTAGAGTGATCTTCGCCATTTTTAGTTCATATAAGGCTTTTTTGCTTAGCCAAAGAACGCTAAGAACGCGATAACGACAGCGATAATCGGAAGGGCCTCAACCAATGCGATACCCATGAACATAAGAGTTCTAAGTTCTTTTCCTGCTTCCGGCTGACGGGCGATTCCCTCTACCGTACGTGAAACGATCAGACCGTTACCAATACCTGCACCAAGTGCACCTAAACCGATTGCAATTGCAGCTGCTATTAAATTCATGAAAAAGTTCCTCCTTTAAAATGTTATCCGAATGGATATATGATTTTAATGATCATGACTGATTTTGTGTGACATGTACACCATCGTCAGCATCGTAAAGATAAATGCCTGGATGGTACCGATGAACAAGCTGAACGCCTGCCATGCAAGCATCGGAAGAATGGCTCCGACTGTGCCGACCAAACCGAGAAAGAAGCTGTTTGAGTAGAAATTCGTCGCCAGATTCGCAAGCAGGCCAAGAAGAATTTCCCCGGCGAAAATGTTACCGTAAAGACGAAGTCCGAGTGTCAGCGTATTCGCAAACTCCTCAATGATCTTCATCGGGAACATAAGCGGAACCGGTCTGAGGTAATCCTTAGAGTATTCCTTCAAACCTTTCATCTTCACGCCGTAATAGTGCGTTAACGACACAACCATAACGGCTAGAGTCAGAGTAATAGCCGGATCGGCCGTCGGTGATTTCCACCAAAGCTCGTGTCCGACCGTTACAGAAAACGGCAGCCCCAGCATATTTGATACAAATATGTACATCAGCAAGGTTACACCAAGCGCCAAGAAGTTAGCCCCTGTTTTTAAATCCATTGTACTGCCTATAATATTGCGGACAAAATCAACAATCCATTCCATGAAGTTCTGGGCTTTTCCCGGACGGATGGACAGCGTTCTCGTGGTGAGAATCGCAATCAGCAGCACAATCACACTTGCCACAGTAATCATCAGAATGTTTGTCAGATTAAAAGTAAGACCAAACAAATCAATAGTTCTGTAATCGTGATTCAATGGGTTTTCACCTCTCTTCCATTGATGAACGTTTGAGCTGAATAATGGAATCTATCATAATGACGGGATAAATTGTCATTAATCCAATAATCACACTTGCCACACTGACTTTATCGGGATATTTAAAGGCGACAGCCATCGCAAGTATCGCATTGCACCAACGCGCTGCGCTCCCGAGTGATCGTATGGACTTTCCTTTCGCCACGGCCTTGTCAAAAGCATTCATTCTTCTGGTCAAGAGCCACAAATTAAACAAACTGAAAACAGTTCCCAAAAAGAGGCCTAAAAAAACAGTTTTATACGCCGTAAGACCATATCCCAGCAAATAGATTGCTAAGATTACAAATACATATCTCCGTTGTCTGCTGAATGTAAGATTGGGATCGTCCATCAACTATCTGTCTCCTGATGAAAATGTAATATAATTCCTGGATACGGCAAAACATGCGGTTAACCCTTTGCAGAAGGCCTTTTTTTGTCCCGCAAAACGGCCTGTTCGAAAAAACCACTCATCCTCCTGATGCCACGGGATGCTGTTTCATTCGCTTAGATAAATCCTCATATAACGGGTTTTTTGGAGGATTTAAATTGAGGATGGATACTAGAAATGAAAGGAATGAAAACCTTCTCATAATACCCTCGTTTAGCATACAATAGCCCCTAACATGTGTCAATCTGTTTAAAGTTAAAAAACTTTTTATACCGAAAGCATACACAGAATGTTCACAAATTCACCTATAAATGTATGAACTCTGCCCATTCAGCAAATATCTGGATAAAAAAAGAAAACCCCCTGAATGAGGTTTTCCGATTTATTTGGTTCCGTACAGTCTGTCACCCGCGTCACCGAGGCCCGGAACGATATAGCCTTTTTCATTCAGTTTTTCATCAAGGGCGGCGATATAAATATCAACGTCAGAATGATGTTTCAGCAGCTCTTCCACGCCTTCTGGAGCCGCTACAAGACACATAAAACGAATGTTTCTCGCGCCGCGCTTTTTCAGGCTGTTTATCGCTTCCACCGCAGAGCCTCCCGTAGCAAGCATCGGATCCACGACAATAAATTCGCGTTCTTCTACATCAGAAGGAAGCTTGACATAGTATTCCACCGGTTTTAAGGTTTCCGGATCACGGTATAATCCGACATGTCCCACTTTAGCGGCCGGGATTAATTTCAGCATGCCGTCAACCATTCCGAGACCCGCTCTCAGGATCGGCACGATACCGAGTTTCTTCCCTGAAATCACTTTGGATGTCGCTGTTTGAACAGGTGTTTTCACTTCCACTTCTTTAAGAGGAAGATCACGTGTAATTTCAAACGCCATCAGTGATGCGACTTCGTCCACAAGGTCTCTGAAATCCTTTGTGCCTGTATTTTCATTCCGAATATATGTCAGCTTATGCTGGATTAAAGGATGATCAAATACGTAAACCTTTCCCATACTGTGTTCAGCTCCTTTTTTGTTGTCCGAGTGACTTTTTCACACTTCTATTGATTCTACAGAAAAAGACAAACAGTTTCAAGAAAATCATAAAAAAACCCGCCGGATTAAGGTTCCGGCGGGTTTCTTCCTTATTAATAGTCCAGTTCTTTATATAAAGGGAACTTTTCAGTCAAGGCAGATACGCGCTGTCTCGCTTCTTCAAGTTTTGCTTCGTCTTCATGATTTTTCAGCGCGAGGCCGATGATGGCGCCGACTTCTTCAAGCGCGTCACCGTCAAAGCCGCGGCTTGTCACAGCTGCCGTACCGAGACGGATTCCGCTTGTGACGAACGGTTTTTCCGGATCGTAAGGGATCGCGTTTTTATTAGATGTAATGCCGATTTCATCAAGAACGTGTTCAGCGACTTTTCCGGTCAGTCCGAGAGAACGGAGGTCGACAAGCACAAGATGGTTATCCGTTCCGCCTGATACGAGCTGAATGCCCTCTTTGTTCAGAGACTCAGCCAGGCGCTTCGCGTTCGAGATGACGTTTTGCGCATATGTTTTGAAATCATCTTCAAGCACTTCTCCGAAAGAAACGGCTTTTGCCGCGATGACATGCATAAGCGGTCCGCCTTGGATTCCCGGGAAAATGGATTTATCAATCTTCTTGCCGAACTCTTCACGGCAAAGGATCATTCCTCCGCGGGGTCCGCGAAGTGTTTTGTGAGTCGTTGTCGTTACAAAGTCAGCGTAAGGAACCGGATTCGGATGAAGACCGGCTGCGACAAGACCCGCGATATGCGCCATGTCTACCATGAAGTAAGCGCCGACTTCATCAGCGATTTCACGGAATTTTTTAAAGTCGATCGTGCGGGGGTATGCGCTCGCTCCGGCAACGATGAGTTTCGGCTTATGCGCCAGCGCTTTTTCACGCACATCTTCATAATCTATATATTGCGTGTCTTTATCGACACCGTATTCTACAAAGTTGTATTGAACGCCGCTGAAATTAACCGGGCTTCCGTGTGTTAAGTGGCCGCCGTGGGAGAGGTTCATCCCGAGCACCGTGTCGCCGTGCTCTAAAATCGTGAAGTAAACAGCCATGTTCGCCTGAGCGCCTGAGTGCGGCTGAACGTTTACATGCTCAGCTCCGAAAATCTCTTTCGCGCGGTCGCGGGCGATGTCCTCAACGACATCAACATGCTCACAGCCGCCGTAGTAGCGTTTGCCGGGGTAGCCTTCAGCATATTTGTTTGTTAAAACAGAGCCTTGTGCTTCCATTACCGCTTCCGTCACGAAGTTTTCAGAAGCAATTAATTCGATCTTAGTCTGTTGACGCTTACGCTCATCTTTGATGGCGTTAAACACTTGTTTATCTTGTACAGGTAAATGTTTCATCAGCGAGATCCTCTCCTATCCGTTTCCTGTTCTTTATTTTTACCACCCTTATTGTACATGGTTTTTCAGGTGAATGTAACAGCTTATTTAAAAAAATCACAAAATTTAATTAGAAAACACGAACATTATACAGGAAAAGCATTTTCATCATTCGCATTCATAAACGGCGCGAATTCCGCCTATCAGCTTCGGTCTTGTCCGGGCCATCGTCACATGTGCTTCTCCAAGCTCACGGCTCGATATCCGGACAGGGACGGCAACGGGTTTCAGATGCATGCCGATGAACGTATCACCGATGTCAATCCCAGCGTCAGCCTGAATCGATTCAGCGAGCACTGGAGAACGCATCTGCCGGTATGCATAAGAGGCCATCGCTCCGCCCGCTTTCGGGACGGGGACGGCTGAAACAATGGGGAGCCTGAATCGCTCGGCCGTTTCCGCTTCAATGACAAGCGCCCTGTTTAAATGCTCGCAGCATTGAAAAGCAAGATGCACACCCGTTTTTTCCTTAAACCGGTTAAGTCCGCCGTATATCAATTCAGCCCAATCCCCGCTTCCGGCGGTGCCGATCCGGCTTCCGGCGGCTTCACTTGTACTGCACCCGATCACCAGCAGACTGCCGTCCGTCAGTCCTGCCTGCTCTTGAAACTCAGTCAGCATGTCCGTCCATTTTTGCTTCATCTCTTCCATTGTCCAGCACCTCTTACAGATTTTTTTCTTCGTAATCTGCGATTTTGCCGATCCGCCGTTCGTGGCGGCCGCCCGTAAATTCAGTCGTCAGCCAGACTTTTGCGATTTCGCGCGCCAGCCCCGGGCCGATGACGCGTTCGCCCATCGCAAGAACATTCGTGTCATTGTGTTCACGCGTCGCTTTTGCGCTGAAGGTGTCATGGGCAAGCGCACAGCGTATGCCCTTTACCTTATTTGCGGAGATGCTCATGCCGATGCCTGTGCCGCAAATTAAAATTCCCCTGTCAGCTTCGCCGTTCACCACTTTTTCCGCTACCGGAAAAGCGTAGTCTGAATAATCGACAGAGCCGGCGCCGCATTCACAGCCCATATCAATGTATTCAATCTGCAATTCATCCAAAAGACTTTTTATTTCTTCGCGGATATGGACGCCGCCGTGATCTGACGCAATAGCTACTTTCATTCATTTACCTCCTAGGTGTGGCTGGGCGAAGACAGCCCAGTGTGCTTGTCCTTTTTATTACGAAATCCGTTGATTTCATTCTACTCTTTCACATTCGTTTTGCAAATGACCTGTTTGCAGATTTTCTGACAGATTACTTGCTTTTCCCGTCAAGCAATTGATCAGCCAAAAGAGTCAGCAGCTCCTCCAGTTCGTCCCGCGTCTGTTTATAAACATCAAGCGGACCGCCGAACGGGTCAGAGATATCGCCGTTTTCCCCCGTTACGTATTCTTTAATGGTAAAGACTTTGCCCTGACTGTTTTGATATCGGCCTTCAATCAGCTGTTTATGCTGTTCGGTCATCGCCAGCACCAGATCGGCCGTCTCGATATGTTCTTCCGATAAGGGAGATGAACTGTGATTGAGGGCGATCCGTTTTTCAAACAGCGCTTCTACGGCATGAGCCGACGCTTTTCCGTGCGGAGACGCGAATACGCCGGCCGAGCTTACGCTGACATCCAGCCCTTTCGTTTCTGCTATGGATTTAAAAAGAGCCTCAGCCATGGGACTGCGGCACGTATTGCCTGTACAAACAAAGATTATTTTCATGTCCGTCACCTCTTACTGCCTATTATAAATGAAGAAAAAAGAAACGGCATCTTCGTTTCTTTTTTTACGTATCTTATATCGGTAAAAGCAGTTTCAGCCCGAATCCGATCAAAATGGCTCCGCCAAGCGCTTCGCTGTAGGAGCCGAGCCACGACTGCACCTTTCTTCCCGCCAAAAGGCCCGCCCATGTTAAAACGGTGCTGAAGACCCCGAACAGCGTAACGGCCAGAAACGGATTGGAGCCGTTCATCCCGAGACTGAGCCCGACAGAAAAGCTGTCCAGACTGACACCGACCGCAAACAGCAACAGTCCCGAGCCTGCCGGAGATATGAGCGGCCCGTCCGATTGTTTAAACGCGGCGATCATCATCTGCACCCCTAAAATGAAAAGAAGAGATCCGCCGATGTAAACGGCGAGCATCCCCAGAAAACCGGACAGCAGATGCCCGGCCGCCATTCCCGCCAGCGGCATCATGACATGAAACAGCCCGATGACAACCCCTATATGAAAAATCTGTTTTTTCTTCAGCTGAATCATTCCCATTCCGAGCCCGACGGAAAAGGCATCCGTCCCCAAAGCAAATGCCATGATGCTTAAGGAGACAAGTTCCCCGATGAATAGATTCGACATGAATAAAAACCCCCTTGGACGTGCCCGCTTGTTTAGCTTATGCATGTCCGATAAGGGGTAGAACAAGTTAATGGATAACGGTGCCGCCTGCGGCTTTCATCAGCCTGTTCATAACGGCGAGCCCCACTCCGGTATCCGGAAAGGACTCAGAAATAATCATATCCACTTCCGCTTCATCAAAGCTGCGGAGCGCATCGTATAAGGCGGACGCCACTGTTTCAAGGTCGGCGCGTCTGCCGCAGACCTTGATATAATCAGCCTGGTAACTATCGGCGTTCTCTTCTGTTGTCAAAATGCCGATTCGTTTTCCCCGGCTTTTATATGCGTCTGCCAGTTCTTGAATTCTCCGGGCGCCGCCGTCGGCAATAGCCATCGGCGCAGAAGGCGCGTAATGTGTATATTTCATACCGGGAGAAATAGGAACCTCATCTTCTTCTGTCAGCCCTTTATCCACAAGAACCGGACCGGCGGCGGATTCAATCTGCTCTTTTGTCACGCCTCCCGGACGAAGCAGCACGGGCTGTTTCCCCGTACAGGACAGAACGGTTGATTCCACTCCGATTCCCGTCGCGCCGCCGTCCACAATACCGGCAATGCGGCCGTTTAAATCATGAGCTACATGCTCGGCCTTCGTCGGGCTCGGTTTTCCTGATAAATTGGCGCTCGGCGCGGCGATCGGCAGTCCGGCCGAGCTGATGAGGGCTAATGCTACCGGATGATCAGGCATTCTGACCGCTACCGTCTCAAGTCCCGCGGTGACACGGGGTGACAGCACACCGGGCTTACACGGCAGAACAAGGGTCAGCGCCCCCGGCCAGAATAGCTTCATCAGCTTTTTCGCCGTCTCAGGAATATGGCTGATAAAACGATCAAGCTGGCTGATATGGGATATATGCACAATCAGCGGGTTATCGCTCGGCCTTCCTTTCGCCTCATATATTTTCGTTACGGCTTCCGTATTTTCAGCGTTAGCGCCCAGTCCGTAAACGGTTTCTGTCGGAAAAGCCACAACCTCATTCTGCCGGAGCAATTCCGCGGCTTGTGTAATCTGGGGATCGGTTGTGGATAATTCTGCGGAACAATCCACAAACCATCTTCTTGTTTTCATGTATAACCAAACTCCTTATTTTAAAGCGATAAAACTTTATTTTCTCTCGTGTATTCCTTTTGAAAGTATAAAAGATGTCCTTTAATAAAACAAGTGTTATCCACAAACTGTGGACAACACTTTTTAATAAGTGGATAACCTTGTGTATAAGTTAGATCAGGCAGAGGTTTTCACCATTAAAAACGAACCTTCTGTGCATAACGAGTTGCGGAAATGTTCGGACGTATACAGTTCATCAGGCGCATCGGCGCACGCTTCAAATCCCATCACATTCAGAAACTCAGCAGATGAGGGCTGATTGGCGACTAAGTAGACATCTTGAATCTCATGTTTTTTGCACAGCACATCCATACTTTGAAACAGTGTAACGATATGGCTTTGATTCAGCCTGTCCGACATGACGAGTGAACGGAGAAGCCCTTTTCCGCCGCTGAATTTTTCGATCCCGAGACAGGCGGCAATCTTTTTTTCACTGTCTTCCAGCACGATAAAACGGCTGATCTGCTGATCGATTTCCGCATGTGCCGTATCAGCCTTTTTCAAAAAGGCCTCCAGCGCCTCCGTATCTTGATCTCTTGCCACTCTCAGCTGATAAAACATATATTTCCCTCCGTTTCGATCAACTCTTTCTTCCAATCTATGAATCGAATCCGGATTTATGCCTTTTGCTTCAGGAAAATAGATCTGAAATCCAATCGACGAGGAAAAACTTCACTTCGGTATCATCGTCATCTTTATTTTCTTTCTTCGCTTTATCAGCCTTTGCTTTTACGTCATCCAGCACTTTTTTAGTCTGTTTCTGCGTTTCTTCCTGCTTCTGTCCGCCGTCTTCCTGATCTTTCACCGCTTCGCCGTTTGAGAAATCAAGGAAGCACAGCGGCGGAAACAAGACGCACCACCAGTTGGCGCCCTCGCCATTGCCGAGTGTAATTAAAATCGCTTCATATTTTCCGGCCGGATAGACCATATTGCCGTAGAGCTTTGTCGGAAACGAGATTTTATTGAATTGAACTGAAACGGATTGATGCGCACCCTTTTCTTTCATCGTCTGTTTGGCGATTTCTTTAATTTCAGGAAGCTTCGAACGAATGAGCCGCCGCGCTTCTTCAATGGAAGTTATATCTTTCACCCAGTCCGTGATTTGCTTGTTTACAGCATCTCTGATCTGGCGCTTGAGCTTTTGATCCTCATCGTTATCACTGTTGGCCAAAATTCTGAGCCGGATCGCTTCATCCGGTATGACGACGGGCTCATCGGCTGATGCCCGCGCCGTTTCTTCTTTTGTCAAACCCGCAAGCGCTCCTGATAATAAAAGAAAAATATATATGCAGATCATCATTGTCTGTTTCATCGGTCCCCACCGTTCCTCTCCGTGCTTTTTTTATCTAGTCCCATTATGGACATGACGAAAAAGGTTTAAACCGGCGGGAAGAAAAAAATCTAGCAAGCTGATAATCTGCATTGACAGATTCAAAATATGGTACGATATTATTTTGATAGGAGGTTTTCAGATGAAATATAATTACACCGTGCTGCTGTCGGCGGCATGTATGTCTGTCATTTATTCTATTTTGTATGTTCATCAATTCATTATCGCGGCTTTCATTTCGATGGCGTTTTATTTTCTGTTTCCTTATTTGATTTTTGCGCTGCCGCTTCAATACTTTCTGAATAAAAAGCCGAAGAGATTTCATCCGCTGTATTTTCTTTATTATTTAGGGGTGTCATTCATTGCAAACGGGATCATCTTCGGTCTTTTGCAGCCGTCAGGCCAATCTCTGTTTTCTAATTCAGCCTTTTATATCTTTGCGGTTTTAACAGCCGTCGTCTATTGGGTATGGGATTCCGTATTGCTGCAAAGACAAAATCCGGCTACAGAAGCGTAATCAGCAGACAGCCGGCTGAAGGGAGAGCGGCGCAAAAGAAAACGGCGGCCATCTTTAAACGGGCGTGCCGTCCTTCTTCTGTTTCAGAATGATAATTGGCCCGCTGCTCCGCTCCGCTTACGGCCAGCCCTGAAACGATGATCGCTGTGACGATAAGAACAGCCGTAACGGCGCCGAAAATGATATCAACGCCAAACGGCAGAACAAACCCCGCCGCATAAGCTGCGGCGGCGAGTATACATCCGAAGGCGAACGCTTTTTTCAAGGCGGATGCCCCTTTCATTTTCTTTCCATTGTAACAAAAGCCCGCCGTGTGCGTCACCGGCGGGCTTTTTTCATGATGTGATGACCGCGGATACGGTTCTGTCTTTTCCGTTGATGTCCTGTACGACTTCCACTTCCGCATTCGGAAAGGAATGACGGAACAGGTCTTTCACGGCTTTCCCCTGATTATATCCGATTTCAAAGACGACAAGCGCTTTATCTTTCATGACAAGAGGCAGCTCCTCCATAAACCGCTTGTAGAATTTCAAACCGTCACCGCCGTCCGTAAGAGCATGAAGCGGCTCATGGAAACGGACGATATCCGACAAATCGGCCATTTCTTCTTCAGAAATATACGGCGGATTGGAAACAATAATATCCGCTTTTTTCCCTGATGAAATAAAAGGAGTTAACAGATCTCCCTGCAAAAAACAGACGTCCGCTCCGAGGTTTTGCGCATTTCTTTCCGCCACCTGCAGCGCTTCTTTTGAAATATCCGAAGCCGATACTGAAAAATGTCCGCATTCAAGGGCGAGCGTCACCGCAATGGCACCGCTCCCCGTACCGATATCAATGACGTTCAGGCGTTCTGCCTCGGAAAATGCCCGCTTCTGTCTGTCCAGCAGATGAAAGACGACTTCTTCCGTTTCCGGACGCGGAATGAGAACATCGTCATTCACAAAAAATTCCCTGCCGTAAAACTGTTCTTTCCCGATAATATATTGAATCGGAATACCTTCTTTATGCATCTCCACGTGCCGCCTGAATCGATAAAGCTCGTCCTCGCCGACGGGCTCCTGCAGACTTGCGAGAAGCTTGCTCCGATCCATTCCAGTATCATTTAACAGCAGCAGCTCGGCCGCGTTTTTTTCTCTTCCCGCTTCGGTTAAATAAGAAGAAGCCCAGCTTAGGGCTTCAAAAACGGTCTTCATCTTAATTTTCCGCCTGCTGGAGCTTGCTTGACTGGTCTTCTACGATTAACGCTTCAACCACTTCATCAAGCTTGCCTTCCAGGATTTGATCCAGCTTTTGAATCGTCAGGCCGATGCGGTGATCCGTCACACGGTTTTGCGGGAAATTGTATGTGCGGATACGCTCGGAACGGTCGCCTGATCCGACGGCTGATTTACGGGTCTGATCATATTCAGCCTGAGCTTCCTGCTGGAATTTGTCATAGATTCTGGCGCGGAGCACCTTCATCGCTTTTTCTTTGTTTTTAATCTGAGATTTTTCATCCTGACAGGATACGACGACACCGGTCGGTAAATGCGTCAGGCGTACGGCCGACATCGTCGTGTTTACGCTTTGTCCGCCCGGTCCGCTTGATGCGAATGTATCGACGCGGATGTCTTTTTCGTGGATGTCCACTTCTACTTCTTCCGCTTCAGGAAGACACGCCACCGTCGCCGTGGATGTATGAATACGGCCGCCTGATTCCGTTTCCGGCACACGCTGTACGCGGTGCGCGCCATTTTCATACTTCAGCTTGGAGTATGCGCCTTTTCCCGTAATCATAAAGATGATTTCTTTGTAACCGCCCGTTCCGGTCACGTTTGCTTCCATGACTTCAGTCTTCCAGCCTTGGATTTCGGCGTAACGGGAGTACATTCTGTAGAGATTTCCCGCAAACAGCGCGGCTTCTTCTCCTCCCGCTGCTCCGCGGATCTCCATGATTACGTTTTTGTCATCGTTCGGGTCTTTCGGGATGAGGAGCACTTTCAAACGCTCTGATAAGGTTTCCGTCTCTCCCTGCAGTTCGGAGATTTCTTCCTTCACCATTTCTCTCATATCGGCATCAAGCTTTTCCTCAAGCATCGCTTTTGCATCGGCAAGCTGTTCTGATGCGTCTCTGTATTGTCTATAGACTTCAACGGTTTCTTGTATATCAGATTGCTCTTTCGAATATTCTCTAAGCTTTTTCGGATCGTTGACCACTTCCGGATCACTTAAAAGCTCATTTAATTTTTCGTATCGTTGTTCAATTGACTGTAAACGGTCTAACACGGTCTTCACCTCTGTTTTCCTGTGCGTAACATTCTCATTATAGTATAGGGCTTATCACCAGTCAAAAGCAATTCGCCTCTGTTATACTGAAGCAAAAAAGGAGGGGCGGATATGCTGAAATCCATACACCATATAGCAATCATATGCTCTGATTATGAAAAGTCGAAAGCTTTTTACACCGAGATACTCGGTTTCGGCATTATAAAAGAAACATACCGAAAGGAACGGGAATCTTATAAACTCGATCTGGCGCTGAACGGCGTGTATGCGATTGAATTGTTTTCCTTTCCCGATCCGCCCGAACGGCCGACCAGACCGGAAGCCGCGGGTCTCCGGCATCTCGCCTTCACCGTAAACGATCTTGAAGCAGCCGTCAGGGAGTTAAAGGAAAAGGGCGTCGGCACAGAACCGATCAGAACCGATCCTCTGACGGGGAAACGGTTTACCTTTTTCTTCGATCCCGACAAGCTTCCGCTTGAATTGTATGAAGCGTAACGTTTTTTGAAGAAATGCCGCTTTCTTTGGCGAATTCCTTCTTGTTTTGTCTAACATGAAGGGAACGCCGCCTCATGGTCGAATACCTAGCAAAAAGGAGGTATGTGATCATGAATACAAACATGGCCGCGAAAGAGCTCGGTGTCTCCGCAAAAACGGTGCAAAGGTGGGTCAAGCAGCTGAATCTTCCGGCTGAGCGGAATGAGCTCGGACATTATTCCTTTACACCTGAAGATCTTGATGTGCTGAAATCGGTCAAACGGCAAATTTCTGAAGGCACTGCCCTTCTGGACGTTCAAGTGCCCCGGCAGCCGAAAAAACGGACAGGCTTCATTTTGCAGCGTCCGAAAATCAATGGCGGCGCTGAACAAAGGTTGGCAGAGCTGGAGCGCAAACTGGACATTCTCACGAAAGAGAAACAAGGTGAGAACCATCTGCTTTCAAGGATAGAGGAGCTTGAACGCCAGCTGAAACAAAAGGCGGATGAAGGGGTGTCTTATCAGCTTCTTCAGCACAGACGGGAAATTGACGACCTCAATACCGAATTGCAGACATTGGCCTCCCGCATCCAGGAACTTGCCCAGACAGCTCCCCTCTCAGAAACAGCCGCTTCTTCAGAACATAAGAAACCCAGAAAAAAAACGAGATTTTCGCCTTTTAAATTTCAATTCTAATCAAAAAAGCTCCCTGAAACAGGGAGCTTTTCATTATGCAGTCAGCGCAATGATGATCGGCAGTGAGATGAGAGATAAAATCGCACTGATCACGAACGCGGACGCAGTTTCTTCCTCTTGTTTTTCGAAACGTGTGGCAATCATCGCCGCTACCGCAGATCCAGGGAATGCAACGAGCAATACCGCTTTCGTGATCTGGTCAGCCGGAAGTCCGACTGCAAGAGCGATCAAGTACATCAGCGCAGGCTGAACGGCAACTTTTAACAAAGCGATACCGAAAGCCGGCAGACTGAGCTTGATGTTGCGGATACCGACAGTTACACCGACGGCAAAGAGTGCAACACCTGATGTTGTGCTTCCGAGCTGATCAAGCATTTTTTCACCCAAGCCAGGGAGTGTCACACCGCAGAGTACCAGGATGATACTGATAAGCGGTGCAGCCGCAAGCGGTTCGGAAAGACCGTGAAGAATAGACTTACCAGTCATTTTCCAGAAGTTCTCGTTTTCGCTGTCTTGTTTCTTAGATGACTCTCCGACAGTAGCGATAATGATCGCAAGCGGGTCAAGGATGGCGTTAACCACGATACCCGTAACGGCGATAGGAATCGCTACTTCGTTTGCTCCGAATAAGCTTCCGAGTACCGGAATACCCATAAATGCAAATGTCGGCTGTGCAGAGTTTAAAGAAAATACAGATGAATTCGTTAAATCATACTTGAAGATAAATTTGCAAACCAACAGAATGACGATAAAGAATCCGACAATCCCAATGATCAAAGCGATCATTAAAGGAACCTGTGATAAAAACGCACTTCTTGAAGTGGTTAAAATACTTGCGATAAAATGCGCCGGAAGCGCGTACTTCGTAACTAAGGTGCTTACCCCTTTTGCTGACTTCGCGTCATAACTTCCGAAGCGACCTGCGAACCATCCCAGCACGATCACGAAAAAGATCGGCGCCAGGAGGATTAAAATATCTAAGAAGCTCAAAATATTCTCCTCCAAATCCTTAATGTCCGTATACTTTAGCCTTTACATAAAAGCTTTCCCTCGGACTGTAAAATTAATCGTAAAATTATTTAGCGATAACTTGTTTATATTGCGGTTTCCACATTGCATCAAGAACGGCTTGTTCTACATTTTCAGGAATGCGGTTTGCCACGCCTTCTTTAATGGCAGTTTCCGCTACGGCGATCGCAACTTTAATTGAAACTTCTTGTAAGTCGCTCATGCTCGGCAGAAGGCCTGCACCCGGTGTTTCAAAATCAACGCTTTCTGCGATTGCGTCAGCAGTTGCCGCAAACATTGCAGGAGTAATCACTTTCGCTTCTACAACGATTGAACCGAGACCAAGTCCAGGGAACGCAAATGCGTTGTTAGATTGTCCGATTTCATGAGAAACGCCATTGTACTCTACATTCTCAAACGGGCTTCCTGTCGCCACAAGCACTTTGCCGTCAGTCCATTTGAAAAGATCGCTAGGAACGGCTTCAGCAAGCGGTGTCGGGTTAGACATCGGCATGATGACCGGACGCTCAACGTGTTTTGCCATTTCTTTGACGATTTCTTCACTGAACGCGCCGCTTTGGCCTGATGTACCGATTAAGATTGTCGGTTTCGCTTGACGGATCACTTCAATGAAAGGAATTTGTCCGTTTTCATCGCGTTTCCAATCTTTAATTTCTTCAGCTGTGCGCAGGTACGGCTCTTGGAAATCAAGAATGTTTTCCATACCTTCAATTAACAAGCCTCTGTAGTCCATTGTGTAGAACGCTTTGTTGGCTTCTTCTTCAGAAAGACCGGCAAGCACCATAGTGTCGCGGATTTGGTCAGCGATTCCGATTCCGGCAGATCCCGCACCGAAGACAACCACACGCTGGTCTTTAATAGACGCGCCTGTTTTCTTCATAGCCGCAAGCACACCTGCAAGCGTAATCGCGCCTGTTCCTTGAATGTCATCGTTGAATGTAAGAATTTCATGGTTGTATTTCTTCATGATATTGCGCGCGTTTTTGTTTCCAAGGTCTTCCCAGTGAAGAAGAGCTTTAGGGAAATATTTAAGCGCAGCTTTTACATAAGCGTCAATGAAAGCTTCATAACGTTCGCCTTGGATACGTTCATGACGGTTACCGATGTATAAAGGATCGTTCAGAAGTTTTTCATTGTTCGTACCGACGTCAAGAACGACAGGAATAACACGGCTTGGGTCAATACCGGCAGCCGCTGTGTATACGGCTAATTTACCGATGGCGATGTTGATACCGCCTACACCCCAGTCACCGATTCCGAGGATGCTTTCTGAGTCTGTCGCAACGATCAAATCAATATCTCCGGCAGTGGCATGAAGGTTTTCAAATGCCTCTTCGATTCCTTCTACATTGTCGATAGAAAGGTAAATCCCTTGAGGTCTTCTGTACTCATGGCTGTATTCTTGAATCGCTTCACCGACAGTCGGTGTGTAAACAACCGGCAGCATTTCACGAAGATGGTTTTGAAGCAATTTAAAGAAAAGAACTTCGTTACGGTTTTGCAAATCATTCAAATATACGTTTTGGCGAAGGCGGTCCGGCTGAGCTTGAAACTGCTCGTATGCGCGTTTTGCCTGCTCATCAAGAGACAGAATGGTCGGAGGAAGCAGCCCGTCTAATCCAAGGCTTTTTCTTTCTTCTGCTGAAAACGCAACACCTTTATTTAAAGTAGGGATAGATAGAACTTCTTTTCCTCTTAAAGTAGTTTCTAAGTTGCCTTCCTTCGTTACTTTAATATTATTCAAGAAAATCTCCTTCTTTCTTCAAATAGTTAACAAAGTTAAGTAATTACCCATTTTGGCCAGTGTGATCGCGATCTGCTATATCTTTTTTTGACAATTATTCGAACAATGTCTCATAACTATTTACATTACTTAGTCATTTTATGCCTGTAAAAATGAAAATTCAAGAGATGAAAATTACTTAATTTTTTCATACTCTTTTTTAAGTTATTTAACTACAATTTTTGAAAAAACGTCAAAAAAACACCGGATTTTTTACCGATGTTTTCATGAAAAGGGTTATTTATCAGACTGTTTTTTCGGCACTTCGTGATGATGTCTGCATCTCGCTTCGTATGACTCCGACGCGCCGACTAAAATGACCGGATCATCATAGGAAGCGGGCTTCCCGTCAATCAAACGCTGCGTACGGCTTGCCGGCGACCCGCAAACGGAGCAGACCGCCTGCAGCTTCGTCACTGATTCGGCAACCGCCATCAGATTCGGCACCACGCCGAACGGCTCTCCCCGGAAATCCATATCAAGTCCGGCCGCGATGACACGATAGCCTTTATCCGCAAGCGAGGATAAGTCGCCGATGATCGATTCGCCGAAAAACTGCACTTCATCTACCGCAATGACGTCCGTGCTTTCACTGATATGATCCCATATTTCAGCCGAAGACGAGATGACGTGGCTTGTCATGGAGGTGCCGTTGTGAGAAACGACAGCCTCCTCACTGTAGCGATTATCAATGGCAGGTTTGAACACCTTGACCTCCTGCTTCGCATAAGTCGCTCTTTTCACTCTGCGGATCAGCTCTTCTGATTTCCCAGAGAACATGCTGCCGCATATCAGCTCAAGCCATCCGCTTTGCTTCATTATGTACATAGGCTATCCGCTCCCCTTTTTTTCCTGTTTATGGACATAAAAAACAGGCAAGAAGCAATTCTTGCCTGCCTGTAAAATCTATTATTACTTAAGACCGTATTTTTTGTTAAAGCGATCAACACGACCATCAGCAGAAGCGAATTTTTGACGTCCAGTGTAGAATGGGTGGCATTCAGAGCAAATCTCAACGCGTACCTCTTCTTTTACTGAGCCTGTTTCAAATTCATTTCCGCAAGCGCATTTAACTGTTGCTTTTTTGAAATTAGGATGAATTCCTGCTTTCATTGTATCCATCTCCTTCCGCCCTGAATCCCGTGTGGAAACAGAGTTATTATTCCGGAGCGAATCCGGAACGCATATGAGAGAATTATATCAGTCATTTACTGCATTTGCAAATACATTTTTTATCAGCGGCGGGCTGATGATGAAAGGTTTGCCTGCTTCCATTCTTGGTTGATCAGATCGAAGAATTCCTGATTCGTTTTTGTTTTTTTCATTTTTCTCATAAACTTCTCTGCGAAGTCCGGAGAATCAGACATCGATTTGCGGATCGCCCATAGACGGTCAAGATGCTCTTTCGGCACGAGCAGCTCTTCCTTCCGCGTGCCGGAGCGGCGGATATCGATCGCCGGGAAAATCCGTCTTTCCGCGAGAGAACGGTCAAGGTGAAGCTCCATGTTGCCCGTTCCTTTAAACTCTTCATAGATGACGTCATCCATCCGGGAACCCGTGTCTACGAGCGCCGTCGCCAAAATGGTCAGGCTGCCGCCCTCTTCAATGTTTCTCGCGGCACCGAAAAAGCGCTTCGGACGATGGAACGCAGCCGGGTCAATCCCGCCGGAAAGCGTACGTCCGCTTGGCGGGATAACGAGGTTGTAGGCCCGTGCCAGGCGGGTAATGCTGTCCATCAGAATGATAACGTCTTTTTTGTGTTCAACGAGACGCATCGCCCGTTCAAGCACAAGCTCCGCTACCTTAATGTGATTTTCCGGCACTTCATCGAACGTCGAGCTGACGACATCGCCCGCTACGGAACGTTCAATATCCGTTACTTCTTCCGGTCTTTCATCAATTAAGAGAACGATCAATTCAGCGTCAGGCTGATTTGTCGTAATGCTGTTAGCGATTTCTTTTAACAGCATGGTTTTACCGGCTTTCGGCGGCGCCACGATCAGACCGCGCTGGCCGAAACCGACGGGAGCCATCATATCGAGAATTCTTGTTGAGAGATAATTCGGTTTCGTCTCAAGCACCATTTGGCGGTCCGGATAAAGCGGTGTCAGCGCGGGAAAATGAACGCGCTCTTTCGCAGATTCCGGATCGTCTCCATTTACCGCTTCAACGTGCAAAAGTCCGTAATAGCGTTCGTTTTCTTTCGGCGGACGCACCTTGCCGGATACTTTGTCACCGTTTCTTAAATCAAAGCGGCGGATCTGGGAAGCAGAAATATAGATGTCTTCTGAGCTTGGCGAGTAATTAATCGGTCTGAGGAAGCCGAATCCTTCCGATTGGATGATTTCGAGCACGCCTTCCATAAACAGAAGATCCTCCTGCTCGGCGTTGGCTTTCAGGATGGCAAAGATTAATTCTTTTTTAGTCAGTTTGCTGTAGTAGGAGATTTTATAATGTCTGGCCAGTTCATATAGTTCTTTTAATTTCATATTTTCCAAAGAGGAAATAGATACGTCTTTCATAAAAACACCACGCTTTTCATAGTCAATGTATTGCTGTTTTCATTCAAATCGGCTGCTTCGCATGATTCCGCCAAAGCACATTCTTTTATAAAACGTTCAGGAACTTCTATCGGTAACACTTCCACCCATGATCGGCGCTTTTTTAAAAAAGGAATGTCTTAATGAGTTTTGAAGGAAGCGAGGACAAAAACTTGAGAAGATCAATATTTATATCGTCTGTATGCGGTAGAATTTGAAAATTTCCCAGTACTCAAAAGAAGGAATGACACAGAAAAATCGCAGCACTCTTTATTTTTACCTCATTTCAAAAAATTATTCAACTTAAATAATGCTTTGACATATAAATGATAGGGTTGACTCTTTTTTGCAAAAGAAAAGCGGGACTTTCCGTCCCGCTTTTCTCTATTTATGGCCGGATCACAAGATTTGGTTTTTTCTTCAGGCTGTGTCTTCCGTCAACGAATCGGACCGTTCCTGATTTCGCACGGATGACCAGGCTTTCAGTCGTGCCGACGGAGCCTTTGAACTGAACGCCTTTCAGCAGCTCTCCGTCCGTCACGCCCGTTGCGGCAAAAATGACGTCATCCCCTCTCACAAGGTCCTCCATCCGGAGCACTTTGGATACATCAAGGCCCATTCGCTCACAGCGGGCCTGCTCTTCCGCACTTTGCGGCAGAAGCCTGCCGATGATTTCGCCGCCGAGCGCTTTTAACGCAACGGCAGACAGCACGCCTTCAGGAGCCCCGCCTGAACCGAAGAGAATGTCTACTCCCGTATGGTCAAAGGCCGTATTGATGGCGCCCGCGACATCACCGTCGTTGATCAATTTGATTCTGGCGCCCGCCTCACGCAATTCAGAGATGATTTTTTCGTGTCTGTCACGATTTAAAATGGTTGCCACGACATCTTCAATGTCTTTATTTTTCGCTTTCGCAACGGCTTTTAAGTTATCAATGACAGGCGCTTCGATATCGATGCAGCCTACCGCTTCGGGACCGACCGCGATTTTTTCCATATACATATCCGGGGCGTTCAGCAATGTTCCATGGTCGGCGACCGCGATCACCGTCAGCGCATTCCAGCCGCCGCTCGCTACGATGTTTGTGCCTTCAAGAGGATCGACGGCGACATCGACGCGCGGGCCGTATCCGTTTCCGAGCTTTTCGCCGATGTAAAGCATCGGCGCTTCATCCATCTCGCCTTCCCCGATCACGACCGTGCCTTTCATCGGCACCGTGTCAAACACGTCACGCATTGCGCTTGTCGCCGCATCATCAGCTTCATCTTTTTTCCCGCGGCCCATCCATCTGGCAGATGCTAAAGCCGCCGCTTCAGTGACTCGAACCAATTCCATCGATAAGCTTCTTTCCATTTCAACACGATCTCCTCTCAAAAGTCCGCATTTCTATGAATTTTGGAGCTGTTCTATCTCTTCGTCCGTCAGCCTTTGCCGCCAGATTGTGGCGCCCAGACCTTCGAGTTTTTTCTCAAGATTGCTGTAGCCGCGGTCTAAATGCTCGAGACCGGTAATTTCGGTTACGCCGTCAGCCATGAGTCCGGCGACGACCAGACAAGCGCCTGCACGCAGATCGCTCGCCTTTACTTTTGCGCCCTGAAGCTCGGCCGGACCGGTGATAATGGCCGACCTGCCTTCCACTTTCATATTGGCCCCCATCCGTCTCAGCTCATCTATATGTTTAAATCGGGCCGAGTAGATGGTATCGGTTACGACGCTCGTGCCGCTGGCTCTCGTTAACAGAGATGTCATCGGCTGCTGAAGATCAGTCGGGAATCCCGGGTAAACAAGCGTTTTTACGTCGACCGGTTTTATCTGCTTCTGCCCGCCGAGCATAAGAAGCTGATCGTCACTCGTCTCGATGTAAAAACCCATTTCCCTGAGCTTCGCCGTTAAAGACTCCAGGTGAGTCGGTATGACATTATCAATAATGACTTCTTTCCCCATCGCGGCGCCGGCGATCATAAAGGTGCCCGCCTCAATTCTGTCCGGAATGATCGTATGCCTGCATCCGTGCAGCTCTTTTACGCCGTCGATTCTGATTACATTGGTTCCCGCGCCTTTGATCTTTGCGCCCATGCTGGTGAGCAATGTGGCAACATCAATAATCTCAGGTTCCTTGGCGGCGTTTTCTATCACGGTTTTACCTTCAGCCAGTACAGCGGCAAGCATGATATTGATCGTCGCTCCGACGCTGACGACATCTAAATAAATCCGTGCGCCTCTCAGCCTTTCGGCGCGCAGATAAATCGCGCCTTGTTCATTGGTGACTTCCGCCCCAAGCGCCTCAAACCCTTTGATATGCTGGTCAATCGGCCGCGGCCCGAGATGGCATCCGCCCGGCAGTCCGATGACCGCCTGTTTGAAGCGGCCGAGCATCGCGCCCATTAAGTAATAGGAAGCGCGGAGTTTTTTCACTTTGCCGTTGGGAAGCGGCATGCTGATCATCGGGGAAGGGTCGACGACCATTTCTCCTTTTTCAAAATGGACGTTTCCGCCGATTTCTTTCAGCAGGTCACGCAGCGTTTCAATATCTGAGATCTCCGGAAGCCCTTCGATCGTTACTTCGGAATTTGCCAGAATGGTTGCGGGTATCAATGCGACGGCGCTGTTTTTCGCGCCGCTGATATGTACGGTTCCGTTTAACGGATCGCCGCCGGCAATATTCAACTTTTCCATGATAGTCTCCTTCCATAAGAAGATAGCTGCGGAGCGTAAATAAAATGGCATTTTATTCTGTCTCTGCAAATAAAGCTCTTGTCCAAAATGTAGCCAATTCGTAGAGAAAGAATACAAGGACATTATAAAATAACAGGAAGAAAATAGCGAAGCTTTGCGGGGCATTTTTAACACAGGATGCACAGAGGCCCGCCGGGTTCATATTCCGGGGAAACACACTCTTCACTTTGATACTGAAGGCCCGCTGCCAAACAGGAAAACATAAGGGTGCGGCAAACGGATGCAACCGGTTTGCCGCCCTTTTCCCCCTTATTTATTCCAGTCAGCCAAGAATTGCTCGATGCCTTTATCCGTTAACGGGTGTTTCGTCAGCTGGTGAATGACTTTCAGCGGCATCGTACCGATATGCGCACCGCGTAAAGCGGCTTCAGTCACGTGCTGTGCATGACGGATGGAAGCTGCGATGATTTGTGTATCAATGTCATGAATGTCAAAAATCTGTCTTATTTCTGAAATCAGTTCAAGACCGTTATGGCCGATGTCATCCAGACGGCCTAAGAACGGAGATACATAAGTCGCTCCGGCTCTTGCCGCCAAAAGCGCTTGGTTGGCGCTGAAAATGAGCGTTACGTTTGTTTTAATGTTCAGGTCGCTCAGCGCTTTTACGGCTTTTAACCCTTCAGACGTCATCGGGATTTTCACCGTAATATTCGGCGCGATATTCGCAAGTTCTTTACCTTCTTCAATCATTTCTTCAGCATTCAGGGAAATGACTTCCGCGCTTACTGATCCGCTCACGACTTCCGTAATCTCACGAAGTCTGTCATGGAAAGACACGTCAGCTTCTTTCGCCACTAAACTAGGGTTTGTCGTAACTCCGGCAAGAACGCCAAGTTCATAAGCTTCTTTAATCTCGTCAATGTTTGCTGTATCAATGAAAAATAACATAAGGAAAGCCTCCCCAGTAATAAATTTTCAGAACTGTAAAACATGATTGCGCTTTCTAAAGGTAAGACATAAAACCGCCTGTCAATGCTGTCAGGCGGTTTATGGATGTTACATTGAATTAAGCTTGGTTTGAAGAACCGAACTCACGCATTTTGCCGATAACCGTTTCTTTGATTGCTTCACGAGCAGGTCCAAGATATTTACGAGGATCGTATTCGTTCGGCTTAGCTGCCAATGTTTCGCGGACAGCTTTTGCAGAAGAAATTTGGTTTTCAGTGTTTACGTTGATTTTAGCCGTACCAAGTGAGATTGATTTTTTAATGTCGGCAGTCGGAATTCCTGTACCGCCGTGAAGTACTAACGGAAGGCCGGTTGATTTTCCTATATCTTCCATTTCTTTGAAACCGAGGTTCGGTTCGCCTTTGTAAGGACCGTGAACAGAACCCAGTGCAGGTGCAAGGCAGTCGATGCCAGTGCGCTCTACAAGTTCTTGACACTCTTTAGGGTCAGCATAGATTACGCCTTCAGCGATCACGTCATCTTCCTGTCCGCCTACAGTTCCAAGCTCAGCTTCAACTGAAACGCCGTGGAAATGAGCAAGCTCAACCACTTTAGCTGTAGTTGCTACGTTTTCCTCAAACGGATGGTGAGATGCGTCGATCATTACAGAAGTGAAACCTGCATGAATCGCTTTCGCACAAGATTCAAAGCTTGAACCGTGGTCTAAGTGAATCGCGACAGGAACTGTCACTTTGTATTCTTCCATAAGAGCTTTAACCATGGCAACCACTGTTTTGAAGCCGCCCATGTAGCGTCCCGCGCCTTCTGAAACACCAAGAATAACCGGGGATTTTTCCTCTTCTGCTGCTTGTAAAATAGCTTGAGTGAACTCAAGGTTATTTAAGTTAAATTGTCCAACAGCATATCCTTTTTCTTTAGCTGTATTCAACATTTCCGTCATTGAAACTAAAGGCATGTCGAAAGTCCTCCTTATGTAGCCTGATTTGCTTCTTCTCGAAAAAAGCTTTCCACCTATAGCATGACCATAAAAACCTGTCATATGTAAAACAACAGATCGCTTTTTCTCCATCTCTAGGATACCAACTTTTCGACAAATCGGCAACACAATGACATAATTGTTTCTAATTTTATTAATTCGATTTTAGAGGTAAATATTTTTTCACCGCGTCTCTGATCTCATCAATGTCAAAAGGTTTCGCAAAATGGGTCAGCGCTCCGAGCTCTTTTGATTCCTTAATCATATCGAGTTCTCCGTAAGCGGTCATGATAATGACGCGGATGGATTCGTCGATCATCTTCATGCGCTTGAGAATTTCGATACCGTCCATGCCGGGGATTTTCATATCTAAAAGCACGAGATCGGGCCGTTCTTTCGTTACAATGTCCAGCGCCTGTATGCCGTTGGCGGCCTGAAACGTCTGGTACCCTTCTTTATGAAACACTTCATTGAGCAATATGCGTATACCGTATTGGTCATCTACGATTAAAATCTTTTCATTCATCATTTTACACCCCAATATTATCATTTTCGTCAAAAGGAAGCAGTTGTTTATGTATTCTGTTTGATTTTCACATTTCCTTTAATTATAATAGTCTACTTTCCGACATTTTCTGAGCATTTTCTCTTTTGTTGTATACTGTTCTTGTATGTGTAAAGGAGGTTTCACTCATGTTAAAGATATTTACGACACAGCTTGCAGGCATTTTTTCCCGCATTCAGGATAAGGAATCCGAAGCAATAGAAGACGGCGCGCGCCTGCTGGCGCAGGCAGCCGTCAGCGGTCATACCATTTATTTATACGGCGCAAATGAGATGCAGGGCATTTTGTGCGAGGCGGAACTCGGCTCAGAACCGATGCCTTCCGTCAAAGCGTTTCCGGATACAGCTGATTCGATTACAGAAAGCGACAGGGTGCTGATGTTTTGTTCAGGTCCGGGAACAGCTGAAGAACAGACGCTGGCTCAAAAGCTTTATGAAAAAGGGGTCGGCCTCGTTTGCGTATCTCCTGTCATCAAAGATCAAACCGGGATTGAGGAATTTTGTGATGTTCATATTGACAGCAAATTAAAAATGCCGCTTCTGCCCGATGAAGACGGGACAAGATACAGCTTTCCTTCATTAATGACAGGCCTGTATGTCTATCACGCGCTATCCTTTACGTTAAAGGAAATGATGCAGGAATATGCCTGATGCAGAAAAAAGACTTGCCGCTTTTAAAGGAGGCAAGTCTTTTTTTATTACTTCTGTTCTGCAGCTTGTACGGAAGCGCCGATAAAGTCTTTGAATAAAGGCTGAGGTCTTGTCGGTCTTGATTTGAACTCAGGGTGGAACTGGCAAGCGACATACCAAGGATGGTCTTTCAGCTCGATGATTTCCACAAGACGGCCGTCAGGGCTTGTTCCTGAGAACACAAAACCGTTCTCTTCCATTTGCTGTCTGTATTCGTTGTTGAATTCATAACGGTGGCGGTGGCGTTCGTATACCACTTCATCCGCATACGCTTCGAAGGCTTTCGTGTCTTCCTGAAGCTTACAAGGGTACAGTCCGAGACGAAGCGTTCCTCCAAGATCCTCGACATCTTTTTGTTCTGGCAGAAGGTCGATGATCGGATAAGGGGTGGACGGATCGATCTCCGCAGAGTGAGCCCCTTCCAGGCCTAATACGTTTCGAGCATATTCAATGGATGCAATCTGCATACCGAGGCAGATGCCGAAGAACGGAATTTTATTCTCACGCGCATACTTGGCGGCAATGATTTTCCCTTCTACGCCGCGGTCCCCGAAACCGCCGGGCACGATGATTCCGTCTGTGCCGCCAGTCAGCTCTTGAATATTGCTTTCTGTCACTTCTTCGGCGTTAATCCATTTGATCTTCACATCAGCGTCAAACGCATAGCCCGCGTGGCGCAGTGATTCAACGACTGAAATGTAAGCGTCCTGAAGCTCGACGTATTTACCAACTAGGCTGATTGTAATGGTTTTAGACAAGTTTTTCACTTTCGTGACAAGGTCTTTCCATTCCGTCATATCCGGGTCTTTGCATTCTAATTTCATATGATCGCAGACAAGCTTATCGAGTCCCTGCTCCTGAAGGTTAAGCGGGATGGAGTAAAGGTTGTCCGCATCTTCGCACTCGATGACCGCTTTCGTGTCAATATCGCAGAAGAGCGCGATTTTATCTTTCATATCTTGAGAAATCGGCATTTCCGTGCGCACGACGATGATATTAGGCTGAATACCGAGGCTTCTCAGCTCTTTTACGCTGTGCTGCGTCGGTTTTGTTTTCAGCTCGCCCGCCGCTTTGATGTACGGAACAAGCGTACAGTGAATGTACATCACGTTTTCATGGCCGATGTCGCTTTTCATTTGACGGATGGCTTCAAGGAACGGAAGGGATTCGATGTCTCCCACTGTTCCGCCGATCTCAGTAATGACTACATCTGCGTTTGTTTCTTTGCCTGCACGGTACACGCGGTCTTTCAGTTCATTTGTGATGTGCGGAATGACCTGAACCGTTCCGCCGAGGTAGTCCCCGCGGCGCTCTTTTTTCAATACGGCGGAATAGATTTTACCGGTCGTCACGTTGCTGAATCTGTTCAGATTAATGTCAATGAAACGCTCATAATGCCCTAAGTCAAGGTCAGTCTCAGCGCCGTCATCGGTAACGAATACCTCACCGTGCTGGTACGGGCTCATCGTTCCCGGGTCAACGTTGATATAAGGGTCAAATTTTTGGATGGTGACGCTCATGCCTCTGTTTTTCAAAAGGCGGCCAAGTGATGCAGCCACAATTCCTTTTCCGAGTGATGATACAACTCCCCCGGTTACAAAAATATATTTCGTCATTTCGTTTGCTCCTCTCTTCGGTCTGCGCTACATTCCTTAAAATGTGCCGTTTTATAGAAAATCATTTCACTAAAAACAAATGATGTGTAAAAGAATTTGGGAGATGAAAATAAGAAAGCTCCCTTTCAATTTCTTGAAAGGGAGCGTAGCACTCTTATGAATTCTCTTCTTTTTGAAGAGCCCAAAATACATACTACATAGTTCGACAATGAAAGTCAAGATCGTTTTGCTGATATAAAATCAGTCTTTGCGATCCTCTTCCTCATCATCATAATCTTCCTCATCTTCTTCAATCATCTCGTCTTCGATCTCAAGCTCGTCGTCATCTTCTTCATCGATATCTTCGTCGTCAAAGCTGTCTGCGTCAAGGTCAATATCTTCTTCTATTTCATCGAGATCGATGTCATCTTCGTCAACTTCCTCGAATTCATCAAGGTCGAGATCTTCCTCAACGACTTTTTTCGCTTTTTTCTTTTTCGCTTTTACAGTCGGCTGTGTTTCTTCGTCCAGCTGATCGTACGGATACCAGCTGCGAAGCCCCCACGTCTGGTCTGACAGAGCAATAAAGCGGCCGTCAATGTTCAGGTCTGTATAAAATTGGGCGATACGGTCGCCCAGTTCCTCTTTCGTAACACCGAGCAAGGAGATCATTTCATTCAGCAGCTCCTGGAACGGAACCGGTTTTTTATGTTCTGAGAAAATTTCGTGAGCGATTTCAACTAAAGCCATCTGCTTCAGCTGTTCCTGAGAATATTGTTTGATACTCAAGGTCGGACACTCCCTTTCTATTACTTATATGTATCTGTTTCTATCCTATAATAAGAACGAATTTGTATTGTTTTGTTCATAAACCATACCTCTCATTATAAACAAATTAAAACAGAATATGCTACCCTTAACAGCGTAATTTAAGAAATTTTAGAGCTGTCCCTTCATAAATGGGCTGATGTGCGAAAACAAAGCCGCCGGCATATGCGCCGGCGGCCCGCTTCTTTCTATAAAGACTCTTGTTTTTCAGCGCCGAATACAGACATGGCGAGCAATTCACTGACATCATAAGTGCCGACAGCGTCTTCGGCTTCTTTCGCTTTCGTACCGTCACCGAGCATGGTCAGACAGTAAGGACAGCCGGAGCTGATGACCGTCGGACTGACAGAAAGCGCCTGCTCAGTCCGGGCCGTGTTGATTCTCGCTCCCGTTTCTTCTTCCATCCACATGAGCCCTCCCCCGGCGCCGCAGCACATCCCGTTTTCGCGGCTGCGCTCCATTTCCTTCAATTGAACGCCCGGAATGGCTTTTAAGATCGCTCTCGGCGGCTCATACACTTCATTGTATCTTCCTAAATAGCACGAGTCATGGAAGGTAATCGTTTCATTCACCGGGTGAAGCGGTTTTAGTTTCCCCTGTGACACAAGCTCGGCTAATAATTCAGTATGATGATAGACTTCGGCCCGGAATCCGAAATCAGGATATTCATTTTTGAACATATTATAGGCGTGCGGATCAATCGTCACGATTTTTTTGATTCCGTGTTTTTCAAATTCGCCGATGTTGTGTTCCGCCAGCTCTTGAAACAGAAACTCGTTGCCCAAACGGCGCGGCGTATCGCCTGAGTTTTTTTCCTTATTGCCGAGAATCGCAAAGGATACGCCCGCTTCATTAAGCAGCTTTGCAAATGAGACGGCAATCTTTTGGCTCCTGTTATCGTAGGAACCCATTGAGCCTACCCAAAACAAATAGTCGAACTCTTTGTCTTGTTTTTTCATTTCTTTCACTGTCGGAATCTCTGTATCGGCCTGCTCCCGCCAGTTCTCCCGCTCTTTCCGGTTTAAGCCCCACGGGTTTCCCTGTCTTTCAATGCTAGTCATGGCCCGCTGCGCGTCGCTGTCCATCTTCCCTTCCGTAAGCACAAGATAACGTCGCAGATCGATAATTTTATCAACGTGTTCATTCATGACCGGACATTGATCTTCACAGTTGCGGCAAGTGGTGCACGCCCAAATCTCCTCTTCCGTGATGACCTCGCCGATTAAGCTCGGGTTGTAATCGATGGCTGCCGCCGCTTCACGCGATCCTCCCCCTGAGGAAGCCGCGGCGAGCTGATTCGCCTTCGTGTGCTGAAAAACGGGCGCGGGCACCCACGGAGATTTTGACGTCACGGCAGCGCCTTTTTCCGTCAAATGGTCTCTGAGCTTTAAAATGAGGTCCATCGGCGAGAGCATCTTGCCCGTACCGGAGGCCGGACACATATTTGTACAGCGGCCGCATTCGACGCAGGCGTAAAGGTCGACAAGCTGAGAGCGGCGGAAGTCTTCAATCTTTCCGACGCCGTAGCTTTCTTTCGTCTCATCGGTGAAATCGATTTTTTCCAGCTTTCCTTTTGAATCCAGCCTGCTGAGGAAAACATTCGCCGGACCCGCAATTAAGTGCGCATGCTTTGATTGCGGCACGTACACTAAAAAGCTGAGCAAAAACAACAGATGAAGCCACCATGAAACATAAAACACGGCGGCGGCCGCCGGCGCTGAAAGACCGCCGAGCACAATCGCAATGGAGGAGGCGATCGGCTCCGTCCAAGACAGAGAATGATCGTGCCATAAAAGGTTCATAGCGTTCCCGAGAAGCACCGTCACCATCAGTCCGCCGATAAACAGCAGGACAAGCCCCGCTTTAAACCCGCGTTTCAGTCTGACGAGTTTTTCAATGTAGCGCCGGTAAAACGCCCAGACTACGGCGACTAAAATCAGAAACGTGACGATTTCCTGAAAAAAGGTAAACGCCGGATAAAGCGGACCGAACGGCAGATGGCGGTCAGGAAGCAGCCCTTTCAGAATAAAATCAATTGCGCCGAACTGAACGAGTATAAAACCGTAAAAAAACAGAACGTGGATGATGCCGCTCTTTTTATCTTTCAGCAGTTTTTTCTGTCCGAACACATTCACCCATATCTTCTGAAGACGTTCTTTCAGGCGTTTATCAAATTCTTCCCTTTGGCCGAGCTTAATATAAGCGATCCTCGTTCTGATCAGGTAAACGAATAAATAAACGGCGTAAGCGGTTACAGCTGAAAACAGCAGCGCGTTTACCATGAGAAATGCGTTCATCTTGTCTCCCCCTTTGTTCTGATACCCCTCTTCATTGTCATATCTTTACTTTATCATAAATAATGAATGAGTGTTCAGTCAATAATTAAATTCACATTCTCAGGGCACACTACGAATACTTCGGAAAGGAGCGTCGGTATGAAGGTCATTTTTGTGTTGCTTGTCATTTTTATCATATTGATCGCACTTATGCTGCTTGATATGCTGCTTGGCCGGGCGGCGTACAAAAAACAGGCGTATGAGCCCGTTTTTGACCCGAAAAAGAGTGATATCACACTCATTCACTGCGGCAGCGAGCTTGTGCGGCAGATGACGGCTGATATCCGCCAAGCCGTCTCTTCTATTCATATGATGTTTTTTATTATGAAGAACGACCAAGTCAGCCATGAGATGTTTCATTTATTGAAGGAAAAGGCCCAGGCCGGCGTCTCCGTATATCTGCTGCTCGATTGGGCGGGCAGCCGCCAAGTGAAAAAGCCTTCCATTCAAACGATGAAAAAAGCCGGCGTTCACGTTCATTTTCTAAATAAACCGGCATTTCCGTTTCTATTTTTCAGGCTGCAAAAACGGAATCACCGGAAAGTGACCGTCATTGACGGCAAAATCGGCTATGTCGGCGGTTTTAATATCGCTGAAGAGTACCTCGGCAAAAAAGCGAAGTTCGGAAACTGGGAGGATTATCACCTGCGGATGACCGGAGAAGGCACGGCGGATCTTCAGACTCTTTTTGTAAGCGATCTGAAACGAAACACCGGAAAAGCACCCGGATCACCCGGGGTTTATCCGGCATTATCCGAAGGGAATATCTCTCATAGGACATATGCGTCTGACGGTTTTTCGCTTGAATCGCATTATGAAAACTGCATCCGTAAGGCGGAGAAAAAAATCATTATCGGCACGCCTTATTATGTACCGAGCAAAAAGCTTCAGGAAGCGCTTATTTCAGCCTGCCGAAAAGGCATCAAAGTCATCTTGATCGTGCCGATGAAGTCAGACCACCCGTTCGTTCGGGAAACAGCTTTTACCTATTATCCCGAGCTTCTGAAGGCCGGCTGCCTCATCTATCGGTATTATCAAGGCTTTTATCATGTCAAAGCTTTCATTATTGATGACCGCATCAGCATTATCGGCACGCCGAATTTTGATAAACGGAGTCTGTTCTGGAATGAAGAGGTGAATGTCATCATTCATGATGAAGCCTTTACAAAGAAAGTGCTTTCAACCATAAAGCAGGACATCGAAAAATCCGAGCTTCTCACATTAGAAAAAGTGAAACAGCGCTCCGTCAGACAGCTTCCTGCAGAATGGCTGGGAAAGGCCATATCTTACTTTTTATAAAGGAGAAACCATATGCTGTTCAGATTCGGATTCGTCGCAAACGCCATGTGCCTTTGGGACGCGTCCCCCGCAAAAACCTTAACATATGCGCGCTATACCAAGCTTTCCCGCAGTGAGCGGAAAGACGCCCTGCTTTCTGTGACGAAAGCAAATCTTACCAATACGCTGCGCACCATCCACTATGTGGTCGGCCACGGCATCCCGCTGTACAGGTTCTCAAGCTCGATTGTGCCGCTCGCCACCCATCCGGATGTGCTGTGGGATTTTGTCACGCCGTTTCGCCAGGAGTTTCGTGAGATCGGCGGGCTGGTCAGAAAATATGACCTCAGAACGAGCTTTCATCCGAACCAATTCACGCTTTTTACAAGCCCGAAACAGGAGATTACCGCAAATGCGGTCAAGGATATGGCCTATCATTATGACATGCTGGACGCAATGGGCATCGCGGACCGTTCCGTCATCAACATCCATGTCGGAGGCGCTTACGGTGACAAACAAAGCGCGCTTGGCCGTTTCCGCGTGAATCTGAAAGAACTTCCCGATGTCATCAAACAGCGGATGACTTTAGAAAACGATGATAAAACATATACGTCCGAGGAAACACTCAGTGTATGTGAACAAGAAGGCATTCCGTTTGTGTTTGATTATCACCATTTTTACGCCAATCCGACCGATGACGCTGATTTAGATGACATTCTTCCGCGGATGATCAAAACATGGCAGCGGATCGGCTTAAAGCCGAAGGTCCATCTCTCCTCGCCAAAATCAGAATCAGCCGTACGCAGTCATGCGGACTATGTAGATGCGAATTTTATTCTCCCGGTGCTGGAGCGGTTCAGACAATGGGATACGGACATCGATTTTATGATTGAGGCGAAAGAGAAAGACCGGGCGCTGCTCCGGCTCGTCGAAGAATTAAGCGCCATCCGCGGAGTCAAACGCCTGGCGGGCGGAGTGCTGAAGTGGAAGGCATAACCAGGTTTATCACCCGTTTATATGGGGAATTTCCGAAATAACAGACCATCAGACGGAGGAGAAAACATATGAAAAACATTACATCTTTGAAAATAGCCGCTAAGAAGTTCACTTTACGAAACATGCTTCAGCTTTATCAGCTTTGCCACACGGGAGGCCATGAGCTGTATATCTACTCTAAAAAAACGATGTGCAAAATCAAAGATATCATTGAGCTGGAAACGTTCAGAATGGCCCATAAAGAACAAGAATATTTAATTGTAGTGGAAGGAAAAAAAGCGGTGCAGCTTGTTGACCGTTTCAAACATATCATCGAACCTGCGCAAAAAGAAGCCCATTAAATACGGACTACATAAAAAAAAGGATAGACAGGAGGCTGCCCGGCCCCTTTTGTCTATCCTTTTTCTTTTATTAATGAATCAGCTCGCCGAATTGGGCCTGATGAAGTCTCTGGTACATGCCGCCGGATGCCAGCAGTTCCTTATGATGACCTTGTTCAGCGATGCCATCTTTCGTGACGACGACGATCCGGTCCGCATCCTTAATCGTAGCCAGCCGATGGGCGATCACAAGCGTTGTGCGTCCTTCAGACAGCTCTTGCAGCGATTTTTGAATGGCGGCTTCCGTTTCTGTATCGAGGGCTGATGTAGCCTCGTCTAAAATTAAGATCGACGGATTTTTCAAAAACATTCTGGCGATGGAAAGCCGCTGCTTCTGCCCGCCTGACAGCTTCACGCCGCGCTCGCCGATCACCGTGTTTAAACCGTCGGGATACCCGTTTACCAAGTCCTCTAAATGCGCCTGGCGGACGGCCTGCCAGATTTCTTCCTCAGACGCGTCGAGCCGCCCGTAAGCAATGTTTTCCCGCAATGTGCCGGAAAACAGAAAGACATCCTGCTGGACGACGCCTATTTGTCCGCGCAATGATGACAGCGTCATGTCCTTAATATCGATTCCGTCGATGGAAATCACGCCTTCAGACAGCTCATAAAAGCGCGGCAGCAGACTTGTCAGCGTTGATTTTCCCGCTCCCGAAGGCCCGACGAATGCGACTGTCTCCCCGGCATGAATGGACAAATTGATTCCCGACAGAACCGGACTGTTTTCTTCGTAACCGAATGACACACCATCATAACGGATATTCCCTTTTAAACCGGACACATGTCTCGCATTCGGGGCGTCCTTGATATCAGGCTCCGTTTCCAGTATTTCTATAAAGCTTTTAAAACCGGCAATGCCTCTCGGATACATCTCAATAATCGCGTTGATTTTATCAATCGGACGGAACAGAACGTTCGTCAGCAGCACAAAAGCGACGAATTCCCCGTAAGATAACGATCCGCGGATCACGAACCATGTGCCGCACAATAAGACGAACAGCGTGACGAATCTTGTCAGCATGTAACTGATCGAGCCGTTTTTCGCCATGATTTTATATGACGTCAGCTTTGTTTTGCGGAAACGCTGATTGTTCACGTCAAACCGCTGCGTTTCAAACGCTTCATTGCTGAAAGCCTGAACAAGACGGATGCCGCCGATATTGTTTTCAACCCTCGCGCTGAAGTCTCCGACGTCTTTGTTCAGTTTTGTAAATGCAGAGGTCATTTTTTTATTGAAATACAAAGCAAGCCATATGACGACCGGCATAATGATAAAGGTCAACAGCGCGAGCTGCCAATTAATGAACAGCATCACACCGAACGCGCCCAAAATCGTCATGATCGCGATAAACAGGTCTTCAGGCCCGTGGTGGGCGGTTTCTCCGATATACATCAAATCATTGGTGAGCTTGGACATTAAACTGCCCGTTTTGTTGTTATCGTAAAATTTGAACGGAAGCTTTTGCAGATGGTCGAAAAGCTTTTTCCGCATATCGGTTTCAATGTTAATGCCGAGCATATGGCCCCAATACGTCACAACATACTGAAGTGCCGAGCTGAGGGCGTAGACCCCGAATAAAGCAGCGGAAGTCAAAATAATCAGACTCCAATCCCGCCCCGGGAGCAATGTATCGATAAAGTAATTGACAATCAGAGGAAAACTCAGCTCCATCAATCCGCCGGCGATGGCAGAAAAGAAGTCGAGAAAAAACAGCTTTTTGTACGGTTTATAATAAGAAAAAAATTGTCGCAGCACGATTCCGTCCTCCTTGTGCCTCGTTCTTAATGATAATATTTCTCAATTACACTATACACAAGGAGTTTTAAAAGCGTTTTTTATAAAACGCCGGAAAATAACCGTGCGAAGGATTCCTTCGTTCTTTCCCATAATGTGCGCTTATAGAAACGGACGGGGCTGATTTTTTCAGACTCCTTCATATCCTCCAGATAATGCGCTTCAAGATCTTTGATCGCCTCTTGATCCGTAAAAAAGACATTGACTTCAAAGTTCAGCTGAAAGCTTCTCATGTCCATATTCGCCGTCCCGACAGAGGCGAGGTTTCCGTCAGTGATGAGCACCTTTTGATGCATAAAGCCTTTTTGATAAGAATAGACTTCGATTCCTTCGCGAAGAAGCTCGGGGAAATACGATCTCGTCGCGTACTGGGTTAAAAATCCGTCATTGGTTTCCGGCACCATGACACGCACCCGGACGCCTCTGGCAGCAGCCTCCTTTAGCGCTGTGCGGATCGGCTCATTCGGCACGAAATAAGGCGTCGCGATCCATACAGACGATTCGGCCGCCGCTATCATGGCATAATACAGATCGCTCATCCGCTCCTTCATATCGGGGCCTGTCGGAACGACTTGATAGACGCCGCCGCTTTCTGCCGCAACCGGGCGGGTATATGCTTTCTGATCAATCAGCACCTCATCCGAAACGTATTCCCAATCAAGCATAAAAATGCTGTGGAGCGTCTGAACGATTTCTCCTTCGACTTTCATATGGGTGTCCCGCCAAAAGCCGACATCTTGGTCTTTGCCGATATACTCCTTGCCGACATTCAGCCCGCCGACAAAACCGACTTTCCCGTCAACGATGACGATCTTGCGGTGATTTCTGAAATTGAATTTTTGGTTGAAAAAACCGTATTTCAGCGGCAGAAACGGGACGATGTTCACACCCGCGCGTTTCAGTTTTTTAATATCTTTTCCGGCCAGCTTCAGGCTGCCGGCCGCGTCGAACAAAAACCGCACTTCCACGCCTTGACGCGCCTTTTCCATCATAATGTCCATCATCTTGTGCCCGAGCATGTCTGATTTGAACATGTAATACTCAATATGTATAAATGACGCGGCCTCCCGGAGCGCCTCAAACAGCTCCGGAAATGTTTCGTCCCCGTTTTTGAGCACCTTCAGCCTGCTTTTTGTATTGATATTCATATGGGACGCCTTGATTGAATATTGAAAGAAACGCTTCTGATTTCCTTTCAGCCCGGTCAGGTCGGGAGTTTGTTCCATATCAAATATCGTTCTCAGCTTTTCCCGGTTGTATGTCCGTTTCGACCTGAACAGCTTGCCTTTTTCATAAAGCTGGCCGGAAAAAAGGTAAAATAAGTACCCGGCGATCGGAAAAAACACAAGAATATGAATCCATAACAGCGTGTGCTGCGAGGTGCGGTTTTCAAGAATTAACGAATAAATGCTGAACAAAATAATGCTTGCATAACAAAGCACCCCTCCGTAAAACTCAAGCCTGGAAACCGGAAAAAACCATATGACATATGCTCCGATAAGCATCATATATAAAAAGCAAAATTCCAGTCTCCTTTTCAGCATCCCGACTCTCTCCCATCTGATCCGATATCTCTGTATACCCTCTGTTTTCCGGCTTGTAAACATATGAAAAAGCCTCTCCGCACGAGCGGAAAGGCTTATGATGAAGCTTCCTGTGATTGGCCGGGTGTGATGTTCTGAAGCAATGCCGGATTGAGCGAGCAGCTGCCTTTGATTTTATTTTTGAAGATGCCGATGATCAGACCGGTGACCGCTATCGACACTAAGGAGAAGAGCCCTTTCAGCAGCCCGACGGAAAAAATGCCGGCCAGCACGACGCCAAAATCGAAGAGGAAATTAACGGCACCCGGATTCCATCCGCAGCGCTTTTGCAGAAATAAAGCGAGGATATTGGCGCCGCCGAGCGATGCCTGCTGATAAAACATGAGCGACAGGCCGAACCCGATCAGCACCCCGCCGCAAATTGCCCCGGCAAGCGGTGAAACAGAGACCGGCGGCAGCCAGTGATCCGCGCCTGTAAACAGAGTCAGCACTGTGACTGCAAAAACGGTGGATAGAGTGAATTTGATTCCCATTCTGATGAGAGAAAATATATAAAACGGGATATTGATCAGAAAGAAGATAATCGCAAACGAGGAATGAAACAAGTATGACAGGCTTAGTGACAGTCCCGCTGTGCCGCCGGTTAATACTTGAGAATGTCTGAGTGTCAGGACGCCGGCGCTTGTCATCAGACAGGCGGCTAAAATGAGGAAAATCCGCTTCATTCTTCACTCTCCTTTTGTTGCTGTTATTTCCAAATAAAACATAACAGGAATCCCGCCGCCCAGCCATTACCTTGGCAGAAAATATCTTATGTTTTTATTTTTTCACCATAAAAAATCCCCCTCTCTTGCAGGGGGGATTTTTACGTGCGTTTCCGATAGACAACATAGCTGCGGGTCAAATACTTGAGGGGCAGGCTGAACACGTGAACCAATCTTGTAAACGGCCAAAGGATAAAAACGACGTACCCTATGATGATATGAAACTTAAACCATAGCGGGACACTCTCCATCAAAGAAGCGTCAGGCCGGAACAAAACAATTTCCCTGAACCACGGCCCGACTGTTGCCCTGTAATCAAATCCTTTCGAGTCAATGTTGAGAAATGTGGCCGCAACGCCCGACAGCATCATGAACAGCAGCAGAATAAGCGTCAGGATATCCGATGGCGAGCTGGTTTTGCGGATTCTTTTGTCAAACAGCCTTCTGTATGTCAGGATGACAAGTCCGGCACATGCCGCGATCCCCGCCGGCAGGCCTGCGCCGATCGCCATTTTGTGATACATATGCTCGGAAATGCCAAGAGAAGCATACACGCCTTCCGGGATCAGAATTCCCATGATATGTCCGCCGACAACGCATAGCAGTCCCCAGTGAAAAAGTGTGCTGCCAGCGGCGAGTTTTTTCTTTTCTAACAGCTCGCTTGATTTCGCCGTCCAGCCGAATTGGTCATGCTGATAGCGGTAAATATGCCCGCCGATAAAGATCGTCAATACAATGTATGGCATAACGCCCCACAGGATCTGCCCGCTCATGCCTGAACAGCCCCTTCTTCAGTGCTTGCATGTACACCGATGTTTTCCAGTGCGGCCTGCAGCACGTGCAGCAGCTCAGCATAGATGCTGTTATTTTTTTCGAGGCGGGAAGCCAGCTCCCTCACGTTGGACAGGTATTTTTCAAACACGCTTCTCGCCGCTTCAATCTCCGCAACCGCGGCGAATTCCAGCATCAGCGGCAGGTAATCAGGCAGTTCTTTCTCTGTCGACAGGAAACCGGATTGCTGGTAGGTGTTTTTTAAATGCAGCAATTCAATGCCGCGCTCCCTTTGTTCGCCTGAGTTAAAGTAGGTGACGTACATATTCGTTTTCTTTCCGAAATCGAACGTATACACATAGTGTTCAATCAGCGCTTGCGGAGAAAAGCCTGCTGCCGCCTCTAAAAAGTGCAGCAATTTCTCCCGGATTTGCTGATTGGTGATGTCATGGATAAGAGCCTTCCAATCGGGAATCTCGGCTCTCCACTCTTCATCCGGATAAGAGAGAAGAACGGAAAGAGCGGAGAACGTCATTTGCCGGTCTGTGGTGTTCATGTTATTACACCTCATTTATGAAAAATTAGAAACAAGAGCCCGGGCCGCCTGAAAATGATAAGCCGCAGCTCCCTTGTTCAGCATATAAATCTGACACTTCTTCTCGATGGCTGCTCGGGATCACAAAACGGTCATCATATTTGGCGATTGCCAGCAGCCGATACATGTCTTTAATTTGCTGTTCTGTTAAGCCGACACTGGAGATCAGTTCCGGGTCGATTGATTTATTCGTCTGGATCGCTCTCATATACTGGCGCATGACAGACATTTTCTTTAACGTTGATCGAATATGATCCGTATCCCCCGCCGTTAACAGCTGCGCCAAATAGTCAATCGGAATTCTCATTTGGTCGATAGCCGGAAAAATCGCTTCCGCCGTTTGCCGGCTGCCTTTTCCTTCAAAGAGATTCATAATCGGGCTGAGCGGCGGAATGTACCAAACCATCGGCAGCGTACGGTACTCAGGGTGAAGCGGAAGCGCAATCTTCCAGTCAATGATCATTTTATAGATCGGCGATTGCTGCGCCGCTTCTATCCATTCAGCCGGGATGCCTTGTTCTTTTGCCAGTTTGGCAATCTCAGGATCATTCGGATCAAGAAAAACGTCCAGTTGGGAATGGTAGAGATCCTTTTCATTTTCAACCGATGCCGCTTCCTCCACTTTGTCCGCGTCATACAGCATGACGCCGAGATAGCGGATTCTGCCGACACACGTTTCGGAGCAGATGGTCGGCAGCCCCGCCTCCAAGCGCGGAAAGCAGAGTGTGCATTTTTCCGCTTTGTTCGTTTGCCAGTTAAAATAGACTTTTTTATAAGGACAGGATGAGACGCAATATCTCCATGAACGGCATGCGTTTTGATCCACAAGCACAATGCCGTCCTCCTCACGTTTGTACATGGCGCCGGACGGGCAGGAGGACACGCACGCCGGATTAATGCAGTGCTCACAAATACGCGGAAGATACATCATAAAGACTTCATCGAATTCTGTTTTGATCGATTCCTCCATCTTTTGCACGTTTGGATCTTCAAGCCCTGTAATGTGGCCGCCAGCGAGATCATCCTCCCAGTTCGGGCCCCATTCGATATTCATGAAATCCCCCGTTAAGGACGATTTCGGCCGCGCCACCGGCTGGTGCTTTTTTTGCGGGCTGTTTGTTAATGTTTCATAATCATAGTTCCAAGGTTCATAGTAGTCATCAATCGTCGGCTGATTCGGATTATAGAAAAGGCCTGCAAGCCGGTTTGTTTTCGGGCCTGATTTCAGTTCAAGCTTTCCTTTTTTCAACGTCCAGCCGCCTTTATATTTGTCCTGGTCCTCCCATTGCTTCGGGTAGCCGATGCCGGGCTTTGTTTCTACATTATTAAAATACATATATTCCGCACCGGAACGGTTTGTCCACGTGTTTTTGCAGGTGACGCTGCACGTGTGGCAGCCGATGCATTTATCCAAATTCATGACCATCCCGATCTGCGCTTTAATCTTCAAGCCAATCGACCTCCTTCAGCTTGCGGATGACGACATTCAGATCGCGCTGATTCCCCGTCGGACCGTAATAGTTAAAGCCGTAACTGAGCTGGGCATAGCCCCCGATCATCTGGGTCGGCTTGACGTGAATCCTTGTCGGGCTGTTATGGGTGCCTCCGCGGTTATTCGTCAGTTTTGTGCCGGGCACATTGATGTGGCGGTCCTGGGCATGGTGCATAAACGCCATTCCTTTAGGAATCCGGTGAGACAAAACCGCTCTCGCGACGACAACGCCGTTTCGGTTGAAGCATTCAATCCAATCGTTGTCTTTGATATCCGTGTCCTCTGCGTCATCTTTATTCATCCACACGGTCGGCCCGCCGCGGAACAGCGTCAGCATCGGCAGAGAATCAAAATACATGCTGTGGACGGACCATTTATTATGCGGCGTCAAATAATTAAGAACGATTTCTTTGCCCTCTTGATCAGGCCGCTTGCTTAGGAACGGACGGTGCTGGAGGATCGGTTTAAATGTCGCCATCGTTTCACCGAATTCCATCATCAGTTCATGATCGACATAATAGGATTGTCTGCCTGTCAGCGTCCGCCACGGAATTAATTTTTCCACATTCGTCGTAAACGGCGAGTACCTGCGCCCTCCTTTTTCTGAACCGGTAAAGGCCGGAGAGGTGATGACCGTTTTCGGCTGGGCTGTAATTTGCTCGAACGTAAAGCATTCTTCCTCGCGCTCTTCCGCCAGGTCTTTCAGCTCCAGATTGGTAATGTTTTCAAGTGATTCCCATGCTTTCACGGCGACTTTTCCATTTGAGGTGGACGACAGGGTTAAAATCGCTTCCGCCGCCTGCTTCGCTTCACTTATATTCGGGCATCCTTTGGCAACGCTGTTTGAATCGGTTTCTCCCAGTCTCTGTTTGAGTGATTCATATTCATCCGCAATCGACCAGCTCATCCCTTTTGTTCCGCTCGGTTTTAAAGCCGTATGAGGGCCGAGCGCGGTCATTTTATGAAAAATGTGTTTGTAATCCCGTTCAACGACATGGATGTTCGGCATCGTTTTTCCCGGAATGGCTTCACATTCGCCTTTGCTCCAGTCATTGATTTTGCCGAATGGCTGCGCCAATTCCTGCATGGTGTCGTGGAGGAGCGGCGTTGCGACTACCTCTTTTACCGGCTCCATATCGACTTCTTCCGCCAGATCGGAAACGGCTTTTGACAGCGCCTTAAAAATATCCCAGTCTGACTTCGATTCCCACGGCGCCGAGATGGCCGGAGCAAATGGATGAATAAACGGATGCATATCCGTGCTGCTGAGATCGTGTTTTTCATACCATGTCGCCGCCGGCAGCACGATATCGGAATACAGCGCCGTACCCGCCATTCGAAAATCAAGATTGATTAACAAGTCGAGCTTGCCTTCCGGCGCCTGCTCCCGCCATTTGATTTCTTCAGGGCGGATGCTGTCGCTGTCGTCATTCATCAGACCGTTCGTCGTCCCCAGCAGATGCTTGAGAAAATATTCATGCCCTTTCCCTGAGCTTGAGATCAGATTTGCCCGCCATACGAAGAGATTTCTTGGGAAATTCACTTCATTGTCAGGGTCTTCAATCGCGAATTTCAGTTTTTTTTCTTGAAGCCGTGAGGCCACGTACGCACCTACGTCTTCAGGTGTCGCCGCCCCCGCTTTCTCAGCTTCTTTGTACAGATCAATGCCGTTTTGATTGAATGTCGGGTAAGACGGAAGCCACCCTAATCGCGCCGCCAGCACATTGTAATCGGCGTGATGCTTGTAGCGGGATGACGCGGCGATCGGTGAAGCCAAGTCACTGATCGGCTGGTCTTCATAACGCCACTGGTCTGTCGCAAAGTAGAAAAACGAGGTGCCGTTTTGCAGCTTAGGCACGCCTTCCCAGTCCTTTGCGGTTGCAATCGTCTGCCACCCTTCAGCCGGACGGAGTTTTTCCTGCCCCACGTAATGGGCCCAGCCTCCGCCGTTTACACCTTGGGCGCCTACGAGTAAAACAAGATTTAACACCGCACGGTAAATCGTGTCGGAGTTGAACCAGTGGTTAATGCCAGCCCCTACGATAATCATGGATCTGCCGTCTGTGTCGATCGCATTTTGGGCAAACTCCCTGGCAATCTGAATAACGGCTTCTCTTTTAATTCCCGTAATCTGTTCCTGCCAGGCAGGTGTGAACGGACGGGGATCATCATAGGATGCGGCTGATTGTCCGCCGATGCCCCGGTTCACGCCGTAGTTGGCCAATATCAAGTCAAACACGGTCGTGACGTACGTCTCTTCACCGTTCAGGTCCAGTTTTTTAATAGGAAGATCCCGCTCAAGCACTTTGTTTCCGTCATCTGAAAAATACGGAATGCGCACTGAGCCGATTTCGTCCTCTATTCCGAGCACTGAGAGACGGGGCTCAATCTGTTCCCTGGTGTCTTCGTCGATCATGTGCAGATTCCATTTCTGCTGCCCGTCCCAGCGGGAGCCCATTGTGCCTTGCGGTATGGCAAACGCACCTGTCTGTTCATTCCAGACCGCCGGCTTCCACTGATCATTTTTTGTCTGCCGCCCGATGTCTTTTGCATGCAGAAACCGTCCCGCTGTATACACGCCGTTCTCTTTTGAAAGAGTGACGAAGAATGGAAAATCGGTGTATTGCTTCGCGTACTCAATAAAACGTTCAGTTTCTTGGTTCACGTAAAATTCCTGCAAAATGACGTGACCCATCGCCATCGCAAGCGCCCCGTCAGTCCCCTGGCGGATACTCAGCCAGTCATCTGCGAACTTTGAGGATTCCGCAAAATCGGGACTGATCGAAATGACTTTAGCGCCTTTATAGCGGGCTTCCGCCAGAAAATGCGCATCAGGCGTTCTCGTTAACGGAACGTTGGAGCCCCATGTGATAATATAGCCTGAATTGTACCAATCACTGCTCTCCGGAACGTCCGTCTGGTCGCCCCAAATTTGCGGGGACGCCGGCGGAAGATCCGCATACCAGTCATAGAAACTGAGCATTGGGCCGCCGATTAACGACATGAATCGCGAACCTGATGCGTGGCTGATCATGGACATCGCCGGGATCGGAGAAAAACCGACATTCCGGTCAGGCCCGTATTTCATCACTGTATACAGCAGAGAGGCTGAAATCAGCTTCAGCACCTCCGGCCATTCCGCGCGGACAAAGCCGCCTTTCCCTCTTGCCTGTTTATAGGACTTCGCTTTTTCAGGGTTTTCAACGATCGATTTCCAGGCATCCAGCGGATTTTGATGCGCCTGCAATGCTTCCCGCCATAAATTGATCAGCACACCGCGTACATATGGATATTTCACACGGAGCGGGCTGTAAATGTACCATGAAAAACTGGCCCCCCGCGGGCAGCCTCTCGGTTCGAAATCAGGCATATCCGGGCCTGTTGATGGATAATTCAAGTTTTGTCCTTCCCACGTGACAATTCCGTTTTTCACATAAATATTCCAGCTGCAAGAACCCGTGCAGTTGACGCCGTGGGTGGAGCGAACGACTTTGTCGTACTGCCATCTGTTTCTGTATACATTCTCCCAATCACGATCTTCGCTTGTCGTTTGGCTATGGTTATTTGAATGATGTTCGATAGGAGAAAAATAGTTTAATCTCCTGAGCAACGGACTCATTTTCTTTTTCTTCATGATCGTTCACTCCTTCCGAGTCAGGTGATGCTATGTACACTATAAACAGAGACGTCGCATCACCTTGTGAACTATGTCACACACTCTGCTTTTTTCACAAAACGTTCACACAGAGCAGCAGGAAGGATTTTCAAACGATATGGGGACGCCCGGCGTCATCAAAAAAAACCGGTTCTGTTTAAGAACCGGGTTCGGCGTTTTCATCCCGTGATGTATGCAGATACCGCAAAAACAACTGATAGGAACAGAAGACATTTTGCTGAAGCATCGCCAAAAAGTTCATTTGCAGCCGCGGATCGTAAGACATCATTTTCTTAAATACGGAATATGGAATATGAAGTACCAGAATATCCGGTGAGGCATTGACTGAGATAAAAGGCGATAAATAGAGCCCGCCTTTTTCATCAATCGGAAACACATCGCCTTTTTCCCACAGCGCAACGGTTTGCGACCCTTCAGGGAGCCTGCTGTCCGTAAAACGGATATTGCCTTTTAATACAATATAAACGGATTGTGAATGAAGAAAGGATGGAGATTGGCCAGATGAGCCGCGGATAAACGTCCCGTTTTTCAGCAAGGTTTCGACAATGGACAGAGGCACTTCATTAAACATAGGAAGTTGTTTCAGAAATAATAAATAGTCACACTGATTCATAGGAAAGCCTCCTGTGCTAAGGATAGCTTTAGTGTAGCCCGATTGAGCCCACGCGGCAGTGATGTATTTCACAGCTTGTATGATAAAAGTCACTTATCAGGAGAGTGTATGTACTTATAATGAAATAAAAAGGAGGGTTTCGATGAAGGCGATGATTCCGAAGCAGCACGGCGCATGGGCGATGCTGCTGATTCCATTTTTACTCGGCATGGTCAAGGGTGGCCCGGTTTTCTGGCATATTCCGCTCTTTCTGGGCTGGCTGTTCCTTTACTTAGCGGTTTATCCCGTTTCGCTCGCTTTGAAAAAGAAACAGCTTCAGCCCTATCAAAAGTGGATATGGTATTACGGTTTTCCGGCCTGCTGCTTTTTGATCATTTCTGTCTATCATAAGCCGCAGCTCGTCTGGATCGGCGTTTTTTTATTGCCGCTGTTTCTCATACATACGCATTATGCCCGCCGAAAAAACGAACGGGCGCTCACGAATGATATTGCGGGTGTTTTGTTCTTTTGTTCAGGCGGGCTTGCGAGCTGCTGGCTGGGAACGGGAACCCTTGACGGCTGGGCCTGGTTTCTATTCTTGCAATCCGCTTTATTTTTTGTCGGGAGTTCTTTTTATGTGAAATCGGTCATACGGGAGAGAAAAAACAGAACCTTTGCATACTGGTCATGGGGATATCACCTCTTGCTCCCCTTTTTATCGGCTCTTCTCGGGGCAGGCTGGGCGTTTCTCTCTTTTATCCCAAGCAGTCTGCGGGCCTGGTTTTTTCACGGAAGAGACTGGCCGGTGAAAACGATCGGCATTCTGGAAATCGTAAATGCCGGCTTCTTTTTCGCCGTCATGTGTATATGTATCACAAGCTGAAAAACAAGGACACCGGCTGCCCTTGTTTTTTTCAGTCAATATTGCAGATCTCCAGCGGACAATTTTCACACTCGATCTCGCATCGTAAATAGTCCCGCTTGTGCAAAATAATTTTTCCGGTTTCGTCTATCGAAATAACCCCTTGTTTGCGGAGGTCTCCCAGCATGCGGTTGACGCTCTCCCTTGCCGCCGCGCAAAACTTAGCCAAATCCTGATTTGTCAGCACAATGTTAATCAGAATCCCGTCACTTCGTTCCACCCCGTAGCTGTTTGATAAGCGGATAAGGGTGGAATAGAGCGCCCCCTTTTTGCCGTGAAGAAGCAGGTCCCTGATCTTGGACTGGATTTTTCGAAGATGAGTGCTCATCCATTTCATAAATTCAAACGTCAAAACACCGTTTTGGATCAATTCCTTTTCCAGCTTGTTTTTATTAATGACGAGCACCTCGCCATCCTCTAACACTTTCGCACTGAGCATATATCTCGGCTCATCTGTGAATAGCGTCAATTCCCCGACAATATCGTTTTTTTGGCAGATTCTAAGCGTCAGGTCTTTTCCGTCAGACGTCAGCTTGCCGATTTCAATGAGTCCTGATTGAATCAGATAAAGCTCTTTTGCATCCATTCCTTCTTGAAACAAATAAGTATGTTTTTTCATTTTCCTTTTCGTACTGATCGATTCCAGCAATTCATGCAGTTCGCGGGAAAGAAGTTCTTTATCAGATTTTCGGACAGAGAGAATATTCATGAGCTCACCTCGAAGAAAGTCACGTTGCGTATGTATATTGTAACGTGACTTGATTTGCACTCACCCAGAAAAAACTAACAATCTTGTGAATGGATCATTATGAATTGAGGCTCTGACTGTTTCTCTCCGTATGTGTTTTCATTCTTTCCTGCCAATACATCCAGATCACAAGAACAAAGCTGGCTAACGCGACCTCTGAAAGCGCCATAAACCCGATCGCGTATTGGCCTGTTGCCTGAAATACACTTGCCAGAATCAGCGGAGGGAAAAAACCGCCCAGTCCGCCCATGGCAGACACAATTCCGTTGGCAATCCCCGCTTGCTTCGAAAAATAGAAAGGCACCAGTTTAAATACCGTCCCGTTTCCAATCCCTGAGCAGACTGCCACCGTCAGCGATCCGAACGCATAAAGGCCGATCGTCGGGGAGAATGACAGCATGACCCCTGACAGCGTAAGCCCTGCGAAAACGAACATCAGAATGCGGAGCGGGCTCAGTTTATCTGCAAGAAACCCTCCCACAGGCCTGAGCAGCGTAGAGACCGCAATAAAGCCGGCCGTCCGCAGACCGGCGTCCGCAGGGCTCAGCCCAAAATGCTCAACCAAAAAATTCGGAAGATAGATGGTAAAGGCGACAAAGGCGCCGAACGTAATAAAATAAAACAGGCTCAACATCCACAGCACATGATTTCGGTAAACGGCTTTCATTTGTGTCTTTATGGAAACTTTGACTTTCTTCTCATGCCGGTCGCCGAACAAAACGTGCAGTAATGCGAAAACAGCCAGCAAAACAAGATACATCTGCACGGTTGCTTTCCATCCCGCGGCTTGAGCGATAACCGGCGCCGCAAAGGTAGTAACGGCGGTCCCGATGTTTCCGGCACCGTAAATCCCATTGACGACACCGTGCTTTTCTTTCGGATAATATTTCGGGAGGGACGTCACTCCGATGGAGAATACCGCTCCCCCAATCCCTAAGAAAAAGCCGCCCGCGATTAAATCAAATAAAGAATCCGCGATACTGATCCAAAATACAGGAAACAAAAGCAGGATGAAGCTGATCATAAACATCAGCCGCGCCCCGTACCTGTTCGTTAAATATCCTAAAGGAATACGGAGAAGCGATCCGAGAATAACGGGAATCGCCGTCACCAATGAAATTTCGCCTTTGCTTAAATGAATATCTGATGTCATTTGAGAAATGAGCGATGAAATCAGCACCCACACCATAAACCCTGCCACTAAGCTTAATGACTGCAACGATAATTGAATATGTTGACGATTGATCATTCGGCTTGCCCCTTTCACTGATTCAATATCAGTCTTATCATACAAAAACTCAGTGTGCGGGATTGTGAATTACATCACACGCTTTATATACAAAAAAAGAACAAAGCCCGAAGACTTTGTCCTTTGATCATCATTACATTTTTTCCGGAGCGGATACGCCGATCAGCTGAAGCGCATTGTTCAGCGTAATTTGCGTCGCCTTCATTAAAGCGAGACGCGCGCGGCTCTTCTCTTTATTTTCCGGATCGATGACTTTCTCCGCATTGTAGAAGCTGTGCAGAGCGGAAGCCAGATCATAAATATAGTTTGTGACACGGTGAGGAATGCGTTTTTCCGCCGCTTCTGCCACTGCCTCAGGGAAGCCGCCGATCGTTTTCAGCAGGTCATATTCTTTTTCTGATTGAATATGGCTGAAATCAAGATCTGCCGCCGGTTTAAGTCCCTGCTCCTCCCCTTGGCGAAGCATGCTGCAAATACGTGCATGTGCGTATTGTGCATAATACACAGGGTTTTCGTTAGATGTGGATACGGCAAGATCCAAGTCAAAATCCATGTGCGTATCAGCGCTGCGCATCGCGAAGAAATAACGCACGGCATCCAAGCCGACTTCTTCAATCAAGTCGCGCATCGTTACGGCTTTCCCCGTACGTTTGCTCATCTTCATTTTTTCGCCGTTTTTGTATAAATGAACGAGCTGAATGATCTCAACTTCCAATGTGCCTTTCTTGTAACCGAGCGCTTCAATTGCCGCTTTCATACGCGGAATATACCCGTGGTGATCCGCGCCCCATACATTGATGAGCTTGTCGAATCCGCGGTCAAGTTTGTCTTTATGGTATGCGATATCCGGCAGCAGATAAGTGTATGAGCCGTCTTTTTTGATCAGCACACGGTCTTTATCGTCGCCGAACGTTGTGGAGCGGAACCATGTCGCGCCGTCCTCTTCGTATACATGGCCCTTTTCGCGAAGCGTCTCGAGCGCCTGATCAATTTTTCCGTTTTCGTACAGGGACGTTTCAGAATACCATACGTCAAACGGCACGCGGAAATTTTCCAGGTCGGAGCGAAGTTTATCAAGCTCGTACTTTAAGCCGTATTCACGGAAAAACGCCTGACGTTCGCTCTCCTCTTCGTGTACGAAACGGTCGCCGAAATCTTCGGCAAGCTTTTTCCCGATGGCGATAATATCCTCGCCGCGGTAGCCGTCTTCCGGCATCGGTTTCTCGAGACCGAGCGCTTCAAAATAACGGACTTCAACGGAAAGCGCCAGGTTGTTAATCTGGTTGCCCGCATCATTAATATAGTATTCGCGGCTCACATCATAGCCCGCTTTAGAAAGAACGCTGCACAGCGCGTCACCTACCGCCGCGCCGCGCGCATGGCCTAAGTGAAGATCTCCCGTCGGGTTGGCTGATACGAATTCGACCTGAATCTTTTCGCCTTGTCCGATGTTTGTCTCTCCGTAATGTTCACCCGCTTCAAGCACGGACGGAATCAGTTTTGTTAAGTAGCTGTTGTTCATGTAAAAGTTGATAAAGCCGGGTCCCGCAATATCCATCTTTTCAATGGAAGCTTTGCCTTTATCAAATGACGCCACGATCTCCTCAGCGATTTGGCGCGGCGCTTTTTTTGCGATTCTCGCCAGCTGCATCGCCATGTTTGTGGAATAATCACCGTGTGTTTTTTCTTTCGGCGTTTCTAACAGTACGCTTGGAATCTGGCTTTCTTCCGCCAGGCCCGCTTTCAGAACGGCCGCTTTGATTTCTTCCTTCAGCACGTCCTTCATTTGTTCCGCAATGTTCATGCGTGAGTTCCTCCCTCATACGTGATCGTCATATTATGTAAATGCTGCTGCCCGTCTCCGACATGCATGTCATATGCGATGCTGATTCGGCCTTTTTCTTCACCGAGATCAGATTGAATCGATTTTGTGCTTGTTTCCAGCTCAAGCTCACCAAATGACATTTTATATTTCGCAATTGTGGAAGCTCCCGTTATGAAACGCTGATTCATTTTAACAGCGCCTGACCTCATGATCAGGACTTCGCCTTCGCTCACCTTCACAATCGTTTTTACTTTGCCTAGGTCGTGTTCTTCATAATAAGATAGATACACTTTTTGTTGTTTTACATAGTAAAATCCGGTAGTACGGAATTCGATGACTTCATCATTTCCGTCATCCTCGATCACAGACTTCACATGGAGTGTTATCGGTGTCTCTTGCTTCATTTTGACACGTCCTTTTCATCATTCCACTTTGACTTGAATAGTATAATCATTCAGCTTGTAAACTTCAACTGCTTCTATCTTACCATCATTGCTCATTAGATTTGAAGATAAACCTCATAAAAAGCAGTTCCTTATGAGAAGAGAAAATCATATCACTATGTCACCCAATCCGTAAAAAACATGACAGCAGCTTTTCAGAAACTCACACAGTCTCATCGAAGCTGCTGCGACTTCCGGCAACATAGATTGTGCAGCAGAAATGCCAACGATGTCAAAGCGCTGCGTGACAGCTATAAAAACGTCCGCCAAACACACGTGATGGCTGCTGTATTATGCCAAGTCATCATATTCGGCTGCGTGTTCGAAATCGTCAAAGCCGTCCCTTTCCGCTTTCACACGCCCCTTGCCGTATCAATGGGACTCGCGGTGTTACTGATTTTGTATTTATTGTATTTTATGCGGACGTACTTGCTGCAGCTTTTCCAGCATGTCAGCCTGTTCAAAAAAGGGCATGCGGGAGCGCTGACAGGAGCCGGGGTTTGGCGGATGCTCAGTTTCACTGTAAGTGAACTGCTGTTTTTAATCATCCTGGCTGCCATCCAGCAGATCGGCTCATTTATTTATAAACGATTTTTTTATCGCAGCTCTGCTTCTCTCAACCTGTGAAATAAGCTACATCGCAATCGCTGACGGACCAGTCCCAACCGGAATCACCGTCATGGCTGTATAATCACTCGTGCGGTACACGGTTACGGTATTGTCGTCGGGCTGTGCTGCATAAATGTACTGATTATCAGGTGTTACGGCGAGGTCAAAGGCGCCGGGCAGAGACACGTTTGCAATGATCCTCTGTCCAGCCGTATTAACTACGTATAAGTTATTAATGAGAAACGGTTCACTATATGGCTCTAGAAAATAAGCCCTAGTGCTATCGCGAGAAAATACAATCGTCCTCAGAGTTTCAAATAAACGGTTGAAGTCGCCTCCCCTGCTTAATGGTGACAAACTGATCTCCGTTACCCCTTTCGGCAGCAGCTCACCATTCAACACATACGCAAAATTTCCAGCGTAAGGAGTGGCAATTAAACTGGGAAATTCAAATGTATCTATGATACTTTCTACCAACTGCCCAGTATTTACATCATATTTATCAACCGACCAACTGCTTCCATTAGCGGTATAGACATACTGTCCATTCGGATCAAGAGCAAAGTCTAAAGCGCCGGGTATCGGAATGACATCAATGACCGATTGAGAGGCCATGTTGATCATATATATAGATCCGGCGGCCATCACGTACGCGAACTCATCTGTTGAATCAAATTCAACCTTTCTCGGCCCTCCTCCAACAGTGACGGTATTTATGATGGTTAATGTTTTATTATCTAGCACTGAGACAAGGTTGGTATTCCCATGGAGGACATACGTGAAAGCTTTATCGAAAGTAACGCCTAGATTAGTTGGCACGTCAGAAAAAGGGATTGTTTTTACAACAGTGTTTAAATCTGAATCAATAACCGAAACCGTGCTGTCTCCTGAATTGGCTGTAAACACATACGATTGAGGGTCTGGCGGTGGCGGTAAAACAAGTGTCCCGGTCACCGTAAGCGGACTGCCGTAGAAAGGCGGTACAATGAGAAGATCTTCCACTGTTATTTGACTGAAATCAGGACAGCGGCCAGACTGCGCTGCATAATAAACAACTTGATCAATCTCTTCAGTATGAATCACAGAAACAGACCCGTCCCCTTGTCCATATTGATTTCGTACAGGCGACACACTGACAAGAAGCGTAACGGTCCCTTTTACTCTCACGGCATATCGAACACCGATATCTTCTGGTTCCGGCCCAGTCTGGATTAAGCAAGGCTCACTGATACATAATAAATGATCAGTACTCCATGTAACCGTCGCAGCTGCTTCGGCAGAATCAATGGTGAACCCCTCGGGAATGTCAATCGGCACTAGAAACGGCGCTTCTCTGCTAATTTCCTCATCACAAAAACAGAAACAATTTTCCTGTAAAGCAGACAGATCATTCTTTTTCATGAATTCACGTCCTTTTAGAAATGTACAGCATGCAGTTGGTTAAATCACAATATCTCCCGGTGAAACCCCAAGAGATATCACAGTTTCCACAGAATAATCATCCGTGTTGTAAACAGTGATGTTCTGCTCTAAAAAATGAGCAGCATACAGAAATTCGCCATTCGGAGTAAACGCAAAGTCTCTTGCCGATTGCGGAACATTTCCTATAACGCCTGCACCATTCGGACTGACAGCATATAAATTGCCAGTGAAGCTGTCATGTAAATACACCTCTGATCCACTCGTAAACATTACATATTGGCCATCAGGCTCCAGCTCTTGGGTAATGCTGATCGTAAACGTATTTAAGTCAATAACCGTCAAATAATTGAATAAGAATTCTTGTTCTAAGACATACGCATACCGCTCCGGCCAATTTGTTTCTATGGATGATACGATAAGCTCTCGTTCAATCGTTCCTGTGACTTCACCGGTGAATAGGTCCACTTTTTGCACTAAACCAAAATCAAGAACATAGGCGAATAACCCATTGGGATCAATTGCAAAATCAAATCCTTCCACAGGAATCGACCTATCCACAGTTAACGTATCAATTCCAATCACATAAATCGCAGTATCGCCGAGAACATAAGCAAACTCATGATTTGGGATACATTTTATCGATCTAGGCGGCTGATCCAGCAGTATGGATGCTGTCACTGTTAAAGTGTCATAATCGATGACAGAAATCACATTATTGTTGAAGTGCAAAACAAACACAGCACTTTTATCCGGAGTTATTTCAATACCTGTCGGCAGGTACGGTAGAGCAATCGTTGTCACAACAGTATGAGTGTTTGTATCAATCACAGAAACTGATTGATCATTTGGATTCGCTGTAAACGCATAAACGGGTTCCGGCTCAGGAACAAACACAATCGTGCCCGTCACCGATAAAGGACTGCCATAGAATGGCGGAACGACAACAAGGTTCTCGATCGTAATGTCACTGACATCCGGGCAATCATCGGGTTCATCAGAATAATAGACGACTTGGTCAATCTCTGCATTGCGGATGACAGAAACAGACCCGTTCCCTTGTCCATATTGATTTCGCACTGGTGAGACACTGACGAGAAGCGTAACAGTTCCCTGCAGGCGCACTGCGAATTGAACACCGATTTCATCAGGCTCTGGCCCCGTCTCAATGAAACAGCGTTCAATGACACAAGAAAGGCTGTCTGCATTCCACGTCACGTTTGCAACAGCTTCAGCCGGATCAACGACAAACCCCTCAGGCAATTCAATCGGCGCTTGAAACATCGCTTCACGGCTTGCTTCTTCCTCGCAAAAACATAAACATTCTTCTTGTGCGGCTCCTGCTTTTTCTTTAAAGGAAAGCTTGTTATTTCTCATATCTTCACTTCCTTTTCAGACATACACTGCTCACGCAGATACAACAGAATATGGGAAGGTGTATTTGTTTGCTTGTACAAATTGTGGGGATAATAGTGGATTTTTGAAATGATATCCGCAGACATGCGGTTTTAACGAAAGAAAACATTGCGGTATTTTTGCGCTATCCTTCCGAATGAAAATGATAAAATATGTCATATACATAACGTGGAAGGGAGGGATTCGGAATAGTGGCGAGTGTTTTATCATCTTCAGCGGTTGGAGAAAAAATCAACGAATGGTATATGTACATTCGAAGGTTCAGCATCCCGGACGCCGAGTACTTGCGGAGAGAAATCAAAGAAGAACTTGCAGGTCTGGAAGATGATCAGGATCTTCATCTATACTATTCTCTCATGGAATTCCGCCATAATCTGATGCTCGAATACCTCGAACCGCTGGAATCGCAGCGGATAGAAGAACAGCCTAGACTATCGGATCTGCTCGCGGATATTGATAAAAAGCAGGCCCGGCTGACCGGACGTCTTGATTATTATTTTAATTTTTTCCGGGGGATGTATGAGCTGGAATGCCGTGAATATCTTTCAGCGATTCAGTTTTTTAAGAAAGCTGAATATAAGCTTGATTTTGTCAAAGATTGTATCGAGAAAGCTGAATTTTATTTTAAGATGTCAGAGTCCTACTATTATATGAAACAGACTTATTTTTCTATGGATTATGCCCGGCAGGCTTATAAAATTTATCATAAGCAGGAGGCATATAATATAAGGGTGCTTCAGTGCCATTCATTGTTCGCTACCAACTTTCTTGACTTAAAGCAATATGATGAAGCAATTCAGCATTTTAAAAAGGCTTATGCCATGGCAGAGGCAGAACAGCAGCCACAATTAATGGGCCGGACTCTATATAATATCGGACTTTGTTTTAACAGCCAAGAAAATTACAAACCAGCCATTGATTACATAAAACGGGCAATAGCTGTTTTTGAAGATGGGAACATTATCACTTCTCTCCCGCAAGCCTATTTCTTAATCACACAAATACATTATAAAATCGGAAATATGGCCATAGCCAGACAATATCATGACAAAGGGGTATCTTATGCAGAGGAAGCAGAAGATTCCCTATATATCGTCGAGTATGAATTTTTAGAATCTTTATATGTCGGTGAGCCTGATGAAGAAGCAATCATGGAATGTTTTGACTTTCTCAGAGATAAATCGATGTATGCTGATCTTGAAGATTTTGCCTTAGATGTGGCAAAATATTATCATGAAAGAGAAAATTTCGAGAAGGCTTCCGCATATTTTTTAAAGGTGGAAGAAACAAGACAGCAGATTCAAGGAGGTGTGAAGTTGTATGAAATTGAAGTATAAATTAGCACTTACTTGCTTGGCAATAAGCACTGTTTTTGTTTCAGCCGACATCGCAAGTGCACCAAAACATCAATTTGAAGTTGCTCAGCGCGGAATGATTTAAATGATGATTACTTTTAGGCTTGCAGGTTAAACTGCAAGCCGTTTTTTATATAAACAACTAATTGCAAAAACAAAAAGTATACCTTAAAATTCAAATGTGTAAAAAGTATTTGACACATATACATATATTATTTAAAATAAATATATATAAATTTGAAAGTTTAAAATAAAAACAAAAATTTTTAAGGAGGGTTTTAGTGGATAACAATATTAAAAAACTTAGAACAGCAGCTGATATTTCACAAAATGATCTGGCTAAGCTCTGCAATGTGACCAGGCAAACCATCAATGCAATTGAAAATAATAAATATGACCCGACTTTAAGTCTGGCTTTTTCGATAGCTCACGCATTAAATACGGGAATAGATAAAGTATTCAACTATAACGCCAAAAAAAAGTAAGGGAGCGGTTCTTATGAAGAAAATGGATGAGATGCAAAAACACCAATCGGGTATAGCCGCCAGAATAGCATTTAGTTTTTATACTGTCGCTTTACTGATATGGTCATTAATAGATTATTTTAAAAACGGAAATACAGGATGGCAATTCCCAATACTTTTAATAGGCTGCGCGCTCTATTTATGGATTCAAGTTTATCATAATCGAAAAACAAGGTAACAATTCCAATACACTTCCGGAGGATTATACAGCAATGTACGAATATAAGTTCATAAAAGTAGAAGTAAACCGATGGAAAGGAAAGCCTAAAGAAGACTATAAAGAAATTATTGAAAAGTATTCGCAGCAAGGATGGAAGCTGGTTCAAATATTTGCTCCTCCTATTTCAGGTTATGGGGCAGCCGATTATTTTGATATTATTCTTGAAAAAAAAGTATAAATGTTTCAGTACAAAGAAAGCCGGATCATACATATGGTCCGGCTTTCTTTGTACTGAAATAAGCCAGCAGATACCTTAACGGATTTCACCTCTTAAATATTTTTTCGGAAATCCGCAATTCAAATAGCTTCCAATATATTTTATTATTTAACTTGCTGGGGATATTGAAAAAATTGGAGGAAAAAATGAGTCTACTTTTAAAAACACAAAATAGTAAAGCGATTTTTACATTAGTAGCATCAGGAATCATTGTTCTCGCTCTTTTCAGTATAAAACATAATCATTTAAGCATGGATGTCATCGATATTTTAAACAGAGCTGGAATAATAGCTCCTAGTTGGATTGTCAGTGCTATCACTGCAACGGGTTCAGTCCTGGCTATCATTACTGTTTTAGGATCTCTTGGTGCAGGCTTGCCATTAGCCGTTTTAGAACAATTGGCTGCAGCAAGTACAGCAGCAGCTTAATATAAAACATTAAATTCAATATCCCTGGCAGTCCCTTAAACGAATGGATGAAAATACTTTGTTTAAAAAGAACGTTTTAGTCAAATTGTACATACTCTGTCTGATCTTATTTTTAATTGCTTTATTTACAGCATATTTTTATACAGATCCCGCTTCAAATGTAAATAATCTAAATCGAAATATCCGTCCGGATTTTTTTCAGATTTTCTTTAATAATATTAAAGTAGCGAGTCTGCTTGTTTTTTTAGGACCGTTGACGCTGTCGCTTGGCACGGTTGCTGTTTTAATTATTAATGGATTAATTTTAGGGAATGCGATAGGAAACATCAAAGACAATTTAAACCTTTTACTGCTTGTTATTCCCCATGGAATAATTGAAGTGCCGGTATTGCTTCTTGCAGCCTCTGTAGGAATGAAATTAACTTTGGATTTATTACTCCTCAAAATAAATTTAAAATTCACTTTTAAATATATTGGTATTATATTTCTCGGTTTAATGATAGCAGCTATGTTAGAAACATTTCTTACACCTATCTTTATAAAAGGAGCCTCTTAAGATTATGCAAATTGAATTATCCTCATTTAAGGAACGAAACATTAATTTTTTGTCCTCGTTTTTGTTTTATATTATCGGGTTAGCTTTTTATTTAAGTTCCCTTTTACCTTTTATGAAAAGTTTAATTCCCAAAAACATCCCTATACAAGTTGTTGAGCAAGTAAAACATTTAGATTATATCATTGCGATAGCCGCACTGTTTCTTTTAATGTTCGGGGTGATTTTTGAAGGATTTGTATTATTTCTCATTATAAATTTTCTTGGCGCTCAAATTAAGATTAAAACCTTTTATTCCCTATTTATGTTTTCTAACATCCCGGTCGCAATTAAGTTTTTTCTTATATCATTCAAAAACATTTTCGCAGAACATCCAAATACTAGTTTATTTTTCACAAGTAATCATTTGATTTTTTCTATCTTTGATTTGTTCAATATTGCATACTTATTTCTTTTGTTTATTCTTCTGAAATGGAGAACAAATTTGAACTACCTGACAATCTCAGTTTTTATTTTTACGGCATTCCTGTATAGAATGTTTTTTTAGCATATATAAATAAACCCCCTCAATAGGGGTTTTTCTTTCATTTCGTTCACTGTATACAGTTCCTTTTATATGCTTCCGAAACAATACCGACTCTAGTACTCACATTCCACTTTTTACAGAGACCGGCTATGATATATTCGACATTACGCTGCGAGTAGTTTAATGACTTAGCGATCTCTTTATTAGGTTTTTCAGCAATTATCAGTTTAATTACTGAAATTTCAATCTTTTTTAATTCCAATTCATTTTCTACTGCTGTTTTCATTCTAACTTCCTTTCTAAAGATGTATTTACTAAATAATACCCTATTATATAATTTTTATCAATAACATCAATGATTAATGGTAAAATAATATGTTGCTTTTACTAACTTCTAAGTAGTTTATATACAATATAAAAATCCCCCGCATGTTTCAAGCGGGGGAAATTCTTTTATTTCACAAACCCAAGCAGCATTTCACGAATCATCTTGCTTGCCGTGTTTGCGGTTTGTTCTGAGTGGTCATAGACCGGCGCGACTTCTACGAGGTCAGCGCCTTTTACGCTGACTTCTGAGCGCGCGATTTCATGGATGGACGCGAGCAATTCTTTAGACGTGATGCCTCCTGCGTCAACCGTGCCCGTTCCCGGCGCATGAGCGGGATCAAGAACGTCGATATCGATGGTGACATAAACAGGGCGTCCCGCAAGCTGCGGCAGCACTTTTTTCAGTGGCTCAAGCACTTCAAACTTAGAAATGTGCATGCCGTTTTCTTTCGCCCATTCAAATTCTTCCTTCATTCCGGAACGGATGCCGAATGAAAATACGTTTTGCGGCCCGATGAGCTCGGCCGCTTTGCGGATCGGAGTAGAGTGGGAAAGCGGTTCGCCTTCATAATCCGTGCGCAGGTCGGTGTGCGCGTCAAAATGAATGATGGCAAGGTCCGGAAATTTCTTATACATGGCTTTTATGACAGGCCATGATACAAGGTGCTCCCCTCCCATGCCGAGCGGGAACTTTCCTTTTTCTAAAATGCTGTCCACGTATTCTTCAATCATATCAAGGCTTCTTTGCGGATTGCCGAACGGAAGCGGAATGTCGCCGGCGTCAAAGAAATTCAAATCAGCTAAGTCACGGTCGAGATACGGGCTGTATTCTTCAAGACCGATAGACACCTCGCGGATTCTCCCCGGGCCGAATCGTGAACCCGGACGGTAGCTGACCGTCCAATCCATCGGCATGCCGTAAAGGATGGCGTCCGCCTCTTTCCAGTCGGGGCGGCTTGCGATAAATACTTTTCCTGAATATGCTTCATCAAACCTCATGATAAAACCCTCGCTTTCCTGTAAAAAAGCGCAAGATTCGCTCCTGCGCCGTACGTTTTTATTTGATTAAGTCGCTCACAAATTTCGGAAGAACAAATGCCGCTTTGTGAAGCTCTTTCGTGTAATATTTCGTGTCGATGTCAAAGAAACGGCTGTCCTCCACTTCAAGCGGATCGTACTTTTTAGAACCGATCGTAAATGTCCACAGGCCGCTCGGGTACGTCGGGATATTAGCCGTATACAGGCGGGTGATCGGGAAGATTTCTTTCACGTCACGCTGAACGTTTGTAATCAGTTCCGGTGTAAACCACGGGTTGTCCGTCTGCGCGACGAAGATGCCGTCTTCTTTTAACGCCTTGGAAATTCCGGCATAGAAGCCTTTTGAGAACAGATTGACGGCCGGTCCGACCGGTTCTGTTGAATCAACCATGATGACGTCATACTCATTCTCTGATTTCGCGATGTGCATAAAACCGTCATCGACTCTCACGTCGACGCGCGGATCATCAAGCTTGCCCGCAATGGACGGAAGGAATTTTTTAGAGTATTCAATAACCTTGCCGTCAATGTCGACAAGCGTCGCTTTTTTTACGCTTGGGTGCTTCAGAATCTCTCTGATGACACCGCCGTCTCCGCCGCCGACAACGAGGACGTTTTCCGGATTCGGGTGCGTAAATAACGGAACGTGCGCAACCATTTCATGATAGACAAATTCGTCTTTTTCAGAAGTCATGACCATTCCGTCTAAGAACAGCATGTTGCCGAATTCTTCTGTCTCCACCATTTCCAGATGCTGAAATTCCGTCTGTTCCGTATGTAATGTTTGTTTCACCTTTAATGTAATGCCGAAATTCTTCGTCTGCTTCTCCGTATACCAAAGCTCGCTCAATTGTCATCTCCCTTTCAAGGCTTATTTCATTTATTGTAAGCGTCTGTATCGCTTTTATTCCGGTTAAAATCTCATTTTCACCTAAGGAAAAAGTATAGAGGATGGAGGGGAAAAAGTAAAGAAGTGTCCGGTTTGATATGTTTAAAAAACCCCCTTTTTTCACATAATAATAGAATCATGAAAAAGGGGGTTCCCAAAAGTGGATAAAGTATCTGGAAAACAGCTCAGAATCACATTCAAAATCATCCGCGCCTGCATCTTTCTGACACTGATCGGCGGAATGCTGGCCGGCGTCTGCTTCACATCCGTTCTTCTTGCAGCGAAATGGCAGGGGGCCCCCTCCGTCCGGGTTCCTCAGTCTACGATTCTTTATGCAAATGACGGCTCAAAGCTAGGTGAGACCGATTTCGGGGAAAAGCGCTACTGGGTGCGGTTAAAAGATATCAATCCGATAGCGGTGCAGGCCGCCATTGCGGTGGAGGATCAAAACTTTTACAACCACCACGGTTTTGATTACCGGCGGATGGCCGCCGCCGCGCTGGCTGACATAAAGGCAATGGCCAAGGTTCAGGGCGCAAGCACCATCACCCAGCAATACGCGAGAAATCTCTACCTTGAGCATGATAAGACATGGAAACGAAAATGGAACGAAGCATTTTACACGATCCGCCTTGAACAGAACTATTCTAAAAACGAGATTTTAGAAGGTTATGTAAATACGATATATTACGGCCACGGCGCATATGGAATTGAAGCCGCCTCGCGCCTGTATTTCGGCAAACACGCCAAAGATCTGAACGATGCGGAAGCCGTGCTTTTGGCGGGCATACCGAAAGGCCCGTCCGGCTATTCGCCATATGTCAGCGAAAAGAAGGCCAAACAGCGCCAGGAAACCATTCTCCGACTGATGATCGGCCAAAAAATGATCTCAAAAGAAAAGGCGGAAAGGCTTAAGAAAACGCCGCTTGCCTATCAGCCGCTGAAAAACAGAACCGCGGCGAAAACGGCGCCTTATTTTTACGATGATGCGATGAAAGAACTCGAGAAAAAGCTAGGCATGACGCGCGAACAGCTGGCAACGAGCGGATTGCGTGTTTATACGACGCTTGATAAGCGCATGCAGCGGATTGCGGAAAACACTGTGGCACATACGATCCGTACCGGCTCTGACATTCAGGTCGGCTTTTCCGCGATTGATCCGGCAACAGGGCGCGTGCTTGCGCTTCTCGGCGGACGTGACTACGAAAAAAGCCCGTTTGACCGGGCGACACAGGCGAAACGGCAGCCGGCTTCCACGATCAAGCCGCTTTTGTACTACAAAGCGATTCAAAGCGGCTTTACACCGGTCACGCTGATGAAAAGCGAAGCCACAGAGTTCAAGATTGACGACAACGGAGATACTTATTCTCCAAGCAATTACAACGGCTACTACGCCAATAAACCGATTACGCTGCTTCAGGCGCTTGCATTATCAGACAACATTTATGCCGTGAAGACCCATCTCTTTCTCGGCATGAATAAGCTCGTGTCGGCGGCAAAGGAATTCGGCATCAGCGAACATTTAAAGCCTCTTCCGTCTCTGGCGCTCGGAACTGAACCCGTGCGCCCGATTGAGATGGTTAATGCCTACGCGATGCTCGCAAACGGGGGAAAACAAATCACCCCTTCCTTTATCACAAAAGTGACGGATACCGCCGGCAACGTCTTGTATGAACAGCCGCGCGGACATCAGCAGACGCTTGATAAAAAAGCCGCTTTTGTGACGGCGAGCATGATGACGGGCATGTTTGATCAGGATTTAAACGGCTATACTTCCGTCACGGGACGCACCATTTCGGACCGGCTGACCCGAACCTATGGCGGTAAATCAGGCACGACCAGCGCAGACAGCTGGATGATCGGCTTTAACCCGGCTCTTGCCGCCGGTGTATGGACAGGCTATGACAAAAGCAGCACGATTGATTCAGTAGAGGAAAAAAGCTATGCGAAGACGATTTGGGCGGACTTTATGGAGAAGGCGCTCGAAGGAGAACCGGAAATAGCGCTTAAACCGCCGAAGGGCGTCACGGGCGTCTATATCGATCCCGCTTCCGGCTACACTTCGGGACCCGGCTGCGCCGCAAAGCATTATACGTATTTCATCGCAGGCACTGAGCCCGCGGATGTGTGCTACGGACCGGAACCTTCTAAAAAAGAAAAGGAACACGCCCCCGCCCGCAAAGAAGCTCCGCGCAAAAAGTGGTGGGATAAGTGGCTCGGCAAAAAAGACTGAGCCCGGTGCATTGCGCGCCGGGCTTTAATCCGCGTCTTCCTCAAGCACCCATGGGAGCAAGAGTGAAAAGTCGAGATGGATAATAGGGTCAGGAAAACCCTTCGGTATAAAAAATGTTGTACTCGGCAATGAAAACGAAAAGCGGATATCTCCCGCCCTCTCGATATGAAACTTCGGCCAGCCTTCCCTAAGCCTGCCGACAATCGGATAGCTGCCCGCATAGTGATGCAGGCCGTTTTCCTTTCCATGCTCCCCCAAGTCGTGACAGACAGCCGGACGAATCCCAAACTGCGTAAACAATCTTGTTATCTCGGCGGGAAGGAGATTCACCGCCTCGGAAAAGTTCCGGCAGCTCCCGCAATCGCAAGGATCAGGCCATGATTTTTCGTATTGTTTTCTCGTTTCCGCCGCATCTGCTTCAATGACCCATGGCCCGATTTCAAAGACGGTGAACATGATGAAACCTCCGCGTAAACATGAAAAACCCCGAGTCTTGGTTCGGCTCGGGACTTTCCATGTCCTGATTCTGTATCAACAGTTTACTCAGTACAATTGCAAAATAGTGCAAATATTTATAAAGTTCACAAAAAGTTCACAAATTATTTTTCTTCCGGAAGCAGACCTGTTTTCAATTCATCGGATGAACGTTCCCAGAGCCCTTGGTCATGCTTCTGCAGATATTCAGCAAGCACCTGCTTTGAGCTGGCGTCCATTTTGTCCACGATAATGCAGCGTTTCATTGATTTATCCATTAAATTCACATGCTCCGGCAATGACTTATAGCCTCTGCGGATACTTCTGTCCACGGTCATTTCACAAGCCGTCACACCCGCGTAATAAGGGCCTTCTTCTTTTCTGTCGATGGTGACCCACACGAGCCAGTACGGTTTTCCGTTCGGCACTTCATCTTTGTTCGGCAGGAATTTGATGCCTTTTTCAACGACACTGCGGGCATGCATGGCGCCGATGTCAACGAAGGCTTCCTTCTCTTCCACATCGACAAATACCGGAGAAATATTGTCAAGGCTCAGCGCCCCGGCGCCAAAACCGCCATGTCCGTCGGTCGGATCACTTTTAATAATATTAAATCCGATTGTTTTCTTCTTTTTTTCTTCCATGAAAATACCCTCCTACAAAAGCGGTTGAAATATAATGGCAAATACCTTGAGAATCCAGTCTCTCCCCTCGCTTAACAGCGGCCACACGACATAGGAGCCGACCGGTGTCACAAACAGCACGAGAAACACGATAATCCCGTAGCTCTCAAACTGAGTCATTTTGGCGCGCACCCCCGGCGGCACGAGATCCTCAATAATCCGGTAGCCGTCAAGCGGAGGAAGCGGCAGCAGGTTGAATAAACACAGCGCGAGATTCAGCTGAATCCAAATAGAGAAAAAGCGGTCAAGCCCCATGCTGAATGCAGAAAGCAGCTCCATTCCGTAAGCATGCATCAACACTAGCAAAAAGAAACCGATAAAGGCAAGAAGCAGGTTGCTTACAGGCCCGGCGACGGAAACCAGCACTCCCGCCAGCCGCGGTCTTTTAAAGGCGCGGCGGTTCACCGGCACCGGACGGGCCCAGCCGAAACCCGCGACCAAAATTAGAATCGTTCCGAAAACATCAAGATGTTTAATCGGATTGAGCGTTAATCTGCCCTGTCTCGCCGCGGTATCGTCTCCGAACCGATACGCGACATACGCGTGCGCCAGTTCATGCATCGTAAATGCCACAATCAGCGTAATCACGACATAGGGCATAAGCTCCAGCGGATAATATAAAAATCTGTCCAAATGTAAAAATCCCCTTTTTTAAAAAATGCAAGATTGTCCTTCATTCAGTATACTATAAGTGACCTCTCTTCCAAAGAGAGGAAACGATAAAGGAGGATCAGCACCATGCCGCTCGTAACCGTTAAAATGCTTGAAGGCCGCACAGATGAACAAAAACGGAATCTGGTTGAAAAAGTGACAGAAGCCGTAAAAGAAACGACAGGCGCAGCCGAAGAAAAGATCATTGTCATGATTGAAGAAATGAGAAAGGATCATTACGCCGTCGCCGGCAAACGGATCAGCGATACGGAGTAATCCTTGATAACGGCCGGCGCTGCTATGTCAGGCCGGCTTATTTCATTACTTTTTCAACGAGGCTGAAAAAGGTATTCTTTTCTTCTTCTGTTAATGCCTCGAACAGCTCGTCAATGAGCATCTGCCGGTTTTCAATCATTTGCATGGCCGCCATTTTTCCCGATTCGGAAAGCGTCATCCATACCGTGCGTCGGTCTTCGTTATTTCTCGACCTTTCCACGAAACCCTCTTTTTCTAAGTGATTCAGAGCGGTTGTCGTGGCTGAAGGCGATAATGTGACTTCCTGCAATATATCTTTAATCGTGCACGTGCCATGTCGGTAAATAATCCTGAGAATAAATCCTCTGATATTGTTTATACTCTTCGGAATTGTCGCCTCATCAAGCTTTTTCGTGCTCTTTAAATATTTCGTGAGCGCGTAATCCAGTACATTTGCTTGCAATATATCGTGCTTCATGCAGAAACTCCCCATTTCAAGATGCATCCATCATCATTGTTTGTTTTTTATTACATTTTACTGATACCTTACGGAGAAAGTCAAAATTCCCGCCGGAAAGCCCACAACTTTTATCCTGCCCTATACAGACTATTATCTCCTGCTTTTTTACCCATCCATTTTATGCAATGCTGGTTTTATAGACATGATTCAGGTAAAATCATTAAGGGTGACTGCGTTTGACGGAAAGGATAATCTGATCGGATGCGGCAGACAATATGACTGGAAAAGAAACGGAACAGACGGGGAAACAGAACACAGGATTGTCGATTACACAGAAGATGTGACACGGGTAAAAGCCAAAGAGGCCCTCTTGGCTTTTACTTTTGGATGGAGGGATGCGTGTTGCGGAATATCCTACAAAAAAAAGACATCACCCAGCTGCTTGAACAAAGCAGAAACAGGCAGACTGCCAAAACGATGGGTGGATTTGATTTAACATTACTGGGCATCGGCGCCGTCATCGGGACGGGCGTCATGGTTCTTACAGGCATTACGGCCGCGAAAAACGCCGGGCCTTCCGTAATCTTTTCTTTTATCATTGCAGCCGTTGTCTGCAGCCTTGCAGCATTATGTTACGCCGAAATCGCTTCTGTTCTCCCGGTTTACGGAAGTGCCTATATTTACTCTTACACTACCATGGGAGAAATTGTCGGCCATTTAATGGGCTGGACGCTCTTATCCGTTTATATGGTGACGGCGTCGGCGGTGGCAAGCGGCTGGTCAAGTTATTTTAATAATCTGTTAGCCGAAATCGGCATGCCTTTGCCGGACAGTCTGCTGCACGTGCCGAGCCAGGGGGGCATCGTCAACCTTCCTGCCATCATCATTACTCTATTAATTGCCGTCGTTCTGTCACGCGGCTCCAAGGAGAGCAAAACCTTTAATAATATAATGGTTCTCGTAAAAATCGGAATTGTTTTGCTGTTTATCATCACAGGAAGCTTTTTTGTAAAGCCGGGCAATTGGCATCCTTTTATGCCTTTTGGAATCAAAGGCGTCATTACGGGGGCTTCTGCCGTCTTTTTTGCGTTTCTCGGATTTGACGCGATTTCCGCTTCGGCTGAAGAAGTCAAAAAACCGCAGCGCAACCTGCCGATCGGTATTATCGGTTCACTGGTGATCTGTACATTGGTATACGTCATCGTCTGTCTCGTCATGACGGGGATGGTCCCGTATTCACAGCTTAATGTGCCGGAAGCCATGTCTTATGTGTTGCAGTCTGTCGGACAAAACGCGGTGGCGGGCGTTATCGCTGCCGGTGCGGTGATCGGACTGATGGCCGTCGTTCTCGCCCATACCTATGCGGCGACCCGTATATCTTTTGCGATGGCAAGAGACGGAATGCTGCCGAAAGTCTTTACCATTGTCGGAAAGAAATCGGGAGCGCCGATCTTTAATACGTGGCTGATCGGACTGATCAGCGCCTGCATCGCGGGTTTTGTAGATCTGAAAGAGCTGTCGGATCTCTCAAACATCGGCGCGCTATTGACATTTGCCATGGTCAGTCTGTCCGTGCTGATTCTGCGCCGCACCCATAAGGATCTGCCGCGGGGATTTAAAGTGCCTTTTGTACCCGTACTGCCGATTTTGGCCATTATCTGCTGTTTGTTTTTAATGGTCAATCTGCCGCTGAAAACGTGGCTTTATTTTGCCGTCTGGCTGATCATCGGCGTCATCGTTTACTTTTTATATTCGTACAAGCACAGCAAATTGAGACAATAAACAAAACCAGGCCCGCTTTATGTGCGGCCTGGTTTTTTCATCAAAAAAGACGAAAGCCATCGCCTTTAACAAATGTGTTTCAGCTCTTCTATGTAGTGAAGCGCCTCATCATATTCTTCATCCGTATATTTCTGTTTGCTTTTTATCGTAAACACTTTCTCTTTCTTTTCCTCAGCTTCAAGGCCGTCAAAATACAAAATCGTAGACACCAGCTCCAAAAACCGGGATGAGCGGCTGTTGACGCTGTCGATGTACTTCTTCATATCCGGCATCGTAAGCTCCGCATGATGTAAAAACTCGGCTCCCGTCTCCGTCAGCGAGTACCGGTATTGAAAGTAGCCGCCCTTTTTTTCCTTCACCTCATCCAGAAACCCAAGATTGCACAGCTCTTCAATTCGAAGCGTCAGTTCTTCGGAATACGGGCCGTAAAAATGAAAATCATATTTTTCGTAGAAAGGATACTGCATTTTCTTCGCGATATAAATGATTTTCTGCAGCTTTTTCCGCCCGATGATTTCTCCAGAATCCGAGAACACCTTCATCAGTTTTGCATGTTCTTTCAACAAATTCCCGACATCTCCTTTTCCTTCTTTACCAAAATCCTTCTATGTCAGTCCCAGCAGCTGCCGGATTTTTAATTTTGCTTCAGGGTTTTCTGAATCGTCGCAAATGAGGTCCATCGGATAGTAGAGCTTATGGTCCGTCCGGCGTTTGCCCGAAATGGATTCGACAATGGCGGACTGCCTGGACAGCTCTTTGATCTGGCCGTTCTGCGTTAACAGGTGAATCGGCAGACGCTCCTCCTCTTCACCCGGCCGGTAAAAATCATACGGCAGATCCGATGAAGAATCGACCACTAAATAGTAATTGGGATCAATTCCCGCCTCTTTAAACAGAGCGGTCAGTTCAAAATAAGCCGACATTTCCTCATTGGGGTTAAATTCGGCATATTGAAACAGCTGGCGGTTAATGAAGCGGCGGCACAAGTCGGACAGAATCGGGTCCTCTTCTTCTTCCCAAGCCTGGAAATAATATAAAATGATGGCTTCATCAAGCTTCAGATAATCCGCAAGCGTCAGCTTCCCTTCAAAAATGGAATAAAAATGAACGGGAGCATGAGTGAATATATACCCTTCTTCATGGAGCTGCTTCGCACGGTGGAGAATTTTCGTCAATATGACTTCAGCGCTTCTCGTCACGGGATGAAAATACACCTGCCAGTACATTTGATAGCGGCTCATAATATAGTCTTCGACGGCGTGCATGCCGCTTTGCTTAATGACGATTTGGTCCTCTCGCGGACGCATCACCCTTAAAATCCGTTCCATATCAAAATGTCCGTAGCTGACGCCCGTATAGTATGCGTCCCGCTGAAGGTAATCCATCCTGTCGGCGTCAATCTGGCTCGAAATCAGGCTGACCACCTGTTTGTTTTTGTATGTTTTGGCAATGACTTCGGCAACATCCTGCGGAAATCCCGGTCCCGCCTTTCTGAGAACCTGATTCACCTCGGTGTCGCCGAGAATGATTTCCCTCGTATAGTCTTCATGATCCAGATGAAAAACCTTTTCAAAGGAATGCGAAAACGGCCCATGTCCCAAATCGTGCAAAAGCGCGGCGCTGAGACAGAGTTCGCGTTCATTGTCATCCCATTCAGGACGCCCTTTAAAAACATCATCAACCATTCGTCTGACAATCTCATAGACGCCGAGAGAATGGTTAAAACGGCTGTGTTCCGCGCCGTGAAACGTCAAATACGTCGTACCGAGCTGTTTGATCCGGCGCAGCCGCTGAAATTCACGGGTGCCGATCAAATCCCAGATCAGCTTGTCCCGCACATGAACATAGCGGTGAACGGGATCTTTAAACACTTTTTCTTCTGATAATTTTCCGTTTGGATACGCCATCGTCATTCCCTCTTTTTTTTAGCCGTGATTCTATTATATCGGCTCTGTAATTTGAAAACATCCTTGAATTTGTCCGGCGTTTTGTTCCAGTTTTCCGTCATTGATTTTTTGAAGCAAAAAAGCCTGACCCATCGGGCGAGGCTGTCGTAAAATACACATTTACTTTTTGATCTTCTTTTTCACTTTCTCAATCAGCTCATCCTCAGTCGGCGCCGACAGCGGGCGGTTGTTTACGAAAGCAAACGATTTTTTGCGTCCGGGCCCGCAATATGACTGACATCCGACCTCCACTTTTGCATCCGGGTCAGCTTCTTTCAAACGCGGCAGCAAAGTCTTAATATTGGTGGCCTGGCAATCATCACACACTCGGAATTCATTAGCCATGATGTACGCTTCCCTTCATTCAATGTTCCTCTATGTTAAATCTTAATTTTAAAAACGAAAAAAATCACATCACATCTCATTGTACAAGGATTCATCTTATCCTGCAAGGCTCTGCGTATCTCTCATTCTTTCAGCCAATTTGTATAAATATTTTCCAATCTGGACATTCTAATACCATCAAAGATATTGGGGGTTGAGAACATTGACAAAACAAAGACAGGACGCCTGGTCGGAGGAAAATGACCTGCTGCTTGCGGAAACCGTGCTTCGGCACGTTCGGGAAGGAAGCACGCAGCTGAACGCCTTTGAAGAGGTAGGCGATAAATTAAACAGAACGTCGGCAGCGTGCGGTTTCAGATGGAATGCCGTCGTCCGCCATCAATACGAAAAAGCGCTTCAGCTCGCCAAAAAACAGCGCAAACAGCGGATGCGCGCGCTCGGAAACGGCCAGCCGGCAAAGAAGAAACTATTATATCAGCCGCCTGCGCCGGATGCGGACATCATGCAGGAAACCGCAGCCGAAGAGACGGTTCAAACGGAAGCGCCAAAAGAGGATCGGCAAGCCGTCATGTCCGGCGAACATATGCCTTATGTCGATGAAAGCTTCAAGGAAGAGTTAGCTAGTTTATCACATTTGCTGGCGCCTCAGCAGCCGAGCCAAAAGGCGGAGCTTACAATGGCAGACGTCATTCAATTTCTGCAGAGCTATGAAGGAAGCGGAAAGCAAACTTCCGCCCTGCAAATGGAAAATGACCGTTTAAAACGGGAAAACCAAGAACTTCAGTCTAAAACCGAGCAGCTGGAAGCGGCCGTCGAAAAGCTTGAAAAAGATCAAAAAACCATTCAGGAAGACTACGAAACCTTGGTGAAAATTATGAACAGAGCCAGAAAACTAGTTTTATTTGAAGACGACGAACATGCCTCTCCGTCCTTTAAAATGGACCGGAACGGCAATTTAGAAAAAATGGCCGAATAACGAAAAAACCCCTTTCCTTGTCATGGAAAAAGGGGTTTTTACCATTTGTCAATGACGCGCATCCTGATCTATATTAATGTAAACATTGTTCAGGAGGCCTTCTTCCCGCAAGGGCTGCGCATCTCGGTCCCCGCCCGCACATAAGCATAAAGCTTCAATTCCTCACCCCAAATGGTTCTTGGGAATTATTGATCGATTAGCTACTGTGCAATACACTGTATAGAGAATACAATTATTAGATATGATGGGAATGATAGTAAATGAGTAGCCAATTACGAAAAGGAGCGTTGGAACTTTGTGTGTTGTCCCTGCTTCTTTATGAAGATTTATATGGTTATGAATTAATCAAGATCATAAGTGAAACGTTCCCTGTATCGGAGGGCACCATCTACCCCATATTACGAAGACTCACAAAAAATAACTACCTAAAAACGTATACAGCAGCTTCCGATCAAGGCCCGTCACGCAAATATTACAAAGTAACAGAAGAAGGCGCCTTATATCATCACACATTAAAATCGGAATGGCTTGACCTGTCCGAAAAAGTGAACAGCATCATTAAGGAGGGAAAATGAATGTGTAAAGACCAATATTTAAAATATCTCCGGCGGGAAATAAAAGATCTGCCGGAACTTGAGCAAAAAGAGATACTCGCCGATATCGGCGAAATATTCCAAATGGGCGGCGCTGAAGGAAAAAGCGATGAACAAATCGCCGGCAATTTAGGAAATCCCAAAACACTTGCGCGCGCCTTAAAAGCGGATATTTTCATCAGTGATGCCGAGGAGCAGAAAACATGGCGCTCCTTTTTCAAAGCATTCGGCCTGATGCTGGGGATGGGCATGTTCAACTTCATGTTTATGCTGACACCGTTTCTTTTTGCCTCTGTTGCGGTGTTAAGTTTGATGGCGATCGGCCTGATGCTGATGACCGGATCATTCTTTCTCCTTGTAAAAGTGCCGATTATAACAGCCATTTTTAACGGGTGTATGGTTCTTGGAGCGGGTATGGCGGTGTTTATGGCCGGATTTGATCTTTCGAAACTGATATTCCGCATCTTTTTGCGCTATTTCAAATGGAATGTCAGCGTTGTAAGGAGGGAAACCATTGAATCGAAAAATGTGGTATAGCATTGCTCTCATTTTAATCGCTGCCGGCCTGATCGGAAGCATGTTCTTCGGTTTTGACGGCTTTTACCCTAAATCATAAGGAAGGTGTGCAAATATCATGACTGAACCAGCCCTGATATTAAAAGATGTCTCCAAAACAATCAATCATACCCCTATTGTACAGTCAATTTCTTTCGATGTGAGAAAAGGCGAGATATTCGGCCTTTTAGGGCCGAACGGCTCAGGAAAAACCACTATTTTCAGAATGATCGTACAGCTTATTAAAAAAACAGAAGGAGCCATTTCATTCAGAGGCAGACCGGACAGCGACTTTGAATATTTTATGAGACATATCGGGGTTATCATTGAAGGCCCGGATATGTATCCGAATATGACCGCTTTGCAAAACCTAAAATATTTTACTAAACTGCGCAGCACCTCGCTGCGAACGGATGACCTTATGAATACCCTTGCAAAAGTCGGACTAGAGCAGGCTGCCCGCAAAAAAGTGAAACATTTCTCATTAGGCATGAAACAGCGCTTGGGGCTCGCTTATTCTCTTCTTCACAATCCCGGATTATTAATTCTGGATGAACCGATGAACGGCCTCGATCCTAAAGGAATGAAAGAATTGCGCACCATTCTTTCCGATTTAGCGAAGCAAGGGGTTTCCATTTTATTATCAAGCCATTTATTGTCGGAAATGGAGGAGATTTGCGATAGGGTTGCCTATATTAAAAAGGGACGGATTTTAGGAATTGAAGACATGAAGAACAGACATGACCTTGGTCAGAAAAAGCTGTTTACCGTCACGGTCGATCATCCGGCAAGGGCGAAAGAAATATTAGAGCAGGACGGTATTCTTCAAGTACAGCAAAAAGACAGCCGCATCATTGAATTGGAAGCGGAAGAAGATACCATCCCGTATGTCATTAAATCTTTGGCAGAGAAAGAGATTCTGATTTCCCGCGTTTCTGCAAGAACTTTGTCATTGGAAGAGAAATACATGATGATTACAGATCAGGAGGACGCGGTATGAGCATATTTCATCTGGCGCAGAACGAATTCATAAAAATAACCCGAAAAAAAGGCACACTTTTATCTCTTTTTTTCCTGTTTCTCATCGTTTTGCTGGCCGGCCTTATTATGAATCATGAGTTAGATGCTTCCTCGGATAACAATTGGAAAGAACGGCTTCTCGCCGAAAAAAAACAGGAAGAAATTGATAAACCCGCTGAAACGACAGGCGTTTATTATTCTGCTGATGTTAAGAATAAAGACTATTATTTGGAGCATAACATCAACCCTTATGAATGGAACGGCTGGAGGTTTTTCGGCACGGTTACTTCAAACGGGCTTGAGATTTTCGTCAGCTTGACCGCGATTTTAACCGTCAGCGGGGTTGTTTCTAAAGAGTTTGCCCTTGGGACGATTAAATTTATCGCTACAAGCCCGAACCGAAGATGGCGGATTTTAACATCGAAGTTTCTGGCCTCCCTTCTGTTTACCGGTATGATTTACTTATTTTACTGTGTGAGCTGCTTGCTGATCGGCGGCGTGTTATTCGGTTTTTCCAATGCTTCATATCCGCTCGTCTATACTCATTTAAATGACAGTCTGTATACTATCAGTTCAATAAAAGCATCCGGAATCATTCTGCTTTTGCGTTTCATATCAATTATTAGCATTGTCACCATTGCGTTCACTTTGTCAGTATTGTGCAAAAGCCAGGCGCTCTCCCTTTGCTTATCGATTTTACTGCTGTTTGCCGGCAGTATATTGGGCGGAACTGATTTGCTTGCCCAATTTACGTGGTATAAATTTACGCTCTTTCCGCATTTAAATCTCGTTGCTTATGTAAATAAAAGCGCGGGTGATGCGATTTCAACGTTAAACATCCCCTATTCCGTGACGGTTATAGCGATCTACTTTCTTATTTGTTTATTGATTTCTTTTTCCGTCTTTCAAAAGAGAGACATTACAGCATAGACAGAGAGGCGGCGGCATAATGAGCGGACGGCAGGAAATACTGCCGGTCCAGCAATTTGCCGCTGACCGCCCCTTGGTCCATCGCTAATGGATTCAAATAACCGAAGCTCCCGCTGCTTCGCTGCTGAAAGCGTAGAAATTCCCGCCCTTCCCGTATAAAAAGCGCCTCATCGAATCGGAGAAATTTCATAATGGCAGTGTATTTTGCAACGGCGTCAATGTGATACTTTCTGCACTCGGCTAACATTAAACCTGAAAAAGCAAAGTCTGATGTTTTGTACCATTCCGTGAGAAAAGGCTGCAATTCATTCATTTGCAAATAAGTGACGGCATAAAGGGCATCCGCCTGTTCTTGCTGGATGCCGCCCGGTGCCATGAGCAAATCGGCCTCACGTTTCATCCCGGTTTCTAAGAACACGATCAGTTCTTCCGGAGTCACCGCCCCAAAATAAGCCCCTAACACCATGAGGATCATAGAGGAGGGCTCTGATTTCAGTTCCTCTTGTAAACCGCGGGCCATTTGTTCAAGTCCGTTATGAAAAAAGATGCTTTTTGCGGCATCTATCCTGCGGTACACATGATACGCATACGCGAACAGGACCGGATGGCATTCGTGTGTTTTTTCTCCGAAATAACGGTCTAGGAATAGAATAACTTCTTCTGTATCCTTTCTGCTTTCAAAACGATGACATGCCGCTAAACCGCAAAACAGGTGCATGAGATCATCTGCTTCCATTTCTTCCGGCTGCAGCTGAATGTTCTTCCAAAAACCCAGCAGCCATTCTTCTGTTTTTTTTATATTAAAATGTTCCTTGACTATCTGCATGTTCCACACTCCAGATTCAGAATCTCAATCGCCGGCAGAAGAGCCGGAGCACAATGAATGGATGGATTCTCGTTATTTATATGATGAAGAGCCGCTTGACAGCCATAAAAAAATGGATCGATACACGATTGGATAAATAACATATTGCACAGCTGTTTCATTTTTCGGCTGCCGAGACAAAACACAAGCCATTTTTGAATGGACGCCTTCAAGCCGGGATGAAGCAGATGCTCTCCCTCATTCAAATGAAGAAGACAGCACTCGACAAACTCCAGCTCGTTTTCAGCTGTTCTTTTCCATGCGTCATGGAGCAAAGGCTGAAACATCGAATTCTTGTAAAAGCGCACTTTTTCATGGTCAGTTGACATTCCCAGCTCGCTCAGCAAACCGACGAATTCGGCGTATTTAAAATAAGGCCATTCTTTTTTTATAAGATAGCCGTTTTGCAATCCGTGACGTATGACCTGATCATCCGAATCCATTCCCTGCTTCTTTTTATAAGCTTTTGCCGTTAAATAGATATGAATCAACTCATTGACAATGGCCGTGTTACAGTGAAACAGATCTTCCCAGCATGACTTATCAACGAAAGCGGAGGCAATCCTTTCAGTATGTTCTTTTACAGCGGAAGAATGGCTCGTCTTCCTGTAGTACTTGCAGAAGCCGGCAAACAGCTGAATGCTCTTTTGATCCGGAAGCGATTGTTCAGCAAAAGATAATAAAAATTGATCTGTCTCTTCAGCTAATCTATTCAAGTTAATCGTTCCTTTCTGCTCTAAGACAGGCATGCGCGGCACCAGCGGCGACAAGTGTTGTATGATAGCAATGTTTGAACACATCTTCTCTTCGCTGTTCACCTGTCAAACCGGGTTTATGTTGATAGGTGATGCTCGGGACATTCCCCTCTTTCATTCGGCCCTGATAGATTTTATTCCAGGCTGCTTCATAGAGCGGTTTATGGTTGTCCTTATCCATGTTGATATGTAAAAAAGAGCTGCACATCAATAATTCGCTGGTAATATCTAAATTCTCAAGACAGATATAGATCCCGAGAAATTTCAGGACCTTTTCTTTTAAGGACGGCAGATGATACTCTTTATCCGTAAGCGAAGAACATCCCATGTCTGTTATATAAAAAATCGTATGAGTGATGCTGTACGCATCATGATCCGTCATATATGTATTTGGGATATCCTGACCAGCTGCTGTGCAGTGATATAAGTCAGAAAAATCCGTTATTTCTGAGGTTACGCCTGCTCTTTGCAGACTGTACTTCAGATCCATTTTCCGAAAGGGAACTTTAGCAAGGCTGCAATCAAAACGCGCTGCCGTGAATTTTTCCAGCTCCCATATCACCGAAGCCCGTGACGGGTGATCAGTCAAGGTAAGAAATTCACCCGCAATAGCCAATCCGGCGAGACCGTCCGGATCAAAATGAATAAATTCTTCAAGCTGATCATTACGGAGCCTTTCTGTAATAAACTCCGTTAAAACAGCAACTTCCTTATCATCTGCCTGATTTCTGATCAGGTAATTGGTAAGAAAAATGAGTTCTATAAATGTTTTAAGGCGCCACCTGAAATCATTCGCTACTTTATGATTCATATCAAAATAATGGATATTTTTAACAATCCATGACAGTGCTCCCCGCTTAATTTCTCTTATATACTCTTGTGTCACACTCTCACCGCCTCGTCTCAGATGTGTAGGCTCCAAACAGTGATTATCCTACTTTTGAGCGGCTAAATCAGAGAAATTCAAATTCGGGTTTTGATTGTCTTCTTGGCTCGGCACTACAAGCACCCACCCGCTCCAAGCGAAAGAATTGCCTGATTGTTCCGCATCTCCGGCTAACAAATGTGTCGGGATCGTGATTCTTTTTTCTTCTTTTATTTTTTTAAAGTTCATATCTCCATCTCCTTCAGTTTATAGAATTATTTGGAACCTACATAAATATATTAATCAAATAAGGTATATAATGTAAACTAGTTTTGATATAACGATTCTTTTTCACTATAACTAAATAGTATATAATTACCAAAAACAAAAAAGCCCGGACTTAGTCCAAGCTTTCCTGCGTGCCGAACACCTTCTCATTCCGTTCCAGCATTCGGGTCAGATTTTTTTCAAATACCATTTCCTCTTCCGGCGATAATCCGGCTGCATACAGGCGTCCGCTGAGTTCCTTCAGTTCAGTCAAAAGCGCCAGCATTAAGTCCTGCACGGTAATGTCCGTTTGCAGCAATTCGCTTAATGAAGCCATCGTTTCGGGCCGGATATCGGGATATACGCCTTTTGTATCGTTGCTTTTGTCTTTTAAAGCGGCTTGATAGAAACGTCTGATCAGATCGGCGCGTTCGCTTCCGCTTTTATCGGCGCAGAGGTAAATCTGAACCGCGGTTCCGCCCCGCAGGCGTCTTTGTGAGATTCCCGCGAATTTTCGGCCGCCGATGCTGAGATCATAGCTGCCCGGACAGTACGATCCTTTAATTTCATATGCTTCAATTTCGGCATGGTGCGGACGCAGCATCCTCCGCACCAGTTCTGTCATCGCCTCGTAGCCTCTGTCGATGTCGATGCCTTTTTTCTCGTCTTCAAAAATAAGCGAGATATTCAATACGCCTTCGTCCAGTACGACGGCGAGGCCTCCGGAATTGCGGACAATGACACGGTAGCCTTCGTCCTCCAGCAATTTCACGCCGTCCTCTAAAAACGGCAGGCGCGTGTCCTGAATGCCGAGCACGATCGTCCGGTGGTGCACCCAAGAGCGTGCCGTCGCAGGCGATTCCCCTTTGCCTACGGAGGCGCACAGCGTATCATCCATTGCGAATGACTGCTTCGCATCAAAATAAGGGCCGAGGCTGGATTGGTCAATGATTCTCCAGCTCGGCTGCATCAGTAAATCAATCGGTTGCTTTCCCATCTATATTAAATCCCTTTCGTCATAGGCTTTCCATGTATTTATTATATCACTCCGCTTGAGATGATTGAAATTGGCTTTTCAAAAGAGCGATGAAGATTTCTTTGTTTTTTGTGTTCTCCATAATGGAAGATTGGATGATAGACAGTTTCCGTTTTAAGGAGAATCCTTTTATCTCAAGCACGGAAATGCTGCCGTGAAGCAGATCCTTTTGCAGCACGCTTTTTGACAGAACGGAAAGACCCATTCCGCTGATCACGGCTTCTTTGACGCCCTGGTTGCTGCTGATCGTCATCATGGATTTCGGCCGCAGTCCGTTTGATTGAAGGACGTGGTCTAAATATTCCCTCGTTCCCGAACCCTTCTCCCTCGTCACCCACGCTTGATTTTGCAATTCGGCAGCCGGGATGTTTTTTCTGTCGGCGAGCGGGTGTCCGTTCGGTGCGGCAATGCACAATTCATCCTCCATAAACGGCTGAATGTCGAGCTCGTTTTTCCCCGTATGCCCTTCAATTAATCCGATATCGGCTTGAAGCATCCGAACCGCTTCGCTGACCTCCTCCGTGTTTCCGATCATGACGTCCAGGTTCAGCTCGGGATACTCGTTATGAAGCTTTGCGAGAAGCGGCGGCAGAATATATTCGCCGATGGTAAAGCTCGCGGCGATTTTGAGCTTCCCTTTGACATAATGATGATGGGCGTAAATTTCGGATTTCGCCTGTTCGTACAAAAAGACCATCTGCTTGGCGCGCTGATAGAGAATGTCCCCCGTCGGTGTAGTCGTAAAGTGCTTCGGAGAGCGGTTCAGCAAGGCGGTTTGAAATTCTTTCTCCAGGTTTTTAATGTGAAGGCTGACGCTCGGCTGAGAAATCATCAGCTTCTGCGCCGCCTTTGTAAAGTTTTTTTCTTCCACGACGGCAATGAATGTTTTCAGTTCCCCATAATACAAAAAGCATCGCCCCTAATCATTATTTTTCCTAATCGTTTAGATCATATAAATATATTTTACTAATGATTAAGACCGCAGTAAAGTGGAGTTATCAAGATAATGGGAAGTGACTGAGATGAAGATGGTAAAAGGTGTTTCAGTTACCGCAGGAATTGCGTTTGCGGCTTTCTATGTCAGCCGCCTGCCGTTTTTGCAAATGCTCGGAATGCTTGTCCTTGCAATGCTGATCGGCATGCTCTGGCGCGCCGTATTCGGACAGCGGGCGGCATTAGAGCCGGGGATCGCGTTCTCAAGCAAATACTTGCTGAAAGCAGGCATCATCCTGCTTGGCATGAGACTGAATCTGGCGGATATCTATCATGCGGGCTGGCACGTATTTGCAATTGCCGTCTGCTGTATGATGTTTGCGGGTGCCGTTGTATACGGACTGTCCCGGCTGTTCCGTATAGATCAGACACTCAGCACGCTGACAGCATGCGGCGGCGGCCGGCAGCGCCGGAGGAAAAGCAGCCGTCGAGATGGCGGTGATCGTCAAACTGACCCGGGTCGCGCTGCTCGTCCCGGCCGCATTCATGCTCGGAATGCGGGCGCGCCGCAGCGGAAAGTCAAAGACGGCTTCTGCCGCTTCGCTCCCCATCCCTTGGTTTATCTTCGGATTTCTCGGAATGAGCGCCATCCATACATCAGGCGTTATTTCAGCCTCGTTTTCCGCGTTTCTTGTTCAAGTGTCTTATGTTTTCATCGGCATGGCGATGGCGGGTCTCGGTTTGAAAGTCCATATATCGGCGTTTCGTCATAACGGCTGGCGGGCGCTCGCAGCAGGCTTGATCGGTTCTCTCTGTTTGTCCCTGTTCGGCTGGGCCGCAGTGACATTCTTTCTATAAAAAAATGCCGGCCCTCGTAAAGGCCGGCTTTTGCGGACTACAGCGCTTGAGCAGCCGTAATTAACGCAAGATTGTAGACGTCTTCCGCATTACATCCTCTGGAAAGATCGTTTACAGGCATATTTAATCCTTGCAGAATCGGTCCGACCGCTTCAAAGCCGCCTAAGCGCTGAGCGATTTTGTAGCCGATGTTTCCTGCTTCAAGGCTTGGGAATACAAATACATTCGCGTCTCCTTTAATGTCGGAGTCCGGCGCTTTTTTCTCCGCGACAGACGGCACAAATGCAGCGTCGAATTGGAATTCGCCGTCAAGCGTAAGCTCAGGCGCTTTTTCCTTCGCAATTTTCACGGCTTCAGCCACTTTGTCCGTCTCGTCTGATTTCGCCGATCCTTTTGTAGAGAAGCTGAGCATGGCAACGCGCGGGTCAATGTCAAACATTTGAGCCGTATTGGCGCTTTCAATGGCGATTTCGGCAAGGTCCTGGCTGTCAGGAGCAATGTTGATCGCGCAATCAGCGAACACATACTGCTCGTCACCGCGGGCCATGATGAAGACGCCTGATGTTTTTTTCACGCCTTCTTTTGTTTTGATGATTTGCAGTGCAGGGCGCACCGTATCAGCAGTAGAATGTGCAGCTCCGCTGACAAGTCCGTCTGCGAGACCTTTGTACACAAGCATCGTGCCGAAATAGTTTTCGTCCAGCAAAGCTTTGCGGGCCTGTTCTTCCGTCGCTTTGCCTTTGCGGCGTTCTACGAAAGCCTGAACGAGTTCTTCCATGCCTTCATATGTATGCGGGTCAAAAATGTCCACGCCGTCAAGCGTAAGATTTAATTCTTTCGCTTTTGCTTGAATGTCTTCTTTATTGCCGACTACGATCGGCTTTAATACCTTGTTGCCCGCCAAGTTGTTGACCGCAACCAGGATACGTTCGTCCAACCCTTCAGGAAATACGATTTTCACATCTTTTCCTGCGACTTTTTCTTGTACTCTTGTAAATAAATCTGCCACGATATACCCTCCTCTATGTTGACAAAAAACGCTTACTTTTACAGCATACTCTTCTTCCAGCTAAATTCAAATAACCAACTTCTATTATAGCGCTTTCAAAAAGAAATCTTATTTTTCTAACTAATTTAATTGACGGTTTGTTTCACGGCTTAGTTTCTGACACAAGGCTTCGGATTATTCAAGGTTTCTCCACAGCCGAAACGGTTAAACTGTGATATAGTGAAGGCATCAATGTAATGAAAAGATATAGGAGTGAAGATACATGAGTGAGCAGCAAAAAACGAACGAAGCCGCCCAAACGCTTGACGGCTGGTACGCGCTTCACGATTTCCGCACAATGGACTGGACGTCATGGAAGATGTTATCCAGCGATGAGCGCCTGTCGATTATTCACGAATTTACGGGACTGCTTGAAAAATGGGGCGTCGCCCAAAAAGAAGGCAAAGGCTCGCAAACGATCTACAGCATCGTCGGACAGAAAGCTGATTTTATGCTGATGATTCTTCGCCCGACAATGGAAGAGCTGAACGAAATCGAGCTTGAATTTAACAAATCAAAGCTTGCTGAATTTACAATCCCGGCTTATTCTTACGTGTCCGTGGTTGAGCTGAGCAACTACCTCGCAAGCGGAGAAGGCGATCCGTATGAAAATCCGCATGTCCGCGCCCGCCTGTATCCTGAGCTGCCGGAAGCGAAATACGTCTGCTTCTATCCGATGGATAAAAGAAGAAGCGGCAATGACAACTGGTACATGCTTTCTATGGATGAACGCAGAAACCTGATGAGAAGCCACGGCTTGATCGGACGGAGCTATGCCGGCAAAGTCAAACAGATTATCACGGGATCTGTCGGTTTTGACGATTACGAATGGGGCGTCACGCTCTTCAGCGATGATGTGCTTCAGTTCAAAAAACTTGTATACGAAATGCGCTTTGATGAAGTCAGCGCGCGCTACGGCGAATTCGGTTCATTTTTTGTCGGAAACCGCTTGTCTCTCGACACGCTTCCGAAGTTTTTGCACGTGTAAGACCCACCCGCCTGTCCGGCGGGTTTTTTCTTTGTCAGAATTTAAATAAAATTTGCTATTTTTATCATTTTTTTTTACGATGTAAAGGAGATACCATTTTGGTAAAGGGGTGCAGACAGTTGTCAAAACGAACCGCGTTTATTATGGGAGCCAGTCAGGGGATCGGCAAAGCGATCGCTCTGAAACTGGCGGACAATGGCTTTCATACCGTCATTAATTCACGAGTTCCCGAAAATATCGAATCGGTAAAAGAAGAGATCCTCGCCAAACATCCGGATGCGGGCGTCACCGTTCTGGCCGGGGATATGTCGGACCAGAAGACAAGAGCCGGCATTTTTGAAGAGATCAGATCACAATGCGGACGGCTTGATGTATTGATCAACAACATTCCGGGCGGCTCGCCGGATACCTTTGAAAACTGCGATATAGAGGATATGACAAATACCTTTACGAATAAAACGATCGCCTATATCGACTCTATGAAAACGGCCGCAGCAATCATGAAACAGCACGAATTCGGCAGAATCATTAATATCGTCGGAAACCTATGGAAAGAACCCGGCGCCAATATGTTTACCAACAGCATGATGAACGCCGCTTTAATTAATGCCAGCAAAAACATCGCCATTCAGCTTGCGCCTTTTCACATTACTGTCAACTGTCTGAATCCCGGGTTTATCGCCACAGACCGTTATCACCAATTCGTGAAGAATGTCATGAAGCAAAACGGCATTTCTAAAGCGGAAGCGGAAGAACGGATTGCCTCAGGCGTCCCGATGAAGCGTGTCGGAACTGCGGAAGAAACCGCGGCGCTGGCTGCCTTTCTTGCCTCTGAAGAAGCCTCCTATATTACCGGACAGCAAGTATCAGCCGACGGCGGCAGCATGAAAAGCATATAATAAAAACATCCCGCTCTCAGCGGGATATTTCTTGTAATGAAGGAAAGGACAAACCGAGCTTTTGAATCCGCAGCACGAATTCCCTTAAATCACCCTGTTTTGCCACCATTGATATTCTGACATAACGCTTTCCGCCGCTGCCGAAAATCTCGCCGGGCGTCACGACAACATGGGCATGCTCCAGCAAATAGTCCGAAAACTGGTGTGAAGACTCGAATTCATTCGGAATTTCAGCCCATACATAAAATGTCCCTTTCGGTTTTTCAATGCTCCAGCCTAATTCCTTTTCACATAACGCCGTGAAAAAGTCAATCCGTTCTTTATATGTGCGCTTCAGACGCCCGGTATGCTCAGGATTTCCTGACAGCGCCGCCGCTGCCGCCTGCTGAAGACCGCCGAACATGCCGACGAAGACGTGATCCTGAAACTCATTGACCGCCTGAATGATTTTCTCATTCCCCACGGCAAATGCCATTCTCCAGCCTGCCATATTGAAGGTTTTCGAAAATGAATAAAGCTCCGCGCCGACCGTTTTCGCTTCTTTCGCCTGAAGAAAGCTGGCCGGGTTCTGATCAAATTCGAACGCGCCGTATGCAAAATCGTGAATAAGGTGGATGTCATGTTTTTTTGCAAACGCTGCCGCTTTTTCATAAAACGCCTGATCCGCAGTCGCGCCCGTCGGGTTATTCGGGTAATTCAAAAACATCAGCTTGGCTTTTTTCAGGACGGCGGGATCAATCCGCTCAAAATCCGGCAGATAGCCGTTTTCCGGATGAAGCGGCATCTCATGCAGCTCCGCTCTGGCCATTGTAATGCCCGATAAATACTCAGGGTAGCCGGGATTCGGGACTAAGGCGATATCGCCGGGATTCAGCAGGCATTGCGTCAAAACGTACAAACCAGCTTTCCCTCCGCCGAACAGCGCGACTTCTGTCTCCGGATTGACCGATACCCCGTACTCTCTCTCATAAAATTCCGCGATGGCTTCTTTCAGAAACGGATAGCCTCTGAACGGGCCGTATCCGTGATACGAAGGATTCAGCGCAGCCTCCCGCAATGTTTCAACGATATGCGGCGGTGTGGGGAGATCGGGATTCCCCTGCCCGAGGTTAATGATCTGGGCTCCCGTTTTCTCCATCTCTTTTACCTTTTGAAAAACGAGCGAAAATTCCTGTTTCGGAAGTGTCTTGATGACGTCGGACGGTATGATTTCCATCTGAAAGGCTCCTTATAAATGAATTTGCTCTGATTCGTTATTCCGTTCTGAAAAGGATTTATTGACCAGTTTTGTATGCAGAAACAGCCCGCTGACCAAAAGGACGATAAACGCCATGATGACTGCCGCGTCTACAATGTTGATCAGCATGGAACCGACGGCGATGCACAATCCGATGGAGGCCTCCGCCACCGAAAAAATCCGGCCCTGAATCTGGTTCGCCGCGTTCTCCTGAACTTTGACCTTCGCCAGCACTTCACCGTATTCCATTGCGATAAAGAAAAGAATGGCGGCAATGACTGACACGGCGAAAATCGGGGTAAACAAAAACAGCGCAAGCGAGACGATCGATAACACTGTAAAATACATCAGCCCTTTATTGTTGTTAAAGCCCCATTTGCTGACAAGAGCGGCGCCGATAAAGCCGCCGAAGCCGATACAGAACGTCAGGATGAAATTGCCGATTTCACCGTCCCCTAAAAAGCGGCTGACAATCGGGAAATAGCTGTAGACGACACCCCACAAAAGCGCCATCGTAATCATCGTGAACATGGCGTTTAACACAAAAGCATTTGTTTTGATTTCCTTCAGGCCTTCTTTAAACGACTGAAAAGCTTCTCTCACGTTTTCTGACTGAATCGGCACGTATTGAAGCTTAATGCGGCTGATGAAAAACGCGGAGACAAGATAGGTCACCCCGTTAAACGCGACGGCAAGCTCCACAGAACCGCCTAACAGAAAAAGTCCGCCGGCTGCAGCGCCGACAATAATCGAAATCGTCGTGGCTTTTGCAAACAAAGTGTTGATATTTTTAATATCCGCTTCTAAAGACGACATGACCGCGAGACGTGCCGGGTTAAAAAACACGCCGCTTCCGTAAGAAACAAACAGCAGCGCCAGAAAAAGCAGCGGATATTCGCCTTTCGGGAGAAATGTCAGCCCCAAAAAGATGACACCTCTGATCACATCCGTCCACAGCATGATTTTCACCCTGTCGAGCCGGTCCACGAGCACGCCTAAAAACGGCTGAAACACCATCGGAATACTGCGGACCGCGATGACGCCGGACGTCACCCAGTAGTCGTGATAGTATGTAGACAAAATGAGCAGAGCCGGGAGAACGCAATAGTCTCCCATAAACGAAAGCGCCTGCCCGAAAAGCAAATACTTAGAGTTCGGTTTCAGCTGTTTCATACCGGTAACGCATACTTTGCAGTCAGCTTCGCCTGCTGCTGAATTTGTTTGATTGATTCGGCCACGTCACCCGAATTGCTTCCTTTCAGCTCGAACGCCGCAATGCTGTTGAACGCTTCGAACAGCCGCAGATCCACGGATGTACCCGCCTCGGCCGCCGAGAAAGAAACGATTTCGGTGTCTCCCTTTAAGACGCCGTCGGGAATGTCAATGCTTTCAATGACGAAATCGACAGCCGTCTCAGGCAGCTGGCCGTTTTCTTTGAAATGCTGAGGATACAAGTGGCAGTCGGCAACATAGCATGGCTCCTGCTCCAATAATCCTTTCGGCAGATCGGCTTCTTTTCCGAAACAGAGAACATCCAATAACAGCTGCGCCATATCGACGCCGAAGACCTTTTTAATATTCGGAATCATGTTCCAGCCCGCAAATCGTGCCGCTGATTCAATCAGTCCGGCTTCCCGGTTTTTCATTAATTTTATTTCTGTATGTGTTGCGCAGTTTTCGAGGCCGAGTCCTTCATTCGCCTTTTTGGCTGCTTCGACGATTTTCCGCTTCGCGTCATCATCCAGGATGGACGGCGTAATATGCGATGTCTCCGTGAATCCGATTTGCGGTGTTTTATCATGAATTGCGACAGGGAAGTATTCTCCGTCGGCCATGATGCCTTCTATGCTGATATAGTCGGAATAACCGCTTGTTTCGTACCAGTCGTCATACTCGCCCTGCAAAAATTCTTCCGCGATAAACGGCGCTTCAAACGTGACCGCTTTCGGTACGTTGATCGACTTCAGGTATTCATTGACTCTGTTAAATTCGGCTTCTGCCGTTTCCCTCTCTTTGATGAGCGTCACGCCGATGGAGCTCGCCAGATATGTAGGCTTCAGAATGAGCGGCGTTCCGATTTCCTGAAGCGCGGCGCGGAAATCTTCCAGCGTCGTCACCCGTTTGTTTTTGATAGACTTGACGCCGGCCCGGTTGAAGGCGGCTCTCATTTTGTTTTTATCTCTGGCATTTTCAGCGGCCTGTACGCCCGCTCCCCGCAGGCCGAGACGTTCACACGCTTTTGCCATCGGAGCGATAAACAGTTCATTGTTGGTCGTAATGGCGTCAACCGCGAACATGCCGGCCACCTTGACGATTTCTTCGACGACTTCTTCCTCAGGTTTGTCATGATCTTCATGAGCCCAGTAAATCGAATCGGGATGCTCAAAATCAGCCAGACTCTTAAAATAGTCTTTATCTTTTATGACCGCGACCGAGTATTTTTCAATTAATGCCGCATGAGAGGCTGTAATTGCAAAAGGTCTCGGAATAAAGCTGACGAGGTTGTATTTTTCGGCTGCGCTTTTGTAAAACATATGCGGCGGGCATCCCCCAAGGTCAGCGATAACCAATACTGTTTTTCTCTCCATATGTAAACACTCCTTCTCTATTGTGCGGTGTATCCACCGTCTGCGGTGATCGCGCTTCCGGTCATATAGCTTGATAAATCCGACGCGAGAAACAGCATGACGTTCGCTATTTCTTCAGGCTTGCCGAGTCTCAGCAGCGGATTGACTTTCGCTTTTTCTTTTTTGATTTCTTCAAGCGTGCCTTCGTTGTTTTCAAGGAACGACTTTTCATTCAAAGGTGTGTCAATGATTCCCGGGCACACGCAATTGACGCGGATGTTGTGTTTGGCGTAATCGACGGCCATCGAACGCGTCAGCTGCAATACGCCGCCTTTAGAGGCGTTATATGCGGGAATGTCGGGCCATGCAACGACTCCTCCGACGGAGCACGTGTTAATGATATTGCCCTTGCCGCTTTTGAGCATATACTTGAGCGCGTGCTTGCTCATAAGAAACATGCCCGTCAGATTGACGTTGAGCACCTTGTTCCAATCGCTCAGCTCCATCTCATGAATCGGGGCGACAATTTCGATGCCGGCGTTATTGATTAACACGTCCAATCCGCCGAACTTGTCCGCCGCTGACCGGATGGCGTTTTGACATGCCGGCTCATCTGTAATATCCGTCTGCACAAAATGCAGCCTGTCATTGTTTTCTTTCCTGATCATCGTTTCTCCCTGCGCCTCATCAATATCCGCGACGACCACATTCGCCTGCTGATTCAGAAACGCCTGAACCGCGGCATAACCGATGCCTGATGCGCCCCCTGTGATGAGGACGGTTTTATCCGTCAGGTTCATGACTCTTTCGCCTCTAATTTTTTCGCTTTTGCTCTGTTATAGCGCGGAGGGAAAAAGATATTGACTGATTTTGAATCTTTTTCAAATCTGTTGATGGCGCCGTGATCTTCTCTCGGATCGCAGAAATAAGCTGTGCCGAATGTCATATCCACTTTGCAGCCTTCAATGGTCATATCATAGCCGCCGCCGATGCAGATGCCGATCTGTTCATTGCGGTGTTTATGGAACGGCATTTCTCCCCCGTTGCCCGGAATGTTGGCAAGCATGATTTCCACCCAGTCTTCCACGAAGAACGTGACTTCCATACCGGGCAATAAGTCTCTCGTTTTAAAAATATTCAAAAAATAATCTTCAGGGCTTGTGTAGGTTTCACCGGCTTTCAGGCGTTTAATATCAATGGCGATCACTTCTTGATCCGTCTCATTTCTTGCTCCGTGAGGCACATTAGGAGGCGCGATATAGGCTGATTCCAGCGCTGTCATCTTTCTTGTGACATCTCCGACAGTCATGGACAGCTCGCCGGAAACGACAAGGCCGATTTGGACTTCCTTATGCTGATGCGGTTCCACGTTTGTATGCGGCGGAACGTAAGAAAGCAGAACTTCCGTATCTCCTCTGACGGACGAATATTGTCTTACTCCGTTATCCCATTCTATTAATTTAGGCGTCGGGAAATAAAGTTCCTGCAAATCTTGTTCAGTTTTCATCATGAATCTCTCCTTTTCCGAATAATGACCAGCTCATGGGAATGCTTTTAAATGTTTTGACAAAGTGAAGGCCGTACTTTTGTCTGGCCAGCTCATTTGTCAGCGCGATGTCGGACAAACCGTCCTTCACTCTTTTCGCGGCTGCGCTCGTTGAGTTCACCAGATCAAACGTGACATCTTTACGGGTAAAATACTTAATCAAATTGATAGGAGACGGGTGGGATACGATGACAGCCTGTTCAAGCATGTCATCCGTATATTCAAAACCGGGCCGGACAGCCAGGCCGTACATCGGGGTGTCGCACCTGAAAATTTGCAGAAGCTGCAGATCCGGTCTCATGTAGAAGTGCTTAATGCCGTCATACGCGTGAGGCACAATTGTGTATTCCAGCGGACTTTGAAGCGTTTTTTCAATGCACGATTCAAATGTATCATGCAGTGATAATTTGCTGTTCACCCCTTGGAGAAGGGTAAAATTGGTGATGAAGTTTTTTGCTGCGTACTCACTGCTTGTCCCTTCAGGACCGAGCGTGTTGATCGTAATCAGTTTAGATATTGAATAAGCCTTGCTTTTCGTTTGAATGCTATTATCCAATATAATCATGAGCACCAACCAATCTGTTAAATTTTAAGTAAATATTATCCATAGACGTTCAAGCTGTCAATATTATTTGAAAATATTGATAATTATTCCTATATATTAGAAAACACCTTAAAATATAAGGTGTTAAAATTAACATTTACAAAATTATAGAAACTTTATTTTACCGATACAATGATTGGTCGGCCTGATGCTCATATTTCCCATACCTTCTGTATGCGAAAACGCTGAGGACAAAGCCGATGAGGGTGACGGCCGCACAGATAAATCCAACAGCTGCATATCCGTATCCGACATAGACCGGACCCATGACAGCAGAACCCAAGGTGACGGCCAAATTGGACGCCAGGCTGTAAAATGCCATGATTTTGCCCCGGCGGCTCTGTGAGCAATCACTTAAAATGGTGCTGAGCAAGGTCACCGTCAGGCTTTGCATCAATCCCCAGACGAATAACCCGATGACCAAAAACGGCATTGATGACGGCGCATAGGCGAGACAGGAAAGCCATATGCTGATCACGGCCAATGCCGCGATCAAAGAGCGCATTTTCCCCGCCTTATCTGCGATTTTTCCGGTGAACACGCTCATGGAAAAACCGATTCCGTACACCATGATCAGCAGCCCTGAAGCTGTATTTCCCCCCGGCAGCACGCGGTGAAGATATGTGCCGAGAAAGGAATACATGCCGTAAAAACCGATCATGTTGCAAAAAGTGATCGTGAGGTATACAGGGACACGGGGCACCTTCAGCGCATCCCGGAAAGTGCCTGCCTGCCGTCCGTTTTCCTCTTCTGTTTTATCCCCATCCGCCGTGCTGCGGCGCGCCTCAATGAAAATGAGCGAAGCAACGAGGACAGACATGAGGGCGAAAATCCAAAACGTCCACCGCCAATTTAAAACGCCGCCGATAAAAGAGCCGATCGGAACGCCGAAAATCAAAGCGAGCGACCAGCTTGACACGATCAGGCCCATCACCTTGCCGCGGTACGCATAAGGCACACGGTCGCCGACCACCGCATAAGCTGTCGGCACAAACGCACCCGCCGCAAGCCCGGAAAGCGCCCTGCCCAGAAAGAAGAAAAAGAGATTGTGCGCCAGCGCGCAGATCACCGTGCCGGCCGTAAATATAAGCAGCCCCGTCATCAGGCTGAGTTCCCGGGAATATTTATCTCCCAGCGGAACGAGAAGCGGCGCGCCGATAAAAATCATCACTCCGTAAAGACTGATGGAAAGCGCCAGCACACTGACATCCGAGCTGAAAGCCCGCGCTAAATCCGGAAGCAGCGGAGAAATCACCAGCTCTTCAGAACCGGCGGCAAATACGCCTAATGTCAAAGCAAGCGCGAGACAGATCGGAAATCGGCGTTTCGTTTCGATGTGATCGGTTTGTTTGCTCTTCATGCTCTTTGAACACCTCTTCCGTAAAACTTTTCTACCTTTTGTTGTTTTATAGTTTAGCATCCTTATGTTTCATTTTACATTTCACATGAAAACTAATTCTTATTTTTTATTTACATTCAGATTTTAAATAAAATATTTAGTTTGTATTCAATAAATGATATAAAATACGCCGTCCGGTTATGCTATAGTGATAGAATCATTTGTTAAGGTGGGGGTCATGGAATGAATAACGCTGATTCAAAGGCCGCCCGCGCAGGCCTCGGCATGGTACTGATTCTCGGAACGCTCGCTTCATTCGGGCCGCTTTCGCTCGATATGTATCTGCCCGCTTTGCCTGAAGTGGCGGCCGATCTTCATACGACAGCGTCACTTGCACAGCTGAGCCTGACGTTTTGTCTTTTGGGGCTGGCGGTCGGGCAGATCGTTGTCGGGCCGCTCAGTGATATGATCGGGCGCCGGAAGCCGCTCATTCTGTCATTGCTGCTTTATACGCTGTCTTCTTTATTATGCGCCTTCAGCCCTTCTGTTTCGTTTTTAATTGTCATGAGGTTTATTCAAGGATTCACCGGGGCGGCCGGAATCGTCATCGCACGGGCGTCCGCACGCGATATGTATTCCGGAAAAGAATTGACGGCTTTTTTCTCATTACTGATGCTCGTCAATGGGGCGGCGCCGATTTTAGCGCCGATTACAGGGGGATTTACCCTTCAGTTCGCCGGCTGGAAAATCGTATTTGTCGTGCTGGCGGTGATCGGCTGTATCATTACTGCCGCCGTGCTTACGGCGTTGCCTGAATCACTCCCGCCGGAAAAGCGGACAAGCGGCGGACTCCGGGAGACGCTGATGACGTTTCGCGGCCTGCTTGGCGACCGGATGTTTATGGGATTTGCGCTCAGCCAGGCATTTGTGATGACCGGCATGTTCGCATATATTGCCGGATCGCCGTTTGTACTGCAAAACATCTACGGCGTATCGGCGCAAATGTTCAGCCTGCTGTTCGCCGTAAACGGTGCGGGAATCATATGCGCAACCCAAATCACCGGACGGATGGCCAAAACACATGATGAACGGAAGCTGTTTGTCTCCGGGCTTTTGATCGCCGTCATCGGAAGCATCACTTTGCTTTTATCACTTGCGTTTGGTTTAGGCCTGACGGCGGTCTGCATTTCTTTATTCATCATTGTTTCTTCTGTCGGGATCGTCACGACGACAGGGTTTTCTCTGGCTATGCAGAAACAGGAGAAGGGCGCGGGAAGCGCTGCGGCTCTTCTCGGACTCCTGCCCTTTATCGGCGGTGCGGCTGCCGCTCCCCTTGTCGGGATTGCCGGAGAAGAAAATGCCTGGCCGATGGCCGTCAGCATTTTCGGTTTTGAGTTCTTTGCCGTTCTATCCTATGTGCTGTCGGCCAAACGAAAAACAAAGTAAAGCCCGCCGCTTTTTGCGGAGGGCTTTTTTTCTTATCCGGCAGCGCCTTTTTCCGAAGAAGCCTGCTCACGCTTCAGGCGTTTTTTAATACCGAAGTGATAATACGCGTAACAGATGATCATCAGCGGGACGCCGCAGTACAGACCGATACGCTGGTCGGGGATAAAGATGAGACTGATTAAAATAAGACCGTAAACCGAAAATCCGAGAATCGGCACGATCGGATAAAGAGGCGTTTTAAATGCCAGGTCTTTCAGGTTTCCTCCTTCAGCGAGAAAGCGCCTCCGGAAAACGAATTGTGAAGCGCAGATTGACATCCACGCGACGACCGTAATCATACCGGAGATGGAAATGAGCCACACATACACCGTTTCAGCCGCGAATACACTTGTCAGCAGGGATAAACCGGAGATAGCGATGGTGATGGAAAGAGCTTTCAGAGGCACGCCTTTTTTCGTCAGTTTCGTTAAGGAAGCGGGGCCCATCTTAGTTTTTGATAGGGACCACATCATTCTGGACGAAGCGTACAGCCCGGAATTCGCCACCGACAGCATGGCGGTCAGAATGACAAAGTTCATGATATCAGCCGCATAGGGAACGCCGATTTTATCCAGCACAGCCACAAACGGGCTTTCGATGACGCCTGCCGTTTGGTACGGCAAAATGGACACGAGAACAAACATCGCCAGCACGAAGAAAAACAGCGTCCGCCATATGACGTTTCGGATTGAGCGGGGAAGCGTCTTTTCCGGATTTTCGCTTTCTCCCGAGGCGATTCCGACCAGCTCGGTGCCCTGGAATGAAAAATTCACCATGACAAGGGTAAACAGCACGGCTTGGGCGCCGTTCGGGAAAAGCCCTTTGTCCGTCGTAAAGTTTGACAGATACGGAGCCGTCTGCCCGCCGTTAAAACCGACAAAGCCGAAAACCGCAGCGCAGCCGAGAATAATAAACAATACAATGGCCATGACCTTAATGCTGGAAAACCAAAATTCCATTTCCGCAAAACTCCGCGCAGACAGCGCGTTAATGGAAAAAATGACGACGCCGAATACAAGGCACCACACCCAAATCGGAACGGCCGGAAACCACCGCTGCATTAAAATTCCCGCCGACGTCAGTTCAAGCCCCACTGTATTGGCCCAGCTGAATGCGTACATCCATCCGATCGTAAAACCCGTCGACGGCCCGAGAAACTTTGCGGCATACGCCTGAAATGATCCTGCGACCGGCATGGCGACCGCGAGCTCCCCCAAACAAAGCATCACCAGATACATTAAAAATCCGCCGATCACATAAGCCAATATCGCGCCGATCGGTCCCGCTTCACTGATCGTAAAACCGGAGCCCAGAAAAAGCCCCGTCCCGATCACGCCGCCGAGGGCGATCATAAACAAATGCCGGCCCTTCATCGTGCGCTGCAATTCAGTTTGATTGGTATCTCCCTGCATATACATCCCCCTTATTCCGTTATGTCAGCCATTTGTGCGTATGTCTAATCGGTAGCTGTGCAAAAGGTGCATTGTCGTCTGCTGAATGAGTTCCGGCAGCACATGGAATGTGTACGGCTTGTACACGCGTTCCGTCCATTTATGGCCGTCCTTTCCGTATACCCCTATATTGACCGACGGAATATTCAATTCCCTGATTTCTTTAAAAGGAATCGTCCCGATGACATCCCAGCCCGGAAAATTATCGGTAAAGGCGGAGACCTCCTCGTCTGTTTCATGCAGCGATAAAAAGCTTCCGTCCGCTAAATAAGGGAAAAACTTTTTAAAGACGAATGTTTCTCCGGTTGATGCCGCTGTTTTATCGACCGCTTCTTGAATGACATGCTGCAAAAGCCGGTCCCGTGTGCTTTCTTCCTTCAGATAATTGTGCGGAAGGTAAGGCGGCGCATAGAAAATAATGACCTTGGCTCCCTGCTCAGGATCGAGTTTTTGCAGTTCCTCGACGGCTTTAAAGCATCTCATCCGCAGTTCAAGATGTTCATATGTTTGAAATGCCTGCCCGATACACTGTGCCGGGTCTATCCCGCGGCTTCTCAGCCTTTTCAGGTAATCTTCCAGACTGTACACTTGAACGTTCCATGACATCTCTTTTTTCGGCAGGCTCGTTCTCCCACAGTATTCGTCGTAATAATCAGATAATTTTTGTTCTGTCTCTTTGCAGGCTTCGTCAGCCACGGCGGTCAGCTGATCCATGACTTCTTTGGCGGTTTTCTCGTAAATAAAATAATTAAAATAGACATAGCTGCTGACGGCGGTCTGCACGTTATACGCTTCCTTGTTGTCACGCTGGTAGAGGCAGGTCGGCGGAAGCACAAGCTCCCCTTCAATGTTTTCCGCCATATGAATATTGTTGTGAATTCTTCTGGTGATTTCTGACGCGATCAAATTCGGATCGATGCCGGACAGCGTATCACCGACATGCACCTCCCGCCCGTAAATCGCAAAGCAAGGCAAAAGCTTTCCTGCCGCGCCCGTGTAGATGTACCTTGTCGTGTCACCCTCATACAGCGGGGTGATAAAATCGTTATTAATCGCTGCTAAATAACGAAGCTGCTTTTCTTGTTTCAGCCGTTTTAATTCAGAAATGCTGGTTAAAATGCCGGAATGCTGGCTTTCTTCATCGGGGTTTGCCATGAACAGAATATGGCCCGGCAGCTGATCGCGCCGTTCAGAAAAGTGAAGCAGATTGGCGAGATGAACGGCAATACCGCTCTGCATATCAACCGAACCCCTTCCGAACATCCACTCGCCTGAGCGGGCGTCCCGCTGCACATCCCGATCAAATTCATAGTTTGAGAAATACTCCGCGAGACGGTCGGAATCAAAAGCGATATCTTTTAAAGGGCCGAAATCCTCGATGCCGACCGTATCAAGATGAGCGTGATAAATGACCGTATTCAGGCTTTCGCCGTTTCCCTCAATAAATGCGAAAATATTTTTGCGGCCGTAAGGGTCCTCAGGAATCGCCTGCTCCCACACATGTGACGGATTCTCCTGAAAGTAGGGAAAGCTCTTGATCATATCTTTGATATAGTCGGCTTTTTTTCCTTCTCCCAATGTGCCGTTGATGCTGTTTAACGCCACCAGTGATTTCGTAATGGCTTCTATTTTCTCCTCCGGAAGCATTTTGCTGAGCTGCTGATACATATTCCATCCTCCTTACCCTCATATAGAGAAAATAGCGCGACTCTCTTTTTCATCGCGCTATTTCCGAAAGATTAATAGGCTTCAGACGTTGTTTTTGCCTGCATATGAAGAATCAGATAGTCAGGTCCTCCTGCTTTTGAATCGGTTCCTGACATATTGAAGCCCCCGAACGGCTGGTATCCGACAATCGCTCCCGTACATCCGCGGTTGAAGTATAGATTCCCGACGTGAAAATCTTCGCGGGCGCGTTCAATGTGCGCGCGGGTTTTCGATAACAGAGCGCCCGTCAGTCCGTAATCGGTATTATTGGCAATCTCAAGCATATGGTCGAAATCACGGGCTTTTGAGATCGCGACGACCGGCCCGAAAATTTCCTCCTGCATCAGGCGGGCGTTTTCATCAACATCCGCAAAAATGGTCGGCTGAATAAAGTATCCTTTTGAATCATCACCTTCGCCTCCCGTCAGGAGTTTTCCTTCTGTTTTGCCGATTTCGATATAACTCATGACTTTATTATAAGATGCTTCGTGGATGACTGGCCCCATGTATGTATCAAAATCTTCCGGACTTCCGACGGTGAGTGATTTTGTTAAAGCGACGGCTTTTTCAACAACTTCATCATAAACGTCCTGATGGATGACCGCACGGGAACCGGCTGAACATTTTTGGCCTGAGAATCCGAAGGCGGAATACACGATTGAGGAAGCGGCAAGATCAAGATCAGCATCTCTGTCTACAAGCACCGTATCTTTCCCTCCCATTTCGGCAATGACCCGTTTCAGCCACTTTTGGCCCGGCTGTACTTTTGCGGCGCGTTCATAGATGCGGCATCCGACCGCGCGGGAACCTGTAAACGACACAAATCTCGTCTTCGGGTGCTCAACCAGATAGTCGCCGATTTCTCCTCCGTCGCCCGGTATGAATTGGAGCACGCCGTCCGGCAGGCCCGCTTCTTTCATCACTTCAACGAATTTCGCCGCCACGACAGGCGCCGCATCCGCCGGTTTCAGCAGTATCGTGTTGCCTGTTACGATGGCTGCCGCCGCCGTTCCCGCCATAATCGCAAGTGGGAAGTTGAATGGAGAAATGACGATTCCCACCCCAAGCGGCTCATAGTGATACTGATTATATTCTCCGTCACGGCTCTTTACAGGAGAACCGTCTTTCAGTTTCAGCATCTGACGGGCATAATACTCTAAAAAGTCGATCGCTTCCGCCGTATCAGCATCCGCTTCCTTCCACGGTTTTCCCGCTTCTTTCACTAGATACGCGGAGAATTCGTGCTTTCTTCTGCGGATGATCGCCGCCGCTTTAAACAGCACATTCGCGCGGTGTTCCGGCCGTACTTTTTTCCATGTTTGAAATGCCTGCAGCGCAGCCTGCATGGCCTTTTCCGCAAGTTCTTTTCCGGCGGCCGATACAGAACCGATCACTTCTTTTTTATCTGCCGGATTGACGGAAATGATCTTTTTATCCGTTTCAATCGCTTCACCGTTGATGATAAGCGGATAATGCTTGCCGAGCTGTGAATTCACATAAGCCAGCGCTTCCTGAAACGATTGTTTATTTGTCTCTTCCTGAAAATTTGTAAATGGTTCGTGTGCGTATGAAACTGTCATTAGAATTCCTCCCCGTATTTTGTAATGTGTGCTCACGCTTTATGAAGATGCAAGAAGCATACCAGCATAGCAATTTGTGATAAAAACAAGAAAATTTTTGCCGAAAGCGGACGAAGCTTGTCCGAATCTGTCAGCTGTAATCTGAAAACGCAAAGAAATTTTGCGATCCGCTATATAACTGATGCAAAATCTCTTTGCGGATAACACTTATACCCAGCCGCGGAACCGGGCCGCTTCAGCCGACTTTCTGATGCCCGTCATATAGGCGGCTAAACGCATATCGACTTTGTGGGTATGCGCTGTCTGATAAATGGATTCAAACGAATTCACCATGACGCTGCGCAGTTTTCCGGCGACTTCCTCCTCAGACCAGTAAAAACCTTGATTATTTTGCACCCATTCAAAATAAGACACCGTCACGCCGCCGGCGCTTGCCAAAATATCCGGCACGAGAAGCACGCCTCTTTCATTCAGAATTTTCGTGGCGTCTATCGTTGTCGGGCCGTTTGCCGCCTCCACAATGATTGAGGCTTTAATGTGATGGGCGTTTTCAGCCGTAATCTGATTGGAGATTGCGGCGGGCACGAGAATATCACAGTCCTTTTCCAGCAGCTCCCTGTTCGTTATGACATCCGAGAAGAGATTCGTCACCGTGCCGAAGCTGTCCCGCTTATCCAGCAGGTAATCAATGTCAAGGCCGTCAGGGTCATACAAAGCGCCGTGGGCGTCTGAGATGCCGATCACCTTGGCACCGGCGTCATGCATAAATTTAGCGAGAAAGCTCCCCGCATTTCCGAACCCCTGAATGATGATCCGCGCATTTTCCAATGGAATCCCTTTTTTCTTAACGGCTTCCTCAATACAAATCGTGACGCCTTGCGCGGTCGCCGTCTCCCGCCCCTGTGAACCGCCGAGAACGATCGGTTTGCCCGTAATGAATCCCGGCGAATCAAATTCTCTCAGGCGGCTGTACTCGTCCATCATCCATGCCATAATCTGCGAGTTGGTATATACGTCGGGAGCCGGAATATCCTTTGTCGGACCGACGATCTGGCTGATCGCACGCACATATCCGCGGCTCAGCCGTTCCAGCTCTCCGAATGACATCGTCCGCGGATCACAGATGATGCCGCCTTTTCCGCCCCCGTAAGGAAGATTTGTGATGCCGCATTTTAAAGTCATCCAGATGGAAAGCGCCTTAACCTCTTCTTCACTGACTTCCGGATGAAACCGCACGCCCCCTTTTGTCGGGCCGACTGCGTCATTATGCTGTGAGCGGTAGCCCGTGAAAACCTGTACTGAGCCATTGTCCATTTTGACAGGGATGCGGACGGTCAAAAGCCGCATCGGCTCTTTCATCAGTTCATACATATTGTCAGGGTACCCCAGTTTTCGCAGGGCCTCTTTTATGATCGATTGTGTTGACAAGAACAAATTAAGAACTTCTTTTTCTTCATCTTTCTGATTGCTTTTAGAAATCGGGTTGGCTGACATGTTTTATCACCTCATCGTATTTTACGTGTAAGCTTCAATTACCGGCAGAACAAAATGTAAGCGCTTTTACACCAAAACCCATCAATCCCTTTCACATTGTCGTTACGCCCTTTTTATATGCAAGATTCATGCCAGGTTTTTTGCGCATAAAAAAAAGAGGCTGTTGTCAGCCTCTTTCATCCTGGATTAACGCGGGTCAATAACCAGCTTTGTTTCGGCATAAAGACTGCCGGCCCCCAAACCGTTTACGTAATCGCCTTTAATTGTATACGCGCCCGCGCGCGGAAGGTTTTTACGCACCAGGACGAGATTGTATTCAGACGCGCCCAATAAGTCAAGGGTAAGCGGAAGTCTGACCGTTTTTCCGTAGTTGAGAATTTGCGTTTCTTTCAGTGTTCTTCCGTTTACAGAGTCCCTCACAGTGGCGTTGAACCCGTCAGGAAATTGAAATTCAACGGCGCCGACGGCAAGCAGCGCATTCGGCTTGTATGTGACTTCAATATCAGACGTCGCGTATTCTTTCGTACTATTGACGGTTTTCGCTTCAATAACGGCAGATTGGGCGTTCGCATGAAAAGATGGCAAGAACACAGATGAAAATACTGCAGCACTGATGAGAAAGGCCGAAAATGATTTTCTTTTTAACATCATGAATTCCTCCAGATCATATGGGATTCAGAGCGTCCTCTGCCGGAAAAGCGTGTCTGATGGTTCCATTCGCGAATTGGGTTTCTCTTTTCCTGAGAATAATCTACCACCTTTATCCATGGAAGTAAATTATTTTTTGGAATATTCTATCATTTATTTTTCACGAGATGAATCAGCACAAAAAACGAAGACATCCGCTGTCTTCGTCTTGTGCGCTATCGGTGAGCCGTCTGCCAGTCAAATCCGATGGTTTCATCATTCCACGGGATTCTTTTTTCGTCAGGCTGATCCGGATTGTAGGACATTGTCGTGAAATAAATAATGGTCAGCGGGGTTTCGCCAAGCACTCTGTACCCGTGTGCGACGCCTTTGGGAATGAGAAGGAGCATCGGATTGTCTTCTCCCATGTAGTAGACATCCGTTTCTCCCTTGGTTGCAGACTCTTCGCGAAGGTCATGCAGCACGACCTGGGCGTGGCCCGTCGGAAAAAACCATAGGTCATCCTGTTTCTCATGATAGTGAAACGCTTTAATGACGCCGGGATAGCTTTTGGACCAGGAAGCCTGCCCGAAACGCTCTAAGAGATGTTCATCGTCACGGACGAGTTCTGAGAAAAAACCCCGGTCATCGCTGTGTTTGATCAGCTTTTTGATCTTTACGCCTTCGATCACTTGCACTGTCCCTCCCTTTGTAAATAATCATGCAGCGCTTCCCGCCAATGCCTCATGCCGAGCCCCTGCCGTTCAATCGACTCAAGACTCAACACCGAGTAAGCGGGGCGCGGCGTCTCATTTCCGTATTCCTCCGTCGTGACGGGCAGCACGGCGGCGGTTCTGCCGCTTTCTTCAAAAATAGCCTTGGCAAATTCATACCAGCTGCACACTCCGCTGTTTGCGGCGTGGTATAAGCCCGGCGGCCTGTCAAACAGACCGATCACCGTTTCGGCTAAATCTTTTGTATACGTCGGCGCTCCGACTTGATCGTTAACGACACGAACCTGATCATGTGTATCCGCAAGCTTCAGCATCGTATTGACAAAGTTGTGCCCGCCGCTGCCGTACACCCACGATGTTCTGATAATGGTGTGGTTTTTCCCCGTTAACCGGATCAGTTCTTCGCCGAGTTTTTTGCTTTTTCCGTAAATCGTGCCCGGATCTGCGGGATCATCGGTCTGGTATGGCCGTGTTCCTTTGCCGCTGAAGACGTAATCGGTGCTGATGTGAATGAATTTCGCGCCGGTGTTTTCAGCCTCAAGCGCGGCATAATAAGCGCCGATTCCGTTTATTAAATACGCTTTGTCGAGCTCCGTTTCACATTTGTCAACGGAGGTGTATGCCGCCGTATTGACGACGATATCCGGCTTGTAATGGCTGAACGAGTGCCGTACCGAACGCTGGTCGGATATGTTCATCATCGCTTTTGTCAAGGCGATCACTTCATACCCTTCCCGCTTCAGCTGGCGGCATAACTCCCGCCCCAGCTGGCCGGCCGCTCCGGTTACTAATACCTTCGTCAATCGGATCCCCTTCTTTCCGATTAGTCTTGGCTGTCTGTATACCAGCGAATGGTTCTTCTCATTCCTTCTTCAAATGTGACGTCCTGCCGCCATCCCAGCTCATTTTTCAGCTTTGAAGCATTGATGGCGTAACGGCGGTCATGCCCTTTTCTGTCTTCGACATGAGCAAACCGCTCCTCGACACCGAGCTCCTTCATGATAAATGACGCAAGCTCTTTATTCGTCCGTTCATTTCCTCCGCCGATATTGTAAATGTCACCGAGTGTTCCTTTTTCCAGCACGAGCTTAATGGCGCGGCAATGATCTTCGGCAAACAGCCAGTCTCTGATCTGCATCCCGTCGCCGTACAGCGGAACCGGCGTGCCGTTTACGGCATGCCTGATAATGGTCGGAATCATTTTCTCGTGATGCTGGTACGGCCCGTAATTGTTGCTGCATCTTGTAATGATGGCAGGAAGCTTATGGGTTCTCACGTAAGACATGACGAGCAGGTCTGAGCTTGCCTTGCTGGCCGAATACGGATTGTTCGGAGAAAGCGGCGTCGTCTCCGTAAAAGCTGGATCATCCGGCGCCAAATCTCCGTACACCTCATCTGTGGAAATGTGAATCAGCCTGCCGGCTTTTCCCTGTAACACCGCGTCCGCCAGTCGGTATGTGCCCATCACATTTGTTGTGATAAACGGCTCTGCCTGATTTATGCTTCTGTCCACATGGGATTCAGCCGCAAAATGAATGACAGCGTCATACATTTGGGAAAAGACTTTGTCAATGTCCTCTTTTTCAGAAATGTCACCTTTGATAAAACGGAAACGGCCGTTCTTTTTTAAGGCTTCTATTTCAAGCGGCCTGCTTGCATACGTGAGATTATCCAGGACGGTAATCTGCGCGTCCGTTTCTTTCAGCATCATCTTTGTAAAGGTAAGGCCGATAAATCCGGCGCCCCCTGTAATTAAATATGATTTTGGCATGATTAATGCTCCTGTCCTTTCTGTAATGCCTGATGCGCCAGGCTTCCGGCGAGGTAGAGCGATTCATGCGTGCCCGCATCCACCCACCAGCCCGTTAACACATCATACGTCAGCTCACTGTGTTCAATGTATAAATTATTGACATCCGTAATTTCCAGTTCGCCGCGTTTTGAAGGGGAAATTTGTTCAATATAGGAAAACACTTCTGCGTCGTACATGTAGATCCCTGTGACGCATAGTCTGGTCGGCGGCTGCTCCGGCTTTTCAATGATCGACTTGATCCGTTTGTTTTTCTCATCAATCTCGGCGATGCCGAAGCGCTCCGGATCGTCCACTTCTTTCAGCAGCACTTTCGCTCCTTTTCCCTGCTTTGCGAAACGCTCCGTATAAGGTTTTAATGAATCTTCAAAAATATTATCTCCCAAAAGCAGAACGAACGGATCGCGCCCGGTAAACCGCTTTGCGTATGATAAACCGTCGGATATGCCGGAGGCGGCTGGCTGAACCTGATATGTGATTGAGACGCCGAGCTCTTCTCCGGTTTCGAGAAGTTTATGAAATTGCGGAATATATTCTTTTTGCGTAATCAGCAGGATATCTGTAATCCCCGCTTCTTCCAGCTTCATGATCGACCAGTAAATCATCGGATATGGACCGACAGGGAGTAAATGCTTATTGACCGCTTTTGTCAGCGGCATAAGGCGTGAGCCGGTGCCTCCGGCTAAGATAACACCTTTCACATGAACACTTCCTTACGTGTGGTTTTATCACAAATCATAAAGAATCGCCGCCGCCCGTTTGATGCCCCTGCCGTCAACCAGCGGCTTTCCGTTTTGATGAAGTCCGGTCCGCAGCGGATAATCAGCGGCCATGTCAGACATATGCCGTGCGAGAACGTCCGCTGATATGCCTTCACCAAGGCCGAGGTGAACGGCGGCCCCCCGTGCGGCGAATTTTCCCGCCGTCTCAGTTTGATGCTCCACTTGAGAAAGTACGATGCAGGGCACACCTGTACAAATGGTTTCATATAAAGTGATCCCGCCGGACACGACGGCCATATCAGCCCTCGAAAGAAGCGCGGCCATGTCATTTGTCTGCCTTACCAGCTCGGCATAAGGCATTTGTGTAAGATGCGCGCGCACGTCGTTAGCATGAGGCGCGGCGCCGCCCATGATGATGATCACTCGTTTTCGATGAATGTCGGGGATGCGGCGGCATGCTTCCATCACTTTAAAGACAAGCTTCTTCGGGTCGCTTCCTCCTAATGAAACCAATATGGTCCGGCATTCTTTTCTCAGCTGATAAAGCTGTTTGGCTTTTTCAAAACCCGGATGAAGAATCATATAATCCGGGCCTTCATATACCGCGGCGCTGCCCTTTTGGACCGTCCGGCTTTTCAGCCCTCCGTAAATGCCGTTTATAACGGCATCGCATAAATGAATGACATGTTCCCGTTTTTCTTCAAATAAGACGATGCGTGCCGATGAATGCTTTTTGACTTCCTCTAACCAGTCACACGGCATATCGAGCAGATCGAAAATGAGAAGGTCAGGAGCCTGCCTGTTTATTTCCCGGACAATAAATTCCTTCTGTCCCTTGTCAGGCTTGATGATCACTTCCCATTGATCAGATGACAGATAAGAAGAAGCCTCTTTATTTGTGCAGAACGTTATTGAGCAATTGTTCTTAATGGCACCGGCAAGCAGCTTCATCCGGACCGCGTGCCCCATGCCGATGTCACGGCCCCCGTCCGCGAAGATCAAAACCCGCATGCTAATCAGCCTCTTTTTGCCGGATCATTTGATTAATGGCCCTGAGCTCCGGATCACTATTCAGCAGATGAATCAATTCTTTTGCCGGAATATCAGGACGCGAGCCCGCTTTTACGTACAGCTCGCGGGCCAGCCTGTAGTCCTCTTCTGTATCGACGGTCATCCGCAAGTGAGGAGCCCGGAGTTCCTGCGGGGGCTCAGGAAAGAGAAGCCGGTACCTCTCAGGAGATTCTCTTATTAAAAGCGTGACATGCTCCTGGTATTTGTCCGCCAGCGTTTTGTCGGCATTGATCTCCGTTAAAAGGCGCGCGTTTACCGCCTCGCCGCCGATGCCGAGCGGTGTACCGCAGATATACGTGTAGTCTGCGTGCTGATCTAAATGCGATTGAATCAGAAAATCAAGCAGCGAAGGATCGACAAACGGGTTATCCCCCGTCAGTCTGACTGCGATGTCCGGTTTAACTTGTTCGATGACTTGTGCAAACCGGTCAAGCACGCACTGCTCGCTGCCGCGGTGCACACGGTAGTTCTTGCTGATGCAGTGCGCAGACAGAATGTCGTCGGTCTTGCTGTCAGACGAGGCGACGATCAGATTATCCCGCGATTGATCATAATACGCGCTTTGCCGAACCCTTTTGACAATCATATCGAGGATCGTATACCCGCCGATCGGTTTCAGCACTTTGCCGGGAAGACGCCCGCTTCCCATCCGCGCCTGAATGATAAACAAAATGTCAGTCATCATATGGGCTGCCTTTCGTCAAAAGGTCATCCCAAGTGATGCCCGTGTCAGCGGGGATATCCCTGACCGCACGCGTCCCGTCAGTTAAAAGTTCAAAATATCTCGGATGGAGCCCCTGCGGTTTTTGGCCGGGACGAAGGACGGCAAGGTTTTCCGCCGTAAAACATTCGCCTTTTTGAATCGGCGCCGTTGAAAAAATGCCTCTGTAAGCGAACCTTCTGATATCCCCTTCAATCGGTGTCGTGGTTTTATGGGAGCTTCCCGACAGCACTTCCGGCACCGGAGCGTGATGCCCCTGCCGCAGCTCCGCTTCAACCGAGCGGATCGCCGCAACCATTTCTTTTAATTCATCCGGATTGAGGGCGAAGGAGTGATCAGCACCGGGCAGGTTTTTATCGATCGTAAAATGCTTTTCAATCAGTTTCGCTCCGAGCCTGACAGCCGCGCACGGCACATCATACGGATGGGCGCTGTGATCGGAGAAACCGATCACTGCATCCGGGAATGCGGCGGCAAGCATGGGAATGACGCTCAGATTGCTGTATTCAGGCGGCGCGGGATATTTCGCCACACAATGCATGATCGCAATTTCTGTGTTCCCCTCGCCGGTAATGGTTTGATAAGCCTCCTGAATATCTGAAATATCAGCGCCCGCGGTGGAGAAGATAATCGGGGTCTTCAGCCCCGCGACATATTTCAATAACGGCAGATGGTTCAGCTCGTAGGAGGCGATTTTAAAAGCTGAAGGGGAAGTCGCATACAGTAAGTCGGCAGAGCCTTCGTCACATACCGTGCTTAAAAACAGCACGCCTTTTTTCTTACAATATTCAAGGAGCGGTTCGATCCACTCAGCGGGCATTTCCATTGATTGCACTAAAGAAAATATCGAGACGTCTTTTCCCGCAGCGGTTTTGTACAAGCCGGGGTCTTTCTGATACATTTTGTCAGCCTGAAACATTTGGAACTTGACCGCGTCCGCGCCGGCCTCACTGGCCGCATCTATCAATTCAAACGCCTGGCTCAGTTTTCCGTCATGATTAATTCCGGCTTCGGCGATGATGAATACGGGCGAACCTTCGCCGATTGACTTCGTTCCGATTTGGCATGATGCCATCAGTCCGCCTCCTTCCCGGGCCAAACATGATAGTAGTAATAGGACGCATCCGCTTTAAATCCCATTCTTTCATACAGGCGGATGGCTCTTACATTATGGAGCTGCGTTCCCGCTGATACAGTCTTATGCTGAAAGCGCAATGATTGTTCAATAATGTGCGCCGCTAAATGAAATCCCGCTCCTTTCCCTTCAAAGCCCGGCTTTACCGCCATCAGATCAAGGACGAATTCATCGCCTTTAGACAGCCCCTGAATAAAGCCCACGGTCTCTCCCTTATATGTGGCGGCGAATTGTAACGAAGCTCTGCCTTCCGCGTTATTCCGCGCCCACTCTTCAAACAGGCGGTTTGCACTTTCATAGCTGAGGCGGGGGTCTTGATAATACCTGCTTTTTGTAAAGGCGTCGCGGGCCAGCCGGCTGATCGCTTCCGTGTCGCCGGGTCCGGCTTCTGTAATCTCAAATGGCGGCGTGCTGTTATATACACGCACCGGACTGACGAGCTTGAGAAGACTCCCTACAAAATAAGCGTTCGGAAGCTGCTGAACGACCTGCATCGCGCCGATATCTTCAGCCGGTATTTTAATAAATATAAAATCAGTGCCTGCCGCCCGCCTTGCCGCGTAAAATTCCTGAAACAGCCTTTTAAGCTGACCGGCGCTGTTTGCGGCTGCAAGCTTCACATTGATGATATTTTTTCGGAACAATTGACTTTCCCACGAAGAGTTTTCATATAAAATTACGCCTTGAAGGCTGTTTTCTTCCAATAAACAGAGCGACGATTCATAGGCTTCCGGCTGAATGCCCTTCTGATGCAGGAAGGTATGAATCATGTCCTGCGCAAGATTTTCCCTCAGTCTGTACACCTAATCAGCCCCTTTGACGATATCCGTAACGGCTGCAATGACGTATTCAACGTCTTCATCTGTCATTGACGGATAAAGAGGGAGTGACACGGTGCGGTGATAATACGCTGCAGCGGCCGGAAAGTCAGTCTCCTTATACCCGTACGTTTTTTGATAATACGGATGGAACGGAACCGGAATAAAATGAACACTTGTGCCGATATTATATTGGTCTTTTAAAGCGGAAATCAGATCGTTCCGGCTGACCCCGGCCTCCTGCTCCTCTATTTGAAGAACATACAGATGCCATGCATGCCGCCCGTCATCACTGACATGCGGGATGGTCAGCCCTTTCATGTGTCTGAAGGCGTCCTGGTAGCGGCTCGCAATGTCGGCTCTTCTTTGCTGCATGCTGTCAATCCGTTTCAGCTGATGAAGCCCAAGCGCTGCCTGAAGATCAAACATATTCATTTTATAGCCGGGCGTTTCGACCTCGTAGTACCAGCTTCCGTTTGAAGAATAGCGGTTCCACGCGCCTTTGCTCATGCCGTGAAGGCTGAGCACCCTGATCTGATCGGCAAGCCCGTCATCGTCCGTCGTCAGCATGCCGCCTTCACCGGTTGCCAGGTTTTTTGTCGCGTAGAAGCTGAATGCCGTCGCATCGCCGATTGATCCGATCATTTTCTGTTTATACGTGGTATACACGGCATGTGCGGCATCCTCTAAGACAAATAACTGATGCTTTTCGGCAATGGCCAGAATCTGATCCATATCACACGACTGGCCGGCGAAATGAACGGGTACAATCGCTTTTGTCCGCGGGGTGACGGCCGCCTCAATTTTTTCAGGGTCCGCATTCAGCGTAAGCGGATCGATGTCAACAAACACCGGAACGGCGCCTGTGTGCACGATTGTATTGGCCGTTGAACTGAACGTCACGGCAGACGTGATGACCTCGTCGCCGGGACCGATCCCTTTCGCTTTCAGGGCCAAAAACAAAGCGGCGGTACATGAGTTCAGCGCGATCGCGTGCTTTGCCCCCGTCCAGGCGGCAAAGGCTTTTTCAAACGCCTCTACTTTCGGTCCCTTTGAAAGCCAGCCCGATTCAAGCGTATCAATAACCTCCTGAATTTCGTCCTTCCCGATCATGGGCAATGAATAGGGAAGAAAAGCTGATCTTTTTTGCACCATTTTCTTTGCGCTCCTATCTTTTTTATGAAGGGTCAACCCGTCTGAAGCTGACTCCGGTTTTTTCCTGAAGCACTTGGCATAAAGCGGCAAGCGAATCCTGAACCGGGTAGTTCGCGGCGACAAAAGCACGTCGCGCCTGTTCCGCTTTTTGATATTCTGCGGGGCTTTCGCATATCCGGATTAATTCCTGAGCGAGTGCCTGCGGGTCTTCAAAGACAAATTCTCCAAGTGAGTGATAATAAGGGTATCTGCGGGTTCCCGCTGATTTTCCGATCAGCACGGGCTTTTGAAACAGCATCGCTTCAAGACCGACCGTTGATGTCTGTGTCACCGCAGCGTCAACATACGGGAGAATATCATACAGCTCCATCTCTTTTTTGATGATTTTGCCTGCTTTATATTTCCGCAGCACCTGATTGTAAGCATCCAGCTTGTTTTTGCCGATTTCCCACGGATGCGGTTTAATAATGAGCTGCATGTTCTTTTGGCCGGCAAGCTCTTCAAGCACTCCCGTATAAAATTCATCAGAAAACGGCTGTGTGGCGATCAGCACCGTCCGCTGTGACGGGAGAAAAGAAAGTTTGCGGTAAAACGTGTCTTGATCTATCGGCTCTCTTGAGAAAATCTCGTCGAAACGGGGATGCCCCGTGATGATGATTTGTTCATCCCTGCAGCCTTTTGCTTTATACCACTCCGCTTCATAAGCCCCGAATACGGCCTGATAGTCCGTAAATACGGGCAGAAACGCTTCATCTCCCATGAGCGCTCCGTGCTGAAGACAGATGCTGACGGCGTTTTTTTTCGCGCACGTCAGCGCCAGCACACGGCTGTAAATATCCTCCGTCGTGCCGACTACAACGGCGGAAATCTTTTCGGCCGTAAACAAAATATCAATGGCGTCAATCGCTTCAATAAATAACGGGATGTCTTTATACAAACGTTCCTGAAATTCTCTGTTTCCGAAAGCGGGATGGCTGTGAAGCTCTTTCAGAATGGAATGGGCTTTTTCAATATAAGGGACGGGGTTCCCTTTTTGCCCCATTCCCGTCAGCTCCAATTTGCAGATAACGGGCAGCCCGTAATGGTCAGGCAGACTCCATCTGGCCAGTACTGCTGTTTTTGCCGGATCAAACTGACGGTAGTTTCCCTCGGTGAACCGAAGATGATCGAAATGCAGAATGACTTTTCCGTTTACCGGTTTCTCATCTGTTTTCTTAATGTTTTGCCTTTTTTGATCATAATATGGCTGTATACCGGCTTCAGGAATATGGTGATCAGCCGGACCGAAAAGCTCTGGGTTCTGCTCCATGCTCTCCCGAAGCGCCGGACTGATATATTGATAAAAATTACTGATCAATGCGAGCGGGATGTCTTTGTAGCGAAGTGACTGAAAAAGGTCAATATACTGCCGGTACAGCACCCAATAGTTCGCTAAGTATGCCGACAAGCCCTCACCCCTTTCCAAGCTTTTTTAATGATTCCCTCAGCTCCCGGCACGTGGTCTGCTGCGGAAGGCTGTTCACAAACTCGTTTTTCTCCGCCGCGAAAAGCTGATAATGGATGGATTGATCGGTAATATAATTGATATCAAGCTCCTCAGAAATCGGGTAAAACGGATAAAAATGATTCACTCTCCAGAAGAAACGGGCGTCACCGATCCGGTAAAACGCCGGGCTTTCATCCCAATAGGAACCGAATGCCGATTTGACCTGTTCCAGCACGGAAAACCTGTGCATGACCGAACAATGGTCAATGGCGCACGGCGCGTTCCACACGATCCGTTCGGCGGGCCTGGCCGTCTCCTTCACCGTCTCTTTCCGCTGATTCAGATGATAGGTTTTGGAACTTGAATACACGACGGCTTTTTCCGGGTCTTCATCAAGCTCTTTCACCATTTTCTCAAGCCGTTCCGGCACATACGTGTTGTCGTCGGTCGCATACGTCACGTACTCGCCCTCCGCCATTTCTATTGCCTGATTAATCAAGGCGGCGTAGCGTGTTTTTTCCGTTCTTTCTTTGACGCCCGATACATCGCTTTGATAAAACCGGACGCGGTCATCCGTGAGAAAAGGACGTATTTCCGCCAATGTCGCTTCATTTGAGTTGTCATCCATAATGAACAGCTCAAAGTCCGTAAACGTTTGAGACAGAATACTTTTAATAGAGCGGGCCACATAGTCACTTTTGTTATAGCTCGTCATGATCACTGACACTTTAGGCAACTCGTCACCCCCTTTTCGCACCTGAAACTACCGCTATCATATGTTCCTTATGCGGAAGATGCGCTAGGAATACAGACTATTATGTGAAAAGTCAGCATTGCGCGCACAAAAAAAGCCGGCTCTGATGTCCGGACTCATTGGAGCGTATTTTCTTTTTTCGCATAAATCTTTCTTTGGGCTCATATGGTGGAATAGATAAAAACAGCAGCCGCTCTGTCGGCTGTCTGATACTTGTCAGGAGGTTTCAGCATCAAGAGGTTTTCATCAAAGGAGGAACAATATGAAACCGAAAAAGAATCAATATCAGCAAATGCAGGGGATGGGGATGGGAATGGGAATGGATATGCAAGGATACCAGCCGCAGCTCGGGCCTAATCCTTATCCGCAGCCTCAGGGCCAAGGATCACAAATGATGCCGATGCAGCAGCAAATGACAATGCCGATGCAGCAAGGCCAGCAGAGCTTCGGCGGGGGGTTCCCCGGCCAGCCGCAGCAGCAGGGCGGCGGCAGCTTTCAGATTCCGTCAGGTCCATCATCGTCACAAAACGTTCCCGGCATGCTGCCGATTGAAGAGTCATACATTGAAAATATTCTGCGGTTGAACCGGGGCAAAACAGCGACGATTTATATGACATTTGAAAACAGCAAAGAATGGAATTCAAAGATTTTCCGCGGTGTGATTCAGGCGGCGGGACGTGACCATATCATCATCAGCGATCCGAAAACGGGCACCCGCTATCTGCTTCTGACCATTTACCTTGATTACATCACGTTTGATGAGGAAATCGCTTATACTTATCCGTACTCCATGTCTTCTTATTCTCCGAGATAAATCAAAAAGCCAATCGCTCACTTGACAGAGGATTGGCTTTTTTTCTTTATAAATATTTGACGGCCGCGACGATAATCATAATCCAAGAGATGATAAACGCCACGCCGCCGAGCGGTGTAATCGCGCCGAGAATGGAAATCTGCGTCACGCTCAATACGTACAGGCTTCCTGAAAACAGAACGATGCCCGCAAACATCAGCCAGCCCGCAACAGAAACACTGCCTGCGCCAGAAAGCTTTTCGGCCAAAAACGCGACAGCCAGAAGACCGAGCGCGTGATACATATGATATTGCACGCCTGTGTGCCACACCTGCAAATATTTATCGGGGATTTTCCCTTCAAGCCCATGCGCGCCGAAAGCGCCCAGCGCCACGGCCAATAAAGCGTTAATCGCACCAAGAATAATAAACACTTTCATCTATTTTTCTCCCGCCTTTTCGTTAAAGTTTCCAATTCAATCATAACCCAACATCGGCAAAATTCAACGTCCGCCGTCCGATGACACGAGATTGTCGGATTTTTTCTTTTTGATAAGCTGGATTCGGTCAATCGCTATCGCCAGCAGCGTCCCGAGCACAAGACCGTTGCTTAAGAGCGAAATCAGTATCGGATGCATTCCCGATAACGCGCTCTCCGGCACAAACATCACACCGACTCCCGTCAGGAGCGCCAGACCGATAATGGAACGGATTCGTTTTTGCTCCGCTTTCTCATAAGAGTCAAACTCCGTAAAGGCAAGACCCGCCATCGTGGAGAAAACGACGAAGTTTACCGCAAAGCCGACCGGTGAGGGCAGACTCGCAAACGCATTCATAAATAGCGGGATCATACTGATGATCACGACAAATACACTTCCCAAAAGAAACGGCTTTTTCGAAGGAAGCTTCGTCGTCTCAATAAAACCGGCCGCCCCTGAAATCGGCACAGGCGCAATGCCCCCTGACAGTCCGCTCAAAAGGTGGCTGATCGAAGCCGCAAACCCAGCCGGACGCTCACGCCGTTTCCCGACGGTGCCGCCGAATTTTTTCACCGCCGCTTCTACAACCCGGATGCTCGCGAGCATGTTGACAATCAAAAGCACGGTAATGAAGAGTGATGTAATAATCAGGCCGCTGTCAAACACGGGTTTTCCAAACGGAAAAAGAGCCGGCAGCTGAATCACGCGGTCCGGTATTTGAATCGGTTTGGCAGCGCCGAAGACGGCGAATAAGATCCATCCGCCGGCAAGCGAAAGGAGAATCGCATACTGTCTTAAGAACGTAACATTCGATCGGGACATGATGAACATCGCCGCCGTCACAACCATGGCGAGCCCGAATACAAGGCCGTCGACGCTGTTTTTTAAATAGCCGATGCCCAAAAGGCCTTTCACAATCGGCTGACTCAGCTGCATGACCAACAGCAGCAGATACACACCGGTCACAACCGGCGTAAACAGCACGGCCAGCCGTTCAATCACTTTAAAAAGGCTGAACAAAAAGAAAAAGACAGCGCTTAATAACAGCGCCCCCTGCAGCGCCCGCAGCGTCTCGCCGAATGTCGCAAACACCGTGCCAGTCAGTCCGCCGTAAATCGTGTATACGCCCCACCATAAGCCTGCCGGGCTTTCATTAATCGGCAGACGATGTCCCTGGAGACATTGGATGACCGCGGCGACGCCAAGCACAAAAAATGTGCTCTGAATCAATGCGGCAGAATCGGCATGGTTCAAGTGAAATGATTGTGCGATGGCGACAGGAACTACAATCGCAGCCGCAATCATAAATGCCGTCCATTGCAAACCCCCGAGTATCAGTTTCAAGTCAATCAACCTCTCCTGTTAAAAATCGAAAATGGAATCCCCGTTTCCGTCTTCCTCACGTTCGTCTTTCGCTTTTTTCTGATATTGGTTCAGCCCGGCGCTGCCCATCATTTTTTCAAGCAGCAGCGGGTCTGTCGAAGGAGACGCGGAAGGTTTCGGCGCCGCTTTCGGAATCGGATTCTGCACAGGCGCCAGAGCGGTGTGCGTCTGAGTGCCGAGCACGACATCACACAGAGAGCGGATGGCGGCCGCGTGCATTTTGACCTCCTCGGTGCGGGTCGCCGTTTTCGCCTGCCTCAGTTCTTCTTCCATCTTCTGAATCAAAGCAGAGATATGTATGTTCATGAGTAAATCCTCCAGCAGTAATTTGTCTTCTTCCTGCATTTTATCAAATTTCTGAGCGAATCGCAGAATTGAGTTTGTTATTTTTTCTGACGGCATACCGCCCTGAACGCCAAAAAAGGCGCTTTCCGCCGGGCGGAAGCGCCTCAAAAAAACCGTTTATTGCGGCAGGTCGGGGATGCACCAATCGATCGGCTGCTCCCCCATTTTTTCAAGGGCGGCGTTTGTACGGGAAAACGGTCTGCTCCCGAAAAAACCGTTCCTTGCCGAAAACGGGCTCGGATGAGTCGATTCAATAATAATGTGTTTCGATGTGTCAATGCGCTCTTTTTTCATCTGCGCGTGACGCCCCCACAGGATAAAGACAATCGGCTTCTCTCTTTCATTCACCACATCAATGATGCGGTCAGTGAGCCGCTCCCATCCCTTGCCTTTGTGGGAATTGGCCTGACCGCGGCGAACCGTAAGCACTGTGTTTAACAAAAGCACTCCCTGCTTCGCCCAGCTGACGAGCGATCCGTGGTTCGGTACGGAGCAGCCGATATCGTCCTGAAGCTCTATGAAAATATTTTTCAAAGACGGCGGCTGTCTGACCCCGGGCTGAACGGAAAAACTAAGCCCGTGCGCCTGTCCTGGCCCGTGATATGGATCCTGTCCGAGAATGACCGCTTTTACATCCTCATAGGGCGTATAATGCAAGGCGTTAAAAATATCATGGCTGTCAGGATAAATCGTTTGGCTGCTGTATTCTTGTTTCAGCATTTCTCTCAGCTCTTGATAATACGGTTTGTCAAATTCATCTTTCAGCTGATTCCACCAGCTGTCTTTTAAAAGCTGTTTCAAACTGTCCGTCCCCCTTATGAACTGTGCAGTCTCGAATGGACGGGCTTTCCGTCCCACACAATATCAGTCGGCGCCTCCCGCCTCTTCATGTCCGGCTCTTCAAGAAGAACCGCGAAGTTTTTCGTCGGGAGCTCCCCAAGCCCGTGCTTTTCGCTTAACCGGTCTAAGTACCGCTTCCGTTTGCCCCCGAGATCCGCGGACTGATTGCCGCCTCCCTCAAAAAACGCATATATGACGCTCGCGCAAGGAACACGCTTCACACGGTGCTGTTTCGCGGCGCGCAAATAAAAGTCCCAGTCCCAATAATTATGGACATCCGGATCAAAATACCCTAACGTGTCATGCAGAGAACGCCTGTACATGCTGCCTGACGGAACGTACGTGGAAAATACCCGCATATCCGCATAATCCGCCGTATAGGCGAAAGGCTTTCGTGACACCGGGTATCTCGTGCCGCCCCGTTCTTCAAATGACACAATTTCCGCGTCAGAATGGACAAAATCCGCATCAGCAAGTGCAGCCGCCATTCTTTCCAAATGGCCCGGCGTAATGAAATCATCATCATCGCACAGCATGATATAATCACCCGACGCTTTTTTCACACCTGCGTTCCGCGCCTCCACATGTCCGACATTCTGTTCTAAATCAATAATCTGAATCGGCAGATCGCTGTACAGCTGCTTCACTTGTTCGGCCGATTCCCCGGCATCATTTACAATGATCACTTCATAAGGCTTTATGGTCTGCATGGAAATCGACTCCAGCAGCTCACACAAAGCCGGAATCCGATTATACGTGACTATGACAATTGATATATTCATGATCCGCTCCTTCTGCTTTTTCTCATGTTCTATTAAAACATAAAGCGGCGGAGAGATCAGGGGGGATTTTTGATTTCGGCCCATTCAGAAACAAATCCAGGTCATGCCCGCCAGCAAAACGAGAATGATCAGAAGGTCTCCCCAAACAGTGCATACCGCCTTGGCATTAAGTCTGCCCGCCTCCATGGCGTTCCAAAGTTTTGATTGATAAACAGGCACCAACACCATCGCATAGCTTGTGCACAAGCAGCCAAAAGCCGGCGGGACAAGCGCAGCGCTGTCAAATCATTCCTCCAAGCCTTCCGTATTGTGATCGGGAGAAAATCTAACTATAATGGGATATAAAACACTGATGGAGGCCATTGATATGTCAATGCACAAAGCACTTACTATTGCCGGTTCTGATTCCAGCGGCGGCGCGGGAATTCAGGCCGATTTAAAAACATTTCAAGAAAAAAACGTATACGGAATGACGGCTTTGACCGTGATCGTAGCGATGGACCCGGAGAACAGCTGGGATCATCAAGTATTTCCGATCGATGCCGATACGATTCGCGCACAGCTGGCGACGATTGTTGACGGAATCGGCGTAGACGCCATGAAAACTGGAATGCTCCCTACCGTGGAGATCATAGAGCTTGCGGCGAAAACGATTAAAGAAAAACAGCTGAAGAATGTCGTTATCGATCCTGTCATGGTCTGCAAAGGAGCGAACGAAGTGCTGTATCCGGAGCATGCCGAAGCGCTTCGCACCCAATTGGCGCCTCTGGCAACCGTCATCACGCCAAACCTGTTTGAAGCAAGCCAGCTGAGCGGTATGGATGAATTAAAAACGGTGGAAGACATGAAAGAAGCGGCCAAGAAAATTCACGAACTCGGCGCGAAATATGTATTGATTACAGGCGGAGGCAAATTGAAACATGAAAAAGCGATCGACGTGCTGTATGACGGAGAAACCGCGGAAGTATTAGAAAGCGAAATGATTGATACACCTTACACGCACGGAGCCGGATGCACATTCTCCGCCGCCGTGACGGCAGAACTGGCCAAAGGCGCTGAAGTGAAGGAAGCCATCTACGCGGCAAAAGAATTTATCACCGCGGCAATCAAAGAATCCTTCCCGCTGAACCAATACATCGGACCGACTAAACATTCGGCGATGCGTCTTAGCGGAAAATAAAATAAATATCCCCCTCATTACCCGAGGGGGATTATTTCATTTTTTTCGCGGATGACCGCAAAAACATCTCAATAGACTGCACAAACAGCGCATATTCCTTCATCTGTTCATATGTATGCATCAGCCGATCACTCCATTCATTGTGCGGCTCAGCTCTCTTGAGCATGCGATTCAGCTGAAGCAATACTTCTTTATATTCTTCCCGCTTATCTTCCACTTGCTCTGCGGCTTTGACAAGTAAACATTTCGGCGTCATCTTCTGATTTTTCAAAACTGAGAAAACAACTCCTTTTATTCCTGGAATCATAGGCTTTCGTTTGAAGAATAGCACAGATGGCATAGGTTTCACATAAGAAAAAAGAACGATTTTCTACAAAAGTGTCCAAATTGATCCATTTATTTCCGTTTTTCCTGCCGAAGTGACGGTTACGTCATCATTTCCCGGGAAAGGAAAATATCTGGCGCTGAATACCTCTTCTCCATCATTCAAAAACAATTCAATCGAGGATGCATCCAGAAAGAGCTGCACGGAATGCACCTCGCTGATGGCGCAGCTTCTCTTTTCTTTTTCTTCTCCGCTGAAAGCGGTGCGCTCCAGCACAGCCAGCCCCTCTTCCTGATGAAATATAAACCGAGCCGCGCCCCGAATTGAGATTTCAAAACCGGATTCGCAAGTGATGTCTTCCAGCAGCACTTCAGCCCGGGACGCATCTTTCACCGGGAGGCTTACAGACGAACAATTCAATTGAAGCCGGCGCTTTTGTTCATCCGTGCGGCGCGATTTCATTTCCGGGAGCGGGCGCTGTATGATTCTGCCGTTGGACAGTGACAGCTGTCTCGGCATCGTTAAGCAGTGAATCCAGTGATACGCATGTGTCGGATGTTTGTCCTCATGCTGATCCGGAACCCCCATCCACGCGAACAGAATTCTCCGTCCCTTATCATCTTCCAGCGTCTGCGCCGCGTAAAAGTCAAATCCTCTGTCAAGCTCCGTAAATGCACCGTGCTTAAATTCTGGCGGCTCTGTATGCAGCCTGCCGAGGAAATAGCCCGCCTGGTGGCTGTTATGATATTCTATCCCGTCGGCTTCAAGCCCCTGCGGACATACGAGCAGCACGTCGGTTCCGTCAAGGGAAAACAAGTCGGGACATTCCCACATATAACCGAATGACCCGAGACCGCCGGAGTCCGCCCCCGCAATCGCACCGAGAAACGTCCAATCCGTCAAGTTCTCTGATGTGAACAACACAGCGCTTCCGGTGAGCTTTTCTGTCTGCGCGCCAAGCACCATGTAATACGCTCCGTCTTTCTTCCAAACCTTCGGATCACGGAAATGAGCGGTATAGCCTTCCGGGAGACGCGCGACAACTCCTTTTTTTTCAAATACGATCCCGTCTTCGGATACGGCGAGGCATTGATACGTTTCCCGATTGCCTTCTCCGTCACGGACATTGCCTGTGTACATCAGGCAGAGCCGCCCGTCTTTTTCGATGGCGCTTCCGGAATAACAGCCGTTTTTGTCATACCACTCACCCGGCGCAAGCGCGATTTCCTCCTCTTTCCACTCAACGAAATCCTTCGTCGTCACATGCGCCCAAAATTTCGCGCCGTGCCCCGTATGAAATGGCTGCCATTGAAAAAACAAGTGATATACGCCGTTCCATTGGATCACGCCGTTCGGATCATTTAAAAGCCCGACCGGCGGCATAATATGATAGTTCTGGCGGTATGGATCTGACGCGGCTGTTTCTCCCCGCTTCTTTTTTGCTTCCTCAGCCTGCAGGCGCAGCTCTTGATCCGGTGTCCTCATTTGACGGCCTCCTTTTCTTTAGCTCCCATAATGTAAGCGGCAATAAACGCCGAGACAGAGGCGATGCCCATTCCGATCAGATAGTTTATAAGATTTCCTAAACCGAGCGGAGCCGTGATGGCAATCATCGGAATTCCGGTCAGACCGTAGGCATTGGCGGCGACACCGGTCACCACGACATAGGCCCCTCCCAGCGCGCCGCCGATCATTCCCGCGATAAACGGCTTGCGGTACCTTAGGTTTACACCGAAAATGACTGGTTCGGTTACGCCGAGAAAAGCGGAAAATGCGGCAGGCAGAGCGATTTCTTTCATTTTCGCTTTTTTCGTCAGGAAAAATACAGCCAGTCCCGCCGCACCCTGAGCGACATTCGCCATCGACCAGATAGGAAGGATATAGTTTCTGCCCAAATCAGCGATGAGGCCGGCCTCAATCGCATGAAAGCTGTGATGCACACCGGTAAGCACAATAAGCGGATAAAGACCGCCGAAAAGCAGTCCGGCAACAATGCCCGCATGATCATACACATATGTCAGCGAGACGGTAATGCCTGATCCGATCGCCCTGCCAAGCGGACCGATTGCGATAAAGGTGATAAATCCTGTGACAATCACCGTGACAAACGGCGTGACCAATAAATCGAATGCGTGAGGCACAATTTTTCTCGTGCCCTTTTCCACTTTGCTCATAATGTAAACGGCTAACAGTACGGGGATGACCGTCCCTTGGTAGCCGAGCAGCGCAATGTCGAAGCCGAAGAGCTGCATAAAATCAGGCGATGCATCCGCAAGCCCCCACGGATTCAAAAGCGCCGGATGGATCATAATTCCCCCGAGCACGGCACCGAGATAGGCATTACCGCCAAATTCCTTCGCCGCGCTGAACCCGATGAATACGGGCAGGAAGATAAACGCCGCGCTTGAAAACATGTCTAAAAGCTTAAACAGCGATGATTGTTCAGACACCCAGTGAAAAGCCTTCATCATGCCGAGCAGCCCCATTAAAAGTCCGCTTGCCACGATAGCCGGAATGATGGGAACGAATATGTTAGACAGTGTCTTCGCAAATCTTGCGGCCGGATTCAGCTTTTTTTTCGCTGCGTCCTGATGTGTCTCACGATCCTCCCGCCCCAAATCGGCTTCTTTTGAAAAAGCGTCATACACTTTATTCACGAGGCCGGTGCCGAATATAATCTGATATTGCCCCGAGCTGCTGAAAGCCCCTTTTACGCCTTCTATTTCTTCAATGCCGGCCTGGCTGATCTTCTGTTCATCTTGAATGACGAGCCTGAGCCGCGTCGCGCAATGTGTCGCGCTGATGATATTTGATTCCCCTCCGATATGTTTGATAAGCTGTTTTGCCGTTTCTTGATAATTCATGATGTATCCCCCTTTCTAAAATCAAAAAAGACCTAAAATTCGCCAACGAAAAAGGTCAGCATGATCCCTTTTTCATGTACGCAAATTTTAGGTCTTGCCTGCATTACCAGTCACAATCCCGCCGGATTCAGTTTTTTTAATGCGCTTTCATTTTATTTCATGATAGCGCTTTCGTCAATATGTTTTCAAAAAAAAAGTCTGTTTCTCGAAACAGACGCGTTATTCCGGGTTTTTTTGCAGACGCTGGACATGCAGCGTGATATAGCCGGCCTCGGATTCCGGCAGTTCCAAATCATATTCAGTTCTTAAAAACGCCGCCAGTTCAAGCGCACACCGATAAGCAAACGGATACTTTTTTTGGATGAAATAAAGCATCTCCTCGTCCATGGAATGGAGTGCTTCATTTGAGTCCAACCGGCTGACCGCATACCGTAAGTGCGTGACGAGGCGCTGATAGGAAATACTGTCTTCATCCACCTTCTGTTCGAAAAAGGATTCGATCTTTTCGATCATTTCTTTGATCATGGTTGTATGCTTCATCGCCGAATACATGCTTTTGGCATCCGCCTTGGCAGTGTGGATATGAAGCGCGATATACCCCGCCTCATCATCAGGCAATGATATACCGAGGGTTTGTTTCACGTGTTCAACCGCCCAGCGGCCGATCTCATATTCTTTTTTATAAAGCGCCTTAATTTCATGAAGCAATCGGTTATGCACCTGAAGGCCGTTTTGAATCCTTTCGATCGCAAAGGATAAATGGTCCGCCAGCGCAATGTGGATGTGATCGCTCAAAGGTGCCGCAAGCTCTCCCTCCGCATGGCTGATGATATCTTCAGCCGCCTCTATATGCTCTTCGGGAAGCGTTTCTAACACTTGTTTGAACTTTTCATTTTCGTCGTGCACGACAAATATTTTTTCAATTTTATGTTTTTGAATCACATCATTTTTTCTCTTTTGAAAAGCGATTCCGGGGCCCATTACGATCTTTTCCCGTCCGTCTTCTTTTATTAACGCCGCATTGTTATTTAATACTTTGTCTATTCTCAAGAGGTTCGCTCCCGTTCATATGTTTAGTGGGATTGTACCCTCTTTTTCATATGATGTAAAGGTGCCGGACCCGCGCGCTCCCGTTTCGGCAATTCTTTGCGGACAGGCATCCATCGGTTTTTATCCAGCCTGCCGCGGGCCGATTTCGTTTCATCGGTCAAATCCGCCGATCGGACTCGGCTCACAAACGAAAAAGCACCAGCCGTCCGCTTCGCTTTCTTATGATAAGCCGCTTGGTTTCCGTACACGGCGGCTAATGGATATCTTCCGTTACCCGGCGCCATCCAGTTCATCAGAAAGATCATCCATACCCGTAAAGATACTAGCAAACGTTTCATTGCAAATCATCCCTCCGCTTCTTTTTGACAGACAGCTTGTTCGCAGGCCTGTTTTTCTCTCCGCTTTAACGGAAAAGGCGGCCGATCCTTCTCCGCTAAAAACTAGCGGGTCTAGCAACCCTATGACTCTATGATAGACGCGGCCGGGCGAATTGTTTGTCACAATATGAGTGAAAAAACAAACTAGTTTTCAGAAGTTTTGTTGAAAGCTGATGGAAATGACCTGAAAAATGGAAAAGCCGATAAAAAAAGTTATGCACACCTTATCCCTTGGTTAAGCACAGCTTAAACACAGGGTATATCCACATATCCACAAACTCGATCTATATTTTGTATAGGAACACTCGTTCCCAACAATATATATACACAATTTTATTCAGTTATACACAGGATTCTGTGCATAACTCCCTCCTTATTCACAGACCAATTTCCATAAATGAGTCATATGTCACAAGGATTATTTTGAATTTTCAAGAAATATATACTAGATTTCTAATTTAGATAAAGAAAAAGGGGGAAACACGTTTGAAAAAAGGAATCATCCGTTATCTGCTTCCGGCTTTTGTCTTATCCTTTACCTTATCCACAAGTTCACAGGCTGCGCCGGCTTCAAAACCGCAAACTCCTGATCTTGAGAAGACTGAGGTGTTCGGTGACATTGATATGACCACCGGCAAACAAACGACAGTCATCGTCGAGCTGAAGGAAAAGTCACTGGCGGAAGCAAAGGAACTCGGCAAAGCACAGACAAAAAGCAAGCTGAAAAGCGAACGCTCAAAAGTGAAAAAGAAAGCGCTCAAAACCATTAAACACGGAAAAATCAACAGGGAATATGAGCAAGTGTTTTCCGGCTTCTCCATGAAACTCCCGGCAAATGAAATCCCCAAACTGCTGAGTGATCAGGATGTCAAAGCGGTTTATCCGAACGTCACCTATCATACCGATCAGCTGAAAGATAAAGACATCACCCTATCTAAGGATGCCGTGTCTCCGCAGATGGATGACAGCGCGCCTTATATAGGGGCAAATGACGCGTGGAAGCTCGGCTATACGGGGAAAGGCGTCAAGGTGGCCATTATTGACACCGGTGTCGAATATAAACACCCTGACTTAAAGAAAAATTTCGGACAATATAAAGGATACGATTTTGTGGATAACGATTACGATCCTGAAGAAACGCCGTCCGGTGATCCGAGAGGCGCGTCGACTGACCACGGAACCCATGTCGCGGGCACGGTAGCGGCAAACGGAACGATTAAAGGCGTAGCGCCGGATGCTACACTCCTTGCCTACCGTGTGCTCGGTCCGGGGGGAAGCGGAACAACGGAGAACGTCATCGCCGGCATTGAACGCGCCGTACAGGACGGAGCGGATGTCATGAACCTTTCTCTCGGCAATTCTGTGAATAACCCGGACTGGGCGACAAGCACGGCGCTTGACTGGGCGATGTCAGAAGGCGTCACGGCCGTTACATCAAACGGAAACAGCGGGCCGAACAATTGGACCGTCGGCTCTCCGGGAACGTCCAGAGAAGCCATCTCCGTCGGAGCGACCCAGCTGCCGCTGAACGAGTACGCCGTCTCCTTCGGTTCCTATTCCTCAGCGAAAGTAATGGGCTACAACAAAGAAGATGACATAAACGCACTGAATAAAAAAGAAACAGAGCTCATAGAGGCGGGTATCGGCGAGCAAAAGGATTTTGAAGGCAAAGATCTGAAAGGAAAAGTCGCGGTCGTCAAACGGGGCAGCATCGCCTTTGTGGATAAAGCAGACAACGCCAAAAAAGCGGGCGCGATCGGTATGGTTGTGTATAACAATGCTCCGGGAGAAATTGAAGCCAATGTACCGGGCATGTCCGTGCCGACGGTTAAGCTTTCATCAGAAGACGGCGAAAAACTCGTCAGCCAATTAAAAGCGGGCGGCACAAAAGCGACATTCCATTTATCCGTCGCTAAATCGCTCACTGAACAAATGGCAGACTTTTCGTCACGCGGCCCGGTTATGGACACGTGGATGATTAAACCTGACGTCTCCGCTCCCGGCGTAAACATCGTGAGCACCATTCCGACCCATGATCCGGCCGACCCGTACGGCTACGGATCGAAGCAGGGAACGAGCATGGCTTCTCCGCATGTAGCCGGCGCAGCTGCCGTCATCAAGCAGGCCAAACCGAAATGGAGCCCGGAACAAATAAAAGCCGCTCTCATGAACACGGCGGAAACCTTAACGGACGCGGACGGTGACGTATACCCGCATAATGCGCAAGGCGCCGGAAGCATCAGAATCATGAAGGCGATCAAAGCAGACTCCCTTGTCGCCCCGGGAAGTTATTCTTACGGAACGTTTATGAAAGACAAAGGCAATGAAACGAAAAAAGAAACCTTTACGATTGAAAACCAATCGTCCATCAGAAAATCATATCAGCTCGAGTATTCTTTCAACGGCACGGGCATTACCGTTTCGGGCACAGACCGGGTCGTGATCCCCGCTCATCAAACCGGAAAGGTCAATGCGAAAGTAAAGGTCAATGCCAAAAAAGTAAAGGCGGGCACCTATGAGGGAACCGTCACAGTGCGTGAAGGCGGAAAAACAGTCGTAAAAGTGCCGACGCTGCTGATTGTAAAAGAGCCGGACTATCCGCGCGTGACGTCAATCGACGTGCAGGACGGCACAACGCAGGGAACCTACCAAATTGAAACCTATCTTCCGGCGGGAGCCGAAGAGCTTGCCTTCCTTGTATATGACAGTAATCTTGACTTTGTCGGCCAAGCCGGCATCTACAAAAAGCAGGATAAAGGCTATCAATATTTCGACTGGAACGGCAAAGTCAATGGTGACACCGCACTGCCGGCAGGAGAATATTATATGCTGGCCTATGCCGCGAACAAAGGGAAATCAAGCCAGGTGCTGACTGAAAAACCTTTTATCATTGAATAACCGAACAGCCCTGCTGGAGCATCAGCAGGGTTTCTTTCTGACTATTCGGCAAAAGCTTCTCGAAGCAGACGGTATGACTGAAGTTTATCTTCAAAATGATGAGTAATGGTCACAGCCATTACTTCTTCTGTTCCGTATGCTTTACTGAGAGCCACAATCTGTTCCTTCACTTGCTGCTTCGTTCCGATGATCATCCGATTCCGATTATCGGCAATTCGTCTTTGTTCATACGGTGTATACGTATTGCCGCGGACGGTTTCGTAAGACGGTACGCCGTGAAGCGGAATCCCCTGTTCACCTGCAAGCAGCGTATAATCCATGACAGCCGCGAGTTCCTCCGCTTTCTCCTCCGTATCCGCGCACAGTACAAACACCGCCACGGCTGTTTTTGGTTCTTTTCCTAATACAGAAGGTTTAAATCTGCGCTTATATTGTGCTGTCGTGCTTTCTCCGCCTTCTCCATTAATAAAATGGGCAAACATATAGCCTGCTCCCATTTCTGCGCTCAGAAGCGCGCTTTCCCCCGAAGAACCGAGAAGCCAGACTTCCGGCGCCGTCTTAATAAGGGGTGATGCGGTCAGATTCGGAAAACGGTGATTGTCATCAGCTGCATCATGCAAATACATCGCCAGCTCACGAAGCTGCTGCGGATATTGATCAGCGTTACGCTTCCCGCCGTCATTCAGCGCCCATGATGCGATCGGCATTCCGCCCGGCGCTCTCCCTAATCCGAGATCGATTCTGCCCGGCGTCAACCCTTCAAGCACGCGGAAATTCTCCGCCACTTTATATGCGCTGTAATGCGGAAGCATGACACCGCCTGATCCTACCCGAATGTCATTCGTTTTCGCCGCAATATGACTGATCAGCACTTCAGGGCTTGAACCCGCCAACCGCTCTGAAAAATGATGCTCTGACACCCAAAACCTCTTATATCCGAGCTTTTCCGCCTCCTGCGCCAGTCTTACTGTATTCCGCAGTGCACTTTCCGCAGAACACCCTTCTGATACAGGAGATTGATCCAATATACTTAATGAAATCATCACTGTCACCTCATCAACATCGTACCACTGCTAAGCCGTTTTTTCTTTCTGTATGCTTATAAGCATCCCTGATGATAAACATTTATATACCTTGTTCCATTTTGTCGAAATATGTTACACGTGAAACATAAAAAAACCTCTCCCGGTCAGGAGAGGTTTTTTCTTAATTCTTTTGAAAACCTTTATCTTTTACATATTGATTTAAATAGGTTCTCGGTTTTTGTTTCATGAACTGCAGGATTTGATCAGACCACGTTTCAACCCGCTTGCCGTTTGTCCGTTTATCATAATAATCGGAAATGGTTTCATCATATTCCTTCATATAACTGCGGAAGTTTTCTTCATTCGTATCGTACGTGTTTTCATGATATACGGCTTGTTTCGGCAGGCGCGGCTTTTGACCGGACGGATGAGCGGGATGACCGACTACCAAGCCGAACAGCGGCAGCACATGATCAGGTGTACCAAGCACTTCCGTCACCTGATCAAGTTCATTTCGAATGCCTCCGATATAACAAATGCCGAGTCCCATTGATTCCGCGGCAACACTTACGTTTTGTGCGGCAAGTGCGGCATCAATGACGCTGACCATAAACATTTCCGTATTCTCAAGAAGCTCGGTAATGTTTTCGCCTTTTTCCTCAGCAAGTTTTTTATGACGGTACAAATCAGCGCAAAACACAAACAAGTGCCCGTTATTTTCGACGTAAGGCTGGTTTCCGGCCAGTGCCGCCAGCTTCCGCTTTTTCTCCTTATCGGTTACGCCGATGATGGAGTAAGCCTGCACGTAACTGGACGTTGACGCCGCCTGGGCGCTTTTCACTAATGTATCTATCTCTTCTGCTGTCAGAAGCTCGTCAGTAAATGATCGGATCGACCGATGATTAAGTATAGTTTCGATGGTATTGTTCATATAAAAGCCTCCTTCTTTATATATCATATCCGAAAGGGAATCATGTCAAAAGCGAAATGCTCTAAACAAAAAAAGACAGCCCGAAAAACGAGCCGTCTCACATTAAGAATTGAACAAGTAGCTTTTATATTTCGTCAGCTGCACACTTGCGTTATATACGATCCCGAAGCCAATTAGAGTGGATAGCACAGAGCTTCCTCCATAACTAATAAATAATAACGGTATTCCTGTAACAGGCATTATTCCAATGTTCATTCCAATATTTTGAAATGCATGGATAACAATAAGAGCAGTAAAACCTACACAAAAAAATGAACCAAATCTATTAAATGAATACAGTCGTTCAATTAATACTACCAACCTGTAAATTAAGAAGAAAAACATTATAACTACAAATGCACATCCTATAAAGCCAAAAGATTCTCCAATTACTGAAAATATAAAATCAGTGCTACTTTCAGGGACGTATACTTTAAGATTTGAAATACCATTACCTACAATCCCACCTGAACCAATAGCCATAATACCTTGTGTAACCTGCCAAGCATCGTCACTATTTGTCTGAGTTTGACTTGAGTCAGATATCCATGAAGTAACCCTCTTAATTTGATATTCCTGTATACCAAGCGATTTCGCTTGATCTGGAAAGTTAATCATTAATAATAAAACTAGGGATATGAGGACTGCGCCTGTTCCTCCAATTAGAAGAAGCAACTTCCAATTTACCCCAGACATGAATACCATAACAAAAACAATAAACATACATATCCCTGCTGTACCTGCATCTTGTAAAAGAATAAGACCCACTGGAATCGCAGAGACACCCGCTATTTTTAACAGAAGATTAACATCGTCTCTAGTCGATCTAGTTTGTTTAGGGTCAGCTTTTGATATAACAGAAGCAAGCATCATAATTAATCCGATTTTCATAAATTCAGAGGGTTGCAGTGTTCCAATTCCCGGTAAAACAAACCAACTTTTTGCTCCATTTTTGTAAGGGGCAAAGTCATGACCACCTATTTGCTCTGGACTTATTTTCAATATAATAAGTGACAGGACCCCGAAAATAAAAAAATACAAACTCAACTTTTCTAATTGTTCTATATCAAAGTATAACAAACCAATTATAATTAAAAGTCCAATAAAATAGAAGACAGCTTGTTTCAAAGCAAAAGGTTCATTATATTGTTGAAATTGTTGAGAAGCAAATACATTTACAACACTGATGACAAAAAAACTAATATATATAAATATTAAATCTCCTTGGTAAAAGGGACTCTGATTATTTTTGTGCCTACCCATATTATCCCGCCTCATAAATTGTTTCTTAATTATCTTAGATGACATTTGTTTTTTAGACAACCATATGACGAATAAAAAGAATGTTTGGTTTCACAATAACTAGATCAATCTTTTGAAGTTATATACAATCCTTTCAAATTTTGTTTATCTAAACTTTTTTTTCTATATATATTGACTAATAAATCCATTTTTCTTATAATAACAACTGTTCAAATATTAAAGGAGGTTTTTATATGAAAAAGTACTTAGTTTTAATGTCTGTTGTACTTATGTTATCAATCGGTACAGTAGCACTAGCAAAAGGAAGCGCTTCTTACAGCGGTGATTTTGGAACTTCTGTTACAATGGGCAAATCAGTTTCAGCTAAAAGTAAGGTTTCAGTTAATCATACGCAATCTAAAGTAGGTAATCGTAGTGTTGAAATTTGGCTGCAAAAAAAAGGATGGTTAGGTTTTAGTAACACTAAAAGTAAGATTATCACTGGAAATACTTCTGGTCAAAAATTCTCTTTTTCAGGTTTAAGTAGTGGAACATACAAACTAGAGTTTAACAATCGTAGTAAAGCAAAATCACCACAAATCCATGTTAGTGGATCTATCTCTGGAAACTAATATATGTTAGTAAGAAAGGTCTTAGTTCACGTTACTGTGCTATTTAGCTGTCTCTGCATATCTTTTATAATTATGTATAATATATTAGATGATTTATTGCTTCCTATCTTTCATGGCAATTTAATTTTTTATCTTGCTTGCAGATTTTTACTAGCAATATTTCTTTATTCCGTATTCTTCATTATTATAACTGGAATGAGAGCCAAAAATAAACAAGATGGAAACTAAGACGCTTATCATTTACATGACCTAATAAAAACCAACCAGTTTTAATTCTGGTTGGTTTTTTCATTATAACATTTCCCTATATATCTTCTTCAACATAAACAAGCTGTTCGGGTCCTCTTTATAATGTGCAAACGGATCACAATATTGAAACCCTGCTTTTTCATACAGGCGTCTGGCGGGGAGAAAAGCCTCCATAGAACCGGTTTCTAAGCTGATCCGCTCATAGCCCCGCCGCCTTGCTTCTTCAAGCATATGGCGGAGGATCCGCTTGGCTGCGCCTTTTCTGATATGATTCGGAGAGGTTTTCATTGATTTGATCTCACCGTGCCGGCTGTTTAGCTCCTTTAAGGCGCCGCAGCCGAGCAGGACGCCGTCTTCCCTCGCACTCCAAAACGTAACGTCAGGCTGACGCAGCCGGTCCGCATTGAGCGCGTGTATACTTTCCGGGGGAGAATGCATGGTCATGCTCTTCAGATGCTCCTGCAAAAGCGCAATGACCTCCGGCGCTGTGACATCGTCTTTTGTTATGTCCACTTCAAACCCACCCTCGCTGTGCATGTTTTCTTTGAACATGGCAAAGGTTCAAAGCCGTGCGCCATTCCCTTGTACGGAAATGTGACAGGGTATTTGACCTTTCCGGTTTCTTGTACCTATCCAAAAATGAGGCAATAGTTGCAATACATTTCTCGAAAAAGCGGTATCAAAAATTGGAAAACATGGTATAATAATTGTAACAAAATGTTCAAAAAACGACCACAAAACAGACACATTTTATTCTCTGCATTTCATTTTGGAAACGCTGCCATAAAATGAAAGGAGACATGTAAGATGGACATGTTTTTTGCTTATTTACTGGTCGCAAGCGCAACACCCCTCTTTATCTGGCTGGATAACAAAAAAGTCGCTCTTTCGGCCATACCGCCAATTATTCTCATGTGGGTTTTCTTCTACTTTTACGCAACCAGCAGCCTGTCCCCTCTCGGCCACACACTCATGATCATCCTGTTTGCCGTCAACGTCATCGTTGCCCATATCGCCGCCTTTATCATTTATGGCCTTCCGCGCCTGCGCCGGAGAAGAAGCCAATAAAGGCACAAAAAACCCTCTTCGCCTGAACGAAGAGGGTTTCTTTTTATTCCTGATGTTCGGAATGTTGCTTCGCACCGCCAGGAGGGTTTCCATCCATATGGTCCCCGTGATGGTAGTGCGCCGCAAAAATCCAGATGGAACCAAGGATGATAACAATCGCTCCGAAAAATCCGAAGAGCGTGTTTCCGACTTGAATTCCGCCGTTTTCGCTTTCTGTCATGTGCATGAACATGAGAAGCTGAAGGCCGGCTTGGATAAATGCGAATCCGAAAATGATCCACAGTTTTGCTGATGGGCTTAATTCCGTATATACCGCAACCCAAAGGGCCAGCAGGGTCAGAATAATAGACAACGCAAAACCTACGATATGCTTCCACGGAAAGTGGCTGTGTTCAGCAGATTTGTTTGCCATATTATAGTCCCCCCAATCCGATGAGATAGACGCCTGTAAAGATGAAGATCCAAACAACGTCTAAGAAGTGCCAGTATAAACTTGAGATAAAGATTTTTGAAGACGTCTGCGGCGTTAATCCGCGTTTCTTCAATTGCAGTAAGATGCCGGCAATCCAGAAGATACCGATCGTTACGTGCGTTCCGTGCGTTCCCAGAAGGACGAAGAATCCAGACCAGAAAGCACTTGTACCGAGAGATGCTCCTTCATGTACATAGTGGATGAACTCGTTAAGCTCACATCCGACGAAGCCCGCGCCGAGAAGAAGCGTAATGATCGTCCAAATGACGACGCCTTTTAAACTTCCGCGACGCATTTCATGAACAGCGATCCCGCAGGTGAAACTGCTGATCAGAAGCAGGAATGTCATGATCATGACAAGCTTCACTTCAAATAATTCAGCCGGTAAGACTCCTCCTGCTGTTCTTCTTTGAAGAACGAAGAAGGTTGCAAATAGTGTTGAGAACAACACAATCTCTGCCCCTAAAAAGATCCAAAACCCGAGAATATTGAGTCTGCCGGTTTCAGATTGATATTCCATAGGCGCGTTAGAATTGCCGTGTTCTGCATGTTCCATAAATCACGCCTCCTTTATTCGGAAATCTTTCTTTCCGTCTCTTTTATTTCTTCAACAGGTATATAGTAGCCATTGTCATATTCAAATGAACGAAGCACCATGCAAAGCAGAATGCCGATCAAGCCGACAATGCCCATCCAGAACCATTCAAATACAAGTCCGAAGCCTGCAATACCGAACGCCACTGACATAATAAGCGGTCTTCCGGAGTTGTGCGGCATATGGATTTTCTTGAACTTGCTTTCCGGATGAATATCCGTTTTGTCTTCTTTCAATTGCAATAACGCATCTTGAGATTTCACTTCAGGAAGCACCGCAAAGTTGTAATGCGGCGGAATCGCAGATGAAGTCGCCCACTCAAGCGTACGTCCCACGCCCCATGAATCTCCGCTGATCTCGCGAGTAGAGTAGCGGAAGCTGTAGTAGATGTTGTAGCAAAGGATTAAGAATCCGACACCCATCATGAAGGCTCCGACAGTTGAAATAAAGTTCAATGCAGTCCATCCGTCATTCGGTCCGTAAGTGTAAATACGGCGAGGCATACCTTGCAGCCCCAAGAAGTATTGAGGGAAGAAACATACATTAAATCCGATCATAAAGATCCAGAAGAACCATTTTCCGATTCTTTCGTTCAGCTTGTGGCCGAACATTTTCGGATACCAGAAAATAAATCCTGCGAAACATGCAAATACCGTACCCGCGATCAGCACATAGTGGAAGTGAGATACGAGGAAGTACGTATTATGGTATTGATAATCCGCTGCAGCCATCGCAAGCATAACCCCTGTTACCCCGCCGACAACGAAGTTCGGGATGAACGCAAGCGCCCACAGCATCGGTGTTGTAAAACTGATTCGGCCTTTATACATCGTAAAGAGCCAGTTAAAGATTTTAACCCCGGTCGGAACCGAAATCGCCATCGTTGTAATCGAGAAGAAAGAGTTAACGGACGCACTGTTTCCCATTGTGAAGAAGTGGTGAGTCCATACAAGGAAACTCAGGACGGAAATGGCGATAATTGAGCCGACCATCGCTTTGTAACCGAATAACTGCTTTCTTGCAAACGCTGAAATAATTTCAGAGAAAATACCGAATGCCGGTAAGATAACGATATATACTTCAGGGTGTCCCCAAATCCAGAACAAGTTAGCCCAAAGCATCGGCATACCGCCGGCTTCCAGCGTGAAAAAGTGAGCGCCGAACAAACGGTCAAATGATAACAGCGCCAATGCCACTGTCAAAACAGGGAAGGCGAATACGATAATAACCATTGTAATCAGCGTCGTCCATGTGAACATCGGCATACGCATCAGCGTCATGCCTTTCGTACGCATTTTCAGGATCGTCACCATAAAGTTGATACCCGTCATCAGCGTACCGATACCGGCAATCTGAAGACCGAGCAGGTAGAAGTTCTCACCAGGCCCGGGACTCATGTCGTTGCTTGCCAGCGGCATGTAACTCGTCCATCCTGCGTTCGGAGAACCTCCGATAACGAAAGAAATATTGAAAAGCATCGCACCTACAAAGAACGTCCAGAAACTCAGGTTGTTCAAGTAAGGGAATGCTACGTCGCGCGCACCGATCTGCAAAGGTACGACAACGTTGATCAGACCGATTAAAAACGGCATCGCCATGAAGATAATCATGATCGTACCGTGAGTCGTAAAGATCTCATTATAGTGGTTTGAGTCTAAAAAACTGTTATTAGGAAGCGCTAACTGGGCGCGCATCATCAAGCCGTCGACCCCGCCGCGGAACAGCATGATAACAGCAGAGATAATGTACATGATTCCAAGTTTCTTATGGTCTACAGACGTCAGCCATTCAGACCAGAGCCATTTCCACTTTTTGAAGTATGTGAGTACAACGATGATAGCGATAGTGGAAAGCGCAATGGAAACTTGTGCGCCCAGAATTAATGGGTCACCTGTTACAAAAAATTCATCCCATCTCAATTTCATTCGGGCTTCCTCCTTTCTTGTTCAATTTCAATCTTGTTTATCGTCGGATACTTTAAATTCGTTTTTCTTTACATCTTCCCACGGGTCTGTTTTAGAGTGCGGTGATACGGCTTTGTAGCCAAGGCGTTTGCGCGCCTCCATCGCATATTCGGCATCTTGGCCGTGGTCAACGTATTTTAAGTGTGTAGAAGAGAACGTTAATTTTCCGACATTCTCCGGAAGCATCAGTTCGTCATACTTCTCTTTCGTCAGCTTTGGAGAATCGCTTTGGGCTTTTTTCACCCAGCTGTTAAAGTCTTTTTGCGTAACAGCTTTTACGTTGAATTTCTGGTCGGCAAAGTGTTCGCCGGTGAAGTTCGCGTTGCGGCCTTCATATGTTCCCACTTTGTCAGCTTGTAAGTATTGATCCATCAGCATTCCCGCCATCGCGTATTTTTGTCCCCCAAGCTGAGGAATCCATAGCGATGCCATTGAATCTGCTGAAGAAATTTTAAATAAAACCGGACGGTCTACAGGAATGTTCAGGTAGTTAACCGTCTCAATATCCTGCTCAGGGTAGCTGAATACCCATTTCCAGTCTACCGAAGTAGCATAAACAACAAGAGGCTCTTTATCCTTTGTCGCTTCAGGCGCTTTTTCTAACGAATATATCGTCTGTACGGTAGGCACAGAAAGTGCAATAACAATTAAAATTGGGATCACTGTCCAGACTACTTCTAAGAACGTGTTGCCGTGCATCTCGGGCTTGTAATTTCCGCTGTCTTTGCCTTTGCGGTCGCGGTATTTCACTAAAATGATTGTAAATAGTACGAATACGACGCCGACAATGAACAGCATAAATCCGATTGACAAGAGAATCAGATCTTTCTGCTGGTCTGCTACAGGTCCTTTCGGATCTAAAACGGAAATGTCGCTGCATCCGCCCAGTACGAAAACAACAGCCAACATCGCTAATAAAAGTAACGGTTTAAATGCTCTGAACAAGAAGATCACCATCCTTCCTATTGATGTAGTGAATCTGAAATGTACTTTCTCAAAATCTTTTCTCTATCTACCTTGTTATGCTATCAAAATCTGCACTTATTAGCTTTATTTTTTTCTAAAGTTCATCTTTTTTTCGACCTAATGTCACAAAATCGTCAAAAAATGCATGAACTTTTTCCACTTGCGTAAATCAAACATAAAAAGTTTTAGATCATTTAGCATATATAGAGAAAAAAGATAGCGAGAACGAATAATACCAAATAAAGGTTTACCATAATAAAAATCGCTGGTCAACAAAAAGTTTCATTTTGTTAAACATTCTACAAAAGAAATATTTTTTCCTTTGCTCACACCTTTTCACACGGTTTCCATTTTAACGCAACGCATTGTGAAAAAAAAGACCGGAACGCGCCTTGATATGTTCATTATAAAAAACGCATTCATATGTTTAATATGGACAAAACGAAGGAAACATATAGGCATAAATAATAAAAAATAGGAAGTGATATTTATGGGTTTTATCGTATCTCTGATTGTCGCTATTATTATCGGCTGGATCGGAAGTTTATTTGTAAAAGGCAGTATGCCCGGGGGAATCATCGGGTCAATGATCGCCGGTCTGATCGGCGCATGGATCGGGCACGGACTGCTCGGCACATGGGGTCCTCACCTTGCCGGCTTTGCCATCATTCCGGCAATCATCGGAGCTGCGATCGTGGTATTCTTATTCAGCCTGATCGCCAGAAGCAGAGGATAAAAAAAAGCCTCGTCCCTTATGGGATGGGGCTTTTTTCCGGTAGAGCGCCCAAATGGCGGATAAACCGCCGGAAAGCCGCTCTGCCTTCTTCTGTCTGTTTAAAGACGCCGGCATGCTCCAGTATCCGCGCAAAGGCATGGCCGATTTCCTCTTTCAGAATCTGTTCCGCGTTTTCTTTCGTTACCTTCCGCTTATGCAGCACACTGAGCGCCCAATCTTTATGCTTTGCCGCAGAAGGGTCTGCCGTTAAGACCGCTTCCGGGTCCGGGGAGCACAGCGCTTCAGCCGTGTATTTCATTTCTTGTTCAAGGCGGCCCGGCAGAATTGCAAGCCCCATTACCTCAATCAGTCCGATATTTTCTTTTTTCAGGTGATGAACTTCCTGATGGGGATGAAAAATTCCCAGCGGATGCTCATCAGAGGTGCGGTTATTTCTGAGGACGAGATCTAATTCGAATAAACCGTTTCTCCGCCGGGCAATCGGCGTAATTGTATTGTGCGGTGTTTCTCCTGAACAAGCGAGGAGATCAGCCGCCTCATCGGAATAACCGCGCCATGCCCGCAGGATGGCATCCGCCGCGCCGGAAAGCTCAGACGCGCTCTCGCTCTGCAGGCGGATGACCGACATCGGCCACTTCACAATTCCCAGCACCGTTTTCGGATAGTCAGGCAGCCTGTACCGGCTTTCTGTCTCCGCCCGCGCCATCGGGAATTCATAATGGCCTCCCTGAAAATGGTCGTGGCTTAAAATACTGCCGCCGACAATCGGCAGATCAGCATTGGAACCGAGAAAATAATGAGGATACTGGCTGACAAACGACAGCAGCCTGTCAAACGTTTTTTTGCTGATCTTCATCGGTTCGTGCCGGTCTTTCAAAACGATGCAATGCTCCCGGTAATACACATACGGAGAAAATTGCAGAAACCACTGCTCATCGCCGAGAATGACCGGAATGACACGAAGGTTTTGACGCGCCGGGTGATCCGGTCTCCCCTCGTACCCGACATTTTCTTTACAAAGAACACATCTCGGATAATCGGATTGAGGCTGCTCTTTGGCAGCGGCAATTGCTTTCGGATCTTTTTCCGGTTTTGAAAGGTTGATCGTGATGTCCAGCTTTCCGTAAGCCGTCTCAGCCGTCCACCCGACATTCCGCTGTATTCTGTCCGAACGGATATAATACACATCCTCTGAAAATTGGTAAAACGCCTTTGTCGCCTGCTCCGGCCCGTGCACCGCCTTTGTTTCTTCAAAACGACGGACAATCTCGGACGGCTGCGGGGCAAAACAGCCCATGATCTTCGCGCTCAGCAGGTCGCGATAGGTGTCTGTATCGGCTGCCATCCGGCCCGTTTCTGCCGCCCATTCATAAATCGGGGCCAATATGTCCGGCAATGATGCCGCCGATTCATTTTCTTTCTGTTCTGAAGCCTCCGGATGGGTAATATGCAAAGTTTCGTATAAACGGTTTCTTGTATATTCAATATCAAGAAATGAAATCAGCTCTTTTTGCAATCCGTACCGGATTAAACGTTCCACGTGCCGCTCAATTGCCATCGTCATCCCCCTTTAGTTCTCTCGCTCCGGCTCCGATATCCGCCGTGTAAAAGTCAGCTTTTCTCCCTGTCTTCTCCTCATAGCGGGCCCCGTTAGCTCTCCGATGAGATACTCTGCCGGGCGCAAAGAAAACGCGCAGGTCTCGGATTCCCCGAATACATCAGCAAACGCTTTCTTTATTTTGTGCTTCATACGCATCCTCTTCCACCATTACACTTTCCCCCCGGGGCGCGGAAAGAAACCGTTATGACACGCCCTCTTCTTTCGCTTTTCTGAAGACAATCCACTTGCTGGCCGCATAGTTGACGACTACGATAATGACGTTATCGGCGATTTTCGCCAATGTTTCGTTCATATGAAATTGACTGACCAGAAGAATCATCATGGCGAGATCGATGGCGAGAGACAGCACCCGCACGCTGAAAAAGGCCGTTAATTCTTTCATCAGACTCCGCATCCCCGCGGTCTTTTGCTGAAAGACATACAGTTTATTCGTAACATAAGCAAATAGAACGGACAGAATCCAAGCGGCGACAGTCGCCGCCTTGTAATCCATCTCAAATGCCGACGTCAGAATGTAAAAACTGACGATATTCACGATGGTCGTGAATATCCCCATAATGATATACATCATAATTTCTCTGTAGCGCATGGCAGTTCCTCGCTTTCTGAAAGACTTTTCTAAACCTTTTGTCAAATCAAGAAGAACGTTACCCTGATTTTCTGCCGCTGACAAAAACATAGAGCGCGTCAAACATGCTGCGGAAAGTAACCGGCCTTCCCAGCACATTGGATTGCTTAATCATCCCGTCGATGAGCGCGCACATCATGTTAGCGGTATGCTCGGTATCTATATGGTCTTCTATTAAATTTCTCGATTTGAGCCAATTTATGTACATGGTGCTTTCTTCTATCCATAACTTATAAAGACGGATATAAGCTTCATATTCACTGACGACTTTGTAAGTAGGCATATGAACGGCAAAAGACACAACATTCCAGGCAGGCTTGCTGTTTACAAACCGCATCAACAGGCTGGCCGCGCTGGCCGCGGCTTCACAAAGCGTCAACGGCCGCTCTGTTTGCTTTTCTAATTCGTCGAGATAGCCAGTGATGATCCTTTTTTTAATCTGACGCCTCTCTAACAAATGCTTCAGAAAATCTTCCTTGCTTTCAAAATGAACGTAAAACGCCCCTTTGCTGAAACCCGCCGCTTTACTGATGTCATCGATTGAGACTGAATCGTAAGCTCTTTCAATCAGGAGATGAAGGCCTGCGTCAATAAAACTTTCAAATGTTTCTTCTCTCTTAATTTGAAATTTGTTTTTTTTCATTTTTTACCCCAGCTGTTTGATCATTCACTTTATCTTACACCGAATCATTCTTTTGCGGTATTTTTTATGCAAAAAGAATATGCTATTCGACGTTTTGAGGGTAAATATTAATAGGTCATATGGTTTATTTTTATTTGCATACTATCCAGTCAGTATTTATTTGTTTATTATTATATGTAAGAATTCTTGAAGGATTTTGGTTATTTCAGTCATTTTCTTAGGGAATAGGTAGGTGAATTCATCTTCAATTTGGGATTACCGGCCAACTATGTGTGATATTTGTTATACATTGGCTGCTGTAGCTGGGCAAATCAATTTTTCAATTGGAGGTTCTTATGAAAACTCATGTAATGAAAGATATAGATCAAGATTGGCAATTGTTAATTCAAGAGGCTAGAATCATGGGTTTGAACATTGACGATGTGAGGCGCTTCTTAAATACTGAAAAAGCGGTGAAGAAAAAAACACCAATGAAAAACACCATCCGCCAGCGGTAAGATTACAGGCGGATCCTTTTACTATATGACCTGCCACAGTCCGCCCGCACCTGAGTTTTCAAAGGAACACCTGCAATAAGAGGGGAATCAGAGAACAAACCGTATACCGGACAACCATTCCCGTCCGTATTCCGCAATTGAACAGCCAAACATGGTGATATGAGATCCCCCCGCTGCATATCTTGTGTATTATGCCCATTTATGAGGTGATACACAGATGGATACGAATCCCTATTATGATGAAAAACAACAGAACTACTACGAAGGCCTGAATCCTTATTTATTGAACAAAATAGACGAAAACTGGCGGACAGTGCTTGATGTCGGCTGCGGAACGGGCAATTTAGGAGCGGCGATCGAAGACCGCGGAATAACGGTTTACGGCATTGAAGCGTATCCCGAAGCCGCAAAAAAGGCGGAAAGCAAATTGAGCCATGTGCTTTGCGGCGACATTGAATCCGCCATTCTTCCGTACGAACCAGAGCAATTCGACTGCATGCTGTTCGGAGACGTTCTTGAGCATCTTATCGACCCGTGGACAGTGCTGAAAAAGCTTCGTCCTTATGTAAAAAAAGACGGCACTGTGCTTGCATGCATACCGAATGTCGGCCACATCTCAGTCGTGCTGGAGCTTTTAGCCGGCAAATGGACTTACAGTGACGCCGGATTAATGGATCAGACCCACCTGCGTTTTTTTACCCGGGAAGAGACTCTTTCATTATTTAAAGCCGCCGGCTATGAGGTGAAACGCATTGAGGCGATCCGCGTTGATCACCCTTCTTACCACAAAGCCATCGCATCATTGCACGAAGTATGCGTACAGCTTGGCATAAGGCATGACTTTATGACAGAAGCATCGGCCTATCAATATGTGATTGAGGCCGAGAGGAGCATGTAATGGATTCACATTCATTTCTGTTTGTCATTTGCGTGAATGATGAGTCGCTCTACTCCCGATGCAAAAACCATATTCTAAAGCTTACCGTCCCCCCTTCACATTCCGTTGATATCTTGCCGATATACGATTCAGCAAGCATGGCCTCGTCCTACAACAAAGCGCTGAAACACCCCTCCAAATATAAAATTTATCTGCATCAGGATACTTTTATCATTCATCAGCATTTCCTTCATGACATGCTTCATATCTTTCAATCTCATCAGGAGCTCGGCCTTCTCGGTGTCGCCGGCTGCAAAACCCTGCCGCCGAACGGCATTTGGTGGGAAAGCGGACAGCGGATGGGAAAAGTGATTGAATACCGGGGGAATGCTTATCACCCGCTGGATTTTGAGCACGGTGATGAAGACGGCCTGTTTACGCCCGCTGACGCCATTGACGGCTTGTTAATGGCGGCTCAATATGACGTGGAGTGGCGGGAGGATTTGTTTCGCGGCTTTCATTTTTACGACACATCACAGTCGCTCGAATTTCAAAAACACGGCTATCAAGTCGGCGTCGCCTGCCAGAAAGACCCTTGGTGCCTTCATTTTTGCGGCGACTCATTTGACGCCGCGGCATATGAAGCGGACAGACAAACATTTGTCAAACACTATATGGCAAAACCCTCTCGCTGATCGAGAGGGCTTTTTTCGGGTTAACGTTTATTCAGTTCCCGCTCAATGATTTGTTCAAAGGTTTCCTTTCCCGCCGCGCCAGGGATTCTCTCATCGCCGATGATAAACGTCGGCACTGCCGTAATGCCGGCTTCCTCATAAGCATGGCGGAGCGCTTCCCGCTGTACGTCCTTGTACGCTCTTGTCTCAAGCGCCTCTTTGAAGGCAGCGCCGTCAAGTCCGGCTTCTTCCGCAAGCTTTGTCAGCACGCCAACGTCACCGATATTTTGTTCTTCCTGAAAGAACGCCTGAAAAACGCGTGTATGGTATTCGCTTCCTTTCCCATGTTCCTTTGCGAAATGAAAGCCTTCAAATGCCAAATCCGTGTAAGGATGCGGTGACACGCGGGGGAACGTGATGTCAACGCCTAACGACTGCGCCATCGGCTCAATGGAGTTTTTCCACATCTGCTGCTTGGCGGGATCATTCACCGGATCAAGTTTCGGCGAGGGGCTCGGACGCAATTCAAACGGCATCCATTCCACCTGTACGTCCTTGTCTTTGATAGCTTCTTCAAACGCCGCTTTGCCGACATAGCAAAACGGACATACATAATCAGAATATACTTTAATCTGCAGTGTCATTGTAAGTCTCCTTTCCTTTTTATTTTAAGTTGTAACTTTTATAGTTACAAGTGTTTTTTTAAAACACCCTCCATATGGAAGGTGTCACGATTCCAGCAGCCTTTGGGCGATATATTCTCCTTTTTTACAGCCCCCGGGACAGGCGAATAAGGAAGAGCCGATCGTTTGTGTGTATTCATTCAGCGCATCCTTTGCCGCCAAAGCCTTCAGCATCGGGACAAATTGGCGGTCCGGGTCTTTTTGAAAGCAGATAAACAGCAGGCCTGCGTCAACATAGCCCGTCTTCGGATCAATTCCGTCCGTATAGGAAAATGCCCGGCGCAGGATCTGTCTGCCGGTTGATTTTGCCACGCTGACATGCGAGTCGGCGGGAATTTGATTCAGCTTCACGGGATCGGTTTCCTTTTTTTGTCCGAAAGGCGCGCCCGAGCTTTTCACCCGCCCGAACGTGTCCTCTTGTTCCTTCAAGGATGAACGGTCCCATATATCTAAAAACATCTTAATTTTCCTAAACGCCATGTACGTGCCGCCCGTCATCCAGTCCGGCTCTCCTGATTGAACCCAAACGATCGAATTCATCAGGTTTTCATCCTTCGTGCTTTGGTTGCCGGTACCGTCTTTGAATCCGAAGAGGTTGCGCGGTGTTTCTCCGTTTTTTCCGCCGCTTAAGAAACCTTTATTGAGAAAGCGGACTTCACACACACCCGATGCCTGTTTCATCAGGTTGCGCACCGCGTGAAACGCCGTTTGTTCATTATCCGCGCAGACCTGTATGACGATATCACCGCCGCCTTGTTTCTTATCGAGCTTGTCGTTAGGCATCGGCGGAATATCGGCGAGGTGCTTCGGTTTTTTATCCTTCAGTCCGAAGCGGTCCTTCCCGTCTTTCTCGAAAAACCCGGGGCCGAAGCCGAAGGTAACGGTCAAATTCGCCGGCGCCAGATCCTGCGACTCCCCGGTATCCTGCGGAGGCATGTATTTATTTTTCTGTTCGCCTGACGGGACGGCGCCTGAAGTCAGCAGCTGCGTCAGGCTTGTCCATTGTTTGAAAAGGGAGATGACATCGGCTTTGTCGCTTGACATGACATCAAGCGCCGCAAAATACACATACGTCTGATGCGCCGTTGTGATTCCTGCTTGGTGCTTTCCGTAAAAAGGAACGATTTGATCACGATCATGTTTTTCATCATTCTTCTTTGAAGCGGTGGCCGCCGGTTTGAAGAGCGGCGCGAGTCCTCCGAGGCCGCTCGCTCCGACAGCGACGGCTGCGCCCGCGACGGCGCCCCACTTCAGGACATCCCGTCTGTGGATCTGTTTTTCCTTGTTATGTTCATCGCTCATGCTGTGTCTTAACTCCTTTTAAAGCACATCGGCAATCTTCGACATGGTTTCAGAAAGGGCCGTCAGCTTCGTGCTTATCTCTCTGATTTGATCTGTACTTAATGTATCACAAGACGTATACGATTGATCGCACGTTTTGTATTTCGACATCAAAACTTCAAATTCGCTGAATTCCGCATTAAGTTTTCCGTGACTCTCACTGCGCGCTATTCACTGTTTTATAGAGGGCTTTTGAGCCTTCGGCGCCGGCGGTGATTGGTTCAGGCGTCACTTTGAGAGAAGCGATAGAGCCGTCAAACGCTTCGGTCGATATTGCAAGCTGATTGCTCTGTTCTTGACATACAGCTTCTATTCTCCAAGTCCGTCACTGCCTTTTTGCGCACACAGAAAAAGGGCCGCCCTATCGGGACAGCCCTGCTTTGGAGCGCCGAATTTCCTCTGAAAACTTCCGCGCCGCCGCTTTTGGATCTTCGGCTTGGCTGATGGCGCTGATCATGCTGACGCCGTCTGCACCCGCTTCAATGACGGGCGCCGCGTTGTCAGCCGTAATGCCGCCGATTCCTACAATCGGAATGGTGATGCCCTGACGCCGTACCTCTTCAATCAATGTAACGCCCTGCACGGCTTCAGCATCTTTTTTTGTTTCGGTCGGATAGACCGGGCCCATTCCGACGTAATCGGCTCCGGCTTCTTCCGCCCGCTTCACCTCGGAGACGTTATGTGCTGACACACCGAGAATCATATCGCCGATTGCCGCTCTCGTTTCTTCGGCGTCTGCGTCATCCTGTCCGATATGCACTCCGTCCGCCTCAAGGCGCAAGGCCAATTCGACATCATCATTAATGATGAAAGGAATCCCGGCCTGCCTGCAGACATCCTGCACCCGCTTCGCGAACAGGACACGTTCATCCCCTGTTAAAGAACCGCTCCCCTTTTCCCGAAATTGAAAAAGCGTAGCGCCGCCCTCAATTGCTTTTTTCACCACGGAAACCGGGTCTGCGCTTGTATTGTTTGATCCCATAATAAAATAAACCGATAACATATCCTTCATCATTTCCCGAGAAATACGCGTCATTTTTCTATCACCCTTTCAATTGCGGCAAGCTCGGCCGCTTCTTGTTCTGAGATGCTTGCCAGCTTATTTAAAAGCTCAATCTGGAAGCTGCCCGGCCCCTTATGGGAGGTGTCCAAAGCGGCAAGCTGAGCGGCGCTTCCGTATACAGAAACGGCTGAAACGGCCGCTTGCAGAACGTCCTGCCCCGCTGCGCAGAAGGCTCCGATTACAGACGTCAGCAGGCATCCCGCCCCCGTCACCTTCGTCAGCAGTTTATCACCGTTATGTACGGCGTATGTGTCGGTGCCGTCGGAGATGACGTCGGTTTTTCCGGTAATCGCAATGACCGTCTTCAGCCTGCTTGCAGCCGTCTTAGCGAGCTGAACCACATCTCCTCCGGCTTCCCCCGCATCCACGCCTTTTATCTTCCAATCAGGGGCGCCGGCAATATTGGCGATTTCCGCGGCATTTCCGCGAATGACGGACAAGCGGACCTCCTGTATGATCTTGCGGGCTGATGCCGTCCGAAACGGCGTGGCGCCGGCGCCTACCGGATCAAAAATGACCGGAACACCGTTTTCATTGGCCGATTTTCCGGCTGCGATCATAGCTTCAACCGACGCCGAGCTGAGGGTGCCTATGTTCAGGACGAGCGCTCCGGCGATTTTCGCCATGTCGGCGGCCTCCTCAATTGCATAAGCCATAACGGGTGATGCGCCGAGCGCGAGCAGTCCGTTAGCGGTGAAGTTCGTGACGACATTATTGGTGATACTGTGAACGAGCGGGTTTTGATCCCGCACTTTACTCAAGTGTTGAGCTGCGGTTTGTGCGTCCATGGTTAATCATCCTTTTTTCTCTTTTTCGGATTCCATAAATACGATTTCGTATGCTCCAGCCAGGCTCTGGCGGCAAAGGACATATAGCGGTCTTTCCGCCAAATGATGGCTAAATGCCACGGAATAACCGGATGAACGAGCGGAATGGTTCTGACTTTGTCAGGATCAAGACCGCGGCAGATTCTTTCCGGCAGCAGGCCGATACCGAGATTGGCGGATACCATTTCGCTGATAAAGTCCCACTGTGACGTTTCATAAATGACGTGCGGCCTGAATCCGGCTTTCACGCATTCCGTCATAATTCGATTATGAAGGACAAAATCCTCCCTGAAAAATATGAACGGCTCTTCTTTCAATTCATGAAGACTGCATTCTTTCTCGTCAGCGAGCCGATGTGACGGATGGACGACGAGCATAAGGGTTTCCTTGACAATTGTGAAGGTATGAAAAATCTCTTCATTCGCGGGAAGCACGACGACCCCGATATCAAGCGAGCCGTCCTCCACCCCTTGCTGCACTTTAATAGAGCCGTCCTCAACAAGCTGAAACGTCACATCGGGGTATGTGACGCGGAAGTCACCGAGCACTCTCGGGAAAAAGCCGGACCCGATCATCGGCGGAAGACCGATGCGGACGTGCCCTTTCTTCACTTCCATAATATCGTTCAGCTCTGACGTCAGGTTTTGGAATGACTTTGTGATTTCCTGCGCCTGCACATACATGCTCTGCCCGGCGTCAGTCAGTTCAACTTGCCGGCCATTGCGGTAAAACAGCTTAATGCCGAGCTCCGTCTCCAGGTTTTTAATCATTTTTGAGATTGTCGGCTGTGAAACATACAGAGACTGCGAAGCCTTCGTAAAGCTTTTCAAACGGGCCACTTCCAAGAAATACGTTAAGTGCCGGATATCCATTACATTTCATCCTTTCTATAGACAAAAGGAATATATATTATTCTTTATATGTATTTTACCTATAGCAAAACCTTCTGTACAATATAAATATAAGGGAGGCATCATTATGAAAAAATTGCTGCTTACCGTTATTCAAATCGCTCTGCTGTTTATATTTGCGCGTCTGATCAATTGGGTCACGGCGGCTCTTCATATAAATATTCCCGGCAGTATAATCGGGATTGTGATTCTTTTCACATTATTGCACTTCAAGATTATCAAACTTGAATGGATTGAGCTTGGCGCAGCATGGCTCCTCGGTGAGCTGCTGCTGTTTTTCATCCCGTCTGCCGTCGGAGTGATTGAATACGGAGATATTATGTCTAAATTTGGCGTAAGCATTTTACTTGTCGTCGTCATCAGCACATTTGTCGTGATGGTTTCAACAGGTACGCTTACACAGCTGATAGCAAAAAGAAAGGAGAAAAAACAAACGTGTTCATCGGAATCATAAGTTTATTCTTAACTGTCTTAGTGTATTTGGGCGCGAAAAAACTCTACATTCGTTTTCCGCGGGTGTATACGTCGCCGCTTCTGATTACGCCCGCTGTTTTGGTCGTCCTGCTGCTTCTTGTCAATGTCCCGTATCAGACATACAATCTCGGCGGCGGACTGCTGACCGATATGCTTCAGCCGGCAACAGTGGCGTTCGCCATCCCGCTTTATAAATATTTCCCGATTTTAAAGAAATACGCCGTGGAAATTATTTTGAACGTAGCGGTCGGTTCATGTATCGCCATTCTGTCAACAGCCTTTATCGCAAAATGGTTCCATCTCGGCAGCAGCTTAGTCGACAGTCTCGTGCCGCGATCCGTGACGACGCCGATTGCCATGAACGTTTCAGAAATGATCGGCGGGATGCCGGCCGTTACAGCGGTTTTCGTCATTTTAACGGCTTTATTGGGAACGATCATCGGGCCGATGGTCATCCGCTATTTCCGCATTGATAACGAAATTGCCCGGGGCGTGCTGCTCGGAACTAGCGCGCACGGAGCGGGAACATCTAAAGCATTTGAGCTCAGCTCCGTATCAGGAACGATCTCAAGCGTGTCGATGATCCTCGCCGCGATTATGACACTGTGCGCGGCCCCGATTTTGCTTTCGTTTATGTCATAAAAGACTGCTCCTTACAGAGCGGTCTTTTTTTAGTTGCCATGAAGAATTGATTTGTCTGTCCTTCATAAAAAGACGAAAACACGATATGATAAGACATGAAGTGAAAAGACTGAAGAACGGATGTGTCATATGAACGGCCAGCAGCGAAGCAGCATCAGAAAAGGACTTGAAGTCGATATCGTCCTGAAAGCCGATCAGCGTTCAGGAAAGCTGACAAGAGGAATCGTCAAGGATATTTTGACGAACTCAAGCTTCCACCCGCGCGGCATTAAGGTCCGCCTTGAAGACGGGCGAATCGGCCGGGTGCAGCACATTATTGAATAGAAAAAAGCCGGAGCTTCACGCCCGGCTTTTTTTCTTTAATTTCAGCAATGAAATCCTCATATGTTCTCCCTTTATATACAAAAAATCTTTAACCAACTATTGACTCTTACGTTGCGTAATACTTTAGAGTAGCCATTAAGGAGGCGGCAAACGTGATGGGTATGAAAGTAAAAGAAGTAGCTGAACTGATTGGAGTAAGCATACGTACTCTCCATCATTACGATCAAATCGGATTATTGACTCCTCAAGAAACGACCGATTCCGGTTATCGGCTTTATTCTGAAGAGAATCTTGAACAGCTGCAGCAGATACTATTTTTCAAGGAGCTCGATTTCTCCTTAAAAGAGATTAAAGAAATCATTAATAGTCCTTCATTTAACCGAAGGGAGGCATTCATTTTACAAAAGAAAATGTTGATTGAGAAACGGAATAGAGTCGATAAGATGATTGATACCATCGATAAATCAATCAAACATATGATGGGAGAGATTTGCATGACGAACAAAGAGCGGTTTGAGGGAATGAACTTCAATCATAATCTTTATGAACAAGAAGCCCGCAAACGGTGGGGTGATCAACCTGTCGATAAGGTAAATATTAGATTGAAAAACATGACTGATGGTGAGCAAAAAGATTTATCTGATAAGTGGACTGCAATGTTCAATAAATTTGCACTCCTTATTAACCAATCTCCCGAGTCCCCAGACGTACAAACCGCTATCAAAGAGTGGTTTGATTTTCTCAATGAAAATTTTGGTGAATATTCTTTTGATGCCTTTTACGGATTAGGTCAACTCTATATTGAAGATGAACGCTTCACTAAGAACATCGACCGGTATGGTGAAGGGTTGGCGAAGCTCATGAGTGATGCCATTACAATTTATATAGATACTCAAAAAAAGGGTGGTACCCATTAAAATCATTATCGAGGATACAATTGGGCAATACGAAAAGTTATTTTCAATGATTGAAAATAGAGAAGATTATTATCGGTATTCAATGATGAAACCTTTTGAAGATATGTGGAAAAAGATTAATGTTCCCTTAAAGGCAAAGGAACCTAACGGATATGATGTAATCATGGCTGCAAATATGCTGGGCTATCTGAGCATATTTGATACGGAAACCGGAAGAAAAGCACTAGAGAATCTAAAAGAAATTCAAGCTCCTCAAATTGCATTTGACACTTTAACTCATTGTGTTAAATTTATCAAACAAAACCGCTTAAAAATAAATGCTGATGAAATAAGGTTTGGGATGTATCTGGCCAATCAAAAAAAGCTTGAATTACATAGAGGGTATTGTGGATTCGGAGGAATTCCGGGATTTATTCAAGTTTCAATATTCCCCAATTCATATAACATACCGAGACTGCCTGCTGTAATCGCACATGAATTTCATCATAATATTCGTTTTTCGTATTTCAATTGGGATTATGGGAACGTAACGGTTGGGGATTACTTAATGATAGAGGGGTTGGCAGAATCGTTTGCCAAAGAACTTTACGGAGAAGCTCTGTTAGGTCCCTGGGTTACTTCTTTTGAAAAAGAAGACTTAGAATACTCAAAAGAAATTATCAAAGACTCATTAAATGTGAAAGGATTTGCTGAGGTCAGCAGTTACATGTTTGGTGACACCTTTGCAGCCGAACAAGGTTATCAGCCTGTCGGCTTATCACCGTTTGCAGGTTATGCGGTTGGCTACCAAGCGGTGCAATCCTTCATGAAAGCCAACAATGTGGGGATTAGTGAGGCCACTTTACTTGGCACAGATGAGATACTAAGTAATAGCGGGTTTTTTCTTTAAACAGTAAGATATGAAGATTATTTATCCCGGATTAGAGCGATGGAAGAGGGTTTTCTTTTCCCCTCTTTCCACGCTATAAATGATCATCCTATTTTTTCCGCAAGAAAACAACCTTCAAATAGTTCCCTTCTTTAAACGCGGGAATCGTTTTGAAATCTTCCGGAAGCGTGTATTCTTCCAAAATGTCGTAACGCTCATTTGTTTCTTTAAAGGCGGTCTCTATAAAACCTTTAAATTTCTTCATATTGAAGGCGCTGCTGTTTGTCGAAGCGACGATGATGCCGTTTTTTGCGGTGATGGCGATCGTTTCCTTCAGCAGGTTTTTATAATCTTTCGCCGCGCTGAACGTCCGTTTTTTTGTGCGGGCGAAAGAAGGCGGATCAAGGATGATGAGGTCAAACGCCAGCCCTTTTTTCTCCGCATAGCCGAAGTATTTGAAAACATCCATGACTTTAATGTCATGCGCCTCATAATCAATTCCGTTGGCGCTGAACTGTTCAATCGTTTTTGCGAGACTGCGGTTGGCGACATCGACGCTTGTCGTTTTCTCAGCTCCGCCAAGCGCCGCCGCAACGGAAAATGCCCCCGTATAAGAGAACGTATTCAGCACCCGTCTGCCGTTTGCATACTTGTCCCGAATCGCTTTGCGTACATGACGCTGGTCTAAGAAAATGCCCGTCATCGCCCCATCGTTTAAATCCACCGCGTACCGTATGCCGTTTTCTTGAACAATGACCGGAAAAGCTCCTCTTTCGCCTTTGACAAAATCGTCGTCTTCCACGTATTGCCCGGCAGTATCGAATCGTTTCTTTTCATAGATTGCTTTATAAGAAAGCTCCAGTCCGTCAATCGCCTCAATCATGCTGTCCTTATAAGCGTAAATGCCTTTACTGTACCATTGAATCAGCAGATAACCGTCATAAAAGTCAATCGTGACGCCGCCGATGCCGTCGCCCTCACCGTTGAAAAGCCGGAACGCCGTCGTATCGGGCGCCTTAAACAGATGAGCTCTTGCTTCAGCCGCTTTTTTCAGCTTGTCCAGAAAGAAACGTCCGTCGATCCGTTCATCTTTCGCGCGGGACAGCACCCAGCCGACTCCTTTATTCTGCAAACCGTAATAGCCTTTTCCGATAAACTCACCCTTCTCGGATGTCACATCAAAAAGATCGCCCTCTGTTAAATGAGCCGAGCTTCCGGACAGAGCGTCTTTTTCAATCAGGGGGAATCCTTTTTTCAGCTTTCCGGCAAATGTATCTTTCACTGTAAGTAGCTTCATTGTGCATTCCTCTTTCGTTTTGCTTTCTCTTATCGTACCATAAAACATGATCAACACCGCATTGTCCCGAAAAATTCAAAACAGGGGGAAAACCATGACAGCCAAAAGAATCGACCATACAGGCATTATGGTCAAAGATATTGAAACATCCATCGCCTTTTACCAAGACGTTCTCGGTATGCAGTTAAAGGATCGTATCACTCATACGAACGGCATTATTGAACTTGCCTTTCTCGGCTTTCAAGAAGGACCGGAGACCGAAATTGAGCTGATCCAGGGCTACAGCAGCGAGCTTCCCGCAGAAGGGAAAGTGCACCATGTCGCTTTATTGACTGAAGATATCGCGGCGGAGTTCACGCATGCGAAGCGTCAGGGCGCCGTATTTATTGATGAAGAAATCACGACACTTCCGAACGGGTACCGCTACTTTTACATTGAAGGACCTGACGGCGAATGGATCGAATTTTTCCAGCGTTAAAAAAACGGGCGAAAGCGCCCGTTTTTTTTATGTTTCTTCTGTGACGTTTTGTTCCGCCGCCCGTTCCTCTCTCCATTTTTGAAGATCCCAAATTCGGAAAAACGGATAATAAATGATAAATGTAATCAGGAGATTGATCAGCTGCATGACCGAACCGGAGATTTTCCCGCCCGTCGCCAAATAACCGGAAATCAGCGGCGGCATCGTCCACGGCACGGCGATTCCCGCCGGTTTTGCCACCATCCCCGTGCTCATCCCGATGTACGTCGCCGTAATGGTCAAGAGCGGCGCAACAATAAAAGGCACGATTAACAGCGGATTCATGACGAGCGGCATCCCGAAAATAATCGGTTCGTTAATGTTAAAAATCGCGGGCCCGATGCCGAGACGGCCGAGCTGTTTCATCTGTTTGCTTCTGGATCGCACAAGCATGGTCAGCACAAGGGCAAGCGTCGCTCCGCTTCCGCCGACATTAATCCATATTTGAAAGAACTGTGTCGTAAAAATGCTCGGCAGCGCTTCTCCCGCCTGAAAAGCCAAACGGTTGGCGTCCATCGCCCCGTACCAGATCGGCGACATGACGCCGCCGATTATGGACGCGCCGTGTATGCCGCACGACCAAAGCAGCATTTGCACGAATTCGGCGATAAGACTTCCGCCGAGACTCCCGCCCAAAATAGACAGCGGGGTGCCCAGCAGATCGCCTACTACATTGTGGAGACTTTTAAAAGGAGTTATTTCAATAAACAGACGGGCCAGCCATACAAGCGTAATAATAATGAAACCGGGGATGAGCGCAACGAACGATTTGCTGACCGCAGGCGGCACTCCGTCAGGCATCTTAATGACGATATTTCTTTGTATAATAAACCGGTACACTTCCGTAGACAGCATTGCAATGATCATCGCGACAAACAGACCTTTGCTTCCGAGCAGCGAAATCGGAATGCCGCCTCCCACCATAATCTCTGTTGACGAGCCGTCAGGGATAAACGGAATCTGATACGGCGTCGCCAATAAAAAGGCGGCAAGGGCAATGGCTCCCGACGACAGGGCATCCACCTCATAGCTTTCCGCAAGCCGGTAAGCAATCCCAAAGGCGGCGACAAGCGCCATAATGTCAAAGGACGCATTCACGGGATACCCGAGCTTTTCAACCCAATTTTCACCGAAAAGACCAGCCATAAAATCGGCATAACCGGGAATCGGAAGACTCGTCAGAATCAGAAAAACCGATCCGATGATGATAAGCGGCATCGTCAAAATAATGCCGTCCCGCAAAGCTCTTAAGTGCCTTTGGCCGGCGACTTTTCCGGCGACAGGCATGATTTTTTCTTCCATGACCCGATTGAACGTACTCATTTATCAAAAACCCCCTTTTTGAGTTCATTGCGCAGATGTCTTAAAGCATTTTCTCCATCATATTTTGGAAACGCTTACATTTGCATACAGAAATTTTCCTTATCCCTCAGGAAAAAAAGAATTCCGCACTGCCGATATATAAAGAAAAAGGGGGAATCGCAATGTATCACACCCTGAAACCGATAATGGCCGCGGCCTTGTGCGTCGGACTGTTCTCCGCCGCGGCGCCCGCGCACGCCGAGACGCACGACCGGGACGTTATCGTGGTGTACAAAAATCAAAACGGCAAGGAATCCGCCATAGACAGCGGAGCGGATGTGGAACAGACCTATCAGCATCTCCCGGCAGTCGCCGTGTCAGCCGATTCGCAAACGGTGAAAAACCTGAAACAGGACCCTGACATCTTATATGTAGAAGACAATGTATCCTTTCAGGCAGCAGGCGGTTCTGATATCCGCCCGTTATCAGCGGCCCAAAGCAGCAGTTACGCACTGCCGCAATGGGATATCGAACCGACTCAGGTCAAGCAGGCGTGGAAAGAAGGCTTGACGGGGAAAAAGGTGAAAGTGGCTGTCATTGACAGCGGCGTTTATCCTCATGATGACCTTTCCATTGCCGGAGGCTATTCCGCAGTCAGCTATACTTCCTCATACAAAGATGACAACGGACACGGGACGCATGTCGCCGGAATCATTGCGGCCAAACATGACGGATACGGCATTGACGGCATCGCGCCGGATGTCCGGTTATATGCGGTTAAAGCATTAGACAGAAAAGGAGCGGGAGATCTTAAAAGCCTTCTTAAAGCGATCGACTGGTCGATCGCCAACAAAATGGACATCATCAATATGAGCCTCGGGACAAACGCAGACAGCAAAAGTCTTCACGACGCCGTTGACAAAGCTTACAAAAAAGGAATCGTGATCGTAGCCGCCGCAGGAAACGACGGCAACAAAAAACCCGTCAATTATCCGGGCGCCTACAGCAGCGTAACGGCAGTCTCAGCGTCAACTGAAAAAAACGGGCTCGCGTCTTTTTCCACGACCGGAAAACAAATTGAGTTTGCCGCACCCGGGACCAATATTACGAGCACGTATCTGAATCAAATGTACGCCACGGCTGACGGCACATCTCAAGCCGCGCCGCACGTTACCGGCATGTTCGCGCTGCTCAGGCAGAAATATCCGGAGGAAACAAATACACAGCTCCGGCAGCAGATGCAGCAAAACGTCAAAGATCTGGGCGCTCCCGGACGTGACAGCCGATTCGGGTACGGACTGGTGCAATATCACACAAAGCAAAAGAGCTTTGCCGAACGGGCCGTAATAAAAGCGGAAAAGACGAAAAAGCAGGCAGATATCAATGAAGCAAAAACGGCTGTCAGCAAGCTTTCCAAGTCAAAGGGAAAAACCGCTCTCGAGGCGCGGATCAATAAAGTTCAGACGGCAAGAAATGTGACGGACGCAAGAGACAAAGTCCGGACTGCCGAAAAACAAAAGAAAAAAACCGCCGTCAACGCCGCACAAAGCGCCATCCGCAAATTACCGGCCGGTTCAGAGAAAAAAGGGCTGCAAAAGCGGCTGAACGCTGTCAACTCAAGCCTTTTGAAAACAGCTGAGGCCAGCGTCAAGCAGGCGGAAAAAAAGACCTCTGAAGCCAACACCGCAAAAGCCCAAAAAGCAGTCAGCGAAATCCAGCCGGGAAAAGAAAAAACCGCTCTGGAAAAACGGCTTGGCCGGATAAAAGATAAACTCAACCGGCAGCAGGCAAGGGACAAAGTAAAAACGGCGGAAAAAACCAAGACGAAAAAAGCAAAATCAGCGGCGCAAACGGCAGTCAGCCGATTGAAGCCGTCTGCCGAAAAGACCAGCCTGCAAAAACGCGTGCGTGCGATTCGGGTGAAATAATAAAAAAAACGCTTGTGAGCCGGTCAACGGCTTCACAAGCGTTTTCATCACACCTGCCTATTGGTTCATGGCCGGGCGGTCAATCGTGTTCCATTTCGTAAAGGACATATATCGGAAATAATGATCACGATACGGGTGCGAAGTGCCTGTATTCCAAGGTTTGTCCCCGCCGCAGAAATGGACGATGGCCGGTTCGGCACGTGTTTCTCTGTAACGTATACGGTCGATCAGTTCAGGAGGCGTTTTCTCATTCATGATAATATGCGTCTGCGCGTTCCAGCGCGGATGCAGTTCATGCCATTGATCATATAAAATCGCGTTAAGCGCGTCCTGATCATGAAACACGAGAAAATCCTCCGAGCTGTTATCATTGATAAAATCAATCACTTTTTTAGAAATATTCTGTTTTCTCCAAGGTTCGAAATCTATAATCATAATACCGGAATTAAAATACTTGGCAGTGTCGCTGATATTCATTTTTTTCAGTCTTTCATGCTGTCCGGCATCTTCTACCGCCGCAACTATTGCCGGGGAAATATCCAAGTCCCATAAAACCGAAATATCTTCCATCACAATTGCATCGCAATCGATGTAAATCATCCGCTTTACGGACTCATCCTTAATTAAATCAGGGATAGAAATGCGGTAATAAGCCGCTTTTGTAATGTGGCTGCTTTCGACTGCATGCTTGTATTGATCAGCGTCTACTTCTAAAAATTCAAGCGGCGTCCCGAATGACATCGCGGTCTGTTCAAGCTTGTCCTTGTTTTCGGCAGTAATTCCGCCGTCGATCACATATAATTTGGCATTCCTTGTTTTATCCATATTCATCAATAAAGAAGCGAACATCCCACCCAAATGACGAGCATAATTATCATCGGCACATGATACGATATGCATTGTTTCATTCTTTCCCACTGATATTCATCTCCCTTTTTGTTGTACAAATGTCTTTCCCTTTTTTAAAAAAGTAAACCTCGATCCTACACATTTTTTCTGCGGGAATGTGCTGTTTGCGATTTGATATCTATTGCATTCTCTGTTCAAATTCAATCAGAATTTCAGCCTGAATCGTCGTCAGAATACATCGTGCGGGAAAGCGAAAACGCGTAAACATAAAAACAACCAGCCGGACTGCGTATAATAGCGGTCCGGCTGGTTGTGACGGGTCAATCGTTTAATCGACTTCTTTCTTAATCCCAAGCATCTTTTCGTCTAAATAATGGGCGATGTCCGCCGCTTCCTTCAGCTCGTCGGTCAGATGCTTTGGGACTTCGTTATTTAATTTGTAATAAATTTTGTGTTCAAGGCTCGCCCAAAAATCCATGGCGATGGTGCGGATTTGAATTTCCGCCTTCACATATTCCACACGATTCGTCAAATAAACGGGAATTTCAATAATCAAATGCAGACTGCGGTAGCCGTTCGGCTTCGGATGTTTGATATAATCCTTCACCTTTACGATCTTCAGGTCCTTATGCTGCTTCAAAACCTCAGCGACATTATAAATATCGGAAATAAAGGAACAGATAATCCTGACACCCGCGATATCATGAATATGCTCTTTCATTTCCTGCGTCGTCACATCGCAGCCTTTGCGCATCAGTTTATTGACGATGCTTTCAAAACTCTTCACGCGTGATTTTGTATGCTCGATCGGGTTATGCCCGTGAATCAGATTATATTCCTGGCTGATGATCGAAAACTTCGTATCCAGCTCATCTAAAGCGAATTTATAAACTAATAATTCATTTTTCCAATCTTCCATGACCGTTTTTAAATCATCCATATGGGCTGTTGACAAGTCCATTTTTTTCATCTCCTTGCTTTGCTGTCCATATATGAGACGGGTCAGTCCGCGGTCAGGTTCTTTACAATATCGTGAAGATTATGTCATAAAAAAAAGCAAATGCCGGTTATGGCATTTGCCCTTTCATTTGATCAGCGGAAATAACTGATCAGGAGTCCGATTGAAAGCAGGAATCCGAAGAATGTATTGGTTTGCGCCGTTGATTTCATCGCAATAATCATGTTCATCGGCATTTCGTTTTTCACAAAGCCTTTCACGGCCTGAACGGGTTTCGGCACGCTCAAAAAGACCAGGAACAGCCACGGGCTTGTGTAACCCATGATGACAAGACCGACGATCCAGATGTAAGCGATGGCAAAAGATGCGGCCAGTATCATAACGGCCCCTCTATGCCCCATCAAAATGGCCAGCGTTTTACGTCCGCCTTTTTTATCTTCCTCAATATCACGGATATTGTTGGACAGGTTAATCGCTCCGACCAGGATGGCGATCGGGATGGAAATCAAAATGCTCTGTTCATTAATTCTGCCTGTCTGAATGAAGAAAGAAATAAGGACAAATACAGAGCCCATGCAAATGCCGGAGAACAGTTCCCCGAACGGTGTATACGCAATCGGCAGCGGGCCGCCCGTATACAGATAGCCGATCAGCATGCCGGCAAGGCCGATAGCCGCAAGCCACCAGCTGCTGCTCATGCAGATATAAACACCGAGCACGAGGGCAATCGCATAAGAGCCGAGCGCCAGCTGCAGAATTGTTTTCGGCTTCATGCCGTGGCGGACGATCGCTCCGCCGATACCGACGGAATCCTCCGTATCTAAACCGCGTTTAAAATCGTAATATTCATTGAATAAGTTCGTGGCGATCTGGATCCAAAGACAGGAAAACAGCATGGCCAAAAACAGCAGGAAATCAACCTTTACGTAAAACATCGCCAATACGGTGCCGAGAAGTACGGGCACAAACGATGCCGTCAATGTATGAGGGCGGGTTAGCTGCCACAAAATGCGGCCCATGCTTTCTTTCTCGGGCGTCTTTTGGCTGCCCCCCATATTGTTTTGATTCATTTTCCTCTTCCTTTCTATTAAAAGGCTTTCACAGTCAGCCGATAACAGTAGTGTTGAATTGGGGTTTTCACGTTTTCTGCTACCTTATCTATCATAATAATTTCTTCCTCATTTCACAAGATGCGGCGCTTTATCAGCTATCCTGCCGGAAACGGCTTTTCGCCCTTCTCCATTGGGGTTCGGCACAAGCCTGCTTAAGAAAAAGCCGCCAAAATTTTTTTACCTCGTTTATATTTACGATAAGTTAAAAATCCCGCCTGAACAGCGCTTTTTTAGTATGATCATTTTCCAATTTATACATGCGTGTTTTCCATCCTTTTGTTTCTCATTCATTTTTAAGGAAATTTTAAGCTTAGGATATTAGACATATTTTGAAACTTTTTGTTAATCTAATCGTCATATACTGGTGTAATTATTGAATACGCGGGGAAGGAATTTTGAATATGATGCAAAAATTAAAACGTGCTTATGAAAATACATTGATCAAATGGACGTTTCATACGGGCTTTTATTTTCTGATATTAGTATTGCTCTTTTGGATGTATGGATTTCATACAGCGAATACCGGCACTTATATTTACAACGATTTCTAATCGGGGAGGATAACTATGAAACTACTTGATGCTATAAAAACATACGCAGACGCCAAGCCGCAGGCCATAGCGTTTCGTTCCTTAGATCATTCCCTCACTTACGGGGAATTATGGGATTTGTCGGAGCGGGTTGCGTCCGGCATTCAAAAACATACGGCTGACGGTTCGAAAGCGCCTGTCCTGGTTTACGGACATATGGAGCCGAATATGATCGTTTCTTTCTTGGGAAGCGTCAAAGCGGGCCGCCCTTACATCCCTGTCGATGTTTCCATTCCGGCGGAGCGGATCGTCAAAATCATTGAAAGCTCAGGCGCAGAGCTGCTTATCAGCGTATCGGGCGATGCAGTCGATACGGGAAGCAATCTGATTAAAACCGTTACGCCCGAAGAGCTTGCAGCTGACGGAGATCCAGACCTCAGCCGTGAGAACTGGGTAAAAGAGCTGGATACGTTTTACATTATTTACACGTCCGGCAGCACGGGAAATCCGAAGGGCGTGCAGATATCGGCTGATAACCTGCAAAGCTTCACTGACTGGATCTGCAGGGATTTTCCTGTGGGCGGGAGTAAGACTTTCTTAAACCAAGCTCCGTTTTCTTTTGATTTATCTGTCATGGACATTTTCCCGTCGCTTCAAACGGGAGGTACGCTGCACTGCGTAACGAAAGACAAAATCAATAAACCGAAAGTACTATTTGAAGAGCTGGAGAAATCCAAACTGAACGTGTGGACATCGACGCCGTCTTTCGTCCAAATGTGTCTGATGGACCCCGGCTTTACGCAGGAGCTCCTGCCTGAGGCAGAAGTATTTATGTTTTGCGGAGAAGCGCTTCCGGCTGCCGTGGCACAGGAACTGTTAAACCGATTTCCGAAGGCCCGCGTATTCAATACATACGGCCCGACTGAAACAACGGTTGCCGTCACCTCCGTTGAAATTACGCAGCAGATTATCGATGAAAATGAATCTCTGCCCGTCGGTTTTGCAAAACCCGATATGAATATCTTCATCATGGATGAAAACGGGAATAAGCTTCCGGACGGAGAAAAAGGGGAAATCATCATCGCCGGCCCGAGCGTGAGCAAAGGCTATCTCGGTGAACCGTCTCTGACTGAAAAAGCGTTTTTCTCAATTGACGGCCAGTGGGCATATCACACGGGTGATGCCGGTTATGTTCAGGATGGTCAGATTTTCTGCCAAGGACGCCTTGATTTCCAGATTAAGCTTCACGGCTACCGCATGGAGCTGGAGGAAATCGAAGTACATGTAAGGCAGTCTCAATATGTGCGCACGGCGGTTGTCATCCCGTATCAGCCTAACGGACCAGTCGAATATTTAATTGCCGCCATCGTGCCTGAAAAACATGATTTTGAAAAAGAATTCCAGCTGACAAGCGCCATTAAGAAAGAACTGGCCGCTTCGCTTCCGGCCTACATGATTCCGAGAAAATTCATTTATCAGGATCACATTCAAATGACTGCGAACGGAAAAATCGACCGTAAACGCATTGGCGAAGAGGTTCTTGTATGACGCCTTACAGCTCGTTTTTCTTCTTTATCTTACTTGGAATCCTTCTTTTGCCGACGATTATTTTAGGGCTGAACGGCAAGAGATTCCAAGGATACAACATGTTTATATCCATCATCGTATTGGCTTTGATTTTCGCGCATGATCTGCACGGCGTGATCGCACTATGTATCTTTACGCTGTGGCAGGTGCTTTTAATCAGGGGTTATCTCGCTTACAGACTGAAAGCCAACAGCGGCTTTGTCTTCAGTATGGCCGTGATCGCGTCTATTTTACCCCTGTTTTTATCTAAATTATGGCCGTTTTTCTTCCCGCCGGTGCCTCATCACCCGGTTCATAACCTGATCAGTTTCTTAGGAATTTCTTATTTGACATTTAAAGGCGTCCAGCTGATCATGGAAACGAGAGACGGACTGATTAAAGAAAAAATGCCGCTTCACCGCCTTTTGTACTTTATTATGTTTTTCCCGACCATTTCTTCCGGCCCGATCGACAGATACCGCAGATTTGCCAAGGACGAACAGAAAGTATGGACAAAGGGAGAATACGCTGATTTACTGTATACCGGCATTCATAAAATTTTTATCGGTTTCTTGTACAAATTCATTATCGGATATGCGATTAACACGTATTTCATTATGAATCTGTCTCATATCACCCACAGCAAACTGTGGGGTAATGTGCTGTACATGTACGGATACAGCTTGTACCTGTTTTTTGATTTTGCGGGTTACACGATGTTTGCCGTCGGTGTAAGCTATATCATGGGTATCAAATCTCCGGAAAACTTTAATAAGCCGTTTATCAGCAAAAACATTAAAGACTTCTGGAACCGCTGGCACATGTCCTTATCCTTCTGGTTCAGAGACTACGTATTTATGCGCTTTGTTTTCTGGATGACAAAGAAAAAATGGATAAAGAACCGGATGGCCGTCTCGAACATCGGGTATTTCCTGCTGTTCATGCTGATGGGCGTCTGGCACGGACTCGCCCTGCAATATATTGTATACGGCCTGTACCACGCCGTATTAATGACCGGGTATAACTTTTTTGAGAAATGGAATAAGAAATACAAGTGGCTGCCCGCCAATCGTTTTACGGCCTTTTTAGCCATCGTCATCACATTCCATTTCGTATGTTTCGGATTTTATATTTTCTCAGGAAAACCATTTCATCACTAAAGGAGATTGAAAACACATGGAATTTAAACAGGAAGTATTAGACGTATTAGCTGAAGTTTGTCAGGAGGACGCTGTGAAAGAAAATCCTGATATTGAAATCTTTGAAGAAGGACTGCTTGATTCTTTCGGAACAGTAGAACTGCTGGTCGCCATCGAAAACCGCTTCGGCATTACAGTGCCGATCACTGAATTTGACCGTGACGAGTGGAATACGCCAAACAACATTGTAAACAAACTGACTGAGTTGAAGTAAATGAAAAAGCGTTTCTTTGGACCAATTATTTTAGCGTTTGTCCTGTTTGTCGGAGCTATCGCAGTTCCGGCTTCATGGCTTACGCGCTTCATTCCTGAAAAACGTGTCGAAGAGTCGGCAGCGGCCTTAAATCCGAATATGTTCCAGGGGCTCTATCTGCAAAACAAAATGTTCGAAGACTCGAAGTATATGCCGATTTTCGGTTCTTCCGAGCTTTCAAGACTGGATGAGTTTCACCCGTCCAACTATTTCCAAGTGAACAACCAAGGCTTTACGCCTTATCTTGTCGGAAAAGGCGGGGACCAATCCTTGATACACGCCGTGAACTTTGCGGCGCATTATCAGCAGCTGAAGGGCAAAAAGCTGGTATTCATTGTTTCTCCGCAATGGTTTATCAAAAAAGGTTCTGATGAACAGCACTTTGCGCCGAATTTTTCATCACTTCAGGCATTGGATTTAGCATTTAATAACCAGATTGATCCCGCGGTCAAAAAGAACATGATGAAGCGCATGCTCCGTTTTAAAGTCGTTCAGCATGATGCCGTCCTTTCTGAATTATACAAGGGAATGGTCAACGGACAATCATGGAAAGTGAAAGCGGTCATGCCGGCTGCCAAAGCTTATTATTCTCTGCTTGAGAAAAAAGATCTTTATTATTCAATGGGAGAAACCAAGGGCCCTGAACGGACGATCTCTGAAAACCTGAAAGGGAAATCGTGGTCAGAGTTAAAGACAGCCGCCGCTCAATTAGGAGAACGGAGCTCCAAGTCCAATCCTTTCTATATCGATGACGCTTCTTATAAAAAGATTAAGAAGAAAGTAAAGAGAGTGAAAGGAATCAACAAAGGAAGAACGTACGCCAAATCAGTCGAATATCACGACTTTGAGGATATGCTGGACATTCTGAAAGATGCCGGCGCTGAACCGATGTTCGTGGTTATTCCGGTCAACGGAAAATGGTATGACTACACCGGCTTCCCGAAAAAAGGCCGGACTGATTACTACAAAAAAGTCACTAAGCAAATTAAAGCGAAGGGCTTTCAGGTTGCCGACTTATCCGGGCACGAATATGATCCGTACTTTATGAAAGACACCATCCATATCGCCTGGAAGGGCTGGGTGTACGTCGATAAAGCAATGGAGCAGTTTTACAAAACCGGCAAGGTGACGGTTCACTGAGCACAGTGATGACAGAATACGTAAAAACGAACACGCAGGGGGCATTCTCTCCCCTGCTTTTTATATGATTTGATTTTTTCACAAATTTGAGGAAAACTATTGCGAATATTTGTTGAAGGTATACAATAGAATATAAATTATTTTCAAATAAGTTTGACAATAACACCAATAGGGAGACAGAACATTATGAAACAAGACATTCGTGTTGAATTGACTTCAGCCAAAAAACCGAAACCGGACCCCCATAACCTTGCGTTCGGCAGAATTTTCACCGACCATATGTTTGTTATGGATTACGACGCCGGTCAAGGCTGGTATGATCCGAGAATTATCCCTTATCAGTCCATCTCAATGGATCCTGCGGCCATGGTTTATCATTACGGCCAAACCGTTTTTGAAGGGCTTAAAGCGTATGTAACGAAGGATCAGGAAGTGCTTCTGTTCAGACCGGAGAAAAATATGGAGCGCCTGAACCAGTCAAATGACCGCCTTTGCATCCCGCTCATTGATGAAGAGCTTGTTCTTGAAGGCCTGAAACAGCTCGTAGCCATCGACCAAGACTGGATTCCGAAAGCGGAAGGCACTTCCCTTTATATCCGTCCGTTTATTATTGCGACTGAGCCTTTCCTCGGTGTAGCGGCATCCCATACGTACAAGCTGTTTATCATACTTTCCCCGGTCGGCTCTTATTACAAAGAAGGCATTAAACCGGTAAAAATCGCCGTGGAAAACGAATTCGTGCGCGCCGTCAAAGGCGGCACCGGAAATGCGAAAACGGCCGGCAACTACGCTTCAAGCCTGAAGGCGCAGCAGGTTGCGGAAGAAAAGGGATTTTCCCAGGTTTTATGGCTTGACGGCATTGAGAAAAAATACATCGAAGAAGTCGGCAGCATGAACATCTTCTTCAAAATCAGCGGCGAGATCGTGACGCCGAAGCTGAACGGAAGCATTCTTGAAGGAATTACGAGAAATTCCGTCATCACCCTTCTCAAACATTGGGGACTGACTGTGTCTGAGCGGAAGATTTCGATCGATGAAATCATCCAGGCGCATCGTGACGGCCGATTGGAAGAAACATTCGGAACCGGTACGGCGGCGGTCATTTCTCCGGTCGGCGAACTGATCTGGAATGATGAAAGTCTTGTCATCGGCAGCGGTGAAACCGGAGAGATCTCGAAGAAATTGTACGATACCATTACAGGCATTCAAAAAGGCGCGGAAGCCGACGTGTTCGGCTGGACGACGAAAGTCGCCTCACTAAGCGAATCAAAATAAGCAAAAAACCCGGAAGCGAATCCGGGTTTTTTTACTGCTCTTATGCTTCAATCGACTTAAAGAAATGGGGCAGATGTTCTTTGTGGGCCTCAAGCATTTCATCCAGAATGGCCTTTGCCACGGAGTCTGACGGGACAAGAGGGTTGATCGTCATCGCAAGAAGCGCCGTTTGATAATCTCCCGTGACGGCTGCTTCAGCGGCGACGCGCTCAAATGATTTGATTTGCTGGACGAGTCCGCGGACAGACACCGGCAGATCACCGACGGCGATCGGTTTCGGACCGTCTTTCGTCATGACGCAGTTCACTTCGACCGCTGAGTCATTCGGAATGCTGGCGATCGCGCCGTTGTTTATCGTATTGACGGGCTGGATATCATGTTTGTCGTTATAGATGGAGCTGATCAGGTTGCAGGCCGCGTCACTGTAGTACGCTCCGCCCCGTTTTTCCAGCTGCGGCGGTTTGATGGCGAGATTCGGATCTTTGTACAGTTCGAACAGTTCTTTCTCAACCTTCTGCACGACCTCGGCGCGTGTGCCCTCCGTCTGTGACGCTTCTATTTCATGCTCGAGCATTTCTTTCGTTTTGAAATAATAGCGGTGGTAGCCGCAAGGAATCAGATCGAGCGCCTTCAGGAATTCAGGCTCCCATTCCGCTCCGGAAATATTTTTCATCGTCATGGCGTTTTCCGGGTCTCCCATGGCTTCAATGACTTGATCTTTCACGCTGACGCCGTCTAAGAAAACATCTAACCCGAAGACCATGTGATTCAGTCCGGCAAATTGCACTTCGATCCGGCTGACATCCACATCCAATGCTTTTGCGACGCCCATTTTAATGCCGATCGGCACATTGCAGAGGCCGACGACTTTTGTGAGATTCGAGTAGCGGAGCAAGGCCTCGGTAACCATGCCGGCAGGGTTTGTGAAATTCACAAGCCATGCATTCGGACAAAGCTCTTCGATGTCTTTCGCGATTTCCAGAATAACCGGGATGGTGCGCAGCCCTTTGAATAAACCGCCCGGACCGTTTGTCTCCTGGCCGATTACGCCGTATTTTAACGGAATCCGTTCGTCTTTGGCGCGGGCCTCAAGGAGACCGACGCGGAATTGAGTCGTTACGAAATCAGCATCCTTCAAAGCTTCTCTCCGGTCAAGCGTCAGGTGAATCTCTATCGGAACGCCCGCTTTTTCGACCATGCGTTTTGCAAGCGTGCCGACGATATTGAGTTTTTTCTCGCCTTCGGGAATGTCGACGAGCCATAATTCTCTGACAGGCAGTTCCTCATAGCGCTTAATGATGCCTTCCACAAGCTCCGGTGTATAGCTTGAACCTCCGCCGATCGTTACAATTTTAATTCCTTTTGTCATATTTTTGCTCCCCCTTGCAGACTCACTTTTTCGTAAATCTCGACTAACTCAGCGGCCAAGTCTTTCACGGTCATGGCATTCATTAAATGATCTTGCGCATGCACCATTAAAAGCGTCATGTCTGTTTTTTCTCCGCCGGCTTCATTTTGGATCAATTCTGTCTGGTAATGATGGGCTTCGGTCAGTTCCCTTGCGGCTTCCTGAAGCTTTTCCTCGGCCATGGCTCTGTCCCCCCGCTTTGCGGCGGCAATGGCTTCCATTGATGCGCTTCTTCCGTTGCCGCCATGCAGGATGATCTGAAAAATGGTCTGTTCCATTTTTTCATTCATGTGTTTCACTCCCTTTCTCTACAGCACGGCTTTTTCGTCTCCCTGTACGGCTGGCGCCTGCGATTGTTCAAGTTCGTTTTCTTCTTTCAGCTTTTGTGAATCCCACATTCTGAAGAACGGATAGTACACGATAAAGGCTGTGATGATATTAATCGCCTGCATGACAGCCCCTGATATTTTTCCGCCCGTGGCAAGATAGCCGGAGAAAATCGGCGGCATCGTCCATGGGACGGCAATGCCGGCAGGTTTGGCGACGAGGCCAGTGCTCATGCCGATATAGGTAAAGACCAGTGTGACAAGCGGTGTGATAATGAACGGAATGAGAAGCATCGGGTTCATGACGATCGGCATTCCGAAAATAATCGGCTCATTAATATTAAAGACAGCCGGCCCGATGGCGAGTTTCCCAAGCTGCTTCATCTGCTTGCTTCGCGAACGGAGAAACATGGTGACCACGAGCGCCAGTGTCGCGCCGCTTCCGCCGATGTTGATCCAGATTTCAAAGAACTGCTGGGTGAAAATATTCGGCAGCGCATCGCCCGCCTGAAACGCAATCCGGTTGGCATCCATCGCTCCGAACCAGATCGGCGCCATGACGCCGCCGACAATGTTCGCCCCATGTAATCCGCACGCCCACAAGAGCATTTGAACCGCTTCGGCTACCAGGCTTCCGCCGAGACTTCCCCCAAGAATCGAGAGCGGCGTCCCCAGTACAACGCTTACAATGTTATGAAGGCTTTCAAACGGCGTCGCTTCGACAATTAAACGCGCACCCCAGATCAGAAAGATGACGGCAAAGCCGGGAATTAAAGCGACAAATGATTTGCTGACCGCCGGAGGCACGCCGTCCGGCATTTTGAAGACGAAATTCCGCTGGATGATCAGGCGGTAAATTTCCGTCGACAGCATGGCGATGATCATCGCGACAAACAGCCCTTTGCTTCCCATGAGAGACAGCGGGATGCCGCCGCCCACCATGATTTCCTCTTTGGCGCCGGAAGGCAGAAACGGAACTTTGTACGGCGTTGCCAAGAGAAACGCTGCCAACGATATCGCACCGGCCGATAATGCGTCCACCCCGTATTTTTCGGCCAGGCGGTAGGCGATTCCGAAAGCGGCGACAAGGCCCATGATTTCAAAGGTCGCATCAACCGGATATTGCAGTTTTTGAGACCAGGCGCTTCCGAACGTCTTTGCCATGAAATCCGCATATCCCGGAATCGGCAGGTTGCCGATGATCAGAAAAAACGAACCGATGATGATAAGCGGCATAGTGAGGATGATTCCGTCACGCAATGCTTGCAGATGCCGCTGGGAGGCAATTTTTCCGGCAATGGGCATGACTTTTTCTTCTAAAAACTGGTTCACCTTATTCACACGGCCCGCCCCTTTCTACGATGCGTTTCCGAGCTGTTCCGCTGATTTCAGAACCTCCGCTCCATTGCAAGTGCCGTAATGGACGGTATTGATGACTTCAACCGGCACTCCTTTTGATTCACCCAATTTTTTCAGCTGCGGAAGCAAATAACGGACTTGAGGCCCAAGCAGCAATACGTCCGCTTTATCAATATGCTGGTTGACTGAATCGCCTGACACCGCCCAGATTTTATATTCTTTTCCTTGTTCCTGCGCGCTTTTTTCCATCTTGGTGACGAGTAAGCTTGTTGACATCCCTGCTGCACAAACGAGTAATATATTCATGTAAAAGACCTCCTGAAAGTTTGATATTTTGTATGTCTCGATGTTAGTACCATCATATTATGAAATCGCTTTCATAACTACTCAGGCTTTTTCCGCTGCTAACGGAAAAAAGGTGTATCCCGGTCTTTCTCTGATCGTTTGTCTCTGAATACTCGTAAAACCTCCTGATAGGTTGTGCATTTTAAGAGACGGCTTACCGCGGCCGGATCATCCAACATCCCGCCGAGCCATTTGTACATATGCTGGAGGTCGGCTTTGCTTTCTTTCTCGACGCAGAGCAGGCAGACAAATTGGACACGCTTATCCGCCCAGTCAATCGGCTTCTTCAGCGTGCATACCGCCCAAAACGTCGTGTCCGTCTGCGGAACGAGCGGGTGCGGAATCGCCGTAAGATTGCCGAAACTCGTAGGAGAAATCGCTTCCCTTTCAAAAATAGAATCTGTCAGAGAATCAGAAGCGAGGCCGGCTTCTGCAACCTGCTGTCCGAGAAAACGGATGACGTCCTCCTTCGTCTCCAGATCCTGCTGCAAAAATACCAGCTCCGGTTTCAGAAAGTTCAATTGTTCCCGGTTTTCTTCCAGCATGGCGTCGATTTTTGTAAAATCCCCGCCGCCCAACAGCGTATGAACCTTCAATACGGGAACGGGCAGGTCTTTTTTGATCGGCACCGTGCTGACCACAAAATCAATCGACTCAAAGGAAAGCTGGTCAAGGCTGCAGTAATCAGCCGTTCCGACGATTTCAAGACGCTTTGCGAACCGGGATCGGAGCTTTTCTCTTAAAAGCTGCGCGCTGCCGGCGCCGGACGCACAGACAATCAGACAGCGTTTAGGCGGCCGTTCCGTCTTTCTCCTTTCAATGGCGGCTCCGAAATGAAGCGCCAAATATCCGATCTCATTTTCATGAATATCAATGCCGGTTTGCTCCTTGAATACGATTCCCGCAATCACTCCCGCTTCAAATGCGAGCGGATAATTCTCCTTTATGGCGGAGAGCATCGGGTTTCTCAGGTTCATTCCGTACCGGTTTCGGTTAATCGCCGGCTTGATATGGAGCGCAAGACCCGCTTTCAGCTCATTGTCGTCCGTGATTCCGAGCTTCAGCTCCCGCTCAATGGCTTCAATCATGGCCTCCGTCAAACGGCTGGTTTCCCCGTCTATCAGCCTTGTAAGCTCTTTTCCTTCCATTTGTGACTGGGTCATGCGCTTTGTCCCGAGCAGGTGAATGGCGATATAGGCGGTTTCCTGTTCGGGAAAGGTGACCGAAAGCGCCGATTCAAGCTCTTTTACGATGGCTTCCGCTGACTGATATTCTGTTTCGAGCTTAATATCATGAAGATCTTCCGGAATGAGAGATACATAGTTTTCTGTCCGGATTCGTTTGCAGGCAATGGCGATATGGATGATGAGATTGTTCAGGCCGAAGAAAGAAAGCGGGATCTTATGGTTTCGAACCTGCTTCATAATGGCTGTGCGGATCACATGAATGTCGTCTTTCGGCAGAATACCGGCCTTTTCACTCAGGAGATCAGGCTCGGGCTCGCGGTCGTCCACTAAGTATTCCGCCATACAATAACGGAGACGGAGCTCTTCGCCGCGCAGCTTAAAGCCGTAGTTCGGCCTTGTTTCCAAAATGATGTCATAGGGGCGGAGCCGTTTTTTGACTTCTTTTAAATCAGATTGAAGTGTGGATTTACTGATGAACAGTTCTTCCGCCAAGTCATCCAGCTTGAGGTAGCCGTCGGTCAGAAGCATTCTTTTCATCAGGTAATCTATCCGTTCATCGGGAAAAATCGGCACGGTGCTGTTCTGCTGGAAATTGTCCTGAAGCCAGTTTTTAAACGGCTGCTCATTCCGGATCAGCAGCTTATAGCCGCTCCCTCTGACAGATTGAATGGATGCGCCGTGTTTTTCTACAATGGTTTGCAGTTCCTTTATGTCATTGCGGACCGTCCGCGTCGTTACCTTTACATTTGCAGCGATGACTGAGCTTGTAACCGGTGTTTCAGCAGCTAAAAGCAAGCGCAGAAGTTCACGAAGCCGCCCATGAAGCATGAGAAAAACCTCCTATCAGATCAGATGCAGACGTGAAAAATGGGCAAAAAGAATGAGGAAGGGGTAAATGTATGTAAATTCTATACTGGGGAGGATTTCAAGTCAATGCGGCAATCCGATGCCAAGCCCGTAAAAAAACAGCCGGATCAGCCGGCTGTTCGGGATGCGGACATGCGGTTCCGCTTAGATGCCTTCCGTTCTTTTATGATTTTTCTGATGATCGGATAGATGACGGGCGCCCATTTGATAATCGTTTTGAAAAATTTTTTCAATGTCTGAATCCCCTTTCTTTTACCTTGTCTTTCCCCTGTTATCAGCGTTTATAAACATGGTCAGCGTGAGACATACCGGTTCCCCGTCACCCAATAGCGCCACGGATAATCCCGGGCTTCTCCGCTGTTGTCAATCCCGATTCTCGGGCCTGTTGATATATGTTCAGGCGTAAAGCCCTCCGTAATATACAGCGGCGGTTCCGTGATCATGCCGCCGTAGTCGTTCATTGAAATGCCCATCGCCTTCGTCAGTTTTCCCGGGCCGTTTGTCCACTCTCTCGGGGGTCTGCCCGGTCTCCTGCTCTCCATCAGGAACTGTCCTTCATGAGGCTCCGCCGCCCTGATTAACACGGCCTGCGGAATGCCGATGTCAGCGGCGACGACGTTCATTAATGTATGAGTGTGCATGACGTATGTATAAATGCGGCCCGCCTCATGGAACATAATTTCCGTCCGTTTCGTGCGCCGGTTGCCGAAGCTGTGCGCCGCCCGGTCATCCGCTCCCATATAAGCTTCCGTTTCCACGATAAAACCTGAAGCCGTTCCCTCATCCGTCTCCTTCACCAGGAGACAGCCGAGCAATAAAGGGGCAAGCTCCACTGACGGTCTCTGGTAAAATTCAATCGGCAAAGGCTTTCCTTCTCCCGCCATTTGCCTCCCTCCTTTCTGAATATAGCGATTTCCTCTTTCACGTTTTTCACTTCTTTTTTACAATATAAACATGAAAGAAAAAAGGGCATCATTGTTGAACACTCTATTGCGTTTTAAAAATCGGCCCGGTATAATATGATGGTTCAAATGAAAATGATTCTCATATTCAATAAATACCGGACAATGATCATAAAAGTAGGTGAATTGATTTTTGAGCGATTCTGTCACGTCCGCAAGCCGTCTGATCAGCATCTTAAAAAACGGGGTTTTCTTCCTGATCGCGGTGATCGGGCTGCTTGTTTCTATTTTTTTCGCCGTCTCATTCGGCGCGAAAGACATTACTTTACATACGGTTTGGTCGGCTGTTACTGATTACAATCCGAACATGACGGGCCAGCAGATCATTCATGAATTGCGTCTTCCGAGGGTGCTCGGGGCGGCCGTTACAGGAGCCGCTTTTGCCGCAGCCGGCGCCCTCATGCAGGGTGTCACGAGAAACCCGCTTGCCGATTCGGGTGTCTTAGGCGTAAATGCGGGCGCCATGTTTGTTGTTGCGCTCAGCTTTGCTTTTTTCCCTCATTTGTCATATGCCCTGCTGATGGTGATGTCATTTTTGGGAGCACTGGCAAGCACCGGCTTGATTTTCTTTATCAGTGCGGCGGGAAAAGGCAGCATGTCACCTTTAAAGGTGACGCTTGCCGGGGCGGTCGTGGCCGCGCTCTTACATTCACTCAGTACCGGTGTGGCGATTTATTACGATTTAAGCCAGGATTTGGCCTTCTGGTACGCCGGCGGGGTGTCGGGGATCAAGTGGGCTCATTTACAAGTCCTTGTTCCCGTGATTGCGGTCTTCATCATTCTCGCGACATTCATGGGCCGGTCCGTCACCCTTCTCTCAATGGGAAATGACGTGGCGGCGAATTTAGGGGTGAACACGGCTCTCACGCGTGCCGCCGGATTAATGATCGCCGTCGTTCTTGCCGGTGTGTCTGTTTCCGCTGCCGGCGCGATCGGCTTTGTCGGGCTGGTCATCCCCCATATCGCCCGCAAGATCGTCGGCGTTACGTACAGGCTGATTATTCCGATGTCCGCGTTACTCGGCGCGATTCTTTTGATTTTGGCCGACTTGGCCTCACGCACGGTCAGTCCCCCGAGAGAATTGGCGATAGGCATCATGGTCGCACTTGTCGGTGTCCCTTTCTTTCTTTATATTGCCCGCAAGGAAGGGAGAGACTTATAAATGAAAGTGCAGAAAGAAACAAAAAAAGCGGCGGCGGCAGGTCTCGTTCTGCTGGTCATCGCCGTTTGCATTATTCTGATCGGGCTGCATACGGGCTCATTCCGGCTTTCTCCCCTCACCGTGGGAAAAACGCTGTTCGGTTACGGCACGTTTCAAAGCACAACCGTTTTATTCGATTACCGGCTCCCCCGGATACTGGTGACGATGCTGGCCGGTATCGGCTTAGGCGTGTCGGGCGCTATTTTGCAGGGTGTATCCCGAAATCCGCTTGCCGATCCGGGCATTCTCGGACTGCATGCCGGCGCTTCCTTCGGTTTGATGATGTATATCACATTCTTTCATTCCCTGGAGGCGCAGGCGTCGATGTTCATCCCGCTGTTTACGTTTGCGGGCGGAACACTCGCCGCCCTGCTGATCGTAGTGCTTACGTACGACAGGCTGAACGGTTTTTTAACGATCCGCATGCTGTTGGTCGGGATCGCCGTTTCCGCGGGCTTCAGCGCCGTTACATTGTTTATGTCGCTGCGCCTGAATGAAGAAACTTATACATTCGCTTCCCGCTGGCTGGTGGGAAACGTCTGGGGCAGAGATTGGATTCACGTGTGGTCGCTATTGCCCTGGATCGGCATTCTCGCACCGCTTGCATGGCTTAACGCCCGTTCTTTGAATATTTTAATGCTCGGTGACCAGGCAGCCGCGGGGCTCGGCGCACACGTGCAGAGAAAAAGGATCATGCTGATCGCCATAGCGGTCGGCTTGTCCTGCGCGAGCGTCGCGATGGCCGGCGGAATCGGCTTTATCGGCTTTGCCGCCCCTCACTTGGCAAGACGGCTCGTCGGCACCATGCATCAGCATATTATTCCGATTGCGGGATTAATCGGCCTTGTCATTCTTGTCGCGGCAGACACCATCGGCCGGTCTTTGTTTCAGCCGAACGCCATTCCGGCCGGCGTGGTTGCGGCAGCCATCGGCGCGCCGTATTTTCTCTATCTCGTCATGAAAATCAAATCATAAAACAAGGAGTATTCCCATGAAAAAAACAATTGCGCTCATCAGTTTCATGTGTATTTTCTTACTGGCTGCCTGCCAATCCGATTCATCACAGCCGGAGTCAAAAAAGAAATCCGGCGATCATAAAATCGCTTCGATGTCCATTCACCTGACAAATGATCTGCTGGCTCTCGGCGTTACACCTGCCGGTTCCGTCGTGGGCGGAGAATTAAAAGATTTTCTCCCTCATGTGAAAAATCAGCTGAAAGACACGAAAAAACTCGGACCTGCATCAGACCCGGATATGGAAGCTTTACTTGAGCTGAATCCAGACAACATTTATCTTGATAAAGAATTTGCGGGAAAAGATGTGTCAAAATACAAGAAAATCGGAAACACACACGTTTTCGACCTTGATAAAGGCACATGGCGCGATCATTTAAAAGACATCGGAAAAATCGTCAACCGTGAAAAAGAAGCTAAAACATTTATTCAAGATTACGAAGATGAAACAAAACAAGTCAGATCCATGATGAATAAGGAATTAGGGAAAAACGCCAAAGCCATGGCGATCCGCGTGAACGCAAAAGAGCTTCGCGTCTTCAGCACACGCCGCCCGATGGGACCGATTCTGTTTGACGATCTGAAGCTGAAACCGGCTGACGGCATTAAAGAAATGAACACCTCCCGCCCTTATGAAGTCATTTCTCAAGAAGTGCTGCCTGATTACAACGCAGATGCGATTTTCGTGGTCGTTAACAGAGACGACAAGTCACAGCAAGCTTATAAAGAATTGCAAAAAAGCGCTGTCTGGAAAGGGCTTAAGGCCGTGAAAGCAAACCATGTCTATAAAATTGCCGATCAGCCTTGGCTTGATTATTCGGCACTGGGAAATAAATTAGCAATGGATGAAGCGAAAAAACTGTTCCAAAAATAAACATGAGCCGGTTTTGCGAAAAGTGCAAGACCGGCTTTTTTATATTACCATTTACTTATATAAATATCTGCTTATATAATAGTGTAAAAAAGGAGTGAGCGCATGGAACGGCGGCATAATGCTTTAAGTTCCGAAGGGATCAGCCAGTGCCTCAAACTTCTAAGCGACCCGACGAGGCTTTTGATGCTGAAGCTTCTGGAGGATAAGGAATATTGTGTCTGCGAGCTGACGGCTATTTTTCATATAAGTCAGCCCGGCATCAGCCAGCACTTGCGGAAATTAAAGAACGCCGGCCTTGTGCGGGAAAGACGCGAGGGCCAGTGGCGGTACTATGCCATTCATCCGTCCGGACCGGAATACGCGCTGGTTTGCTCGATTCTGCAGCAGATAGATGAAAAGGACGAAGTTTTACAGACATTGCGGCAAATAGAAGTCACTGTTACATGCCGGTAAGGGGGATATATTCTTGGGAGTTGCGGTTTTATCAGCGCTGATTTTTGTGCTGACACTTGTGTTTGTCATATGGCAGCCGAAACATATATCAATCGGCTGGTCTGCCTGCGGCGGAGCGGTCCTCGCTTTGATCGCCGGAGCAGTCAGCCTGCACGATATCGCGGAAGTGACGGGGATCGTCTGGAATGCGACACTCGCCTTTATCGCCATTATTATCATTTCATTAATTCTTGACAGTATCGGTTTTTTTGAGTGGGCCGCGCTGCATATGGCCATGGCGGCCAAAGGCAGCGGGCTGCGGATGTTTCTCTATGTGTCGGTCTTAGGGGCTGTGGTCTCCGCCCTGTTTGCCAATGACGGAGCGGCGCTCATTTTGACGCCGATCGTACTGGCGATGGTGCGGGCTTTGAATTTACCTGAAAAGCTGGTTTTACCGTTTATTATCGCCGGAGGATTCATCGCCGACACCACCTCGCTGCCGCTCGTTGTAAGCAATTTGGTCAATATCGTATCCGCCGATTACTTTCATATCGGGTACATTGAATATGCATCACGCATGCTGGTGCCCAACCTCTTTTCTTTGGCGGCAAGCATTTTGGTGCTGTATCTCTATTTCAGAAAAAACATTCCGAAACGGTTTGACACCAGCCTTGTGAAACATCCTGCATCCGCCATTAAGGATGAGCGCCTTTTCCGGTTATCATGGGCTGTCCTGGCCGTTTTATTGATCGGGTATTTCGTCAGCGCGCTGCTGTCGATACCCGTTTCCTTCGTTGCCGGCTCCATCGCGGTCATTTTTCTCATTCTGGCGCAGCGAAGCCCCGCCGTCCCTGCGAAACAAGTCATCAAGGACGCCCCGTGGGCCATCGTGTTTTTTTCTGTCGGCATGTATGTTGTCGTGTACGGCTTGCGGAATGCCGGACTGACGGATCTTCTTTCTCAGCTTATTCAGAAAGCGGCGGATCACGGATTGTTTGCGGGCACACTCGGAATGGGTTTTATCGCTGCGATCCTCTCCTCCGTTATGAATAACCTGCCGACGGTGATGATTGACGCCATAGCCATCAGCGGAACGGACACTCACGGGCTGCTGAGAGAAGCATTGATTTACGCGAATGTTATCGGTTCTGACCTCGGGCCGAAAATCACGCCGATCGGGTCGCTGGCGACATTGTTATGGCTCCACGTGCTGAGCCGGAAAAACGTGAAAATTTCCTGGGGAATGTATTTCAAAACAGGTCTGATATTAACCATTCCGACGTTATTCATCACCCTGATCGGACTTTATTTATGGCTGTTATGGCTCGCTTGAGATGAAAAACCTTTTAAGTTGAATCTTAAAAGGTTTTTTTGTGTCAAAAATCCGAAAAGTTAAACTTTTATATTTTAAAAGTATAGACATTTAATTTCAAAAGATTATAATATTCATGAAAACGTTTTAACTTTATGAAAGAAGGGATTCCTCATGAAAAGAATTTTATTAGCCTGCAGCTCAGGCATGTCCACCAGCCTTCTTGTCACGAAAATGCAGAATTACGCCAGCTCCATCGGTGAGGAGGCCGAGATTTGGGCAGTCGGACAGGATAAAGCAAAAGAAGCGATGAAAGACGCAGACGTCGTACTGATCGGCCCGCAGATGAGTTTTTTAAAAGGCGAGCTTCAAAAAGAGGCGGACCCGCTTCACATCACCGTTGATGTGATTGATATGATGGCATACGGCATGGGAGACGGCAAAAAAGCATACGAACAGGCCGTTGCCTTGATAGAGAACAAATAAAGGAGGCGATAAGCATGGAAACGTACACGGATGAACAGATCAGTTTTCAGCTGATTCTTCACAGCGGCAATGCCCGCAGCTGTATTATTCAATCGATACGCGCTTATAAAGACGGCCGGCCAGATGAGTCAGACACCTTTCTGACAAAGGCTGAAGAAGAACTGGGAAAAGCGCACGACATCCATTTTCAGATGATTCAAAAAGAAGCCGGCGGCGCCAAAACGGATGTCTCTCTGCTTTTTATGCATGCTGAAGATCACTTAATGTCAGCGCTTTCAATGAAAGAGATCGTCAAAGAAATGCTCGACTTATTTCAATCAAAGAATTTATAAAAAGCCGGGGGTGAAGACGTGTTTGAGAAAATCAGCCAATTCCTTGTTCCGATCGCGGGCAAATTAAACAATAACCGCTACCTGCAAGTCTTACGGGATGCTTTTATGCTGGCGTTTCCGCTGACCATTTTCGGTTCGGTGTTCGTCGTGCTGACGAACCTGCCGTTTTTAAACAAAATCATGAGCAGCTCCGCCCTGTCTGTCTTTCAATCCGGATTTGGCGGCGCTTCGACGGCGACGATGGGGATTATGTCCATTTTTGTCGTCTTCGGGATCGGCTATTACCTTTCCAAAAGCTACGAAGTGGAGGCCGTATTCGGCGGAGCGATCGCATTGGTTTCTTTTCTGCTGCTCACCCCTTTCGTCTTAGAGCCGGAAACGGGCAAAGCGGTCGCAGGCGTCATTCCGGTTGACCGGCTTGGAGCAAAAGGAATGTTTCTCGGCATGATGACCGCGTTTTTGTCAGGTGAAATCTACAGAAGAATCGTTCAGAGAAACTTAACGATTAAGATGCCTGCCGGTGTTCCTCCGGCTGTTGCTAAATCGTTCGCCGCATTGATCCCGGCTTTTATCACGCTTACTGTCTTCCTCTTGATCAACGCGGCTGTCACCCAGATCTTTCACACCAATCTGCATGATGTCATTTATCATACGGTTCAAGCCCCGCTTGTCGGACTTGGAAGCGGCATCATTCCTACATTAATCGCTGTTTTCTTTATTCAGATTTTATGGTTTTTCGGACTTCACGGACAAATCATTATTAATTCCGTGATGGACCCGATCTGGAATACATTACAGGTCGAAAATTTGGCTGCGTATACAGCGGGAAAAGAGATTCCCCATATTATTTCTAAGCCGTTTATGGAGATTTACACCGTCGGAATGGGCGGAACCGGAATGACATTGGCCATAGTGATCACCATCTTGCTTTTTATGAAAAGCAAACAGATGAAACAGATATCCAAACTCGGTCTCGCGCCGGGCATTTTCAACGTCAATGAGCCGGTTATTTTCGGTTTGCCGATCGTGATGAACCCGATCATTATCATTCCGTGGGTGATCGCGCCGATGGTTGTCACGCTCGTCACCTACCTGGCCATGTCGGCGGGGATCGTGCCCCCTCCTACCGGCGTGACCGTGCCCTGGACCGTCCCCCTTTTCATTAACGGGATTATGGCGACCAATTCCGTCATGGGCGGCATTATGCAGCTGGTCAACCTCTGTATTGTGTTTGTCATCTGGTTCCCGTTTCTTAAAGCGCTGGACAAATTAAATATGGCAAAGGAAAAAGAAGCAGAGACCGAGCAGCATGCCCGGGATGACAGCATGAGTATGTAATCAAAATCGCAGTAAGGGAGAGAAATCAATTGACTGAATCAAATATTCAATATCGTTTTCCGGAAGGATTCTGGTGGGGGTCTTCCGCCTCCGCCACCCAAACAGAAGGCGCCGCCGACAGAGACGGAAAAAGCCAAAACATATGGGATTACTGGTATGAAAAAGAGCCGAGCCGTTTTTTTAACGGCGTCGGCCCCGGCGACACGTCACGTTTTTATGATCAATACAAGGAGGATATCCGGCTGATGAAAGAAATCGGCCACAACTCCTTCCGGCTGTCTATTTCCTGGTCAAGATTGATTCCGGACGGAACTGGCGAGGTCAATCAGAAAGCGGTCGCGTTTTATCAGGACGTCATCGATGAAATGCTTGCCCATCGCATTGAGCCGTTTGTCAATTTGTTTCACTTTGACATGCCGCTTGCCCTTCAGCGTAAGGGGGGCTGGGTCAGCCGGGACACCGTTGACGCGTTTGAACATTACGCCAAAACCTGCTTTTCGCTATTCGGTGACAAAGTGAAAAAATGGTTCACTCACAACGAGCCGATTGTGCCGATTGAAGGCGGCTACTTATACGACTTTCACTATCCGAATCACGTTAATTTTCAAGAAGCGGTGCAGGCCGGCTTCCATACCCTGCTGTCGAATGCAAGGGCTGTCAAAGCCTACAGAGAATTGAAACAGGACGGACAAATCGGAATCATTCTGAATCTGACGCCTTCTTATCCGAGAAGCTCACACCCTGAAGATCTGAAAGCATCCCGGATTGCCGACGCCTTTTTCAACCGCTCATTTTTAGATCCCGCCGTAAAGGGCGAATTTCCTGAGGAGCTTGTCGAGATTCTCAAGGCAGAAGGCTTTCTGCCGCGTTACGAGAAAGAAGATCTCCGCCTCATTCAGGAGCATACGGTTGACCTGTTAGGCGTGAACTACTACCAGCCGAGACGCGTCAAGGCAAAAGAACATGTTCCGAATCCGCACGCCCCTTTCCTGCCTGAGCGTTTCTTCGATCCGTACGTCATGCCCGGACGGAAAATGAACCCTCACCGCGGGTGGGAAATTTACGAAAAAGGAATCTATGACATTCTCACCAATCTCAGAGAACATTACGGAAATATCGAATGTTTTATTTCCGAGAACGGCATGGGAGTTGAAGGCGAGGAACGCTTCCGCGATGAAAACGGCATCATTCAGGATGATTACAGGATTGAATTTATCCAGGAACATCTCAAATGGGTGCATCGGGCCATCGGAGAAGGTTCAAATGTTAAAGGCTATCATCTTTGGACTTTCATGGACAACTGGTCTTGGACAAATGCTTATAAAAACCGCTATGGCTTTGTATCTGTCAATCTGGAAAACGGGGGCGAACGGACCGTCAAAAAAAGCGGCCGCTGGTTCAAAGCCGTTTCCGATCAAAACGGATTTTAACAGATGAGGAGGTACGGCCATGCTTGGAGGTATTGAAGCCGGCGGCACGAAATTTGTCTGTGCCGCCGGACAAAAAGACGGCACCATTCTGGACAGAGCGGAGTTTCCGACGGGAGAACCGGATGACACACTCAGACAGGTCATCCGTTACTTTACAGATTTCCCGATAGAAGCCATCGGCATCGGGTCGTTCGGACCGATTGACATCCGCCCCGACAGTCAAACATACGGGTGCATCACCGCGACGCCGAAGACAGCCTGGCGGAACTGCCCTATTCTTCAAACGATCAAAAGCGCTCTGGATATTCCCGCAGGCTTCACCACCGACGTTAATGCGGCGGCGCTCGGAGAAGCTTCTTTCGGCGCGGCCAAAAACTCGGACAGCTGCCTCTATTTGACGGTCGGCACTGGCATCGGAGCGGGCGCCATCATGAACGGCAGATTTGTTCAAGGGCTGTCTCATCCTGAAATGGGCCACATTTATGTCAGAAGACACCCTGACGACGGCTACAAAGGCAATTGCCCTTACCATACAGATTGCCTGGAAGGCCTCGCGGCAGGTCCCGCCATTGAGAAACGCTGGGGGAAAAAAGCATATCTGCTGGCGGATCAGCAGGAAGTGTGGGAGCTTGAGGGCTATTATATTGCCGAAGCGCTTGTGCAGTATATTCTCATACTTTCGCCGGAAAAGATCATTCTCGGCGGGGGCGTCATGAAGCAGCATCAGCTGTTCTCTTATATCCGTCAGCACGTGAAAAAGCGGCTGAATCAATATATTGACCTGCCCGACATTGAACACTTCATCGTTCCCCCTCAATTAGGGATTCACTCCGGCGCGGCCGGTTCGCTCGTATTGGCGGAGCGCGCATTAGAGACGGCAAACCGGGAGGCGGGAAAATGACGAAACTCTTATTTTTGGAACCGGTTTTTAAAGAAAGATTATGGGGCGGGACGAAGCTGCGCGATACATTCGGGTATGAGATTCCTTCTGAGCGGACGGGAGAGTGCTGGGCGATTTCAGCTCATCCGCACGGTACATCCATCGTGCGGAACGGGCCTTTTTCCGGAACATCATTACACCGTCTCTGGAATGAACACCCTGACCTGTTCGGACATCCGAAAGAAGACGCTTTTCCCCTGCTCACAAAAATTCTTGACGCAAATATGGACTTATCCGTGCAGGTTCATCCGGATGACGCATATGCACATCGGCATGAAAATGGAGAACTCGGAAAAACGGAATGCTGGTACGTGTTGGACTGCAAAAAAGACGCGGAGCTCATTTTAGGGCACCGCGCCCAAACGAGAGAAGATTTCGTTCGGCTCATTGAACGAAACGAGTGGGATCACCTGCTCCGCCGCATCCCCATTAAGCCCGGCGACTTTTTCTATGTCCCGAGCGGCACACTGCACGCTTTATGTGAAGGTACGCTCGTTCTTGAAATCCAGCAAAGCTCTGATGCCACCTACCGGCTTTACGACTATGACCGGACGGATGGGAACGGGAATAAACGCGAGCTTCATCTTGAGAAAGCAATTGACGTAACAGACATTCCCCATACCGATGAAAATGTAAAAAGCACAAAGCATCGGATCGGAGATGCTCTTATTACGATACTCGCCGAAACACCTTTCTTTTCAGTTTATCAATGGGATGTGAGCGGGAAAGCATCATTCCCCGCACCCGGCCGGTATTTACTCGCAAGCGTCATTAAAGGACGCGGAGAACTGGATGGATGCCCCGTTCACAAAGGCGATCACTTTATCATGCCGGCGGATTCCGGAGATTTTGTTATAGAAGGAGATTGTGAGGTTATCGTTTCACATCCTTCATCATCTTAAAAATCAGGAGGTCTTTTATATGCTTAAAAAGTTAGCAGTCTGCCTGTCTATCGTTTTATTACTCTTAGGAGCCGCCAGTCCGATATCGGCTCACACCGTTTATCCCGTCAACCCAAATGCCCAGCAGACGACAAAAGATATCATGAACTGGCTGGCGCACCTGCCCAACCGTTCAGAAAACAGGGTCATGTCCGGAGCGTTCGGCGGCTACAGCGATGTCACTTTTTCAATGACAGAGGAAAACCGCTTGAAAAACGCGACGGGACAGTCTCCCGCCATCTACGGCTGTGACTATGGGAGAGGATGGCTGGAAACAGCGGATATCACCGATACTATCGATTACAGCTGCAACAGCAGCTTAATCTCATACTGGAAAAGCGGCGGCCTCCCTCAGGTCAGCCTGCATCTCGCAAATCCGGCCTTTCCATCCGGAAACTATAAAACGGCCATCTCAAACAGCCAGTACAAAAACATCCTGGACCCTTCAACTGTGGAAGGAAAACGGCTTGAGGCGCTGCTCAGCAAAATCGCCGACGGCCTTACTCAGCTGAAAAATCAAGGCGTCACCGTTCTGTTCAGACCGCTGCATGAAATGAACGGCGAGTGGTTCTGGTGGGGGCTGACAGGCTACAACCAAAAAGACAATGAGAGAATCTCGCTGTACAAAGAGCTTTACAAGAAGATATACCGCTATATGACAGAGACAAGAGGATTGGATAACCTTTTGTGGGTGTATTCGCCGGATGCCAACAGAGACTTTAAAACAGACTTCTACCCAGGCTCATCTTATGTGGATATTACCGGTCTGGACGCTTACTTCACTGATCCGTATGCGATATCAGGCTATGATGAAATGCTGTCTCTGAAAAAACCGTTTGCCTTTGCCGAAACCGGTCCGTCCGGCAATATCGGAAGCTTTGATTATGCTGCTTTTATTAATGCGATCAGGCAAAAATACCCTCAGACCGCGTACTTTTTGACATGGGATGAACAATTAAGTCCGGCGGCCAATCAAGGCGCGCAAAGCCTTTATCAAAACAGCTGGACGCTGAACAAGGGCGAAATATGGAACGGCGGGTCCTTGACGCCGATCGCGGAATAACCGCTTCTTTTGAAAATCGGTTTTAAAAAACGGCTCTGCTGGGCATATTGTTACCGTTCAAAAAGGAGGGTTCAACAATGGAAAATAACAAAAACAGCAAAGAAACGCTTTCCAGTAAGACGACCGGTAAAGGCGAGTCAGAAGACACGCTGACAAACCGGCAGGGCCATCCGGTCACTGACAACCAGAATGTCAGGACAGTCGGCAATAGAGGACCGACGACATTGGAGAATTATGATTTTTTGGAGAAAATCAGCCACTTTGACCGCGAACGGATTCCCGAGCGCGTCGTTCACGCGCGCGGCGCCGGCGCACACGGATACTTTGAGGCGTACGGAAGTTTTGGAGACGAGGAGATTTCTAAATATACAAGAGCGAAAGTGTTTCAAAAGAAAGGAACGAAAACTCCGGCGTTTGTGCGGTTTTCTACCGTCAACCACGGGAAGCATTCCCCGGAAACATTGCGTGATCCCCGGGGTTTTGCCGTTAAGCTTTATACCGAAGACGGCAACTGGGATCTGGTCGGCAACAACCTGAAAATCTTTTTTATCCGTGATCCGCTGAAGTTCCCGGATCTTGTGCACGCATTTCAGCCTGATCCCGTTACGAACATTCAGGACGGCGAGCGTATTTTCGACTTCATTTCCCAATCACCGGAAGCGACTCATATGATCACTTTCTTGTTTTCGCCGTGGGGCATCCCGGCCAACTACCGGCAGATGCAGGGCTCAGGCGTCCATGCCTACAAATGGGTCAATGAAGAAGGAAAAGCCGTGCTCGTCAAATATCACTTTGAACCGAAACAAGGCATCCGCAACCTGACACAGAAGGAAGCGGAAGAGATTCAGGGGAAAAACTTTAACCATGCGACACAGGATTTGTATGAAGCGATTGAAAAAGGCGATTATCCTGAATGGGAAGTGTATGCGCAAATCATGACTGATGACGAGCACCCCGAGCTGGATTTTGATCCGCTTGATCCGACCAAGCTGTGGTATAAAGACGATTTCCCTTGGAAGCCGATCGGTAAATTGGTTCTGAACAAAAACCCGGAAAACTACCATGCCGAGGTGGAACAAGCATCATTCGGAACGGGCGTGCTTGTGGACGGCCTTGATTTTTCAGATGACAAATTACTTCAGGGGCGGACATTCGCCTATTCAGATACCCAGCGGTACCGCGTCGGCGCAAATTACCTGCAGCTTCCGATCAACTCGCCGAAAAAGCATGTCGCCACCAACCAGGAAGGCGGGCAAATGCAGTATCGTGTCGATCGGGCAGAAGGACAAAACCCGCACGTCAACTATGAGCCGTCCATTATGGGAGGACTCACCGAAGCAAAGCAGGATGGGAAAGACCATACACCTCATGTCGAAGGCGATGTGAAGCGGGAAGCGATCGACCGGCCGAATAACTTCGGCCAGGCCGGAGAAACATACCGCAGATTTTCGGAATTTGAACGGAACGAATTGATCACAAACCTGGTCAATACGCTTTCTTCCTGCCGGAAAGACATTCAGGATCAAATGATTGAGAATTTCACAAAAGCAGATCCGGACTACGGAAAACGTGTTGCGGAAGGGCTGAAAAAAGCCTCCGAAAGCAGCAGCGGCGGGCCGATCGGCACTACAGATACGGCCCAAGCCGCAAAACAGGCTGAACAGGAAAGCCATCCGTCTGATCCGTATTAAATAAAAAAACAGGACAATCGCGTCCTGTTTTTTTTTGAGCTAATTCAGCTCCTGTATATTCTGCTCCGCCGCGGCCGCAAATACTTTCGGCTCCGGACGGTCAAGATCTTCATGGAATAAACTTACTTTGTGAATCTGCCGGTTGTCGTACAGATGAAAGTAGTAGTTTCCGGTGTCACAGCACATGACCGACGTATACTGCGTATAATCAATTTCATTCTCCTCTGTGATCACCGCGCCTTTTGGAATATTCACATTGGACAGCACGTGAAAAGCGGCCGTAACGCCATCCGTTTCATGGGCGGAAGGCTCTAAATGCTCTTTCAGATAAGCGGCTCTGATGAACCGGGATGGCGGCGTGTAATCACCGGGAAGCCCGATCGTTCCAGATCCTTGGCCGAAAGCGGTTAATGTCATTCCGCCCAATGTTTTGCTTTCTGACTGCTGCGGCCTGATTCCGATATAATGGCGCAGATTGGTCACATGCCAAGGAAATTCCGGACTGTTGGTCATCACTCCGGGTTTGTTGTCATATACTTTCATTCCCTCCGGTGTCGGCTCGATGACAATGCAGCCGCCCGTGCGGTCTGATAAAATCCAATGAAGAGGCAGCACCGTATCCAATAACATTAACTTCTTCTCTACAATCGTCAGCATTGAGAGCTTTTCCTTTATGTCTTCAAGAGAGTCACAGTTTGATAAGGCCCAGGTGACAAACTCATGAGGAGCAATGTGACAGGTGCCCTCCCGTTCCGCTTTCTCGTATCCCGCAAAGCCCGGAAAATACAGCGTCGCACACGACAGCCCTTTTTCATTTACGCCGTCGGCAAACAGAACATTGCCGAGATTTCTCCCCATGCCGATAAATGCGTATTTCGTCTTATGCATCCTGCCGTCAGCTTCGCTTTTCCAGCTGTACTGACGAGGGTAAAGCACGACGTCCGTACCGAGCTGAAATGCAAAATCCATCGTTCGCGCCAATAGGTGATTACCGTCTGTCGTTTTCAATGTAAGACTTGTACACATATCATCAATCCCCTTTTCATTAATGAAATTTACACAAAGTAAACTATTCTTTCAGCTTAACGAATAATGGCTCCATTCGTCAAAAGATTGACACATTTCTCCTTCATACATATTAGTCCGTAAGCATATCCATGCCTTTTAACCCCTGGCAAATCGTTTTGGCGGCAGTGTTTGTTCCGTTTTTCAAAAAAACTTTGAACGGCTGTCAGCGAGGCTTTACAATGTTTTTCCTGCATGCTGGAATTTGTAAACGGCAGGTCAATCTGTTAAGCTATGTCTTTATGTTAAAGAAGAACATACGGAGGAGATTATCTATTGAAAGTAGAAAGGCGAACGATTGAACATATTCCGCATGACGAAAGACACGGAAAGGCTAAAGATTTATTCCCCGTCTGGTTCGGGGCTAATATGCATATTACGACGTTAGTCACAGGCACACTGCCCGTTACAATGGGACTCGATCTCTTTTGGAGTATCGCCGCCATTATAATCGGAACCTTTATCGGCGCAATCTTTATGGCGTCTCATTCCGCACAAGGACCTCAGCTCGGAATTCCGCAAATGATTCAAAGCCGCGCGCAATTCGGCGTGATCGGAGCGATTCTGCCCCTCTTTTTGGTCATGTTTATCTACCTGGGCTTCTTTGCGAGCAGTACGATTCTCGCAGCCGGTACACTGAGCAGCTTTGTCCCGATTCCGGCTTCATGGTGTATTATCGGCTTAAGCGCCATCTGTTTTTTACTCACGATCTACGGTCATGATCTGATTCACAAAATGCAGAAAATCCTCTCTTGGACCTCCTTTGCCGTTTTTTTTGCTGCAACAATTCTTATTTTTCAACTGCCGATTCCTTCAGGAAGCTGGGTGCCCGGCTCATTAGATCTGCCTGTTTTTCTAGTGGCGGTCAGCGCGGTGGCCACATGGCAGCTGGCATACGCGCCATATGTCGCAGATTATTCCCGTTATCTGCCGGTCAAAACACCGGCATCGCATACTTTTTGGTACAGCTATGCAGGTACGTCAGTCAGTTCCATCTGGATGATGCTTCTCGGCGCCATTTTGACGACGGCGCTCCCGGAATTTACCGCTAATGCGGGAAATGAGATTGTCCGATTGTTCGGTCCGTTTTCCTTTATTATGCTGATCATCGTCCTGTTCGGGCAAATGGCGATCAACGTCTTTAATTTATACGGAGCCTTTATGTCAACCACGACTACCTTGGAGCCGTTTTTAAAACTGAAGGTGACGCCGAAAACGAGAGTGGTAATGATCCTTTGTGTGACGGCAGCGGGTACTGTATTAAGTCTCTTGGGCCAAAGCAATTTCATGGAACTGTTTTTAAATTTCATCTTTTTCATCAGTTATTTCTTAATTCCATGGACGGCGATCAACCTCGTGGATTACTATTTTATCCGACGCGGAAAATACCACGTCAAATCGATGTTTGACGTCAACGGACAATACGGCAGGGTCAATTGGATTACAGCGGCCGCCTTCGTTTTGTCGATTATATTAGAAATCCCGTTCATCAATACATCCTTTTACATCGGGCCGCTCGCTGAAATATTCGGCGGAGGCGACATTGCCTGGGTCATCGGCCTGGCCGTTCCGTCGCTGCTGTATTATGTCCTGATGAAATCAAGGGTAAAACAAAAAGAGGCGCCTTCCCTATGAAGACGCCTTTTCTTTATTCATATTCCTTCCATACACGCGGCAGCAGTTCAGAAAGTTCGTGCGCCAATAAGGTATGGGCGGAGCGCTCTTTCGTCCATAATTCCGCACATTCGCCGTGAAGGCGGACGGCGTTCAATACGGCATGCTTCGGGTCTTGATGACAGCACAGCATGCCGAGAATCATTCCCGTCAGCGTGTCGCCGGTTCCGCCTTTTGCAAGCGCGCCGTTTCCGGTTGTATTCCTGCGGCATTCCCCGTCGGGAAAAGCGATAATGGTTTCGTTTCCTTTCAGGACAATCGTGACATGAAGCCGCTCCGCCCATTCCGCGGCATATTCCGCTCTGTTCTGCTGAATCTCTTGAATCGGAAGGCCTGTCATTCTGGAAAATTCGCCGGGATGAGGCGTCAAGATCACGGGAGCTTTCCTCTTCGGATAGGTTCTTTTCGTAATGGCGCCCGCATCCAGTATGACGGGATAATCGCCAGAAAGCAGCTGATCAGCCGCCTGCTGCACTTCGTCTGTTTGGGGAAGGCCCGGCCCGATGGCAGCGGCCCGGACGGTTTCCCCGGGCTGGCCCGCCGCGGCTTTTTTCCAGCCGTCCCGCCAGTACGTCGCTTCCGGCAGCACTGGGACGATAAGCGGAATGACGCCTGCCGATGTACCGATGACGAGCTTGCCGACACCGCTTCTCATCGCGCCCAATCCGGCCAAAAGGGCGGCTCCCGGCATGTCATCGCTCCCGGCCAGCAATAACGCCGTCCCGAACGTTCCTTTATGGCTGTCTGCCTCCCGTTTCGGCAGCGTATCTTTCACATCTTGTTCCGTCCAATCCATTATATTCATCTCTGTACCTCCTCTTCTGTCTCCTATTTATATTCCAAACAAGAAGAGATTTTAAACCGCACAAAAAAACAGCCGCTCGTTTGCGGCTGTTTATGTTCTGATCGGAACATCAAGACGGTAAAGCTTCCGGTACCTTTCGTTTTCTGCAAGCAGCTCTTGATGGGTTCCTTCCATTTCTGCTTTTCCATTTTCTAAAAAGACGATTTTATCAGCTGTTTCCACACCCGCTAAATGGTGTGTAATCCAGAGGATCGTTTTCTCTTTAAAAACATCAAAAATCGTATCAAGCAATTCACGTTCAGTGACCGCATCAAGGCCGACCGTCGGTTCATCAAGGATAATGACCGGCGTGTCTTGGAGCAGAATACGGGCAAGCGCGATCCGCTGCCGTTCCCCGCCTGAGAAACGAATCCCCGTCTCCTGCACGGACGTTTCATATCCGTCAGGCAGTGATTCAATATAATCATGAAGCTTCACTTGCCGAGCCGCACGCTTAACATCTTCATCACTCGCCTTGCCGTTTCCGAGCCGGATATTGTTCATAATGCTCGTGTTAAAGAGATGAGGTTTCTGATTCAAAACGGCCACCGCTGAGGAAATCTGCTCCTGCACGGCCGCAGTTTCCAGCCCGTTCAGCATCACCTTGCCCGAATCGGGAACTAAGGCGCCTTCAATTAAAGCGAGAGAGGTCGACTTACCGGAGCCGCTCCTGCCGAGCAGCGCCATTTTTTCCCCCTGGCGGAGAGTGAAGGAAAAACGGTCAAGCACATGACTGTGCTGATCATAAGAAAACGTCACGTTATCAAATGTAAGTGTCACATCAGATACATCCAGTTTCTCATCGGTCTGCTTCACCTCACGACTTCGCAGCTCCGGAGCCGCCTTACTCATTCTTTTGATGGAATCCTGATAAGAAGGCACTTCCGTCAGCGCATCCGAAAGGGGCAGAAACGCCTCCGTCAATGGAAATACGACAAGCACAAAGGCCGCGATCATCGTGTTGGCGATGCTGCCGTCCGCATACTGACCCGCCGTCCAGAACAGCATGATCAATATGAAGCCGCCGACAAGGCATTGCGCGGCGAGATCACGCCATCTCGTAAACCGCTGACGTTTGCTTTCAAGGTCAAACCATGCCTTCTCTTTCTCTTCATAAGAGGAAATAAAGGCCGCCTGTCGTCCCGAGAACATCCAGTCGCTCACGCCGAGCACGGCATCTGTCAGCCGGCTGTAGAGCGTATTCCGGCCGCTTTTCAGCCTCATGTTTTTCGCTCTCGTCACAAGAAGCGACACAACCGGAAACAATACAACCAATATAAACAGGTAAATCGCCGCAAAAGCGGCAAACGGCCAGGAAAAAAAACCGAGTCCGATAACGGATGCCGCATACAGCAGCAAAGCGGAAACCGCCGGGAAAATCGTTTTTAAAAACGCATCCTGCAAATGCTCAATATCCTCAGCCAAAATGCCGAGCATGTCGCCCGTCCGAAAACGGGATGAAAGCATGAGCGAGGCCGGCTCCAGCATATTGTAAAGCCGCACCCTCATGTCGGACACGATTTTCAAAATGATATGGTGTCCCGTCAGACGCTCGGCGTACCGTGAGACTGAACGGGCAATCCCGAACGTCCGCACGGCCACAATCGGAACGTACACCAGCAGGATATTCTCAGGCCTTGTCGCCGACTTAGAGATCAAAAAACCGGAAGTGAACATGAGAAAGGCCGCCGAAAAAATCGTCACCGCGCCTAAAAAAATCACAAGAACAAACAAACGGGCATTTTGCTTCATATACGGCAGAATCCATTCTTCTTTTCTCATGTTCTTTCCCCCAGTTGCGCCTTTACAAGTTTGGCGTATACGCCTTGTTTCGCCATCAATTCGTCGTGGGTGCCGATTTCCGCCACCGCGCCGTCATCAAGCACGATAATTTCATCCATCTCAAGCATCCAGTGAAGACGGTGAGTGGCCAGAAAGACAAGTTTGTTTTCAAACAGGTCTTCCATCGTTTCTTTTATTTCATATTCTGTTTCAATATCAAGGTGAGCGGTCGGCTCATCCAAAAGGAGAATCGGCCGGTTTCCTAAAAAGGCTCTGGCCAGCGCGACACGCTGAGCCTGCCCTCCGCTGAGCGTCCGTCCGCCCTCGCCGATCCGGCCGTCAAGACCGCCGGGCAGATCGCGGATCAGTCCGGAAAGACCCGCTGAATCAGCGGCGCGCGCCGTTTCCTCACGGGAAGCATCAGGATGATAAAACCGGATATTATTCAAAAGCGTGTCATCAAAAATGTACGGATGCTGCGGAATATAGAGCAGCTGCTTCTGCCAGCCGTCCGACTGAAGATGCGAGCGGGATTCACCGTTTACCTTGATCTCACCGGACGCAGGCTCTAAAAAGCCGCCCAGCACATCAATGAGTGTCGATTTTCCCGCACCGCTTTCCCCGATAATTCCGATTTTCTTCTTCCCTTTAAAGGACAGATGAAATTCAGACATCGATTCTCGGACGGACAAACGCGTAAGCTGTAATTCATCCCCGTCAGTCCACGTATCAAGTTCGAGCGGCTTTTCTTCTTTAAAACCGGGCTGCGCCAAAATCGCTTGAATGGTTTTCCCCGCCTCCTGCCCGTTTAACGTCGCGTGGTAATCATTTCCCACTTCGCGGACCGGGAGAAAATATTCAGGCGCGAGAATCAGCGCGGTCAATGCCGGACCGAGCAGAATTTGTCCGTCTATCAGCCGCAGGCCGAGAAACACCGCCACTGTCGCCACCGACAGCATCGTAAAGAAATCCAGGGCGAATGATGATAAAAACGCGACCCGGAGCGTACTCATCGTCGCCTTGCGGTATCTCTCACTGACATGAAAGATGTTTTTACTGTGTGATTTGCTTAATCCTAAAAACCGCAATGTCTCCAGTCCGCGGAGCGAATCCACGAAATGATTGGAAAGCGTCTGATAGGACTTCCATTGGCGATCGGCTTTTTTCTGCGCGACAAGTCCGAGCAGGATCATAAATACAATCAAAATCGGAAGCGCAAGAATCAGAATCAAAGCCGATGTTTTATCCTGAAAAAACACGTAAATAACAACGGCCGCCGGCACAATCGCCATGCTGACCATTTTCGGCAGAAACAGCTCTAAATAACGGCGGAACTGGCTGATGCCTTCCATCGCCAGCGTCACCATCCGGCCTGTCCCCTCTTTTTTCGCAAAGCGGGGGCCGAGACGGAACAATTGCTCAAGAAATCTTTTTCTTAAGTCTGCGCCGGTTTGCGCGGCATATTGGTATACGATTTTCTGCCGGACCGCTGTCACCGCATGCCGGACCAAAAACGCAAGCAGGAAAAAGCCGATAACCGGATAAAGAGAAGCAATCCGCTTCCCGTTAAATAATCCGGTTACCGCCTGGCTCAGCCATTCCGCCTGCAAGATGATGGCGGCCGTTTGTATAATCGTTAATCCCGTAATGATCGCAAGAATCCGCTTCATTCCTTTATAAAGAAACAGGTCTTTTCCCATTAATAAGTCATAGGCTCCTTATGGCTGACGCGTTTCCGGAAGACATAATAGCTCCAGATCTGACTGCCGATGACAAACGGCAGCAGAGTCAGTGCGGCAATTGTCATGACTTTAAGTGAATAATCACCGGATGACGCGTTAGCTACTGTTAAGTCATACGCGCTTTTCAGCGAGCTGACCATGACGCGCGGGAACAGAGAGATAAAAATCATCGCAACTGTCAAAGCAAGACCCGCGCCGGTCATACCGAATGCCCAGCCGTCTTTTTTCTTGCTCATGAACACAACAGCAAGAACGTTGCAGATGACAATCAGCACGAATACCGGAATCGTGATGTTTGCCCGGCGTGTAAACATATCCGTATCGTATGCAGACATCGCAAAGAAAGCAAGTACAACAAGAAAGATAACACCGATTACGCGTTTTGCCATTTTTCTCGCACGCTCTTGTAAATCACCGATCGTGCGCAGTGTGACAAACATTAAACCGTGCAGGAATGAAAGAAGGGTGACGGCTGCTCCGCCAAGGACGGAATACACGTTCACAATATCTGAGAAACCCGCATGCATATTCATATGGCCGTCAATCGGCATGCCGCGGAACAAGCTTGTGAAGATCAGGCCGAATACAAACGGCGGGATAAGGCTGCCGAAGAAAATCACCCAGTCCCATGTTTTGACCCATTTTAAATGATTCACTTTTCCGCGGAATTCAAACGCCACCCCGCGGCCCATTAAAGCAAGAAGGATGATGATAAACGGAATATAATATCCGCTCAGCATCGTCGCATACCAGTTCGGGAATGCCGCGAAGATCGCTCCCGTACCTGTCAGCAGCCATACCTCATTCGCATCCCAGAACGGGCCGATGGTGTTAATCAGCACTCTGCGTTCTAATTCATTATGGCCAAGAAATCGGGTCGAAATGCCGACACCGAAATCAAAACCTTCTAAAAAGAAAAATCCGACAAACAAAACTGAAACGAGTACAAACCAAAGATCATGAAGTGACCCCATGGTAGACCTCCTGACTGAACGGATCCGTTGATACAGGAACATCCTTGTGATCATCATGGTCCGCACCTTTTTTAATTTCACGAACGAATAGGAAAACAAGCAGCGCGCCTAAAATCAAGTACATGACGCCGAAACCGATAATTGAAAACAGCAGAGATCCCGTCGTTACGTTAGGCGAAACGGATTGTGCGGTTGTCATTTGCCCCATAACCGTCCACGGCTGGCGGCCGATTTCAGTCATAATCCATCCGGCAGAGTTCGCAATGAACGGGAATGCGATCAGTGCGATCATGCCCCGTAAATACCACTTGCTCGTATGAAGCTTTTTGCGGCGGTTCAGAATAAAGCCTGCAATCGCGGCAAAAATCATAAGCGCACCCGCTCCCGCCATAATGCGGAAACTCCAGAACGTCGTTTTAACAGGCGGGATATAGTCGCCTTTTCCGTACGTTTTTTCATATTCTTTTTGAAGTGTTTTCATCCCTTTCACACTGCCGCTGAACTTCTGGTAAGCCAAGTAGCTGAGTGCGTAAGGAATTGAAATTTCTGATGTGTTTTTTTCTTTATTCGTATCAATATTCGCAAAAGCCGTCCACGCGGCAGGATCACCGCTGTCATCCCAAAGCGCTTCACTGGCGGCCATTTTCATCGGCTGCGATTCCATTAAATGCTCAGCCTGCATGTGTCCGCTGAACGCAACGCCGATACCGGCGATCAGACCGACAATCATCGAAAGCTTGAAAGATTTATGGAAGAAAGGCACTTCTTTTTTCTTCAATAATTTAAATGCGCTGACACCGGCGATAAAGAAAGCACCCGTCGCAAGCGCTCCGAAAATGACGTGAGGGAATTCAACCCAAAGCTGAGGGTTTGTCAAAAGCGCTCCGAAGTCATTCATTTCCGCGCGGCCGTTTTTAATCGTAAAGCCGACCGGCTCCTGCATGAATGAGTTTGCCGTCAAAATCCAGAAAGATGACATAATCGTTCCGAAGGATACAAGCCAAATGCAAAGCAAATGCACTTTTTTAGATAAACGGTCCCAGCCGAAAATCCATAATCCGATAAAAATAGACTCCATAAAAAACGCCAAAAGCGCTTCAATCGCAAGCGGAGCCCCAAATACGTCCCCGACAAAACGGGAATAATCAGACCAGTTCAATCCGAACTGGAATTCCTGAAGAATCCCTGTGACGACGCCGACAGCAAAGTTAATTAAAAAGAGATGCCCCCAAAATTTAGCCATTTTGAGATAGGTCTCTTGTTTTTTGACAACATAAAGCGTCTCCATCAAAGCAACCATAAACACAAGCCCGATAGACATAGGCACAAACAAGAAGTGAAACAATGTTGTAGATGCAAATTGAATGCGGGCTAATACCAACTCACTCATGATGTTTTTCCTCCAATCTGGTAAATTGCTCAACATTTCACAAACATAGTGGAATTCTTGCTCGGTATTTCACAAAAAATGATATATTTGCTCAACGTTTCACAAATTCGTCAAAACTATTGAAATATCAGCCTGTACACCCTGGGGGACAGCGGCTGTCATAGAAATGATTCAATATCATTACTTTACAACGATTCAGCCCAAAAAAAAAGATCAATATACCTAAAATCAGGCTGAAATTGTGACTGATTATTGTCGGATTTGTAGAGATTTTATGTCAGCACCTAGGATATTTGTCCCTTTGATATCGTACCTCTTTTTTATTCGTGTGGCGAACAAAATGCTTTTCTCGGTGAAAAAGCCCGCCAAATCGCCATTTTGAGAAAGAAAATGTGAAGAAAGCATGTCCTCTAGTAAATTCATAATATATGAACAATTTAAATTTTTTAGTATACTTTAAATGGGGATATTTTTTCACTACATAACGACTGGGGGAACAAGCATGGGAGAACTTCAACCAAAATTGCAAACGGATTCAATCCAAAAACAGGAACGGACTGATAACTGGTTTGCCAGAGCAATGAATATAAGAATCGGCATTATTCCTCTTCCTATCTATATCCTGCTTTTCTTGCTTATTACGGTGTTTGTCATGAGCCGTGATGTAAAAAGCGACATTCTGACATCAATTGCCGTCATGAGTTTTTTCGGATTTACCTTCGGCCAGATCGGAAAATCCATTCCGATCGTGCGGTCCATCGGCGGCCCTGCGATTCTCGCAACCTTTATTCCATCCGCTGTCGTCTACTACCACCTGCTTCCGAAAGACATTATTACTTCAACAACAGAATTCACGGAAAGCTCCAACTTTCTCTATCTATTTATTGCCGGTATCGTCGTCGGCAGTATTCTCGGGATGAAAAGAGAGACGCTCGTCAAAGCTTTCGTTAAGATTTTTATTCCGCTGATCGCCGGCTCTATCGCGGCCGCCGTCGTCGGCTTATGCGTCGGGACGCTGCTCGGGCTCGGCTTTCAGCACACGCTGCTTTATATCGTCGTTCCGATTATGGCGGGGGGTGTCGGTGAAGGCGCGATTCCTTTATCCATCGGCTACTCCGATATTATGCCGATGTCCCAGGGAGACGCCTTTGCGCTTGTGCTGCCGTCCATCATGCTCGGCAGCCTGTGCGCCATTATGTTATCGGGTTTGCTGAATGTCATCGGGAAACGCAAACCGGAATGGACGGGCAACGGGAAGGTTGATAAGTCTGATCATTCCGCTCCCGCATTGGAACAGCCGGCTGATGATAAAACGTTTGATTTGTCCTTTTTCGCTTCAGGCGGTATTTTAGCGGTTTCCCTCTATTTGGTCGGCATGCTGGCGCATGATTTCTTTCAGCTTCCGGCTCCTGTCGTGATGCTCGTCCTTGCCGTTCTCATTAAGCTGTTCAGGCTGGCGCCGGCTTCGATTGAAAACGGAGCCTTCGGCGTCTCGCGCTTTTTCTCGACAGCCGTGACCTATCCGCTCTTATTTGCGATCGGCGTTTCAATGACACCGTGGGACAAGCTGATTGCGGCGTTTACGATCAGCAACATCATTACCATTTTATCAATCGTCGTCACGATGATGGCCGTCGGTTTTCTGACCGGAAAATGGCTGAATCTGTACCCGATTGAGACGGCGGTTATTAATGCCTGCCATTCCGGCCAGGGCGGCACCGGCGACGTCGCGATCTTGAGCGCCGCTGAACGGCTTGAGCTTATGCCGTTCGCCCAAGTGTCGACCAGAATCGGCGGAGCGATTACCGTAAGCGTCACCCTTCTGCTGCTTCATCAATTCTATTAAACTGAAAAAAGCCTCCGCATATGCGGAGGCTCTGTTATTTCATCACATTTTGAATATAAGAGCCGAATGCAGCGCCGGACATGCCCGGCGACACACGGACGCGGTGAAGCCCGTAAAGCCCCTGATCTCTTGACGCCGCTCCCGGCTCCGTCGTGACCGCCATACGGTAGCCTGACGAGGCGGCGGCTTTTAATGTTTCCTTATTATATCGTCCGACAGGGTAGCTGATCATAGTCGTCCGCTGCCCGAACATTTGATCAAATAAACGCTTAGAGTCCTTCATTTCACGTCGCTGCTGCTGCGGTGTGAGCCCGTTCAATTCGAGATGGTTCATCGTATGGCTCTGAATGGAAATGCCGTGGGCGGCCATCTCCTTCATCTGCTTCTCAGTCAGATGATTCTTATGCCCGATGAAGTTTCCGATCATAAAGATTGTCGCTTTCATCTTGTATTTCTTTAAAATGGGATAGGCCGCTTTCACATTGTCGGTATAGCCGTCATCAAATGTGATCAGAACACACTTTTCACGCGGCTCCTTATCCTCCGTCAGCATCAGATAGGCTTCTTCAGGAGTCATCGTATAATAGCCGTGATCATGAAGCCACTTCATATGCTGCCGGAATTCTTCCTTCGGCACACGCAGGCTGTTTCCCTCTGAAATGCTGTGATACATCAGAATCGGCAGTCTCGCCGTCCCTTTCGTTTGAACCCAGGCGGACGTATCCGGCTCTTTTTTGATTTGCCTCTTTACAGACTTTTTTTCGCTGTGCGCTTCTGCCTTCGGAATGCTTTGTTCGGCGCTTGCCTCATGGCCCGAGCAGGCGGCAAGTGTAAACACGGCAGCCAAAAGGCACATGCACATGACCATGCGTTTCATTGTTTTCCTGCTTTCTGTCTTCTATTTACTTTTTATATCGGTTATGCGTCATAAATTGTTACATCAAAAAAACCGGACATCCAGCTGTCCGGCTTTGCGTTATGAGCGGATTCTGATTTCTGTTTCACTGTCAAAAAAGTGAGCCTTATTCATGTCGAAAGCGACAGTCAATTCCTCACCGGCACGAATGTCATGGCGGGCGTCAATCCGGGCGATAAAATCCTGATCCCCGATCCGGGAATAAACCATAATTTCTGACCCGAGCAATTCCGCGACATTGATTTTAGCTGTGATGGATGAATTCTTATAGGATTCTACCACAATCAGCTCGTCATGTATGTCTTCCGGGCGGATGCCGAAGACCACATCTTTGCCGGCATACCCTTTTTCCCGGAGCATTTTCATTTTTCCTTCCGGCACGCTGAGAGCGGCTGAACCGATCTGAATGGCGCCGTCCGTCAGCTTTCCTTTGAAAAAGTTCATCGCCGGAGAGCCGATAAACCCGCCGACAAATACGTTTTCGGGATGTTCATACACTTCTTTCGGGGTGCCGATCTGCTGAATTTTTCCGTCCTTCATGACTACGATGCGTGTCGCCATCGTCAGTGCTTCTGTTTGGTCGTGCGTCACATAGATTGTGGTTGTTTGCAGCCTTTGATGGAGCTTAATAATTTCAGCCCGCATCTGCACCCGAAGCTTTGCGTCCAGATTTGACAGCGGCTCATCCATTAAAAACACTTTGGCGTCCCTGACAATCGCCCGGCCTAATGCAACCCGCTGCCGCTGCCCGCCGGAGAGCGCCTTCGGTTTACGGTGCAGATACTCTGTGAGCCCCAGCATTTTCGCCGCTTCTTCGACCCGTTTTTTAATCTCCGGTTTCGGCATTTTCCTCAGCTTCAGACCGAAAGCGATATTATCATAGACCGTCATGTGCGGATATAACGCATAGTTTTGAAACACCATGGCGATATCCCTGTCTTTAGGAGCGATGTCATTCACTCTCGTGTCACCGATATAGAAATCGCCCTTCGTAATGTCTTCCAGCCCGGCTACCATCCGCAAAGTTGTCGACTTGCCGCACCCCGAGGGACCGACAAACACGATAAATTCTTTATCTTTAATATGAAGGTTAAAATCATCGACAGCCGCTTCTTTTTGATCGTAATACTTATAAATATGCTCGAGCCGAAGTTCCGCCATGTATATCCCCCTTTATTTGTAAACGCTTTCTTAAATAGGATTGTAACAGCGTCAGACGGCGGCGGATATAGGCAATGTTCATAAAAAAAGTCCGCTGCCTTCGTGCACATTTCCCATTTAATGTGATTTTTCATATTGCAGACAAATGAAATAAGCCAGCAGGGCGCCCCGATATGTCTTAATATCAATACCTGAGCGTTCCGCAAATTTATCAATCCGATATTGAAGACTGTTGCGGTGCAAATGCAGTTTTTTCGATGTGAGCGACATGTTCGAGTTATGTTCAATAAAGGTCTGAATCGTATGCTTCAGCTCCGGTTCTTTCTGAAACAGCAGCGCCGCTTCTTCGTGAAGCAAGGCTGAGAGCTTTTCTCTGCTTTCTTCCGTGAGCATGGCCGGAAATACCGTTTCCGCGGTCAGCGTGCTCAGCTGCGGGAGATGACGCCGGCCGATCTGACAATATTGCTGTTCTCTCTGATAATGAAGGCGCAGACGTTCCCCCTTGCAGTAATACCTTCCGACGAAAAAACGGACACTGAAATAAAAATCGCCTTCGAGAATCTTCACAAAAGATGCGATGTCATCCGAATCTGGCGCTTCCAGCTTTTCTTCCTCCACAATCACGCCATGATCCCTCCCCGTCGGGACAACTGTATATGAAACCGGCCAGAAATGGCGCAGCGCTTCCGTAAATGCCCCCCAGTCCCGTTCTCCCAATAAGTCATAATGGATAAAACGGACACGCGGCTCCTTGACATCAGGCACCGGACCTTCTTCCAGCAGAAAACGCCGCCACCTCTTTGCTGCCGTCGTCTCCGGAAAAAAAACGCCTTTTTCTTCAGCGGGCGTCAAAAATGATTCCAGAAGCAGTTTCTCCTTCGGGGTAATATCCTCCTTCGGAATGGCGGCATAGACCCGCCTTTTCTCATCATAAAAGCAAAAGACATCCTCCGCCGTACAGCACGTATCAGACAACACAGCCCTCGGGTAAATTGCCAATAACGGGTTCATATGCGCTCCTTTCTATCGCTCTATCATATTTTCAGTATAAAACGTCCGGCCGATAGTATCCACTTCGTTTTAAGAAACAGCTTTCAGGCTATTTCCCGGGAAACGGATCATAACCGCTTCTGCCGGCATAAGAAAAAAACCCTCTGCGCCGGCAGAGGGATCTTTTTTATTTAGAGATATCGACGAAGCCTTCACCAAAGACGTCACGCACATCATGAACAATGACAAACGCTTTTGTATCACAGCTTTTAATAATTTTTTTGAGCATGGAAAGCTCTTGTTTCTGGATGACGATATATAAAATTTCCTTCGACTGCCCCGTGTAATTTCCTTTACCCGACAGCAGCGTAACCCCTCTGTCCATCAGCGTGTTGACCTGTTCAGCGATTTCGTGCTTATGCTCAGATATAATTGTCACCGCTTTTTTCGTATTCAGGCCTTCAATGATAAAGTCCATCACCTTCGTTCCGATATACAGCATAACAATGGTAAACATCATTTTTTCCGCACCGATGATGAAATAAGAACTGAAGACGACAATCAGATCAAAGAACAAAAGCGCATAGCTGATATTCCAATCGAGATATTTGTTCGCAATCCTCGCCAAAATGGCAGAACCCGCAGTCGTGCCTCCGACTCGAATAATGATCCCGATTCCGACACCGGCAAACACACCCGCAAAAATAGTATTAATAATGAGTTCATGTGAAGGCGAGTGCCAATCATGCGTCAGATGCAGAAACAGTGAGTTGGCGACAACGGTAATGATCGTATAAAGCGTTGTTTTTCCGTCTAAAAATTTATATCCGATAATCAATAAAATCCCGTTCAAAATGATATTCGTCACCCCGGGCGACCATTCAAACACATAGTACAAGATCAGGGTGATTCCCGTTACCCCGCCCTCTCCAAGATCATTCGGAATGGCGAATAAATTAACGGCCAAAGCAAAGATAAAAGCTCCAATAATCAGCATCAGCACATCCAGCAATCTCTTTTTCATCCCAGACACTCCCTTTATATAAAATCAAAAAAGCCCGGGAGAGCACTCTTCATTAAAAGAGCAGAAACTCCCGGGCTTTTATCCCAACGTGTCACAGCAGGAACCTGCTGTGTGTTTTCTCTCGGTCCAGACCAATTCAGCATTGCGGAACCCTAGAAAACCACTGTTTTTTATGTTCAGTTTTTGTATATCTTTCAAGATTATACGGGAAATCCCGAACATGTTCAACCACTCTTTTTTCAATAAACCTATAAAGAATTCGAACGATCTGCCGATACTAAAAAAGGAACTAAAATACATGACTAAAAAATTATTAAAATACTTTTTTTCTCAAAATATTATTGACTATAGGTTATTTTACAGGCATTATAGTATGTAGTTTTTAAGAAATAGTTTACATAGGAGGAAATATTATGGCAGGCAACCTGGTGTCTTGTAAGGCGTGCGGCAAAGAAATCGCTAAAGGCGTTAAAAAATGCCCCAACTGCGGTAAAGATCAGAGAAACTTTTTTATGAGACATAAAATCATCACACTGCTTCTGGCAGTAGTGGTTATTATCATTCTCGTAAACATCGGCGGCGGAGGCGATTCTTCATCATCTAAGGTCGCATCTTCAAGTTCTGCGGAATCTAAAGAAAAACTGTATAACATCGGTGACACTGTTAAGACTGAGAAAACTGAAGTGACTCTTACAAAAATAGAAAAAAGAGACTCAGTAGGGACACAATATATCCAGAAAAAAGCGTCTGACGGCGGCGTTATCGTAGCTGTACAATACACAGTTAAAAATGTTTCAAAGAAGCCTATTAGCTCTTTCTCCATTCCGAGCGTGAAACTAGTAGATTCTGAAGGAACTTCCTATGATCCGGATATTGACGCTTCATCGACTTATGCAACGGAAACAAAAGTGAACAACAGTAAAATTTTAAGTGACCTGAACCCGAACATTAAGGTCACTGGAGTGAAAGCCTTTGAAGTTGATAAAGACGCATACTCTAAAGGCACTTGGAAAATAAAATTCAGCAACGATGTTGAAGTAAAAGTTAAATAATGATCATAACAAAAGAGACCTTCATCATTTGAAGGTCTCTTTCTTTTTACGCCTTTTGGTACCCGTTCACATTGGAGGACTGCCACTTCCAAGAGTCGGCGCACATTTCTTCAAGCCCGCGCTTTGCTTCCCAGCCTAATTCAGCCTTCGCTTTTGCCGGGTCTGCGAAGCATGCGGCGATGTCTCCCGGGCGCCGGTCGGCAAAACGGTACGGCACTTCTTTTCCCGATACTTTTTCAAACGCCTTGACCATCTCCAGAACGCTGTAGCCTCTTCCCGTGCCGAGATTATAGGCGTCGGCGCCCGTTGTGTTCAGCACCTTTTCAAGCGCTCTGACATGCCCCTCGGCAAGGTCAACGACATGGATGTAATCCCGCACGCCGGTGCCGTCCTTTGTCGGATAATCATTGCCGAACACCTGCAATTGCTCAAGCTTGCCGACAGCGACTTGTGCGACGTACGGCATTAAATTATTCGGGATGCCGTTCGGGTCTTCTCCGATCCGGCCGCTCGGGTGCGCGCCGAACGGATTAAAGTAGCGGAGCAGCGCAATGCTCCATTCAGAGTCCGCTTTATGCAGATCGCGTAAAATCTGTTCCAGCATCAGCTTTGTCTGCCCGTAAGGATTGGTCGCGCTTAAAGGAAAATCCTCAGTGATCGGCGTTGTTTCCGGAACGCCGTAAACCGTCGCTGAAGAACTGAAGACGATTTTTTTCACGCCGTGTTCCTGCATGGCTTCACATAAAATAAACGTTCCCGTCAGATTATTATGATAATAACGGAGCGGAACAGCCACAGACTCACCGACGGCTTTTAATCCCGCAAAATGAATGACGGCTTCAATCTCATTTTCAGCAAACACACGGTGAACGGCGTCACGGTCAAGGAGATCCGCTTCATAAAACACAAGCCCTTTTCCGGTAATGTCTTTCACACGCTCCAATGCTTCCGGTGAACTGTTTGACAGATTATCCAGAACCACGATGTCATAGCCGCCGTTTAACAGCTCGACACATGTGTGGCTTCCAATATAACCCGCTCCGCCTGTCACTAAAATCGCCATGAAGAAAGCCTCCCCTATTGAATGAATTGACCATATTATATCGGTTTTTTCTTCCTCAATCATCCATTTCCAAAAAGTTTAATCGTTTAGTCATCGTTTCTTCATAATTTATTTTCATTCGCGTAAAAAACAGAGCCCTCGATTCAAACGGGTTGTGAAATAGAAATCCCTCCCCCGCGCATGGTAAGATAAGACAAAGGAGATGACGGTATGAAAAATGAAATCATTGAACGCTTTACCTCTTACGTAAAAGTCGATACACAGTCTGACGAAAACAATGAAAACTGCCCTTCAACCCCCGGCCAGCTGACATTGGCCAACATGCTGGCAGATGAATTAAAGTCGATCGGCATGACAGAAATCACAGTCGATGACAACGGGTACGTCATGGCGACTCTGCCGGCGAATACGGATAAAGACGTGCCGACTGTCGGTTTTCTGGCTCACGTGGACACCGCGACCGATTTTACCGGGAAAAATGTGAATCCTCAGATTATTGAAAGCTACGACGGCCATGATATCGTTCTGAATGACAAACTCAATGTCGTCCTGTCGCCTGAGCAATTCCCGGAGCTTTCCCGCTATAAAGGCCAGACGCTGATTACAACAGACGGCACGACGCTGCTCGGAGCCGACAACAAAGCGGGCATTGCCGAAATCATGACGGCAATGGCGTACTTGATCAAACATCCGGATATCAAACACGGAACGATCCGGGTCGCGTTCACGCCCGATGAAGAAATCGGCAGAGGCCCTCACAAATTCGATGTCGCCCGCTTCAACGCCGCATTCGCCTACACGATAGACGGAGGCCCCCTCGGCGAACTGCAATATGAAAGCTTTAACGCAGCCGCCGCAAAGCTTACTTGTTACGGAAAAAGCGTCCACCCGGGGACGGCGAAAAACAAAATGGTCAACGCTTCAAAAATCGCGATGGAATTTCATCATGCGCTGCCGAAAGAAGAAGCGCCGGAATATACGGAAGGGTATGAAGGCTTCTATCATTTACTTTCCATGGACGGAGACGTTTCTGAAGCCGCCCTGTCGTACATCATCAGAGACTTTGACAGAGACCGCTTTGCAGAACGAAAAGAATATATGCAGAAAACCGCCGATGCGCTAGCGGCCAAATACGGCAAGGAAAGCATCAAGCTTGAACTGCGTGATCAATACTACAACATGAGAGAAAAAATCGAACCGGTCAAAGAGATAGTCGATGTCGCGTATCAAGCCATGAAAAACCTCGACATCGAACCGATTATCGAACCGATCCGGGGCGGAACCGACGGATCACAGCTCTCTTACATGGGACTGCCGACACCGAACATTTTCACGGGCGGCCAAAACTTCCACGGAAAATATGAATACATTTCCGTCGATCATATGGAAAAGGCGGTAAACGTCATTGTTGAAATCGCCAGGCTCTTTGAAGAGCGCGCTTAAAACCAAAGCCCCCTGCTTTGGTTTTTTTCTTTCACATGAAACCTTTCCTTCTTTCTTTCCGTATATAAGGTATGAAATGGAAAGAAGGAGTGAAGACTATGGCAAGAGGGACTGTAGCGAAAGAATTGAAAAAAACCTTAAAAGACCCGCGTGTTCTGGAGACAAAATCAAACCCTTTTAAAAAACTGCGGAAAATGTTCAAACGATTTTTTTAAGATAACATCTCGTTTTCTTTAAAAAAATAAAGAAAGCGCTGTCAACTTGCAGTCATCTGTTAGAAGCAGTTATTTTGCATATCATAAGGTTTTTTAGGGTACTGAATAACACAAGGCAAACGAAAACACCGAAGTAGTTAATTAGACACTTACAAAAGATAGTGAAAAAGTTATATAAACGATCATCATTCATCAGCCGATACAATCTATAGAACCACAACAAGAGCAAAATTTCTTCAACCCATAGTCATTTTTACGGAAAATGACATTATTTTTTAAAAAAGTGACAATTGTTTGAATACTTTTCGTTTGTTTTTTCGTACAATAATAATACCAAAACTTTTTTTGGGAGGTATGTAAAATGATGCTACTTATTTTCGCTGCTTTGACAGGGTATCTTGTTTTCTCTTTCAGTAAGGACAACCGCCGGAAAACGCCAAAGACAAGCCCGCTGGTGACAGCTGCCGACACGAATAACATCATTGATTTAAATGCGATCCGTCAAAAACGCCGGATGCCGCTATCATAAAAACGACAGCTGCCGCAAAATCGGCAGCCTTTTTTTATGCACCCGGCCGATATGAAACCTTCCGCCTCCTTTTTTCGTACAACATAAAAAAGGAGTTTTTTTATGTACCATTTTTACATCAAAGAGCGAATGTTTACGATTAAGAATCGTTTTCAAGTGTTTCTTGAAAGCGGAAAAGAAGTCTACAATGTTGAAGGAAAGCTGTTTTCATTCGGTGATGAACTGAAGCTGACTGATTTGGACGGCCGCACGCTTGCCAGCGTCAATCAGAAACTGATGTCGCTCGTTCCCCGTTACGAGATTTCCGTCAGCGGCAAACCCGTCTGCCAAGTCATCAAGAAAGTCACGTTTTTCAAACCGAAATTTGAAATTTCCGGACTCGGCTGGGATCTTACCGGCGATGTGTGGGGCCGGAATTTTCAAGTGACAGACGGAAAATCAAACCGGATGACCGTCACCAAATCATGGATGAGCTGGGGCGATTCCTATCATTTGCAGATTGAAAAGGAAGAGGATATTGCTCTTTGTCTTGCGATCGCCATCGTGATAGATATGATTCTATTTGAGGGTGACAAATAAAAATATTTATCGAAATATATTGACAATATAAGATAATATACTAAGATTAAGAGTATTACAGTTTATTCTGAAAAATATCATATTTCCTTATCAAGAGAGGTGGAGGGACTGGCCCTATGATACCCGGCAACCGCTGTTCAGCAGAATGGTGCTAAATCCTGAAGATAAGGTTGAGATTTGCGGACGCAAGCTCTTCCCTATCCGAGGGAAGAGTTTTTTTATATTTCATCAGGAAAGAAGGAATCGTTCATGTCACAGCAAAACACAGAACAACCATTGCATACTCTTCTAAGAAAAAACCCGCCGTTTCGCGCGGATCAGGTCGGAAGCCTGCTGCGGCCGGCGGCTGTGAAGCAAGCCCGCCTGCAAAGAGCGGCGGGTGAGATTTCGGCAGAACAGCTGCGCGAAATCGAAAACAGAGAAATCATCCGCAGCGTGGAAAAGCAGAAAGAAACCGGCCTCAATGTCGTGACTGACGGCGAATTCCGCCGTGCCTGGTGGCATTTTGATTTTCTCGAAAATTTAGACGGCGTTGAGGCATTTACGCCTGAAAGCGGCATTCAGTTTCACAACGTACAGACGAAAGCGCGCGGCATTAAAGTAACGGGAGATATTGATTTTTCTCAGCATCCGATGCTCGAAGATTATAAATTCCTGCACAGCATTGCCGGCGATGCTGTTCCGAAAATGACCATCCCAAGTCCGAATATGCTGTTTTTCCGCGGAAAATTGGAAAAAGCGGCCTACCAGAATGATTACAAACAATTTCAGCACGATGTGTCAAAAGCGTATAAAAAAGCGATTCAAGCTTTCTATGACGCCGGGTGCCGCTACCTTCAGCTTGATGACACCGCATGGGCCGTTTTCTTATCTGAAGCGGGGCTTCGTCAGATTGAAGATTTCGGCACAACGCCGGATGAGCTGCGCAAGCTGTTTGCCGCTTCCATTAATGACGCGATCAAGGACCGCCCTGACGATCTGAAGGTTACGATGCATATCTGCCGCGGCAACTTCCAATCCACATGGACGGCTGAAGGCGGCTATGATGCAGCGGCTGAAACGATTTTTGACGGGCTTGACCTTGACGGATTGTTCCTGGAATATGATGATTCCCGCTCCGGAGGCTTTGAACCGCTCCGCTATGTCAAACGCTCTGATCTTCAGCTTGTGCTTGGATTGATTACATCAAAACATGGCGAACTTGAAGACAAGAACGCGATTAAACGCCGGATTGAAGAAGCTTCACAATATGTCAGCCTAAATCAGCTTTGCCTCAGCCCGCAATGCGGATTCGCCTCCACTGAGGAAGGAAACCTGATCACAGAAGAACAGCAATGGGCGAAACTTCGTCATGTCGTCAGCATTGCCGGTGAAGCCTGGAAATAAAAAAAAGACACGCGATCAGCGTGTCTTTTCTGTTTACAGAGGACCGTTTCCAATTAAAATATCGATATCTATCGTAATATCCGCCGCTTTCCGGCTGATAAACCGCCGGATGCTTTCATCAGTACATTTCCATGTTAAGGGCGTCATTTTCACAAGCCGCTCGAGGTCAGGCTGCGATAAGGTCTTCGTGTAACACAGCCGTTTGCGCTCAAAGGTTTGAAAGCCCGCTTGGAATCGTCCGGCCGCAGAATCGGCGGTGTCATTCCGCCGAGGACTGTCTCCGAAGAAGAATTCCCTTACTTCCTTCAAATAATCACGCCCCGGCACCGCTTTAATGACTGTGCCGCCCTTTCGTAAAAGCCTGCTGCATTCCTTGTAATTCCAAGGTGATAAAACAGACATCACGACATCAAAACAGCTGTCGGCAAACGGCGCATCCGCCACATCAGCGACGGCAAAAACAAAATGATCCCCGAAGGCCTTTGCGGCATGCAACACACCTTCTTTCGAGAGATCAATGCCGATTCCCGTCACGGAAAAAGCGGGCTGAAGCCATTTGCATACGGCGGCTAAATGAGAGCCTTCTCCGCATCCCGCATCCAATATCGCCGCCGTTTTTGTTTGCGGAGATTGAATGCGGCTGATGATGGCGGCGATCTCCTTTTGAACCGGGACAAAAAATTCCCGGCTGTCAAAAAGAGCGCGTCTCGCTTCGAACAGCTGCCTGTCATAGCGGGTTTTGACCGATTTATTGAGGAAATTCACATATCCTTGTTTTGATATATCAAATGTATGCCCGTGTCCGCACATCAAGCTTTGGAATTGTGAGACCGCCATGGCCGACCGGCATAGCGGACACCTGAATACGGACTGACATGATTGCAGTAATTCCGCGCGTTTTCTTTTTATAGACGTCAATAAAAACACCTCATTCATTCGTTATTCCGATGAAATGAAAAAGGCATAGACAAATAAACCTCGCAAAATTGGAAGTTTAACCTATTTATCTATACCTCTCATTATCTGTAACGAATGAACTGAATGATCATGAAAATGACCCCTTCTCTGCCGTCTTTTGAAGGCGGTGCCCTCAGATCCATTTTATCAGCTGCATCCCGTCTTTACAATGAACCGGAACTGTTTTTCGGGGGCTTTTTATACCTTTTTAATCCAATTACTTGTGAACATCCTTTATTTTCTTTATTTATAATATAAATTTATTATTTTGAAAATATCTAAAAAGGTTGATTTTCAAAAATTGAAACGATAAAATACTGCTATCTCATGTAATATCGTTATTCTTGTATATGATCAGTAATATGGTCTGATTGTTTCTACCTAGTGCCGTAAAAGACTAGACTACAAGAAAGTTTGCATAAATTTGAACGAGTGAAAAGCATATGATGCTGTCAGTCTATTCTTTTCTTTTGGCTCTTATTTATCACACTTTCTGGCTTTCAGGAATTTGTGACGAATAAGAGCTTTTTTATTTCCATAATACCCTTATAGGAGTTGCTCACATGTACTTTTTATTGAACATTGTCGGTCTCATTGTTGTCATGGCTGTTGTTTTCTTATGTTCTCCCAACAAGAAGAAGATTAAATGGCGTCCGATTGTCATGCTCCTCGTCTTTGAGTTTCTGATTACTTGGTTTATGTTAGGGACAAAAGTCGGCGGCTTTGTCATCGGGAAGATCGGCGCGTTCTTTACATGGCTGATTTCCTGCGCCAGTCAAGGAATTGCGTTCGCTTTTCCGTCTGTCATGGCCAATCCGACGGTTGATTTTTTCTTCAGCGCATTGCTGCCGATTATCTTCGTCGTGACCTTCTTTGATATGCTGTCGTATTTCGGTATTCTGCCGTGGCTCATTGATAAAATCGGCTGGCTGATTTCTAAAATATCCCGTCTGCCGAAGCTGGAGAGCTTTTTCTCCATCCAGATGATGTTTTTAGGAAATACGGAAGCTTTAGCCGTCATCCGCCAGCAGCTTGCCGCCGTCAGCAACAATCGGCTTCTGACATTCGGGCTGATGAGCATGAGCAGCATCAGCGGCTCGATCATCGGATCATACTTGACGATGGTTCCGTCCACTTATGTGTTTACAGCCATCCCGCTGAATTGCTTAAATGCGCTTTTAATCGCCAATATGCTGAATCCCGTGGACGTTTCTAAAGAGGATGATATTATTTACGTTCCTTCAAAAGCGGAGAAAAAAGACTTCTTCTCCACGATTTCTAACAGTATGCTTGTCGGCATGAACATGGTCATTGTCATTTTAGCGATGGTAATCGGCTATGTGGCGTTAACAGCTGCGTTAAACGGCGTACTCGGACTGTTCATGCACGGTTTGACCATTCAAAAGATTTTCTCATACATCTTCAGTCCGTTTGCCTTCCTTCTCGGATTAGGCGTACATGACGCGATGTATGTCGCACAGCTGATGGGCATCAAGCTCGCGACGAATGAATTTGTGGCAATGGCCGATCTGAAAGGGCAGCTGAAATCACTTCCGCCGCACACGATTGCCGTGGCTACGACATTCCTGACATCATTCGCAAACTTCAGCACAATCGGTATGATCTACGGATCTTATCAATCTCTGCTTGATGGTGAAAAATCAGCCATCATCGGGAAAAACGTCTGGAAGCTGCTTGTCAGCGGAATTGCCGTTTCCTTATTGAGCGCGGCGATTGTCGGATTGTTTGTCTGGTAAAATAAAAAAAGCGATACCGCTCCGTTTTGGAGTGATATCGCTTTTTTTATTGATAGACGGATGCAGGCACGAAAACGTCCCGGATTCCTGCCGCGTATGGTCCGAGATCATATTGTCCAAACACAACGGCAATGCCGTTTTTCGTAAAGAAGAAAGGTCTTTCGTTATTGAGGATGATCTCTTGTTTTTTGACGTCCTGGTCAAACAGATCGTCATGTTTCTTGATGTAGCCGTAAAGATAGTCTCTCGTTTTGTTGGCTTTCGTTTTTGTATTGAGCACATCATTGAGTGTGACCCGTTTTTTTGCGGCCAGGTCGTAATTAAAGGTCTGAACGGCTGTCAGCCCGTGTGCGCCGCCTGTGTAACTGTAGTTTTCCGTCTGAATGCTGAGCTTGCCGCCTTGATTATACTTCACCTTGAAATCTGCCTGGTATTCCGCTTTGTAGCCTTGTTTTTCACCGTCTTTTTTGTTTTTTACATATTCTTTGTACGAGTTTTCAATATAGCGTTTGAAGTCCTGATTGATTTTCTTTTCAAAAGATGCGTTTCCCGTATTTGTGACCTCGGGGTACGTCAGCTGTTTTACATGCTTATACGTCTGGCTTTTGACGACGGGCTTTGCAGTTTGCGCGGCCTCGGCTGAAGGCGCGAAACCTCCGAACGGCGCGGCTGTCAGCACTGTTAAGAGCACGGCCGCCATCATTTTGAATACCTTTTTCATCACAACTCCTCCTTTTCATTACCGTTCCCTTTTTGAAAACGGTTTACACTCTATAGACAGCGCAGATCAGCAAATTGTTTCTGGGCCTTCTTTCACATTTTCTCCATGAAAAAAAGAGACATGGATAATCCACGCCTCTTTTACCGTGAAGGTCTTTGTGCAATGGCTTCATAAACGGCTTCCGCCAAATCGGAGTTGCCGAACATCTCCAAAACGCCGATGACGGTTTGATCAGGAATCGGTTCTGATTCCTCCTTCGGCACGACAAGCTCTTCAGCCGTTTTTCGCAGCTCTTCGTTTAAAGGCTGTCCGGGGTAAGCCTTGCTGTAAATGGCCATCGGATCAAGGTCATGATTGACACACCATTGGGCGAACACCAAAATCATCATGTTTTCGTCACGCCGGTAATATTCTTCGAGTTGTTTTTCGGTAAACGGCTTCACTATCAATCGCTCCTCCAGAAAATCTACCCCTAAGATACACAAACACAGAGCGGAAGTAAACCAAAGAGGGTGAAACATATTATTTCATCAACCCGCCTGCTTTAAATGGCGCATGCCCTGACTCTCTAAAACTGTTGTCTGAATGTCCAGGACAGCGGAAGGTACGGATTTGTACGGAAGCAATTTCGTTTTCTCCCAATATTCTTTCACAAGAAAAAAGCGCCCCTCTCATCAAAGGCGCTTTTTCATTCTTATACGTTTCTGTCCCAATGCCGATGCTCAGCCACGGCTTTCAGAAATTGTTCATGGTTTCCGTCCGGAACAAGACCGGGGCCGCTTTCGGTTCCGGCGGCGAGGACGAGAAGTTCTTTTCCTTCACCGGAGGCGCCGATCGCTTTGTAATGGCTGAAAGCTTCGTTGACGAAGTCTCTGGCCGATTTTTGGGCTTTGAGGCTGTCTGTGCTTTGTTTTCCGCCCGGAATGAAAACAGCGTCGTACAGGACGGAATCCGCTGTCAGGAAAGTGGCTGACGCTTTCAGCTCCGTACCGTTTTCTCCCTTGACGGTTCCCAGCGCAGGACTGATGATATCGGCTCTGACTCCCGCCTGTTTGCATGCGTCAAGCACTTGTTTGACTTTCTCATCAGAAAACCCGTGGTCGGTTAAAACCGCAACCCGCCTTGTCGCTGCCGTCTTCACCGTGTTTTCCTGGCTTAAGGCCGGGGAAGTGAACGTTTCATCAGATTCACGGTCCTTCGGCGGCGGGTTCACGCCGATTCCTTTCGCAACACGCTCGGCAAGCCCGGCGTCGACGTGACTGAAGACGTCAACCACCTGCTGCTGCACATCCTTGCTGTTCACTTTTCCGACCTCAAAACAGAACGCGGAGATGATATGTTCTTTTTCGGCGGGAGACATGCTGTTCCAGAACATCTTGGCCTGAGAAAAATAGTCATTGAAGCTCTCACTGCGCTGGCGGATTTTTCTGCCTTCTACTTTTTCCTGGTAATGAACGTATCCGCCTTCTTCTTCTGAGGCCGGCGACGGATCATTGTTCTGCAGGGAATTTTTATGATAGGCGACAGGGCCCTTATTAATCGTCATCCGGTGGTAGCCGTCGTATTGGTTGTTATGGAACGGGCAGACCGGCCGGTTGATCGGAATCTCGTGAAAATTCGGCCCGCCAAGACGGATGAGCTGTGTATCTGTATAAGAGAAAAGCCGGCCTTGAAGAAGCGGATCATTGGTGAAATCAATGCCCGGCACGACATTTCCCGGATGGAATGCAACCTGTTCCGTTTCCGCAAAGACATTGTCCTGATTGCGGTCAAGGGTCATTTTTCCGATCAGCTTGACGGGAACCAGTTCCTCCGGCCACAGCTTCGTCGGATCAAGGATATCGAAATCAAATTTAAATTCATCTTCTTCGTCAATCATCTGAACACCGAGCTCATACTCGACTTTGCCGCCGTTTTCAATCGTTTCCCATAGGTCGCGCCGGTTGAAATCGGGATCTTTCCCGGCAATTTTCTGCGCTTCATCCCATACGAGGGAATGAACGCCGAGCACGGGTTTCCAGTGGAATTTGACAAAGCGCGCTTTTCCTTTCTCGTTGACGAAACGGAACGTATGCACGCCGAAGCCCTCCATCATCCGATAGCTTCGCGGGATGCCGCGGTCAGACATCGTCCACATGACCATGTGCGCGGATTCAGGATTGTTTGCGACAAAATCCCAGAACGTATCATGAGCCGTCGCAGCCTGCGGCATTTCATTGTGCGGTTCCGGTTTTATGGCGTGAACGAGATCCGGGAATTTGATCGCGTCCTGAATGAAGAACACCGGAATATTGTTTCCGACGAGGTCATAGTTCCCTTCTTCAGTATAAAACTTCGTCGCAAATCCCCTGGCGTCACGGACGGTGTCGGCTGACCCCTTGGAGCCCGCCACTGTTGAGAAACGGACGAAAACAGGTGTTTTGACAGACGGGTCCTGCAAAAATTTCGCCCGTGTATATTCCGTCATCGGTTCGTACACCTGAAAATGCCCATGAACGCCGTACCCGCGCGCATGAACGACCCGTTCCGGAATCCGCTCGTGGTCAAAGTGCGTCATTTTTTCACGAAAATGAAAATCCTCCATCAGCGTGGGGCCGCGGACGCCCGCTTTTAAGGAATGCTCATCCTCAGACACGCGAAGCCCCTGATTGGTCGTCATTTTTTTGCCGCTGTTATCAGACCGGTACTGCTCCAGCTGTTCGTCCTTTGAGTGTTCATTTACTCGTTTGTTTTGATCATCACTCATGTCAGTTCCCCCTTCTAAAACGAAACATTCTACAGCACATTTACCCGCGGCGTTCTTCAAATAAACTGCTGATCCGCTCATTAGGATTTTAGGTCTGTATTTACATATGCGGTCATACACATTTTGAAATAAGCCCTTTTCACAGAAACAAAATGTGAAAACGCTTACCAAAACAGCTGTTGAACAGGGGAGGTCATATCGTGCTTGCCATACTCGGTTTTGTGATGATGATTGTCTTTATGTATCTTATTATGTCTAACCGGCTTTCCGCTCTTATTGCTTTGATTGTCGTTCCTGTTGTGTTTGCCCTGATCAGCGGATTTGGCAAAGATCTCGGCGGGATGATGATTCAGGGCGTTACAGACCTCGCTCCTACCGGGATCATGCTGTTATTCGCCATCCTGTATTTCGGCATTATGATTGATTCAGGTCTGTTTGATCCCCTCATTGCCAAAATCCTATCGCTTGTCAAAGGAGATCCGTTAAAAATCGCCATCGGCACAGCGGTTCTGACGATGACCATTTCGCTGGACGGAGATGGGACAACAACGTATATGATTACGATTGCGGCAATGCTGCCCCTTTACAAACGGCTCGGCATGAACCGTTTGGTGCTGGCGGGGATTGCGATGCTCGGTTCGGGCGTCATGAATATTATTCCGTGGGGCGGGCCGACGGCAAGGGTTTTGGCTTCCTTGAAATTGGACACGTCAGAAGTTTTTACGCCGCTGATTCCCGCTATGATCGCCGGCGTTCTCTGGGTGTTCGCCGTTGCTTATCTCCTTGGAAAAAAAGAACGGAAGCGTCTCGGCATCATTTCGATTGAACACGCGCCGTCTTCTGATCCGGAGGCGGCGCCGCTGAAGCGTCCCGCTCTCCAGTGGTTTAACCTGCTGCTGACTGTCGCTCTGATGGCCGCGCTGATCACCAGCCTGCTTCCCATCCCTGTTCTTTTTATGATCGCGTTCGCCATCGCCTTGATGATCAACTATCCAAATGTCAAAGAGCAGCAGAAACGGATTTCGGCGCATGCGGGTAATGCGTTAAACGTTGTCTCAATGGTGTTTGCGGCAGGCATATTTACAGGCATTCTCTCAGGCACAAAAATGGTCGATGCGATGGCGCATTCTCTCGTTTCCCTCATCCCTGATGCCATGGGCCCGCATCTGCCGTTGATCACGGCGATTGCCAGCATGCCTTTCACCTTTTTCATGTCGAATGACGCCTTTTACTTCGGTGTTCTTCCCATCATCGCCGAAGCCGCTTCCGCTTACGGAATAGACGCCGCTGAAATCGGAAGAGCCTCCTTGCTGGGCCAGCCGGTGCATCTGCTCAGCCCGCTTGTGCCATCCACCTATCTATTGGTCGGAATGGCAGGCGTCAGCTTTGGCGACCATCAAAAATTCACTATTAAATGGGCCGTGGGAACAACGATTGTGATGACGATTGCGGCGCTTTTGATTGGGATTATTTCGTTTTAATTAAAAAAGGATTTCCGCCAGCGGAAATCCTTTTCTGTACATTATTTTTTTGTATAGCGCACCCAGTCATAATGAGCGTATAGCGGATTTACACCATTGTAGGAACCGAGCCAGTCATCGACACCTATCCCATTCCACAAGTTCATCATGATCTTTCCCGGGTTTGTCGGGATTTGGCTTGTCGCAGTATGTTTTAATTGCCCATCGACATACCATTTAATAGAGTTTGGCTGCCAATCGAACGCATACGTATGATAGGCATTGGCCGCGTCAAATCCGAGATCCGCAACCTTCTCATGGTTTCCCGCGCCATTTGTATAATAGTTAAATTGAACCTTTGTCGTGTCTTTTCCTAAAAATTCGATATCAATCTCATCCCAAGGAGTGCCATCCGTTGGACCTGTATAAGTGAAGAACGATGAAACGATCCCCGTGTTTTTAGCCGGTTTCATTCTGACTTCATAAAGTCCATAGCCATAGGTTTGAACGGAGCGGTTCTCCCCGCAGTCAAACTTGTTATAAGACGGGCTTGTCAGCGCCAAACGCATTTCACCTGATGACGTCATTGATACATTATTTGCACGCCACGTGCAGTTGAACATATCTCCATTGGAATAACCATTTGCTTTTTGCCATAAGCCGGAGTTATAGCTGTTAAAAGGTTCAAAAAACGATCCGCCTGTTTGAGCTGATGCAGTAGAAGTGATCGCACACAAACTCAAAAACAATCCAGTGACAAGAAGCAGCAGCACTCGTTTCATACGATAAAACATGTCGGCATTCCCCTTTCTTTGAAAACGATTTCTTTATCGATCATACATGATTCTGTTAAAAGGGGACATCGGTCAGAATAATGATAATAATGAATCTTAAAAAAACCTAAATTACCATCAGCACAAACAGAAATGATCAGCGCTCATTGTAATTTAGGTTTTGCCTGCTTATCAGTAACAATCCTAACAAGATCATATGTGAATGAAGAAAAAAATGCCAACGCTTTCATTATGCTTATTTGACTACCCTTTCTATGTGAATCGTTAAATACAGCAGCTCGTCACTGGTGAGCTTGTGTTCATACGTCCTCTCAATGCATGTTTGGATTTTCTTCGTGCATTCATACGCCCGATGGTACTTTTCTTTCACTGTCTCCAGCAAAAAATCGTCCTGGCTTTCCATATGTGTGCCGTTAAAAAGACGCTGCGCGAAAAACTTTAAGTGGGTGACAAACCGATAATAGTGAAGTGATTCCTCGTTGAAGTCAATCTTAAAATGGTATTTTACGATACTCAAAATCTCTTGCATGACTTTTGTAATGTTGATGATATTGGGCATCTCTTCATTCAACTCGGCATTGACAATATGCAGCGCAATAAAGCCTGCTTCATCCTCCGGCAGAGACACGCCAGTCTTGTTTTTTACCATGGCCAACGCTTGTTTGCCGATTGCAAACTCGTCTTTATACAGCCGTTTCGTTTCCCACAATAAGGCGTTTTTGATATCCAGCCCTTTCTTATTGCGCTGGATCGCAAAGTTAATATGGTCGGTCAGCGACACATAGATGCTGTCATTGAGCTTTTTGCCGAGCTGTAATTTCGCATAGCTGATAATCTCTTCGGATACTTCCATACATTCGATCGGGATATCATACAAAAGGGTTTTGAACTTTTCGGATACATCTTTGTTATCGAGCGTGAACACTTTCTCAATGCGGGCTTCATCTACCGGGTCTCCCGTTTTCTTTTGAAAAGCAATGCCCCGGCCCATGATAACCAATTCCTGATTGCCTTCTTTGAGCACACTGACAACATTATTATTAATGACTTTCGCAATCTTCAATTCTGTCTCCCTCCCGCCTGACCATTTACCTGCTACACCTTGATTTTACATCCTTTTTGAACTAGGTCAATATCTCCAGGTCAATCAGAAAACGCCGTTCAGAAATCATTGTCCAACGATGAGGCAGCGGCGCATATAATGCAGAGAACCGGTTTTTGGGAAGGAGCGTGTGTGATGAAACGGTTTTCGAAAGAAGAACGCAGCTGGATGCTGTATGATTGGGCCAATTCAGCTTATTCGGTCATTATTATGACGGCGGTATTCCCCTTGTTTTTTAAAGCCGCGGCGGCGGAAAACGGTGTCAGCGCAGCTGATTCCACCGCTTATTTGGGCTATACGATTGCCGCCGCGACTTTTATTTTGGCGATGCTCGGCCCCGTCTTAGGAACGATTGCCGACTACAAAGGATGCAAGAAACGGTTTTTTGCCTTCTTTTTTCTGATCGGTGTGGCGGGCACAGCCGCGCTGGCTTTGATTCCCGGTGAATCTTGGATGCTGTTATTAATTTGTTATACAATTTCCACGATCGGCTTTGCCGGGTCTAATGTGTTTTATGATGCGTTTCTCGTTGATGTGGCCGCAAAGGAGCGGATGAATATGGTGTCCGCCAGGGGGTTTGGGCTGGGCTATATCGGCAGTACGATCCCTTTTCTCCTCAGCATTGCCGTGATTCTTTCAGCTCAAGCGGAGGTGATTCCGCTGTCCGCCCAGGCCGCCGGCCGCATTGCCTTTTTGATTACGGCGGCATGGTGGGGGCTGTTTTCGATCCCGCTCCTTCTCCGCGTCCGCCAGCGCTATTATATCGAGAGGGAGCCGCGGCTTGTAATCAGCAGTTTTAAACGGCTGGCCGGCACGCTGAAGCAGATCAGGAAGCACCGGGCGCTGTTTTTGTTTCTGCTCGCCTATTTCTTCTATATCGACGGGGTCGGCACCATCATTACAATGTCCACGTCATACGGGGCTGACCTCGGCATCAGCGCGGCAAATCTGCTGATTGTTTTATTTGTCACTCAGGTCGTCGCCGCGCCTTTTTCGATTTTGTACGGACGGCTGGCCGAACGGTTTAAAGGAAAAACGATGCTTTATGCCGGAATCGGCGTGTATATGCTTGTCTGCACGTATGCTTATTTTATGGATTCCGCTTTTGATTTCTGGGTTTTGGCTATGCTTGTCGCCACTTCCCAAGGAGGTATTCAGGCGCTGAGCCGCTCTTACTTTGCAAAGCTTGTCCCCAAACAGAACGCCAATGAGTTTTTCGGATTTTATAATATCTTCGGCAAGTTCGCTTCGATTATCGGCCCGCTTTTGATTGCCGTCACCGCCCAGCTGACCGGAAATTCGTCAGCCGCCGTGTTCAGCCTGATTTTGTTATTTGTGATCGGCATTGCCATCCTTGCGTTCGTGCCGGAGGAGACGGCGTAAAAAAAGCCTGCGCGCGGCAGGCTTTCTTTTTTATTTCTTGGCTTTATGGACTTTCAGTTTTTTGCCTTTGACCGTCGTATTTTTCATGATGTCAAGAACGTGCGGGCCTTTGCCGTTCAGAATTTCGACGTACGATGCGTTGTCCAAAATCGTGATAATTCCGATATCATCGGCTGAAACGCCGTCGATTTTCGCAATCGTTCCGACAAAATCGACCGCTCTGAGTTTTTTCTTTTTCCCGCCGTTAAAGTACAGCTTCATGATGTCTTTGTTTAACTGTTCGCTTTTGTCTGTTTTGACATCGGGGCGGGCGTTCAGTTTTTCCGAAAAAGCCGCTTTCCGTTCCGCTGTTTCTTTCTCGGACGGCGCCTCCCGCTTTTGGATGCGGAAACCGATATATGTCTCAATGTCATTCAGGAACCGCGATTCAGAAGGCGTCACAAACGTAACGGCCAGTCCGCGGTGTCCGGCGCGCCCCGTTCGGCCGGTGCGGTGCACATAGCTTTCTTTTTCAAGCGGAATATCATAATTGATGACGAGGCTGATGTTTTCAATATCAATTCCTCTGGCGGCAACATCGGTCGCAATGAGATAGCGGAACTCGCCGCGTTTGAATTCATTCATGACGTCAAAGCGGTCTTCCTGCACCATGCCGCCGTGAATTTTATCGCAAGGGTAGCCCAGCCTGTCCAGCTCATCGGTTAACTGAATGACCCTTTCTTTTGTCCGGCAGAATATAATGCAGCTGTCCGGGTTTTCGGTGATCAGGACATCACGCAGCAAAGATGTTTTGTCCTCTTCTTCTGTTCTGGTGACAAAATGCTCAATGTCTTTTGTCGTCAGGCCTTCCGCTTTTACTTCAATCAATTCAGGGTCTTTCATATATGTGCGGCTCAGCTTCTCGACGTCATCCGGCAGCGTCGCTGAAAACAGCATGGTGACTCTGTTTTTCGGCAGATGCTGAATGATGGCTTCCACCTGTTCAATAAATCCCATATTCAGCATTTCATCCGCTTCGTCAATCACCACATACGCCAGCCGTTCAAGCGGCAGCGTCCCTTTTTCTATATGATCAAGCACACGCCCCGGCGTTCCGGCAACGACGTGGCTTTTTTGCTTCAGTTCGGTTTTCTGTTTGTCAAAAGAAGCTTTTCCGAAAACCGCCGTGGCTTTTATCCGTTTGAAACGGCCGATATTCGTGATATCTTCTTTAATCTGCGCCGCAAGCTCGCGGGTCGGCGTTAAAATCAGCGCCTGCGGTTTGTTTTCCTCCCATTCCGCAAGCTCGCAGATCGGAATGCCGAAAGCCGCGGTTTTGCCGCTGCCCGTCTGCGATTTGACAACGAGGTCTTTTTTTTGCAGCGCGGCGGGGATGACGCGCCGCTGCACTTCAGTCGGCTCGGTGTATTGCAAGCCATTCAGCGCCCGTCGGATCTCGGGGCTGATCGCATATTCATTAAACTCATTCATGACTAAACTCCTTCTCTGTCCGGCTCCCCTCATTATACGCGAAATGCCGCCGCTTTACCCTGACGTTTTGCCGGGCCATTCGGGGGACTGCTTTTTCTTCATGTCAAGCACGACCCATTTGGCGCAATAAAAGCTCATGCTTCCTTCCCCGTCATCGACATAGTAGCGGATCGATTCCCAGCCGCCGTCGACCGGGCTGATATCCAGATGGATGTCGGTGATGCTTTCAAGATCATCCAGCCGGGCAGCCCTCACATCCTCAAACCGCAGCACGGCATCATACTGCCCATCAGTCAGCTTCAGCTCAAACACCGGGATTTTATCATAATACTCGTTATACCCGTTATAGAACGTAAACTCCGTCAATGCAAAACAACCCGGCGAATCCGGCCCCAGCAGAACTGCTTTCTCATGTTTGTGCCATTCCATTTTGTGCCTCCTTTTTTTCAGCTGAATTGGCATGTCTGACTCAAATGAATTTTTCTTACAAACCCCCATGAATTTCTTTATATGACTGCACCCAATCTTTTAATTCTTCAATCGTATGCAGATACGAATCAGGCGAATCTTTCAGATCAAACCCGCTCAAATACACGAGCATCTCCCAAACGTTTTCATCCTCAAACTCCGGATCATCTGCAGCCACGTACTCGCATGCCCAATCCGACACTTCTTCCCTCGCCGCTTGACCGTTCAGGATCAGATCAGCCTTCTTCAGACATTCTGCTATTGTGGGTTCTTTCACGTCAGAAGCCTGCCTTTCTTGTTTAAAATGCTGACCAACAGCCCTCTTACCCGTTCGTGCCGCCCGATTTCCCGGCTGAGCTCCGGATAATCTGTTAAAGCGTTTTTCAGCTGCGCATATTGCGGATACAGCTCAAAAAAGGATTTATATAAGGCTTTACGCTGGCGCTTAGGCATTTGTTTATTCGCCAAAACAAAATCTAAGCTGCCGCAGACAAGCGCGAAATACTCATAAAAATCCCCCGCGCAGGCAGCCCCCTCAAAGTCTTCTTCGAATCTCCCTGTATCTGAAGGCAGCGGACCCTCTAATTCTTTTTTGTATAATTTCAGGTTGCGGATGACGTCATCATTTAAAGAATATCTGTTGGATTTCATCATCTCATTTTGCCGCTTTCCAATTACTGATATCCCGCTTATAAATCCCCGAATTCGAGACCACGTAAATGGCATTGCCAGTCAGCTTCAGCTGATGCCCGGAAAGCTCATCGCCATCCGGATCACAGCACGTCACCTCTTGCATCGGCAGACTGACATCGGCCGGTATGAGAGACAGTGAATGATCATCTTTGCATACCCAAAACCCGTCTTCTGAAATCGCAAGCTGGTCGTAAACCCCGGAATATGCTTTATCAGAAATAATCCACACTCGTTTCACGTCGGTTTCATCAAACGCAGCAATGACTGTATAAGAGTAATACAGCATGTAGATCAGTCCGTCTTTTTCTGCAAGTGCATAGCAGTCATCTGCCGCGGGCGCGTATATTTCCGAAAGCTGCTGATCAATGTGAGTTTTCTTCAGCCGGCCATCTAATGAATAGCACAGCACACTGTGCCCATCAGGATTTTCATCACTATAAGTACCTTCATCACTTAAACCGATCCACAGGTTTTGTTTTTCATCCAAAAGACTGCATGAAACCCCTGAAGGCAGAGAAAATGCACATTGTTCTGTTCCATCTGCTGAAAATACCTTCACTTTATACTCATGCGATTCAAAGTAAATCAACACATACCTGTCAGCCAAACTCTGTTGAAACAGCATAATATCCTCACACAGAATTTGTTCATCGATATGAATCACTCGAATATCACCTAATTCATCGATAATCGTAAACGAAAGCCCGTCATTCTGATGCCGTCCGAGATACAGATGCCCGCAATTATCAAAATGGAAGAAACGTCCTTTTATTGATTCGTCATGTATCTTATTCATTTTTATTTTCATGTCATTGCCCCTTGAATTTATAATGCGCGGCGAGCTTTTTTTGAAATTCATCCGGAACGATCTGATCCGGGAATACAACTGATACCCAGTCTAAAACAAGATTATCTAAGGGCCTCCATGATCCTAACGTTTTTCCCGCAATCTCCTGATCAATGCCTAGAATACAGATCTCAAAATCTCTCTCTCCGTAAATCGCCCACCTTAAAGTCGGTGAAGCCCATACGACGCGGGATGCAATATTCATTATGCAGTCATTTTTACTGTGCTTTGGATAATCAGTTAAGATTGAAAGATATTCATCTTCGGTTATATTTAAAGGAATCTTTAACCAGTCAAAATAGCCGAATTCCACGTGAAACCGATTCATATCATCAGGTTGTTCCAGAACAGCCATTAAGATAAATTCATCGTGATGATGATGCGCCAAACTTTTGAGCATCTCCCAGCCTTCTTCAGACAAGACCCAGTGGAATTCCTCGAATAGATAATAATGTTTTTGTTGTTTAAATACTTGTTCGGGCAACGTTTTATTTTCATGAAATAAGGAATATATTTGGGATTGAAAAATCGCCAATTTCTTTGTGTTCTTTATAAAAAAGGGATGCATCTTGTACCTCTTTTCGACGGTTTACACACAAGCTCACAGCCGTATTCTGTGCCACACAGACGCACTTGTTTCATTAAAAAATGCCTCTTGTTTTCCCCAAGCTTGTCCATTAACTTTTCTCTTATCACTGAGCACTTCCTTAGAAGTTATTTTCAGGGTGCACAGAACTATCAAAACTTTACCAAATATAAATCGTTATCATTAAAGATAAACATGCGGTCCTGGACGGCTCTGTACATTGTTTCTCTTTTTCTATCAATACCGTGTATCATGACGTCAGCCTCTGATAAGCCTTTGTTCTCTTCATGAAATGCAAATAGGTTATCCTCGTGACTCTGAATCAGAAGCACCCTATTTTTCGAAACGGACAGCTGATCACAATAGGAGTATTGATCGCCGTCCAGCACATATTCTGCAACAGTACGAATTCTGTCACGTTCAATCTGATAATGCCCGATGACACAGCAATCCTCTCCCTCGAAACAAGCATACAAATCGGATTGGATCGATTGTACGGCATAGCATTCATGCATCATTTCTTTAAAATCGTCTTCAAAATAAAACGTTCTGTCTTCTGTATGAAAAGCAAATATCGCTTTCCCTTGAGGGTTTCTCTCATCATACATACCCTCGTCCGTTAATCCGATCCATAATAATCCATCCTCACCCAGATGAAATACATTGGCGCTTAATAGAAAAGAACAAATCGGATTGATTTTATTACTGTTTACGCAGTATACGGCTAATTGACACGTATGATTTTCCAGGTAAACGATCACGATAGTGTCATCATACGAATCAACCAGATAGAAATGGGCATCTTCAGAAAATCCGTGTAACTCTTTTTTGATTAAAAGAGAGCTGCCTTTCATAACCTCCAATATTACTTTGTGATCGTGCACCGACACAATAAATACTTGATCATCCCGACCCGCATTGAAATAAATGATATTTTCCCTTTCATATGACCCAACACGCTCCGCGGTAAGTTTTAACATCAGCAACACTCCGTTGAATAGGAACCTGAAATTTTATATTAAATTAATCAATGATATATAAATCTGCTGCATCGTATTCAAACCAAATGATTTTTTCATTACTTTCAGTAGTTACATCAACCTTTTGAGTGTTCAGGTTCATGTAGGACTTATTTTTGGCAGGATTTGCTATTATAACAACAAAATCATTGATCGATGCTAAAAAATATAATTCATCTAATAAGTAATCTGCCATCAATTGTTCTTTGGTTAGGACACATTCAATATGAATGAACTTTTTCGATACAGTATTCATATTTATCATTTTCTTTTCAACCTTCTTCTTCCATTCTTCAATAAAAGAAGGTGTTCCATAACTTCTATCAGAACGGTTCCAAACTCTAAGTCATTCATTAATTGAGAAAAAGTATCTTTACTCACTAGATCACATGAATAAATCGAATTGTATTTAAGCGGATTAATCACATTCAGATTCCCTATAGCCCTCAATGATTCTTTTTGTAAATTTAAAGGAGTGTTCATGTTTGCCTCCGCGAACGATTTCATTATGTAAGAAAAGAGAGGCTGGGAACCTCTCTTATTTGTTTATTTATGATTTCGGATGATACGCATAAAATGATTGGTCGTCAAAGCGAACTGTTTCAGCTTATACAGCAATCAGCATGCTGTTCATGTCAATGAGAAAATTAGCATTTGATTGATACTCCGGAATTACAGCATTTGATAGATTTCCGATTCCTTCCGGGTGGTAACTCATCTCAAATACTTGCCAATTGTATTCTTCAGGATCTATTTTTTCTAATCTCATATCACCAATATCTGCACTAAAATAAACAGATGCTGCATTTTGAAAAAGAATGTTATGCGTACATTCGGCTTTATTTTCAACGACCTGAATCTTAAGTGAAAGCTCTTTTTTAAACACATGAAAGTCAAAATGAAGGACAGCGCACCCTCCGTCTATATAATCTACCCATTCATTAATTGTCTTGTACACCGTTTATCTTTCTTTGGAGTCTTTGAGATCTGATTTTAAAGTCTTCACGAAAATTTCTAGCTTTTCTTCATTACAGTTCAATTTTCGGTGTTATTTCAAGTTCCAGACAACCGTCTCCGATTTTGGCCATGCTGTCTTCTCGTTCTCTACTTAATAGCTTTAATTTAGTAGTAAATGATTTGAATGACGCTCTGGAATTCAAGCTAAGTTTCAATCGATTGTTCACCTTTTACTGTCTCAGTTCTAATCACCTACCCACTTATTATCTATAATTTTTTTAAAAAAAGCCTGTTGACCAAAAGATGATCAACAGGCTCATCTATTTTTTATTTAATAATGTTTATAATATTTTCTCTATGTCTAGATCCTATTCTGATTGTCTCGGAATCTGTTATTTCTATATGATAAAGAACATAATCCAGTAAATCTTTAATAATTGTTTTCTCTGCTAAAGGGGCTCCATTTAATATATCTTTTAACTCAACATCTTTTTCCAATAAGATTATATTTTCATGCGCAATTATTGTATTCTTGTACTCTTCTGCTGAGGTTTTTATAAATGAGATTTTTTTATTAAACAAAGTATTTGTTTTTAAGCTCGCTGAGAATATACAAGTATCACTATCTTTATTTGAAACAGAGTAAGAATACATTGCGTATTGTTTATTTTCCATATTTTTTAATATAACAAATATTAAATCCTCTATTGTTTTATACTCTTTTTCAACCCAATCATAGTCATTGAGAGTTGATATTTCATAAAAATAGTACATTTAATTCTCTCCTTCTATCTTTTATACACTGTAAACCGCCATTGTGCACTGCCCCTTTTCCATTTCCCTTTATATATAGAAAACTTATTACTTTGTAAATGATAACCATGATTATTATGTGGTGTATGCCACTCTAGAGATCTATATATAGACCTCCCAGTCTTTTTCTTTCTCGAATAGATTATTCCCCAATAACCTCTTCCTTTTTCTCTATCCCCTTTTATACGGCCTACTTTATGAATTCTATATGGAATCCTTTTCGCGATTTTTTTTGCGCCTTTTTTAATAACTGATTTAGTCCATTTCTTTGATGCATTATATGCCTTACCAACATTCCTCTTTGCCCACTTTCCTGGAGCACCATTCCATGACCTTTTTATTACTTCCCATAGAATTCTGGCCCAGTGCCCATCTGGGTCGACCTTCATCACCGGATTGTTATTGGCATAAGTATATCCATTCTGATCCAATGAATCGCCGTCACTGCCCGGGTCTGGATCGAGTGATAAGAATACGCCGTTTCTTGGCTCGTAGTAGCGGGCCATGAGATAGTACAGGCCGGTTTCTTCGTCGTATTGGTAGCCTGCGTAGCGGTAGCGGTTGTCTTTTACTTCGTCGCTCGCTTCGGTTTTTGTCGGATTTCCCCATGCATCGTATTGATATTTGGCAACGGTTTTTCCGGTGCTGTCTGAGATGGCGATGACGTCGCCGTGTGCGTTGTAGTGATAGAAATATTTCTTGCCGTTCTTTGTATAGGATAACAGCTGGCCGCTGTCACCGTACGTGTATGATTTTGTGACGTTGTTGTCGGCGTCTGTTTCATACAGGACATTCAAGCTGTCTCCGTCGTAGAAGTAGTTCGTGACGTTTCCGTTGACGGTTTTTTGGATTCTGTTTCCTTTTTCATCGTATTTGTATGTTGCGAACGGCTTGTCTTCGCCTTTTTTCGTGACGGCGGTCAGGTTGTCTTCCGCGTCCCACGTATATGTGAATTTGCCGTCGGATGTGCGGTTGCCGTTTTTATCGTAGGACAGGTCTTCGTCATTCACCTTCGTCAGCTGATTCATGATGTTGAAGGATGCGTTGACTGATTTGCTTGCGCCGTCCTTTGTGGTGGTAACATTTGTCCGGTTGCCGAAGCCGTCGTACGTATATTGAATGACAGTGCCGTCTTCATGAGTTTCTTTGACGAGCTGGTTGAGCTTGCCGTATTCGTACTGCACCTTTCCGCCCGCTGAGCTGTCGATGACCGTGCGGTTGCCGTTGGCGTCGTATTCATAGCTTTCCCGGAAGATGCTGCCGCCGTTTTTCGCTCCGATATGAAGAGAGCTGACAAGATTCCGCTCATCATATGAGAAGCTCGTGCCGACTTCATTTCCGCTGATGAATGTCTGGACATTGCCGTTTTCATCATAATCAAATGTATAGGCTGAAGTGCCGTCTTTCATTTCAATCATTTGATCAAGTTTGTTGTACGTAAAGCTGTTTATTCCTTTTTGGCCGCCGTGGCTCCATGAGAAAGTTTTCAGCTTATCCGAATCAGCCGGATACGTCCAGCTTTGGCTGCCGCCGCGGTCGGTTAATTCGGTCAGGCGGTTTTTGTTGTCAAAGGTGCGTTTTTTCGTTGTATTTTGTTCTTTGTTTGTGACCGACGTTTCATTGCCGTTTTTGTCATAGGTAAAGTTGTATTTTTCAGTGCCGTTATACGCTTTTGACTTAACCCGGTCGGTGCCGTCATAGGTCAGCGACACTTCATTGCCGTTGGCGGAAACGGTTTTCGTCAAGTTGCTGTTGGCGTCATATTCACTCTTCATTACATTGCCGAGCGGGTCGGTTGTTTTGACGAGCTTGCCCATGACGTCATATTCATATTGATAGGTCTGGTCCGCGCCGGCCCGAATCGTTTTTGTCAGCTCATTTCCTTCCTTGTCATAGCTGTGAAGGATGGATGTGCCGTTTGACAGGGTCAGCTTTGTCAGCTGGTCGGCCTGATCGTATTCGTAGGCGGTTGTTTCGCCTTTCGCGTCGGTTTCAGACATTTTCTTTCCAGTCTCGTCATATGAAGCAGTGCTTGCATACCCTAGTTCGTCTTCTTCTTTTGTGACGTAGTTTCCTTTTTCGTCATAGGTATTTTTCGTCAGGATGCTTCCTTCGATTAAACGGATATCATCAAACCACGCCGTTCCTGTGGCGCTTTTTTGGAACAGAATGCTGAGTTCGATTTTATTGATCGGCTTTGTTTTCGGAATGACTGCCGCCGCCCGGTTCCATTCCTGTGTCCCCTGCGGGAATTTGGCGGTGTAGACGCCCGTCGTGCCGTCCGCATAAGTGACGTCAGCCTGAAGCGCGTAATCATTGTCGTTCGTAAATTTTACGCCGTCAGCCTTGGACATCCCCGTCAGCGTGATATATACCGGCTTATCGTCCGCGCTTTGGCCTAATGTAACGGTTTGTTTTGCGGCCGCATTGGCTTGTGATGCATTTGTGCGGGACGCTTTTAATGAGCTGTCATCATCGAAGCCTTCATCAAGGTCAGCGGCGGCTCCGCTTGTGCTCCAGCCATCTGTTTTGGCCGTGAAACTGCTGTTTTGCACCGGGTTATAGCTTGAAGAGACTTCGCCTTTTTCCAGCTGAACCTGATCAAACCACGCTTTTCCTTTGCCATCCTTGTCGTTATGATCCACTTCCATATAGACGATGGCTTTTCCTGCATTGGCCGGTGTTGTAAAGGTGATCTGCCGTTTCGTCCAGTCATTCTTTCCGGCTAATGCGCCTGATTCATTGTGAATCCATTGAATGCGTTTTTGGTCTTTGTCACGCAGATCAATGTTGAAATACGCTCTTGCCTTTGTCAGATCCGTTTTGATCTGGCCGCTGAGTGTATACGTCGTATTCGGCTCCAGCTGCACTTCCTGCGTTGCGGACGCATGGCCGTGCTCTGTTCCGGCTGAAGCGGATTGTGACGAGATCTCCAATGCTTTTTGTCCGGACAGCGCGCCGCTTCTTGCTTTTACAGACGCGATGCTTCCGCTGTCTCTCGTAACAGTGAGATTCCAGCCAAGCTTTGTTCCTTCAAAGCTGCCGTCTTTCAGCAGGCTCGCCGAAGCTGCCAGCTCTTTGCTTGATTGAATGAGATTTCCGTACTTGTCATACACGGCGGCGGATGAGGATTTTCCGCTTTGATCCGTCTCAGAAACGGCATCAAGTCCGTCGTACGCAATATCAGTGACGTTCCCCTCGGTATCCTTCATTTTCGTCACGTCATTGTTTTTGTTGTACTGATACGTTTCAGTGCCGTAGTTGTCTTTTATGGCTGTGACGTTCCCGTCTTTATCATATTGATAGCTTTCTGTCGCTTTGCCCGCATCCGCGTCGTTCGGATCGGTGTCCTGAATGACGTTGTTGCCTTCGTATACGGTATTGGTCGTGATTTTCAGCCCTTCGGCATCATCGATCATCTGAATCGGGTTGCCCGCTTCGTTATAGCCATACTGCACTTTGCGGCCGTTCGGCTGCGTCATGAGCAGCGTTTTTTTGTCCGCGTCATAGCTGTAGTCGTACGTTTCTTTTTTCGCATTGACGGCTTTGGCCAGTCGGTGGCCGCTGTATTGGTATTCAGTGAACAGCGGTTTGTCATCCGTGCTGTTTGCGGAATACTGCTTGACGAGGCGCCCCTCGGCATCATAGTCGTAGCTTGTGACGCTGCCGTCAGTATCCGTCACCTTTTTGAGAAGGTCTTTGTCATATGAATATGAAATCTTTTTGTTTTTCGGCCCTGTAAGAGATGTGACATGGCCGTTTTCATCATAGGTAAATGTCAGCTTGCGCCCTGATGCGTCTGTTATGGCGGTCAGCTGATTGCTGTCGTTATATTCGTATACGGTTGTGTTGTTGTGTCCGTCAACGATTTTTTGGAGCTTGCCGCCTTTTTTGCTGAAGTAAGCGTTCGTCTGATCTTTTGTTTTTAATACAAATTGATCGCTTGTTTCCGTAAGTTCGAGATAAACGCCCGTCGGCGGCTGATACGTGCCGTCAGATTTTTTCGTGAAGACATGTGTTGTCGCGTCCTCATCAATATAAACGGCTCTGCCGTCTTCAGAAAGGATCGACGTTTCCGCATCGGCATACCAGCCTTGGCCGAACATATGGTCAGAGCTGTCAAGGCTGTTGAAGGTCCGGGAGAGTCCGAGCCCCGGTCCGCGTCCGTCGATTGACATATCTTCCTCATTGACGATGACATTTCCCGTCGCGCCGTTCAGCTGTCCGTCCGGAATGTCGATAATAGACCAGAATTCTTCCGTTCCGAGGAATTCCGCCCCTTCATGGAAAACAGGGTTAAAAGGTGCCGTCGGTATGCTGTCACCGTTTGCGTCATAGGCGGTCAGCGTGAAGGAATAGTTCTTCTTCCCTTTGTAATTGCCGTTTGCGTTTTCGTAAACAGGTGAAGGGTCAAGCGCCAGTTCGCCGCCCTTTCCGTCCGTGTGAAGCTGGAATCTTCCCGCTTTCACTTCATCGGCTGAAGGCCAGATGTGTTTGTTTTGGGTCGTCCAATGATCGGTATCCCCGACATCGAATGATTGATAGTCTTTTCCGTTGTAGATGTTGATTTTGTAGCCTTTGGCGTTTTTGACTTTATCCCATATGAGATTGACATAACCCGTTTGGCTCGATTTCGTGTTCGTATAGACATAGCCTGTCAGGTTTTTCGGCTTTGCGATATCAGGCAGCGCCGGACTCGCTTCCGGTGAGGCGATCGCTTCTCCGTCTTTGTTATAAGCAATGACTTTAAATCCGTAGGTTTTCCGGTTCGCATCTCCGCCGGCGTTTTTATAAACGGGGCCCGGGTTGATCGGCAATTCCGCGCCTTTTTTGTCTTTCAGGTGAAGCGCATATTTTCTGGCGCTGATTTCCGCCTTTGTCGGCCAGATGTTTTGATCTTTTGTGGACCAGGATGTTTTATTTCCGAGGTCAAGCGTTTCAAAGCCTTTGCCGTTAAAGACTTGCATTTTATACCCGGCTGCGCCTGATACGGCTTTCCAGGAAAGATCAAACCAGCCTGTGGCGTTGTTGTTATTAAAGCCTTTCGTGCTTGGTTTCTGAACTCTTCCGATATTCGGAATGACGGGCTTGGCGGCCGCAGACATGGCGCCCTCTCCCTGGTCAAACACCGCGCTGACCGCGACCCAGTAATTTTTACTTGCCGGATAGCTGCCGCCGGCGTTTTTATAGACCGGCGAAGGATTAAGCGCTAATTCAGTTCCGCCTTTTCCGTCTGTATGCAGCTTATATTTGCCGGAGTCGATTTCCGCTTTTGTCGGCCAGATGTTTTTTCCTTTTGTGCTCCAAGAGGTTGCATTGCCGACCGGAATGGCCTGGTATTCTTTCCCGTTATAGAGCCAGACTTTATAGCTTTTGGCGCCTTCAGCTTTTTTCCAGCTGATATTGAAAAATCCTGTCGAATCTCCGTTATGATACGCTTTGACAGACGGCGTGTCCGCCTTCGGAATTGTGTATGTCACTTCAATGTATGGTTTTTTAGCAGAGTTTGCTGATGACATCAGCTTCTTCCAATATTCTTTTCCGTTGCCGTTTGCGTGAAGCTTAAAGCCGTAATTGGCGCCGCCGCTGTTCCACGACTTGACTGCGGAGGTGACATCGAAGCTTGCCCATTGGCCTTTATAGACCTCGGCTTTGCCGATGTTTTTGGAGCCCGGCTTGTTCTTCCACGTAATCTTGGCATTGTCGTAATTGCTGTTAACGGTGTCGAGCCAAAGCCCCGTCGCTTTTGATCCGTAATAGGAGTGGGCTGTGTACGCTTTGAGCGTCGCTTTCGTCACCGTCATGTTTTTGATCGGCTTTAGATTATCAAACTTCATAAAAGCGTAGTTCGTTCCGGTTGTGCCGTCATAATATCCAGTTTTCAGCACGTACGCTTTCAATCCGGCGTCCCATTTCTGCGATGCGGCAGAGTAGTTTGTCGTCGGGTACGCGCTCATGACAAAGGTATCGGATGACACAGATACTGATGTTGAAGGGTCAATAGATACCGGATAAACCCGCTTGGGATCTTTCAGCCATTTTTCATCGGCCGTTACATGGAGCAAGTAGCCTTCACTGTTTTTTTCAAGCTTGAAGCTGACATCTTCTGACCTGCTGACTTCACCTGACTTTTCGTCGAGATCTGAGTCGGTCATAAAGGGCTTCGGCACGGTGTAGACGACATTGTCTTTATCATCAGAAAACGCGATCGAGCCGTCTTCCTGTTCTTTAGCCTGAAGGTCGGTTTTGATTTGAAAGGTGAAGGAATTGTAGCCTTCATATTTGTGAAGCACAAGGTCTTCTTTTATGTTTTCGTTAAATGTGTAGGTTTGTAAATCAATTGCAGGAAACACTTGCTGATACGTAAGCTCGTTGCTGTCTTCCTTGACTTTTGCTGAGGCATCTGTCGGAGTGATTGCAGCCTGATCGGGGCCTTTTGCGCCGGTTAATGAGTATGTGAGCTTATGATCATCATGTTCAAATGTAGCGTATAATCCGTTTTTCATTTGCTTCAGAAAATCGGAATTCAGCACTGTATTTTCCGTTCCGACTTCCTTTGAGCCGGTTTTCAATTCAGGAGAAACGTCTTCCCAGTCCGCATTGGCGGTTTCTTTCGTATGTATGGGGTCTGTGTAGATTTCCTGTTTGTACACACCCTCGCCTTCATAGTAAAGCTTTGAATTCTCAGTTCTTTCTGACGTGATCTCACCGTCTTGATTGATATCTTTTTGATCAAAAGGCATCTGCTCAGATGCTTTTTCCGCCGGAAGATCTTTTTCCGGGTCTGCGGCCGGAATGGCGGCGGTTTTCGCTTGATCTTGTTTTTCACGCGTTTCTGCCGCAAACACATCGGCAGGCGCAATGGAAATCATCAGCGTTGCCGCAAGAGTGCCGGCCAGCCATTTTTTCCACTTGTTCTTTTTTCCTATTTTCATAGGTTCTCCTCCTTCATTTGTAATATAGGCTTAACAATAGTAATATTATTGAAATTGTTTATCAATATTTCCCTAGGTATTTAAGGTTATTTTAAGGATTATAGGAATTTTGAACCTTTTATTCATATAAAAAAACCGCCGGCTGCCGGCGGTTTTTCGTATTATGGATAGCGAAGATTTGTATTTTGTGCTCCCGCGTAGGATTGGGCGAAGTTTTTGGCGTCCTGGGCTGAAAGCGTGCCATAGCTGTAATTTGATCTCGGATTCCAGCCGGTGCGCGGTGATTTCGGGGCTTTGAGCGACGGGAATGAACCGATGTCAGTGAATTGGGCCGTCCCGTAATCGTCTATCATTCCGCCTTTTTCATTTCCGTTACCGAAATAGTTGGCTTCTGAGAAGACAGTCGCGTTTGTATGAATGGTGAATCCTAAATTGAAATTGGTCACATAGTTGTTTTTCGCGTGAAAATAGCCGTATCTCATCAGGCCCGGTGAACGCACATAGACGTTATTAAAATAGTTGTTGGTGATCGTCATATGCGGATAGCCGATATAATTGCGTCCTTCGTTATCATCATTCGGATAACCGAGAATCAGGCCGTACAGATGGTCTGTGAATTTAGAGTTAGACAGCGTCACAAAATCCGCTTTGGCGCCGACATACAGAAGCTTTCCCAAATCGCTGTGGCTGGTCGGATTGTAGCTGTGTCCTTCAAACCACACGTGGTCAATCCAGTAATTCTGTCCGTTCGCTATGTACATCGGAATGTCGTTGTTGCCTGTAATGGCGGCATTATGGCTGATAATGAGATTTTTGAAAATCACATTGTTTGAGCCGGAGCCTGTTGTCAGATAGATGTTGGTCAGCCTGTGGCTGGTATAAGAGCCGACGATGGTTTTATTGGCGCCGACTGTCACAACGGCTTTACCCGGGGAAGAAATATCACTTGTGATGACGATGGTTTTGCGGTCCGTTCCGCCCGCATTGTTTTTCAGATCATTAAGATTGCTGACGTAGACGACGGGGCCGCCCTGGCCTCCCGATACGGCGGATTTTGCTTTTCCGTTATGATCCTTCGCATTTCCCGCGAATCCGGTAAGTCCCTGCATCACATCCGGATAAGCCGCTGCCGCTTCTGCCTGCTTGGATGCGGAACATACAATGGCCAGACAAAGCGCAAAGCCGAGTGCAGCCAAGAAAGCGAGATGACGCGTCTTCTTTTTCATGCCTTTCACTCCTTTAATCTCTTAAATTGTAAACACATGAAGTATTATACAATTACTATCCTATTTTTCCATGATCTGTTTGTCTGCTTTTTCGTTATGGCTGAAAAGCCCCAAAACAAAAAAAGCAGCCGATACGGCCGCCTATATACGGGTGCTGTCTGCCTGAGTTTCCGCCGGCACGGCTTTTTGCTTTCGAATCAAGGACAGCGCCATCCCCGCAAAAATCATCCCAATCCCCAAAGATTGATAAAGGTCGGGGCGAAATCCCGTAAATACGGTGTCAAGCACAATCGCCACCGCCGGATCAAGAAATACGATGATTGAAATAAACCGGGTGGATAAAAACCGCAAGCTGTCAAAAAAGAGCAAATACACAATTCCCGTATGAATGATACCGGTTGACACAATCATGATCCAGTTCACATGCGACAAATCAGAAAAAGCGCCGAAACGGACGAACGGGAGAAGAATGATAACGCCCAACCCGGTCTGCAAACAGGTGACCGCATATGGGCTGAGGCTGTTGATACCTTTCCCGGCCAGTGTCGTAAAGGCGTAAAAAAGGGCGGCCAGCACGGCCCAAATAATACCCGATCCCATCAGCTGAGAAAATGATGTACTTCCGTTGATGCCGGAAATCAGGGCGGTGCCCAGAAAACAAATCACGATGGAAGTGACGGACACAATATGCAGTTTCTCCCGGTATATAAGGCTCCCTAGAAGAAGGACGAGAACCGGAGCCAGATGATAAACGGAAATCGCTATCGTCACTGATGTCTCCTCAAATGATTTAAATAAAAACACCCAGTTCAGCACGAGAAAAAATCCGCAGGCCAGTGTCTGCAGCACCTCACGCCGGTTCCATTGTTCGGTGCGGTACCGTCCGGAACCAAACCAGCAAACGCCCAGAAACAATGAGGCGCACAGACATCTCACAAAGACCAGTTCAATTGAAGGCACATTCGTATGTTCCGAGAAAAAGCCGATTGATCCGAAAATGACCATGGAAATGACCATTTTGATGACGGCATTTGATGTTTGTTTAGCTTGCATTGATTCGCTTCCCCCATATCATTGACTGTTTATTCAGACAAATACTAACAGCCATTTTACTTGATTCAGAGGAAGATTTCATCCTATTTTTCGAAAGACGGCGGTCTTTTCTCATTAAAAAAAGCCCCGCATCAGCAGGGCCTTCTGTTTAATGAACGATCAGTACAGGACAAGGAGACAATTGTGAGACCTTATGGCTCACGCTTCCGAGCATCATTTCTTTAAATCCGCTGATTCCGCGGCTTCCGACGACAATCAGATTGAAATGCTGTTCTTTCGCTATGTTTAAAATTTGATGCGCAGGTTCGCCTTGGACGTACAGGCTTTCCGCATTTACCCCGCTTTCAGCCGCTTTCTGCTTGGCCTCTTCCAGAATGGCCGCTCCTTTTTGCTCGACTTCATGTTTGATGTCTTCAATGAAGTTTTCCGGAACATAGACAATCCCTGTTAAGGCTGATGTGGAGACAACGGCTTCACGTCCCGCATAGAGAATGGTGAGTTCAGCCTGCTGTTCTTTCGCCAGATGGATCGCTGCGTCCAAAGCTTTGCTGCTCATGTCTGAACCGTCTACTGCTGCAAGAATTTTTTTAAACATATGAATCCCGCCTTTCTGCTTTTATTGTCCTCCTCTCTTTGCTGAATGTCAATTTTGCCGGCTTTCTCCGGAACATTGCGCTTACAGACTTTCTCCGTTTGTGGCGATGACGTCTTTATACCAATAAAAACTTTTCTTTTTCTTTCTTTCAAACGTGCCTTTTCCGTCATTGCCGCGGTCGACATAGATATAGCCGTAGCGTTTTTTCATTTCTGCCGTTGAGGCGCTGACGAGGTCAATCGGCCCCCACGACGTGTAGCCGATCAGGTCGACGCCGTCTTCAATCGCCTCTCTTGCCTCTATTAAATGATCACGCAGATAATTGATTCGATAATCATCCTGAATGGTTTCGTCCTCCTCCGGCTGATCAACCGCGCCGAGCCCGTTTTCGACGATGAAGAGCGGTTTCTGATAACGGTCGTACAGCGTGTTTAAGGTGATGCGCAAGCCCTTCGGATCAATCTGCCAGCCCCATTCGGAAGATTTCAGGTACGGGTTTTTCACGCCGCCGAGGAGATTTCCCTTAGATTGCGCCAGATCCTCAGGCGCCGTGCTGGCCGTCATCGACATGTAGTAGCTGAAGCCGATGTAATCCACCGTATGTTCTTTCAGGAGCGCCTCGTCTCCTTCCTTCATCTCGATCGTAATTCCGTTTTCTTTAAAGAAGCGCTTCATGTAGCCCGGATAGCTGCCCCTCGCCTGCACATCAGAAAAGAACAGCGTGCTCCGCTCTTTTTGCAAAGCCGCATATACATCCTCCGGCTTTGGCGTCATCGGATACGTCGTCGTCGCGGCGATCATGCAGCCGATCTGGGAATCCGGGATGATCTTGTGGCCGGCTTTTACCGCCAGCGCGCTCGCCACAAATTGATGATGGGCCGCTTGGTACATCGTGTTTTGTTTATTTTCTCCTTCCCGGAATATAAGACCGCCGCCTGTAAACGGAGCATGAAGAACAACGTTGATTTCATTGAAGGTCATCCAATATTTCACCTTGTCTTTATAACGGGTGAAAACCGTCCGGGCATACCGCTCATAGAAATCGACCGTCCGGCGGTTTCTCCACCCGCCGTAGTTTTTCACAAGACCGAGCGGCATCTCATAGTGAGAAATCGTGACGACCGGTTCGATCTGATGTTTTCTCAATTCGTCAAACAAACGGTCGTAAAATTGCAGCCCTTCTTCGTTCGGTTCTGTTTCATCGCCGTTCGGAAAAATTCTCGTCCACGCAATGGAGGTGCGGAACGCTTTAAAGCCCATCTCTGCAAACAGGGCGATATCCTCTTGATAGCGGTGATAAAAATCAATCGCGTCGTGATACAGATTCAGCGCATCATCCGTCTCATGAAACGGAGACATAATGCCGTCCGGGGAGACATCCGCCGTAGAAAGTCCTTTGCCCCCTTCTTTATAAGCTCCTTCAATCTGATTGGCAGCCGTTGCGCCGCCCCATAAAAAACCTTCCGGAAATCTCTTCATGTTTTCTCCACCTCTTTTTCAGGATAACGCCAGAAGCGCTTCGTTCGGTTTGACCATTCCGCTTTTTTTCACGTCTGTAAATGAATATTGATCCGTATTCGTAATGATGACCGGCGTGATCACGTCAAAACCGGCAGCCTTTATCTCTTCGATATCAAAAGTAATCAGCAGATCTCCCGGCGCGACGGCATCGCCTTCTTTAACGTGCATTTCAAAATGCCTGCCATCCAGCCGTACCGTATCAAGCCCGATATGAATGAGAATTTCGGCTCCCCGGGCGCTCGTAATGCCTATGGCGTGCTTTGTTTTAAATACGGCTGTCACCCTGCCTTCTACGGGAGAAACCGCTGCACCCTCTTCAGGAAGAATCGCAAAACCTTTTCCCATCATTCCACCGGAAAAGACGCTGTCGTTCACTTCGCTTAATGCTTTCACTTCGCCTTTAATCGGGCTGTGAATGATTTCTCCGCCTGCCGTCACACCCGGCGTTTCAGATGCTTTGTCCCGTTCAGACTGTACATCCTCAAACCCGATCAGAAGTGCCGCCGCCATACCCGCCGCAAACGAGATAAAAAGCCCGATCAGCGCGTAAAGAAACGTCGGCCCGATAAAGACCGGAATGCTCGGCAGACCGGCGTTTCCGCCCACAATGTAAGAAGCGACACCCGTTACACCGTAAAAAGCGCCGCCTGCCGCGCCGCCGATTAATGCAGCCGCGAACGGTTTTTTCAATCTCATGTTGACGCCGTACATGGCAGGTTCGGTTATGCCCATCAATGCCGTAATGCTCGTCGTAAACGCGAGTGATTTGAAGGTTTTGTTTTTTGATTTCAAGAAAACCGCAAATGACGCGCCGGCCTGCCCCATGTTCGCCAAAAACATCGCAGGCAGAATGTAATCATGTCCGTTTTGGGCAATGTTATTGATCATGATCGGCACAAGCGCATAATGCATCCCCGTCATAATGATGAGCGAAAACGTGCCGGCAAGCAGAATCATCGCGGCAATGCCCGCATGATTGAACAAATCATTGACGCCGACAGACAGATAATTTCCGAGAATCGCGCCGAGCGGACCGACTGTGATCAGGGTGACAGGCACGACGATCACAAGCGTAAGCATCGGAACGGCAATCAATTTCAAAGATGAAGGAGTGATTCGGTCGATTCCCTTCTCCACATAGGACATCAGCCAGATCGCCAGCAAAATCGGGATAACTGTCGATGAATACGTGGCAGCGGTTACAGGAAGACCGATAAAGGAGATGCTTTTCCCTGCTCCAAGCAGGGCCGTTAAATCCGGATGCAGGATCGCACCCGCCACAGCGGCCGCCACGTACGGATTACATCTGAATTTTCTCGCCGCGCTTACCGCAAGCAAAAGCGGCAGAAAATAAAACGCACCGTCACCGACAGCCGTGAGAATGCTGTGAGTCTGGCTCTTCTCCGACATCCAGCCGAATGTCACCGCTAGCGCGACAAGCCCTTTTATCATGCCGGCTCCGGCAATGGCCGGCAGAATCGGCGTAAACACGCCGGAAATCACATCAAATACAGCACTCAGCACATTTTTCTTCTGTTTTGATGTTTTGTTTGCGCTTTCATCACTGAGCCCGCTGCTCTCCATCAAAGCCTGATACACCTTCGGCACATGATTGCCGACAATGATCTGAAACTGCCCGCCGCTGATATTTGTCCCCATCACGCCTTCCGTCTGTTCCAGCCCGCTCCGATCTGCTTTCGCATTGTCATACAGATTAAAACGAAGCCGCGTCATGCAATGGATGACACTCTGAACATTCTCCTCCCCGCCGACAAGTTGTAAAATCTCTTTTGATATTTTATGATAGTCCATGAGTATACCTCCTTAAAAATGGGGGAACTGCCGGACGAAAGGTGGCCGCCTTTCTCCGGCTTTTTTGTTATGAAATCAGCATCACCTCCAAAAAAGGGTATAAAAAAAACCTAAACTGCACAGCACACGGGGGTCTTCCCCTGTCTGACGCAATTTAGGTTTTGCCTGCGGTTTGCAGTAACAATCCTAGGTGAATGATATTGGGTTGATATGTATACTTTAGCACTGGATTTATGGGGTGTCAACGCTTACATTTAAAATTATATATTATGATTGATACTGATAGGAAAAACTCAAAAGGAACCCTTTTGAGTTTTTTATACTGATTATCTATGCTTACATTCAAGTAATTTACCATAGACCCGCTCTATTCGCCTTTTTCAGTCTTTCTTTTTTTGAATAAATTTATTTTTCTAGTTAAATAAAAACGGTAATGTCTTAGGTATTCATCATTTTAAACAAACAAATTCATAATTTCTCTTTTCAAATAATGATCAGTTATCGGTTCGCGTTCAACTAATTCACAGTATTTATGTGCTATCTTGACTTTTATATCTTTATCCTCATTTTTGAATATTAGGTCTTTAAAATAATTAAAGTCATCCTTTGCACCAAAATCTATAAAAGATACCTCTTGATCTCTAAAATTAGTATGAGTTGATGAATAATCTATCCTACTCTCCTCTGTTAACTTTTTATGTATTTCAATAAACCTCGTATTATCCTTAAAAATTTCTTCTAACGTGTTAATTAAAACCTTGGGTATCAAACAATCTTCAATGTCAGTTTTTCTTAATTCACTGCCTTTTTTAAAATCTAATAACTTAACACCTGAAGTTTTAGTGACTAATAATCTACGGAGATATACAATATCATCTACGTTTCTACCATATGATTTAGGAGTTTCAGGGAGCTTAAATTCCAAGTCGGTATCCACCAAAAAAAGCAGTTTGTTTTTTATTTCATTTTTCTCTTTTCTGTCTGAAATGGTGCTATAAATTATATTATATAACTTTAATACTTTATCTCGCCCACCAAGAGAAATAATTCTAATATCATTTTCATCTTTCAAAATATATTTCAAATAAATTTCATCAGATTTGCCTTCAGTAAAAATCCAATTGACACTAGGATTTTCCCTCATGAATGAAATAAGACTTATTGCTAAATCGAACATGCTTTTTAGTTCGATAATATCTGGTATATTTCTAGAATCACTAAGTATTTCGCCTAGATCATTGGAGGTAATTGATATATTATCTTTTTCTTTCAAAAGATACTTCAATTCTCCTTTTGAAGATAATGGTATGAATCCGTACCAATGTGTAGTAACTAAGAGCTGGGCTGAACTGTTATCTAGAATTTCCTCTAACTTTAGAAATTGTTCAAAACTTTTTGAAACGTGTAAAGATACCTCTGGCTCATCAATAGCTAGTATTATTTCTTTACCTCTTTCGTTAGAAGAGTTATTGGAATTTTTCAAAAATGCATATGCTGTATTTATTAATGCTTGTCTTTGTTCTCCCGAACTTAGCTTATCAAGTGTTTTATTTTCCACTTTTAAAGCTCTTAAATTAAAGTAGGCAAAAAGAATTTGCTCTTTAATATCCTTACTTGTCAACCTATATTTCGCTTTTGATTTATAATCGTAAACATAATTCATTCCTAGTTTTTCTAAATTAACATTCACTTCATTCATAAAATCTTCGAGTTTATCATTTATATTTTTAACAATATCGTTTTTTTCAATTATATTTTCGATAAAATCTAATATATCCTTGTCTAAAAGAGCTTGCATCTCTCTAGTTTCAAGCTTTAACAATTCACTTACAGGTTGTTCCACAGGAATATATATATAAGAATACATCTCAAATATATACTTTTTTAAAGAACTCAAACTTTTTCTTATTTTATTTTGCTCTAACCCAAATTCCTTCATTAAATTTTTTTGTATCTCTTCGTTATAAGTTGTTGTTAACAAAGCATCTTTACTATTTAGTTTCTCTCCAATAAATATCAAATAATAATCATTCTGGTAATCTCTATATTCCTCTATATCATTGGAGATAATGTTGAATGCATCCTGATTTTTGGACCAATTTACATCCCAAAAGTAATCACTAATATACTCTAAAATATTTTTGTTTTCTTCCTTTAACTTTACCTTAGTTTTTTTTATTAAGAATAAAGGACAAATAAAAGGTGTTCTTGTATCATCTTTCTCAGATATAGAATTATTAACATTCCAACCTCTGCCATTAAACAAGGAATCTAAAGCTTCTAAGATTGCACTTTTCCCTACCCCGTTATCTCCTGTTAAGATTGTATAAGGATGGCGTATATCTTTTAGTAATGATATGTAATTTATATTTTTATAGCATTTGTAATTACGTAACATCAGTCCAACTATCATGTTATTCTCTCCCTATTTAATTTAATATCCTTAGAACAGTAACTCTATTTGAATCGGGCTCCTATATATATCGGACAAAAACATAAATTTTCCACTTTTACCTACATATCACATATCAATAAAAGCATTAAAAAATGAGGATACCTTTGAGCGGTATCCTCTGAATTTATAAATTAACTTCCACTCCCCAAACAGCCTCCCCCTCACCGCTCAGCACACTAAACGTCACAACTTCCTTCTCCCTCGCTGAGTCCCATTCTTTCAGGAAGACGCCGTCATAATGTGTGCCGTTCAGGTTGATTCGGGCTTTGCTGCTGTCCGTTATTGTCCAGGTTCCGGTCATTTCCCCGGAAATGGTGCCGTCGTTGTTAAGCCGGATGGTTTTTGGGGTTTTGATCGTAGCTGTAATGTCTTTTCCGTGCTGGATGAGTTTGTAGGCTCCGGATGCGGCGGCTGCCGATATGTGTGTATCCGGTTCTCCTGCGTAGCGGTACGGCGCTGCAACGGGCCATCCGTCTTTGTTCATGTACAGCCGATGCACTCTGACTTCGTGCTCTTCACCTCTGTTCGGAAAACGGGTGTGGAAAATGAGGTATGATCGTTTCGTTTTCCCGTCGTAAAACACGGAGTTATGTCCCGGTGAGACGTAGCCCGTGCCTTTTTCAGATTGTGAGGCGAAGCTATAGCCGCCCATGAGTTTAACCCCGTACGGTTCAATTGCTCTGTCATCGAAGAAACTGCCGTCTTTTCCTTTAGCATCAAGCATGTTATGACCTGCGGCGTCATAGTACGGACCGTCCGGATTTTTGGAGCGCGCCACACGCATATTGTAACCGCCGGCTGTGTCAAGTCCGCCGAATGACAGATACAGATAGTAATATTTCGTTTCCGGATTGTAGCTGATGTACGGGCCTTCGATTCTGCTGTGATTTCCGCCGAGCAGTTTTTTTCCGTATCCTTGGTTCGGGAGCGGGAAACCGGTTTTCGGATTCATTTCCAGTATGAAAATTCCGCCGGAGTAAGAGCCGTACACCATCCAGAGCTTGCCTTTATGGTCAAAAAACGTTTGCGGATCTACGACGTTCGGGTGAACGTTTGCATTATAAGTGGTGCCGTCTTCGCTTTTTCCTTCCATGCCTGATTTCAAAAAGATGCCTTTGTTTTTGTAGGGTCCTTCGATTTTGTCACTCACGGCGACACCGAGAGCGGATCGCGGCGAGTCTCCTTTACAGGCGTTATAGTACATGTAATATTTCCCGTCAGCCAGCTGAGCCACATCCGGCGCCCACAGCGTATCAGACTGGGCCCAGTCGAATGTCTCTTTTAATTCGGAGTAGACGTTCGGGATCAGGGGATTATTGGGATTGACGCTTGAAGACAGTTGCTGCCACTGCATCAGGTTTTTCGACTTGGCGGAAGCCAAATGCGAGCCGAATACATAGTATGTATCGCCTGTTTTGATGACGGACGGATCATGCACGCTGACCTCTGAAAACACCGGATGCTGGGCTTTTGCCTGCGGCAGAGTGAACCCGATAACCGCTGCTGAGACCAGACACACACGAAAGAAACTGGTTTTCATTTTCTGAAATCTCCTCGCTCTCTTCTTTTCTTAAAACGCTTTCAAGACAACGCTCCATTTTATGACGCGGATGGCGGAAATATGTGATCAACAGCGCCAGCTTCACGATGTACCGCTTTACTTCGATAGCAATCTGATTTGTGAAAGACTGGAAAAAAAGTTTTGACTTCTGATTCGCAAACACTTAATATAAAAAACAGTTACTAGTTATCAGAATATTTAAGAATTGAGTGAAGCATATATGACCTTACACAAAGACCGCCGCATCGGGCGATTGTCCGTCCTTCTTCTGCTTCATGAGACTGAAGAAAACCAGCAGATCAGCCGGCTGGAACGGGACGGCTGGAAAGTCTGTCTCGGCAGGGTGGGTTCAATGGATGCGCATAAGGTGGTAGCTGCAATTGAAACCGCTTCCAAAAAGAGCGGCGTCATTCAATCTGAGGGTTATCGCGAATCACATGCGCTGTATCATGCCACAATGGAAGCTTTGCACGGAGTGACGCGGGGCGAAATGCTGCTTGGCTCGCTGCTTCGTACCGTGGGCCTGAAGTTTGCCGTCTTGCGGGGAAATCCGTATGAAAGCGAGGCGGAAGGCGATTGGATCGCCGTTTCCCTTTACGGCACGATCGGAGCTCCGATTAAGGGGCTTGAGCACGAAACATTCGGAGTCGGAATTAATCACATATGAATCAGCCCATAGATATCAGATGATAGGGGGCTATGCGTGAAACATCATTTTCATGGCATAGCTCCTTTTTGTATGGGCGCTTTACCAAAGTAAAGAAAAAGGGGTTGAAATGATGGTAACGTTAGACGGTTCCTCACTGACAACCGCAGATGCCCAGCGTGTGCTGTTTGATTTTGAAGAGGTTCAAGCATCTGCCGAAAGCATGGAACGTGTGAAAAAAAGCAGGGCGGCGGTTGAACGGATCGTTCAAGAAGAGAAGACCATTTACGGGATTACGACGGGGTTCGGCAAGTTCAGCGATGTGCTGATTCAAAAAGAAGACGCCGCGGATCTGCAGCTGAATCTGATTCTTTCTCACGCGTGCGGCGTCGGTGATCCGTTTCCGGAATCTGTATCGCGGGCCATGCTGCTTTTGCGCGCCAATGCCCTGTTGAAAGGCTTTTCCGGCGTGCGGACTGAGCTGATTGATCAACTGCTCGCGTATCTCAATCATCGCATTCACCCGGTCATCCCGCAGCAAGGGTCACTGGGGGCGAGCGGAGATTTGGCGCCGCTTTCTCATCTCGCACTGGCGCTTATCGGGCAAGGCGAAGTCTTTTACGAAGGGGCCCGGATGCCGGCAGCTCATGCTTTGGAAAAGACAAACCTTCAGCCGGCCATCCTGACCTCTAAGGAAGGGCTCGCGCTGATCAACGGAACGCAGGCCATGACCGCGATGGGACTGATCGCTTACCTCGAGGCCGAAAAGCTGGCCTATCAGTCGGAACGGATCGCGAGCTTAACGATCGAAGGCCTTCAGGGCATTATCGATGCGTTCGACGAGGACATTCATGCCGCCCGCGGATATCAGGAACAGATGGATGTCGCAGAGCGAATCCGCTATTACTTGTCAGACAGCAAGCTGACGACCGTCCAAGGGGAGCTGCGTGTCCAGGACGCCTATTCGATCCGCTGTATCCCTCAGGTCCACGGCGCATCATGGCAGACATTAGCGTATGTAAAAGAAAAATTAGAAATTGAGATGAATGCCGCGACAGATAACCCGCTCATTTTCGAAGACGGCGCCAAAATCATCTCAGGCGGAAACTTTCACGGACAGCCGATCGCCTTTGCCATGGATTTTCTCAAAGTGGCGGCGGCCGAGCTTGCGAATATTTCTGAACGCCGTATTGAACGGCTTGTGAATCCGCAGCTGAATGACCTGCCGCCCTTTCTGAGCCCTCAGCCCGGCTTACAATCCGGAGCGATGATCATGCAATATGCGGCGGCCTCCCTCGTGTCAGAAAATAAAACCCTGGCCCATCCCGCCAGTGTCGATTCCATTCCTTCATCGGCAAACCAGGAGGATCACGTCAGCATGGGAACCATCGCCTCAAGGCACGCCTACCAGATCATCGCGAATACGAGACGGGTGCTTGCCGTTGAAGCCATTTGCGCGCTGCAGGCTGTGGAATACCGGGGTGCGGAACATTGCGCCTCGTACACAAAACAGCTCTATCTCGAAATGAGAAACATCGTGCCGTCCATACAAGAAGACCGCGTGTTTTCTTATGACATCGAGCATCTGAGTGACTGGCTGAAGAAGGAGTCTTTTCTGCCTAATGAGCATCACCAAAAACTGATGACCAATGAAGGGGGACTTACAAGATGACTGATGTAAAGAAATCAATCCGCGCCGGCCGCGGCACCGAACTTGAATGCTTAGGATGGGAGCAGGAAGCTGTGCTCCGCATGCTCCGAAACAACCTTGACCCGGAGGTTGCCGAAAAGCCGGAGGATCTGATCGTATACGGCGGCATAGGCAAGGCCGCACGAAACTGGGATGCTTTTCACGCGATTGAGCGTTCCCTCAAAACGTTAAAAGATGATGAAACACTGCTGATCCAATCCGGAAAACCGGTCGGACTGTTCCGCACGCACAGCCGCGCGCCCCGCGTCCTGCTGGCTAATTCGGTTCTCGTGCCGAAATGGGCGGATTGGGAGCATTTCCATGACCTTGAGAAAAAAGGGCTGATGATGTACGGGCAGATGACGGCCGGCAGCTGGATTTATATCGGCTCACAAGGTATTTTGCAAGGCACCTATGAAACCTTTGCTGAGCTTGCGAGACAGCATTTCGGCGGCAGTCTGAAAGGAACCCTTACGCTGACGGCCGGACTTGGCGGAATGGGAGGCGCTCAGCCGCTGTCCGTCACGATGAATGATGGCGTCGTCATCGCCGTTGAAGCGGATGAAACACGGATTGATAAACGCATTGAAACAAACTATTGCGACCGTAAAACAGCATCAATTGACGAAGCGCTGCGCTGGGCCGAAGCAGCCAGACAAGCCGGAGAGCCTTTATCGATCGGCCTTCTCGGTAATGCAGCTGAGGTGCATCATGAGCTTTTGAACCGCGGCGTCCATATTGACATCGTGACCGATCAGACTTCCGCTCACGACCCGCTGATCGGCTATATTCCGGCAGGATACTCACTTGAAGAGGCCGACCGCCTGCGCCGGGAGCAGCCTGAATTATACGTAAGGCTTTCCAAGCAGAGTATGAAAAAGCATGTGGAAGCCATGCTCGCCTTCAAGAAAAAAGGGGCTATCGTCTTCGATTACGGCAACAATATCCGCCAGGCTGCCAAAGATGAGGGGCTCGCCGATGCTTTTGATTTTCCGGGATTCGTTCCCGCCTACATCCGGCCTTTATTTTGTGAAGGAAAAGGGCCGTTCCGCTGGGCCGCGCTGTCGGGAGACCCTGAAGATATATACCGCACTGACGCTTTATTAAAAGAGCTGTTTCCAGAAAATCAAGCCCTTCACCGCTGGATTGACATGGCACAGAAAAAAGTCACATTCCAAGGCCTGCCGTCCCGTATTTGCTGGCTCGGCTACGGTGAACGGGAAAAGATGGGGCTCGCCATCAATGAATTGGTCAGAAACGGCGAGCTAAAAGCCCCGATCGTCATCGGAAGAGACCATTTAGATTGCGGATCTGTCGCCTCTCCGAATCGGGAAACAGAAGCGATGAAAGACGGAAGCGACGCGGTCGGCGATTGGGCGGTGCTGAACGCGCTGATCAACACGGCCTCAGGCGCAAGCTGGGTTTCTTTTCACCACGGCGGGGGCGTCGGCATGGGGTATTCCCTTCACGCGGGAATGGTCGCGGTCGCTGACGGCAGCATCCTTGCGGAACAACGGCTTTCCCGCGTTCTGACAAGCGATCCGGGAATGGGCATCATCCGCCATGCGGACGCAGGTTATGAAAAAGCGGCTCAAGTCGCCGAGGAACAAGACATTATGATACCGATGAAAAAGGAGCGGTAACATGCCGAAACAAATAGATACCCTACTCACCAACATCGGCCAGCTGCTGACGATGGAATCCGGCGGCCCCCGATCAGGCGAAAGCATGCAGGATCTTCGTGTCACGGAAGATGCCGTCATCGGCATTTCCGACGGGCGCATTGTTTTTGCCGGACATCAAGGAGCGGAGGAAGGATACGAGGCAAGAGACATCATCGACTGCGGGGGACGGCTCGTCACCCCCGGCCTCGTCGATCCCCATACCCATCTTGTATTCGGAGGGTCCCGGGAAAAAGAACTGAATTTAAAAATTCAGGGCATGTCCTATTTGGATATTCTGGCGCAAGGCGGCGGCATTTTGTCAACCGTCAAAGACACGAAAGCCGCTTCCGAAGAAGAACTGATTAAAAAAGGGCTTTATCACCTCGGACGCATGCTGTCATACGGCATCACGACGGCAGAAGTAAAAAGCGGCTACGGACTCGACAAAGACACGGAGCTGAAACAGCTGACCGCGGCGAAAAAACTGGGCGAACGCCAGCCGGTCGACCTTGTCACAACTTTTATGGGGGCACACGCCATTCCGCCTGAGTACCGGAACAGCCCTGACGAATTTCTGGATCGCATGCTGCAGCTTTTGCCTGAAATAAAAGAAAAAGGCCTCGCGCAATTTGCCGATATTTTCACAGAAACAGGCGTCTTTACCGTCAGCCAGTCACGGGACTACCTGAAAAAGGCGTCTGAAGCCGGTTTCGGCCTGAAAATCCATGCTGATGAGATTGACCCGCTCGGCGGCGCGGAATTGGCGGCAGAGCTGCATGCTGTTTCTGCCGATCATTTGGTGGGGGCGTCTGACGAAGGCATCGAAAGGCTAGCGGCCTCCGGAACGATCGCCGTCCTGCTGCCGGGCACGACTTTCTATCTCGGCAAACACACTTATGCGAGAGCCCGGGAGATGATTGATGCGGGCGTACGGGTCAGTTTGGCGACTGACTTCAACCCGGGCAGCTCACCGACGGAAAATCTCCAGCTCATTATGTCGATTGCCGCGCTTCATTTAAAAATGACCGCAGAAGAAATCTGGCACGCTGTCACCGTTAATGCCGCGTATGCGATCGGAAAAGGCGAAGAGGCCGGACAAATTAAAGCCGGACGGGCGGCTGACATTGTCATTTGGGAAGCGCCGAATTACATGTATATCCCGTATCATTACGGCGTCAATCATGTACACCGTGTCATCAAGAATGGAAAGACGGTTGTCTCAAGGGAGGGAGCCGCTCTTGGATAAGTATCCGTTTCTGCAAAAAGCCGGCTCCCTCTTCAACGACCGCCATGTGACAAGGATCGGCGATGTGACGGAAGCGTGGGCGGGACAACCGATCAAAGGGCCGGCTTTGATCGGCGTTCCGCTTTCTAAGTCGTCAATCAGCCATTCCGGCGCCTGCTTTGCACCCGGTGCGATCCGCCGGGCGCTCGGCGGGATTTCCGCTTATTCCGCGGAGCTGCGGGAGCATGTCATTGACCATCTTTACGATATCGGCGATATTCAGATTCACGTCACGGATGTCGTCACATCTCACGAACACATTTACCGGACCATTCATGACATTCTGACGGACCAGCCTGACTGGGTGCCCGTCATTCTCGGCGGCGACAACTCCATTAGTTATTCCACCATTAAAGCCATTGCGGAAACGAAAGGAACAACAGCCGTCTTTCAATTCGACGCCCACCACGACGTCCGCAACACAGAAGACGGAGGACCGACAAACGGCACGCCATTCCGCCGGCTGTTAGATGAAAATATCATAAGCGGACAAAACCTGATTCAGCTTGGAATCAGGGAGTTCAGCAACAGCTTGGCATACGAACAATATGTAAAAGAACGGCAGGCAGACGTGCATACAATGGAGATGATCCGGGAGAAAGGGCTCCTCCGAACGATACAAGAGGTCTTGCCAACCGTTCAAAAAAGAGCCGACGCCATTTTTATTTCGGTTGATATGGATGTGCTGGATCAAGCTCATGCGCCCGGCTGCCCCGCGATCGGCCCAGGAGGCCTGTATACCGAAGAACTGCTTCAGGCGGTCCGGTTTTTAGCCCAGGAGGCTGACATCTCGGGTATTGAGATCGTTGAGGTTGATCCGACACTTGATTTTCGCGATATGACAAGCCGGGCAGCCGCACACGTCATTTTACATGCATTAAAGGGATTTAAATTGTCACGTTAAAGTCAAATCCGGCACGCGTGCTCTCGGCTGCCGGAAGGTTCTCACGCCACGCAAAAAGGGGGAGATCACGATGGATGTTGATCAAGGCGGCAATCAATTAAAGCGCACGATGAAAAGCAGGCACTTATTTATGATTTCATTGGGAGGGGTCATCGGCACGGGGCTGTTTTTGAGCACAGGGTATACATTAAGCCAGGCCGGGCCGGGCGGGACGATCGCCGCTTACCTGATCGGCGGCTTGATGATGTATCTTGTCATGCAGTGTCTCGGAGAATTGTCAGTAGCCATGCCTGTGACCGGTTCATTTCAAACGTATGCGACAACGTTTATCGGGCCGTCCACGGGTTTTATGGTCGGTATCATGTATTGGGTGAATTGGGTGGTGACGGTAGGATCGGAGTTTACAGCTTCCGGTATCCTCATGCAGCGCTGGTTTCCCCACAGCAGCGTCTGGATGTGGAGCGCGATTTTCGCGGCTCTCCTTTTTGCCGCCAATGCATTCTCCGTTAAATTGTTTGCAGAAACAGAGTTTTGGTTTTCAAGCGTCAAAATCGTTACCATCCTTTTATTTATCATCTTAGGCGGCGCCGCGATGTTCGGTTTGATTTCATTGCACGGTTCGGGTGAAGCTCCGATGCTGTCGAATTTTACCTCACACGGCGGACTGTTTCCGAACGGCTTTCTTGCGGTTTTCATCGCAATGATTTCCGTAAGCTTCGCCTTTTCAGGGACGGAGCTGATCGGAATTACAGCGGGTGAAACCGCCAATCCGGCAAAAGATATTCCGCGTTCGATCCGAAATGTCGCCTGGAGAACGGTCATCTTTTTTATCGGCGCCATTTTTGTGCTGTCCGGACTGATCTCCTGGAAGGAGGCCGGTGTGATTGAAAGTCCGTTTGTCGCAGTCTTTTCCCAAATCGGTATCCCATACGCCGCAGATATCATGAATTTCGTGATTTTAACGGCTTTGCTTTCGGTCGCCAACTCCGGACTGTATGCTTCCACCCGGATGCTGTGGTCTCTTGCGAATGAAAACATGATCAGCGCCCGGTTCAAAAAAGTCACGCCGAAAGGCATTCCGCTGAATGCTCTGCTCGCCAGCATGGCCGTTTCCTGCATATCCTTGATCTCAAGCATCGCCGCCCCGGGCACGGTCTACGTGGTGCTTGTGGCAATAGCCGGATTTGCCGGCGTCGTGGTGTGGATGAGCATCGCACTGTCTCAGCTGTTATTTCGAAAACATTATGTGAAAAACGGCGGATGCGTCTCGGATCTGACCTTCCGCACACCGTTATACCCTCTCGTTCCGATCGCCGCTGTGATCTTATGTTTCGCTTCATGCGTAGGCCTTGCATTTGATCCCAATCAAAGAATCGCCCTCTTCTGCGGAATTCCTTGTATGATCCTGTGCTATCTCATTCGTTTTTTGAGAAAGAAACAGCCGAAACAATCCGTCCGCGACATTCATTTGGATAAAACCATGCCATAAAAAAAGGCACATACTGATGAGGTATGTGCCTTTCTTCTCTTATTCCGTAATCAGCGTATGAATCAGTTTCGGCGCTTCCGCTTTTTCTGAGATGCGGATGTTGTCATAGACTTTGGCGGTCACGTCTTCAACGTTTTCGCGGTTGGCGTAAAGGGTGACGAGCGGCTCGCCTTTTTCGACGTTGTCACCGACTTTTTTGCGGAGCATAATGCCGACGGCAAGGTCGATTTCGTCCTCTTTTGTCGCACGTCCCGCGCCTAACAGCATCGCTGCGACGCCGATTTCGTCAGCGACGATTTCTGAAACGACACCCGCTTCTTTTGCCGGAACGTCAATTTTGTACGCCGCCTGCGGAAGTTTGGACGGTTCGTCAACAACGGAAGCGTCTCCTCCCTGATTGCTCAGGAACTCTTTGAACTTTTCAAGCGCTTTGCCGTTTTTCATGACTTCCTGCAGCTTCGTTCTCGCTTCTTCCAATGTCTCAGCTTTTTTCGCCAATACGACCATTTGGCTGCCGAGCGTGAGGACGAGTTCGTTTAAGTCTTCAGGCCCTTCCCCTCTTAATGTATCAATGGCTTCTTGTACTTCCAGGGCATTCCCGATCGCAAAACCGAGCGGCTGCGACATGTCAGAAATCACGGCCATCGTCTGGCGGCCGACGTTGTTTCCGATGCGGACCATTGCTTTGGCGAGGTTCACGGCGTCTTCATCCGTTTTCATAAACGCGCCGGCGCCCGTTTTGACGTCAAGCACGATGGCATCTGCTCCGGCGGCGATTTTTTTACTCATGATTGAGCTTGCGATCAGCGGGATGGAGTTCACCGTACCCGTTACATCACGCAGCGCATACAGCTTTTTATCGGCAGGCGTCAAGTTGCCGCTTTGTCCGATGACGGCTACCTTGTCGCGGTTCACAAGCTTGATGAATTCATCTTTTGACAATTCCACGTGGAAGCCTTCGATCGCTTCCAGCTTATCAATGGTTCCCCCCGTATGGCCGAGACCGCGGCCGGACATTTTAGCAACGGGAACGCCGAGCGCCGCGACGAGCGGTGCGAGTACGAGAGTTGTCGTGTCGCCGACCCCGCCCGTAGAGTGCTTGTCGACCTTAATGCCTTCAATGGCGGAGAGATCAATTGTTTCCCCTGAATTCACCATCGCCATTGTCAGATCGGCGCGCTCCTGATCTGTCATATCCTGAAAGTAAATCGCCATAGCCAGCGCGCTTGCCTGATAATCAGGGATGCTTCCGTCCGTGTATCCTTTTACGAAAAATTGAATTTCTTCTGTTGTCAGTTCTTTTCCATTTTGTTTTTTTACAATAAGATCTACCATTCTCATGATCTATCACCTGTCCTTCATTTATGTTCAGTGAATCAATCCGACGATCGCCGCTGTCAGGAAGCTGACGAGCGTTGCGCCGTACAGCAGCTTCAGCCCGAACCGCGCGACGACGTTTCCTTGTTTTTCATGCAGCCCTTTCACCGCACCGGTAATGATTCCGATAGAGGAGAAATTCGCGAATGAGACAAGGAATACAGATACCACTGCCTGTGTATGCGCACTGAAATGGAAATCGCCGGATGAGAGTGTCTGCATCGCCACAAATTCATTCGATACCATTTTCGTCGCCATAATGCTTCCGGCGCTCACCGCTTCATTCCACGGAATACCGGTTAAAAACGCAAACGGCGCGAAGACATATCCGAGCAGCGCCTGGAATGTAATGCCGAAGACCGCATTGAAAACGCCGTTGACCAGAGCAATGAGTGCGACAAATCCGATCAGCATCGCCGCTACGACGACGGCGACTCTGAATCCATCCATTATATACTCACCGAGCACTTCAAAAAAGGATTGCTTTTCTTCTTCAGGAACGACGATCAAATCCTCTTCTTTGCTGACGGTGTACGGGTTGATGATAGAAGCGATGATAAATCCGCCGAATAAGTTCAGCACAAGCGCCGTCACGACGTATTCGGGCTTCAGCATCATCATGTAAGAACCGACGATCGACATTGAGACCGTCGACATTGCGGACGCGCAAAGCGTATATAAGCGCTGTTCAGTAAGATAACCGAGCTGTTTTTTCAAACTGATAAAGACTTCTGATTGCCCTAAAATCGCGGATGCGACAGCGTTGTAAGATTCGATTTTCCCCATTCCGTTCACCTTGCTTAACGCAAGACCGATATACTTCGTGATGAAGGGGAGGACCTTCCAGTGCTGCAGAATTCCGATTAAAGCGGATATAAAGACGATCGGCAGAAGCACGCTCATGAAGAACGTCGTCTGTTTCGCATTCACAAGCCCGCCGAATACAAAGTTAATCCCTTCTGATGCATATTCCAGCAAGTAGTTAAATCCTTTTGCAAAACCGCCGACAAGAAAATTCCCGATACCGGTGTTGAGGAGAATATAACCGAGAATCAGCTGCAGCACGAGCATGACGGCGATCGGCCGGATTCTGATTCTTTTTTTGCCGTTGCTGGCAAGCCAGGCAAGACCTAAAAACACAATGATTCCGATAATTCCGATGAGATACTTCATATGTGTTCTCCTTTTATTTGTATTCGCTTACAATTTTTTATGCATCAACAAAGAAAGAGGATGGCGGAAGCTTTCAGCTTCCGCACTGCTGATTAATAGTCGCTGCTGCCGCTGTCTCCGCCGCTCACGATAGAGACGCCCGCACTTGCGCCGATCCGGCTCGCGCCCGCAGCGATCATGCTGTCAACATCAGCTTTTGTTCTGATGCCGCCTGATGCTTTGACCCCGATGTCCGGTCCGACTGTTTTTCTCATGAGAGCGATATCTTCAGCCGTTGCCCCGCCTGTAGAAAAACCGGTAGACGTTTTGACGAAATCTGCGCCTGCGGATACCGCCAAGCGGCACGCGCGCTCTTTTTCTTCATCTGTCAAAAGGCATGTTTCGATGATCACTTTGACGAGTGCTTTTTTATCAGCTGCTTCAACTACCGCGCGGATATCAGCTTCAACCGCTTCATCATCGCCGTCTTTTAATGTGCCGATATTGATGACCATGTCAACCTCAGTGGCTCCTTTTGAGATGGCATCCTTCGTTTCAAATGCTTTTGTTTCCGATGTCGTTGCGCCGAGAGGAAATCCGATAACGGTGCAAACGTCAACTCCAGTGCCTTTCAGTTCCTCCGCTGCGAGTTTGACCCAAGTCGGGTTTACACAAACGGAAGCGAATTTATATTCTTTTGCTTCTTTTATCAGTTGTAAAATATCCGCTTTTTGTGTATGCGGTTTCAAAGCAGTATGGTCTATTTGACTTGCAATTGACATTGTATGCACTTCCTTTTTCCTAGGATACGTTTAGAATAACCGAATTTTGAACATATGTAAATTGGTAATTGAAATTATGTTCATGAATTGTCACAATTCTTGAATGAGTTTTTTGGCCGTATGCTGATCGGTAATCAAAACGTTGGCGTACTTTCCTTTCAGGGCACCGTGAATGGCCTTGCATTTTCTGCTGCCGCCCGCCACCAGAATCGAACGCTCTTTCATTTTCAAGTCGCTGAGCTCGACTCCGATCGTCCTGCCGTTAATGCTGCTGCTGCAAATCCTGCCTTCCTCGTCAAAAAAGCGCGAACAAATATCGCCGACTCCGCGTGCTTTCAGCAATTGTTTCTCTTCTTCCCGGAAATAGCCGAGTCTGAAAAGCAGCGCCTCATCCCGGACGGTTCCGACCGTAAACAGGGCGATATTGGCTTGTCTGCCCATTTCAATGATCCGCTTAATATGTCTGTCCCGTTCGACCATCTGTTTCACATCGGCGCTGTCAAATATAACCGGCAGCGGCAAATACCTCGGCATGGTCTGAAATGCTTCGGCGAACAGCTGAATCGTTTCTGACGAGTACGTATTGACATTGGAATGACTGATGCCGCCTTTCAGCTGCACGACTTCAACGCTCTTTACCTGCTTCGGCTCCATGCGGCTTGCGATCTGGTACATCGTCGTCCCCCAGCTTACGCCGAGTATATCGCCGTCCTTTACGGTTTTATGCATATAGTCTGCGCCATAGCGGCTTAAGTAATGTGTAATGGCCTGGTAATCGTCGCTTGGAGAAAAGACGACGTGCGCCTCAAGCAGCCCGTATTTTTCTTCCAGCTTCGCGCCGAGTTCGTCCAGGTCCTCAAACGGGTCCATGACGCGAATTTGAACATACCCTTTTTCCTTTGCGTACTGAAGCAGCCTTGAAACGGTGGGGCGTGACAGATCAAGCCGTTCGGCGATCTGCTGCTGGCTGTAATCTGATTGATAATATAGTTTTGCCGCTTCTATGCTGAGCTGCTGTTTTTCACGATCCATGTCGCGCCTCCCCTCTCCGCTTATCATATCACCAAAACACGCGGTAAAAAAGCACCCTCTGATGGGGTGCCTATTTTTTCAGCACAAGCTCCTGAATCGCATGCGCCACGCCGTGTTCGTTATTTGATTTCGTTTCAAAATCAGCTATCTCCCTTACTTCCGGGATGGCATTGGCCATTGCCACACCGCAGCCGGCCCACTGAATCATGGACATGTCGTTGCCGTTATCGCCGATTGCCATGACGTCTTTCTGTTCAATGCCGAGTTTTTCGGCCAGCAGCTTGACTGCGTTTCCTTTACTGACTTTCGGGTGAAGAATCTCATGGAAGAATGGCGCGCTTTTAACCATTGTGTATGTTTCCTTGAATGATTCCGGAATGGAAGCGATCGCTTTCTCCAGCTTGTCCGGATCGTCAATGAACATGACTTTCGGAATCAGAATATCCTTCGGCACTTCATCGATCGTGCGGAAATGAAGCGGCACTTTCGTAATGTATGATTCGTATACCGTGTATTCACTGATATCCCGGTTCGGCGTGTACAGATTGGCTGTGTCAAAGTAATGCATCGGGGTATCCAGCTGTAAGCTCAGCTCGTAAAGCGACTTCAAATCCTCATAACCTAATGACTGCTCGGCCACGACACCGTTTGTATACGTATTTTGGACGAGTGCGCCGTTATAGGCAATCACAAAGTCGCCTTCTTCCTGTAAGTTCAGCTCTTCCAAATACCGACGCACGCCGCCGATCGGCCGGCCCGTGCACAGGACGATATTGACCCCTTCCGCTTTGGCGGCATCAAGCGCCCCGCGGACTTCAGCCGTCACTTCATGATGATCGTTTAGTAGTGTTCCGTCCATATCTATTGCGATTAACTTGTACATCCTGCATCTCCTTTGTATCCTTTTCTTCTTATGCTTTCATCATATCGTTTTTTCGTTTCAATGAAAAATCAAACGGACGAGTTTCTCCGCCTTCTCTTCGTATACCGGGCCTGCCTCCGGATGCGGGGCCGTCTTTTCCCCTTGTCAGCTTGTTCGCCGCCGTCATCTGTTTTCTGCTTCAAGAGCATCAGCCCCGCCGCAAAGAAAGGGACGGCCGCTATGTCCAGAAGGGCAAGCTTTATTCCCATCGTTGCGGGAAAGTATGCCCATAATGAACGGCTGTTCCGCCTGATCATGATATAAGAAACGATTTCCAGCAGGATAAACAGAGCGTTCACCCACAAGTAAATGAGTAGCGCCGCAAACAGAAACAGCAGGAGCGTATTCCGCAGCGTGCCGGAAAACAGAAGAGCGCGCATCATATCAAAGAATGAAAAAGACTGCATGCTTCCGTTGACGACATTGGGATTGTAAATGGTAAAACGCCCGAACTGATCAAAAAGCATAAAAAATAACCATAACAGTGAAAACCATTGAATGATATGTACGATGACACCCGTCAAAACGAGTCTGTCGGCAGCCTTATTTCTCATGTGCATCCTCCCCGCCGGTTTTTATTCTTGTCATTGTTTTTGTTTCTCCGTATATCTTCCAAATGAGCGTACCGTTTTTTCCTCTTTTCAACGTGCTTTTGACGGGGTGCGGATGGCCGAGGTATTCAATCTCGATCGTCCCGTCCGTGTTTTGTGAGATCACCTTGTACACATCTGAGGGCATGGCAACCTCGCCGCGGCCTTGAATGACCTGCTTTGTCAGCACGCTGTCTTTCGTAAACGTGACGGTTTCAGATCTGACCCCGTCCATCGGGCCCGGCTTCAGCCCCGCATCCCATGTCCCGTAATAAAAAGGGGTATCGTCTGCTTTCTTTTGCGAGCAGCCTGTTATCATGACGCATCCGAAAACAAGAACCGTCATGATGAAAATCCGTATGTTCCGCAACATGATCACCTTCCTTTGAAGCTTTTTTACGCCTGTAACTTAGGCGGATGCCGTGGCACTGTGCAATTGACTACATAGTGTATAAAGACTTCACTAGATAAGGAGAATGATGAATGAACCCATATCAGTACTACACCCCGCCTGCCTATTTCCCTCAGCAGCAGGAATACGAAGTGAACCGCGTTGAGTATGAGCCGTATCAGCAGCAGGAAAGCTATTATTATGCGCCCCCTCAGTCCGAAGAGCGGCAGCCGACAGGTTTAGAACGGAGAGTCGCCCAGCTTGAAAGACAAAACGCCGAGCAAACGAGAGAGCTCACCCGCCTCTCACAAGAAGACCAGCGCCAAAACCGGGAAATCACGCGTATGAATGAGCAGATCAGACGGCTGAGCCAGTCCATTGAAATCCATACCCGCCGCTTAAACCGTTTAAATCAGCGCCTGCGCGCAGTCGAAAACAGACTCAATATTCCTTTTCACGCTACAGAAGGCGGCTTCTGAGAAAAAGGGCCGGAATACAAAGCTCGACAGGCCATCCCGAGCCTTGTATTCCGCTCTGTACATAACAGGTAAATATTTGAATCCTTTTCTTGCATGAATGCCTCTCCTATTCTTTCACATGATAAATGTGTAAAATCAATCACTCCAGGAGGTCTTCATGATGTATCAAAACCAATACAGCGGAAATCAGCTGCAGCAATGCCGCCAAACAGCACAGCAGCTTATTCAGCAGACACAGCAAAGCAGTCAGCAGTACAAGCAAATGCTCCAGCAGGAACAGCAAAATATTCAAATGCTTCAGCAGATGCTTAACCATGAACAGCATGCCGTTCATACCATTCAGCAAGCGCTGCAGGGGCATGAAGCGGCCATTCAGAAATGCCAGCAAATCGTGAATGTGTGCAATCAGCTTCAGCAGGAAGTAAGCGGACACATGCCTGCACCGATGGCAAACGCTAATGTTTCTTCATTCCCGCAAACACAGCATCACACACCGTTTCAGCAGCATTCATACCAGCAATAGGCCGGTCATGCAAATGACAAAGCGCGAGATACCGGCTTTGTCATTTGTTTTTATCTCTGTTTTGTCAGATCAATGCGATGAGCGGGTTTTCCGCCGAATTTTGCTTCCGCCTCATGCCTTACCGCTTCAAACGCTCTTGCTTCGACGTTTTGTTTAAACACATCAAGCTGTATCAAATAAGCCGCCCGCACTTTCAGCCCGTGGATGATGGAGATGACCCATAAAGGCAGCACGATATACACGCCCGGCGTGCTCGGCAGCACAAAAGCAATTGCTAAAATAATAAAATAGATAAGTCCGTATTTCAGCCATTTTTTGTTCTTGGCCCGGTAGCCGATATAGAAAAAGGCCAAGAAAGCGGTCAGCGCAAACGGCGCGAAAGTCAGCAGCAGCCACCAGCTGTGCAGCACTTCCCACCAAGTTCCTCTTTTCGTAATCAACATTCATTCCTCCTCCTTTACTACTATAACATGGATAATCAAGGAAGGTTTTCTATAAAAAACATAGACGGAATGACGTCTTCCTGCTATATTAATAATGATAATCATTATCACTGAAATAGGGGGATCATTATGAAGAAACAATCATGGCTGATCGGCCTGGCACTTCTGCTTGTTTTCGCATTAAGCGCTTGCAGCGGCGCGAAGGAAAACAACGGATCGGCATCAGGCAAAGGAAAGACAGACATGCGTACATATGAATCAACAAAAGGAAATATTGACATACCCGCACATCCGAAACGGATCGTCACTGACTTTTATGCAGGTGAGCTGCTGTCCGTTGACGCAAATGTCGTGGGGGCGGGCTCATGGACTTTCAAAAATCCGTTTATCAAAAAACAGCTGAAAAACATTACTGACATCGGCAATCCCGTCAATGTGGAGAAAGTGATGCAGCTGAAGCCTGATTTAATCGTGCTGATGAAGGAAGACCAATACGAGAAACTATCGAAAATCGCACCGACGATTGTCATTCCTTTTAACACCGCAAAGAATACGAAAGATACGGTCAGCCTATTCGGCGACATTGCCGGGGCGAAGGATAAAGCCAAAAGCTTTATGGCAGACTTCAACAAAAAAGCCGAAGCGAATCAAAAGCGCCTCAAAAACGTGATCGGCAAAGACGAGACAGTCGGCCTTTATGAAACGACGGATAAAGGCGAAATCTGGATTTTCAATGACAATTCCGGCCGCGGCGGCCAAGCCGTTTATAACGCGCTCGGATTGAAAGCGCCGGCCAAAATTGAAAAAAACATCATGAAAACAGGCGCCATGAAACAGGTTTCCCAAGAGGTCATCCCTCAATATGCGGCTGATTATATGTTCATTACTGATTACAATCCGAATGGAGAAAGCAAAACATTTGAGCGTCTGAAAGATTCATCCGTTTGGAAAAATCTCGATGCCGTAAAACACAATCGTGTCTTTATCAACGATTTCAACACCTTCTATCCGTATGACCCGATTGCCGTCAGCAAACAGATGGATATCATCACCGACATGCTGATCAAACGGGCTGAAGAAAATAAAAAATAAAAAAACGGCACAGTCATGACACTGTGCCGCTTTTCATGTTCACTTTAACTTTGACTGTACGGAGCCCGGCATATCTTCAAATCTGACTTCTTCCCAGGTCTCGACATACTTTCCTTTCGCCTTCACCTTCAAATACGCGTTCTTCCGAAGGTCTTTCCCGGCGAAAAAGGTCACTTCTTCTTTTTTCCCGGATGCGTTATATCCGTCTAATGTATACTCAGTACCGCCCGGGCTAAGATGTTTGCCATCTCGATCAATCTGTACATAAACATCTTGCTGGTGAATAAACGGATTAAATCTGTCTGTAACATCATTATGAAAAAAGAGAAGTCCGTATATGACGGCAGCGGCCGCCAAGACGGCCAGGATTGCCAATGCTTTTTTCATCTGTGCACTCCCCTTACTTGTTCATTTTTTTCAAATAGCTTGACCGCACTGTGAGGAAGAACAGAAGCTGAAAGATGAAAAACCCTCCGATGGTCAGACTGAGCGGCCCCGCTACATCGGAATAGCCTTCCACGGCCAATGTTCTCAAAGCGAACAGCGTATGCATGACGGCAATGACGAAAGGAAAGAAAAAGAGAATCGCCAATTGTATCGTCACGCTTTGTGCCATTTCACGCTCACTCAGGCCGATTTTAGCCAATGATCGGTAGCGCTCCCGGTCCTCATCTAAATCAGTGAACAGCCTGAAATATAAGAAACTTGCTGCCGCGACAAAGAATACAATTGCGATAAACAGGCCGATAAATAAACTCAGGCTCGGCAGCTGCACCGTATCATAGTACGTCCCGGCTTTTGCCATAAAATCAGAATGCACGTCGATATAGTTGCCGTAAATCTCATTTTTCAAGGATTGGCTGATCCCAAGACTGTCTTTCCAATGATCATAGCTGTAGCCGTATAATGACGCTTTTTCACCGAGTGATTTAAGCTGATCAAAGGTTTGATCGTTCACCGCGATGATGGCATTTAATGAAATCAGCGGTTTTTCGACTTCTTTTACCGTCAGTTTTTGGTCAGACGGCTTGCCTTTTTGGTTCAGCAGCTTCAGCTGATCCGGTGCTTTGTTTTTGAAATTCCGGTCATACGTACCCGGAAAATAGACAGCCTCATCATGTTTCAGGCCGTTCAGCTTGACATGGAAGTATGTTGACACATCCGATTCGCTGATCATGTAAACAGGCGGAACAGTATCTCCTTCCTGATAGCGAATATAGGAAACATTTATTTTGTCTTTCTTATACGTAAAGCCGTGTGTTTTCAGTTCATGGTCAATATCTTTCAAATGAGTCTGTTCTTTTGGATTATTGCTGTAAGATAAATACTCCATCTCATAAGCGGACTCTTCCGCCCCGACGGTCGATTTGTACATCGCGAGCACGCCCGTCGCCGTAAACGCTACCGCGGAAATAATGCTGACGATAAAGAACAGGCGGGCGTTGTCTTTTAAACGATAAACAAGATCAGAAACCCAAATGACATTTTTCCCGCGCAGATAAAAGGTTTTCCACTTCTTCAGCGCGCGCAGAATCCAGATGCTGCTTTGGCTGAAAAAGAAATACGTGCCGATGACGGTAAGCAGTAAAATGATAAACGGTTGAGTCCCGTGGACATTGCCTTTAAGGACCATGCCGTACCCGCCGCACAGGCAGGCGATGCCGAATATAGACAGAAGCACGGACGGCTTCGGCTCCGGCTTGATCTTGTCAGTGCCCTTTATTAATTTGATCACCGTATTTGATCTGACAAAAAGGATCGTGAACTGCGATAAAAGGAAAAATAAGAGCAGGAATCCGCCGGCCGTAATGCCGAGCGCTTTCCAAGGCATGTACAGAGGCAGCGCGTCCATTTCTAAAATATAAGCGCCGACCGTAAAGAACGTTTTCGAAAAAATGAAGCCTCCGATAATCCCGGCTGCGATCGACATGACGCCGATGATCATGTTTTCCGCCGTAATGAGCTTTCTCAGCTGCACCGGCGTAATGCCCTGCATCAGCAGGATGCCGAATTCTTTATTTCTCGATTTCAAAAATGCGTTAACCGAATACAGAACAAATAAGAAAGAAAAAACAAAGATCATCCATTCCGCGGCGGTTAAGCCTTTTCTGGCGATGTTATTCAGGTAGCCTTCCTTTAGTGCCGGATGAAACAGGAACATCGCAAAGGTAAAGAAAATCAAAACGGAAAAAGCGCTGCTTAAAAAGAAAGCAAGATAGGCCCTTTTGTTTCTCGTGACGTTTTTATAAGCGAACTGAAGAAAGGTCATTTGCGTTTCCCCCCAGCATAGACAGCACATCAAGAATCTGCTCATAAAAGACTTGGCGGTTTTCCCCGCGGTAAATCTCATTAAACAGTTCGCCGTCTTTTATAAAGATGACGCGGCGGCAGTAGCTTGCCGCAACCGGATCATGGGTCACCATCAAAGCCGTGATATGATCATCCTGATTCAGGCTCTGCATCGTTTCCATGACGTCTTTTGACGCTTTGGAATCAAGGTTTCCCGTCGGTTCATCGGCCAGAATGAGTGACGGCTTATGAATGACCGCTCTTGCGATGGCGGCCCGCTGGCGCTGTCCGCCGGATACTTCAAACGTCCGTTTGTTGAGCAGGTCTTCAATTCCGAGCTTTGCCGCGATGCCGTGCAGTTTTTCTTCCATGACAGACGGCGCCTCTTTTTCAAGCGTTAACGGCAGCATGATATTTTCACCGATTGTCAGTGTGTCCAGAAGGTTGAAATCCTGAAACACAAATCCGAGCTGCTTGCGGCGGAAATGAGCGAGCTTTGTCCGCTTCAGCCGGTGCGGGTTTTCTCCGTGAATCAGGATATCGCCTGAATCCGGCCGGTCGATCGTTGAAATGATATTCAAAAGCGTTGTTTTTCCGGAGCCGGACGGTCCCATCACCGCCGTGAACCCGCCTTCTTCTATTGAAAACGAAATTTGTTTTAAAGCTTGATAGGACACTTGTCCTTTATAGGTTTTATTTATATGTTTGACTTCAAGCATATTCGCCATGAAAATCCTCCTTATGGTTTTATTCTTGTTGGTTTGGGCTGCTTTCATGTAGTGCCGGGGCATTTAACATAAAAATCCCCTTGACATAAATCCATGTTATCAAGGGGAAACAGAACGAGCTATGTTGTTTTCTTAACGCAGCCTTACATTTTTGTAAGAAATGAAAATCGGACCGATGTCCCTTCACCGGGGGACGAGCTGATGTCCACCGTATGATTGAGCTTGCCCGTAATTTCTTTGACGAGATGAAGGCCGATTCCCGTAGATTCTTGGAAACGCCGTCCGTTTTCGCCGGTGTAATAAGGGTCAAACACCCGCTTGATATCTTGCGAGGGAATGCCGACACCGTAATCTTTGACTTCAAGCACCGTCCTGTCTTCATCGCGGAAGACATTCAGCTCAAGTCTGTCACTCTTGCCTGCCGAATACTTGACCGCGTTTGTGACCACTTGGCCGATCGCAAATTTGAGCCATTTCGCATCGGTGTAAATCTGATGATCATCGCGAATATCCATTTTCGGATAGACGCGGTATTGAATAAAAAATCGTTTATAGCTTTGAATGACCGATTGGAGAAGCTCTGATAAGGAAACCGCTTCAACTTTAAAATCCCGCTCAAACAGGTCAAGCCTTGAAGAATAAAGAAGCGTCTCCAGCCCGAATTCAATCTGCCGGACCTCTTTTTTGATTTGTTCAAAGACGGGCTCATCCTCTTCCTGAATGATTAAATTAATGACCGACAGCGGCGTTTTTACTTGGTGCACCCATTGGTTCATATACGTCACCCGCGCGTCCAGCTTGGCTTCGGTCTCATGGAGCTTCTGGTGCTGCATCCGGGTCAGCTCCATCTGCTTTTCATACAGCTCTGAACAAAACACTGAAGAACCGAGATACGGGATGTCCGTCCCTTCCTGCTCCGAGCTGAGCCAATGATACACACCCCGGTCTTTGTACCAGCGATAGGCAAGATATCCCGCCAAAATAAGAAGCTGCACGCCCAATATGTAAAACAGGTGGGAAAAAGAATGAAGACCCGCAAACCAGTAATAAAAGAAGACAAACAGCCCTTGAAGGAGAAAAAGCAGAATCAGCACGGCATGAGACCGGAGAAACAGCTTCATGACAGCGCCCTCAGCTGGTAGCCTTCGCCCCGCACCGATTCAATGGAAACAGGCGCATTCAGCTCCCGCAGTTTTTTTCTGAGCCGCGTGATATACACGTTAAGCGTATTATCATCGACGAAAATGTCGGTGTCCCACGTTTTTTCCATGAGCCGGTCTCTTCCCGTCACCTTTTCTCCCCGCTCCAGCAGCACTTCCAAAAGCTTGCTTTCTTTTTTAGAAAGCTCGCTTTTTTCGTCCTGAAAGCGCAGTTCAAACCGTTCCACAAAGAGCTGCACACCGGCATATTCAACCACTTTCTCTCCCTGCTTGGCGGCGTACGCTCCGTATGCCCTGCGGATCTGGCTTTTGATTTTCGCCAGCACAATATCGTAGGAAAACGGTTTTTCGATATAATCATCTCCGCCGTTTTCAATCGCCATCACTTGATCCATTTCCCCGCTTCTGGCAGAGATAAAAATGATCGGGCTTGTGGAGTGCTGGCGGATCTGGCGGCACCAATAATAGCCGTCATAAGACGGCAGATTGATATCAAGCAGCACAACATCAGGCTTTTCCCGCAAAAAAACATCAAGAACAGCCGTGAAATCATCGGCGGCCACCGTTTGATATCCGTATTTTTCAAGGTAATTCTGCAATAGTCCGCGAATGTCTTCACTGTCTTCCACAATCATGATTTTATTCATGCAACCATCCTCCAAAAGGATACGGCTTTTCGGAGCCCTCATTATTTGATGCCCCCATCATAATGCTTTCATCGGTTCTCTGCAACATGAGAAAGCGGGCCTTTATAAAAGACCCGCTTCTCCCTTTCTCAATGTAAGATCGATTATTTTTAATTGACATTGTTATACTTAGATGGCGGACTCGGAAAGGTAATTTTAAATCTTGTGCCAATTCCCGGCTGACTATATATATCAATATTTCCCCCATGTGCCTTGATAATTTGTTGAGCAATAGCCATTCCTAATCCAGTCCCTGAGTTATTTGACGAAGCGCTTGTCCCTCTGAAATACCGATCAAATAAACATTCAACCGTCTCTTCGTCCATTCCTATTCCATCGTCTTCTATTACAATTTGTATTTCATTGTCATGTAACACGTCATGATATAATATGACCTTTATTTTAGTGCCCGGAGGATTATGTTTAATACAATTAGCAATCAGGTTTTCAACTGCGCGCTTTAGGTACCTTTCATCCATATTAAAAAGTATCTTATTGTGACTGGATTCTATAGCGAATCTCTTATTTTCTGACTCCGGTAGCAACTTCATTTTTTCTAAAGTGTCATGAATTACTTTCACTGCGTTTTTTTCTTCAAGATGGATTGGAAGCGACTCATTTTTCAATTGAAAAGTTAAGTTGAAATCTTCAATCAGCTTTTCCATATATTCGACACGTTCTTCCATTATTAAGGAAAAATCACGCACTTGCTGATTTTCCCACTCATATTCATTTGAAGATAAAAGAACCGTATATCCCTTAATAACCGAAAGAGGGGTTTTTAAATCATGTGAGACACCGGCCATCCACTCTTCTCTTGTTTTTTCCAATAACTCTCTCTCAGCCTTATTCCTTTGAAGCGTTGAGGTAAGTTCAGACAGAGCTTGCATTAATTCTTGATAGGTCTTATATCCAGATTTATTATGTCTATATTTGCTTGAATGAAACTTCCGATCATAAGGTTCTTCATATTTTTCTTTAGACAAATTCTCAATCCAAGATACAATAAACAGCAGGGGAGCACCTAGTTTTTTTCCGTAAAATATTGCAATTACAATTCCTGCCGTCATAATAGAAACAATCCACAAGTTATTCACCCAATAGAAAAAAGGGTTATTTTTTTCCATCGGCTTTCCCAATACCCATGTTAAATCCTGATTGTTTTTCGTTTCGTACCACGTAGATAATTGATAACCTTTTTTGGCAGGATACATGTAATCTGATATTAATTCTCCAAGAATATAATGCTTAGGTATATTTTTAGGTTTATTAAAAGAAAAAACCTCATCTCCTTGTTCATCTAAAATTTGAATCCACATCCGATTCTCTAATAAATCTTCTTTTGCTTTCGTATTTATTGAAAATTGTTTATCTGCAACAACTGTTTGGTCAACAATTTTTTTTAAGGATAAGTGCGGCGTTTCCATTTTGTTCTGACCTAAGACGAGGCTGAAAAATATGATACTGCCCACCATGAGCAGACCCCAAATAAACATGAGTAAAAAAAGTCTCGATACGAAGTAAAATGCTATCCTATTTCTCAGCTTCACAATAAATCCTCATCTATAGGCTCTGCTTCAAATATATAGCCCTGTCCTCGAACCGTTTTAATCCATCTTGGTCTGCTCGGGTCTTCCTCTAATTTTTCACGTAATCGTCTTACATGTACCATTACAGTACTATCTCCGCCGTAAAACTCCCCCCACACATCTTTATAAATTTGGTGTTTACTTAAAATTTGATTGGGATGTTCACAGAAATAAATCAGAAGTTTCATTTCCTGAGCAGGGCAATCGATTCTTGTCCCGTTAACAACAAGTCTGCCGGTATTGGGATCTATTTTAAAATATTCATAATCGTATACCTGTTTTAGAGGGTAAGAAGTAGAGAGTTGAGTCATTCTCTTTAATTGGGCTTTTACACGAGCTACAATTTCTAGTGGATTAAATGGTTTAGTAATATAGTCATCTCCCCCAAAACTAAACCCTTGCAATTTATCTAAATCTGTTGTTTTTGCTGTTAAGAAGAGTATCGGCACATTTGTATGGGAGCGTATTTTGCTGCATAAGGTGAAGCCATCAGTGTCCGGAAGCATGACATCTAATAAAATAATATTTGGAAGTTCCTGATCGATTTTCAGAAGGGTTTCGCTCCCTGTCATAGCTGTGGAAATATTGCTGAAACCTTCCTTTTCAAAGCAAGTTATTAATAAGTTTAAGATATGTTCGTCATCATCCACCATGAGGATTTTGTTCTCTTCTAACGTCATAAGTTACCCTCCTTTTTTTCTCATTTTAAATGAAATCGAATACATAAGAGTTAGAAAAGGAAAGAATTTAGCTTTTATTTAGATTTCAGAATATTCTTATCAAATAATCAATTTTACTATATGCAGTCAATAAACCAGGGATGTCGTTAAGTGAATGTTTAGGAAGAGTTTCGTTTGTGTTTAAAGAACATCGCTTATGATAAAAGTGAGGTGAGAGACAAATGAATGATCAAATAGTGGTAACACACGATCTAACTAAAAAGTATAAAAAGCATACTTCAGTTGATGGATTAAACTTAAGGATTAGGCGCGGCGAAATTTATGGTTTTCTTGGACCGAATGGTGCTGGTAAAACAACAACCATCCGAATGTTATTAGGTTTAATTAAACCAACAAAAGGAAACATCGAAATCTTTGGCCAAAACCTAAACAAGAATCGTTTGCAGATATTGCAAAGAATCGGGTCACTGGTAGAATCTCCAACTTATTATGGTAATTTAACAGGTTACGAAAACTTAGAAGCTGTTAGGAGGTTACGAGGACTTCCGGAACAACGGGTCAATGAAGTATTGGAAACTGTAAGGTTATCTAGAGTAGCAAATCGACTGACTAAGGAGTATTCCCTTGGAATGAAACAACGTTTGGGAATTGCAGTTGCCCTGTTAAGCAGTCCTGATTTATTAATTCTGGATGAACCGACAAACGGTTTAGATCCATCCGGTATCCAAGAAATAAGAGAGCTAATTAAAGAATTGCCTAAATCGGGAATGAGTGTTATTGTATCCAGCCACTTATTGAGTGAAATAGACCAAATGGCTACTCAAGTGGGAATTATCAACAATGGAAGGATGATTTTTCAGGACTCGATTGCAAGTTTACATCAAAAACGAAAACCACTATTAAAAGTCGGTGTTAGTGACGTAATCGAAGCAAAAACAATACTAAACAGGAAAGGATTAAAGGTTGATTTACAAAAAAATTATTTGTGGCTGTCTCAAACAGAACCGGAATTTGTTTCAGAAATCAATTCCATACTTCTTCATTCAGGGCTGTCTGTATTTCGACTTGAAGAAAAGACACGATCGCTTGAGGATATTTTTTTAGAATTAACTGGTACAGAGGGAAGTCTATGAAAAAGTTATTGTGGGCAGATCAATTAAAACTGAAACGTTCGTCGTTATTGATTGTAGTCTTATTGGTTCCCTTACTCATTATAGCATATGAGTTGGTAAATCTTACTTATCGATCTGAATACGTGGAAAAACAAGCTGAAATGTTCCATGCTGGATCAATGTGGATGTATTTACTGTATGATAACAGTTTGTTATTTGGTCTGGGTTTTCCATTAGCCGCAACACTTTCTGCGTCAATAATAGCAAATATAGAACATCAAGCAAACGGATGGAAGCAAACCCTTTCTTTTCCCGTATCTAGAATGCGAATTTATGTAAGTAAATTTATTTGCTTAGTAGTCAGTTTATTTATTTCGTCAACAATCTTCTTGCTCGGCATGGTACTGCTGGGCAAACTGGTAGGATTCGAAGGTAGTGTACCTTGGGGACTTTTGTTTGGAGATAGTTACAGCATGTTAGTTACAGTACTGCCTATAATGGCATTCCAGATATGGTTATCTATGGTGTTTAGCAACCAAGCATTCTCGATTCTTGTAGGATCAATATCATCTATAATGGGTTTGTTTTTGGCAGCTGCTCAATCAACGAGATGGTTTCCGCTGGCTTATCCTAGTCAATCTTCGACAGTCATTCTGCAGTATGAAGGTATAGGATATAACCCAGATCTTTCATCTTACCTTTGCATTAGCCTTTTCTTAGGGATAATTATATTATTTCTAGGCTCTATTCATTTTGCTAAACGGGATGCTTTGTAAAAAAGGAGGCGAAATACTTGAAAAACATTTTATTTGTAGAACGTTTAAAGCTTAAGCGATCAAAGTTATGGATCATCTATTTATTAGGGCCTTTGTTAGGTGTATCCCTGGCATACACGAACTTTATTAAAAACTATAACCTTTTTATGAATCCTGGAGACAATCCCTGGGTAGAGGCTTGGACACAAGTTGCCTTATTTATGGGCCCTTTTGTATTGCCTATCGTAGTGGGAATTTTCGCCGCCCTTGTTTGCAGGGGGGAACATGTAGGAGGCGGTTGGAAACAGCTTCTAGCCTTACCAGTCAAACACTCAGATATCTTTCTGGGAAAGTTTCTGACAGTGGTCCGCATGATATTCATTAGTATGTTCATTTTAATCCTCTTATTTATTGGATTCGGTTATATGTTAGGCATAAGCGGGAGTCTTCCTTTACTTACAATTCTAGGTTATGGAATTAGAGGGATCTTAGCTTGTTTACCATTAATTTTATTGCAGCTTATTGTTTCAATCAGGTCTAAAACATTTGGCATACCACTCGCTGTTAGCATTGTTTTTACATTACCGGCCATTATTATTGCCAGTACACCATTAGGTCAAGTATATCCATGGACACAGCCTATGTTAGCAATGTCACCCGAAGATGAATCACCGATTCAATCAAACTTCCTATTTTACTCAATTATGGTAATAACATGTCTCGGTCTCCTGGTTTACGGAATAAGAAATTTTACTAAACGAGACCTTACGTAGGGTATATGCGGTATAAACTTATGAGAATTCGAGACAAGGTAATAATGAAATCACTGCGAAAGACAAAGACATGACTTATAGATTATTTTAACAAAAAAGAAAGTTACCGACGTCATCGATAAAGAAAAGGATAATAACGAATTCTAGTTTTCATAACTATAGTAAACGAGGGGGCAAAAGCTGTATACAATTCGCTTGGATTGAAAGAGCCTGTAAAGATGAACAGGTTGATTTGATTGTGATACTTTGGTGAAACGCGAGAAGGACATAAACGGAAAGACGAAAGCACTCACGATGTTGTGAGTGCTTTTCATCAGCCGACCTGCTGTTTTACGGCTTTACCGGCTGATCCGAACTCTCTCATTTTGCTTCGCACTGTCTCTTCCACGGCCTCAATGCCGGGTGTCATGTAGCCGCGCGGTTCGTACAGATCACCGTTTTTCTGAAACATGCGGCGTGTTTCGTCTGTCCAGGCGACCATACATTCCGTGTTGATATTGATTTTCGCGTGGCCGAGCGTGATGGCTTTTTTGATCTGATCCTGCGGAATCCCGGATGCTCCGTGAAGAACGAGGGGAATATCAGTCATGCGGGAGATAGCCTCCATTTCTTTAAATCCGAGATTCGGTTCACCTTGATATTTGCCGTGGACGGAGCCGAGGGCGGCGGCCAGCGCGTCAATATTGGTTTCTTTGACGATCCGCTCACATTCGGCGACATCGGCATAGCGGACCCCGCCGACCAGCCCGTCTTCCATGCCGCCGACCGTGCCGACTTCTGCTTCTACTGAGACGGCGTGCTTAGCGGCATAATCGGCGACTTCTTTTGTCATCGCGATGTTCTCATCAATCGGTTGATGGGAGCCGTCAATCATCACTGAGCTGAATCCGGCGTCAATGGCCTGTCTGCAGCGTTCCGCACTGCTTCCGTGATCAAGATGGAGCACGACGGGAACGGTAATCGCCATTTCTTCCATTAACGCGCCGACCATGGCGGAAATCGTTTTAAAGCCGCCTAAATAGTCGACCAGACGATCGGAAGCCGCGGCGATGACTGGCGATTGCTCCTTTTGTGCCGCTTGCAGAATCGCCTTTGTCCATTGGAGGCCGTTGATATTAAATTGGCCGACTGCATAATGCTCCCGTTTCGCTTCTGCAAGAAGATGTTTCATGGTGACAAAAGCCATGTTCACGCCTCCTTCATGAAGTATTTTGATACGACGGCTTCCGTTGTTTCCTTTGCCGTTTTGATCGTTTCCTCCGCAGTCAGCTTATAATATTCAGGTCTGAACAGCTCTACGGAGACAACATCATTGAATCCGATTTCTTTTAACGCTGACAGATGGGCGTCTAAGTCAATCGCACCCTGTCCAGGCCAGACGCGGTCTTCATCCGTTAAAAAGCCGATCGGAAAGTCTTCTGTATCGTCGATATGATAGATGAAAATTTTCTTTCCGTCCGCCTGCTTCAAACTCTCAATATTGGAGCCCATCGCGTGGAAATGGAAGCTGTCAAACACCAGTCCGACATTATCGCGGCCGACAGCGTTCACGATGTCATACGCCTGTTCAAATGTATTGACCGTACATTGCGGGTGGCCGACAAATTCAAGGGCAATGTTTACGCCGTACGGCTCCGCGATGTCCGAAAGCTCAGTCAGCACCTCTATGCTGCTCTTTTTGATCTCCTCTTTCAAGATTTTCCGCTCTGTCACAAGCGGCACGGCCACCACATATTTCACGCCGAGCGTCCTGCAGGTTTCCATCATGCTTTTGAATTCTGAAATGATCTCCCTATAGCCCTTCTCATCACGGTTGTTGAAGAAAACCAGTGCGTTCAGGGCAAGCGGTTTAATGTGATGGGTTCGAAAATATTCCGCCAGATTGGCCAGTGAATGGTCTTTTAAGTATTCCGGCAGCTTATCAATTGTGCGGATTTCAATATAATCATAGCCGTGCTTTTCGCACAGTTCTAAATCCTGTTTCAGGTTTGAATTCTCCAGCGTAGTCGCTTCATTAAAGCAAAGTTTCATGTCAGCCTCTCCCATCCAAGGTTTTCGATATGAAGGGAGTCCGGCAGGAGGGCTTGTTTGCCCCGCTCCGCCGAACTCCATACTCAGCTTATGCCATACCTAATTCTTCCTTTAATTTCTTAAGCGTGGTCCGGCTTGATTCATCCGCTCTTTCGCCGACCCAAGCAAAAACGGCGTTCGTCGCAATTCCGTCGAATTTCATCTCTCTCATCTTTCTGAAAATCGTTTCAAAATCAACCTCGCCTTGCCCGATGTCCAAATGCTGGTGAACCGTTACTTTCGCGTCAGGCGGGTTGACGATGTAGCGCAGGCCATGCGCCGCTTTATGATTAAAAGTATCTGCAAATAAAACATGTGTGAGGCGGTCGCCGGCTTCATCAAACATGGTCGCAATATCGCCTTTTCCGTCATCATAGAAGAACGTATGCGCAGTCGAGTAGACAAGATTGATCCAATCCTTGTCAAGCGCGCGGATCATATCCATCGCCCCTTTGTGCGTTTCGATAAAATCGTATGGATGAGCCTGCAGATTGAGTTTAACGCCTTCTTTTTCAAAGACGGGCAGCAGTTCATCCATGGATTTGATAAATTTTTCTTCACTTGTCAACGGATCATATTTTGAACCGCTGAATTCACTGTTCATCAAATCCACTTCAAGTTCAACCGCAATTTCGATCGCCCGTTTCCAGTTGCGCACGGCGGCCTGACGACGGTCTTCATCAGGACCCGCCCAGTGGTAAAGCGGAAGAAGAGAGGACAGCTTCACACCTGTATCCTTTAAAAGGCGCTTCAATTGTTTGATTTTTGCTGAATCGACTTTCGGATATTTGTAGAAAGGACAAAAATCCTCGCGCGGAGACAGTTCGATATATTCGTATCCGAGTTCCGCCGTTTTATAGACCATTTCTTCTAACGTTAAATCATCGCGGTACATGGATGGATCTAAGGCCAGTTTCATTTCTTTCACTCCCGATCTATTATTTGTTCACAGTCGTAAATGATTGGTAGAATGCCGGTTTCTCTTGCAGCGCCACAGGCTCTTTCTGCCCGGATTCCTGAGCTTTTACGCACGCGTCAGTTGTCACCGCGGCAATATAACCGTCCCATGCCGTCGGACCGCTGACTTCGCCTTTATTCCGGATCGAATCAATGAAGTCTTGAATTTCCACATCATACGCAGCCACAAATCGGCGCTGCCAGTCCATCAGGATATCGGTGCTGAATTTCCCTTCTTTTCTCAAGCTGATGCTTGACGGTTCCGGAAGCTTGATAATGCCGTCTTCCCCGACGATTTCACATTGAATGTCGTAGCCGTATTTACAGTTCACGTAGATTTCGGCATTGATGACGATGCCGCCTTTTGTTTCGATGATGACCATCTGCGGATCTTTCAGATGCGGCAGCGCATTTTTTGATTTTTTCGGATAGATCACCTGTACGGATTCATAGTCGTCATTGACGAGCCAGTGGAGGACATCAATTTCATGAACGAGCGTATCGACGACGGCCATGTCCGTTGAATAATTCGATGCGACTGTCGGGTTGCGGTGCGCACAGTGAATCATCAGCGGCTCGCCGACCACGCGGTTGTCAATCGCTTCTTTCAGCTGAACGTAACCGCTGTCATACCTGCGCATGAAACCTACCTGCACCAATCGTTTTCCCGTCTTCATTTCTTCCTCGACAATGCGCATACAGCCTTCTGCCGTTGTCGCAAGCGGCTTTTCACAAAACACGTGCTTGCCGTGCTGAATCGCTTTCAAAACGCTGGACTCGTGAGCCGGGCCCCAGCTTGTCACTAAGACGGCATCCACATTTTCAGCAGCGAGGAGGCTGTCGTCATCAGGATAAACGGAGGCGTTCAAATTGAAATCCTGAACGGTCTGCTGCGCGGCCTCCTGATTCACATCTGTGACAGCGGTAATTTCCGCTCCGGACAGCTTATTTGTGATGCGATTGATGTGCTCTTTTCCGATAGCACCGGTTCCGATAACACCTATACGTAAATTCATTGATCGCCACTCCTTCTGATAATCAAATAATGGTTCTCGTCTTTCTTTTCTCGCTGCCGTCCTGAGGAGCGCCGTACAGTTCCTCCTGTATCTGTTCAAGCGACTTGCCGGACGTATTCGGCGCGAAGACAAGCCCGATGATCATACTGGCCGTCACACATATGAGCAGAATACCGGCCATAAAACCGATGCCGAATTGTGACATGATGACCGGCACAAATAAACTCCAAATTCCGATTGAAATACGGACGAGAAAGAACATGAGCCCTTGTGCTGACGCTCTGTGTTCTGTCGGGAACAGCTCGCTTGCCCACAGCTGGTAGTTCGCCTGCTGGCCGGCTCCGTTATTGATGCCGATCGCTAAGACAAACAAAAGCAGCATCGGGAGCCCCTGAAACGGCAGTAAAAACAGCGACCAGCCGACAACGGCCATACATGCGCAGATTCCGAACACCGTTTTCCGATATTTATCTGCAAAAGGCATGAAGATACAGGCGACGCCGAGCCCGGTGAAGATAAACAGGGTCATCTGCAGAATGTTGGCCGTATTTGCGGATACGCCGCCGACCTGCTGGTAGATGTACGGCATGAAGAATCCCATGACGCCCGCTGCGAGATTCCATACGAGAAACACACCCATTAAAAACAAAATGTTCTTGAAAAATTTCGGCTGAAGCAGGTCAAAATAAGATGTTTTTTTCACGGCGGCAGCCCGCTCTTCACTGTTTTTCCAGGCATCCGACTCAGGTAAACGCTTTCTTATCACATATGTGATCAGGGCGATCACCAATAGATGCGCAAAGACAATTTTATTTCCTAAAAGCCCGAGGTCACCGACCAAAACGGATAACAGCAGAACCACAACGGCTCCTGCGACCCACGCCACCTGCGCCACTCCGCAATGCCTCGCCCGGTTTTTCTCAGGGGCGTTTTCCGCGATAATGGTCCATGAAGCTGTAATATCCGCGCCTACAGAAATCCCGATAATCATGTATCCGCATAACAGCATGGGAAAGTTGAATCCAAACAAAACCAAACAAATTCCTAAGGCGTAGACGAGCATACTGTTTGTGTATACAGCTTTTCGGCCGACCTTATCAGCCAAATACCCGCCGAGCAACGCTCCGATGGCCGCTGATATCGCATTTGCGCTGAAGGCGCCGAGCAATCCGATCTGGCTGTCGGACAGCTTCAAGTAGCTGACCCACATAGATAAACCCGCTGATCCTGCCACGATGGAACCCGCATCAATGTAATTTGCTAATGCTGCGGCGATGGTCCTTTTGCTGAAAGCTGATTCCGCCTTGGCACTATTCATATAAGTCCCCCTCTAATTTGCAGGATCAAGCAATTCACTGTCGATGTACTTTCTCGCAATCAGCGCGTACTCAAGCGGATTGGCGACTGCCGGGTCTTGTTCGGCTTCGATGACGATCCAGCCTGAATAATCATGACGGACGAGCGTTCGGTATACTTCGGTAAAATCGATGCATCCGTCTCCGGGAACCGTAAAAATGCCCTGTAAAAACGACTGCCTGAATGACTTGCCTTCCTGTCTGCACCGCTCCATAATGTCAAACCGCGCGTCCTTGAAATGAACGTGTCTGATCCGATCCATATGCTTGTTGAGAATCGTCATATAGTCTCCGTCCGAGATATAGGCATGGCCGGTATCATAAAGTAAATGGACATACCGCGGGTCCGTTCCATCCATCAGCCGGTCAACTTCTTCCGCCGTCTGGACGCCTGTGCCGAGATGATGATGAAACGTGAGGTCCAGCCCGTATTCGCCAGCGATTTTCCCGAGACGGTTCAAGCCTTGGCACAGCGTATCCCATTCTTCATCTGAGAAATGCGGTTTTTCCTTAAATACATCAATATCCAAGCCCTGAACGCTGTACGTCTGTTCAGAAACGATGGCGACATCCGCTCCGACTTTCTGCAAATAATCACAGTGTTCTGTAAATTGTTCAGCCGTTTTTTCAATACCGTCTTGTATGATAAAGCTGCTGAACCATTTCCCCGCAATCCGTAAGTTCCGGAGAGCCAGCTCCTTATTCAGGACGGAGGGTTCAGGGAAAAACCCTCCCACTTCCGTACCTTGAAAGCCGGCGACAACAATATCGCTTAACAAATGCTGCAGCGTATTCCCGGCTCCGATTTCCGGCATATCGTCATTGCGCCACCCAATGGGAGCGATGCCCCACAGAATATCTTGTTTGCCCATCGTGATGCCTCCCCTCTAGTACTGCTTTGCAGACTTCAGCTTCGTCTCTTTCGCTTCGTATGCCCGCTGAACGCTTTCCTGCTCCGACACTTCCGCCACGCCGACATGCCACCAGCTGTCATAGCCGTCCGTCATCGTTTTCGGCAGAACTTTCATTTCAATTAAAGTGGATACGTCTTGCGTTTTCGCATCTTCAAGCGCCGCTTTCAGTTCTTCAACGGTATTGGCTCTGTATGTTTTAGCGCCGTAGCCCTCTGCCACCTTCGCGTAATCAACGTTTAAAATCTGATTGTCCTCTGTGCGGAACTCGCAAAAATAACTGCCGCTCCCGTGATCCATCTGCAGGTTGTTGATACAGCCGAATCCGGAGTTGTCAAAGAGCAGGACATTGATTTTTTTGTTATATTGAAGCGCGGTAATCAGCTCTGAGTGCAGCATCAGAAAGCTTCCGTCGCCGACGAGTGAATAGACTTCTTTGTCGGGATGAGCCAGCTTGAGGCCGAGCGTGCCTGATACTTCATACCCCATGCAAGAATAGCCGTACTCGAGGTGGTACGTATTCGGGACGTTGGAATGCCACAGCCGCTGCAAATCTCCCGGAAGAGATCCCGCCGAACTGATGACGACGCTGTCTTCAGGAATCGTGTCATTGATGGTCAACAGCGCCGTTGTCTGCGGCAGCTCAGTCTCAAGCGCGTCGGCATACTCGTTTAACACATCCTGTGAGAAATGGTTTTTAATTTCCGGTTCGAACGCGTCACGTGTAAAAGTGACCTTTCCGAGCCGGTCCCGTTCAGCAAGCCATTCATCTTTCCAATCTTTAATCGCCGTGCCGAATGCACTTTTATATCCGTCTAATAAGCCGTGCAGCCTGCCGAGCGTCACTTTCGCATCGGCTACGACCTGAAACGCGTCAAGCTTGTAAGCCTGCATGCGGCTGACGTTGATATTCAAAAATTTTGCTTTGTCAAAATCAAACGCCGTTTTCGAGGATGTCGCAAAGTCCGTGTACCGTGTGCCGACACCGATGATCAGATCAGCCTGGCGGGCGGCTTTGTTTGCGGCGAGGGTGCCCGTGATGCCCATGCCGCCCAGATTGTTGGCGAAATCGGCTTCAACCGTTGACTTGCCGGCCTGCGTTTCGACAAGCGGAATGCCGTATGTTTCAGAAAGCGCGATTAATTCCTCACGCGCGCCGGAGTACTTCGCGCCGCCGCCCACTAAAATGACGGGACGGCTGCTCTCCTTAATTCTTTCCGCGGCGCCTTTCAGTTCACGCTCGCTCGGCTGCATCCGGTCAATGTAATGAACGCGTTTTTCAAAGAAGCTTTCATCAAAATCAAATGCTTCTCCCTCTACATCCTGAGATATGCAGATGGTCGCCGGGCCCGCTTTTGCCGGATCTGTCATCACTTCAAATGCCCGGATTAAGCTGCTCATCAGCTGCTCGGGTCGGGTAATGCGGTCCCAATAGCGGGACACGGGCTTTAACGCATCGTTTGTCGTGACGGCGGCACTGTATTCCTGCTCCACCTGCTGAAGCACCGGGTCAGGCTGCCTCGTCGCAAAGGTATCGGCCGGAAGCAGCAGCACCGGGATATTATTGGCCAGCGCCGTACCCGCGGCAGCCGTCAAGTTAGCGGCACCCGGACCGACCGATGTCGATACCGCGTAAATTTTTCTTCTCAGCATCTGCTTGCTGTATGCCATCGCGGCATGCGCCATGCCTTGTTCGTTTTTGCCTTGATAGACTTTCAGGTGCCCGGCGTCCTGCTCAAGCGCCTGCCCGATCCCCAACACATTTCCGTGGCCGAAAATCGTGAAGATGCCCTCAACGAACGGCTCTTCTTTTCCGTCAACATGAATGTACTGCCGGTTCAAGAATTGAATCAGCGCTTGTGCTGTCGTTAAGCGAATTGTCTTACCCACAAACGATCCCACCTTTTATACGTTCTATTTACCGTTAAGACTGTGCTGCGCTTCAATCAGTTCGATGATTTCACCGGCAGCCGGCATTGCTTCTGAGGAGCTGTGTTTGCTGACGACGATGGAAGCGGAAGCGCTCCCGTATTTTAAAGCCGTTTCAATATCCCGGCCGCTGACAAGTCCGTAGATGAAGGCTGACGCATAGGAATCACCCGCTCCGAAGGTCTTCAGCACCTTTGTTTTATAGGCATGCGCCCGGAAAACTTCTCCCGATCTGCTGTATGCGTATGATCCGTCAACGCCGTGCTTAATGACGACAAGATCGGCGGAGTGCGCAAACAAATGGCGGACGGTTTCATCGTTATCTCCGCCGCTGCGGTTTTCCATTACGTCAAATTCGTCACGCGTACCGATGACGATATCGGATTGTTCCGCCACCAGCGTGTAGTACACGGCTGTTTCTTCTGCCGATTGCCATGTATACGGACGGTAGTCGAGCTCAAACACGACTTTTACGTCATGTTTTTTTGCGATATGCACCGCTTTTAAGACGGCTTCGCGCGACGGGCTTTTCGCAAGCGCCGTACCTGATACGAGCAGCATTTTCGCGTTTGCGATGTAGCCTTCACTGACTTCGGACGGCTCAAGATACAAATCCGCCACGTCATCCCGGTACATCAGAATGCTGCATTCTTCAGGACTGAGAATTTCCGTAAAAGCGAGCCCGGCTTTGCGCCCTTCTCTGTCAATGGTCATTTGTGACGTATCAACGCCCTTTTCCTGCATATAGGAAACGATGAATCTGCCGTGCTGATCGTCCGGGATTTTGCCGATAAAACCGGCTTTTAATCCGAGCTTGGCGCTGCCGATCGCAATATTTGCCGGGGAGCCGCCGACATATTTAGAAAACGTCATCGTTTCTTCCATCGGCCGGTTGTATTCCGCCGCGTTCAAATCAATACACGCGCGCCCGATCGCGACAATATCAAACTCTTTTTCTTCATTAAACGTATATTTCATCGTTATCTGCCACTCCTCACTTGTTAGCGTTCCAGGATCCATTCATGGGCCGGATCATTATGAAACTTCCATTTTCGTGTCGGTCCCGCCATTACATTCAGGTAGTAAGAGGTATACCCGTCCGGAACACCAACCGGGTGATAGCCCGCCGGCACGATGACAACGTTTTCATTTTCTGCGGTCATCGTCTCGTCAATCGAGCGGTCGTCAGTGTACACACGCTGGAAGACAAACCCCTGCGGCGGGTCCGTTTCATGGTAATAGGTTTCTTCTAAAAAGGATTCATCTGGCAGATTGTCTTGGTCATGTTTATGAGGCGGGTAGCTCGACCAGTTGCCGCTGTCCGTGTAAACTTCAACAACGAGAAGGCTGTTTGCCGATGGATCTGAATCGGGGAGAATGTTATGAACGGTTCGTTTGTTTGCCAGCTTGCCGCGATGTTCCACACCGTTGTCTTCCGCTTTAATCAGCTTTGTCGGAAGCTGGTGTTCGGACGGAGAGTAGCACAGCGCGACCCTCGCCCCGCTGACCGCTGTGATTTCAAAAGAGCGGTCATTGGACACATAAACGCTGTCCGTCGGTTTTCTTTCAAATACGCTTTCACGGGTGCCGATGCTTTCAAATGTCTGATCATAATCAGTGACGGTGATTTTTCCCGTTACCGCAACGATGCAGCACTCCGTCTTTTTCAAATCTTCTGTATATGCGGAACCGGGAGTGAGGTCAACGACTTTGAATCCGACGTATTTGAGGTCTGAATTGGCTGAAGTGACGTCATGTATGATGTTCACGCCTTGAGAAATCTCATCGGCCTGCGGTTTGCGCAGCAAATGACTCATGTTTATTCCTCCTTAATGGATGGTAAAAGAAAACCCGGACGGAATCACAAAGCCGTCCGGGCCGGCTGTCAGATCAATTGAAGTCAGGAGACGGGTATCGTGCCGTCACGACTTTTTTACGTGTATAGAAGTCGACGCTGTCTTTTCCGTTTGCGTGCAATGTGCCGAAGAAAGAAGACTTCCAGCCAGAGAACGGGAAGAATGCCATCGGCGCCGGGACGCCAAGGTTGATGCCGAGCATTCCCGCGTCAATATTCTCACGGAAGTAGCGGATCGCGTTCGCATTTGAAGTGAACAGACACGCGCCGTTCGCAAATTCAGACTGGTTGGCGATGTCCACCGCTTCTTTTAAGTTTTTCACGCGGATGACCGACAGAACGGGCGCAAAGATTTCATCTTTCCAGATCGTCATATCCGTCGTCACGTTGTCAAAAATCGTCGGTCCGACGAAATAGCCGTCTTCCGTTGCGTTTTCACGCCCGTCACAAAGAAGTCTCGCTCCTTCTTCGATGCCTTTTTCAATATAGCTGTGCGTGCGTTTTTTGTTGTCCTCGCGGATGACCGGGCCTAAGAACACGCCGTCATCCAGTCCGTTTCCGATCTTGATGTCCGCTGCTTTTTCCTGTAATTTCGCCATAAACTCATCGGCGATTCCTTCTTCAACCGTCACAACCGCGCATGCCATGCAGCGCTCTCCTGCCGAACCGAATGCCGCACCGATAATGTTTGTGACCGTATCTTCAAGGTGGGCGTCATTCAGCACGATCGTATGGTTTTTCGCGCCCGTTAACGCTTGCACGCGTTTCAAATGTTCGCTGCCTTTTTTGAAAACATACTCGCCGACAGGTTTTGAACCGACGAATGAGATGGCTTTAATATCCGGATGTTCAAGAACGCCGTTTACGACGTCATGCGCGCCGTGCACGACATTGAAGACGCCCTTCGGCAGACCGGCCTGTTCAAACAGCTCTGCCAGTTTTTCCGTTAACAGCGGCGTGCGCTCAGACGGCTTCAGAATGAACGTGTTTCCTAACGAAATCGCCATCGGGAACATCCAGCACGGGACCATCATCGGGAAGTTGAACGGTGCGATACCGCCGACCACCCCGATCGGATAGCGGTAGTTCGCCGCCTCTACATCCGTCGCGATAGAGGCAAGTGAATCGCCCATCATGAGTGACGGCGCGCCCGCTGCGAATTCGACGTTTTCAATTCCGCGTCCCACTTCACCGAGTGCCTCCGTCGTGTTTTTACCGTTTTCCAAAGTAATCAGACGGGCAAGCTCTTCTTTGTTCTGCTGGAGAAGCTGCTGATAGTTAAATAGAATTCTCGCACGGCGCGGCACTGCCGTCTTTGACCATGTTTGAAATGCCTCTGACGCTGAGCGGACGGCGTATTCCACATCCTCCCGCGTAGAAATCGGAACCTGGCACATCACTTCTTTTGTAGCCGGATTGACAACGTCTTCATATTGATCTGTCTTACTTTCAACCCATTCACCATTGATGTAGTTTTTCAGTTTTCTGATCTCTGCCATTCTCATTGCCTCCTTAAATAGTAAACATCCTGTTCAGCTGGATAATAACGGATGAATATATTCATCTTTTACATATAAAAGACATGAATTAAACGCTTACAAATGCTAAAATGATGGTGACTCCCAATCTTTCCATGTAAAGTTGGTCATGTACCGGAAAAAGCAAACGGTTACATCTTTCACTTTTGATTTTACAGGTTATGTTTTGGTCATTTCTTGGTTACATTGTAAGCCCAACACATCTTCAAGTCAATCTAAAAAATCAAAATTTTTTCATTATTTTTATCGTACTTTTTTTGATCGGGAAAACAGGAACTTGGAGAACCGTGTCGAATCGGAGGGGATGATCCCTCTTTTTTATCATTTGTTAAGTAACTATTGATTAACTTCTGGTGTTTATTATATATTTTAATTACTTTAAGAATTCTAGAAGGAGTTTTTTTATGAAACTGATGCGGATTCAGGAGATGGAAGAATACATTCTCAAACACGGAGCCACTTCGCTGGATGAGCTGTGCGAGGTATTCAACGTCTCTAAAAACACGGTCAGACGCGATATTAATAAGCTTGCGGAAAAAGGGGTTATCAAAAAGGTGTACGGCGGCGTGACGTCAGCCGAAAAATCTGTGCTCGTCCCTTTTGAAAACCGCACCATTCAACATCAGGATGAAAAAATCAAAATCGCCCGCTATGCGTCACGGTTTATCGAGGATCACGATCTTGTATTTATTGATTCCGGCACGACGACCAAATCGATGCTGGAGACGCTTGATCCCGATAAGAATGTAACGGTTTTGACGAACAGCCTTGATATTATTAACGCGGCTTCATCCATGAAAAATATCGACCTGATCATCATCGGCAATAACTACAAACGGAAGACAAGGTCGTTTGTCGGCATTGATGATCCGAGCACACTCAATAAATACAACATTAACAAGGCGTTCATGTCCGCTACCGGGACAACGATCACCCACGGCCTGACGAATTCCGACTTACTGGAATACGAGGTGAAAAAGAGAATTTCCGAAAAGGCGAACGAAGTGTATCTGCTCGCGGATCATTCCAAATTCGGCAAATCCACGCTTTTGACATACGCGCCTTTCGACCGGCTTCACAGCATTGTCACTTCTCAGCAGCTCGATGAGGAATATACGAAGTATTGCCAAGAGCATCAAATCGACATTCACTTGGCATAGCGTTATAGTTAATAGAGAACGCTGCCGTATTTTTCCGGCAGCCGCTATGATATCCAATTTTTTCAGGGGGCGAAAACATGAGCAAAGTAACAATCGGCAAAACTGACCTAAAGGTATTTCCGATCGGTTTGGGAACAAATGCGGTCGGCGGACACAATCTCTATCCGAATCTGAATGAAGAAACGGGAAAAGAATTGGTCCGGGAAGCGATTAAAAGCGGTGTTACCATGTTAGATACCGCCTATATTTACGGTGTGGGCCGTTCTGAAGAATTAATCGGCGAGGTGCTGAAAGAATGTAACCGCGAGGATGTCTTCATCGCCACAAAAGCCGCTCACAGAAAAGAAGGCGATGACTTTGTTTTCGACAATTCACCGGCTTTTCTGAAACAATCGGTCGAAGACAGCCTGAAACGCCTGCAGACTGATTACATCGATTTATTCTACATCCATTTCCCGGATGAGCACACGCCGAAGGACGAAGCCGTTCAAGCGTTGAATGAGCTGAAAAAAGAAGGAAAAATCCGTTCCATCGGCGTATCCAATTTCTCTTTGGAACAGCTGAAAGAAGCCAATAAAGACGGCTTAGTCGACGTGATTCAAGGAGAATACAACCTGCTGAACCGTGAGGCGGAAAAGACTTTCTTCCCTTATACGACAGAACACGGCATCTCATTCATTCCGTACTTCCCGCTCGTATCCGGACTGCTGGCCGGCAAATACGACGAGAACACCACCTTCCCTGAAGGCGACCTGCGCAATGATCAGGCGCATTTCCAAGGGGAGCAGTTTAAAGAAAACATCAAAAAAGTCAAGCAGCTCAAACCGATTGCCGAAAAGCACAATGCCGATACGGCGCATATCGTGCTTGCCTGGTACTTGGCGAGACCTGAAATCGATATCCTGATTCCGGGCGCCAAACGCGCGGATCAATTAAAAGACAACATGAAAGCAGCCTCCATTACGCTATCTGCTGAAGAAATCGCGTTTATCGACAAGCTGTTTTCCTAAGAAAAAAAACACGCCTTTTAAAAGGGGCGTGTTTTTTTTATGTTTATATTTTTCTCTTCGGGGAATGAAATAGTTATCTAAATAAACTATTATGCGTTCCAAAAGATGAGGAGGATCATCTGTGAAGAAAAACACCAAAAAATACCTGATTTACTTTTTCGGAGCATTAGGCGGGCTGCTTTACGGCTATGACACCGGTGTGATTTCAGGGGCTTTGTTATTTATTAACAATGATATTCCTTTAAACACGCTGACCGAGGGATTGGTCGTCAGCATGCTGCTGCTCGGTGCGATTTTCGGGTCCGCCTTAAGCGGGACATGCTCTGACCGATGGGGCCGGAGAAAAGTGGTTTTCGTCCTTTCACTCATTTTTATTATCGGCGCGCTTGCCTGTGCAGCTTCGCAAACCGTCACTATGCTGATTATCTCCCGTGTCATTCTCGGGTTAGCCGTCGGCGGCTCAACGGCGCTGGTTCCCGTTTATCTATCTGAGATGGCGCCGACGAAAATACGCGGAACGCTCGGCACATTGAATAACTTAATGATTGTAACCGGAATTTTACTCGCATATATCGTGAATTACATATTCACCCCGTTTGAAGCTTGGCGCTGGATGGTCGGTCTCGCCGCAGTACCGGCGGCGCTTTTATTAATCGGAATCGCGTTTATGCCGGAATCTCCGAGATGGCTCGTCAAACGCGGCCGTGAGCAGGAAGCCAGACAAGTCATGGAAATGACCCACGACAAAGAGGATATCGCTGTTGAATTAGCGGAAATGAAACAAGGTGAAGCCGAGAAAAAAGAATCTACGCTCGGCTTGCTGAAAGCCAAATGGATCCGTCCTATGCTGCTGATCGGGATCGGCCTCGCCATCTTCCAGCAGGCGGTCGGTATTAACACGGTGATTTACTATGCGCCGACCATCTTTACAAAGGCTGGACTCGGCACTTCGGCGTCCGTTCTCGGCACGATGGGCATCGGTGTCTTAAACGTCATCATGTGTATCACCGCCATGATCTTAATTGACCGGATCGGCCGGAAAAAACTGCTGATGTGGGGAAGCGTCGGCATTACCTTGAGCCTGGCGTCACTATCAGCCATTCTCCTTCTGGCCGGCCTGTCAGCTTCAACAGCATGGCTGACCGTGCTGTTTCTCGGCATCTATATCGTTTTCTACCAGGCGACATGGGGTCCCGTCGTATGGGTTCTGATGCCGGAGCTGTTCCCGTCAAACGCACGCGGAGCCGCAACCGGATTTACGACATTGATCCTGTCGGCAACCAACCTGATCGTTTCACTGGTATTCCCGCTTATGCTGAGCGCTATGGGCATCGGCTGGGTATTCGGAATATTCTCAGTCATTTGCCTCTCATCCTTCTTCTTCGCTGCTTACATCGTTCCTGAAACGAAGGGCAGAAGTTTAGAAGAAATCGAAACGCACTTGAAAAAACGGTTCTCCTTAAAGAAGCGCAGCAAACAAAATCAAATTCTTAAACAGCGCACACTGTAATAAAAAAAGGAATCGCCCCCGCTGGGCGATTCCTTTTTGGCGTCATACCATAACTTTGCAAATGTCATTCGTAAATTCGACCGGATCATGGATCGGCAGCCCTTCAATCAGAAGCGCCTGATTGTAGAGAAGATTTGTGTATAATGCAAGCTTTTCCCGATCTTGTCCGTGCGCGTTCTTTAGCGTCTCAAACACTTCGTGATTCGGGTTGATTTCCAGCACTTTTTCCGCTTTGACCTGCTGGCTGTCAGGCATAGCATTCAACACTTTTTCCATTTCGATCGTCACTTCGCCGTCTGTCGCAAAGCAGACCGGATGAGATTTTAAACGTTTCGATGCTCTGACGTTCTTTACTTTATCCGCAAGAATCTCTTTCATGCTTTCGAACAGGTCTTTATATTCGTTTTCTTCGGCTTCAGTCTGCTTTTCATCCTCATCACTGTCGATGCCTAAGTCGGCGCTGGATACGGATTTGAACTCTTTTTCCTCATAGCTTGTCAGCATTTTGATCGCGAATTCATCAATATCTTCCGTGAAATATAAAATCTCGTAGCCTTTGTCCGCCACCATTTCAGTTTGCGGCAGCTTTTCAATCCGCTCATATGAATCGCCGGACGCGTAATAGATATATTTTTGATCCTCAGGCATTCTGGACACATATTCGTCCAGAGTGACGAGCTTTTTCTCCTTAGATGAATAGAAGAGAAGCAGATCTTTTAATACGTCTTTATTCGCGCCGAAATCATTATAGACGCCGAATTTCAGCTGTCTGCCGAAAGATTCATAGAAAGATTCGTATTTTTCCCTTTTGTTCTTCAGCAGGCTCTTCAGTTCGGCTTTGATTTTTTTATTGATGTTTTTCGCAATCAGCTTCAGCTGGCGGTCGTGCTGCAGCATCTCTCTGGAAATGTTCAGCGACAGATCCTCAGAATCCACCATGCCTTTTACAAAGCTGAAATGGTCCGGAAGCAGGTCGGCGCATTTGTTCATGATCAGCACGCCGTTGGAATACAGCTCCAATCCTTTTTCGAATTCCTTCGTATAATAGTCAAACGGCATGTTTTCCGGAATAAACAAAATCGAATTGTAGCGCACCGCTCCATCGACGCTGATATGCACATGGGTCAGCGGTTTATCAAAACCGTAATGCTTCTCGGCGTAAAAAGCCTCGTAATCCTCATCCGTCAGCTCGCTTTTGTTTTTTCTCCAGATCGGCACCATGCTGTTGACCGTCTGTTCTTCCTGAACTTCTTCAAATTCGTTCTCGCTGCCCTCTTTCGGCTTGTTGACCGTCTCTTCCATTTTGATCGGGTAGCGGATAAAATCAGAGTACTTTTTCACGATCGCTTTGATGCGGTAGTTTTCTAAAAACTCATCATAGCTTTCATCTTCCGTGTTTTCTTTTATTTGCAAAGTGATTTCCGTACCGACGGTTTCCTTGTCACACGGCGCGATCGTGTAGCCGGCAGCCCCTTCCGACTCCCATACATACGCCTCGTCACTGCCGAGCGCCTTACTTTTCACCGTGACTTTATCAGCCACCATAAATGCCGCATAAAACCCGACGCCGAACTGGCCGATAATGTCATGGCCGTCTTTCGAGTCATTTTCTTGCTTGAAAGCGAGTGAACCGCTTTTCGCAATTGTGCCGAGATGCTGTTCAAGCTCGTCTTTTGTCATCCCGATACCGGTGTCTGTGACGGTGAGCGTTCTCGCTTCTTTGTCCGCCGTCACTTTTATGTAGTAATTGTCTTGATCAAACGTTAATGAATCATCGGTTAACGCCTTGTAATAGATTTTGTCAATCGCATCGCTCGCGTTGGAAATTAACTCGCGGAGAAAAATTTCCTTCTGCGTGTAAATGGAGTTAATCATCATGTCCAGCAATCGCTTGGATTCTGCTTTAAACTTTTTTTTCCGCACTTCAGATCTCTCCTTTAATTATGCTTTGATGTTATGTAAAATCTTTTCAGCATCTATTTATCATATACAGTGACAATTGTCAACTAGGATTAGCAGATGCATATATTGTAAATTTAACATGTTAATGGATTCATTTCACCCATTTTATCAATAAAAAAGAGAGAATGTTGATCATCCTCTCCTCTCTGCTTCTTTCCGGCGGCCGAATTCCTTCTTCATCCATATGTATGACGGGTAGAAAAACAAACTAAATAAGATAAGAGATCCCAAGTTTCGCAAAGACTCATGAAGAACATTTCTTACAGTGAGAGGAAATATGATGCCCTGAAATAGAATAGAGATAACGGTGTAAATCACAAATCCCATAGGAACAATGGCATAACAATAAAACGCTATCTCCTTCTTATGCTGTATCTTCAAAATATGTAAACCTCCCAATGATGTATATACATAATATTAACATATTTAATAGGTATTTAGAAACAGGCCTCCGTATGTTTATCCCCCTATTCAGCGGGAACAGATATAAAAAAAGGAGGAATCGCAATATGGGAAGATTAACAGACAAAACCGCAATCATCACAGGGGCCGCGACAGGCATCGGACAAGCGACGGCACGGGTTTTCGCCGATGAAGGCGCCCGCGTGATCTGCGGTGACATCAATGAAAGCGAACTGAATGAAACCGTCAGCGCTATCAGAAAAAACGGCGGAGAAGCAGAAGCCTTTCACCTTGATGTATCAGACGAAGAAAACGTAAAGTCTTTTGCGGACGGCATTCAGCAAAAGTACGGAACAATTGATATTCTGTTTAACAATGCCGGTGTTGACCAAGAGGGCGGAAAAGTCCATGAATACCCGGTCGACCTGTTTGACCGGATCATCGCCGTCGATCTGCGCGGCACATTTCTATGCAGCAAATACCTGATTCCGCTCATGCTCGAAAAAGGAGGCTCCATCATCAACACCTCCTCCATGTCCGGCCGGGCCGCAGACCTTGACCGCTCCGGCTATAACGCCGCAAAAGGCGGAATCACGAACCTGACGAGAGCGATGGCCATTGATTACGCCAGAAGCGGAATCCGCGTCAATTCCTTATCGCCGGGCACGATTGAAACGCCGCTCATTGATAAATTGGCAGGCACGACAGAAGACGAAATGGGCGAAGCGTTCCGTGAAGCCAACAAATGGATCACGCCGCTCGGCCGGCTTGGAAAACCGGAAGAAATGGCAGCCGTCGCGCTCTTCCTCGCTTCAGACGACAGTTCTTACGTCACGGGAGAAGACATCACCGCAGACGGCGGCATCATGGCATACACTTGGCCGGGGAAAATGCTGATTGATAAGAAGTGGAAGGAAGAGACGGAGTGACGGTGAAAAAGAAACAAGCCAGTGCAAAAACACTGGCTGAACAAGCTGAGGGCGGGTTACTTAAACCAGCCCTTTTCCTTTGATCGGGTAATGGCTTCAATTCGATTTTTCACTTCTAATTTATCCAGGATCATCGAAACGTAATTGCGGACTGTGCCGCTTTTGATGCTGAGGGCGTTTGCGATTTCTTTCGTGTTTTTTCCGTCTGCGACAAGCTCGAGCACCTCTTTTTCCCGTTCGGTCAGCGGGTTTTCCTCACTATAGATGTCCTCCATTAATTCAGGTGCGTAGACGCGTCTTCCTTTCATGACGCTGCGGATGGCGCTGACGAGCTCATCGCTCGGGCTGTCCTTGAGCATGTACCCGCTGACGCCTGCTTTTAGCGCCCGCTGAAAATAGCCGGAGCGGGCAAAGGTCGTCAAAATGATGATCTTTACACCGCTGTCCTTGAGTTCTTCTGCCGCTTCAAGACCTGATTTCCCGGGCATTTCGATATCCATCAGACAGATGTCGGGCGCATGTTTTTCCACGAAATCGATGGCATCCTGGCCGCTTGTGCCTTTGCCGACAACCGTCATATCCTCTTCTAAATTCAACAGGGAACCGAGTGCGCCGAGCAGCATTTGCTGATCCTCGGCAATGAAGATGTTGATCATCTGCTACCATCCTTTTCTTTTGATTTTGAATCATTCGGGATTCTCATGGTCAGCTTTGTTCCGGCGGCTGTATCGATGGCTAAACTGCCGTTTGCGAATTCAAGACGTTCCCTCATTCCAAGCAGGCCGTGCCCCTTTGAAAAAAAGCGGTCTTCTTTGCATTGAAAGCTGCCGTCATCTTCCACCGTAATGACAACCTCTTTCCAAAGCTGCTGAATGGTGATGCGGCATACTTTGGCGCCGCTGTGTTTCACGACATTGGTGACGGCTTCTTTTATGCACATGCTGACGATGTTTTCGTTCAGCAGAGAGATATGTTTTGGCGCTTCTTTTTCTTCATACACAAATTCAATTCCTGCCGCTTCAAGAATTTGCCGAACATTGCCGAGCTCATCCTTCAATCGGATGCCTTTCATCGATGAGACGATTTTTCTGACCTCATTTAAGGAGGTGCGGGCCGTCTGCTGCACGCTTTTCAGCTCAGTGCGGGCCTGTTCAGGGTCCTTGTAAATCAGCTTTCGGGCAAGGTCGCTTTTCAGTCCGATTAAGGAGAGCTTTTGTCCAAGTGTATCGTGAAGGTCCCGGGCGATGCGCTGCCTTTCTTCCAGCTTCACAAGATCGGCGATTCGCTCATTTGCATATTCTAATTTCTCCTCAAGGCGCTCCCGTGCCTTTCTGCTTCGAATGCTGAGCGGGAGCAGGATGGCACTGATCAGAGTGATGACGATAAAAGGAATTTGTGTCAAAAACCACTCTTTTTTCAGAACAAGGCTGAAGTTGACGGCAACCGCCGCACTGATGATATGAATGTAATATAAGATGTAAAATGGAACTTTGTCTCGGATATGGCCGATGAAGTAGGCGATAAAGAAGGCGAAGTAAATATAGCTGAACAGCATAACTGAGCCGGTCGAAATGCCGATCAGAAGAAGCGCCCATAAGTAAAGCGGCCAGCCTTTTGCAACAAATGCGAAGCGGTATGCGCCAAAGAAAACAAGTGTGAAAATGATGCCGGCCACGATGACAAAGGTAGAAGAGCTTTTAAAAATAAAATAAAAAGGCAAGATGAAAAAAATCGTCCATATATAAGGAGAAATCCCGTTCAGTTTTTGAAATTTAAAATACTTCTTCATCTTTGTTCCACCTTCTGCTGCTTGTGTCTACCATCACTTTATCAAAACACCGCCTTCATTGCATCATCACGCATGAAGAGAAGGCCCTTTCTGATAAGAGAAAGAGCCGCGCGCCATATCAGGCATTTTTCTTTAAAGGTTCTTTCGGCACCGGATGGGGCGCCGGTTTTTTCCGCGCCTCCCGAAAGGTGACAAATTGCTTTTCGTCCTCATCCCACAGACGGAATTTCATGGATTCAAGACTTGTTTTAAGCGTAATGGTCGGTACGTTTTTTAAAGGCTCGTGCCCCTCATGGGCGGCTTCCAGCTTGTAGTTCGGCACTTTCGGGCTTAAGTGGTGGACATGATGGTAGCCGATATTGCCTGTCAGCCATTGCAAAAGCTTCGGAAGCTTGTAAAAGGAGCTTCCTTCTACCGCGGCCTGCACATAGTCCCAATGCTCATCGGCTTCAAAATAAGAGTCCTCAAACGTGTGCTGAACATAAAAGAGCCAGACGCCGATTGACCCCGAAATAAGGAAGATCGGACCCTGAACAAGCAAAAAGTTTTCCCAGCCGACAAGCAGGCACGTCGCAGCAGCCAATAAGACAATCGCCGCGTTCGTGAAATAGGTGTTCCAGCGCTCCTTGCGGCGGGCGCCTTTTACATTGAAACGGTTTTTAATCAGAAATACGTAAATCGGGCCGAGAATAAACATAATAAACGGATTGCGATAAAGTCTGTAGCGTACTTTTGTCCAGGCTGAGGCTTCGTTGTATTCCTTAACGGTCATCATCCAAATATCGCCGGTGCCCCGTTTATCTAAGTTGCTGCTCGTCGCATGATGAATGGAGTGGCTGCGCTGCCATTGAAGGAACGGAAACAGTGTCAGCACACCTGAAATAAACCCGAACAGCCGGTTCAGCTTCTTTTGTTTGAAAAAGGATTGATGGCAGCAGTCGTGGAAAATAATAAAGATTCTTGTCAAAAATCCCGCTGCTATAACAGTAAAGGCGAGGGTCAGAAGATAGGAGACATTGAGGCTGAAGTAAGCAAGAAACCAAAGGGCAAAAAACGGCACAAACGTGTTGAAAAGCTGAATGACACTATGCTTTGTATCGGCGCCGGAAAATGCGGCAACCTGCTTTTTTAAAGACGCTTGTTTTTGAGTTGCGGCGTGATTGATCATGAATGTCATATCCCCTTTTTTTTATTATGATTCCAAGTATACCGAGGCGCTCGCGGCGGTTGTAGTAGCAGCCATCATGCCCCGAATATGACATTTGTCATGTTTGGCGGCAGAATGCTGATCAGGCGTCATATGGAAGGTATCTTTTTTATAAGGGATAAAGCCGGACACTTCATATCGGCGCTTCTCAAAGAAAACAGCAAAAAAGAACCCGGCCTGTTTTCGGCTGAGTTCTTTTTCATCATCCTCACAGCAAAATCACCCGATACTTCTTTACATCCAAAAACTGCAGAAACTCCCGGGCCAACATGTCCGGCGCGTGGTCTTTTCCTTCATGAAGACGATATTGAATCAGACCGACGAGCATGGACGCGACATAATATGCATAGAGTTTTTTGCCCGCCTGAATGTGCAGGGGCTGATGAAGATAAAACGATTGCAGCGCTCTGAACATTTCCGGGATGACGTCAGGCACTCCCGAACCCTCTCTCAGAAAATGAACGAGCGGCAGGCCGTCCGACAGCGCCGAAAAGAGACCGACGAGCGCGGATTCCGCTTCTTCCATGGAACAGTCGGCAGGCTCTCCTTTTACCGTCAATAATCCGATCAGATCCCGGCATGATTGATGGATGATCGTTTTCAGCAATGCTTCTTTGTTGGCGTAATGGTCATAAAAAGTGGCACGGCGGAGGTTGCTTTGACGGGCAATATCGGAAATCGTGATTGCCGCGTACTCTTTTTTTTCCGCCATTAAGCCGATCATGGCTTCTTGCAAGGCCTGCCTCGTCCTTGTCACCCGGCGGTCGGCGGGCTTTTTTTCTTCTTGTTCCGGCACCCGGCGGCCGAACAGCCAGTAAAACCGTTTTTGAGAAATCAAATCCCACACCTGTCCGCTGATCGCTTCCGGGGATGCCCCGGGCTCCTCATTCAGCCAGTACAACACAATGGCATACATGTATAAAGCGCGGTAATGAATGTACATATCCTGTTCAGTCGGTGAGAAATCCGCATTGACCGGTGACAGCAGCACATCATGCCGGAACACATCTTTTAAAAAAGCATGAAAGTGAAAATACGGCATTTTATGACGATCCATCATCGTTTGAAAAAACACCCGATGCCGATCAACAAAAGACAGGGTCGGATGCACTTTTTGCCATCCGCCATGTAAATGAAGCACATCTTTATGCTTCAGCGAATCATACAGCGCTTCGCTCAGCCCGTCTTTCATTTCTTCCTCTATATCCTCTAAAATCGCATATTTATCTTCGTAATAAAGGTACAGTGTCCCCCGGCTCACACGCGCCCGTTCGGCGATGTCCTTCATGGTCACACGGCGGATATCCCGCTCTCCAAGCATGGCCAAAAGCGCTTGTTTGATGTCAGTTGTCACAGAATCCGGCATAAGAGACACTCCTTTCATTAGACAGATCACCGCAATTTGTACGGTAACGTATAGATGTGTTTACGCTGTCTTTGCCGCAAAAACACATCACATTATAATAGGCCCTGAAGAAACAAAAAAGCAACCAGAGGAGGAAGACCGATGAATCAGCATATAAAAGCAGACATCAAACGCGTCTTTGAGCTTCAGAAAAAAAATCAAAAAACGCTGCGTGCTTCAACAGCCGGGCAGCGCAGAGAAAAGCTTCAGCGCTTTTTAGATGCCGTCACCGCACATGAAGAAGAAATCATTGAGGCGATCAGACGGGACGTCCGCAAGCCTTATCATGAGGTGAAAAGAGCGGAAACGCAGGGAACGATCAAGGCGATTAAAGATAATATGAACAATCTCGACACCTGGATGGCGCCGAAACGCGTCGGCTCATCCGTCAGCCCCGACGCTGACGGCGTATTAATGTACGAGCCAAAAGGCGTCACCTTAATTCTCGGCCCGTGGAATTATCCGTTTATGCTGACGATGGCTCCGCTTGCGGCTGCCATTGCGGCCGGCAACAGCGCGATTGTGAAGCTGTCCGATTTTACAATGGAGACGAGCCATATCGCCGCGACAGTTATTCGCGAGGCATTTCACGAAGAAGAAGTCGCCATTTTTGAAGGTGAGGTCGATGTCGCCACAGAACTGCTCGACCAGCCGTTTGACCACATTTTCTTCACCGGAAGCACGAATGTCGGTAAAATCGTCATGACGGCAGCGGCGAAGCACTTGTCGTCCGTCACACTTGAGCTTGGCGGAAAAAGCCCGACGATCATCGACAGCGGCTATGATTTGATGGACGCGGCGAAAAAAATCGCCGTCGGCAAATTTGTCAATGCGGGGCAAACATGTATCGCACCTGACTATCTCCTTATGAAGAAAGAAGTGCAGAGCACCTTTACAGATCTCCTGCAAACCATTGTCAATGCAGGTTTTATGGAGGATGATCATACGGTTGACCGCAACAAATTCACGCAGATTGTCAATGACCGCAACTTTAACCGTGTCAAAGCCCTGTATGATGACGCCATTGAAAAAGGGGCGAAAACGGCGTTCGGCGGCGTATTCGATGCGCATGACCGCACGATTTCTCCGACCGTGCTGACAAACGTCACGCCTGATATGAAGATCATGCAGGAAGAAATCTTCGCACCGATTCTGCCGATTATGAATTACGAAGATATCAGTGAAGCCGTTGATTACATCACTGAACGGGACAAGCCGCTTGCCTTGTATGTATTCAGCCATAATCAGGAGCTGATCGATTATGTTCTGCAGCATACGACATCCGGCAATGCTTCTATCAATGATGTCGTCGTTCATTTCACTGACGTCAACCTTCCGTTCGGCGGTGTCAATACGAGCGGGATCGGTTCATATCACGGTGTGTACGGCTTTAAAGAATTTTCTCATGAAAAAGGCGTATTTATTCAAGCCTCTAAATAAAAAAAGAATCCGCGCAGATGACGCGGATTCTTTTTTTATGATTTTTTTGCCCCGAATGCGAGCAGTTTCGTATAAGTGCCGACGTAAAGCGTGCCGTCTTCAGCCAGAACCGGGGAGGAAATGACATTGCTGTCTGTTTGATAGCGCCATTTTTCATTACCGTCAGCGTCAACCGCATAGACATTTTTATCGTCAGAACCGAAGTACACATTGCCGTCCGCATCAATCAGCGGCGCCGTTCTCACAGGCCCGTCCGTATAGAAAGACCAGTTCATATTGCCGGTTTTGCTGATGGAAAACAGCTCGCCGCTTCCGGAACCGATATACACATTGCCGTTATGGTCGATCGCTAATGAAGAGCTGGAGAAACCGTTTAACGGGAACGTCCACTTTACAGCACCCGTTGATGTATAGGCGTATAAGCTGCCGTCCTGGTTTCCGGCGTAAACGGTGCCGTCTCTATCAATAACCGGATAGCCTTTAAACCCGTTGGACGTCGTTTTTGACCATTTCACTTGGCCCGTTCCGGAATTGATCGCGTAAAAGATATTATTGTACGTTGCCGTATACAGAGTGCCGTTTGATGCTAACACGGGAGCGGAGCCGACCACGCCGTTTGTTTTAAACTTCCACTTTTGCGTCCATGTCGAAGGCGACGTCGGTTTAATCGCATAGATATAGTTATCCAGCGTCGACACATACAGCGTGCCGTCAGATCCGATAGCCGCATCGGAACTAGGCGCTCCGCTCAGCGGAACTGAAGTTAAAATGGTTCCGGTTTCTTTGTCGATGAAATACAGTTTTTTATCGTGAGAAGGAAGATAAATGACACCGTTTGTTCCGAGCACCGGAGTCAGCGTATAGGTCGTCCCGAGGTTTTCCGTCACCCATTTCACAGTACCGTCCGGATGATACGCCGTCAGCTTCCCGTCTTTTGATTGAATAAATACGGTGCCGTCCCCGTCAACCGCGGCTCCCGCACCGTTTTGAGGATTGGCCGGAACATTCTTTTCCCATTTTAACGCGCCATCGGCAGTGCTTGTAAACCGGCTTTCTCTTGACCAGTTGAACATCGTCGGAGACATCGCATGCGCGTCATACCGTCCCGCCAAGAAACCGGATGCCGCATGATTTTGTTTAAATACCGTTTCCGCAGCTTGAGCAGCCGCCGGATGCAGCCATTTTGCCCCCGGCAGATCAGAAACCGCTCCCACAGATAAAGCCGCAGCAACCGCAGCGCCGGCCGCCAATGTTTTCATTCGCAATGAAGCTGTCTTTTTTTTCAATGTCAGTTCCTCCCGTTTCTATTAAAAGCTGCTATATCACTTCGATCATACCATAATTAACCTATGAAATATTTGTATTTTCGGTAGATTTATAGAACAAATGTCACATAGCCTGCTGATGCTTCGGGGATGATCGAAACGCGGCAATATACCACACCACATTGACGATAAAAGCCGCGCCTGACCAAACGAAAAGGCCGTAATAAAGAGACAGCTCCTGCCCTAAGGAAATTGCGGTCAATAACGCCACCAACAAGACAGCCGCGCAAATGATAAGCCCGATTCCGCAAAAAACGGCCATGATGATTTTCATGACACGAATACCGAGCATATACAAAATGAGCGGGATTGCATATATAACAAAGATCTGGCCGACGGCGGCCCACATGCCCGCGGAATTAAAACGATTCGCGTTCGGCCCCGTTTCCGCAAGCGGAGAAAGCGAGACGAGGACCGGCAATAAACAAAACAGCAGAGCGGAAAGCAAGGTCACCGCAACCGCACCTTTTTTCTTTTGATTCATGTGAATATCCTCCTCCTGACAATAACCCGGCTTTTTTACCGGTAATCTGATAATATGTTATATTTTAGCACGATTTTTACTTAATTTGAGAATGTTTTGTCAAAAACGAATTTACAAATCCAGAAAAATAGATATAATAAACGTTATGGAACCGATATTGATTCATAAAGCGCTATCTAACAAAACACGAAGTGATATTATGACGTGGCTTAAACACCCGGAAGACCATTTTGATGAAAGACCTTATCTTGAGCAGGGACTCAGTTTCCGCACCGGAATTTGCGTCGGTGATATTCAGGCAAAGTCGGGGCTAGCGCAGTCCGTCATCTCCAGCTACCTGCTGACCATGCAAAAAGCCGGCCTGCTGGAATCCGAACGAATCGGAAAGTGGACCTATTACAGAAGGAATGAAAAACAAATTAAAGCCTTTGCTGACTATGTTCAGCACCAGCTATAACCATGAAAGGAGGGCTTTTTTTGTTCTAACATATCTATTTTTCTGTATATGTAGTTATAAAAGGAGGAATACATAACAATGAAAAAAAGCAGCTCCATCTTCATTCTATTTTTGGCACTGGGGGTTTTCGGGATTATCACGACCGAGATGGGCATTATCGGCGTTCTTCCGCAAGTGGCGGACAGATTTCATATTTCTGCTTCAAAAGCGGGATGGCTTGTCAGTATTTTCGCGTTCATCGTCGCTGTGTCGGGACCGTTTTTGACCTTGCTTGCTTCAGGCATAAACCGGAAAGTCATTCTGCTTTTGGCGGTGCTGATGTTTGCCGTTTCAAATGCGGTCTACGCGTATACGGCGCATTTCAGTGTCATGCTGGCGTTTCGGATCATTCCGGCTTTATGCCACCCGGTGTTCTTTTCTGTAGCGCTTGCGGCCGCGGCCCGGCTTGTCCCCGCCGGCCAATCCGGAAAAGCCGTAACGAAAGTCTTTTCAGGCATCACCGCCGGCTTTGCGTTCGGCGTGCCTTTCACGTCTTATCTGGCGGATCGTCTATCCCTTGAAGCCGCCTTCTTATTCGGCGCTATCATCAGTCTCATCGCATTCACGGGCATTCTTCTCTTTTTGCCATCCATGCCGGTCACAGAAAAAATGTCTTTCAGAAGTCAGCTCGGCATCCTTCGCAAACCGGCTTTGTGGCTCAATATCGCTGCCGTCACCTGTCTCTTTGCGGCCATGTTTTCTGTCTACAGCTATTTTGCGGAGTATCTCGGACGGGTGTCGCATATGAACGGCACATGGGTCAGCTTCATGCTGATGAGCTTCGGGGTGATTATGATAGCCGGAAATTTCGTCTTCGGCGCTTTGTTATATAAAAATATGAAAAAGACCGTCATTCTGTTTCCGCTTCTTTATACAGCCGCCTACTTGCTCATATACGGGTTTGGGACGTCTTTCGCGCCGATGGCCGTCCTCGTCTTCGTATGGGGCGCCGTTCATTCCGGCGGTCTCATTGTCAGCCAGACTTGGCTTACTGCGGAAGCAAAGGAGGCGCCCGAATTCGGCAACAGCCTGTTTGTCTCTTTTTCCAACCTCGGCATCACCATCGGAACGGCGGCGGGCGGCTGGTTTATTTCACATTTGGGAATCCATCAGCTGATGTGGTGCGGCATCATGTTTGCCCTTCTGGCTTTCGGGCTGATCATGGGACGCTTGGCATGGGGAAAGAGGCTGCTCGCAAAAGCTTAAGCTCCGTTGCAAAATCCGGAATGATTACGTATAATATTCCAGATTAAAGCAAGGGAGAGAAAAAGATACATGGAAAGACCGGCAGGATTTTGGATTCGGTTTCTGGCTTACGTCATTGATCAAATCATCATAGGAATTCCGATTTTTATCATTCAATTTATGGTCTCTTTTTTATTTGCGGCAGGCGTTGCGGCGGCTGACCCCTTCATGACCGAAAATCAGTTTAACATCTCTTTTCTGGTGTTCGGCGTCATCCCGATTCTTGCGAGCTCTTTTGTGATCAGTATCTTATATTTCAGCCTGCTCACGGCCTCAAAGATGCAGGGGACACTGGGAAAAGCATTGCTCGGCCTTAAGGTCGTCAATGAAGATGGCGGACGGATTTCCATCGGCCAGGCCTTCGGACGCGCTTTCGCATATATCATATCTAAGCTTATTCTTTATATCGGATTCATCATGGGCGCCTTCGGAGAGAAAAAAACGCTGCACGACATCATGTGCAGCACCCGTGTTGTCTATAAATAACGACCTCAAGTCCGGGCCTTTTGAGCCCGGGCTTTTTTTATGACGGCTGTGCCCGCCTGATGTCAATGCCGCCCTTTCCGTCAGCCTCAATGCGGATCGTCCCGTTCACAACGACAGACAGCGGATGGAACTCCGCATGCTGATCAGAAAAAATCCAGCGGCGGCCGCTCGGCCCTAAAAGCAAAAACGCCCCATCATTGTAATCACCCATAAAATGAAACCCGTTTTCCCTAAGAGGCGCATGCTTTCTCACCGGAATGCCGAAACGCTGCAGCTTTCTCCCGGTTGATACGACTTCGGCAGCCGTCAGATTCACCTCGCCGATATTCAGAACGGACTCAATCGAAAAATGTTCCGCGCTTGGCGCCGATGTTTCTCTCGCGATGAATTCCGCCAGATTGTTGGACGGATCTTTGAAATAAAAGGAACGCGCCTGAATATGAGAGAAATACACCTCATCCTCCCCATCTTCCGTTTGAAAAACGACTTTATCCTTTATCCACGCCTTCGCCTCATCAAAACGATTATTCGGAATGTTAAACGCGAAATGATACGTAGGATGAGAGTGAGAATCGGCGCGCCTGAATTCCAACTCACTTTCTCCCGCCTTGATGGTAAACGAATCACCGGACTCATCAATTAAAGGAAAACCTAACACCCGTTCATAGAAGTGTTTCGTCTCCTCCAACGCACAACTGTACAAAGTAATGTTATTTATTTGCATGATCATACCCCCTTTGGTTTATACTGCCATATAGAAGGGTTGATTCCTACTGTTTCGATTCACCAATTGAGAATCCCCCTTTCGCCCGGCGCTAAATATGACAAACAGCGCCAAACCGCTTATACCAGGCGTTTTTAAACATCTAAAGCAAAAAAAGCAGAAAATAATACCCCATATAGCTTGACAAAAAATAAATGTTATTTAATAATCTATATATAATTAGAATTATTATTGAAAGATAAAGTGAATGCTTTGTCTTTTTAATATATTTCAAATCACATTTCAGGAGGAAGATATTATGTCTTTAATCGGAAAAGAAGTACTGCCATTCGAAGCAAAAGCTTTCAAAAACGGTGAATTCATCGATGTAACAAACGAAGATTTGAAAGGTCAATGGAGCGTTTTCTGCTTCTACCCAGCGGATTTCTCTTTCGTTTGCCCGACTGAACTTGAAGATCTTCAAGGACAATACGCTGCACTGAAAGAATTAGGTGTTGAAGTATACTCTGTTTCTACAGATACTCACTTCGTACACAAAGGCTGGCATGACAGCTCTGAAAAAATCGGCAAAATCACTTACGCAATGATCGGTGACCCATCTCAAACGATCTCCCGCAACTTCGACGTTCTTGACGAAGAAACTGGTCTTGCTGACCGCGGAACATTCATCATCGACCCTGATGGCGTTATCCAAACAGTTGAAATCAATGCAGGCGGTATCGGTCGTGACGCAAGCAACCTAGTAAACAAAGTAAAAGCAGCTCAATACGTTCGTCAAAACCCAGGTGAAGTCTGCCCGGCTAAATGGGAAGAAGGCGGCGAAACACTTACACCTAGCCTTGATTTGGTAGGTAAAATCTAAGGAGTGCATTCCATTGGTACTTGATGCAAATATCAAAGCACAATTAAATCAATACATGCAGCTAATTGAGAACGACATTGTTCTCAAAGTAAGCGCCGGTGACGATGACACTTCTAAGGACATGCTGGCTCTCGTTGACGAGCTGGCTTCCATGTCATCTAAAATTTCAGTTGAAAAAACTGAATTAAACAGAACACCGAGCTTCAGCGTTAATCGTACCGGAGAAGACACAGGCGTTACATTCGCCGGTGTTCCTCTCGGCCACGAATTTACATCATTAGTGCTGGCATTGCTTCAAGTCAGCGGCAGAGCGCCTAAGGCTGATCAAAAGGTCATTGACCAGATTAAGAACATCAGCGGAGAATACCGCTTCGAGTCTTATATCAGCCTGACGTGCCACAACTGCCCTGATGTCGTCCAAGCATTAAACATGATGAGCGTGCTCAACCCGAATATCACTCATACAATGATTGACGGCGCGGCATTCAAAGAAGAAGTGGAAAGCAAAAACATCATGGCTGTTCCGACTGTATTCTTAAACGGTGAATCTTTCGGAAGCGGCCGTATGACCATCGAAGAGATTCTCGCAAAAATGGGCAGCGGCGCAGATGCGTCTGAGTTTGCCGACAAAGAGCCGTTTGACGTTCTTGTTGTCGGCGGCGGACCTGCCGGCGCAAGCGCGGCGATCTACACGGCGCGTAAAGGCATCCGCACCGGTGTCGTCGCTGAACGCTTCGGCGGCCAGGTACTCGACACCATGAGCATCGAAAACTTCATCAGCGTTAAAGCGACTGAAGGACCGAAGCTCGCTGCAAGCCTTGAAGAGCACGTGAAAGATTATGATATTGACGTCATGAACCTTCAGCGCGCGAAACGCCTTGAGAAAAAAGACCTCTTTGAACTTGAACTCGAAAACGGCGCTGTACTGAAAAGTAAAACAGTGATCCTTTCAACAGGTGCCCGCTGGCGCAATGTCAACGTACCTGGTGAGCAAGAGTTCAAAAACAAAGGTGTTGCATACTGCCCGCACTGTGACGGACCATTGTTTGAAGGCAAAGACGTAGCCGTTATCGGCGGCGGAAACTCCGGAATCGAAGCGGCGATTGACCTTGCAGGTATCGTCAATCACGTGACTGTGCTGGAATTCGCGCCTGAACTGAAAGCAGACGAAGTCCTGCAAAAACGTCTTTACAGCCTGCCAAACGTCACTGTGCACAAAAATGCACAAACGAAAGAAATCACAGGCGACCAAAACGTAAACGGCATTACGTTCGTTGACCGTGAAACAGGCGAAGAAAAACACGTTGAACTCCAAGGTGTATTCGTCCAAATCGGCCTCGTGCCTAATACAGAATGGTTAGACGAAACGGTCGAACGCAACCGCATCGGCGAAATCATCGTCGATAAGAGCGGCGCGACAAGCGTTCCCGGCCTATTTGCCGCAGGGGACTGCACAGACGGCCCGTACAACCAAATCATTATCTCCATGGGATCAGGTGCAACTGCCGCTTTAGGCGCATTTGATTATTTGATCCGGAATTAATGTGAAAGCCGCCATATGAATGGCGGCTTTTTTAAATATACTAATTAAGAAGGCAGTATTTCCTCTAAACAATCCTCGCTGATTTTATAACATTTTGGCCTTCTGCTTACCAGCTCAACAAATCCTTGCTGTTCTAAATAATCCATTACTCTGTTAATTTTATGTCTCGATTTATTTGAGAGCTCCATTAAATCTTGCACCGACAGCGTAACCTGATCATTTACAAATACATTAATCGTGATAATGATATTAAAAATATCACGTTCATCTTTATAATCAGCCCATTGATCGCTATCAATATAGTTCCTAATTCGTTTCAGTTTCATTAAATTAAATTCAAGATCCTCAATAATTCCTTTTTGTCCTGACAGAAGCAATTCCAGCATATCCATTAAATAAAAAGTCAGCTCTCCCCGGTTTAAAGGTGCGGGAATTTCCTCTAATGCCTTATAATACTTATCTTTGTTCTTATTAACTGCGTAAGAAAAAGTGATGGCTGAATATTTTTCTAAGTATCGGGACAAATAACTCCCAACGATAAGGCGTCCTGTTCTTCCATTGCCGTCATAAAAAGGATGAATGTATTCATAGTAGTAATGAGCTGTCATGTAACGATACAGCTGGGGATGTGTTTCATCATGAAGATAAGCAATTAAAGCCTCAAGCGCTTCTGTTATCTTTTGTTCAGAATTAACGCCGATATGGGTGGTCATGTTCCCATCGTTCACTTCAACATAGCCTTTTCTGAATAGCTCACCATCCGGCGCATCTTCTGTTCCGATTTCATCTGCGACCAGCTCGTCATATAATTCCCTAAAGTCATGAATGCTTGTAAACGACGGAATTCGGTCTATAAATTGATATGTTTTCATCAACCCGACAAACCGCTTATGTGAGGGCTCGGATTGTTCTAACGCTTTAAGAGCCTCTTTCAATTCTTTTTTTGTACTGCGGATTCCTTCAATTTCATTATTACTCTGTGCTTCATTAATAATTAATTTATCAAAATAAGGTTTGACAGCAAATTCAGGGAGCTGACTGATAAGGGATGAAATTTTGGAACTGTTTAACAACACTTCATTATTCAGCTTCATGAGTTTATGTGTATTCACATAAAATAGCTCAAATGAATCGTCCGTGGATCGGCCTTTTCGGAACCCCCGTATGTTTAATGATGTTGAATAACTGCCATAGCTGCTTGTTCTCTTTTTAAATTCTTTTTCATATGAATCAGCATCCGTTTTATAAAAAAGCTTAGATAACTTCTCATACTTCATATTATCACCTCGCTTAATTTAAAATTATACACTTTTTTTAAATTATACAATCATTATAGCCTGATTTCTAACAAATATTCTCGCTTTCCAATCAAAACAAAAAACGGCATACTGCATGGCAGTACACCGTCTGAAGCAATTCAATCTGTCTTTCTCCCTCTCGCCCGATAGATAAGAAATAATCCAATAAACCACAGCGGCGTCAGCAGCAAAGCCGGGCGCGTTGCATCCGCAAACAGCATAATCACCAGAATGACGGCAAACAACGCCAGCACGGCGTAATTGATAAACGGCGCAAACGGCGCCTTGAAAGACGAGCTTGCATGTAAGTCCGGACGGGTTTTCCTGTATCTGATATGACAGACCAGAATCACGCCCCACACCCAAATGAAACAAATCGCGCTGATGGTTGTCACGATGCCAAAAGCCGCTTCCGGTATCAATTTGCTTAAAAGAGCGCCAGCTGACAGCACAATAACCGATATCCATAATGCGCGGCTCGGCACATGATTTTTATTCAGCTTCGCAAAACTTGCAGGCGCTTGTTTCGTTTTGCTTAAGTTATACAAAATCCGGCTTGTTGAAAACATCCCGCTGTTACAAGCAGAAGCGGCAGACGTTAATACGACAAAATTAATGATTCCCGCGGCTAACGGGATGCCGACCAGGCTGAAGGTCTTTACAAAAGGACTTTCCGCCGCATTCAGCTGCATCCACGGATTAATACATAAAAGAATGAGCAATGCCCCGACGTAGAAAAATAAAATCCGCAATGGAATTTTATTGATAGCGGACGGAATATTTTTTTTCGGATTTGACGTTTCCGCCGCCGACACACCCACTAATTCCACACCGACATAGGCGAAGATCACCATCTGGAACGAAAGCAAAAAGCCTGAAAATCCGTTCGGAAACAAGCCGCCGTGCTCCCACAGATTCGCCGCTGAAACCGTTCCGGTATGCGTTTTGAACCCAATCACCAGCAGAACCACACCGATGACAATTAACGCGAGAATCGTGACTACCTTAATTAAGGCGAACCAAAACTCCAATTCTCCAAAAATCTTAACCGTTAACAGATTAAGCCCTAATAAAATGAGCAAACAGATAAGTGCCGGAATCCACTGCGGAATATCAAACCAATATTTCACATACACACCGACGGCGATCACATCCGCCATAGCCGTCATAATCCAGCAAAACCAATAGGTCCAGCCGGTGACAAACGCTGCACGCGGCCCTAAGTACGCCTCGGCAATATCCGTTAATGATTGGTATCCCGCTTTAGATAACAGCAGTTCTCCCAGCGCCCGCATGACGAAAAAAAGCGCAATACCTACAATAAAATACGCAAAGATGATAGAAGGACCCGCCAGCTGAATCGCCTTACCGGACCCTAAAAACAATCCGGTGCCGATCGTGCCGCCAATGGCGATCAGCTGCACGTGCCGATTCGATAAGTCCCTCTTTAGCTCTCGCTGCTCCACATCTGACTCCTCCTTACCTCTCTAGTGAACGACGAGCAAAAAAAGCCAATAAAAAAAGAGATTGGATGCCCTCCAATCTCATGGTCATAAGAATATCAAATTATATCTGCGCCGCTGAAAATCAACAGCATGACAAATACATATTCGGTACTCTTCTGTCCTTTTGCCTGAGATTGTGAACCCTTCGGCGCCGCGGAAAACCCGCGGTCTCTCCAGAAGCCGCTCCTGCTGTAGTTCGACCCACAGCAATCATAGCCTGCTACGTATTGAGTTTCTGATAGAAATACCTATCAGCTAACTTTTTATTTTAATGGAAGTTGAATGCATTGTCAATAGAGGGATGTGCTGCACGGCGTTATCCCGGTCCAATTTATGATGCCTGAAGCGCCGTATTTTCCGTTTTCATTGTCTCAAAAAGGCGTTATGCGGTACTATCATATAAGGTCTAATCATTTAAACATTATGTCATACTTTAAATTCACTTTATCATACAATTGCTCGTAAATAAAAAGGGGATGGACGAGGTTGGAAACGAAATATTTAGATCTGCTCGCACAAAAATACGATTGTGAAGAAAAAGTGGTCACGGAAATCATTAATCTGAAAGCGATACTGAACCTGCCGAAAGGAACCGAGCATTTCGTCAGTGATCTGCACGGGGAGTATCAGGCATTCCAGCACGTGCTGCGGAACGGTTCAGGAAGGGTTAAAGAGAAGATTCGCGATATTTTCAGCGGCGTCATTTACGATAGAGAAATTGATGAACTGGCGGCTTTGGTCTATTATCCGGAAGACAAACTGAAGCTGATCAAACATGACTTTGATACGAAAGAGGCATTAAACGAGTGGTATAAAGAAACGATTCACCGGATGATTAAGCTCGTTTCTTATTGTTCTTCCAAGTACACCCGCTCCAAATTGCGCAAAGCACTGCCCGCCCAATTTGCTTATATTTCTGAAGAGCTGCTGTACAAAACAGAACAAGCCGCCAACAAAGAACAATACTACTCCGAAATCATAGAACAGATCATTGCGCTCGGCCAGGCCGATAAGCTGATCACCGGCCTTGCCTACAGCACGCAGCGTTTGGTGGTCGACCATCTGCATGTTGTCGGCGATATTTATGACCGCGGACCGCAGCCGGATAAGATCATGGAAGAACTGATCAACTATCATTCAGTGGATATTCAATGGGGGAATCATGATGTTCTCTGGATAGGCGCTTATTCCGGCTCAAAAGTATGCCTGGCAAACATTATCCGCATCTGTGCCCGCTATGACAATCTGGATATTATTGAAGACGTTTACGGCATCAATCTGAGACCGCTATTGAACCTTGCCGAAAAATATTACGATGATAACCCGTCTTTCCGCCCGAAAGCGGACGAAAACAGACCGGAAGATGAGATTAAACAAATCACAAAAATTCATCAGGCGATCGCGATGATCCAATTCAAGCTTGAGAGCCCGATTATTAAGAGACGGCCGAACTTTAATATGGAGGAACGGCTGTTACTGGAAAAGATCGATTATGACCGCAATGAAATCACGCTGAACGGAAAAACATATCAACTGGAAAACACCTGCTTTGCGACGGTGAATCCCAAACAGCCTGATGAGCTGTTAGAAGAAGAAGCAGAAGTCATGGACAAGCTGCTGTTCTCTGTTCAGAACTCCGAAAAGCTGGGCCGCCATATGAATTTTATGATGAAAAAAGGCAGCCTTTATTTAAAATATAACGGCAACCTGCTGATTCACGGCTGTATTCCCGTCGATGAAAACGGCAGCATGGAAACGATGATGATAGAGGATAAAGCTTATGCAGGCCGTGAGCTGCTAGATGTTTTTGAACGGTTCTTACGGGAAGCGTTTGCCCATCCGGAAGAAACCGATGATCTGGCGACAGATATGACTTGGTACTTATGGACAGGCGAATACTCTTCCCTCTTCGGAAAACGCGCCATGACAACCTTTGAGCGGTATTTCATTAAAGAGAAGGAAACCCATAAAGAAAAGAAAAACCCGTATTACTATTTGCGTGAAGACGAAGCAGCCTGCCGAAACATCCTGAAGGAATTCGGCCTCAACCCGGACCACGGCCATATCATCAACGGCCATACACCGGTAAAAGAAATCGAAGGCGAAGATCCGATCAAGGCAAACGGAAAAATGATCGTCATCGACGGCGGCTTCTCCAAAGCCTACCAATCCACAACAGGCATCGCCGGCTACACGCTCTTATACAACTCCTACGGCATGCAGCTCGTCGCCCATAAACACTTTAACTCCAAGGCCGAAGTGCTGAGCACCGGAACCGACGTCTTAACAGTGAAACGATTAGTCGACAAAGAGCTGGAGCGGAAGAAAGTGAAAGAAACAAACGTCGGTGAAGAACTGATGAAAGAAGTGGCGATTTTGGAGAAACTGCGGGAGTATCGGTATATGAAGTGAAGAATATGGAGTTCAGGGATGATTCTCTGGGCTCTTTTTTTACGGTTTCCCTGTATGTAAAACGGATTTAACCGCTTCTTCAATCTCCCTATAACCCGTACATCTGCAAATATTGGACTCCAGCCAATTTTTTATCGTGTCATCACTTGCATTCGGCTCAGTATTCACTAAAGCATGACAATTCATGAGAAAACCCGGTGTGCAATAACCGCATTGAAACGCGAATTTTTCAATAAAAGCCTTTTGAATCGGCGTATTGATCAGTCCTTCAATTGTCGTAATGTCCTTTCCTTCCCCTTCTGCCGCAAGCATTAAGCAAGATTTCATCGGCACCCCGTCCGTTAATACCGTACAGGCGCCGCAATCCCCATTTAAGCAGCCCGGTTTTGCACCAGTTAATCCGAGACGAAGACGAAGAGCAAATAACAAAGTATCAGCCGGCCTGACCGTAATCTGTCTTTCCTCGCCATTTACTTTCAACGTAATACGATCAGACATTTGGACCTCCTTCTAATTCCCGTAGGGCATCTAAAATTGTATTTTGCAAGACAAACATTCGGTATTCACTTGAGCCTTCTGCGTCATCAAGAACGGGTTTGGGTACATACTGTAAAGACCTGCTTACTCTTTCTTCTGCTGATCGGCTTTTATCGTTAAGCACAGCCTCCATTTCAGCAGAACGAAACGGAAATGGACATACGCCGCTGAAGGCCATTCTGATCTCATCATCTTTTTTCAGCGCACAGACCGTCACCAATGGATACCCGACATTCCACTGCTGTCTTCTTTTGATACTGACAAATGGCAGGTCAACGTACGCTCGATCGACAACGACATGAAATAAAAAATCACCTTTTTGCAACTGTATTTCCTTGTTAAATACTTTATTTATGGGACGGTAATGAATCCCCGCTCTCCCTGCAATCCCTATCAAACTATCGGAAATTAACAACGGCAGCACGGCCTCACGGTAATAGATGCCCCCGCAAATGTTTCCGCCCAGGCTGATCTTATTTCGAGTCGTCCGATCGGCTATTTCACTGACTGTTTTACTTAATAGCGGAAATGGATTTTCTTCCTCCAGTTTCGTTAATGACACGCCCGCTCCAATCACCAGATCATTTTCATAAAAGCGGATGGTTTGAAATTCCGGAAGCGCGTTCATATCTATCACCGCATCCGTATAGATGATATTCAGCCTTCCTAACGTGATAATTTCCGTGCCGCCGGAATAATACATTGGTGTTTTCTTTTCGGCCGCAAGCGAGTGAAATAGATTGATTGTTTCTTGAATGGTCTTCGGTTTAAAATAATCAAAATCAAACGGTATCATCTTTCCACCCCTCTTGCGTCCTCCATAATCGTTCGGGAATGAGAGGAAGTTGATTCAATTGGACACCTAAAGCGGCGGAAAGGCAATTTCCCAATGCTGCCGGCATCCCCAACAGTCCGTGTTCCCCGCCGCCGCGCGCTCCATAAGGGGCAATCACATGCGGGGTTTCAACAAATTCAATGATATATTCAGGCTGCTCTCCATAGTGAAGGGGGCGGTATGTTCTAAGCTGAGGATTTAATACTCTGCCATATGAATCAAATACAAAGGTTTCTCTTCCTCCAAATGCGATTCCCATACTCATCCCCCCCATTACTTGACCCCTAGCAGCTTTTTCATTCAGTACAGTTCCTATATCCACAACAGAATAGGCTTTTGTAATTCGATACGTATAATCCCGTTTATCCAACTCAACTTCAATTCCCTGAGCACCGACAGCCCACTCGGGTCCCGGCTTCCCCCTTCCCGTTTCCCGGTCTAAATTCGTCATCCGGGTTAATGTGTAATTGCCGCTCGCAATGATTTGGCCGCCAATGGTATTTCCATTTGGAAACGTATATCCGTAAGCAATGTCTTTTATTTCAACATGTACAGAAGGATGATCTATAAAATAAACCTTTCCGTCGGCCACTTCCAATTCCTCGACAGGAACCCGCAACACACATGATGCCACGTCTTTCAGCTTTCGAATGGCTTCCTCCGCTGCATTCAGTACGGCTCTTCCGGCCATTAACGTCCCTCTGCTCCCCACAGTTTTCCAATGCTCGGGTGTTGTTTGTGTATCTATAAGCATTTTCACGTGAATTTTGCTTATATCCATTTTCATTCGTTCCGCCAGGATTTGGGCTAGCACTGTTTTTGTCCCTGTTCCAATTTCCACTACCCCTGACATCAAATTAATGCTTCCATCGGGATTAAAGGTTAGAATCACCCCGGACGTTGCATTTGTATCAAATGTTGAGGTTTTCCAAATGCAGCTGATTCCCTTCGCCCGTATCTTCCGGCCATCGATTTCAATTCGCTGTCCCTCGTCCCAATTCATTAATTCCTTTAATCTTTCAATGCATTTCGGCACATTTCCGACCGTGCTTGAATTGAGAAGAACTTGAGTCGGTGTGGTGTCACCGGGGCGAATGGCATTTTTATAGCGGAGTTCTAATGGGTCCATGTTCAGCTTTTCCGCCAATACATCCATCGTCCGCTCAAAGGCAAATAACACTTCAGCATGGCTGTAGCCCCTGAATGCACTTGGATATGGATGATTCGTATACATACAATATGAATCACACCGTATATGATCGATCGCGTACGGACCCGTACAATCAACCACCGCAGCCCGGCTGATGTCCACTCCTTTATCAGAATACGCTCCGCCATCAAATAAAAGCTGAATGTCCGCCGCCTTTAAGATTCCATCCTTTGCAGCCCCTAATTTGACAATGGCATCCAACCCGATATGAACGGGCGATGTGATCAGATCCTCTTCTCTCGTATTAAACAATTTGACGGGCCGGCCTCCGACTGCTTTTGATGCCAAATAGGCAATCACCTCTAACTGAACAGCTGCTTTTCCCCCGTACGCTCCTCCTACTAAAGGCGTTTTGACGATCACCTTTCCGGGTTCGATTCCAAAATACCACTGCATTAATTTTTTAATGGCAAAAGGAGCTTGAGAGGATGTGGTAATGATAATCTCCTCATCCGCCCGAATTTCAACAATCGAGCATCTTGTTTCCATCGCAGCGTGATCAGAAGGGTTAAAGGAAATCTGGAATTCTGCTGTCACATCACTTTCCCTAAACCCGTCTTCAATATTTCCTTTTCTAACCTTATCCACGTTTGCGATATTGGTCTTCGGAACCGGGAATACACCTTTTGTCTTCTCATAGCGGTCCGCATGTTCATGGACGAGCGGCGCATCCTTTTGAAAGGCCTCACGGGGGGAATTGACGACGGGAAGAGGTTTATAGGATACTTTGATGGCATCCGCTGCCTTTTTAGCTGTAATCGGATTTTCCGCTACAACAACAGCAACCGGCTCACCATGGTATCTGACCCTTTTATAAGCAATCGGCGATCTGTCTTTAATTTCTTCACCTGCAAGCGGAAAAGGTTCATCACCCAATATCGCTCTCACGCCGGGAATCTTCCAAGCTTCTGAAAAGTCCATAGACACAATATCGGCATGAGCATATGGACTGGTCAGCATTTTTGCGTGTAATGTGCCTGTTTCTTGAAAATCATCCGTATATTTCGCTTTACCCGTCACTTTTTCAAGGGCCTCTTTTCGAATGACACTCTTCCCGATATACTCCAACTCATTCACTCCCCGAATTTATTCAGCAGCAGCGTATAATCTTCAACTGTATCGACGTCATAAAAAAGCAAAGGGTCTTGAAAGCTGATCATTTTTCCCGTATTGATCATACTTTCACGGATGACGTGCCGGGCGCCCTGATCTCCCTTTAACTGATGCAATACCGGAAAACATTGATTTGAGAATAAAATGGGGGGCATAGGAAGATGATGATTTTCAGCGGCGATAAATGAATAACGGCGCTCCTTTTGATAGGAATCAATTAATGTATTGATGATATCTGAGGTGACAAACGGCTGATCTGCAAGGAGAATGATAACAGCGTCAGCCTCGTACTCTGCCGCTTTTTGTAAACCGCATTGTATAGAATGGCCTTGGCCCTTACCCGCTTGCTCACATTCTGCCTGACTCCACTTATTTGATATGGGATCTAAAAAGAAAAAATCCGAAAGCCAATGCAGTGGATCTCCCTTTCCCGTTATAACGAAAATATGATCTAATTCAGATAACAAGGCATTTTTAAGAGCCATACTTCCAAGGGAAACTCCATTGAGAACTAAACTTCGCTTATCCGTCCCCATGCGTCTGCTTGTACCGGCTGCCAGGTAAATGGCTGCTGTTTTCATAAGAGAGACCTTTGCTTTCGCATTTCTTTAATCATCTCGCCAACAATGCTTACAGCAATCTCTTCAGGGCCCTGTGCCCCGATGGGAAGTCCGATAGGGGAATGAATATCTTCCGGAATCTCAGCTCCGCATAATAGCCGTTCAGTGCGCCTTCTAGGGCCTAATACACCTTTATAAAACACATTCTCGTTTTTTAATGTACGTAAAATGATCTGATCTTTTTGAAAGCTGTGCGTCATAATGACAACAAAATCCCTTTTTGTCATGCTCAGGCCTTCCATGACTTCTTCCGGTGCTCCTGTTATCAAATGGCCGGCTTCAGGAAAATGGCCGTGATGACATAAAGCGGGACGCCAGTCAATCACCGTCACATGAAAGCCAGTGCCAGCTGCCAACGAAACTAACGGCTTCGCATCTTCCCCTGCTCCGAAGACATATAAACAAGGTTTTGGCACCATCTGATGGATAAAAAATAAATCAGAGGTATGTTCATCCCTCTTGATTCCCTTTTCCGTCTGTCTCAGTTTTTGAATACAGCCTTGTTCCATAACATCCCCGGTTCCAAACACTCTGCCGTCTTCCACTATGTACAGATCTTCCTTCGGCTCTAACGTTTTAGTGAATCGTTTCACTCGGGTCACAGACTTTTTTCCATCTAAGCATGTCTTGACTGTCATCAGATGTCGTTCCAATTCCCCTTTTACAGGCTCAAGTAAAACCGTCAAAACACCATTACAGCCAATGCCCTGCCCCCAGGATAAATCATCCTCCGCACTCATATCAAAGCGGACAATCAACGGCTCTCCTGCAGCCCAGACCTGTTCTGACCGTTCAACGAGGTCTTCTTCCAGACAACCGGCGGATAACATTCCGACTCTTGTTTTGTCCCCTAAAATCAGCATGGAGGCCCCTTCTTTCTTATAAGCGGACCCCTCTGTTTTAATAATGGTAGCCAGTACCTTAGCTTTTTTAGAAGTGGCGATGACATCCAAAATCCGGTGTATATCATCCATTTCATGTCCCCCGTTTTACCTGATCATATCTGCATCTGTATATCCGTATTCTTTAATTCCAGAAAACATTACAAACGCTTCAGCAATTTCTTCGTTTCTAAAAAAAAAGAGTCTTTATAGACCTTATGACCGGGCGGCGGGTGCGACAGTATGTCGGAACGGAGAGATTCCAATAACATGTCCTGTTCCTTCTGTTTCCAATTGTCTGTTTCACCCTGCTGTATGCCTTTAAAACCCGCAAAGTATTCACTTAACACTTGTAAATCATTCCCCAGCTCTATTTTGTCACTTGAAGATAACTCCCCCTCTTTTTCCCATTCTTTTAACGTTTTCACTATATTTGATAAATACTCAAATCCGGCGTTCAACTTTTGCATCTCAATTTGATAGCTTGAAATGATGATTTTATGTTTTTTTCTGACGGGGTTGAATTTTAAACTGTCAGAGGCTGTTTGCAGCATCTCTTTTGTCATATGCAGCTCTTGCAGAAGATTGTTCATTCTATACGCCATAAGGTTCCCTTTTCCTTGCCCCCACTCTGATTGCACCCATTTGGAAAGGTCTGAAAGTGTGCCGGAAAGCTGACGAGCCAATGTTTGAAAAGAGTCCGCTGCCTTTTTTGTGTAGTCCGGCGGAAAAAGGAACATGTGAACCAGAATGGCAATGATGACGCCGATCACCGTATCGATGATTCGGTCGAATGCATAATCTTTAGCGTTTCGTTCAAAGGTAAATACCAATAAAATGGTGAGCGCTACCTGATGTAAAACCGTTACATCTATTCGCAACCACTTCGCAATGTAAGTACCGCCTAACAGGAACAGCCCCAGCATCCAGCCATTCATTGGCAAGTGTCTGACAAGATAGGACGTTAGCATGATCCCAATCGCAGTTCCCGCAATACGATGAAAAGAAAAGCGAATTGACTGATCTATCGTTGGCTGCAAACATAAGATAACAGAAAGAGGCGCTAAATAGGGGTGATCAGAGCCAACTAGTTTTGCCGCTTCCCACGAAACAGCAGATGCAATCGCCATCTTCCAAACCAAAGATGTTTTGTTTTGAATTTTTTCACTTTTCATCATACGCCCCCTCCTTTCAGAAACCTTTTCCACTAGGTTTCCGTGACGCAAAGGGATTTATACTGTCGTGTGGAAAAAGAGAAAAAAGCTGTGATTCAAGGGGGGAATTCTTGAATGACAGCTTCTTTTTAGGGAATGAGCAACCATTAGCAAAAGATATTGACCACTCTTTGCAGTAAAGGCACTTTAAGGAACATGAGGTGGAAGGTTTGAACTCCACTTTTCCCAAAATGCTTCTCTTTTAAAATTGTCTCCCTAAAAATTAGTTCGGCTTTCTTTTAGTCAATCCCCTATTTCCCTAGTTCTTCCCATTAGACTCTTGGTAACTATCGACACTTTTAAACTGGGCACCGGAACTTAACAGTGAAACGATTAGTCAACAAAGACTAGAGCGGAAGTAAAAGAAATAACCCTCGGTGAAGACCTGATATAAGAAGTTTCTATTTTGGAGAGGCTGCGTGATATTAATATATGAAGTGAGAAAATGAGTGACACGCTTCCATGAAGCACTTCTTATCCGGATTAAACAACACTCTCAGTGAGATATCACCGAACTCGTTGACACTATTGTAACCAAAACCAACTTCAGATCTGTAAAACAAACACAGCCTGGATTCAATGAAAAAAAGACCAAGATAGTTCTTGGTCTTATCGAAGATATCTCCAGAGTAAAGTGTTAGCCCCTATCTCGAAATATTTATTGGATCTATAATATCTGGATTAAAAACTGTTCTATCCTTTGTATAAAAATAAAATTTTTTATGATAAATTTCTTTTGTGAAACTCCATTCTATAAAATGATTTTTTGATTCTAACAAATAGTCTAGTATTAAACATTTAGCCAATTCACTAGGTGTATACTCCAACTTATCTTTAGCCTTACAATTTCTTGACGTACACTCCGACTTATCTTTAACCTCACAATTACTTGACGTACACTCTAACTTATCTTTAACCTCACAAATTTTCTTTTTTATAAAATTTTTATTATTTTTGCTTAATTTCGGATAACTATAAAAAATAAATACCCACCAAGAAAATTCATCTTGAAAAAAATCTTCCCAATTTAACTGTTCAAGTTTTCTTTTTACTATTTGATTTAAATTTCGTACAAAATTCGATAACTCAATATAATTTGTTTCGTAAAACAAACATACTGAAGCAATATGTACTGGATTTTCTTCACTTAATATCTTATTTGTTATCTGTTTTAACAAACTATTAGATATATCTATTTTATAACTCGATATAAACAGCAACAGATCTATCCAATCGCCTGTATAATTATTAAATATATTATTTTTAAAGCTTTCGATACAGTCTTCAATTGAATGCTTTATATTTTCCTTAGTCTTAAATAACAATGTGAAAATCCTTATTACTTTTTGAGTAGAAACATATGAAACCTTTTTTGAATATATGAAAAATACCAACCTAACAAGATCATTCTCTTCCATATTTATATGAAGGGCATCACTTTTATCTTCTTCTATCTTTTTTAAAATTACACTTAAAATATAAGAACAAATAAAAGAATTTTCATTTGTTTTTTTAATAAGACTATTAATGTTATTTCTTAGTTCAACATATCTGATTTTATTTGTTTTTATTTGTTCAAAATTATTTATTGTATTTAACTTTTCAGTGGTCGTTGCAGCTTCAAGATATCCAACTTTAATCTCCTCATTTAGTTCAAAAAGCTGATTATAATCTTTTAAAGGTTTCTTTACATATATAAACGCTTTATCGATTAAATTTAATATGTGTGGAAGCTCAAGAATCCATTCATTAAGGTTATCTTCCTTATCGTATATATTGACCTTAGAAGTATTTACTTTAAGTTGGTATTTATTAAGGATAAATTCTAATTTATCTTTTATTATATTTAGTGTATTTTTATTATTAGATAAAACAAAGTAATCATCAACAAATCTGAATATTTCATAATCAAGTTCTTTTGTTATATTTTCTTCAGCTAACTTTTCTATTAATTGCTGATCAATATGTATCAATAAAAATTCTGCTAAGAACCTACTTAATTCTGGTCCGATAACTATACCGTTTGTTTTTGAGCCATTTAAATTCTGCAAAAATGCATCTATGTTCTTGTATATACTATTTGATCCTTTAAAGTTTTTAGAGTCATAGGTTTTATTAGAAATTAGCCATTTATAAGAGTGAGTATATATACTAGAAAAACAATTTTGTATATCAATAGTTAATAATAAATCATATTTATCTCTTGAATAAATAAACATGTTACTATTTAAAAGTTCAGTCATACTTTTAAAAGGGTAATGTTTAAAATACGTTCCTTTTGACTCCAAAGAAAGAAGTAACTGCTTTTTAGAATCGAGGTCATTTGTATAGAAAACTGTCTGATTATTATTTTTTTTATAAGTTAAGCTATTAACCCTTCTTGCTTTTCTAGTTGAAAAATCCACCTTATTGTGACTTATATTAATTAAGTCATCTTCAAATACATTAATAAAAGCCAGTGACTCAATAAGCCCGAGAGGATTTATTAAAGATAACTCTCTAAAGCCACCATTTGTTTTAGATATTTTAAATTTTAATGGTGATGAATGCCAAGTGGAATCAAAAAAAGTATCTATCTCCTTAGTTTTTTTTACAATTTTATTTAACTTATTCTTATTCTTTTGAAGATATTCATATAGAAATAAATGTGTAAAATGGTTTCCTTTTTCATAGGGGAGAAGTTCAGTAAGCAAAAAATCAATTGTTTGTCGATTAAACTTATTTTTAGATTTCATGTTTTGACTCCCATAATATTTTTTGGTATTCTTTTTATACACAATATCGAGAATATGCACTTAGCATATTCTTAAAAGAAACAGCGGAATTTCATTCCGCTGTTTCTATTTATTTTATCTTTACCAGTAATAACCTTGCTAATTCGTTATAGCTAAGACTTTCTATATTTTTTTCATTAAATTTGCTTAAATGATTTATTAAATCTTCCTTGTTAAGACCCAGTTTAGGGTGTATTAAAAAAGCTTTATTGTTTTTAAAACAAGAAATAAATTTATTGTTTTTTATTTGATTATTAATTTTAGGAGGTATTTCTATATTATTTTTTTTAAAACAATTTGTGATTTCCTCTTTAAATAATTTAAGAGTATCTCTTGTAATTTGCTTGTCAAAATTAGTTTTATGCATAAATCGTTTCAATTCTTTATAACTGTCACTTATCCCTCTTACTTGCCACCGGTAATTACCATCATTATTTCTATCTCCAAAAAAAACTATTCTTTTGAAGAACAACTCTAGCCTAAAACTTAATAATTCAATATTACCAGTTTGACCATATTCTAATATTATTGTATTAAGCTTACTAACGTGTTTTTTAAGTTTTTCCTCATCGATACCAATTTTATATTTACTTTTCCAAGATTGTCCTTTTTGAAAGCAATAGCCTAAATAACTGAATGCATAATTTGTATGGTTAGTAGAATGAAAGGCTGTTTTATCATCATTAAGCTCTAGTTTTTTCCCAAAATGCTTTTTCATTATTTTTAAAATGATTTTTTCTAAATCAGTTCTTTTACTTGTCTCATCTAAAATAATAATGCAATCATCCACATACCTTGAATAATATAATAAACCTCTATTTTTGAATTTAGATTTGACCTCTTGGTCAAATCTCATTCCACATATTTCTATAAGCGAGTTATGCAAACCTATTCCAGGTCTATAGCAATCTAATTCCTTCGTATATTTTTCAAAGAATCTGAGCTCTTTTAATCTTAGAGTAGTTGAACTAGATAATAACTTATAACTGTGAGCAGGAGACACATTATTAAAAAATTTTTTAAAGTCAAACTTGTAAATTGTATAGTATTTATAAAAATGTAAATACGGTAATAAATTCATTAATTCTGTCATTATATAAGATCTATTGGGGAATTTGATATTGTAATTAACGTTTAAGAGAATTTTGTAGTAATCTAACACTATTTGTTCTTCTAAAGAAATTGAGTATTTATCAATAACTTCTTTTCCCTTTACTTTTTTAAGTATAAAAGGTGTTATATGATCATAAGAGTTTATTATTTGTAAAATATAGGCCGGATCTTCACCGTAAATATTGGAAATTTCTTTGATTATTCTTTCTCTCATTATTTCTAACCTCTTTTTACATTTTTAATAAAAAAACTCACTCACTTATGATAAGGCTCCCCACGATTAATCCGAAACGCCCGATAAATCTGCTCAACTAGTATGAGGCGCATCAACTGATGAGGAAATGTCATTTTTGAGAATGACAGTTTGTCGTCTGCCCGTTTCATGACGGCGTCGCTTAGGCCGAGTGAGCCGCCGATGACGAAGGTGATTTTGCTTTTTCCATATGTCGCCAGCTTATCTATTGTATCGGCCAGTTCTTCGGATGTTTTCATTTTTCCTTCGATGGCAAGGGCGATGACATGGGTGTCCGGGCTGATTTTGGCCAGGATGCGTTCGCCTTCTTTGTCTTTGACGATTTTCATGTCTTGGTCGCTCAGGTTTTCCGGGGCTTTTTCGTCCGGGAGTTCAATGATGTCGATTTTTGCGTAGGCTGAGAGTCGTTTTTTGTATTCTTCAATGCCTTGCTTGAGGTATTTTTCTTTTAGTTTTCCGATGGTCACAATATTGATATTCACAGGTCATCCCCACTTTAGAAACAAGTTATTCATATATATTGTCCACAATTGTGGATATCTTTTCTGTATTTTGTGTAAGATCATTCGTTCCCTACTAGATATGTTGCAGTGTCCCCACATAATTCACAGGCTGTGGATAAACTGTTAGTATGTTCGATTTTTCTGATTTCGGGCGGAAGCTCATGATCATCTATGTACATGTCCAGCACGGTTTCAATATGTTCTTCACAAGAATAATAAGCGGTTTTCATCGTTACGTCCTCCGGTTTTCTTTTGCACGCGGCAATTGTTCTCTTTTCAATATAACCTATTTATACACATGTTAGTAGTGCTTCGGGCTGAGTTTTATCCACAATTCGGCAAATCACGCGCAAAAAGAGCCGGTGTTTTCAGCATCCGGCTCTTTACGTGTTTTCTCTTTTTTCTAAGCGAAGGACGAACAGAATTCCTAATAGACACGCCAGCAGTGTAGAGCAAACATCAATCCAGTCCGGCTTTCCGCCGTTTAAAAAAGAGTTGGTTATCACGGAAACCAGGAGAATGGTTACGGTCACCGCGGCAAGCTTTTTCTTCATCGGCTCCCTCCTAAATTCCTCTATCTCTATGTTCGGTCGGCTTTTCTCTTGTTATATAGCCTTATCATAAGGGTCACAACGATATATACAATCATAATCAATGCCCCGTTGCTCACATCAGGGTATCCAATCAACATATTCATTATGACAAAAACAATGGTTATACAAATGACGGACAACAATAAGAAGATACTGAATGATTTCAAATGACCACCTTCTTTCTTGCAGTAACGTTTCATTATAAAAAGCTTACCAAAAGCGGCAAGCTCTTTTCAAATCTGCATATTTCAACCAAAGAATTGTTCACAAATTTCTTTAGCACCTGCTTCGCCAACTCCATTTTCAATTGCTAAACATAAAGGCGAGCACACTACTGCGCCGACAGCACCTCCGACAGCCATACAAGCACCTGCGCAAGCAATACTGGATCCCAGCCCCAGCATTTTTGTGACTAAATCGTTACAGGACTCCAATTTTGATTTTGTCGGAGATGCTTTTTTGACAGAGTTCAATAAAGCATTATTCCCCTTGCCTTTTAATCCATCTTGATTAAAATCTTCATTAATAATTTCTTTATCGCCAACTCTTAATTTGAAGTTTCCTTCTTTTTTTTCTTTGTCCCATTTTCCTATACCCTCTACGGATAAAACGATTTGCTCAGTGTTTAAATTAATATACCTCTGCGCAAATGAATGATTTTGCTGTTCTTCATAATGAACCAATGCAATCTTATGATCTTTATTATTTAAAACAGTCACAAAGACTTCTGTTTTATCCATATCCAAATCATCTCTGTCTTTGACGATATTCAAAGCTTTTTGTCTGTCTTTTTTACTTCCTTCAGACTTAATCGTTTTATCACAGACAGGGCATGTGATTTCATCTTTTATTGTCTTTGTACTAATAGCTTCTGTCACACCTGAAAAACTGAACATAAAAACAAAAATAACTACTCCCACAAACCATTTGAAACGTTTTTTCACTATATATCCTCCTTTTATTCAGTCTACTACTCTATATCCTCAAACGAGTACAAGTAAACCAATAAAAGGTTTTTTTGTTTATATAATCCAAAGTTTGTGTTTTCATTATGATGACTGCTTTTCCTTCTCAAACCCACCCATCACCTGCACATCATACAGCTTGAGATGGCTTTTCGGCGTGACGATGTTTTTTAAATTTGGGATGGTCAGGTCGTTCAGCTTTTTGCCCGTTTTCAGGTCGAAGGATTCGATTTTGGCGGGCTTTTTGTAGCTGTACGTAAACAGATACAGCTTTCCGTTTTGATGGGTCAGCTCTTTAAAGTCGGCTTTCATTCGTGATGCGGGGAGCTTGAAGGCTTTTTTGCTTTTTCCGGTCTCAGAGTTGATACGGTACACGTTTCCGAAGCCGTCAACGAAATAGAAGCTGCGCCGCTCCATGAAAAAGCTTTTTTTGAAGCTGAACGGCATGGAGTCATAGATCGTCTGTTCGTCATTTTTATAAGCGGCGATGTCATACGTTTTGATGGCGCCGCTGTTTTTCATGACTTTCACCATTTGATAGATGTGATCTGCTTTTTCCCCTCTGGTGACAAAGCAGACGGCGCTGTCGTCCGCGGCGAGCTGGGATTCGACAGACGTGCCTTCTTTATACGTCCACGTCGCGATTGATGTTGTATGGAGCTTTTCTTTATCGGTCTGAATGTCTTGGATGTGATAGCCTTTTTCGTCATCTGTCGGCGTGAGTGCGAAAAGATGATCTTTAAAAAAGCCTGAAGCGCGGATGTAGTGCGGGATGACGTCTTGCTTCCACTTGCCGTCAATCTGGCGGTACAGCTCTGAGCGATAGCTGCCGCCGCTCTTGTCGTAGCCCGAATTATACAGCGTGTAAAAGCCTTTCGCCCGTTCGATATATCCCGCGCTGTCTCCCGTATGCTGGTACGCTCTTTTATATGTGTGAAGGCCGTCCTGAACGGTATAGATTCCTTTTTTGTCCTCCAGCAGCACGCTGCCGTCATGCACTTTGGCCGATCCGAGCTCAAGCCCCTTCATGTGATAAGAAGAGAGCCGTCCTTTGTCATCGGCGAAGAGGGCGTAGCTTTTTCCGCCGCCGAACGTGTCTTGGTCAGCCGCCGTGGAGAAATACAGCAGCGCCTCTTTATCTTTCAGAAAATCAGGGTCATTTAATGTGTCTCTCGCAACCTCCGCAGGGTCTTCCGTGCGGAAATAGAAGAAGCATAAGACCGCTGCGGCGGCGATGATCACTAAGGGTATCCAGATGATTTTTTTCACGTTGTTCTCCTTAGTGAATGGTCAGAATCGTGGTTGTGTAGGACGAGCTTGTGATGTCGCGCGGGTATACGCCTAAGCCGCCATTAGAGTCGATATCAATCCCGGCTTTTAAGAGGAATGCCGACCACAGCAGTTTTGAGCAGTTTTTGGCGCCTTCATGGCCCGTATTTCTGTTATTGACGAAGTTGAAGGAGTACTCATCACCGACTCTTGATACAGCCCAGTCAGCGGCGGCTTGTTTTTGGGCATCGGTAACTTTCACGGTCTGAACGATTGAATTGTCTTCGACTTCTCTGCCGTTATAAGCAATCTGGCGGACGCCGTCTCCCGGCACGGATTCCACAATTTTATCAGCGGATGAATACATGCCGACATGCCCGTGGTTGTAATAAGCCGTGTATGAGTTCGTGTAATAAATATTGCCTTTTGTGCTTTTCGGAAGTTTTTTGGTTCCTGACGATCCGCCCATCGCAGAGAGCCCTTCTTTGGAAGCGGTTACATTTCCCTGCACCTTGTCTGCCGTGATTTCTTGATGAAACTGCTTGAGAATTGCTTCTGTTGAAACGTGCTTCTGTTTGGCAAGCTCTTTGGCGGATTGGAGAACGTCTTGAGGAGTCGTGCCCTGCTGAAGGTCTGCGATTTCTTTTGCGTAGCGGGCTGCTTCTGTTTCTTTCGCTTTTACATTCAAACCGGAGAACGACAGAACCATGGTGAATGACAGGGCAAACGGGAGGATGGCTTTGAACAGCTTTTTACACATATTACTTCGCCTCTTTTCTTTGAGTATAATTTTTCCACATTTGTATTATATGACGGAATTGCGATAAAAAAATAGATAATTTACAGATTTTTAAAAATTTTATAACAATATGTAAATCATATGCATAAATCATTTTCAAATATCAGGAAATCCGGTTATCATACAAGAAAGGGGGAGGACATATGAAGGACAGAACGATCGGTTCGATGCGGGTTTCCGCAATGGGGTTAGGGTGCATGGGCATGTCGGAATACTACGGCAGCCAGAGTGAGGAAGAGTCGATTTCCACACTGCATCATGCCGTTCATCTCGGCGTGAATTTGTTTGATACGGCTGATCAATATGGATTGGGTGCAAATGAAGAGCTTGTCGGCAAAGCACTCGCCCCATTCAGAAAGGAGCTTTACCTCGCGACGAAATTCGGTTATGTCCGAAGCGAAAAGGGTGAGTTTATCGAAATTAACGGACGGCCCGATTATGTGAAAAAAGCGTGTGATGCCAGTCTGAAACGTCTCGGGACGGATTATATCGACCTTTACTATCTGCACCGGGTTGATCCGCGGGTGCCGATTGAAGAAACTGTCGGCGCCATGAAGGAGCTGATAGACGAAGGAAAGGTGAGGTTTATCGGATTGTCAGAGGCTTCCGCAGAAACGATCAGGCGCGCCGTCCGCATTCACCCGATTGCCGCGCTTCAATCGGAATATTCTTTATGGAGCAGGGAAGCAGAGGAGCATGTGCTGCCCGCCTGCCGTGAGCTCGGCATTTCATTTGTGCCCTACAGTCCGCTCGGCAGAGGTTTTCTTTCCGGAAAGATGACGTCGGCCGAGCAGCTGGATGCCGATGATTACAGAAGAAGAACGCCGAGATTCCAGGGAGACAATTTGGCGGTGAATATAGGGCTCGTCCAAAAACTTACCGCCATTGCCCGGGAAATGAATATCACCGCGCCTCAGCTTGCGCTCGCATGGGTTCTCGCAAACGGCGATGATCTCATTCCGATCCCGGGTACAAAAAAGAAACACTACTTGGAAGAGAACCTCGCCGCTCTCGACATTGTGCTTCCCGAGGATGTGAAGGCGCGTTTGGATGAGATGTTTCCGATCGGCACGGCGGCCGGCGAGCGTTATCCGGAACACATGATGACATTGTTAGATGAATAACAAAAGAGGCCCATCGTGCGGGCCTCTTTTCATGACAGCTTTTTGCTCATGATGACATCCGTCTCCAGAAATCCGGTCTTCTCATACAGCTTCCGCGCCGTTTCGTTATGAGCGAACACATGGAGAGAAATCTTGCGGACACCCAGGTCTTTGGCTTTGTCCTCCAGCCTTGCGAGTGCCTCTTTCGCATAGCCTTTGCCGCGGAAAGGCGGATGAAGGCCGAAATCATAAATAAATGCGTCCTGCTGCGGGTGGTCCGGATCAGCGTGCAGCCACAGCCAGCCGGTATTTTCCTTTCCGTCCAATGTCAGCGTCCATAAATAGTGATCGGCCGTCTCCAAGCCTTCAGGAAGCAGGTCATTAAACGCCAGCTCGGCTAATTCCGGCGCTTCGTCAGGCAGCCACGTTCCCGCTTTTACCTTTTCTTCAGCGTAATGCTTGGTTGAATGAGCGAGATAGGACTGAAATTCTTGTTCTGTCATCGGCTGCAGCGTGATAGCCATTAAATCACTCCTTACGAAACACAGATTGAAAGCGGTATCATGAAGTATTATCCGAAGGCTCCGTTTTCCGCCGGTTTTATGATTTGTTCGGCTTGTGCCGTTGAACCAGTTTGCGCAAATAATCCAATCGAAATGAGACTTGCCAAGGCTGCTGAGAGTACAATGAATTTACATGTTTTCATTACGAATCCCCTCCGTTAATCTCAAAATTTGGTCATTGGCATCAATTGATTCCTGAAAATACTTCGCCGCCGGTTTGTATTTCTCCTGTTTTTTAAAATGCGCCGCGGCCTGATACGACAAATCGGAAACGTCACTCCACAGCTCTTTCCTTCTTAACTCGGCGAAAGCTGATTCAAGCGCTTCTTCATTGCGGTCAATAAAGACATGCTGTAAGATGCGCAGCTTTTGGGTGTATACGGGTTCGTTTTTTTCTTCAGCGGCATTCAGCGCTTTATGCAGCCAAAACCGGCCCTCATCCGCCTGTTCCTGCTTCAACAATACTCTGGCCAGCATGTACAGACTCCGCACCGAATACGCTGATCGCAAATGCTCCTTTTGATCGAGAGCCGTTTCAAACTCGACCCGCGCCTCCTCAAGCTTTTCCTGTCTTTCATAACAAATGCCTGCGTTAAAGTGGGCGAGCGCCTCAATATGCGGATCGCCCGCTTTGGCGGCTTGATGAACCGCCGTCTGCAGGAGCTCTTCGGCTTTCTGATAGTGAAACAAGTCCATTCTGTTACAGCCGATCACCATTAAACACTGTGCTTCTCTGACCGCGTACATTTCATTGGCTTTGTAGATCTCCAACGCTTTTTCCGCGTGGTTCATCGCAAAGTAGTTTTGGCGGATTTCATAGTAGGCAATCGCCACTTGATAATTAAACTCGGCTCTTTCAATCTCATTCGGTATGTGCCGGAGCCTGCTTTCAGCAATCCGGTAAAAATTAATGGCGTTCATAAACCGTTTACGGTAAAACTCGTGCATTCCGGAAAAGAAATAATAATAGTATTGAATCATCTGGTCTGTTTTTTCTTTATCGGCGTTCAGCTGGATCGTTTTTAAAATGCCGTCTGTTTTCTCATACTCTTCCATTAAAAGCTTATAGCGGGAATCAATTAAATTAAAATAAAGGAGCACCGTTTGATTTTGTGTCATATTTTGCAGATCCGTAAGCAGTTGTTCTCTTAACGCCTCAGCCGATTCGGTGTTGTGCTTTTTGATTTCCTCATACCAGTCACTGATTTTTTTCGCAACTGTTTCGTGGGCCATCACTTCAGCCATCTGTCAGGACACCTCCCTTTCCCATTTTGTGTAATAAATATATCATATTTACAGGTTCAAAAAGAGGGTGGCAGCCCGCTAGTTTCCTCGTGGCAACAAAAAAACCTCCGCAGGTGCGGAGGCGCATATTTTATAACAGTTTTTTTCCTAACAAAGATTCCACCAGCTCGACCGCTGTTTTGCCGGTTTTGTTTTTGTGATCGAGGATCGGGTTGACTTCGACAAATTCAGCTGAAGTGATGATGTCGGCATCATACAGCATCTCCATTGCCAAATGGCTTTCACGGTAGCTGATGCCGCCGACGACAGGTGTGCCTACGCCGGGTGCGTCGCTCGGATCAAGGCCGTCGAGGTCAAGGCTGAGATGAACGCCGTCACAGTCTGACAAGTAGTCAATGGTTTCTTCAATGACCTTTGTCATGCCGAGGCGGTCAATCTCATGCATCGTATAGACCTTCATGCCTGTTTCCTTAATGTATTCACGCTCACCTTCATCAAGCGATCTCGCGCCGATGATGACGACGTTCTCCGGCTTGATTTTCGGGGCATACCCGCCCAGGTTCACCAGCGTGTCGTGCCCGACGCCGAGGCTGACGGCCAGCGGCATTCCGTGAATATTGCCTGACGGCGATGTTTCCAGCGTGTTTAAGTCGCCGTGCGCGTCGTACCAGATGACGCCGAGCTGTTTATAGTGCTTTGCCGTTCCTGTCAGCGTTCCGATCGCGATGCTGTGATCGCCGCCCAAGACGAGAGGGAACCGCTCATTCTCAATGACGCTGTCCACCTTTTGGGCGAGCTGCTCGTTCCCCGAGAGCACAGAGTTCAGATTTTTCAGCTCTTCATCATTTTTGAGTTTTTCACGATTGACGGGGATGTCGCCTAAGTCTTCCACCGCATACCCCATGTCAGATAACCGTTCAATGAGATGCGCGTAGCGGATGGCGCTCGGGCCCATGTCCACTCCGCGTCGTGCTTGTCCTAAATCCATCGGCATTCCAATAACTGAGATATTCTTGTTCATCCGTTTTTCCACCTCAACATGTTGTATGTTGTCCTGTGCGGGTTTCTCAAAGATGACTTGGACACGAAAAGATTTAAAGCTCTATCTGTTTTTCTGACTGCTTATGCTTTTTTACATACAGATGATAGACGATAACGCACACCGCCATGAACGGGATGCCGCAATAAAGGGCGAGCCGCTGTTCTGAATCAAATGCGAGGCTGATCAGAACAACCGTGTTTAACGTCAGCCCGATAATAGGCAGCACCGGGTACAGCGGTGTTTTAAACTTCAGGTCTTCCACTTTGCCGCCTTCGCGGATGTATTTCCGTCTGAACATCAGCTGTGACAGGGAAATCGTAATCCAGCCGACCTGCGCGCTTAGTCCGGCTAATGATAAGAGAAACATATAAACGGTTTCCGGCGCTGCCACTTTAGACAGCAGTGACAGGCAGGCGACGGCCAGCGTCACAATCAGAGCGTTCATCGGCACCCCGCGTTTATTTGTTTTGCCGAGTGATTTAAAGGCTTGTCCTTCGTTCGCCATGGCATATAGGATACGCGTCGATGCAAACAGGCCTGAGTTGGCCACTGAGAGCAGCGCAATTAAGATAACAAAGTTCATAATATCGGCGGCATATGGAATACCGATTTGTTCAAACACCACGACAAACGGGCTTTCGACCACTCCCGCCTGCTTCCAAGGAATCATGCCGGCAATGACGATGATGGAGAGAACGAAAAAGACCAGCGTTCTCCATACCGTCTGCCGGATAGAGCGCGGAATCGTTTTCTCGGGATTTTCACTTTCTCCCGCGGCAACCCCGATCAGCTCCGTTCCCTGGAACGCGAAGTTTACGGTAATCATCGTAATAAGCATAGCCTTAATGCCATTCGGAAACAATCCATCCTCATAAAAATGAGAGAAGAAAGGAGCCTGCTCGCCGTGTTTCATGTCAATCAGGCCGAACATGGCGGCGCCGCCCAAAATAATAAACAGCAGAATGACTAAAATTTTAATACCGGAAAACCAAAATTCCGACTCAGCGAACGCTTTTGTGGTAATGGCGTTCAAAAGAAACATCAGTCCGACAAACACGAGGCACCACACCCATACGGGAACATGCGGAAACCAGCGGAGCATCAATTGTCCCGCAGATAAAAACTCAATGGCGCATGTCACCGCCCAGCCGAGCCAGTACAGCCAGCCGAATGCGAAACCGAAAGCGGGGCTGATGAATTTGGTTGCGTACGTCTGAAACGACCCTGATACGGGAAGGGCAACCGCAAGCTCGCCTAAGCAGAGCATTGTCAAAAACATTATAAAACCGCCGACCAGATAAGACAGAACCGCGCCCAGCGGTCCCGCCTGGTTAATTGTAAATCCGGTACTCAGGAAAAACCCGGTGCCGATCACTCCGCCCAAAGAAATCATAAACAAATGGCGTGATTTCATTGTGCGCTGAAGCTGATTCTCTTTTTGATTTGTATTCACTATTCTGCACCCCTTCAGCAACTTGTATTGGAACCAAGCCGGTGCTTTGAAACCGATTTGCTGTCCAAAGAGCCTCTATTTGTATATGAATGTTATATGAAATTCATTTTCGTACATAAAGATACATTATACTAAAATACTGTCGCCGCGCAAATAGAGTGTGCTGAATTTTTTATTTGTAAATTCCATACAAGCCGAGGGAAAGCATTGCCGCATCAAGGTTTTACGCGTTTTGAAGCACGTTTGTGATCTTTTGGATCGCCCAGTCCAAGTCTTCCTTGGAAATCATTAACGGCGGTGCAAAACGGATCACGGTATCATGTGTTTCTTTGCATAAAAGCCCTTCGCCTTTCAGCTTTTCACAGTACGGGCGGGCCGCTTCTGTCAGTTCAACGCCGATAAACAGGCCGCGTCCGCGCACGTCTTTTATGATCGGGTTATCGATTTTCTCAAGCTCTTCTTTAAAATAACGGCCAAGCTGAAGGGAACGCTCTGCCAGCCCTTCTTCCTCAAGGACTTCAAGAGATGCGAGCGATACCGCGCAAGCGAGCGGGTTTCCGCCGAATGTCGAGCCGTGGGAACCCGGGTTAAACACACCGAGAATGTCACGGTTCGCCGCAATGCACGAAATCGGGAAGACGCCCCCGCCGAGCGCTTTGCCTAAGATGAACATATCCGGTACGATATTTTCCCAGTCAACCGCGAATGTTTTCCCTGTGCGGCCGAGTCCCGTCTGAATTTCATCAGCGATCAGAAGCACATTTTCTTCCTTACAAATGGCGGCCGCTTCTTGTAAAAATCCTTCCGGCGGAATGACGATGCCCGCTTCTCCCTGAATCGGTTCGAATAAGAAAGCGGCTGTGTTCGGCGTGATCGCCCTGCGCAGCGCTTCTGCGTCTCCGTATGGAATTAATTTTATACCCGGAAGCATAGGTCCGAAACCGCGTTTATACTCATCTTCTGAAGAAAGGGATACCGCAAGCATCGTTCTGCCGTGGAAGTTGCCGATACACGCAATGATTTCCGCCTGATTATCCGCTACTCCTTTGACCTCATATGCCCAGCGTCTCGCCGCTTTGACAGCGGATTCAACAGCTTCCGCCCCCGTATTCATCGGCAGAATCATATCTTTTCCGGTCAGCTTGGCTGTTTTCTCATAAAACGGACCGAGCTGATCATTATGGAACGCGCGTGACGTCAGAGTGATTTTATCAGCCTGATCCTTCAGCGCCTGAATGATCTTCGGATGTCTGTGCCCCTGGTTCACCGCAGAATAAGCACTCAGCATATCCATATATTGATTACCTTCAGGGTCTTTTACCCAAACACCCTGCGCTTCGGAAATAACAATCGGCAGAGGATGATAGTTGTTCGCGCCGTAATGTGAAGTTTGGCTGATAATTTCTTGAGATTTTGTGAAAGCTGACATAATCTGATTCCCCCTTGTTTTGTAATCATTCAACATTAGATCTTGCTTTCCCTTTTTATAAAGCAAGTTCCGTGCCAATCCGAAAAAACGGGATGTTTCGCCAGCATTCTTTCTTTTCCCGCAAAATTTTCCGGCAGTTTGCGTGCAAACTTCAGCCAAGCGCAAAATTTTTTTGCGTTTCCCGCTGACAAAATAGGAGCAATCCAATTAGATTGCTCCTACTCAACAGTTATTTATTCAATTGTCTCTGATATACAATGTAAGAATATAGTAAAGATAATATGATACAGCCGATTGCAGCCATGAAAATGACTGACACTCTATACACCGGCGGCAAAAAAGCTGCAAGCATCATGAGCATGCCCGCTAAGACAAAAAGTTTCGAACTAACCCTGTGTGTATCCTTCCAAACTCTTTCACTGCTCAGCGTCCAAGGTGTTCTTATCCCTAAAAAGAAATTAGGCTTAACGATCTGAATGAAGTTTCCAAACACCATGAAAATGACTCCCACTATAAAGTTTCCTAAATAAGATATAGGGAGATCATATCCCAGGCCGGTCAAGATGGTAATCAGATTAATGACAAACAGAACCGCAAACATTGTATTAAAGATAGCCATATATGGCCGGATAAACGTTTTGTAGTTATTTTTAGGATCAATCTTAGGGATGATAACCATTAAAATATATAGAATAATCATGATGCCAATAAGCATCATCATCGCATTAGCTTTCGTTTGGTAATCATTTGCACTTCCGTTTAATCCCCAGTGTGTCGCCAAATTGTCCGGTAAAGATGAATATGTGCAAACCCATGTGAAAACAGTTAAAACTATGATTCCTGCCGAAAAGAGATATTTTTTCATGATTCCCCGCCTTTCTTATTATCATGTTCTGAATCAGTCAGAGAAAAGAACCAGCCTATAAGATCCTGTAATACAGTGGTATTTAATGAATACATAATAAATTGGCCTTTCCTCTCATCGTGAACCAAATCAGTATTTTTCAATATGGTAAGGTGATGAGAAATACTGGGTTTTGACATGTCGAAGTGTTCCGCAATTTCACCAGCTGTCATGTCTTGTTTCTTTAATAAGTCCAAAATTCTTCTCCTTGTAGGATCGGCCAGTGCTTTAAAAGCTTTATTCAAAAACTTTCCCCCTCTCACGCATACATGATTTAGATATTTAAGTATATATCTAAATATCAACCATTTTCCTAAAAAAGTCAATGGTTTTATTACCTCAATTTCCATTTATTTTTAAACATTGTCCAAGCGCAAAAATTTTTTGCGTTTCCCGTTCGATTTATTTTAAAATAATGAATGTTAAGACGATTGAGAGGGGGAATTGACCTGCACACAACCAGCGAATTTTACACACTCGTGTTACAAAGCATTCTGGAAGAGATTGATGTCGGGCTGCATGTGGTGGACGAAAAAGGCAGCACCGTCATTTACAATAAGAAAATGATGCAGATTGAAGATATGGATGAACGGGACGTCCTGCATAAAAACCTGACTGATGTATTTATGTTTTCCAATCAGCAGGACAGCACGCTCGTTCAGGCCCTTCAAGAAGGCAAGACGATTAAAAACGTGAAGCAAAGCTATTTCAATAACAAAGGCCAGGAAATCACGACGATCAACCACACCTTCCCGATTGTGCAAAACGGCGAGATCAAGGGAGCCGTGGAAATCGCCAAGGACGTCACCAAGCTCGAACGGCTGATCAGGGAGAACATGCACAGGAAAGAACAGAACAGCTACACGTTTGACAGTATTCTCGGCAACAGCCCGGTCATTCGGGAAGTCATCGAAAACGCGAAACGGGCAACCCGCACATCATCATCGGTGCTTTTGGCCGGCGAGACGGGAACGGGCAAGGAACTGTTCGCCCAAAGCATTCACAACGGCAGCCAGCGCTCAGGCGCCCCGTTCATCTCACAAAACTGCGCCGCCCTGCCGGATAGCCTGGTCGAAAGTATTTTATTCGGCACGAAAAAAGGCGCCTTTACCGGAGCCATCGACCAGCCCGGCTTATTTGAGCAGGCGCAGGGAGGCACCCTGCTCCTTGATGAGATCAACTCGCTCAATCTCAGCCTGCAGGCAAAACTGCTCCGCGCCCTTCAGGAAAAGAAAATCAGGCGCATCGGATCAGCGCAGGACAAACCGATTGACGTCCGCATCATCGCCACGATGAATGAAGACCCGATCACCGCCATTTCAGAAGAGCGGCTGCGCAAAGATTTATACTACCGTTTAAGCGTTGTCACGCTGATCATTCCCCCGCTCCGGGAGCGCAAGGAGGATATTCTGCCTCTGGCCGAAGTCTTTATCCAGAAAAACAATCACCTGTTCCAAATGCATGTCGATTCGATCAGTGACGATGTGCAGCGATTCTTCTTGGAATATGACTGGCCGGGCAACATCCGCGAGCTTGAACATATGATTGAAGGCGCCATGAACTTTATGACGGATGAAACGACGATTACGGCGGCCCACCTGCCTTACCAATACCGGATGAAAATCAAACCGGCTGACACGGAAACCAAAGCCGCCGCAAGCACCCAGCCCGGCACCGATTTAAAAGACAAAATGGAAAACTTCGAAAAATACATGATCGAAAAAACCCTGAGAAAACACGGCAATAACATATCCAAAACGGCAAACGAGCTCGGAATCAGCAGACAGAGCCTGCAATACCGCCTGAAAAAATTCGGTCTGGACCGGATGAAATGAATCCATACAAAAAAAGGCTGAGATGCTCCTCAGCCTTTCGTTTATATCTGATTGGCAAGCCGCTCTCCGGTAAACCAAAAGTTCTCACTCACTGCCAATGTATGTTCCGTATTCTCGACTTGATGCCACCAATGGCGCGGCGCGTAAATGATTTCTCCCGCCTTTTGTCTGAAGCGGATAGGAGACGCCTTTTGCACCAGCGGTTTTTGCTCAATGTCTTTTTCATCAAAGACATTGATATTTCCTTCGTACAAATACGGAGAGTCGTCCGGATGATAGAAGATCCATTCCTTCTCCCCGAAAATGACGCCGTTCCACGCGTGCGTGTTGTTAAAATCCTGATGCAGCGGTGTGCCCGTCTGCTTAGAACCGAGAAAGAACCATTTCCAGTCCCGTCCCGTTTCTTCATCCGCTCTCAATGTGTCTTTTGTAAAATACTCAGGTGCGGAATAGACAAGGTCTAAGTCATTTTGGTTCAGCTGCGTAAAATTCCAGTCACAGTACCATTTGTCATCATTCTGATCAATGTACTCGATATAGTTGGAAAGCTTTACTTGTTTAAACGTTTTGACCCCTTCGATATCTGATTTCCGGATGGTGACCATTCTGTCTCCATAGTGTTCATCAATGTATTCAAGCGTCCACGGCCTGCATTCCCAGTGATCCATTGCCCCCGTCAAAATAAAAGGTTTCTTATCAGCATACTCGCTTACAAAAAGATCGTACGATAACTCATTGATTGTCAGTCTGTCAATGGTCATATCCATTCCCCTTTTATTCGGCAATCTGCCGTTTTTTTTGTTTGGCGTAACTGTATGGACCTGAAAAGATGGTGACGTTTTGATTCTCAAGCCAGAAAATCTTGTTGAACTTCTCCAGCAGGTTTCTGTCATGAGAAACGCAGATGATAGTGCCTTGAAACTGCATCAGACTGTTTTCGAGAATTTCCTGAGATTCAATATCCAAGTGGTTGGTCGGCTCATCCAGGATCAGGACATTCAGCTTTTTTTCCATTAAGATGGACAGCTTCAGCCTGATTCTCTCACCGCCCGACAGGACGGAAAGTTTTTTAAAGACCGACGACCCGTAAAATCCGTACTTGGCCAGCATATTCCGGGCCATGCCCTCTTCAGTCAGCAGATTTTCTTTAAAAAATTGCAGAATCGTCTGACTCGAATCTCCTACATGGCTCTTTTGATCAATGTAGCCTATTTTAAGATTTTCTCCCACTTTAATGGTGCCGTCCGACAGTTCTCTTTCCCCGATGATACAGCGGATCAGCGTTGTTTTGCCGACGCCGTTTCTGCCGACGATGCCGATTCTGTCTTTATGCTTTATGCGCAGATTCACATTTTGATATAAAAGGGAAGATCCGTTGGTCACCTTTCCGTTTTCAATGAACACAATATCTTTTGAACCGGCGCCCGCTTCCTGAAATGCGTTTTTTAATTTTTGCTCCGTCCGGACCGGCTTATTGATCAGCTCGATCCTTTTCAGCGCCTTTTCCATATTATTCGCGCGTCTGTGCAGGCCGACAGACGGCGGATTTGAGCGGTTGGCCCATTCTCTCAGCTGGGCGATGGATTCCTTCATCTTCTGTATTTTTCTCTGCTGTTCTTCATATTTCTCAAACTGGGCGATGATGAATTCTTCCCGCTTTTTCAAGTATTCGCTGAATCCGTAAGGCCAAATCTTCACCTCGGTATCGTCAATCTCGAGCACCTTCATCGCCGTTTGGTCGGCAAACGTTTTATCGTGGGTCGTAAACAGAATGGTTTTGTTCGATTTTTTAATAAACCCTTCAAGCCACTCAATCGCATGGACATCCAAATGGTTGGTCGGCTCGTCCAGCAGTATAACGTCGTCGTTGCGGATTAAAATTTCGGCAAGGCCGGCTTTTGTTTTTTCGCCGCCGCTCAGCTTTGAAAACGGCTGATCCTTTAATTCGCTGAGGCTGAGCCCGTTGCATACCTCGTCAATCATCGCATGCATCTGGTAGCCGTTGTTCCGCTCAAATGTTTCCGTGTATTGACTGTACTTTTCTAATAAAGCAGTCAGCTCATCATCACTCATCGGTTCCGAAAGCTTCAGCTCAATGGCCTTCATTTCCTTCTGGATCGCCGCTAGAGCTTCAAACGATTTTTCCAGATATTGATACAACGTCAGATCCTCATTGGGATCAGCGATCTGCTTCAGCAAACCGACCTTCGCCCCTTTGTTGATCGCAATCGTTCCTTCATCTGCCTCAAGCTCTCCGGAAAGCACCCTGAACAGCGTGCTTTTGCCGGAACCGTTCGGCCCGGCCACAAGCACTTTTTCGCCTTCATTGATGAAAAAAGAAACTTGTTTGAAAATGGTATCTCCCGCTAAATTTACCGTAAGATTATGAATATTCAGCAACTCACATCATCCCTTTGTCATTCTGGTTCAAAGCTCGACTTTATTCTGGATGGCGACGCTCGCTTTCAGTTTGTAAAAGCTGAGCATCATAAACAGCGACAATAAGATGGATAATAACCCGATTGCGGTCAGCAGCAAAGCTGAATCAAAATAGTCCGTTAAGAATCCGATAAACGGAAAGGCAATGAACATGAAGAGCGAGGTCATCAAACTGATAATGGACAGCAGCGTGGCTCTCGTTCTGGACGGAATCTCATTATTCACCACCTGACTGGATACGGGTTCTATCACATCATAGAGCGCGTTAATGACGACAAAAGCTGCAATCGTCACGTACAGACTGCCCGAAGGTATAAACAGATAGGCCGCCCCGATGATGCAGAATGTCAGCAGAAGCACGCGCCTCGGCGTGAATTTTTCCGCCGGCTTGGAAGAAAAGATGGAGCACAGCGCCTGCAAGATGGACAGTCCCGCAAAAATAATGGATATATTGCGCACGGACAGCCCTTCCTGACTTAACAAATCTTGTCCGTACATATAAAAAACCGATGTAATCGCAAAGAAAACGGAGAGTGACAGCACCAGATATTTAAAGGCTTTGTTCAGCCTGAAGAAATCTTTGACTTCTTTTAAGATGTCACCGACCGTCTGCGTTTCGTGTTCACTGTTTTCAAATTTGATTTCCGTCAGCTGTGTAATGACCGCCATTGCAATCAGCTGAGTGACAATCCCGGCGATAAACACATACGACCATGATATTTCCTGCAAGTAGCCGCCGATGCCCATGGCGATCGCAAGACCGAGTATGACAAGTCCGTTATAATTTCCGATGGATTTGCCGTACCATTTTTCTTTCCCTTGTTCTTTCAGTGAATCAAACAAAAAGGCATGATCCGTTCCTGATATAAACGTCAGCCCGATACCGTATATAATATGGGCGATGAAGAGGGCGATGAAGTTGTGGAAGCTCAGGAACATCACCAAATAGACAATGACCATAAAATGGCCGAGCAAGAGCGATTTTTTTCTCCCGATTCTGTCCGAGATGACGCCGCTCGGCACTTCCGCCAGAAACATCGCCAAATTCAGGACCGATTGCAGGATGCCCACAAGAAATAATGAATAATTCATGCTTGTTAAATATAAAATCCAAATTCCCCGTTCGAAAAAGAAGTTTCCGAAAAAACCGGAGAAGTAAAGCAAATTTCGATTCCGCAAATGAATACCCCTTTCCAGCTATCTGCATTTAACATCATGAACAGAAAGGAGCCCGTCAGTCTTTACACTAAAACCCTCTATACATGGATCTTGCAGATACAGACTTTTCCCAAAACAAATTGGGCAATAATGAGTTGTATTCTCGAATAACCCAAAAAGTTCCTTCTTTTTTTCAGATCCTACGGCATCAATGATCGTTTTTTTCTTCCCTGGATCGCTGATGTCGCGGATGAAATATTTGATATAGCTCAGCTCATGCATGTAAGCCGGCAGGAACAAATGGAGCTCAATATCAAACCGGCTTTTATCCATATGGTAATAATCATTGAAATGACTGACGCGGGAGACGGACACGTCCGCTCCGGCCCGCCGAAACAAATCAGCCAGCCTTTCAATGATCTCTCCGTTGGGATAATAATCGGCATAAACGATTCGGATCGGTTCTTCTCTTGTCAAAAGGGGCGGATCTTTCTGCGGTGTCCTCCCGATTTCCCATATACCGATCAGTGAATCAGTCGGTGTGATGATATGCCCCAAATCGCCGGCCAGCTTTTGTTTATTAAAATAATGCTGAATGAAAGTTCTCAGCATGTCGTCCTTTACCTTGAAGGTAAATAACATCGGCAAATGATTTTCTTTAAAATCAGCATACTGCCGATACCTCATGTTTGAATGATGAAACTGGGTGTGGCAGGTCACGTCCGTTTGATTCGCTTCGTACAGCCCGATGCTTTTTTCCAGATCATCATTCAAAATAAATTGGATGGTCTGAACCGTGCGGTGATCCGCGGGCGTCATTTTATATTGCGGATTCCGCTCAAATTCCAGCCCCTTCTCAAACGTGCGCTTGAATCGGTACGGGCCGTTTTCCGGCACATCGCCCCCGGCGGTCCCCGGAATCAGAAAGCTGCTCTGCAAAACGGCTTCTATTTCATCAGACGGCTCGTCCAAGGTGACTTCAAAGCGTTTTTCGCCTGTTACGTTCACCCCGAGCTGATCGGATGAGACGAGGCCTTTTACATACGGAACGGCCTGTTTTATGTTCAGGAAACTGCCGAGATGGGGGCTTTGATTTTCTTTCGTCAGATGATAGATGATCGTTTGAACCACACCCTCGGCGTCACCTAAATAGTCCGGGTGAATGTCCACCTGACAGGTGCGGGGATCTTTGCGGATGATCCGGCAGTTATAGCCGTCCTGCAGACTTTCATACATAATGCTGCAAATCATCTTGCTTGTGTAATCCTGCGTATCTAATGGGTTCAAGCGTATCGGGCTTGTGTCGATTTCTATTTTCAGAGGGTCGCCCGGTTTTCTCGCCGTACGATGCATCGTCTTCATAAAGCGCTTTCCTTTTGAGAAAGTTTCGTTTCTGTAATATGAAGGCCGTCAAAGTCCAGGCCGATGCGGGTATTCAGGGATTTCGGGCTTCCGCCTGCAAGGTATGTGATAATGTCATGAGACATAAACGAGGATATAATACCGTTTGTCGCTCCTAAGGAACCTTTGATCGGTTCATCGGGGTAACAGTTCAGAAGTCCGGCCGGCAAGTTTTTTTCATAGGTGACGCCGGATTGATAGGATTCAGGCGTGAGCAGAGGCCCCCATTGGCCGCTGAAGCTGCCGACACCCCCGGTCATAAATGCAATATTCCGCTCCTTACAATACCGGTAAACCCATTCAGAAATGTTATGGGGTTTGTCAGCGGCATTTATGACGATATCAATTTCGTACGGATCTAACACACGCAGGTCCTGCGGCTGTGTAATTTCCTGATGGTAAAGTGCTGCGTCCGCATGGGGATTGATACCCGTAATATAATCTTTGCATTCTGAGATCTTTAATTTGCCTACAGAAGATTGATTATAGACGAATTGTCTGTTCAGGTTATGTACTGATACGGCATCGAAATCAATGAGAATAAAATGCTGCATGCCCGCCGCCAAAAGATTTTGAAGAATGATCGTTCCGACGCCCCCCAGACCCACGATCGCTGCCCTGCTGCCGTCTAATCTCTTTTGGATCAGATTGGGGTTTTGGTTGTATTTCTCAAAATGGTACAGCTGCTTTTCAGTGATGCGGCCTTCACGGCCGTTTTGCCATGGCTCTATTAAAGCATCCAATTTCATTAATGCATCGAAAAAATGGTTTCCCGCTTCCTCTCCCAGAAGATCAGAAAGCTCTTGTTTTTCACAGCCGATGATCAGCCGTTCAACCGCCTCTTTGATCTCACTCGTATGCGCAAGCTTAATCGCCTTTCGATTTTGAATGATAATATGCGCCGTGTAGGTCAGCACCTGCACGCTGTCTTTAAACTTCCAGCGCTTACAGTCCGTTGACATCATGACATACCCCCTGAAAGATAATAACTCCCCAATGAGGGGAGTCACGGCTTTACTAGCAGCGATGCACCAAGCTTGCTGTTTCTGTATCAAGATCAAGTTCTTCAATCTTCATCAGTACACACCCCCTTTACCAATAACTAGATATTATCATCAATATTGGAAAAGGACAAGTAATTTTTTGAAAATTTAGAATTTATATATAAATTGTGATATTTCTTCCTTCTTCACGGTTTATCCCGGCAGCCGGATGATGAACACGGAGCCTTTTCCCTGCTCACTTTTCACTTCAATTGTTCCGTTATGGCTGTCGATAATGGTTTTTGTAATGGCAAGACCCAGCCCCGCGCCGCCGGATTGACGGGATCGGGAGGTTTCCGCCCTGTAAAAACGGTCAAACAAATGAGGCACATGCTCCGGAGCGATTCCCGTTCCGTTATCCGCAATCATAAGCATGATTCCTCCGTCTTTCTGCAGGGAGACGGTGATGACACCCGTGTCTTCATCCGTATGCTGCACCGCATTGTAAAAGAGGTTGAGAATGGCCTGCTTCATTTTGTCTTTGTCAAAAACGGCTTCTATCTTTTGATCGACAAAGAACTCGAGCTTCCGGTTTCTCGCGAGCAGCTTCAGCTGAGCCTCCATTTCCAAAATGACGTCTCCCAATGCGCCTTTTTTCATTTCAAAGCTCGGCACCCGGTCAATCTTCGCGAGAAACAAAAGATCCTCTATCAGCTTATTCGCCCTGGCGGATTCCGCGTACATGCTTTGAAGCGCTTTTTCTTTCTGCTCCGGCTTCTCCGCCGCTCCTCGCATTAACATTTCGATACAGCCGTGAATGGAGGTAAGCGGCGTTCTCAGCTCATGCGATGCGTCTGATACAAACTGCCGGATTCGTTCCTTCTCTTCTTTTTCCGCCTGAAAAGAGGTTTCAATCCGTTCCAGCATCTGATTGATGGAGATGCCCAGCGACTCAATTTCTGCCTGCCTTTTATCAATCGGCAGCCGCTTATCGAGACTGCCGGCATGAATGTCACCCATCAAACGCACAATGCGGGACAGCGGCTTGAGTGTGAGCCGGATCACCGGCAAAAAAACAAACAGGCCGATGACCAAAGCGGCAAAGGAAAGCACCGCGAAAATGCTGATCTGGCGGAAAAGCGAATCATTCAGAGGCTGGGTCAGCGTGCTCATCTGCACAACTCCCGCCTGCCTTCCGTCAACGGAAATCGCCTGAAACACGACGATGATTTCCTCACCCGCCTTATTGTGAGCCACCTGATAGTGAAGCGCCATTGTATCTGTCAGCGCATCCCGGTACACTTTTTTCGGGAAAGAAGGAGCGGCCCCCGCGTTCGGGTCTTCTGATAAAACAGACATCTTGTATGATTGATTGATAAAAGCAACCGTCACCCCGGGGTAAATCAAATTCGGATGAGCCGGTGTTTCGGAACGGGCAAGGGATTTGATTGACCTCCATACGCTTTGATCCATTGAATTGATATCACTCTGAATGCTGATCGCCTGATTTTCATACATCGTCCGTGTCATAAACATGTACTGAGTGCCGCCGATGAAACATAACAGCAAAGCCAAAATCGCCAGTGACCTGAACAGGAGCTGGAATCGCAGGGTTCTGTACAGCCGTTTCATGCCAGATCCACCCTGTACCCGGCGCCCCGAACCGTGCGAATCACCTTGTGTTCTTTGTCCTTCAGCTTTTCGCGCAAAGAACGGGTGTACACCTCGACGATATTGTCTTCCCCGAGGACCGTTCCGTAATGAAGCCCCATCGTTAAAGAATCAATGAGTGCAGACTCGCCGTCTGCACTCAGCTTGATGCCTTTCAACTTTTCCATGATGCAGTCTCTCCTTAGATGTATCAGCCTGTGTTTATTTTTTTCGCTTCCCCTTCTATTATTCGCTTTTATCTGAAACAAAACGGAATCTAAGCTGAATTGGTGAAAGGAAACGCTGAAAACGGAGCCATCTGCAAGTAAAAATCATTATCTACGCTTCAATTCAGCAGCACCAGTTCTAGGTTCACGTCTCCTTTTTCTACATATACCCATTTTTAACTGAACGTGTTGTGACCCGCGTTCAGTTCTTTTTTATGGCTTCTGAAAAAAGGCATAAAAAAAGCGCCCTGAAAAAGGACGTTTAATATGACATGTTTCATGTTCTTAAATTCTGCATTCTAAAATAATTCTTCCTTCACATTCACCTTCAATTTCATTCAATACGATGATCACATCAGCCGTTTTCATGTGTTTCACCTCCCGTTTTCACAATAGTATAATATTAACAAATAAATCAATAAAAAACAGCCCGGATGTCCGGGCTGTTTTTTATTTCTGTAATCGATCCGCTTCTGTCAGTTTGACTTCCGCTGTTTTTTTCTTTCCCGAACGGTAGAACGTGATGTTTACACGGTCGCCGATCTTTTTGCGATACAGGCGCTCACGGAGATCAACAACGTCATTGACCTTATGTCCGTCGAACCCGGTAATCACGTCGAGCTTTTTCAAACCCGCTTTTCCGGCCGGTGAAAACGCGTCGACACCCATAATGACCGCCCCGGTTTTAACGCCTTTCGGAAGTTTCAGCGTCTGGCTCCAATGGTAGCTCGCAATATCCGTTAAGGATTTCATCTCAATACCGAGGAAAGGCCGTCGGACTTCTCCGTATTTTTCTAAATCCTGAATAACGGGAATGACAAGCTTTGACGGGATGGACAGGCCGATGCCTTCAACGGCGGATTCAGCGATCTTCATTGAGTTGATGCCGACCACCTTGCCCGATATATCCATCAAAGCGCCGCCGCTGTTGCCGGGGTTAATCGCGGCATCGGTCTGCAGCACTTCCGCATTCCAATCCGGCTGTCCGTCGCCGTTTGAGTCAACGGGCACCGCCCTTTCCGTTCCTGAAATGATCCCCTGTGTCACTGATCCCGCAAATTCAAGCCCGAGCGGATTTCCGATCGCAATGACCGGTTCTCCGACTTTGACCTGATCAGAATTGCCAAACTGGGCGGCCGATTTGATTTTATCAGACTTCACCTTCAGCACGGCGAGATCCATCAAACGGTCGCTCCCGATCAGCTCAGCAGGCACGCGTGAGCCATCCTTCAGGCTGATCTCAATCTCAGTCGCACCTTCAATGACATGGTGATTGGTTACGATATAGGAAGTGTTTCCGTTCTTTTTGTAAATGACGCCCGACCCGCTTCCCGCTTCGCCGCCCTCTCCCCAAATATCGGTCTTTTGGATATTGAGAACGCCGACTACCGAATCTGATACACGGCTGACCATATTCGTGACAGCGTCATTGACATTTACGTTGACTGTTTTCACCTGTTCGCTGCCGAGACGCTGGCTGGTGCTTTTGCTGCTTTCTCCATGGTCTCCGCCTGTCCAGTACGGCAGCAGGAAAGCCATGAGCGCGGCCCCGACGATGACGCCGATCAGACTTGATAGAAAGTACCCTCTCTTGCTGCGGCGGGGCTGTTCGGAGGCGTACTGTTCATCATCGCGATTATAATCCACCCTATCTCAAATCCTTTCAAGAGTACTTGATTTGCTTATAGTGTGGGTCAGATCGCGGATTAATAATCATGATTCATTTGGAAAAATTACACGGCGCACAGCGGCGTCGGGATTTTCGGATCGGTATCAAATAACTGAAACGTTTCCCCGGCGACAAATCCTTTCGCAGCCAATGTCTGCTGCACGGACATTCTCGCCAGTTCCTTCATATTGTTGTCTTGGCTCAGATGCGCCAAATAGATGCGCGATGTGCCGTCGCCGATGACATCAGTCATGGCGAGCGCCGCGTCTTCATTGGAGACGTGGCCGACATCGCTTAAAATCCGCCGCTTAATGCTCCATGGGTATCTGCCCATTTGCAGCATGCCGACATCATGGTTGCTTTCAAACACAAACACATTGGCCGAACGGATAATGCCTTTCATTCTGTCGCTCACATACCCGGTGTCCGTCATCAGCGCGAGCTTTCTGCCTTGGTAGTGGAAAACATAAAACATCGGCTCGGCCGCGTCATGGGAGACGCCGAATGACTCAACATCAAGCCCGCCGAAGGATTTTACGCTTTCCATCGGGAACAAAAACTTTTGTCCGGTATCCAGCTTGCCGATCTGATTCTCCATCGCTTTCCACGTCTTTTCATTGGCGTAGACGGGAAGTCCGTACTTTCTCGCAATGACGCCGAGCCCTTTAATATGGTCGCTGTGCTCGTGAGTGACAAAGATGCCGTCGACGTCGTCTATCTTGCGGCCGATTTTCTCCATCAGCCCGTCCATCGCTTTACCGCTCAGGCCGGCATCCACCAGAAAAGAGTGCTCCTCTGTCTCCAGATAAAACGCGTTTCCGGTACTCCCGCTCGCAAGCACGCTAAATTGCAAGCCCATTGTGTCTCACTCCATTATTTATTTTGATTGTTATCAATGACTGTGCTTTCCAATGCATTCACAGTGTACGTTTGCTGTGTCTTTTTCTTCGTCCCTTTTGACTTATCTTCAATTGTAATTCTCCATACCGGCGCCAGCACCTGCGTACTTGTCAGCGGATATTGGGCAATATAGCCGAACTTAACGCTTTTAACGGCGCAATTCGCTTTTAAGTAATTTTGAGAATACAATAATTCGACCGCATCAAGCTCAGGAATCAGGCTCTCCGTCTGGATTCGCTTGAATGACTCCAGCATGGTCTGCTCGTAAGATACGACCTCGTTTTTATCGTTCAGATGCAGAATCACCTGTCCGATCGCATCCGTGGACGAGTCAAAATCCTGATAAATAAACTGGCCGTCATACATCTGGTAAAAAGTGATCTGTTTTTTATCCTTGTCGACTTTCCACAGTTTATATTTTTCACCGCCGGTTATTTTAGAGCTGACGAGCGATTCCGCATCCTCCTGCGGTTTTTGCTTCGATAAACCGACCGGATTGGTAAATTTCATTTTCAGTGTGGTAACCTTGTGATCATCCGCCGGCATCTCCATTAAAGGCTTTTGATCTTTCAAAGCATCAATATCTTCGGCGGTAAATACCTTTTGGCCCGCCGTCAGCCGGTAGCCCGTCGCGGAATCAGAAGACAGGTTGCCGAAAGTGATATGATCCATCTCCATGTCTTTTTCCACATTTGAATTTTTAATCACTTCGTATTCACTGCTCGAGCGTTTTTCAAAAAACTGATAGCCGAGAAAAATATCGAGGATGAGGAAGGCAATGATGAAGATCGTTTTTGTCTTATTCCACTCCATTATCGTCCTCCTCCTTCCCCAGCAGATCTTTCGTAATCGGGACGATCTTCCCGTTGATTTTCATACTCCAGACGGGTTCCAGTTCAACGAGATCATTCGTTGATGAAGAGACCATTTGATAGGACAGGAAGATCTGGTCGATTTTATTCACGTCGTATTTATCCTGCTGCTCCAGCAGAGACACAACCTCATTGCCGTTCATCATTTTTACGTCTTTTGTTTTAATCGGATTCGGCCCGAGAACATAGTTCGGCCGCTTGTAGCTGAGAACCTCGTCATTGGCCCATTGCAGGGTCAAAACAGGTCCGGATCCGAAAGGCTTAGACGTGCTGTTGATCACAGGCATTTGGTCTTTAAACATGTAGAAACTCAGCTGCTGGTTATCACTCACATTGAAAAATTGATAATGATCCGTCCAGCTTCCCGTATCCTCTAAATATTTATAGCTTTTCTTAATCAGCTCCCCTGTTTGATAAGAAGCGCTTTGTGCCAGGTTCCGATGCTGGAATTGAATCTGCCGCTGTGTCGAATTGATTTCCAGACGGCTGATTCCGTCAGTCAGCACATTCCGATTGTAATTCGGGTCTTCTCTGACCGTGCTCGGATCATTAAAAAGCGTCTGCTTAAACAGGTTCGTCTTAATGGTTTCAGTGATAAATTCTTTTTCCTTCATATTAAACCGCGCATTCGGCATGAGAAATTCTTTGCTTTTTCCGACCGAATAGAGGTGGTATAACGGCATACTCGACTTTTTGCTGTACAGCTCATTCATCAGATTGCGGTAATTCGCCGATTCCACAGTCACTTCCAAAATCAGCTGCTTGCTGTATGAGACCATGTAAATCTTCTTATTTGTCTTATTCTCATTAAACGGAATGACAATATGGTCAAATGAGCTGTATTCCATTGATGGATTCGACCATTTAAACATCGTTTGGAAAAAATCAATCGGAATGGTGTCATTGAATTGCAGATCGAGCTTTGCCGAATTGCCGTTTCTGCCGTAAAGCCAATTTTTAAAACCGAGCTTGTCGTATTGATCGGAAATATCCTTCATCCCTTTTACTTCCCATTGCGGCAAATCCGCCCACAGGTCATTAAAGAGCGTCTCATCATCCACTTTATAATGAGAGCCGTTTGTATGAATAAACATATCCCGGGGTTTTACCGTTTGCGACACTTTTTGGCTCGTTTTATCAATTTTATGCTTTTCCCGGACAGTCGATTTGGTTGAGGCCGTGCCTTCTGAAAAATTGGGCTGGAATGTCCAAATTCCCCATGTTAAAACAAGACTAATGACGACCAGCACTGACAGTATGACTGTTTTTATATTTTCACGCCTCATCCCAATCATCCTCTTGCTCTTCTTTATATGGAAGAGTAAATGTAATCTTCGTTCCTTTGCCTTCTACACTGTCGGCCCAAATGTCTCCGCCGTGCGCCTGAACCATCTCTTTTGCAATCGCAAGGCCGAGTCCGGTGCCGCCGAGTTTTCTCGTGCGCGCTTTATCCACTCTGTAGAAACGGTCAAAAACTTTTTCCACATCTTTTTTCGGAATGCCGATACCTTCATCTTTTACGCTGATATAAAGCAGCTCTTCTTTCTCATTCACATCGACTGAGAAAGTGACATGTCCGCCTTCCGGTGAGTATTTCAGTGCGTTAGAAATGATATTATCGAGAACCTGCGTCACTTTATCCTGATCAATCTCCACGTACAGATTTCTGTCCGGAAGCTCGCGGATAAATTCGACATGCTGTTCTTTCGTCATTTCAAAACGATCGATAATCAGTGACATAAAGCGGATCATATGAATCCACTCCCGATTAAACTGATAATCTTTGCTGTCGAATTTAGAAAGCTGAAGCAGGTCGTTCACCAATCTGATCATGCGCTCAGTCTCATTTTGGGTCACCATTAGGAAACGCGGAGCGATATCTTTGTTTTCCCACGCGCCTTCCGCAAGCGCCTCTAAATAGCTTCGCATGGTCGTCAGCGGTGTCCTCAGCTCATGAGACACGTTGGCAACGAACTCTCTGCGTTCCCGATCGAGTTTTTCCTGTTCGGTGACATCATAAAGAACCGCGATTAAACCGTCGATTTTTCCGTGCTCTCTCTGAATAACGGAAAAATTCACCCGCAGTACAGTCGTTTCATCGTCACGTTCGATCTCCAGCAGCATTGAATCCTGCTGTTCTACTAAATCCTCAAATGTAAAGTTCTCTTTTATGCCTAATAAAGACGTAATCGGCATCTCTAAAGCCGTTTCACGTGAAACATTCAGCAGCTCAAGCGCAGGGCTGTTTAAAAGAATAATAGCTCCATTGCGATTCGTTGCGATGACGCCGTCCGTCATATACGCGATAACGGAAGAAAGCTTTCTTCTCTCCCCTTCCGTCATGGCTTGGGCATCTTCAAGCTCTCTCGTCAGATGGTTGAACGTCGTTGCGAGCTGACCGATTTCATCATGCCCGTATTTCCGCACCTTTCTGGAGAAATTCCCTTTTGCCAATTCCATCGCCTGCTTACGCATATCCGACAGCGGATGGGTAATGGTGCGGGCGAGAAATATACCGAGAAGAGCCGTCAGAACAAGGGCTAAGCCTGTTCCTGAAGCAAGAATCGAGTTGACGGTTTTCATCTGGTTAAAGGTATCTTCCATACTGGCCACGACATAAATCGCGCCGACAACTTCCTGATTCTCTGTGACGACAGGTTTTGCTGAAATCAGCACTCTGTTTTTACTTTTAGGATCATAATATTTTTTTGAATAGGCCTGTTTTGTTGAGAAAATCCGTTTAAAAATCGGGTCAGTCGTCTGTTTCCCCGCTATTTCCTCGCCATAAGGCCTCGAAGAACCGACGACCTCATAGCTTTTATCAACAAATGTAATTTCCCGTATTTCATTATTCTTCGTAAAATCATTCAAAATCCGTTTGACGTCATCTTTAATGACGGTGCTGTCATTATCTCCTTTATATTCCTGCTCAATATAATAGGATAGATTGTCAATCCGCTGATTTAACGATAATTCATAGGACTTGAGAAGAGAATTCTCCACCTGTTTCACAAAGTACACACCGATAATCTGCATGGCGATGATAATGAGAAGCACATAGATCAGCGTGATCTTAAACTGAATCGACCGAAAAAAACCAACCTTATTCATCGCCGGTTAGTCCTGTTCAGGGTTTCTCAAGTAATAACCGACACCCCGTCTTGTGACGATCCAGTTCGGATGGCTCGGATTATCCTCGATTTTCTCACGGAGACGGCGCACTGTTACATCCACCGTTCTCACATCACCGAAATAGTCATAGCCCCACACAGTCTGCAGCAGATGCTCACGCGTCATAACCTGTCCGATATGTTTGGCTAAGTAATGAAGCAATTCAAACTCACGATGAGTCAGCTCGATCGTTTCTTCTCTTTTTGATACGACATAAGCGTCAGGGAAGATGACGAGAGAACCGATATGAATGTCATTAGAAGCTGATTCTTCCTCAGCCGGCGCAACCGTAAGCTGGCGGCGCAGGTTCGCTTTGACGCGGGCCAGAAGCTCACGCGTGCTGAAAGGCTTCGTGACATAGTCATCCGCTCCGATTTCAAGCCCGATGACCTTGTCAATCTCCGAGTCTTTTGCCGTCAGCATAATAATCGGCATATCATATTTTTTCCGGACTTCCCGGCACACTTCAACTCCGTCTTTATTCGGAAGCATAATATCTAAAAGAATTAAATCAGGCTGAAGCTCCTCCACCATTTCCACGGCTTCGTTTCCGTCGTACGCACAATGCACGTCATAGCCTTCTTTTCTTAAGTTAAACTCTAATATATCTGCAATCGGTTTTTCATCATCGACTACAAGGATTTTCTTATCCATCATCTTGATTTTCCTCCTGCCAGAATGACTTCATTTCATCTATTGATGTTTCATGATGATCACAATTCGGATCGTGAAAAACGTTCCCCGTCTATTATAACGGTTTCAGGTCAAAAGATAAAAAAATTAAAGAGAACAGCGCAAAAACGTATTGAACTGCCATCCTTTTGTCATGTTTTTTATTTTCTTTTAAAAAATAATATTTTTTTGAAACCTCACGAAAAAAAACGCCGTCTAGTGTTTGACGTCTTCTTCTGGGCCGGCTGAAAAGCCGGCTCTCCCTTTTTTTATAACAAAAGAAAAAACGCACCTACTATTGCAGATGCGTTTGGGTAAGTGGCTCGGGACGGAATCGAACCGCCGACACACGGATTTTCAGTCCGTTGCTCTACCAACTGAGCTACCGAGCCAGATGTTTCTTTTCTATACTATAAAGTAAAGTAAAATGGCGGTCCGGACGGGACTCGAACCCGCGACCTCCTGCGTGACAGGCAGGCATTCTAACCAACTGAACTACCGGACCTTACAGTAATTTGTCCGGAGAGCCGTATCGTGGCGGCCCTCCGAGGACAAATAAGGAGTTAGCAATAACGCTAAAGTAAATCAATGACCCGTACGGGATTCGAACCCGTGTTACCGCCGTGAAAGGGCGGTGTCTTAACCGCTTGACCAACGGGCCATAAAAAGTGGTGAGCCATGAAGGACTCGAACCTTCGACCCTCTGATTAAAAGTCAGATGCTCTACCAACTGAGCTAATGGCTCCTGATGTGTCGGATTATGTATCATAGAGCATTCAGACAAAAGCTTTCTTGCAGTACTCTATTGAAGCTGTTCCGTAACAACGAGATTTATAATATCATAGAACATTCGAAAGTGGCAACTACTTTTTTGAAAAAAATCTATTATTTTTTTCCTACATAAAAAAACAAGCCTCCGTGACCGGAGGCTTGTTTGCTGCAAATTCTTAGTTAGCGCGGTATACACTGCGGATGACGTTCGTTTGGGAACGGTCGGGACCGACAGAGAAAATAGAAAGCGGAATACCTGTCAGCTGAGACACGCGTTCCAGATAATGGCGCGCATTTTCAGGAAGATCGCTTAATGTTTTTGCACCTGTGATATCTTCCGTCCAGCCAGGCATTTCTTCATATACCGGTTCACACTCTGCGAGAGCTTTCAGACTTGCCGGGAATTCTTCAATCACTTCACCTTTGTAGCGGTAAGCGACACAGATTTTCAATGTTTCAATGCCAGTCAGCACATCGATTGAGTTCAGAGAAAGATCTGTGATTCCGCTGACGCGGCGGGCGTGGCGGACAACAACGCTGTCAAACCAGCCGACACGGCGCGGACGGCCTGTCGTTGTGCCGTATTCGCGTCCGACTTCACGGATTTGATCCCCGATTTCATCTTTCAGCTCAGTCGGGAAAGGGCCGTCACCGACACGGGTTGTGTACGCTTTAGATACACCGACGACGTGCTGGATTTTTGTCGGGCCTACGCCTGAACCGATCGTCACCCCTCCGGCGACCGGGTTGGATGAAGTGACAAACGGGTATGTCCCTTGGTCAATATCAAGCATAACCCCTTGAGCGCCTTCAAATAAAACGCGGCGGCCTTCATCCAGCGCGTCATTTAAGACGACGGATGTATCGCATACATACTTTTTAATCTGCTGGCCGTATTCATAATACTCATCCAGAATATCTTCAATTTTGAAGCCTTCCGTTTCATACATTTTTTCAAGCAGACGGTTTTTCTCTTCAAGGTTCCGTTCAAGCTTTTCTGCAAACACGTCACGATCTAACAGGTCTGCGATCCGGATGCCGATCCGCGCCGCTTTGTCCATATAAGCAGGTCCGATGCCTTTTTTCGTTGTGCCGATCTTGTTGGCCCCTTTGCGTTCTTCCTCTACTTCATCCAGTTTCAGATGGTATGGAAGAATGACGTGGGCTCTGTTGCTGATTCTCAAGTTATCCGTGCTCACATTGCGTTCATGAAGATACGCAAGCTCCGTTATGAGCGCTTTCGGATCAACAACCATTCCGTTCCCGATGACACACGCTTTTTCTTTATAAAAAATTCCTGATGGGATTAAATGAAGCTTGTACGTGACGCCATCAAACTTGATGGTATGTCCTGCATTGTTTCCGCCTTGATAACGTGCGATCACTTCTGCATTTTCTGATAGGAAATCTGTAATTTTACCTTTTCCTTCATCGCCCCACTGCGTACCTACTACGACTACTGAAGACATATATCCGTGCACCTCCGTTAACCTTTCAAAACGATATCTCATTCAAACAAATTAAGTGTATCAGTGCCGAAACAGAAAGTCAATCGTAAATCCGAACGTTTAAATCTTATTAATCTATATTTGTTCGCCTTAAACATAATTAAAAGCGTTTTCTCTTTCATTTGCTATCTATTACTCCCGAAACTTTCATGCTTTAATAAGAAAAAGAACCCGTAATCAGGGTTCTTCAAACAGTCATTTATATGCCGCTTGTATTCATCAGGACGACCCGCCAGCCGTCAGGATCTTCGATGGTCACGCCTTTTTCTTTCCAGTACGGGTTTTCGGGTGCTTTCTCCTCATATCCCATCTGCTTTAATTTCGTGCTGATGCGAATGACCTCCTGCTGATCCTGGATGTAAAAGACAAGCAGGCTGTCGCCGTGCGGAACGGGCGCCGGCTGAGACGCGCCGGTTTCTTCGGTGAATTCTAAGTGATATTGCGTATGGGGCAGGCCGAACATGACGCCGCTGTAGCCCTCATGTCCGGAAAAACTGCCGACCCTCTTCAGCCCGAGGCCCTCTTCATAAAACCTGATGATTTCCTTAAGCTGTCCGGTCGGCCGGGCAATCCGGATTTGCGCCGCTTGAAATTGCGGAAATTCAATTGCCATCATCATCCCTCCCTTAATTCCATTATATAAAAGCGCTTTCCTTTTTTCGTCTGCCGAACGGACGGCATTCTCTCATTCTTTCGGATGAAAAAAAGCCTCAAGACATTGCTTGAGGCTTTACGCACCTGCCGGAACACCGCCGTCATCAAAGCGCCTTTCCAGGTTTACGAACTTATTGTATTCTTTCACAAAAGCCAGTGAGACGGTGCCCACCGGGCCGTTACGCTGTTTGGCGATAATGATTTCGATGATGTTTTTGTTTTCGGATTCTTTATCATAGTAATCATCACGATACAGGAAGGCGACGATGTCGGCATCCTGCTCAATACTTCCCGACTCACGGATATCTGACATCATCGGACGTTTATCCTGCCGCTGCTCAACACCCCGGGAGAGCTGAGACAGGGCGATGACCGGGACTTCAAGCTCCCGCGCCAGCGCTTTTAGCGCCCGTGAAATTTCCGATACCTCTTGCTGGCGGTTGTCGCTTGAACGGCCGCTTCCCTGAATGAGCTGCAAGTAGTCAATTAAAATCATGCCCAATCCGTTTTCCTGCTTCAGCCTGCGGCATTTTGAACGGATTTCGCTGACGCGGATGCCGGGGGTGTCATCTATAAAGATACCGCTGTTTGACAGGCTTCCCATCGCCATCGTCAGCTTGCCCCAATCTTCTTCCGTCAGATTACCCGTTCTGAGATTTTGGGCGTTAATATTCCCTTCAGCGCAGAGCATACGCATGACAAGCTGCTCGGCACCCATCTCAAGACTGAATATCGCGACGCTCTCATCCGTTTTGGTGGCCACGTTTTGCGCAATATTTAAGGCGAATGCCGTTTTCCCCACAGACGGACGGGCCGCGACAATGATCAAATCATTCCGCTGAAACCCCGCCGTCATCCGGTCAAGCTCAATAAAACCAGTCGGAATCCCGGTAATATCGCCTTTCCGGTTGTGAAGCTGCTCAATGTTGTCGTATGTTTGCACAAGCACGTCTTTAATATTTTGGAAGGCGCCCGAATTTTTTCGCTGCGCGACCTCCATAATCGTTTTTTCCGCATCGCTTAATAAATCTTCAACTTCATCCTCGCGCGTATACCCGTCTTGAGCGATTGAGGTCGCCGTTCTGATTAAACGGCGGAGAATCGATTTTTCCTCAACGATTTTCGCGTAATATTCTATATTAGCCGCTGTCGGAACGGAATTCGCGATGTCCGTCAGGTAAGAGACGCCTCCCACCTCTTCTAACAAATCGGTATTCGCAAGCTCTGACGTTACCGTGACCAAATCAACCGGTTCACCGCGGTCTCCGAGCACGAGCATGGCATTGTAAATTTTTTGATGTGACATTCTGTAGAAATCATCCGGAATCAACACTTCAGAAGCCAGTGTTAACGCAGACGGCTGTAAAAAAACAGCACCTAACACGGCCTGCTCAGCTTCTATGTTTTGCGGCGGCAGCCGATCATTCAGAAGGTCTGTCATGCTAAGCACCGTCCTCTCCTTAAAAAATATCCAAACTCCATTTTACCATTTCTCAAGAAAAAGAATAGAAAAACATCACTTTCCCTGTATTTGTCAAACAGCGGCTGTGTGTTTCACCATTCCGAATGCTGGGAAACAAATAAATAAATCGAAACCAGGAGGTAAGAAGGATGAAAACATATGCAGTAACACCCAATGTTGATGCGGACGGATGGTTTGTGAAGGTGGAAAATGTGGCGCCGACGGCTCTTTATACATCAAAGGACGCGGCGATCGAGAAAGCGGAGCAGACGGCTAAAGAGAACAGCCCGTCTAAGCTTGTCATTTATGATCAGCATAAAAACATTGAAGAAGAACGGTCCTTTTAAGAAAAGCCTTCGCCCGAGCGAGGGCTTTTCTTATTCGATGAAACGGATGTGCAGCACCGTCTGCGCCATGAGATCGGCCGTTTTTTGATACAGCTCCCATTCTTCACAGGCGGCGAATACTTTCATCATGTCCTGCAATGTCTGTTTCAGTATGATAAATTCGTCAATTGTCCGCAGTTCTGCGGCTTTTTTCTGATAATCAGCCAGCTTCAGCTGTAATAACATCAATGACGATTGCATAAAAAACCTCCCCCATTCTGTTATAAAGCCCCGCTTTTCAAACCTCCATTCCTTTGTCATATCCTCTTACGATAGATTTCTGATTTTAGTACAATAAAGAAACGGAAGGAGTGATCACATGAAACCGCTGCAAATTTCCGCCGAAACGGCGCAAAAACTCGCAGAATCACTGAATATGCCGCTTGAGAGAATCATGCACATGCCTCAGCACATTCTGCTTGCCAAATTAGCTGAAGTCCAAAAAGAGAACGATCACAAATAAAGGCTGCTCTCTCATATATATGTGCGGGAGGCGGAAGCGATGGCTTTCCGCCTCTTTTTTCGCGGAGAAAATTTTGGTAAAACGTTCTTTGAACGGAACCGATCCGATTTTAACCTTCTCACATCTGAAAAAACTTGTTGACGAAGGAAAAGTGAAACATTTCTTATTATCCGGAAACAATTCAGGCAACACAAAGCTTGTCTCATGGATGAAAAAGAACGGCACAAAAATCTCAGCTGATCGATACAGCACCGGAAAAACAAGCTCAGCCCGGCAAGGAATGACAGGCGGCCCGGGCGGACAAAGTCAGCAGACTCTGTATGAGATGAAAAAATAGTTCGGAAAGAGGCTGGATAGTTAAACGCCGGCCTCTTTATTTTGCTCTTGAAGCACCTGCCATGCGGCGCCGGTATCATTCAGAAAAATGATTGATAAATCCTTTCTATTTTTGAAACCATCAGTTCCTGACGCAGATGCCGGCCGGCATAGGAGCGCGCTTCTTTTCCAAGCCGTTTCCTGAGAGACTGATCCGTAATCAGCATTACGAGAGCATCAGCAAGTTCGCGGCTGTTGCCGGGCTGACAGATAAGCCCTGTGGCCTCATGCCGGATCATCTCAGGGATTCCTCCGCAGTCAGTTGCGACAATGGCTTGACCTGAGAACATCGCTTCGATGATCGCTATAGGGAAATTATCATTCAATGTCGGCAGGACAAATATAGATGATTCAGCCAAAAGCGCCGGCACATCACGTCGTTTTCCGAGGAAAAACACATTTGAGAGGCCCAGTTTCCGTCTCTTCTCTTCCAGAAACCCTCTCATGTTTCCGTCTCCGATGATCCATATATCAACTCCGGATAAATGGTGCCGGATGCGGGCGAGAGCGTCCAGCAGCACATCATGTCCTTTTCGCTCGGTCAGACGGGAAACGCACGCGATCACGAGCTTTTCAGCACGTTTTGACTCAGGGGCATCCTGAATGTGAATACCGGTATGAACAGTCTTCAGCTGGGCTTCCTTCGCTCCGTACTCCAGCAAGGGCTCGTGAAAGGAGTCGCTGATTGTAATGATTTTATCCGAAGCCCGAATACCCTGCCTTTCTATTTCACTGAAATATGCCTCTTCTATTGAACCCTTTTGGATTTTATGAAACTTCATCCGGCTTTTCGTAAAATGTCCGTGCGGCGTGAAAAAAAGAGGACGCTGGTACGTTTGATTAAGGTATCCCAGCAAAAATACCGCAAATAAATCCTGCGCGTGAAACAGGTCATATTGTTCTAAGTCTTTCTCCTTCAAAAATCTTTGAAAGACATGTAAATAGCTGAGATTCTTCACAAACTTTTCGTTTGCGGCGCCGTATCTGCCAACAAGAAACGCTCTGATCTCGTCAGCGGCCCGCGGGATATCTTCCTGAAAAAAAGTTGGCGGCATTTGGAGCGGCGAGATGACATCCGCCTGATGACCGATGCGCTCAAAACCCGTCTTAATTGATGTGATATAACTCGCCAACCCTCCGACATTCGGGTAACGGAGAAAAGTTGCGTACAGAATACGCAATGGCTTTTTTCGTTTAGGGGAGCTTTTTCCTTCCGCACAGAACGAATACAGCATCTCTGGCTCACCTTGATGTTCGATCCCGTAAAATTGATCCATGACGCGCAATAAGGCTAGAGGCACCAGACCGTTCGGCTTGCCGATCTCTTCTTTCACATCCGCTCCCCCTCTCTCAAACTTATAATCCTAATTCCCGTCCCCATTTTGACACTTTGTCAACATGATACGGCAGCAGTTCTCCTCCCCGATTGTCGAAGATTCTCCGCAATTGGGTATGAAGCCCTTTTTCAAGTGTTCTCTGCAAATAAGCCATTTTGTAAAGCGTCATAGGAGGGGTCTGAAAATGAATGCCCCGCTTTTTCATTTCTTTCGTATACACTTTTACGCAATACGTCCGAATATCTTCTGCGTGCCGGCTCCAATCTTTTCTGAAGCCAAGCAGAATTTCAACCAGCACCGTCATATCAAACCAAACCGGCGCGTATTTTGCGGATTCCCAATCGATGAATTGAATATCCCACGGTTCATGTCCGGACGCATCGTGGGTGCAGATATTCTGCATATGAAGATCACCGTGTGTGATGGCTGAGCCGTTTTGTATCAATTCAGGGAAAAAATCCGGCTCCTCCTGCTCAAGCAAGTTTGTGATTTGCCAATAATGAGGCTTCACGATATCTTTTGTGCGCTCATCTTTAAGAGCCCTATCCAATAATTCCGCTGTCTTTTTGATCTGCTTTTTACGCCCTTTTCTCATGGTTTCCGATCCATATACCGGCAGCCACGACCGCCATTTACCGTCAGAAATATTCTTGTTTTCAAAGGTGCGGCTGTGCAGTTCTGCGACAGACGGAATAATATACTTGAAATGCTTCGGGTGAAATGTAAGCTGTCCCCTGATCTGGCTGACAAACTCCATAAATATCCACGTTTCATGGTCACTTTCTTCTATAAGATAGATATCCGGCAGCAAATCCCCTAAAACGGAACGGGCTTTGCCGTATATATTAATCTCGACCTTATTTTTTTCACGGGAAGATTTATATACTTTCAATATCAGCGGAACAGTGCCGGATTTTTTCTTTACAGACAGTTTATAAATGGCGCTTCTGTCCGTCGATTTCAGGCATGTGATGTCATCCGGATTCAACGCAGCCCTTTCACCGAACGAATACGACAGTTTTTCGTCAATTCTCAGTTTTTGAAATGCGCCATACAAAATCTCCTTTTCATACATGCCGATCTTCCTTCCGCTTCCGTTTCCAGCTGTTTTTGAGATGAGACCAAGTGTTTCTGATAAATGGCATCGGGTCATTCCAAGCAAAAAGAGCATACTCTTTTTTTCCTTTACACCCTTTCCAAAAATCCCGGAACGTCATTTCTCCTCTTTTTCGTTTCTTCAAAAATGTTAAGAAATAACGCACCTCATAAATCCAGTTGATTCCGTCTTTTTGTTCGAGCTGGGGCTTCACATGTTGTCCGGTCAAATACAGATAGTACATGTAAACGAAATGAACGCCTGCCGGTTCTGTCAGGCTATGGCTGAGCCAAAAGCGCGGATTAATTTCGATAAACTTGTAAACATTGTCCCGGGGATCCTTTTTAAATTCCGCCATGCCTACTCCCTTCAGCTGAATCGCTTCAAAAAACGGCAGGGTCTTCTCGATTAAATCAGGAAGCCGTTTGCTGACGACGTGGGCCCCCGCGCCAAAATCAGCAGGGAATTGATGGTTCTTTTGCAGAGAGAATAGGCCCATTAATTTCATTTGGTCATCATAAAAAGTGGCGACTTTATAAAAACACTGGTTGTCTCCGGGGATGATCTCCTGCACGAGCAGTTCTCCATTTTCTCTGTAGGAGCTGAACTCCTTGCGCAATTGTGCGGCATCCTTCATTACAATTGCTTTTTTGTTTACTTTTTTTCTGTATTCATGGCCGGCCACCGGTTTTAAAATACACGGGAAGTCAATATTAGCGATGGCCTCTTCCAGCTCATCCCGGTTGTTCGGAAAAAAGGTTTTCGGGCAGGGGATGTGATGCTTGACCGCTAATTCATATGCTTTGCTTTTATCTAAAACCGTTTCTAACAGAGAGCGGCTCGGGAGCAAAAATAAAAAAAAACCGGCTAATGTCTCGCGGAATTTAGATATAAATCCCGCATAATCATCAGATCCTGCGTACAGAACCGGCTTTGCTTGGAACCGCTTCCCGAAATCAGTCAGAAATGTCAGCAGTTCTTCCTCTTGTGTTAAAGGGCTGGGACATATCCCGCAATCTGCCAATCTTGATTTTCCGATACGATAAGGTCCCTCCGTGTCAAACGCGTAAACATCGATTCCTCTTCGGGCCAGGCTGCGAATGATCCCAATCCCGTTTGCACTGAAATCAAGTACAACGGCTGCATGTTCATGTTTCATGATCTCCCTCCGAGCTGTTGGTATTTTGATAAATCGATTCGATATTTTTTATCATCGTCTCACTGCTTAAATATTTCTCCGCGTAGGCCTTTGCGTTTGAAGCAGCCTTCTCCCGCGCAGATTTGTTAGAGATAAAAAACGCTAAAGCCCGGGCAAGAACCTTTGCATTTCCCGGCTCGACAATAAGCCCCGTTTTGTTATGGCGGATCAGATCCGGAATACCCCCGCAATCGGTCGCGATGATAGCCGAGCCGCTGAACATCGCTTCAATAATCGAAATAGGCAGACTATCATTAATGGTCGGCAGTACGAATATGTCCGTCATATTCAAAATAGCGGGAACATCATCTCTTTTTCCTAAAAAGGAGACCATAGATAGATTCAGTTTTCGAGCCTGTTCCTCTAAGGCGCTCCTCATCTCTCCGTCGCCCGCGATCAGCACTTCAACATGTTCAAGTAGATCAGACGGAATTCGTGAAAGTGCGTCAAGCAAATGATTATGTCCTTTTCTCGGGCCTAATCTTGCAATACACGAGATGATGATCTTATTTTTCGGTACCGGGGTTTTTCTTTTCCCGCCTGTTTTTGCATCGTAATCGATTCCTGTGATCACCGTTGTCATGTCTTTCTGTTCGGCTCCGAGCTTCATGAGCGGGCTGCGGAACGTATCGCTGATAATAATCAGGCGATCTGCATATTCAATGGCTTTCATCTCTAGTTTTTTATAATAAAACTCTTCTACCGATCCTTTTTTAAAGATGTGAAATTTAAGTCTGTTGAAAGTAAACATGCCATGCGGTGTGAAAAATAAAGGTTTCTTATAGATTTGATTGAATCTGCCTAATATATTGGCTGTAAATAAATCTTGTGCATGAAGCACATCATATTTTTCCAGATGAATCTTTTGAAGCATTTGCTCGTATATAAACATCAGCCGATTATTCTTCAAAATATGATCACTGTAATCCCCGTATCTGTCACTAAAGAAATCTTTTAATTTCGGAACAACATCCGCCCGCAGTTCTTTTACCTGTGCGGAAGGAAACTGATTGGGGGATATGACATCGACCTTATGACCTCTTTTTTTCAGTCCTTCACTAAGCGTTTTAATATAGTTTGATAAACCGCCCGTGTGCGGGTAGTCCCAAAACGTGGCAATCAAAATGGATAACTTCTTTTTTTTCCTGTATAACCGCGGAATATGATGTTCATGTTTCAACTGTGTCTTTACTGCCGCCTTTTTTCGCGGGCGCGTTTTGACCCCGTAGTAGCGGTCAAGCGTCTGGACCATATACGGATAGGGGACGGAAAATGTCTTGATCATTTCCAGATCCTCCGCACGACTTCAAAAGCTTCGGCGTATTCCACACCCGCCGTCATCCCCCTGACTCTTCCTAAATGTTTTACGCCTTCATATGAACGGGGATGAGGGTAATCCCTCATTTCTACGTCATAGTGGTGAAGCGCCGCGAGTTTGGCATCCATTGTGTCTGTGATATTGACGAAGTAATTAGGCTTGAAGAGTTTATCAGCCGTATTCCTCTCCCACTCGCTTGAAGATAGCGTTTCGAACGTAAGCAGTTCGATAGGTTTTTGATTCGGAAGCGGTCTGGCGGCTGTTAAAACTGCTTGGAATGTTCTCTGGTGATCCATATTGATATCGCCGTAATGATGTGTAAAGATTTTTTCAGGCTGATAGACGCGAATGAGCTGCTCTAATTCTTTGACAAGCTTATGAAGAGGGATACATTCCAGCTCTAAATTCGTATGCTCCAAAAAGATGACTTTCTCAATTCCAAGCTCTTGATTCGCGCGTTCGCCTAATTGTTTAATATGATGAGCTTCTTCTTTTCTTCCTAATGCCGTAATAATGGAAACCACTTTATATCCTTCATTGATCAGCCGTTTTATGGTGCCCGCTGCTCCCAATAGTTCATCATCGGGATGAGCGCCGATAACCATAATGTATTCTGCCATTTTTTCCACACTCCACCAAACAAATGTTACAAATATCATATGACGACCCTAAAAAAAGGAAACTTACATATGCGGATTTTCAGAAACTTACATGTGCGGCTGCCATTCCAGGTAACGTGACGGATTTAATTTTTTTATAGTGTTCAAAAACTCATCCGCCAAGCCGTATTTGTCCAGTCCTTTTAATAGTTTTACGGGAAACCGGGTAATGGTCGAAAAAGCTCTTTTATGGTCGATGACTTTAAGATTTCCGTGTTCATTGATCAGAATGTGCCTGATTTCGGCATCCCATCTGGTAAAACCGATTCTTTTTAATTCATCCAGCATATTTAAAATATCAGCAGTCAGTTTGACGGACAGGGATTTTTCTTTTCTGATATGGCGGGCAAGAGAGGTGCCTTGGATGTATTCCATCACAATATAATGATCTCCGTATTCATACAGTCTTGGAATCACCGGGGAACCTTGTCCGGTCTTTAAAGCCGCCAATTCCTTCTTGCATGTCCCTTTTTCAAAGAAGTATTTTACGCATTTGTTGTGTGTTAAGCGGTAGACTTCCCCGTCTTTTCCGTCTCCGATCAGCGGATAGTGCTCCAGCGCCTTTTTATTCTCCGGATTATTAAAATATGTTTCAGAAAAAAATCGTTTCATACCGACACATCCTTCGTTATGATGTAATATAATATGCAATCTGGTAACGATCGGAAATGAAACAATCTCATCATTTTCTTGCGCTGCGCGGTCTGCTGACATGAAAAAAAACCCGCCGGATCGGCGGGTTTTTCATTGTGTATTACGCTTCTTCTTTTACGTGAACCTTCAGCACAGCCTGAACTTCAGGGTGCAGCTTTACAGGAACGTTTGTATATCCCAGTGTGCGGATACCGTCTTGGAGCTCCAGTTTCCGTTTATCCACTTTAATCTTATGCGTTTTTTGCAGCGCTTCTGCAATTTGTTTGCTTGTGACAGATCCGAATAGACGGCCGCCTTCACCGGATTTGGCACTCAGCTCAACAGTCAGCTGTTCAAGCGTTTCTTTCAAATCTTTCGCTCTTTCAAGCTCGGCAATCGCTTCTTTTTTCTCTTTTTCTTTCTGTCCTTTCAATGCGCTGATGTTCGTCGCATTTGCTTCGACAGCGAGGCCTTTTTTAATGAGAAAGTTATGTGCATAACCGTCTGCTACGTTTTTCATTTCGCCTTTTTTTCCTTTACCTTTTACATCTTGTAAGAAAATAACCTTCATCTCTGAACGCCTCCCTCAAAATATTCATCAATGGCTTCCTTCAGCCGGACGAGCGCTTCTGAGACAGAAATGCCCGATAACTGGGTTGCCGCATTGGTTAAATGCCCTCCGCCATCCAGCGCCTCCATAATAATCTGCACATTGACCTCGCCCAGCGATCTCGCACTGATGCACACCGTATGCTCATCCCGTCTGGCTACCGCAAATGAAGCTTCCACTTCACTCATCGATAAGAGGGAATCAGCCGCCTGCGCAATCAGCACCTGGTCAAAGTACTCCTCTTCGTTCTCAGGAAGAGAAGCAATCGCGATATGTTCTTTATAAAGAGACGTATGCTGGATCAGCTTCGCCCGCTTGATATAAGAACCGACCGATTCTTTGAGAACTTTCTGCACCAGAACCGTATCTGCGCCTTTCGCTCTCAAATAAGAAGCGGCGTCGAACGTCCGCGAGCCCGTGCGAAGGGAAAAGCTCTTCGTATCCACTATTATACCAGCTAACAGGGCCGTCGCTTCAATCATATTGATTTTGAGCCGCTTCGGCTGGTATTCAAGCAGCTCCGTCACGAGTTCTGCGGTGGATGAAGCATATGGCTCCATATAAACGAGCAGCGGGTCTTTAATAAATTCCTCGCCTCTGCGGTGGTGGTCAATCACAACGATGTGCTCGATTTTGTTCACGAGACGCTCTTCCATCACAAGGGATGGTTTATGTGTATCAACGACGACAAGCAGCGTGTCGTCATTTGAAATTTCCATCGCCTCTTCCGGCGTGATGAACCGCGACCACAGCTCTTCATATTTCTTAATTTCTTCAATCAGACGCTGAACACTTGATCCGATCTGGTTCGGATCAATGACGATGTAGCCTTCTTTGCCGTTGGCCTGCGCCACCTTCAATATTCCGATTGCGGCTCCGACTGCGTCCATATCAGGAAATTTGTGCCCCATGATAATGACATTGCTGCTTTCTGAGACAATTTCCTTGAGCGCGTGGGAAATCACCCGGGCGCGCACCCTTGTGCGCTTCTCCATCGGATTCGTTTTGCCGCCGTAAAATTTCACCTTGCCGTTCGGCATTTTGATCGCCACTTGGTCGCCTCCGCGGCCGAGAGCCAAATCGAGGCTGGACTGCGCCAGATCTCCAAGCTCCTTCAAGGAAGAAACCGATGCGCCGATCCCGATGCTGAGGGTCAAAGATACAGTGTGAACGGATGTTTTTTCTCGGATTTCATCCAAAATCGAAAATTTCGCGTTTTCAAGCTCCGTTAAAATGTGTTCATTTAACACCGCGATAAACCGCTCCGAGGACGTCCGTTTCAGGAAAATGCCGTACTCCTGCGCCCACGCATTTAATAATGAGGTGACCTGGCTGTTCATCGTGCTTCTCGTTTGGTCATCCAGCCCCTGTGTGACGTCATCATAGTTATCTAAGAAGATATATGCCAGCACGGTTCTCTCATTTTCGTACTGCTTTTCAATCTGAATCTGTTCTGTCACATCAAAGAAATAAAGCAGGCGCTCATCTCTTTTAATCACTACTTTAAACTTCCGCTCATTCAAGGTGATCGTTTCCGAATCGACCTCCTGCTTGATCAGCGGCACGACGGCCTCGCATGTGTCATACAGTGAGCGTCCGACGAGCGTGCTTTCATTAAAACAGGAAGACAAAAACGGATTCGCCCACTCAATGTAATATTGATCATTAAACAGCATAATTCCGATAGGCATTTCCATTAATGCCTCTTCGCCTACTTTTTTCAATCTATACGATAACGTGGAGATATAATCGTCAATTTCTTTTCTGATCAGAGAATCCGCACGCTTAATGAAAAACAAGATCACGGCGAGCAGTACAACGCCGATGGCTCCTATCAGCCAGTTAAAGTAAATGCTGATGAGAATTATGATGATTGACAATGCAATCAATGCATAGATGGGATACCGAAACAACGGTTTTTCATAAAAACTAGGCATTTCTATCAACTCCCCACCTGTAAGTCACACTCAATTTCGCGTCACCTTATTTCTTATGTTAAAGCCTATGTCAATGATGCCTAAGAGGAGATACACGGACAAGATGAGCGGAAAAAGCACCCCCAGCACAATTGCTAATACAGGAACGGCTTTCGGCATCTCCATTTCGCGGCAATAGAAAAAAATAAACGCTAATCCTTGAATACAAATCAGCAAGCTGAGAATAAATCCCCCATTCAATGAAACCGAATACAGCATATGCCCTTTTTCTAAAGGCAGAAACCCTAATATCGTCACAATAAAATACAGAATGACAACGCTTTGCGGGAGTTTGAGCTCTCTAAAAGGCTTCATCTTCGGAAGATCAGGGGAAAATCGCCGTAAAAGCGGCCTTGCCATAGCATAACTGAGGAAAGAAAAAACGATGCCGGTCAATACGAGCACTGTCGGAAAAAGATATTGAACCGTGCTCAGCTGACTTTCCATCAGCTTGATCTGCTTCCCGAACTGGTCTCCGTAACCGAACTGTTTTGACATGGTATCAGCCACAGACAGCGACTCCCGAAGCTGGGACATGGTGGTATCAACCACATTCATGTTAAGGAACACGATGCTGACCACAAAAAAAACGACGCCGCACAGCACATACGCCATAGCGCCGGCAGCAACCGCATAGCCGGGCTGTTTCTTTTTAAAATAATATCCCATGGCGATTCCCGTACAGGCCGCCGTAAAAGCGCCTGTAAGCCCGGTAAACGAACTTACAATAAAGCTGACAGGAAGGCTGGCAAGCCCCATCCATACCCCGGGCTTCAGACCGTGCCGAATGGTGTAAAGAATGATCGGCAGCGGCAAAGCAAAGAGAAGAATTGCCCCCAGTAAAGGGAGGTACACGACCAAAAGGGAAATGATTGCAAAAATACTGATCAAAATGGCGCCTTCTATTAGAGCCCTTGTATTTTTCACTTACTCACCTCAAACCTTGTATCATTCGAACATACGAATAGAAAAGAGCAGCTTAGACGACTGCTCTTTTGACGCCGCAATGTCTCTTTCAAGACCTGAATTTTCCATAAACTCTCCAAAATACACGTATATATTTTAACATAAGTCGAAATCGCAAGTAAAATGAGCGCGGACAGCCGCAATGTTCCATGTGAAACATGAAAACAGACAAACGGACATCCCAGTGAAAGAATGCCCGTTGTATCAGTGATCCTGATCATCCATGAAACCAGAAGTATCTCTGTTTTTCTTTTTGGTTTTTCGTACATATAACAAGACGATAACGATAAGTAAGAGAGTGGTCGCCTGCAAAACCCCGCTGCTGAAAAGGAAGAAGTTCTTTATCATGTCCCACATATAGTTTCACCTCTATTTCGTATTTCCTTTACATTGAGTTTCCCTTTCTGGAAACTTCAAAACATCAGGAACAACATCGGGACCGGGGCATATGCTGAAAGTGAAAATGAAGGATAAAGGAGATTCTTACACCATGACTGAGCGGAGAACATTAGCATGGCATGAAACGTTAGAACTGCATGAGTTAGTAGCTTTCCAGGCAAACGGACTTGTGAAATTAAAAAGAACAGAGCGGGACGTAAGCGATGCCAGATTAAAACAGCTCTACAGATTTTCCATCCATTCGCTGGAACAAAATCTGCGTGAACTGCTTCCTTTCTTCCCTGAAGCTCCCGCTTTTCGTGAGGATGAAACAGAAGAGCGCGCTGATTCCTCCTTTTACAGCGGCGGCCTGCTCATTCTGGCCAAAACATCTGTCCGCAATTATGCCGGAGCCATTACAGAGACGGCCACACCTCAATTAAGACACGTCTTCGTCAAGCACTTAAACGCGGCCATCAAGTGGCACCAAATGGTCTTTGAGTATATGGAAGAACGGGGTCAATATCCGGCTTACAACCTGAGCGAATTGCTGAAAAATGATGTACGCAATGCCAGAAAAGCCATCGCGATGAAATAAAAAAAAGCAGCAAGGAATTTAATCCTTTGCTGCTTCTTATTTTTGAGCGGACTGATCTTGAGGAGACGTTTTTTCCCGGTATGCCTCGAGAAACTCCCGGTTGGCATCTCCCCATTTCTTCATTTGCAAAACGATCGGTTCCAGCGACCTGCCGAATTCGGTAAGAGAATACTCCACCTTTGGAGGCACCTGCTGATATACCTCCCGATGCACGATGCCGTCCGCCTCAAGCTCGCGAAGCTGAAGCGTCAGCATACGCTGCGTAATGCTGGGGCAAATGCGCCGAAACTCATTAAACCGCTTTTTTCCGCCGATCATATGATAAAACAAAATACCCTTCCACTTTCCGCCGATAACGGAAAGCGTCAGTTCAACCGGACAACCTTCTTTATTCGGATATATGTTCATTTTTCATCCTCCATAGTACCTTTTTTGATACTATATGCTGATTAGCATCTGACTTACCCAGTATTTTACTCGCAACCCTCCCCACCTCTCAACAAAAATGCTTCTTTTTCACATCAATTTTTAAGGTTTTGAAGATTACACCCTCCTCAAGACGTGTTAAACTATAAAAAGATTGTTTACACTACAAAAAAGGACAAGGAGTTATTATGGAAAAAATTCTTATTTTCGGACATCAAAACCCAGACACAGATACCATTTGCTCTGCCATTGCCTACGCTGATCTAAAAAATAAACTCGGCTTCAATGCTGAGCCCGTCCGCCTCGGACAAGTCAACGGCGAAACACAATACGCGCTTGATTATTTTAAGCAGGAAAGCCCGCGTTTGGTGGAAACAGCCGCAAACGAAGTAAACGGCGTCATCCTTGTTGACCACAATGAACGCCAGCAAAGCATCAAGGATATCGAAGACGTTCAGGTTCTTGAAGTTATCGACCACCACCGTATCGCCAACTTCGAAACAGCGGAACCTCTTTACTACCGTGCTGAGCCGGTCGGCTGTACGGCTACGATCTTAAACAAAATGTACAAAGAAAATAACGTGAAAATCGAGAAAGAAATTGCGGGCCTCATGCTGTCAGCAATCATTTCCGACTCTCTGTTATTTAAATCTCCGACTTGCACGGAGCAAGATATCGCAGCGGCAAAAGAGCTTGCTGAAATTGCCGGCGTAGATGCGGAAGAGTACGGCTTAAACATGCTGAAAGCGGGCGCCGACTTAAGCAAAAAAACTGTGGAAGAACTGATTTCTCTTGATGCGAAAGAGTTCACGCTCGGCAGCAAAAAAGTCGAAATCGCCCAAGTCAACACAGTTGATATTGAAGATGTTAAAAAGCGGCAGCCGGAATTAGAAGCGGCTCTTTCAAAAGTAATTGCTGAGAAGAACCTTGACCTGTTCCTTCTCGTGATTACGGATATTCTGGAAAACGATTCCCTTGCGCTTGCCATCGGTGATCAAGCGTCAAAAGTGGAAAAAGCATTCAACGTGACTTTAGAAAACAACACGGCTCTTTTAAAAGGCGTCGTATCCAGAAAGAAACAAGTCGTTCCTGTTTTAACAGACGCGATTGCAGAATAACCAACACACCCCGGAAACCAGCCGGGGTGTTTTTTTATTGCTCATTCATCAGACGGCCGTTTCGTAAGCGCTTTCCTCCGAAAATCATTTTGACGGAATTTAATATACAATATATAATATATCACATGGAGGACGTTCATTTCCTAATTATTGTTAGTTACTATCACAACGTCAGAATCGGGGGTGTCTATCCTGGAAAAACACGCTGCTCTTTCTTATTCACGAACAACAGGCATTTGGCTTGTGCTGACAGGAGCTATCTTATGGGGGGTCTCGGGAACGGTTGCCCAGTATCTGTTCCAGCACCGCCATTTTAATACAGAATGGCTGACTTCGGTGCGCCTTCTAGTGTCAGGGGCGCTTCTGCTCGGCATTGCGTACCGCAAAGAAAAAGGACGGATATGGGCTGTTTGGAAAGACAGACGGGACAGAATTCCCCTTCTTTTATTCGGGATTTTCGGAATGTTAGGCGTTCAATACACCTACTTCGCGGCAATTGAGTACGGCAACGCGGCCGCTGCTACCGTTCTTCAGTATTTAGGACCAGCGATCATTACATGCTTTTTAGCGATTCGCGCAAAGAGAATTCCTTCAGCAAAAGAGCTTCTCGCCGTCTTATTGGCGGTTGCCGGCACATTCATTTTGGTCACGCACGGGAATGTCGGAAGCCTGTCCATATCCGGTCTGGCTGTCTTTTGGGGCATCAGTTCGGCGTTTGCATTGGCGTTTTACACCCTTCAGCCGCATCGTCTGCTGAAGAAATGGGGATCGGCCATTATTGTCGGATGGGGCATGCTGATCGGCGGAGCCGCCCTCAGCTTGATCCGCCCGCCCTGGAAATTTGAAGGCGAGTGGTCCTTGCCGGCATATGCCGCAATCGTGTTTATCATCATTTTCGGAACGCTCATCGCTTTTTATTGCTACTTGGAAAGCCTGAAATATCTGAGTGCCTCTGAAACCAGCCTGCTCGCCTGTGCAGAGCCGCTGTCGGCAGCTTTTTTAGCTGTTATCTGGCTGCATGTTCCCTTCGGAATATCAGAATGGCTGGGTACTTTGCTGATTTTAGCCACCATCGCTTTATTATCTATCAAGAAAAAATAACCTCTCTTTTTTAGAGAGGTTTTTTCCTGGGCCCAGAGCACCCCTTAGTCTCAATTACCCATATATTAAAAGGCCTTTTTTCATTTTGCTATCATCCAAAAGAGGAAAATAGACCAGTTGTCAATAGAATCAGAGTCTAATAGAATGATGTCGAAAAGTAAATTACGCAGGATTGTTACTGATAAAGCAGGCAAGACCTAAAATGTGTTAAGGGCAAAGTGTATTCTTTGGCGTCACCCCTTACATATTTTAGGTCTTTTTTTCTGTAACAAACCTGCCATCCATGAATGCAGGAGGACCGAATCGGCAGATCGCAAAAAAAGGTACATACAAAAGGAGACATGAACATGAACATCAAAAAATTTGCAAAACAAGCCACAGTTCTAACTTTTACGACTGCACTTCTGGCAGGGGGAGCGACTCAAGCCTTCGCGAAAGAAAATACCCAAAAACCTTACAAAGAAACGTACGGCGTCTCTCATATCACACGCCATGATATGCTGAAGATCCCTAAACAGCAGCAAAATGAAAAATACCAAGTGCCTCAATTCGACCAATCAACAATTAAAAATATCGAGTCCGCGAAAGGACTGGATGTGTGGGACAGCTGGCCGCTCCAAAACGCTGACGGAACAGTAGCTGAATACAACGGCTATCACGTCGTGTTTGCTCTTGCCGGAAGCCCGAAAGACGCTGATGACACATCCATCTACATGTTTTATCAAAAAGTCGGCGACAACTCGATCGACAGCTGGAAAAACGCGGGCCGTGTCTTTAAAGACAGCGATAAGTTCGACGCCAACGATGAAATCCTGAAAGAACAGACACAAGAATGGTCCGGTTCTGCAACCTTTACATCTGACGGAAAAATCCGTTTATTCTACACTGACTTTTCCGGTAAACATTACGGCAAACAAAGCCTGACAACGGCGCAGGTAAATGTGTCAAAATCTGATGACACGCTCAAGATCAACGGAGTGGAAGATCATAAAACGATTTTTGACGGTGACGGAAAAACATATCAAAACGTTCAGCAGTTTATCGATGAAGGGAACTATACATCCGGCGACAACCATACGCTGAGAGACCCTCACTACGTTGAAGACAAAGGCCATAAATACCTTGTATTCGAAGCCAACACGGGAACAGATAACGGATACCAAGGCGAAGAATCTTTATTTAACAAAGCGTACTACGGCGGCAGCACAAACTTCTTCCGTAAAGAAAGTCAGAAGCTTCAGCAAAGTGCTAAAAAACGCGATGCTGAATTAGCGAACGGCGCCCTCGGTATCGTAGAATTAAACAATGACTACACATTGAAAAAAGTCATGAAGCCGCTGATCACTTCAAACACGGTAACTGATGAAATCGAGCGCGCGAATGTTTTCAAAATGAACGGCAAATGGTACCTGTTCACTGATTCACGCGGTTCAAAAATGACGATCGACGGTATTAACTCAAACGATATTTACATGCTTGGTTATGTATCAAACTCTTTAACAGGTCCTTACAAGCCGCTGAACAAAACTGGTCTTGTACTGCAAATGGGTCTTGATCCTAACGATGTAACGTTCACTTACTCTCACTTCGCAGTGCCGCAAGCCAAAGGCAACAATGTCGTGATCACAAGCTACATGACAAACAGAGGCTTCTTTGAGGATAAAAAGGCAACATTTGCGCCAAGCTTCTTAATGAACATCAAAGGCAAGAAAACATCCGTTGTTAAAAACAGCATCCTTGAACAAGGACAGCTTACGGTTAACAACTAATAACAACAAAAAGAAAATGCCGATACTTCATTGGCATTTTCTTTTATTTCTCAACAAGATGGTGAACTCAATCATGGCACGAAAATGGCCCGTTGTAATATTGATCTTTTTGGGTGCGTTCCTGTTTGTCGGCTTACTGCCGAACAAAAGCCACAATTCCTCTGACACAAACACGGAGCACAAGAAGGATTACCGGGCGGCGTATCATTTTACGACCCCGGACAAATGGAAAAACGACCCTCAAAAGCCCATTTTTTTCGAGGGGAAATATCATTACTACTATCTTTATAATCGGGATTACCCGAACGGCAACGGCACAGAATGGCGGCACGCCGTATCAGAGGACTTGGTGCACTGGACGGACGAAGGCACGGCTATTCCGAAATACACCAACGAAAACGGCGATATATGGTCCGGTTCTGTCGTCATTGATAAACACAATACCGCGGGCTTCGGCAAAAACGCGCTGGTCGCCGTCACAACGCAGCCGACAGCCAAAACAAAAGCCCAGGAACAATATTTATGGTACAGCACGGATAAAGGAAAAACGTTTACTTCCTATAGTGATCAGCCCGTGATGAAAAACCCGGGAACTAAGGATTTCCGGGACCCGAAAGTGATCTGGGATGAACAGGATGACAAATGGGTGATGGCTATGGCCGAAGGCGAAAAAATCGGTTTTTATGAATCACCCAATTTAAAAAATTGGACATACACGGGCGGTTTTATCACTCAGCAGATCGGCCTCGTCGAATGCCCCGACCTTTATATGATGCGTGCAGATGACGGAACAGCCAAATGGGTTCTAGGCGTAAGCGCAAACGGCAAACCCGCAGGCAAACCGAATACGTACGCGTATTGGACCGGAAACTTTGACGGGAAGGAATTTACCGCCGATCAAGAAGAACCGCAATGGCTCGATTACGGCTTTGACTGGTACGGCGGCGTCACATTTGAAGACGGTAAAAGCGAAGATCCGCTGACAAAACGCTATGCGCTGGCATGGATGAACAATTGGGATTATCCGAATGAAACACCGACACTAAAAAACGGCTTTAACGGCACGGATTCTATCGTCCGTGAAATCCGCCTTCAGCAGCAGGACGGCGGCACATACAGCCTTGTGTCAGAGCCGGTTGAAGCATTGAACCAATTAACCTCTTCAACTGACAGCATAGAACACAAACAGGTGAACGGTTCAGAGACACTGCCGATCAAAGGTGATACATATCAGCTTGATATGGATATCGCTTGGTCAGATATCAAAAATGCAGGCGTCAGACTCAGAGAATCAGCAGACCAAAGTCGGCATATTGATGTCGGTATTTCGGCAGAAGACGGCTATGCCTATGTGAACAGATCGTTTACAGACCAGCCTGATAAAACCGGTGCATACGCCGAAAGCAAAGCCCCATTTGACGGAAACAAAGGGCGCGTCCATCTGAAAATTCTCGTGGATAAAACAAGTATTGAAGTATTTGCAGACGACGGAAAAACCGTTTTGACAAATGAAGTGTTCCCAAAACACGAAGATCAGGGAATCACGCTCTTTTCTGAAGGCGGCTCCGCTGACTTTCAGCATATTGAGATGAAGCATCTCGGTTCGATTCATTCTTAGACGTCCCTCTTCATTTCTAACCAGCGCCCGGACTGTGGTAAAATGCAAATATGTATACTACGATTCATGAGGTGTTCCATTGGATAATCAAAACAAAGAACCTGTGCTGAAAAGAACCATCATGCGGGACGAAGTGTATCGCACACTCAGAAACTGGATCATAACGGGCAAGCTCAAACCGGAAACAAAGTTAAAGGACAAGGATTTGTCGGAAACATTGGGAATCAGCCGCACCCCGATACGGGAAGCCTTATTGCGGCTGGAAGATGACGGCTTGGTGATAACAAAAGCGAACAGATGGACGCTTGTCGCTCCGATTGAGTTAAAAGAAGCGGAAAACTTGTATTCCATCGTCTGGACGCTTGAAAAACTCGCATTGCAGCAAGCTCTCCCGCATGTGGACGATGCCGTGATTCAGGAATTGAAACAGCTGAATGAAAATCTTCTTCAAACAATGAAAGACGGCGATAAACTGGCTATCCTGGAAGCGGACAATGCATTTCACCATCGCATCATTCTGCTTGCGGACAACGCTGAACTTCACAAATTGCTAGTAAGCCTGAAAGTCAAAATTCAGAGACTGGAAATCTGCTATTTCAGTGAAAACGGCGCTTTAAACAGATCATATAATGAACACTCTGATATCATTCACGCATTAGAACAGCAAGATGCCGCCGCTGCTTTTACAGCGCTTGAAGCGAATTGGAAAAACAGTTTAGAACGGCTGCAGAACATGGCATAGCAAACGAAAAAGCCAAATCACTCATATGATTTGGCTTTTTTACGGATATCACAAGACAGCCGCGTTGGCTGTCTTGTTTACTTATTGTTTATATATAAATACATACCGTAATCCGTCGGCACAGAAGCATACCCCATCTGTCTGAGCATGGCTGTTATATTCCCGCGATGATACGTTCCGTGGTTCACAACATGGAGGATCATATCGGCCGCTGCGGTTTTCATGATGTCACCTGACGGATGCTCTATTTCAAGAGGGAGACTGATATTTTCTTCCTTTTGCAAAAATAATTGATACCGGTCTGATAATTCCGAGAACATATCTTCCAGCTCTTCTATCTCTTTAGACAAGATGTCCTCTTTTTGCTGTTCAGCTGATTTCAGCGTATCCTCCAGACGCTCTCCGGAGAACACATCAAACCACCCCTTATCCGACAGATACACATGAGTCAATACACCGGCTATCGACGGAAAGACACTTTGAATCTCCTTACGATACACATCCTCCGGAAGCTCTTTAAGCCGGGTGAATATTTGCTGATTTGCCCAAAGATGATAATCATACAATTGCAGTGCCAGATGTCCCACATTACCCTCTCCTCTCTCGATATAGAACGTACGTTCCTCATTATACTACACTACATGCGGCTTTGTACCATCTTCTTCATTCGCAGCTGAGAAAATCCGATAAAAGCCGAAATTAATAAGAGGAGGCCTGCGCCAATATAAATAAACCGCACGCCGAATACATCCGAGATAACCCCCGTTCCGATAATGGAAAACATAAAAATGAACTGAACTAAAGCTGATCTCGCCGCTAATATATTGACCCGTGTCTTTTCGGTCGTGATGTTTTGAAGGAATGTTTCCTGCGTGAGATCTCGTAATACACAAGCCGGCCCCATACACAGCACCAGAAAAAGGGCCGTAACGGCGCTTGTGATCAACCCATAAATAAACGTGAACATTCCATATGCCAAGGCTCCCGTCAGCATAAGCGGAATGAGATGATGCTGAAACTTACCGGATAACTTATAGATGATCAGTCCGCCGATCATCGTCCCTGCATAATAGACTCCGTTGACATACCCCCACCAAGCCTCTCCTTTATGAAGGACGTCATGCACATAAGTCAAGGACACAGACCCAATCCATATCATGCCTGCCCACGATTCGATCACATCCATCACAATGAGAACCCTGAGCTGTTTTTGCTGAAATAAATACACCCAGCCGCTTGCCGCATCTGCAAAAAGGGAACGTTCCCTGACTGCTGCCGGCGCACACAAGCGTACTTGAAGAAACAGAATGATGCCCAAAACCGAAGAAACCAATAACATGACAGTGACGATCATTGTATCGCTCTCTCCCAAGAACGCTATGATGACGCCGCCCAGAGACCACCCCGCAAACTGAACGGTCTGATCGGCCGCAGATAATAAACCGTTCGCTTTCGCCCTTCGATCAGGAGGAATGATTTCCCCAATCAGCGCGCTTTTTATCGGAGCAAACCATCCGTTGCAAAAAGAAATGCCTCCGATCAGACAAAACAGCAGTAAAAAGAATGCGGATGAACCGATTTGGATGACAAAAAACAAACAGACTAACAGTGTGATCTGTATCAATTGAGAACCGATTAACAAAGACCGAAGCGTGAACCGGCCGGTGACCAGCGGCAAAACGGCGCTGCCCAATACGCGACATACAATGCTGACGAACGTCATAAGAGAGGCCATCGCCGTCGAACCGGTTTTTGTAAACAAAAACAAGATGACAGCCATCGTATAAAGTGAGAACCCCAAGTTGATAGCGGTCTGGCTGTATAAAATAGCGTAATACGCTCTCTTCATATTCATCTTCTCACTCCCTGATTATGTAAATCATACCATATTTGCTGATCAGCTCTCTTTTTTTTAAAAAAGGTAGGTATGGAGTCAAAAAACAGCTGGCTGACATCGAAAATGTCATTAAGATTCCGGACAAAAACAAAAGCCGATGCGCGCAGGCATCGGCTTTCAAATTAACCTATCATCTCAAGAACAAGCGAAACAAAAGCTTCAGCGGCCGGAAGCTGCCATTTTTTCTTTTTGACCAGCATATGAGAATAAAGCCGCTCGAACGGCTCAGACTGCTGAAGAATTTTCAGCTTCCCCGCTTTTACCTCTTCTTTTACCGTAATATAAGGTAAAACGGAGAAACCGAGTCCGCTCATCACCGTCTGCTTAATGGCTTCTATACTCCACAATTCCATTGTTTGTAAATGACTGATATCATGCTTGACGAGAAATCGTTCAAACATAGTCCGATAGCTGCATCCTTCTTCATTTGTAATAAAAAAGTGCTTGCCGCTTTGTTGATAGTCGTCAAAATGTTCCGGTGCGTCACTGCCCGCCACGAGGACGATGCGTTCCTCCAATAAAGAATGATGTATGCATTTTTCCATTTGTATCTCCGGATACACCATAAATGCGATATCCACGCGGCCACTTACTAATTCCACCTGATTCTGCCCGCATGTTCCGTTGCTCAATATGATATTGACGTTCGGATACTTCATTGAATATTCTCTGATAATCGGCCCCAGTCTGGAAATGGTCAAAGACTCCGGCGCCGCAATTTTTAAAACGCCCTTCACCTCGTGAATGCTTTGCATATTTTTGATCTTGTCATGGGCGGAAAGTAAATCCTCGGCTAACGGTATCAGCTCTCTCCCTAAAGGTGTCAGTTTCAGACGCCTTTTTTCGTACGTAAATAATGCGCCGCCGACCTCCTGTTCAAGCGCCTGAATATGGGTCGTAATCGTCGACTGCGTGTATCCCAGCTTCGCCGCCGCCCCTGTATAGCTTCCCTTATCTACAATGGCCTGAAATGTAATAAGATGTCTGATCTCCATATGAATTCACCTCTAAGATGTATCGAAAAAATCAATAATGCGATTTTATTTTTCAATTTTATTTATACCTATTCTTATCATACAATAAAAAACGGCTCCATCACATTAGCAAATGAAGGTGATTTAATGAGTATCATAGCTTTTCTTTCTTATGTCCTGATGACATCTATTACGCCCGGGCCGAGCAATATTTTAATGATGAATGAAGCGCGCAGAGCCGGCTTTATCGGTTCATGGCGTTTTAACGGCGGCATCCTGACGGGATTTGCAGTGCTCGGCATTCTCAGCGGTCTGTTTACCATGAGTGTTTATCATTGGATTCCCGTCGTGGAACCTTACTTTAAAATTGCCGGAGCCGTCTATTTGCTCTATTTGGCTTGGCAGATCTCGCTGCCCAAAACATCAAAAGGCGATTCTGAAAAAACCCGATCGTCTTTTCTATCGGGATTTCTGTTTCAAATGATCAATATAAAGAGTATTTTATTCTTTTTAACCTTAATGAGCGCTTTTATATTGCCATTTCAGCACACGTATCCATTGATTGCGTTCTGGCTCGCGTCGGCTATTCTCCTGGGCTGGGCGGCTTTACTGCTGTGGTCGGCGTTCGGCTCTGTTTTTAAACATCTCTTTGAGAAACACGATAAAGCGTTTCGCATCGTGATGTGTCTGCTGCTCATCTATTCTGCGGTAAGCATTTATCTGTAATTCAAAAAAGATCCGCCTAAGGAATGATTTTCAAAACAGAATAAAAAAAGAGGGCTTCCTTTCCGGAAGCCCTCTTTCCGTCTGCTACGCCAATAAAAGAAAAATAAGCGCTAAAACAGCCGGAAGTCCTTGTTTTACGATAATTGATTTGTTTGAAGTAAAGCCTCCGAAAATGGCCGCGATGACCACGCAGATGACGAAAAACGTTTGAATCATATGGCCAATCGGATCAGCTCCGAGGATCAGCCCCCAAATGAGGCCGGCAGCCAGAAATCCATTATACAGACCTTGATTTGCAAACATGACCGCTACATTCCGATCACCTTCTAAATGCTTCGGCAATTTGAAGGACCGCTTAGCTGCCTTCGAATTGATAAAAAACATTTCAAGTATCATGATAAATACATGTTCTAAAGCTACAACTCCGACGAAAACAGCTGCAATAATCCCCACTGTCCCTCTCCCCTCAGCTTCACTTCAACCTTATTTCCATTGTGCGATTGTTTCGATAGGAAGACGGTAGGAAGCATATCCTTCGTCTGCCGCTTTTCCGATTGATAGCAGCATGACCGGTACATAACGCTCTTTATCCATTCCGAAAACCTCGGCAATCTTTTCTTTATCGTAGCCGCCGATCGGGTTTGTGTCATAGCCGTGCGCGCGTGCCGTAAGCATCAGCTGCATGGAAACGAGTCCTCCGTCAATCAGAATCGTTTCACGGTTCACTTGCTCCGGCAGTTTTTCAAAATGCGCCGTCAACGCAGCGATTTGTCTGTCTTTTACTTCCTGCGGCATGTAGCCCAGTTCGACCGCTTTTGAATAAATTTCTTCTAAATAGTCATCACTGTTCATATCTGCGAAAACCGCGATCACCGCAGATGATGTGCTGACTTGTGTTTGGTTAAAGCTGGCAAGCGGCGCGAGTTTTTCTTTTCCTTCAGGGCTGTCAATGACGAGAAAACGCCACGGCTGCGCGTTGACTGAAGACGGTGCTGTCGTTGCTTCTTCCAGGATTTGAGTCATTTCTTCTTTGCTGATTTTAACAGCCGGATCGTAATTCCGAATGGAACGGCGGCCTTTCATAATGTCCATAAAGTCGTTTGTTTTCAGTTCTGTTTTCATGTGTAAAACACTCCTATGCTTTCATATTTTCTATATTATTCTGCATCTGTGACAATACGTTTTTTAACATACTGCGTTCTTCCGCGCTGACACCGGCAAGCATTTCCTTTATGAAACGCTCCTTCTCCTTTTTGGAAGCCTCAATTCTCTCCCGCCCCTGTTCAGTAAGCCGGACAAGTATAATTCGGTTGTCCTCGGGCTTCCGCCTTCTCGTAACCATTTCTTTGGCTTCAAGCTGTTTCAAGTGTCGCGTAACAGCTGCACCATCAATATTCACCTTTTTCTGAAGATCGCTTTGGCTGATCTCATCGACGTAAAAAAGCACGGCGAGAAGCTCAAGACGGGATTGGCTGATTCCGGTGCACGCTTCAAACTTCGTGCCGATCACTTTATGCAGTGATTGGAGCTGATATAAAATCTCGCCTTCCTCTGAACAACATGCTGTCAAAACCCATCCCCACTTTCTTTTGCGCAATTAATTGACTAGTCAACGTTTGATATATCAATAATATACAGCCGTCATTCTATTTTTGCAAGTTTTTTCTCCTTTTTTAAAAAAAGCTGCCGATTAACGGCAGCTCGCTTCTTAATGATTATGGACTTTTCTGAAATTACTGCCTTTTACTTCTGCGACATCATATACCGTCACAAAGGCTTGTTTATCAATGTCATTAATAATTTCTTTCAGTTTGGTTTCTTCTAAACGGTTGATAACACACGTGATTTCTTTGAATTTTTCATGAGAAAAACCGCCGTATGCTTCTTTATACGTAGCGCTCCGGCCCAATTCTTCACGAATGGTCTCTACCATTAATGCAGGCTCATTGGTGATAATCTGAAATGTTTTAGAACCGCTTAAGCCTTCCTCAACCACATGAATCACCTTAGACGCAATGTAGTAAGCAATGACGGAAAGCAATGCGCCTTGCAGCCCGAATACAAAAGAAACAAAAATAAACACAAACATGTTTAAAAATAAAATGAGGTCGCTCGTGCCAAACGGCAATTTCCGTGACAGAAGCACAGCCAGCATATCAATTCCATCTAATGCGCCGCCGTTGCGCAATGCCAATCCCATTCCAAAGCCGAGAATAATCCCGCCGACAACGGTGATTAACAGGGTGTCTCCCTCTATGATAGCCGGTGTGTGGTGGAAAAAACTCGTGCCTGCGGCAAGTGAGACAATACCGATAATTGATAGAAACGCAAAACCTTTACCGATTTGCTTATATCCTAACCAGACAAACGGTATATTGATCACCGCAATTAAGATCCCAAGAGGCAAATGAAACAGCTGTGAACCGACAATGCTGAGTCCGGTTACACCGCCGTCAGATACACTATTCGGAATCAATACGGTTTCCAGTCCATACGCGGCAATAATTCCGCCGATGATGACCATGATGGCCCGTACGATTGATTTCACTCTGAATTTCTTACGTCTTTGTTTTTCGATTGTACTCATATCATTCCCCGCTTCAATTATTTTTTCTTATTTAAATATACCATAATTGATACTTTTCGTTAAAAATAAGCCTATCGGCTATGTTGAAGCAGGAACCGAGGAAGGAGATGTCACAGATAACGTATCCATTTATGACTTTAATCATTCACAACGTAATCATTCATTAAAAGGAATTAATAACCATTAATAATCTCTTTTATTCCCCTTCTTCACATATTCCCAATCATGTTCTATATTTTTTCTCACCCGCTGAAGAAGGCTGAAAATGGTTTCTTTTTCCTCAGATGTAAAGCCGGACAGGGCTACCTCCGCAGAATGCTCTCCTTCTCTTTGCAATAACGGATAAACCTTTCTCCCTTTTTCAGTCGGAAACAGTTTTTTTATTTTTTTATTTTGATCATCAGGACGCTTTTCAATAAACCCCTGTATTTCCAGTTTTTTGATTGCCCTCGCCGCTGTTGTTCGGTCGACTTTAATCATTTCCGCCACTTTTTCCTGTATCACTCCCGGGTTTTCACATATACGCACAAGATAGAGATACTGCCCTTTTGTTAAGTCTAATTCTTTAAATTCAATATTGCTGATGGAATCCAGTGCCCGTGCGATCATGCCGATTTCCCGCAAAATATCAGTCATATCTTTTCAAACCCTTCATTTTTTGTTGCATTTACAATATAATTATTTTATCGTTACTTCTATAAGACCACAAGCAAGCCGTGCAGTCCAGACTAACATGTGAAAAGGATTGGTTGATTATGAGGATAAAAAGAATAACAACGGAAATTGATTTACAAGCAGCGCTTGAGATTAGAAAAGCAGTATTCATTGAGGAACAGCAAGTACCTGAAACCGATGAATTTGATCAGTTCGATACGCTTGAGGATCAGTGCGGGCATGTCTTGGTTTATCATGAAAATCAGCCTGCCGGCACAGGACGCGTCCGCATCGTAAACCATACAGGCAAGCTCGAACGAATCTGCATCCTGAAGCCTTACCGTAAATACGGGTTGGGCAAAGTAATCATAAGCGAATTAGAAAACATGGTAAAAGAAAAAGGCATCACCCAATGTAAACTGCATGGACAAACACATGCGGAAGGCTTTTATCACAAACTGGGCTATCAGACAGATTCACCGGAATTTATGGAAGACGGCATCCCGCATGTCTTGATGACAAAAGAGCTGTGAGCTGTCACTGAATGAGCAGCCAAACGGCTGTATGAATTATTTACCGAAAGCCTTGTATAAAGGCTTTTTTTCTTAGCCTGAAACTCAAATTAAAAGGTATGTGTGCTCAGCCGGTGCTTGTCACAAATGACCGCCACAAAAAAATCAAAGCTGGAATAAAACTACCAATTTAAGCTTTTAATCTATTAAAAATTAACAGTTAAAGAGATTATAAAAAGGGAAGAAAATCTCAAATTATACAAGAAAGGCTGATTCTCTCTAATATGGACTGCTGACGCGTTACATTTTTTCTATCTTCACATATCTTTAATACTACGTACGTTATAAATAGATTCCAGGAGGAGATATGAAGTGGAAGAAACGAGTATGGAGCCATCACGGCTCTGCAAAGAATTTGCTAGAATTCTCAATTCAACGCCCAGTGTCGTAAATGGCGTATGTACGGCGACAAGATTTCGAAGCAACATTCATCCGGTGGTACTCGGAAGAAGAGCCGAGGCATTTCCTTTTATTCCTCAGGCCTTTTCATTTGAAAGCATGGATCGGGAAGGCAGAGCTTTATGTTTAGGTGAGACTGTTTTACTGCAAGAAGAAGTGAACCCGTTAATGAGTGAGCTGCGCAAATTCGGTATCATCGTAACTGCCGTTCATAACCATTGGCTGTTTGATAAACCGCGTCTGATGTTTATGCATTTTGAATCAATTGATAAACCTCTCAATTTTGCAAGAAAAGTCAGAGAGGCCCTGAGAGTTCTAACTACTAAAACTGTGCGTGCGGTACCAAAAACTGACGGGGAAATGATTGAACGGCATGGTCTTTGTGACGAGTTCAACGATATTCTAGGCGGAACCATGCATACGTTTGAAAATGGAATTTGTACAGTAATGAGATCACGAACGAATATAAAACCAGTAGTACTGGGACGGCCCGGAAGATCATTCTTGCTCATTCCGCAAATGTTTTCATTTGAATCAATGACAAAAGACGGCCGTGCTCTTTGCAGCGGAGAAACTGTCATTCTGCAAAAAGAAATCAATCCATTTATCAGCGTCCTTCGGAAACATGATCTGATTGTAACGTCACTTCACAATCACTGGCTGTTTGATAAACCGAGACTGATGTATATTCATTTCGAAGCGATTGATAAACCTGTCAACTTCGCCTTAAAAGTGAGAGATGCTTTAAAAGTTCTTACTGATAAAGAGGTCAAAGCTTAGCATGTTTCGAAGTATCAAAAAGCGATTAATATAATCGCTTTTACATATGATCAACCGAAAACAAAAAAGAGACCATATATAGGTCTGGCACGACATTTTTTATGATAAGCGAGACTATTAAAAAACAGCCTTATAGGCTGTCGTTTTGTGTATGTTCTATTGATGAGTTTATACTAATTCAACCCGCATTCCATACAAGCTCTTTATTTCTCAATGGTTTTCTACATGTCGTTGTGCAAACACCTTCTTAGCCACTGAAAGAGCATTAAGTACACGCGGGAATCCTGTATAAGGAACCAATTGGGTGATACTCTCTACAATCTCAGTCGGCGTTAATCCGGATGTAAGCCCTGTATTGATATGAAGTTCAAGCTGCGGCTCGGTTCCTTGCGTTACAAGGGATGAAATGGTAACAAGCGCACGTTGTTGATTGGTTAACCCCGGTCGTGAATATATATCTCCATAAGCAAATTCTATCATGTACTTACTTACATCTGGGGCGATATCTTTCAAGTCTTCAGAAATCTTTAAATGCGTAGAGATTTTATCATCGCTTGTTAAAGTGTACTCCATTAATTTGTCTAAACCTTGTTGGTAACGGCTTTGATCCATTTGAATTTCCTCCTGAAAGGTACTTATTTTCTGACATAAGATAATATATCGCAGCCCTCTCTAACCGTAAAATACATAAAAACTATAAAAATCATTCATTTTTTTCATGAGTTATCTTGATTTACGTAATTACTCTTACAAAAAAATGAAATATACCGGATAAATTCGCGTACTGCGTGTGAAACATATTTGCCTTTTTTTAAAATAATCGCCACTTTCCAAGGAATTGATGGATTGACAATGGAAATTGCCTTAACTAAACTTTGATCAGTCTTTTTCACTATAGACTGAGGAAAAATGGAAATACCTAGTTCTTCTCCAATCATTTCGCTGATAAAATCCCATTGAGAACTTTCATAAACGATATTTGGACGAAAACCGGCTCTAATACACTCTTGAATAATCCGATCGTGAAGAGAGAAGTCTTCACTAAACAGGATGAAAGGCTCATTTTTCAAGTCTTGCATTTCCACAATCTCTTTATGAACAAGCGGGTGAGCGGAATGAACGAAGAGCATCAGTTCTTCATTAAGCAATGGAATGATATCAAACTGCTCTTCGTCCACTGGTTCAATAACCACGCCAAGATCCAGTACCCCATCTTCAACCTCCTGTTTCACCTTGTTTCCCCCATGTTCTATCAGCTTGATGTTCACATCAGGATACAATTGTTTAAATCCTTTAATGATTTTAGGAAAAAACAAGACACCGATAAGCGGCGGTATTCCAATTTTCACTTTTCCTTTTTTTAAATGTAAAAGATCGTATAAGTTCGTCGACAAGTCATCTATTGACTTCATAATCATTTGGCCTTGCTCAAATACAATTTCGCCTGCATCTGTCAAAGCGATTTGTCTAGCTGAACGATCAATGAGCTCAACCTTTAATTCCTCTTCCAAACTTTTCACCATCTTACTTAAGGCAGGCTGTGACAAATGCAAATTTTCTGATGCCTTAGTAAAACTGTTGGATTTAGCAACTTCAAGAAAGTAAGTGATTTGGCGTATATCCATCGTATGATCTCCATTCCATAAGTTTAACGAATACATTATATTCTTTTTATTCATTTTACTTATACAACTGCTGGGTGTAAACTTTTAGGAGACCAAAATGAATCCTGGAGGGGTTACTATGAGTAAATTATTGGAAAGTAAAGTTGCTCTTGTTACAGGCGCGGCGAGTGGAATTGGTTTAGAAATTGCACGAGAATTCGCTAAAGAAGGCGCAAAAGTGGTAATTTCCGATTTGAACGAAAAAGCCGTGCATCATGCAGCTGAGGAACTTAAGGGACAAGGATACGAAGTCCTCTCTGCGGTTTGTGATGTAACAAACGAAGAACAAGTAGAAAAAAGTGTCTCTAAGACACTTGAAACCTTTGGACGATTGGATATTCTGGTAAACAATGCGGGGATTCAGCATGTGTCGGATATAGAAAACTTCCCGACTGATAAGTTTGAATTTATGCTGAAATTAATGCTTACTGCTCCTTTTAGTGCGACAAAAAGAGTATTCCCTTTGATGAAAAAACAAAAATTTGGCCGCATCATCAATATGGCTTCCATAAATGGTTTAATTGGTTTTGCAGGGAAAGCGGCTTATTGCAGCGCTAAACACGGTTTGATCGGTTTAACTAAAGTATCAGCATTGGAAGGAGCGGAATACGGAATTACCGTCAACGCCTTGTGTCCGGGATATATCGACACTCCATTGGTGCAAAACCAGTTAAAAGATATTGCAGAGACTAGAGGCATTTCTAAAGAAAAGGTGTTTGAAGAAGTCATTTACCCCTTGGTTCCTCAAAAACGTTTGTTAGCCGTGCAAGAAATCGCTGATTACGCAGTATTCCTCGCCAGTGACAAAGCGAAAGGCGTTACAGGGCAGGCAGTCGTAATGGATGGCGGTTATACGGCCCAATGATCTGAATTTCATCTGCAGGAGTCATAGCGCTTTGGATTAAATGATTTACTCTTCAAGAACCAAGCCGCTGTTCTTCTAGGAGAGACATAGCCATACAGATTGAAGTTTGAATAAAAACAAGGAGAGCAGTAATTAACATTTTTTGACATTCGGCATCTTAACTTAAGAAAAGCCGCTTTGTTGGCGGCTTTTTTACTGGTTTTCATGAGGGGGGAAAGAAGCATTTGAAAAAGCGAAACGCGAAAACAAGCCGATTCTTGTCATTGATAGCATGTCTTTTATATATTTATCTGCTTGCCAATTCCTTAATCATCAAACCCAATTCATAAATTCCCTTTTGAAGGTCTTCAAGAGATGCATAAGCATATGATAAGCGAATATAATTCCCTTTTTCTTGAGCATAGATACTGCCGAGATTGAGAAGTATCCCTTTTGTCAAAGCTTTTGTATAAAGTAATTTCATAGATAGTGAAGGCAATATTTTTACCCAGACAAAGAATCCTCCCTTCGGCATATTCCATGCAGCGACATTCTTCAAATTGGTTTCTAAGAGACTCATGACCAATTGCCTTCTCACCTTTAATTGACTTCTCACCTGTTCTAGATGCTGCTGGTATTCACCGGATGTAAACCACTCTGCCGCTACTCTCTGAGATAACGAACTGGAGCCGTAATCTGTTTGCATTTTTATGTCGGATAAACGTTCAATCACTGGTTCCGGACCGACGATCCATCCAATTCTCAAACCCGGACTTAACGTTTTCGATAAACTGCCTATGTAAAGCACATGCCCATTTTTATCTATTGTTTTAATAGGATCTGGAGGAATCTCATCTATCCATAACTCCCGATAAATGTCATCTTCAATAATGGGAAGCTGTGCATTCTCACTTGCCGCAAGGATTTCTTCCCGTCTCTTTTTTGACATTAAAATACCTGTCGGATTATGAAAACAAGGATTTGTATATAAGATAGCCCTCCCCCGTTCCCCCCTTGCCATGTGGATGTGTTCCGGCAAAAGCCCATCGTTATCCATAGGAACTCCAGTCAGCTTCATACCGGCTGATTGAAATACGTGTAATGAATAAAGATAGGACGGCTGGTCAAGATAAACGGTCGATCCCCTTTGCAAAAGCCCCATTGATATCAGCTGCAAGGCTTGCAGTGCGCCCGAAACAATAAGAATGGAAGAAGGAGAAGCTTGAATCCCGATTGTTCTTAAATAGCCGCTTAATGCCTCTCTCAAAGGCAAATAGCCTTTTGGTTCCTCATACCCGAATGCCTCTATGTTTTGAGATACCTTTCCCATGATCTCTTTCATAACAGCTAAAGGAAAAATCTCATGTGAAAGTTCTCCTTTACTGAGCTGTATAAGATCAGAATTCGATTCTGATTTATTGATCTCTTGAACGATTTTTTGGCTTGGCTGCTGGATTCCGGAGGTTACATACTGATCCCAATCGGGGGCGGAATTCTTAGCCAAAAGTGTCCATGTATTGTTCGTAACAACTGTCCCTTTGCCCATTCTGCCTTCGATTAATCCATCCGCCGTCAATTCCTCTAAAGCTGTAATGACTGTGCTCCTGTTCACCTCAAATTGTTTAGCAAGCGTGCGCTGGCTTGGAATCTTACTTCCAATCGGCCATTCTCCATTTCCTATTTTCTCTTTTATAAATTGAATGATTTGTATGTACTTAGGAAGCTTTTTCATCTTTTTTTCTTCTGGAGCGCTCATAAAAAGGATCCTCCTTAAAGTGGTTGGGTCAAAATCTATTTAACTGGTTGAAGTCATATCATCAAATCTTTATTAATATAGAAACACATTAAATAACTGGTTGGTTTTTGTAAAGAGGAGTGAGAAAGATGAGAAAGCAAACAGTTCGAATCGGCATAGCTTACATTCTGATGATTGGGTTGTGGGCATCAGCTTTCCCGGGAATTCGCGCGGGTTTGGAGAGTTACACGCCGGAACACCTCGCTTTGTTTCGCTTGTTGATTGGGTCAATGGCATTGTTGGTTTTTGCTGTTTTGACTCATATGCGTTTACCTGACATGAAGGATATCCCTGCTATTTTATCGTTAGGATTTTTAGGTTTTGCACTATATCACATTTTGCTGAATATCGGAGAAAAAACAGTCAGTGCAGGGACAGCAAGCTTACTCGTGACCATGACACCTATTTTTTCTGCCATGTTATCTCGTCTGTTTTTTGGTGAACATTTTGGGCTTTATAAATGGATTGGCTCTATCATAAGTTTATTGGGTGTGTCGATCATTTCATTTGGGGCAGGAAACTATACAAATTCAGTGAACGGCATTTTGTTAATCCTGCTGGCAGCTTTTTCGGAGAGTATTTATTTCGTTTTTCAAGCTCGCTATATAAAAAAATATGGATTTATTCCATTCGTTACATTCACTATTTGGGGCGGGACAATACCTATGCTTGTATTTCTGCCTGGCTTAGGGGAAGAGTTTTTGAACGCTTCAATGAACTCAACATTGTCTATCGTTTACTTAGGTTTATTACCAACGGTTGTGCCTTACTTTGCACTTGCGTATGTAACTTCACTCGTCGGTGCTTCAGAAGCAGCCATTTCACTTTATTTAACACCAGCCGTAGCCTTGGCCATTTCTTGGGTGTGGTTAGGTGAGGTACCTGCGTTTATTGCACTGACAGGCGGGATGGTTACAGTCGCCGGGGTGTGTTTCACCTATCTAACAGTAAATAAAATGATAAAGGTTTTAAATCCTTATTTCTTATCTAAAAAGCAATAAGGTGGATGAAGTTTAACCCTGAAAATAGAGTCATAAGCAGTTCTCCTTTTTTAATGAATTGGGTTTGGTTCACAAAGTTGAGTGTATGAATTTTTTTAGAGGATTGTGGTATGTTAAACATACAAATATTAATAGAAAGAAGGTGAGCCCATGCCAAACAATAGCAAACCCAACAGTTTAATCATGGAGAAGTCCCCCTATCTGCTCCAACACGCCCACAACCCCGTAAACTGGTATCCTTGGGGAGAAGAAGCCTTCGAAAAAGCGAAACGCGAAAACAAGCCGGTTCTTATCAGCATCGGCTATTCGACGTGTCACTGGTGCCACGTAATGGCTCACGAGTCCTTTGAGGACGAAGAGATCGCCGGTATGTTAAACGATAAATTCATAGCCATCAAGGTTGATCGTGAGGAGCGGCCTGATGTGGATTCCGTGTATATGAGAATCTGCCAGCTGATGACGGGGCAGGGCGGGTGGCCGCTGAACGTGTTCGTCACACCAGATCAGAAGCCGTTTTATGCGGGGACGTATTTTCCGAAGACGAGCAAATTTAACCGCCCGGGCTTTATCGATGTGCTTGAACATCTGTCCAAAACGTTTGCGAATGACCGGCAGCATGTCGAGGATATCGCCGAAAACGCCGCCGCTCATCTTGAAGTCAAGGTTCACCCGGCCGAGGGCATGCTTGGCGAACAGGCGGTTCATGACACGTATCGCCAGCTGGCCGGCGGGTTTGACACAGTGTACGGCGGGTTCGGCCAGGCTCCGAAATTTCCGATGCCGCATATGCTCATGTTTCTGCTTCGCTACTACAGCTATACGGGCAAGGAACAGGCTTTGGCCGGCGTAACAAAGACACTCGATGGCATGGCGAACGGCGGAATTTTTGACCACATCGGGTTCGGTTTTGCCCGCTACTCGACTGATAATGAATGGCTCGTGCCGCATTTTGAGAAAATGCTGTATGACAACGCCCTTCTCCTGACCGCATATACAGAAGCCTGCCAAGTCACGGGTAATGAGCGCTACAAACAGATTGCGATGCAGATCGTAACGTTTATTCAGCGGGAAATGATGCATGAAGACGGCAGCTTTTTCTCAGCTTTAGACGCTGATACCGAAGGCCGTGAGGGGAAATATTACATATGGTCTAAAAAAGAAATCATGAACCTTCTCGGTGATGAACTCGGCCCGCTTTACTGCAAGGTGTATAACATCACAGATCAAGGCAATTTTGAAGGCGAAAACATCCCGCACCTCATTTTCACGCGGCGTGAGGCCATCCTCGAAGAGACCGGCCTCACCGGACATGAGCTGGCCGAACGCCTTGAAGAGGCAAGAACAAAATTGCTGGAGGCCCGTGAAAACAGAAGCTATCCGCATACAGATGACAAAGTGCTGACCTCATGGAACGCGCTCATGATTGCCGGGCTGGCAAAAGCCGCAAAGGTATTTCACGAGCCTGACTTTCTCAGCATGGCGGAAACAGCGATCCGCTTTCTCGAACGACACCTCATGCCGGACGGGCGCGTCATGGTCCGCTATCGCGAGGGCGAAGTGAAAAATAAAGGGTTTATCGATGATTACGCTTTTCTCATCTGGGCTTACCTTGAACTGTATGAAGCGGGTTTTAATCCGTCTTATCTGCAGAAAGCGAAAACGTTATGTACAAGCATGCTGGAGCTGTTCTGGGATGAACGGCACGGAGGTTTCTTCTTTACGGGGAATGATGCCGAGACCCTCCTTGTCAGGGAAAAAGAGGTTTATGACGGGGCCGTGCCTTCCGGAAACAGCGCGGCTGCCGTACAGCTGCTTCGTCTCGGCCGCCTGACGGGTGATATATCACTGATTGAAAAAGCCGAAGCGATGTTTTCCGTGTTCAAACGGGAAATAGAGGCCTATCCGAGCAGCAACGCTTTCTTCATGCAAAGCGTACTGGCACATACAATGCCCCAAAAAGAAATCGTTGTTTTCGGAAGGAAAGATGACCCGGACAGAAAACGTTTCATTGAGGCGCTTCAGGAGCATTTCACTCCCGCCTATACGATTCTCGCCGCAGAACATCCGGATGAGCTTGCCGGCATTTCTGACTTTGCCGCGGGTTATCAAATGATCGACGGGAAGACAACGGTCTACATTTGCGAGAATTTCGCCTGCCGGAGGCCGACGACGGATATTGATGAAGCGATGAACACCTTACAAATCAGCAGCAGAGCCTAGGCGGCCTGCTGCTTTTCTTTTTTCACAAAACGGAATGCGAGCCATGCGAAGATGATATTGATCACCAGAGTCGATATGCAATCATATATTTCATAGCCGCCGGCTGCTGTTGTAAATATCGACGGAATGCCGCCGTACACCGAATGATCCTCTGTGAGAAAGATAAATAAAAACATATTATTGGCAGCGTGACCGCCAAGAGACATCTCCAGACTGCCCGTTTTAATCGTGATAAAGGTCCAGATCATGCCAATGGTGACATATCCGATTCCCGCCCAGAAAGCTCCATTTTCCATTTCCGGATTTCCGAAATGAAGTGCGCCGAATAATCCGCCGATAATGACTGTCAGAACCACCGCGTTTGCCGTCAATTTTCCGGCGAACTGAAGCAGAAAACCGCGAAAGAGAAATTCCTCCGCAGAGGTTTGAATCGGCACCAACAAGACGGCCGCCGCTAACAGCAGCAGAAAACGTGAAGCATGGAATTCCTGAAGCATGAAACGATCCGGATGAATTGTAAAATCAATCAGCCCCGCGACAAACATCAGCACAACATATGTGCCGAATCCAAAGAAAATCCTCTTCCAGTTCAGCGACTGATTCGGTGTGATGATGGATAAAAACCGCCGTTTCATAATGAAACGAACCGCTATCCAAATGCCCGGAATCGCTATGAAATAGACGATATGCTGTAAATAAATATCCGTCAGCGGGTCACTTAATGCCCCCTCATCCCAATTTATCGTCAGTGAAGGATTGAAAGCGGACGTGAGAAACATATAAAACACGGTCAGTATGCTTCCGAAAAAGAACAAACCCACAATGACCAACAGAGAAAGAAGATATCTCGATACACTATTTCTTCCCTCTGCTGGGCGTACAAACGTATTCATATTTATGCATCAACTTCCTTTCCTTCAACATTTTACAATATAAACAGAAACAGATATAGGAAATGTTATATATTTTAAGAAGAAAGCGCTATGCCGTTTCCTTTGGCTCTGGTTATTTACACTCTGTTTTTGCCAAAAAAAGACCTTTATAATGTATTCGTCAGATAAATTTACAGTATTTTCTGATTACAATTGCTAAGTCAGGGGGTTTTTTATGAAACATCAGACATTCTCAAATGTAGCGAATCGATTAGACCGTCTCCCCATTTCGCGTGTGCATTATCAAGTATTAACCGCTCTCGGAATCATCTATTTTTTTGATCTCGCTGATCTGTTTACACTCAGCAACGTGGCTCCGGCGCTGATTGAGCATTGGGGCGTGAAGCTGTCCACCATTGCCGACATCACGGCCGCATCCTTCCTGGGCATGTTTTTAGGCGCGTCCATCGGCGGAAGGCTGTCCGATCGGATCGGCAGGAAAAAAGCGCTGAATTGTTTTGTCCTTGTCTTTTCGATCTCATCTTTTCTGAATGCGCTGGCATGGGACATTCCGTCCTTAATGATTTTCCGCTTCTTGACCGGGCTCGGCGTCGCGGCCGCCATGATTGTGACGAACAGCTATTTGGCGGAATTTTTTCCATCCTCCGTACGAGGAAAATACATCTCCCTTTGCGCCATGATCGGACTGATCGGCGTTCCCGTCACAAACGTTGTTTCCGCTTTTGTCATTCCTTTAGGCTCATGGGGGTGGCGGCTCGTATTCGTATGGGGGGCGGCCGGTCTCATTTATTTCTTTTTTATCCGCCGGCTTGAGGAATCGCCGCGCTGGCACGAAAATCGGGGCGCATATGATCAGGCAAACGCCATTATGAACCGTCTTGAAGCACGTGCAGAGAAAGAAAAAGGCCCGCTTCCCGCGCCAAAAGAGGCGGCAGAAGTACATACAGTGAAGCACGCAGGCTACTTAGGGCTGTTTCAGGGCAGGAATTTAAAGATCACCATCATCCTGTCAGCGGTATGGATTCTTGAAACCTTTGGCTTTTACGGCTTTGCTTCATGGGTGCCCAGCCTGCTGAAAAGCAACGGCATCACCATGGAAAAAACGCTGTGGTACAATGTGCTTCACTCTGTCGGCGCACCGCTTGGCGCATTGCTCGGTTCCATGATATCCGAGACGTTCCAAAGGAAATGGATTCTGGCCGCAAGCGCTTTTCTGACCGCCATTGCCGGACTGTTATATGGCATGACGTTTATTCCCGTCATGATTATTGTGTTTGGGTTTGTCGTCAACGTCACGGAACGGATCTTCACCTCAAACTTATACGCCTACACATCGGAGCCGTATCCTACGGAATATCGCTCGGCCGGGAGCGGGCTGGCGTATGGGCTCGGCCGTTTTTCCAATATATTCGGCTCCCTGCTCGTCGGATTTATTGCCGTTAAGCTCGGCTACATCAGCGTCTTTTTGTTCATCGGCGGCTGCTGGCTTCTATGTTCCGTTTTGTTAATCCTCTTCGGTCCGAAAACAAATGCACAGCAAATTTAATCAATAAAACAGTGCGGAACCACTCCGCACTGTTACACTGTGATTTCTATCAAATTGCCTTCCCCATCCTCTATCACGCTCTCATAATATCCGTCACCCGTCACGCGCGGGCCGCTTACAACCTGAAATCCATCATTTTTAAACGTCTCCGTCAATTCATTCACCCGCTCCTTGCTGCCTGTAGAAAATGCGAGATGCGCCCATCCGGTCATATTCTGTGCCGGAGCTTCATCAATGCCGCCTTTTTTCATAAGTTCCAGCCTGCATCCGGAGTCAAATGTCAGAAAATACGATTTGAAATCTTTTTTCTCATTATGATAAAGGTCATTGGCCTTGGCGCCGAAGTATGTCTCATAAAACTCTTTCATCCGTTCTAAATCTTTCACCCATATCGCTGCATGTTCAATTCGCATATGTCCGCCTCCCTTTTTTTCTCAATCTATTTATAAAGCATGAAACCCATTTCAGCTCAAGACTTTTTCCGCTGAAATTGATGCATAATTTGTTTTTTAGCCGTTTCTTCGTGAAAAAACAATAAAAATGCTTCCTTTCCGACCCGTTCCAAATGAAGTTCCAGGGATGGAATATTCAATGCCCGGCTGACGCTCAGATTTCCCTCGCCGATGATCTCCGCGTCCCATTTCTGTTCTTTCGCAAACTGGTACAAGCCGGCAGCCACGTCATCACTGTGCGCATAGATGGCCGTCGGCGCCTTGTCGAAACCCCAGAAGTGCTCACCCGCACGCTTTCCGTCGTCCATATCATGGCATCCGACCAGAATGCGGGTTTCATCAAGAGAGCCGAAAACCGCCTTATATGCGGTTACCTTGTCGGCCGTACTCGGGCTTTTTTCCGCTTCCCGCACACATGTAAAAGCAACGTCTTGATGCCCGCGGTTTTTCAAATACAAAAAGCTTTCTCTGTATGCTGCCTGCCTGTCATTATAAGCGCAGGGAATCTCTTGATGCTGTGTATATTCACAAGCGACAATGGGACCGTATTCCAGGTAAGGCACGGCGGTCTCCCATTCATTCGCGCGGGACGTGACAATCAGTCCGTCAATCTTTTTCATTTTCAGCAGTTCGAAATATGTCATCTCTATAGCGGGGTCATAGTTGGTGGGGAGAAGGGTTGTCACGTAATCATGGGCAAACGCTTCCTTCGTGATACCGTTTACAATTTTGTCAAAGCAGGGATGGTCGCTGTACGGCAAAATCACACCGATTGTATTGGTCTTTCCGCGAATCAGATCAATGGCGGTTCGATTAGGGGTATAATCCAGCTCCTTCATCACTTGATTCACAAGACGCCTTTTCTCCTCAGATACATACGGATGTCGGTTTAATACGCGTGATACGGTGGCCACCGACACATTCGCCAGTTTCGCAATCTCTTTTATATTTGCCATGTGCTCCTCCATTTTCGGTGATAAAAAAGCAGCAAGAGTGGATTTCTCTTACTGCTATCTCATCATAAATCCACTGTCATTTCAACAGGACAATGGTCAGAACCCATGATATCGGCACAAATGGCCGCTTGGCTGATCCGCTGCTTCAGTCTGTCTGAAACAATGACGTAATCAAGCCGCCAGCCGATGTTTTTCTCACGTGCGTTCGTCCTGTAAGACCACCAGGAATAGGCGCCTTCCCGATCAGGGTATAAATAGCGGAATGAGTCGGTAAATCCGGCGCTCAGCAGGGCGCTGAACGCTTCCCGCTCCTGCTCCGAGAAACCGGCGTTCTTCCGGTTGGCTTTCGGATTTTTTAAGTCTATCTCCCTGTGTGCGACATTCAGATCGCCGCATAAGATCACAGGCTTCTTCCGGTCAAGCTTCTGCAGATAATCCTTAAAATCGGCTTCCCATTGAAGACGGTAATCAATTCGCTCTAATCCGCGTTTGGCATTCGGCGTATAACAGTTGACGACAAACACATGCTCAAATTTAAGCGTGATCACCCGTCCTTCTTGATCATGTTCGTCAATCCCCAGTCCATAGAACACGTGCAGCGGCTTTTCTTTCGAAAAAACAGCCGTGCCTGAGTAGCCTTTTTTCACCGCATAGTTCCAATAGGCGTGATATCCTTCAGGTTGTAATGATACTTGTCCGTCCTGTACTTTTGTTTCTTGCAGACATAGAATATCGGCTTCCGTTTCTTGAACGTAAGTATTGATATCTATCTTTTTCATCACGGCACGCAAGCCGTTTACATTCCAAGACATCAGTTTCATGTGATCCCTCCTGTCCGGCTCAGCCGGTATTCCAGTGTTTCAATGTTTCCGCCCTCTAATGCCAGCAGCTGCTTTTTCATTTCTAAACCGCCTCTGAATCCGGTCAGTTTCCCGTTTTTTCCGATGACGCGATGGCACGGAACCGTAATCAGTACCGGATTTTTTCCAATCGCGGCGCCCACGGCTCTTACGGCTGCCGGTTTCTGAATCATTTCTGCTATATCCGAATAGGAGTATGTCTCGCCGTACGGTATGTCCATAAGCGCTTTCCATACAGCAAGCTGAAATTCTGTCCCGTAAAGATCCACCGGCACTGAAAAAGCTGATCTGCCATTGTCAATGTACTCGGACAGCTCTGCCGTGTAAGGAGCCAGCTTTTCATCATCACGTGCCAATCGGTATTGCGGCAGTGATTTTTTTGCCCACTGCTCAAGCTCTTCAAAGCTTCCATAATTTGAGCCTATAAAGCAAAGCCCCTTAGATGTGGCGGCTGTATACAGGCTCCAATCATTCCGTGTGAAGAGTGTCCAATAGATCATAGGCTCTTTACTCATATTGAACCTCCCTGTCCCATTTTGGCCGTTTTTCTGTATTCTGTGGGCGAACTCCCGGTTCCCTTTTTAAAAAGGGTCGCGAAATGCGCTGTGTTTGGAATTCCGACAGTCAGAGCGATCTCCATGACTGTCATATCAGTATGCTTTAAAAGGTGTTCCGCCTTCGACAATCTTATTTTCTGTATATACGCAATCGGGGATATTCCCCTGATTTTTTTAAATGTCCGCTGTAAATGATAGGGGCTGCCGTGACACATTTCGGCCAGTACACTCAGAGTCAGGGATTCGTGATAATGGCGTTCAATGTATTCAATGATTTGAGCAATCCATTCTTCATCAGGAAGACGAAGACCGTTCGGCCGGCACCTTTTACAGGGTCGAAATTGTTTCTCGAGCGCTGCATCAGCCGTATCAAACACCAGCACGTTTTCTTTATTCGGAACTCTCGATTTACAAGAAGGCCGGCAGAAAATCCCTGTCGTTTTTACTGCATAATAAAATGCCCCGTCATAAGAAGCATCATTGTGTATGATTGCGCTCCACTTTTCATCAGTCAGGATATTTCTGTCTGTCTCCATCTCAGCCACCCCCTGTTTTTCAGTATAAACAAATTCATTGGATAAGTACGCGTTTTTGAATAGAGGAGCAAGATAACAAAGATAGGTGTCAGGAGCACTTCCATGTTTCATGTGAAACATTTCGGCAAGATGGAGAGGGACTGATATAAAAAAAGAGCAGGAGCCCGCAGGCTCTTGCTCTTTTCTTTCGGCTTACTCGCCAGTTACGTATGGAAGTAAAGCCATTTGACGTGCGCGTTTGATCGCGATAGTCAATTTACGTTGGTATTTCGCGTTTGTTCCAGTTACACGGCGAGGTAAGATTTTACCACGCTCAGAAACAAACTTTCTAAGAAGATCTACATCTTTGTAATCGATGTGCGTAATGCCGTTAGAAGTGAAGTAACAAACCTTACGGCGTTTCGCACGACCGCCTCTGCGTCCTCCTGCCATTGTCATTTCCCACCTTTCTCGTTATGAATATAGCGATAATCTATTAGAACGGAAGATCATCATCCGAGATGTCAATCGGCTTGCCGTCGTTGGCAAATGGATCATCATTAAAGCTGTTCCCTTGATTTCGTCTCTGGTTGTTCTGATTTCCGCCGAACGGATTATCATTTTGGCCTCCGCCAAAGTATTGGCCTCCGCCGCTGTTTCCTTCGTTGTATCCGCCTGATCCAGAACCGCCGCTGTTTTTAGGCTCAAGAAATTGAACACTTTCAGCTTGGACTTCTGTCACGAAGACACGCTGTCCCTGCTGGTTTTCATAATTTCTTGTCTGGAGTCGGCCGTCTACGCCGGCAAGGCTTCCTTTTTTAAGAAAGTTTGCAACGTTTTCGGCTTGTCTTCTCCAAGTGACACAATTAATGAAATCGGCTTCACGTTCTCCGGACTGGTTCGTGAATGTACGATTCACAGCAAGAGTGAACGTGGCGACAGCCGCACCGCTTGGCGTATAACGAAGCTCTGGGTCTTTTGTCAGTCTTCCGACTAATACAACTCGGTTAAGCATATGAAAGACCACCTTTTAACATTATATATTTCAAATTGCTTATTCTTCTTCTTTAACAACGATGTGGCGAATGATATCGTCACTGATCTTAGCTAAACGGTCGAATTCAGCAACCGCTGCAGCTTCAGACTGAACGTTTAAGATTTGGTAGAAACCGTCACGGAAATCGTTGATTTCGTAAGCAAGACGACGTTTACCCCAATCTTTTGTTCCAGTGATCTCCGCTCCGTTAGAAGTCAATACGTTGTTGAAACGCTCGATAACTGCCTTCTTTGACTCTTCGTCAATGTTCGGACGGATAATGTACATAACTTCGTACTTTTTCATCTGTTTGCACCTCCTTTTGGTCTAAGCGGCCCTATAATGGGCAAGGAGCAATAATTCTATTACTCACAAGTTTATATTATACCAAAGCTCTTGTCCCTTTACAACTGTGTCCTATACATTAAATCGGAAATGAATGACATCTCCGTCTTGGACTACATATTCTTTACCTTCCAGACGCACTTTTCCGGCTTCTTTCGCTCCGGACATTCCGCCGCCTGCCAAAAGGTCTTCATAAGCAACCGTTTCAGCGCGGATAAAGCCGCGTTCAAAGTCAGTGTGGATGATACCCGCACACTCAGGAGCTTTCATGCCTTTTCTGAATGTCCATGCGCGCACTTCCTGTTCGCCCGCCGTAAAGTATGTCGCAAGGCCGAGAAGAGAGTATGACGCTTTAATCAGCTGATCAAGACCTGATTCTTCGATGCCGAGCTCCTCAAGGAACATTTGCTTTTCTTCGCCTTCCAATTCAGCAATTTCAGACTCAATTTTCGCACAGACGACGATAACTTCGGCGTTTTCACCCGCAGCGTACTCCCGGATTTTCGCAACATATTCATTATCTGAAGGATCAGCCACTTCATCCTCGCTTACATTTGCTACATAAAGCACGGGTTTTGACGTAAGCAAATGAAGCTGCTTCACAAGCTTTTGCTGTTCTTCCGTAAATTCAACGGAACGGGCAGGCTTTTCTTGTTCGAAAGCTTCTTTTAATTTAGACAGAATGTCAAATTCAAAAACCGCTTCTTTGTCTTTTTGCTTCGCAAGCTTGCTTACACGCGTGATGCGTTTTTCGACTGTCTCCATGTCGGCAAGAATCAATTCAAGATTGATCGTTTCAATATCGTCAATCGGATCGACTTTCCCTGACACGTGCGTAATATTGTCATCAGCGAATGCGCGTACAACGTGGCAGATCGCATCAACCTGACGGATATGAGAAAGAAACTTATTACCGAGTCCTTCACCTTTTGATGCGCCTTTTACGATCCCCGCGATATCAGTGAATTCAAACGCAGTCGGCACCGTTTTTTTCGGGTTCACCAATTCAGTCAGCTTTTGCAGACGTTCATCCGGCACTTCCACGATTCCCACGTTCGGATCAATTGTACAGAACGGGTAGTTGGCTGATTCGGCACCAGCCTGGGTAATTGCATTAAATAACGTCGATTTTCCGACATTCGGCAAACCGACAATTCCAGCAGTTAAAGCCATTCTTTCATCTCCTCTATATCAAACCATCATCGTATAAACGTATTGTAAACCTAGAGCAATTATAAGGAGGTTCATAGGAAAAGACAAGCTGAGAAAAAAGCATTTCCCGCCCTCTCTCTCCTTAGATTATCCTTTTTTAACCGCTACCAGACAGTCAAAAAGCGTACTTCCCATTCCATTATCGGAATTTGAATCCTTTGTGAGCATATTGACGGAGCCTCCGAATGCCGCCCACATGCCTTCATCTATATTCACCGTCTTCGGGTGAGCCTGCTTCATGATTTTCACCCTGCCGCGCAGACTGCCGCGGTCATTGTACACCTCTGCCGTATCTCCGTCTTGAAGTGAAAGCTCCTCGGCGATATCCGGCGACAGGTCCACTTGAATCTGCTGAAGCTTTTCAATAAACGGCACGTGCTGTGAATGATTGGAGCGCTGCGGGTGAATGGACAGCAGCGTATACGGATATTTCCCGGCCAGTCCGGCGTCATGATAAACAGACTCCTCCGGCACTTCCAATTGAGGGAGGCCGCTGTATCCTTTCTCTTCTGCCAGTGACGAGACGAATTCAAATTTTCCGCTCGGGGTTAAAAATTGAAAATCACTCCACGGAACCTGTTTGACCGGAAGCGGCATATGTCCTTTTTCCTTTAATTGCTCAAGGGTGATTCCTTCTTTCTCCAAAGAAGAGAGCCCCATTTTTAAGAAATCTTCCGTACTGTAATCAAACAGCTCCCCGAATCCGAGACGCTTTGCGAGCTCCGTCCAGATCCAGCGGTCTGATTTTGCCTCTCCCTGCGGTTCCGCAAGCTTCTTGCCATATTGAACATAGTGATGATACATGCTGGAATAATAAATATCTTCCTCTTCGAAAACAACGGCTGTCGGCAGCACATAGTCACAGAGCTTCGCCGTATCGGTCATGACCGAATCAATGGCCACTGTGACCGGTGTTTTTTCAAATGCTTCCTTCACTTTTTTTGTATTCGGCACCTGTGTCAGCGGATTGCCGCACGTCACGATGATCATCTCAATCGGCGGATCGGCTGCATTCAGCGCCTCTTCGGCTTGAGTCATCATCGAAAACGTTCTCGAACTTTTCTTCAGATCAGGACGGGTGAGCTCGGCCTTTGCAAAGCTTTCACCGACTTGCACATTTCCGAAGTTTGCGCCGCCGCCTTTGATACCGACATTTCCGCTCGCCGCAGCTAAAGCGTCAATCCACCGTATCGTCCCGCCCCCGTTTTTATATCTCTGCATCCCAAGACCCATAAAAGTGGAGGCGGGACCGTCAGCATATAAATCAGCAAGATATTCAATCACTTCTAAAGACGTTTCTGTTTTCTCAATGATCTCCTCAATAGAAATCGTCTGCAGAAGCTTTTCTATTTCTTCAAAACCGACCGAATGCCTTTGAATAAAATCAGAATCGGTTCTGCCGGTTTGGCATAATATTTTTAAAACACCCGCCGCAAGCCAGCCATCCATGCCGGGTTTGACGGATATATACCGATCGGCAAGCTTGGCAGTCGGGTTAAAAATAGGATCAATGACCGTCAGTGTCGCTCCTTTTTTCTTCACCTGCTGCAGATGATGATAGAGGTGCATATTCGTCCGGGACACGTTTCTGCCCCATACGATCACATGCTTGCTGTGATAAATATCAAGCGGTCCATGCCCGTAAGAACGCCCGAAATCCCAGCGCTGCGCTTCAATGCCGGAACCCCAGCAAATGCTGCCCGCAATCTCCGTCACACCGCCGTATCCATTGAAAAAACGCTGGTCGAGCGCCTTCAAAAGACCGTTATTGGCGTAATCATGACTGTGCAGCACTGCGGCAGTGCCCAACGTCTCCTTAATCACCGCCATTTTTTCAGCAATTTCATCTAACGCCTGCTCCCAGGAAACGCGGACAAATTCGCCGTCTTTCTTTTTTAAAGGAAAACGAAGCCGTTCCGGCGCATTCGTTTTCGTCTCCAGCATTCTGCCACGGCCGCAAATTTTCCCTTCCGTAATGGGATGATTCGGGTCTCCGTCTACTTTCGTCACCTTTCCATCCTCAACTGTCACCAAAAAGCCGCAGCTGTCCCAGCAATTCAGCGGGCACGCTGACTGATGCACTTTGCTCATCGGGCCTCTTCCTCTCCTCTATATGAAAAAGCATGAGCGCCAGCCCTTATGATGTAGGCTCCTCATGCTTGACGAGTACTTTTTTCAACTTTCTCTCAAAATCTCTTCTCGGAATCATGACACTGTGGGAACAACCCGTGCATTTAATCCGAATATCCATTCCCATCCGAATGATTTTCCACCTGTTTTCACCGCAAGGATGCGGTTTCTTCATTTCAACAATATCATTCAGGCCAAAGTCTTTATCCGCCAAGACCCTTCACCTCTCTCCATAGACTGCTTTATTTATTGTACAAAAAAAAACAGGATAAGAGCAACGGCCGCACTCAAAATGAGCATTATACTTTTTTCCATCTCCCTAAAATAGGGTAAAGAAGAAGACATACCAGCAAATAAAGACTTAAAAGCCCGTAAATAGGATATAAAATGGCGATCAAATCTGAAAAACCGATTGTCGTAAAAGGCACCATCACAGCTAACAGAAGAGATACGAGCGTCCATCTCGGCAATTTCACAAATGCAAGCATGCGGCTGGACAGCCCGAACAGACCGGTCACGGTTGTCGTATAGATGGCTAAAAAAAGCACGGCGGCCATACAAAGAAATAACGGATAAGGAGCGCCTTCAAGGACGGCGAAAAGAGGAATCTCATATTGTGTAAGACTGCCTGAAAGCTGTACAAGCGTTTCATTGTAAACAAATGAAATCATACCGAAAATCAGCCCGCTTGCAACGCTTGCGATTTTCGCTTCTCCCAGTCCCTTCATATCTTTTCCGATTGAAGAAAGAACAGCGACAACAGAAAGGATGTTTAAGGACGTGAAGGTAATGCTTGCCGGCCAATTATACTGGCGGGTCAAATCTATCGTCCACGTGTAATGATGGGTTGTCTGAAAAAAGACCAATGCATATAACAGCCCCGCTACAAGAATCGGTATCAAAATACTATTCAGAGATAATATTCCTTTTATATCCCAAAAGAATAAACCGACGGTCACAATGCAAAGAAGAAAAATACCGATCCAAAACGGCAGTTTGTACATTTGCAGCGTCACACCGCCGCCGGCAATCATAACCATCGTCATTGAAAACAAATAAAACATAATAAGCACATCATAGACTTTAGCAAGAGCCGGCCCCATCAGATGCTCAAGCACAGGTAAAAAGTGCGTTGATTGAACCCGATAGCTGATCTTCAACACAATATAAGCCGAAATCGTAAACATGACTGTAAACAATACAATAGCCAGTCCGCTTTCGACACCGAAAAACTGCCATATTTCCTGCCCGCTTGCATACCCAGCCCCAATCTGGCTGCTTAATATGAGCAGCATCCACTTCATCCCGGCTCTCCACACCCTCATCACCTCATAAAATTTCTGATCATCTCCGCATATTGCTACTATATTGAGTGACAGCGGCAATCATTCATACAAATGGGACAAATATGGTATGTTAATACAGATTGACTATTCAGAAAAATTCACTTATGCAAGGAGCTCAAACCATGTACATCAGGCATTTAACCGCAAATGATACCCAGCCTTATTCCGATATCAGGCTCAAAGCTTTAAAAGATTACCCGGACGCATTTGCCGTCAGCTATGATGAGGAGAAAGAATGGCCGTCCGAAAAATTTAAAGCCAGGCTTGAAGCCGACAATGCCACCGTGCTTGGCGTCTTTGAAAAAGACAGACTGATAGGAATCCTCAAGATCTCCAAGCATCCGCTGTTTAAACTAAGACACATTGCGGTTATCGGTTCTATGTATATTTCCCCCAAACACCGAGGGTCAGGCGCGGGAAAAGCTTTAATGACGGAAGCCATCAGCCGAGCAAAAAAGATGAAGGACACAGAACAGCTTCATCTCTCTGTTACCTCAACAAATGAACCCGCAAAAAAACTCTACGCCCAGTTAGGATTTATTCTCTTCTCTACAGAAAAAAGAGCGCTGAAATTAGATCATCAGCGATATGTCGATGTAGATCAAATGGTCTTATTTCTTTCATGAACTTAGAGAACAATCGCTCTGGGTTCTTTTTTCTATCCCGCTCTTTTCAAACAACCGGCATGCTGATCACGACATAAGCATAAAAAAAGGAAGCGCTGGATATACTGTAAACAACCATACAACACCAAAAACAACAATGTAATACTCGTATGACATGACAAGGAAGTGAACCTTATGAATCGAAAAGGCGGGCTTTTTTCTCAAGAACGGGCAAAACAATATGTATCTCATACGGATTCTTCTGCTGCGAATCAAATACAAGCGATCCTTACTTCATCTTTACGTAAAGCAGCCGGCAGACCGTTAGTCACCGTGTGTATCGGCACAGATCGGTCGACCGGAGATTCATTAGGTCCGCTCGTAGGAACAAAGTTAGAAAAAATGAATTTAGGCAGATTGCACGTTTACGGCACGCTGTCAGATCCTGTTCACGCCGTCAATATGAAAGACAAGCTGAAAGATATTCAACATCTACATAAAAATCCGTTTATTATAGCGGTTGATGCTTGTTTAGGCCGCGTCAAAAGCGTAGGGTCATTTCAAATCGGCGATGGGCCGCTGAAGCCCGGAGCAGGTGTTCAAAAAGATCTTCCTGAAATCGGTGACGTCCATATCAATGGAATCGTCAATGTCAGCGGGTTTATGGAGTATTTTGTCCTGCAGAATACGAGGCTTCATCTTGTTATGAGCATGGCAAATGTTTTAGCAGAGGGGTTACAGCTGACAGATAAATCAGAAGGCCGGCAGGAACGGCTCAGTCCGTTTCATAAGCTGACAAGACGTATATAAAAAACCATCTTTTTTTAAAAAGATGGTTTTTACGCTTCTCTTTCAGACAATAGTTCTAGGATACGTTCAAGATCTTCATTTGAGAAAAACTCAATCTCAATCTTCCCTTTTTTCTTTTGTCTCTTAATATTTACTGTTGTTCCGAAGTAATTTTGCAAATACGATTCCCGCTCTTTTAACACCACATCTTGAACAGGTTCTTTTTTCTTTGTTTCACGTGGAACATTGTTATTTAACTGCTGAATCAGCTGCTCAAGCTGACGGACGTTCAGCTGTTCTTCAACCACTTTCTTCACAAGCGGTTCAAGCTTGTTTTTATTTTTCAAACCAAGCAAGGTTCTGCCGTGTCCCATGGATAACGTACCTTCTGCAATGAGGTTCTGGATGCTTTCCGGCAGCGTCAGCAGTCTTAAATGGTTGGCAATATGAGGCCTGCTTTTCCCGAGCCGTTTAGCGAGCTGTTCCTGGGTTAAATCCAAATGCTTCAGCAGTGAGTCATATGCCAGAGCTTCTTCAAGCGGTGATAAGTCTTCACGCTGAAGGTTTTCCAAAAGAGCGATTTCCCGCATCAGCGATTCAGATAATTCCCGCACGATGGCCGGCACTGTCTCTTTACCGGCAAGTTTTGCGGCGCGGTAACGGCGTTCGCCGGCTACAATATCATAGCCCTTCAATGATTTTCTCACGATAATGGGCTGAAGAATGCCATGCTGAATGATGGATTCCTTCAGTTCAGCTAATGACTCATCGTCAAATTGTTTTCTTGGCTGATAAGGATTGGGACGTAAATCACTGATTTTAATCTCTTCCACTGTCTCTTCAGACAAATCAACCTGATTAAACAACGCGTTAATCCCTTTTCCGAGCCCGCCTTTAGCCATTCGCTGCCACTTCCTTTGCTAAATCTAAATATACTTCCGCACCTCTCGAACGCGGATCGTATAATATGATCGGCTTGCCGTGACTCGGCGCCTCACTTAAACGGACATTTCGAGGAATAATGGTTTGATACACTTTATCTCTAAAGTATTTCTTTACCTCTTCTATCACTTGAATGCCGAGATTCGTTCTGGCATCAAGCATCGTCAGAAGCACTCCTTCTATCATTAAGTCGGTATTTAAATGTTTTTGCACAAGCCGAACTGTATTTAATAATTGACTCAATCCTTCAAGAGCGTAGTATTCGCACTGAACCGGGATAACGACTGAATCTGAAGCGGTAAGCGCATTAATCGTTAATAACCCGAGAGACGGAGGACAATCAATAATCATGTAATCGTAATTTTGTTTCACTGATTCTAATGCTCTTTTCAGCCTGACCTCCCGTGAGATCGTCGGAACCAATTCGATTTCCGCTCCCGCAAGCTGGATCGTGGCCGGAATGACATCTAAGTTCTCTACTGAAGTCGGTTTAATAATATCTGTAACATCTGCATCATCTACTAAAATGTCGTACACACAATGATCCACATCGGCTTTTTCAATCCCTAATCCGCTCGTTGCATTGCCCTGCGGATCAATATCAACAAGAAGAACCCTTTTACCTATGTAAGCCAAGCAAGCCCCCAGATTAACAGAAGTCGTCGTCTTCCCGACTCCGCCTTTTTGGTTCGTAATTGCTATGATTTTTCCCACGATGTCACCTACCTTCACATGAACATGTACTGTCTTGTTTCTATCTTATCAAAAAAAGAGTAAAGCGTTTTATTTTTTTCATAATTTGTTTATCAGCAAGTGAAAAAAATGTAAACGAAAAAGACACTTTCTAATATAAGTTCTCCGATGAAGCGACTTTTTTGACTGTAAAAAGACAATTCACGACACAAAAAGATAAAATTTTACATATATAATGTATAGTGCACAATAAATCTATCATTATCTCAAAATAGTTTTTTGATTAAAATAAAAACTCCCCTGCTGATCAGGAGAGTTTTTATTTAGGTATCCGAATGGTAAGCTGGATGTACTCTTCGAATTCTTCTTCTTCAGTATTCAGTCTGACGCCGCTGTCTTCTACCATAGACAGTGACTGACGAATCGTATTCATCGCAATTCTTGTATCCCTGCTGAACGCTTTGCGTCTCGGCTTTGGTTTCTGCTTATTCTGTTCAAGCATTTTCACCACTCTGTCTTCCGTCTGCTTGACGTTTAAGCTTTTCTCAATGATTTCCGCAAGCAATGTGACCTGAAACTCCGGCTGTTTGAGCGGAATCAGTGCTCTTGCATGACGTTCCGTAATTTTTTTCTCCATAATCGCATCCTGGACGGGTTCCGGGAGCTTTAACAATCGGAGCTTGTTCGCAATCGTTGACTGGCCTTTTCCTAAGCGCTGCGCCAAGGCTTCCTGTGTTAAATCATGAAGTTCTAACAGCCTTGCGTACGCATGAGCTTCCTCAATGGAGGACAATTCTTCCCTTTGCAGGTTTTCAATCAAAGCGACAGATGCTGTTTCCGTATCAGAAAAATCTTTAATAATTGCGGGAATCTTCTCCCATTCAAGCGTCTGTACCGCTCTCCAGCGCCTTTCACCCGCAATGAGCTCATATTGTCCTTCATCTTCTGTATGTCTGACAACAATCGGCTGAATGATGCCGTGTGTATGGATAGTCATTGCTAACTCTTTGATTTTTTCATCTGAGAAAATGGTGCGTGGCTGAAAACGGTTGGGAACGATAGCATGTACCGGTATTTCGAGTATCTCTTCTTTGTTTGTATCATGCTCAGCTATCTCCGGTTCCTCTTCCTTCTCACCAAACCCGAAGAAACGAGAGAATGAATGCTTCATGTACCTACACCACCTTTAAAAACTGCCATTTTTATAATTCTATTTTCTCATGGTTTTTCCTGCTGTATCTTCATCAATTTTGCAGAAAATATGATGGAATTGTCACATCAGGCTGTCTAAATTACCCTTCAATTGGCGATTTATTTGGAGTACCCGGTTTTCTCGGATATTTTTTCGGAGTGCTTTTCGTCTTGCGAATGATCATGATGTTCCGTTCACTTTCTTCAACAGGAAGTGTAAAGGAATGAACTTGTTCAAGCTCTCCTCCCAATACTTTAATCGCCTTTTGCCCCGCTTTCAGCTCTTCATCAGCAGCTGCTGCTTTTAGTGCCGCAAATACGCCGTTTTTCTTGGCCAGCGGCAGACAAAGCTCACTCAGGACCGACAGACGCGCCACCGCACGGGCCGTCACGAGATCGAAGCTTTCCCGTACGTCTTTCCGCTGTCCGAATGTCTCCGCTCTGTCATGGACAAATGTCGTATGCTCTAATTGTAAAGCATCGGAGAGAGTTTCCAAAAACGTAATCCGCTTATTCAGTGAATCGACGATGGTGACATGCAGATGCGGGAAGCAGATTTTGATGGGCAGGCTTGGAAAACCGGCGCCGGCGCCGACATCACAAAGAGTGGTGACCTTTTCAAAATCAATATAAAATGCCGCCGTTATCGAATCATAAAAATGCTTGAGATAAACTTCCTTTTTCTCAGTGATGGATGTCAGATTCATTTTTTCGTTCCATTCCACGAGCATCCGGTAATACAACTCGAATTGCTCCAGCTGGCGGTCAGAAAGGGAAATCCCTTTCTCCGCTAAACTGGATGTAAATTCCTCTATATTCATGCCGTCATCCTTTCTATTCAGCTACCTTGGCAATACGGCCCTGCTCCAGGTATACCAGCAAGATTGAAATGTCTGCCGGATTGACGCCGGAAATACGGGACGCTTGAGCAACTGATAAAGGACGCACTTCTTTCAGCTTTTGACGGGCTTCAGTAGCAATTCCTTTAATGGCGTCATAATCAATCCGATCAGGGATTTTTTTATTTTCCATTTTCTTCAGCTTTTCCACTTGCTGCAAGGATTTTTCGATATATCCTTCATATTTCACCTGAATTTCCACTTGTTCCGCCACATCTTGCGGCACCGGAGAATCTGCAGGCGCAAGTTTTGTCACTGTTTCATAATTCATTTCCGGACGTTTCATTAAATCTGTGCCGCGCACTCCGTCTTTCAGCTCGCTTCCGCCGAGTGAACGGATATATTCCTGATTCTCAGGAGACGGCTTGATAATAACAGACCAGAGACGTTTTTTCTCCGCCTCGATCGCCGCTTTTTTCTTCTCAAACGCTTCATAGCGCTCATCAGAAATTAAGCCGATATCGTGGCCGATTTCCGTCAGACGAAGATCCGCGTTGTCGTGACGGAGCAGCAGTCTGTATTCCGCCCGTGAAGTCAGCAGACGGTACGGTTCATTGGTTCCTTTCGTTACCAAATCATCAATCAATACACCGATATAAGCATCGGAACGGCTGAGGATCACTTCTTCTTTTCCAAGTGCTTTGCGGCCTGCGTTGATCCCTGCCATAATTCCTTGCCCGGCTGCTTCCTCATAACCTGATGTACCGTTAATTTGACCGGCCGTGTACAGGTTAGGGATTTTTTTCGTCTCCAGTGTAGGCCAGAGCTGCGTCGGTACGATCGCGTCATACTCAATCGCGTATCCGGCTCTCATCATCTGCACCTTTTCCAGTCCCGGAATGGTCGCCAGCATCCGCTGCTGCACGTCCTCAGGAAGACTCGTGGATAAACCTTGAACGTATACTTCCTGCGTATTTCTGCCTTCCGGCTCAAGGAAAATCTGATGACGCGGTTTATCATTAAACCGCACGACTTTATCTTCAATCGAAGGGCAGTATCTCGGTCCCGTTCCTTTAATCATACCGGAATACATTGGCGAACGATGCAGGTTGCTGTCGATGATCTCATGAGTCTCAGGACTCGTGTAAGTCAGCCAGCAAGGCAGCTGATCGGTAATGTATTCAACCGTTTCATATGAGAAAGCGCGCGGAACCGGGTCCCCCGGCTGGATTTCTGTTTTGCTGTAATCAATGGAATCGCTTGAGACACGAGGAGGCGTGCCCGTTTTAAAACGGACGAGATCAAAACCGAGCTCCTCTAAGTGCTCAGAAAGTTTAATAGACGGCTGCTGGTTATTCGGACCGCTTGAGTAAGACAGATCACCGAGAATGATCCGCCCTCTTAAATACGTTCCGGTTGTCAGCACGACCGTTTTTGCCTTGTATTCAGCACCGGTTTGCGTAATGACACCGCGGCACTCCCCGTCTTCAATGATTAAACGCTCGGCAATCCCTTGAAGAAGTGTCAAATTCGGTGTTTTTTCCAGCGTATGCTTCATTTCATGCTGATATTGGAATTTATCCGCCTGCGCACGCAGCGCCCGTACGGCCGGACCTTTTCCTGTATTCAGCATTCTCATTTGAATATGAGTTTTATCTATATTTCTAGCCATTTCTCCGCCGAGCGCGTCAATTTCGCGGACGACAATCCCTTTCGCGGGGCCGCCGACAGACGGATTACATGGCATAAACGCAACCATATCAAGATTAATCGTCAAAACAAGCGTTTTGGCTCCCTGGCGCGCGGATGCGAGGGCAGCCTCAACACCGGCATGCCCGGCGCCGATGACAATCACGTCGTATTGGCCTGCTTCATACCCCATGGTTTTTTCCTCCCTTTTATTTACCTAAACAAAATTGTGAAAAGAGCTGATCAATTAAGCTTTCGTGGACGGCATCACCGATGATTTCGCCCAGCAGCTCCCAGCACCTTGTCAAATCAATTTGGACCATATCAATCGGAACATCCTGTTCAATTCCGTTCAGCGCATCATCAATCGCTTGCTTTGCCTGATGCAGAATCGAGATATGACGGGTGTTGCTGACATAGGTGAGATCTCCGCTTTCGATCGCTCCTGTATAAAATAGCGACTGAATCGCTTCCTCTAAATCTTGAATGCCTTCTTCTTTCAGCAATGAGGTCGTGACGACAGGCCGGCCTTTCGCCAGTTCCTTGACGCGCTCAGCGTCAATCTTAGCCTCAAGATCCGTCTTATTCATAATGACAATGACGTCCATTCCCTCAACCGCTTCAAACAATTTCACATCTTCTTCAGAAAGCTCTTCGCTGTGGTTCAGCACAAGCAAAATGAGATCTGCTTCCTTCAGAACCTGCCGTGACCGTTCCACACCGATTCTTTCGACGATGTCTTCTGTCTCACGGATTCCGGCGGTATCGACAAGCCGAAGCGGCACGCCTCGCACGTTGACATATTCCTCAATCACATCACGCGTCGTTCCCGGAATATCGGTTACGATCGCCTTCGTTTCATGGACAAGGCTGTTAAGCAGAGAGGATTTTCCAACGTTCGGACGGCCGATGATCACGGTAGACAGTCCCTCACGCAAAATTTTCCCCTGCTCAGACGTACGGAGCAGCGCCTCGATTTCTTTCTTCACGCCGCTTGCCTTCTCCACTAAAAGCTGATGCGTCATTTCTTCGACGTCATCATATTCCGGATAATCTATATTAACCTCAACATGGGCAAGTGTTTCTAACAACTCATCACGCAGACGGCGGACAAGCGCGGAAAGCCGTCCTTCCATCTGGTTCATGGCGACATTCATGGCACGGTCTGTTTTGGCCCTGATCAGATCCATCACCGCTTCTGCCTGTGATAGGTCAATCCGTCCGTTTAAAAATGCGCGCTTCGTAAACTCACCGGGTTCTGCCAGTCTCGCACCTTCTCTTAAAGCAAGCTGGAGCACCTGATTAACCGTCACAATACCCCCGTGACAGTTGATTTCAATGACATCTTCCCTTGTGAATGTTCTGGGCGCTCTTAAAACAGACACCATGACTTCCTCAATAATCCGTCCCGTCGTGCTGTCCGCGATATGCCCGTAATGAATGGTATGCGATTCTGCCGAACTGAGCGTTTTGCCTTTCGGACCCTTGTACATTTTGTCAGCGATCTTTACGGCTTCCGGGCCGCTCAGCCGAACGATCGCGATCGCGCCTTCACCCATCGGAGTTGAAATCGCTGCAATTGTATCCATGCTGTTCACCTCTCTTTATCTCTGTTTCCATCTATATAAAAAATTTTATTTACGCCAAAATTAAAAGATAACATAGTTTGGTTTGAAGTGGAAGATACGTTATCCACAAAGGCAGAAATTCATCCCTTATTACTTTAACTTATCCACATGTGAATAACAATTAATTTTATTTCCTAAAACCTTTTTTATCAACAGCATAGACCGAAAAAGAAAAAACTTAAACGCCAAAAATGCGATTCTCCTTAGGAATAGAGCCATTTTTACCAATAAAAAAACCGAAGTTCCGATTTTACCCGGACTTCGGTTTTCTGCTATCTTTATGGGAAATAACGAGATGGCGGTACCGGCCTTCACCGGTAGAAAACGTTTTGATATTTGGATGCTTTGACAGCGCGTCATGGATAATTTTTCTTTCACCTGACGGCATCGGTTCTAAATGCACATCTTTTTTCGTTTTCGACACTTGCTTGGCCAGCCTGTTTGCCAGCTGCTCCAGAATTTCTCTTCTTTTCCGCCGATAATTCTCAGCGTCGACAACGGCTTGGCGATACTGGCCGGAGCCGCGGTTCAAAACAAGCTGCGTCAATGTTTCCAGGGCATTGAGTGTTTGTCCTCTTTTGCCAATAAGCAGCGCCGCTTTTTCACCTTTAATGTGAAAACAGACTATTTTCTTGTTTTCTTCCGTAACAATCTCAGAAGGTCCGGCAATGGAATGTATGATTTCTTCCAAATACGCTTTCGCTTCATGAACAGGATTTTTTTTCTCTTCCAGTTCTACGATCGCATTCTTTTTTCCGAAAATACCCAAAAACCCTTTGTATTCTTCTTGCACCACCGTTATTTCTACTTGATCTTTCGTCAGTTGAAGTTCCTGAAGGCCTGATTGAACTGCTTCTTCGACATTCCGTCCCGCAGCAGTCACCTTCTTCACTTTTTCTTTCCTCCCGCTTTCTGCGTTTCCGGATCGTGTTTAATGTCAGGTCCTTTAATAAGGAATGTCTGAGCAATCATAAACAGGTTTCCGACTACCCAATACAGAGAAAGCGCGCTCGGGAAGTTGATCGCAAATACGATAATCATGATCGGCATAATCCATACCATCATCGCCATTTGAGGATTCTGAGTCGGATTTCCGGCCATCATCAGCTTCTGCTGGACAAAAGTGGCCACACCGGCAACGATAGGAAGAATATAGTAAGGATCCTTCTCTCCTAGGTCAAACCATAAAAAGCTGTGCTGTGAAATGGCTTGCGTACGCATAATGGCGTGGTAGAATCCGATCAAAATCGGCATTTGAATCAGGATCGGGAAACATCCCGCCAGCGGGTTTACCCCGTGCTTTGAAAACAGGGCCATCGTTTCCTGCTGAAGCTTCTGCTGCGTTTTTTGATCTTTAGAGCTGTATTTTTCTCTGAGCTTCTGCATTTCAGGCTGCAGCGCCTGCATCGCTTTTGAGCTTCGAAGCTGCTTGATCATCAGCGGCAGAATCAGCAGACGAATTAAAATCGTAACGATGATGATCGATAAACCATAGTTATCGCCCGTCAGTTTCGCTACGTACGTAATGACTTCTGACAATGGATACACAACATATTTGTCCCAGAAATGCGGACTATTCGCCGTAATCGGCTCTTTCACACTCGAGCACCCGGCCAGCAGCACGAGCATACCGACCATACTCAGTAGTAACCATATTCTCCTTTTCAAGAACGTTTCCTCCTATACCAATCTTTATGAACCTTGTATGTATTTTAGCATCTTTCAGTTTCAAATGGCGTTCATTTTTCGCCAAATAAAAGGAAGCGCTTTTAAAAACGTGAAGAAAACAAAATATGAGCTATTTTGACGAAGATTTCTTATATAATGAGGTTTTTCTGAATAAGTGCTGCAGACTCTTTTTCGTTTCTTCAAAACTGAGGTCGCCGGCGGGTTTTCTTGCGATAATAATAAAATCTTTCGGCTTGAGCAGCTCTTTTTCCTCCTGAACAGCCTGTCTGATTAACCGCTTCACCCGATTGCGCACGACGGCATTGCCGATTTTTTTACTGACAGAAAGCCCTACCCGGAGCTCTTCCTGTTTCGGCTGATCAAGCGTATACAGCACGAACTGGCGGTTTGCCATAGACGTTCCGCGTTTAAACACTTTTTGAAAATCTTCATTTTTCTTTAACCGATTTCGCTTCTTCACTTTAATTCACTCCGATATTCACTCGCAGAAACTTTTATTACTATCTAAAAAAAACGGGCCGCCGGAATACTGAAGAAATTTCTCCAGTACCGGGCGACGCATGACATCTCACTCTCTTAATGTGAAAAAAGACCACTGACATTATTCAGTGGCCTAAGCTGATAATACTTTTCTGCCTTTGCGGCGACGGCGTGCTAATACTAGACGACCGTTTTTTGAACTCATACGGCTTCTGAAGCCATGAACTTTACTGCGTTTACGGTTATTCGGTTGGAATGTTCTTTTCATTTATGACACCTCCCTCGAGGAATAGCTGTTAAAGACAGTCTTACTTATTATATTTGTGCTGCCTATTCATTGTCAACTTCAGCAGTGCTTTTATTTCTTACAACCATAATAGGATAACATACCTTAACCAGTTTAGAAACCTTATTTTTCATATTCCTTTTTTTAACGCAAAAAAAAAGCCGCGCTCCCCCGAAAAAACGACATGTGGATAATTTTTTGGCCTTTTTTTAATATCCACAGTCGTTATCGACAACATTTTCACATTGCTAACTCCTGTGGACAAAGATTTTTCAACAAGTTGTCAGGTTTGTGGATAAGATTACGAGAACCATTGCAAGTCCTCGCTTAATTTGATATTATATTTGTGTTTTAACTCTTAATTACTTATCCAGTCCATTCTCTTTATCCACAAACTGTGGATAAGTTGTGGATTGTTTTCACACAGCTTGTGTAGATTGTTGTCCACAACTTGTGGAATTTGTCGAAAAGCTGTTTTTCTACTATACTATATGTTTTCAACATTTCGTGTGTACGAATGGTCAGAGCCATATGCTCTTTTTTTGTGTTCTATAACAGGGAAAGGGTGCTGATTTTTAAAGAAAAGGAGGGCTGTGCCGGATAATGGAGAATATATTGGATCTTTGGAATCAAGCTCTAGCTCAAATTGAGAAAAAGCTAAGCAAACCGAGTTTCGAAACTTGGATGAAGTCGACGAAAGCCCATTCGCTGCAAGGGGATACCTTAACCATCACCGCTCCCAATGAATTTGCCAGAGACTGGCTGGAGTCCAGGTACTTACATCTCATTGCAGATACCATATACGAATTAACCGGGGAAGAATTGAGCGTCAAATTTGTCATTCCTCAAAATCAGGACGAAGAAAACTTTTTACCGAAACCGCAAGTGAAAAAAGCGGCAAAAGAGGAACCGTCTGATTTTCCCCAAAGCATGCTCAACCCGAAATATACATTCGACACATTCGTCATCGGATCGGGAAACCGATTCGCCCATGCAGCATCACTGGCTGTGGCGGAAGCACCCGCTAAAGCGTACAACCCTTTATTTATATACGGGGGAGTCGGCTTAGGAAAAACTCACTTAATGCACGCCATCGGCCATTATGTCATTGATCATAATCCTTCAGCCAAAGTGGTGTACCTGTCTTCTGAAAAATTCACAAATGAATTCATCAACTCAATCCGCGATAATAAAGCCGTTGATTTCCGCAACCGCTATCGGAACGTTGATGTACTTTTGATAGATGATATTCAATTTTTAGCCGGAAAAGAACAAACACAGGAAGAGTTTTTCCATACATTCAACACGCTTCATGAAGAAAGCAAACAAATCGTGATTTCCAGCGACAGACCGCCGAAAGAGATCCCGACCCTTGAAGACCGCCTGCGTTCGCGGTTCGAATGGGGATTGATTACGGATATCACACCGCCGGATCTGGAAACGCGGATTGCCATCCTGAGAAAGAAAGCGAAGGCGGAAGGCCTTGATATTCCGAACGAGGTCATGCTTTACATCGCGAATCAGATTGACAGCAACATCCGCGAACTGGAAGGGGCATTAATCCGGGTTGTCGCCTATTCATCCTTAATCAATAAAGACATTAACGCAGACCTGGCTGCAGAAGCATTGAAAGATATCATTCCGTCTTCTAAGCCGAAGGTCATTACGATAAAAGAGATTCAGCGGATTGTCGGACAGCAGTTCAACATTAAGCTTGAAGATTTCAAAGCGAAAAAGCGCACGAAATCCGTGGCGTTCCCAAGACAAATTGCGATGTATCTTTCAAGAGAAATGACGGATTCTTCTTTGCCTAAAATCGGGGAAGAATTTGGCGGCAGAGACCATACAACCGTCATTCACGCCCATGAAAAGATTTCAAAACTGCTGATTGATGACGAGCAGCTTCAGCAGCAGGTGAAAGAAATAAAAGAACTGCTTAAATAATAGTGCCCTCGGATGAATCGGGGAAAGTGTGAATAACTTTTTCATAGCCATACACAGTCTGTCCACATGTGGATAGGCTGTGTTTCCTGTCTTTTTCACAACTTATCCACAAATCCACAGGCCCTACTATTACTACTGCTATTTTTAAAATATATTAATTATATTATCCGTTAGGAGGATAAACATGAAATTTACGATTCAAAAAGATCGTTTAGTCGAAAGTGTACAAGACGTTCTAAAAGCCGTTTCATCCAGAACCACAATTCCCATTCTCACCGGTATTAAGATCGTCGCCTCAGATGAAGGAGTATCTTTCACAGGAAGTGACTCTGATATTTCAATCGAGTCATTCATTCCGAAAGAAGATGATGATAAAGAAATCGTGACGATCGATCAGCCGGGAAGTATCGTGCTGCAAGCGCGTTTCTTCAGCGAAATCGTTAAAAAACTGCCGATGGCGACTGTTGAAATCGAAGTTCAAAATCAATATTTAACGATTATCCGTTCCGGAAAAGCCGAATTTAATTTAAACGGCCTAGATGCAGATGAATATCCGCATCTACCGCAAATCGAAGAGCATCACGCCATTCAGATTCCGACGGATCTTTTGAAAAACCTCATCCGCCAAACCGTGTTCGCTGTGTCCGCCTCAGAAACACGCCCTATCTTGACAGGTGTAAACTGGAAAGTCGAAAACGGTGAATTATTATGCACTGCCACGGATAGCCACCGGCTCGCTTTAAGAAAGGCGAAGCTTGATATTCCGGAAGACAGCTCTTATAACGTGGTCATTCCCGGGAAAAGCTTAACCGAGCTGAGCAAAATTCTTGATGACAACCAAGAACTGGTTGATATCGTGATTACAGAAACCCAGGTTCTGTTCAAAGCGAAAAACGTATTGTTCTTCTCAAGATTGCTTGACGGAAACTATCCGGACACGACCAGCTTAATTCCGCAGGAAAGCAAAACGGAAATCGTCGTGAACACGAAGGAATTTTTACAGGCGATAGACCGTGCTTCTTTATTGGCGAGAGAAGGCCGCAACAACGTTGTAAAGCTTTCTGCCAAACCGGCGGATTCGCTGGAAATTTCATCAAATTCTCCGGAAATCGGGAAAGTGGTCGAAGCTGTGCTGGCTGACCAGATTGACGGCGAGGAATTAAATATTTCATTCAGTCCAAAATATATGATGGACGCACTGAAAGTACTTGAAGGAGCGGACATCCGTATCAGCTTTACGGGAGCGATGAGACCGTTTCTTATCCGTACGCCGAATGATGAAACCATCGTTCAGCTCATCCTTCCGGTCAGAACGTATTAATCAAACAGAATGTGCTGCCGGCTTAGTTCGGCAGCTTTTCTATTCATCAGCCGCTCCCTCAAGTTTTCCCTTTCCTTATTTCAGGATTTTTTAGTACAATTAGATATTAGTGATATTTGAAAGAGGTCGATAATATGGCAAATCCGATTTCGATTGATACAGAAATGATTACGCTTGGCCAGTTTTTAAAATTAGCCGATGTGATTCAGTCCGGCGGCATGGCGAAGTGGTTTCTGAGCGAGCATGAGGTGACTGTCAACAATGAACCTGACAATCGCCGCGGCAGAAAGCTTTACGTTGGAGACGTGGTCGCGATTGAAGGATTTGGTTCATTTCAAGTCGTCAATTAAAGCGGGTGACAGCGGTTGTATATCCAAAATTTAGAATTAACATCCTACCGTAATTATGAGCGCGCTGAGCTTCAATTCGAAAACAAGGTGAATGTGATCATCGGGGAAAATGCCCAAGGCAAAACCAATCTGATGGAAGCCATCTATGTCCTTTCGATGGCAAAATCACACCGCACCTCAAATGACAAAGAACTTATACGGTGGGACGAAGACTATGCTAAAATAGAAGGAAGAGTGATGAAGCGAAACGGGGACATCCCGATGCAGCTTGTCATCTCCAAAAAAGGTAAAAAGGGCAAGGTCAATCATATAGAGCAGCAAAAACTCAGTCAGTATGTCGGAGCGCTGAACACCATTATGTTTGCCCCTGAGGATTTAAATCTCGTCAAAGGAAGCCCTCAGGTGAGGAGGAGATTTCTCGATATGGAGATCGGGCAGGTTTCTGCCGTTTATCTGTATGATTTATCTCTTTATCAAAAAATCCTTTCACAGCGGAATCATTTTCTGAAACAGCTGCAAAGCCGGAAACAGACTGACCGGACCATGCTTGACGTTCTCACTGATCAGCTGATTGAAGCAGCCGCAAAAGTTGTCGCCAAACGTCTGCAGTTTACGGCGCAGCTTGAAAAATGGGCGCAGCCGATCCATTCCGGCATTTCCCGGGGACTTGAAGAACTGACGCTTAAGTACCACACGGCGCTTGATGTATCAGATCCCAAAGATTTGTCGAAAATAGGTAACAGCTACCAGGAGTCTTTTTCGAAATTAAAAGAAAAAGAAATAGAACGAGGCGTCACATTATTCGGACCGCATCGGGATGATGTCCTTTTTTATGTGAACGGACGCGATGTGCAGACGTACGGTTCGCAGGGACAGCAGCGTACGACGGCTTTGTCTTTGAAGCTGGCCGAAATAGATTTGATTCATGAAGAAATCGGAGAATACCCCATTTTACTTTTGGATGATGTACTAAGCGAGCTGGATGATTACCGACAGTCCCATTTGCTTCATACGATCCAAGGCCGTGTGCAGACATTTGTCACCACGACAAGCGTGGATGGCATTGACCACGATACCTTACATCAAGCAGGAATGTTCCGTGTGGAAAACGGTACGTTAGTGAAGTGAAGAAATGAGGTGAGCGATTGTATATTCATTTAGGTGACGACTTTGTCGTTTCAACACGCGATATCGTCGGCATTTTTGACTGCAAGGTCAATGTATCGCCGATCGTTGAAGAATTTCTGGACAGACAGAAAGAAAAAGTAGTGCCGTCCGTAAACGGCACGCCAAAGTCTATCGTAGTCACGACTGAGAATATATATTACTCTCCCTTATCTTCCGGCACACTGAAGAAACGTGCGCAATTTATGTTAGAAATAGATTCTTAGCGGATCTTTACAATGAATATATCGTTTAAGAAAAGTGTAGGTGAATGTGCATGGCTATGGAACAGCAGCAAAATAGTTATGATGAGAATCAGATACAGGTATTAGAAGGTTTGGAAGCTGTTCGAAAGAGACCGGGGATGTACATCGGATCAACTAACAGCAAAGGCCTTCACCACTTGGTGTGGGAAATCGTCGACAACAGTATTGACGAAGCCCTGGCCGGTTATTGTACAGATATTAACATCGAGATTGAAAAAGATAACAGCATTACCGTTAAGGACAACGGGCGCGGAATTCCGGTCGGTATCCAGGAGAAGATGGGCCGCCCTGCGGTTGAAGTCATCATGACCGTTCTCCACGCCGGCGGTAAATTTGACGGAAGCGGATATAAAGTATCCGGCGGTCTTCACGGTGTAGGGGCGTCTGTCGTAAACGCCTTGTCGACTACTCTTGACGTTACGGTTCATCGTGACGGAAAAATCCACTATCAGGCGTACGAGCGCGGTGTACCTGTGGCCGATCTTGAAGTGATCGGTGATACTGATAAGACCGGAACGATTACGCACTTCGTTCCGGATCCGGAAATCTTCAAAGAAACAACCGTATACGACTATGATCTGCTTTCAAACCGTGTCCGGGAATTGGCCTTCCTGACAAAAGGCGTAAACATCACGATTGAAGACAAACGTGAAGGACAAGAACGGAAAAACGAGTACCACTACGAAGGCGGAATCAAAAGCTATGTTGAGTACTTAAACCGTTCCAAAGAAGTCGTTCATGAAGAGCCGATTTATATCGAAGGCGAGAAAGACGGCATAACGGTTGAAGTTGCATTGCAATACAACGACAGCTATACAAGCAATATTTATTCTTTCACGAATAATATCAACACATACGAAGGCGGCACGCACGAGGCCGGATTTAAAACCGGTCTGACCCGTGTCATAAACGACTATGCAAGAAGAAAAGGGATTTTCAAAGAAAATGATCCGAATTTAAGCGGGGATGATGTGAGAGAAGGGCTGACTGCCATTATTTCAATTAAGCACCCTGATCCGCAATTCGAAGGGCAGACGAAAACGAAGCTCGGCAACTCCGAAGCGAGAACGATCACTGATACGCTGTTTTCTTCTGCGCTGGAAACATTCCTTCTTGAAAATCCGGACTCAGCCCGCAAAATCGTTGAAAAAGGTTTAATGGCCGCAAGAGCGCGGATGGCAGCGAAAAAAGCACGGGAATTGACCCGGCGCAAAAGTGCGCTTGAGATTTCCAATCTGCCGGGCAAACTGGCGGACTGTTCTTCTAAAGATCCGAGCATTTCCGAGCTGTATATCGTAGAGGGTGACTCTGCGGGCGGATCAGCGAAACAGGGACGGGACCGTCATTTCCAAGCTATTCTGCCGCTGCGCGGTAAGATTCTGAACGTTGAGAAAGCCAGACTTGATAAGATCCTCTCAAACAATGAGGTCAGATCAATGATCACGGCTCTCGGAACAGGAATCGGAGAAGATTTTAATCTTGAAAAAGCGCGTTATCATAAAGTGGTCATCATGACGGATGCCGATGTTGACGGCGCCCACATCAGAACGCTTTTATTAACGTTCTTCTACAGATACATGCGGGAAATCATCGAAAACGGCTATGTCTACATTGCCCAGCCGCCGCTTTATAAAGTGCAGCAGGGAAAACGGGTGGAATACGCTTATAACGATAAGCAGCTTGATGAGCTGTTAAAAGAGCTTCCGCAATCACCTAAGCCCGGCCTCCAGCGTTATAAAGGTCTTGGAGAAATGAACGCGACTCAGCTTTGGGAAACGACAATGGACCCTGCGACCAGAACGCTTCTGCAAGTCAATCTTGAAGATGCAATGGACGCTGACGAGACTTTTGAAATGCTGATGGGTGACAAAGTAGAACCGCGGAGAAACTTCATAGAAGCAAACGCCAGATACGTGAAAAATCTTGATATTTAACCAAGAAAGCCTTATTTTCGTTAAGAAATAAGGCTTTTTTCTCAAAGCGGCTTCTAAAGCCCCTGAAAACCCGCAAAACCCGTATATTCTACTAAATTAATGTGTATAAACACAAGTTTATTGATATAATGGAGAATAGTGAAATCGTATTGAAGATCATAATGGACAATCTACTCCCACATTATTTCATGTGATACTTCAGGGAGGTTTTTTTAATGAGTGAACAAAACACACCACAAGTACGTGAAGTCAATATCAGTCAGGAAATGCGGACATCCTTCCTGGACTATGCAATGAGCGTTATCGTATCCCGGGCGCTTCCGGATGTGCGTGACGGTCTGAAGCCGGTTCACAGACGGATTTTGTACGCGATGAATGATTTAGGCATGACCAGTGACAAACCATATAAAAAATCTGCCCGTATCGTCGGTGAAGTTATCGGTAAGTACCACCCGCACGGTGACTCAGCGGTTTACGAATCAATGGTCAGAATGGCGCAGGATTTTAACTACCGCTACATGCTTGTTGACGGACACGGCAACTTCGGTTCGGTTGACGGCGACTCAGCGGCCGCGATGCGTTACACAGAAGCGAGAATGTCAAAAATCGCAATGGAAATCCTCCGGGACATTACGAAAGATACGATTGATTATCAAGATAACTATGACGGCGCAGAAAGAGAACCTGTCGTCATGCCTTCGAGATTTCCGAATCTGCTCGTCAACGGAGCTGCCGGTATCGCGGTCGGAATGGCGACAAATATTCCTCCGCATCAGCTTGGGGAAGTCATTGAAGGCGTGCTTGCCGTAAGTGAGAATCCTGAGATTACAAACCAGGAGCTGATGGAATACATCCCGGGCCCGGATTTTCCGACTGCAGGTCAGATTTTAGGCCGGAGCGGCATCCGCAAGGCATATGAATCCGGACGGGGATCCATTACGATCCGGGCTAAGGCTGAAATCGAAGAGACATCATCGGGAAAAGAAAGAATTATTGTCACGGAACTTCCTTATCAGGTGAACAAAGCGAGATTAATTGAAAAAATCGCAGATCTTGTCCGAGACAAAAAAATCGAAGGAATTACGGATCTGCGTGACGAATCCGACCGTAACGGAATGAGAATCGTCATTGAGATCCGCCGTGACGCCAATGCTCACGTCATTTTGAATAACCTGTACAAACAAACGGCCCTGCAGACGTCTTTCGGAATCAACCTGCTGGCGCTCGTTGACGGACAGCCGAAGGTACTAAGCCTGAAACAATGTCTGGAGTATTATCTTGATCACCAAAAGGTTGTGATCCGGCGCAGAACGGCTTACGAACTCCGCAAAGCGGAAGCGAGAGCTCACATTCTGGAAGGTTTAAGAATTGCTCTCGATCATTTAGATGCCGTTATTTCTCTTATCCGCAATTCCCAGACGGCTGAAATTGCGAGAACAGGTTTGATCGAACAATTCTCACTGACTGAAAAACAAGCGCAAGCCATTCTGGATATGCGCCTTCAGCGATTAACCGGTCTGGAGCGCGAAAAGATTGAAGAGGAATATCAATCACTTGTTGCGCTTATCGCCGAGCTGAAAGATATTTTAGCCAATGAAGCAAGAGTTCTTGAGATCATTCGTGAAGAGCTCAATGAAATCAAAGAGCGTTTCAATGATGAGAGACGCACTGAAATCGTGACGTCCGGTCTTGAAACAATTGAAGATGAAGATCTTATCGAGAGAGAAAATATCGTCATCACACTGACCCATAACGGCTATGTTAAACGTCTCCCGGCGTCCACATACCGCAGCCAAAAACGGGGCGGAAAAGGCGTACAGGGAATGGGAACGAATGAAGATGACTTTGTGGAACACTTAATTTCCACATCAACGCACGATACGATCCTGTTCTTCTCTAATAAAGGGAAGGTATACCGTTCTAAAGGATATGAAATCCCTGAATACGGCCGTACGGCAAAAGGCATTCCGATTATTAACCTTCTGGAGGTTGAAAAAGGCGAATGGATTAATGCCATTATTCCGGTCAGCACGTTTGATGAGGAGCAATACCTCTTCTTTACGACCAAACAAGGGGTGTCGAAACGTACGGCACTGTCCCAGTTTGCGAATATACGGAATAACGGGCTGATCGCCCTAGGTCTCCGGGAAGACGATGAACTGATGGCCGTCCGCCTGACTGACGGCAAGAAACAAATCATCATCGGAACGAAGAACGGTTTGCTGATCCGTTTCCCTGAAGCAGATGTAAGACAAATGGGACGCACAGCTGCGGGTGTTAAAGGCATCACGCTGACAGACGATGATGTCGTGGTAGGCATGGAGATTCTTGAAGAAGACTCCCATGTCCTCATAGTGACAGAAAACGGCTACGGCAAACGCACACCGGCTTCAGAATACAGAGTTCAAAGCCGGGGCGGAAAAGGCCTTAAAACATGTAAAATCACTGACAGCAACGGTCCGTTAGTAACCGTGAAAGCAACAAAAGGCGAAGAGGACTTAATGATTATTACGGCAAGCGGCGTGTTAATCAGAATGGATATTAATGATATTTCCACTACGGGACGTGTAACACAAGGCGTCCGTCTGATCCGCATGTCTGATCAAGAGCATGTAGCCACTGTGGCGCTTGTGGAAAAGAATGAAGAAGAGCCGGAAGAAACGGAAGAAGTATAAACGAAAAAGCGCAGCTGCAACAGGCTGCGCTTTTACTATATAAAGAAGTGAAAAAAAGCTTTGACACATAGCGATGATACTGATATAATTCTTTTTGTTGTCTTTTTAATAGAAAGGCAAGCCTAGTGAAAATATTTTTTAAAAAAGTATTGACCTAGCAAACTGAAAATGTTATGATTAAGAGGTCGCTTCGAGAGAAGCAACAAAGTTCTTTGAAAACTAAACAAGACAAAACGTACCTGTTAATTCAAAGTTTTAAATAAATCGCACAGCGATGTGCGTAGTCAGTCAAACTACTTTATCGGAGAGTTTGATCCTGGCTCAGGACGAACGCTGGCGGCGTGCCTAATACATGCAAGTCGAGCGGACAGATGGGAGCTTGCTCCCTGATGTTAGCGGCGGACGGGTGAGTAACACGTGGGTAACCTGCCTGTAAGACTGGGATAACTCCGGGAAACCGGGGCTAATACCGGATGGTTGTTTGAACCGCATGGTTCAGACATAAAAGGTGGCTTCGGCTACCACTTACAGATGGACCCGCGGCGCATTAGCTAGTTGGTGAGGTAACGGCTCACCAAGGCGACGATGCGTAGCCGACCTGAGAGGGTGATCGGCCACACTGGGACTGAGACACGGCCCAGACTCCTACGGGAGGCAGCAGTAGGGAATCTTCCGCAATGGACGAAAGTCTGACGGAGCAACGCCGCGTGAGTGATGAAGGTTTTCGGATCGTAAAGCTCTGTTGTTAGGGAAGAACAAGTGCCGTTCAAATAGGGCGGCACCTTGACGGTACCTAACCAGAAAGCCACGGCTAACTACGTGCCAGCAGCCGCGGTAATACGTAGGTGGCAAGCGTTGTCCGGAATTATTGGGCGTAAAGGGCTCGCAGGCGGTTTCTTAAGTCTGATGTGAAAGCCCCCGGCTCAACCGGGGAGGGTCATTGGAAACTGGGGAACTTGAGTGCAGAAGAGGAGAGTGGAATTCCACGTGTAGCGGTGAAATGCGTAGAGATGTGGAGGAACACCAGTGGCGAAGGCGACTCTCTGGTCTGTAACTGACGCTGAGGAGCGAAAGCGTGGGGAGCGAACAGGATTAGATACCCTGGTAGTCCACGCCGTAAACGATGAGTGCTAAGTGTTAGGGGGTTTCCGCCCCTTAGTGCTGCAGCTAACGCATTAAGCACTCCGCCTGGGGAGTACGGTCGCAAGACTGAAACTCAAAGGAATTGACGGGGGCCCGCACAAGCGGTGGAGCATGTGGTTTAATTCGAAGCAACGCGAAGAACCTTACCAGGTCTTGACATCCTCTGACAATCCTAGAGATAGGACGTCCCCTTCGGGGGCAGAGTGACAGGTGGTGCATGGTTGTCGTCAGCTCGTGTCGTGAGATGTTGGGTTAAGTCCCGCAACGAGCGCAACCCTTGATCTTAGTTGCCAGCATTCAGTTGGGCACTCTAAGGTGACTGCCGGTGACAAACCGGAGGAAGGTGGGGATGACGTCAAATCATCATGCCCCTTATGACCTGGGCTACACACGTGCTACAATGGACAGAACAAAGGGCAGCGAAACCGCGAGGTTAAGCCAATCCCACAAATCTGTTCTCAGTTCGGATCGCAGTCTGCAACTCGACTGCGTGAAGCTGGAATCGCTAGTAATCGCGGATCAGCATGCCGCGGTGAATACGTTCCCGGGCCTTGTACACACCGCCCGTCACACCACGAGAGTTTGTAACACCCGAAGTCGGTGAGGTAACCTTTATGGAGCCAGCCGCCGAAGGTGGGACAGATGATTGGGGTGAAGTCGTAACAAGGTAGCCGTATCGGAAGGTGCGGCTGGATCACCTCCTTTCTAAGGATTTTAACGGAATATAAGACCTTGGGTCTTATAAACAGAACGTTCCCTGTCTTGTTTAGTTTTGAAGGATCATTCGATTCTTCGAGATGTTGTTCTTTGAAAACTAGATAACAGAAGTAATTCACATTCAATTAGTAATGCAAGATATCACGTAGTGATTCTTTTTAACGGTTAAGTTAGAAAGGGCGCACGGTGGATGCCTTGGCACTAGGAGCCGATGAAGGACGGGACGAACACCGATATGCTTCGGGGAGCTGTAAGCAAGCTTTGATCCGGAGATTTCCGAATGGGGAAACCCACCACTCGTAATGGAGTGGTATCCATATCTGAATACATAGGATATGAGAAGGCAGACCCGGGGAACTGAAACATCTAAGTACCCGGAGGAAGAGAAAGCAAATGCGATTCCCTGAGTAGCGGCGAGCGAAACGGGACCAGCCCAAACCAAGAGGCTTGCCTCTTGGGGTTGTAGGACACTCTGTACGGAGTTACAAAGGAACGAGGTAGATGAAGAGGTCTGGAAAGGCCCGCCATAGGAGGTAACAGCCCTGTAGTCAAAACTTCGTTCTCTCCTGAGTGGATCCTGAGTACGGCGGAACACGTGAAATTCCGTCGGAATCCGGGAGGACCATCTCCCAAGGCTAAATACTCCCTAGTGACCGATAGTGAACCAGTACCGTGAGGGAAAGGTGAAAAGCACCCCGGAAGGGGAGTGAAAGAGATCCTGAAACCGTGTGCCTACAAGTAGTCAGAGCCCGTTAACGGGTGATGGCGTGCCTTTTGTAGAATGAACCGGCGAGTTACGATCCCGTGCAAGGTTAAGCAGAAGATGCGGAGCCGCAGCGAAAGCGAGTCTGAATAGGGCGAATTGAGTACGTGGTCGTAGACCCGAAACCAGGTGATCTACCCATGTCCAGGGTGAAGTTCAGGTAACACTGAATGGAGGCCCGAACCCACGCACGTTGAAAAGTGCGGGGATGAGGTGTGGGTAGGGGTGAAATGCCAATCGAACCTGGAGATAGCTGGTTCTCTCCGAAATAGCTTTAGGGCTAGCCTCAAGGTAAGAGTCTCGGAGGTAGAGCACTGATTGGACTAGGGGCCCCTACCGGGTTACCGAATTCAGTCAAACTCCGAATGCCGATGACTTATCCTTGGGAGTCAGACTGCGAGTGATAAGATCCGTAGTCGAAAGGGAAACAGCCCAGACCGCCAGCTAAGGTCCCAAAGTATACGTTAAGTGGAAAAGGATGTGGAGTTGCTTAGACAACCAGGATGTTGGCTTAGAAGCAGCCACCATTTAAAGAGTGCGTAATAGCTCACTGGTCGAGTGACTCTGCGCCGAAAATGTACCGGGGCTAAACGTATCACCGAAGCTGCGGACTGTTCTTCGAACAGTGGTAGGAGAGCGTTCTAAGGGCTGTGAAGCAAGACCGGAAGGACTTGTGGAGCGCTTAGAAGTGAGAATGCCGGTATGAGTAGCGAAAGAGGGGTGAGAATCCCCTCCACCGAATGCCTAAGGTTTCCTGAGGAAGGCTCGTCCGCTCAGGGTTAGTCGGGACCTAAGCCGAGGCCGAAAGGCGTAGGCGATGGATAACAGGTTGATATTCCTGTACCACCTCCTCACCATTTGAGCAATGGGGGGACGCAGGAGGATAGGGTAAGCGCGGTATTGGATATCCGCGTCCAAGCAGTTAGGCTGGGAAATAGGCAAATCCGTTTCCCGTGAAGGCTGAGCTGTGATGGCGAGCGAATTATAGTAGCGAAGTTCCTGATTCCACACTGCCAAGAAAAGCCTCTAGCGAGGTGAGAGGTGCCCGTACCGCAAACCGACACAGGTAGGCGAGGAGAGAATCCTAAGGTGATCGAGAGAACTCTCGTTAAGGAACTCGGCAAAATGACCCCGTAACTTCGGGAGAAGGGGTGCTCTGTTAGGGTGCAAGCCCGAGAGAGCCGCAGTGAATAGGCCCAGGCGACTGTTTAGCAAAAACACAGGTCTCTGCGAAGCCGTAAGGCGAAGTATAGGGGCTGACGCCTGCCCGGTGCTGGAAGGTTAAGAGGAGCGCTTAGCGTAAGCGAAGGTGCGAATTGAAGCCCCAGTAAACGGCGGCCGTAACTATAACGGTCCTAAGGTAGCGAAATTCCTTGTCGGGTAAGTTCCGACCCGCACGAAAGGCGCAACGATCTGGGCACTGTCTCAACGAGAGACTCGGTGAAATTATAGTACCTGTGAAGATGCAGGTTACCCGCGACAGGACGGAAAGACCCCGTGGAGCTTTACTGCAGCCTGATATTGAATGTTGGTACAGCTTGTACAGGATAGGTAGGAGCCTTGGAAACCGGAGCGCCAGCTTCGGTGGAGGCATCGGTGGGATACTACCCTGGCTGTATTGACCTTCTAACCCGCCGCCCTTATCGGGCGGGGAGACAGTGTCAGGTGGGCAGTTTGACTGGGGCGGTCGCCTCCTAAAAGGTAACGGAGGCGCCCAAAGGTTCCCTCAGAATGGTTGGAAATCATTCGCAGAGTGTAAAGGCACAAGGGAGCTTGACTGCGAGACCTACAAGTCGAGCAGGGACGAAAGTCGGGCTTAGTGATCCGGTGGTTCCGCATGGAAGGGCCATCGCTCAACGGATAAAAGCTACCCCGGGGATAACAGGCTTATCTCCCCCAAGAGTCCACATCGACGGGGAGGTTTGGCACCTCGATGTCGGCTCATCGCATCCTGGGGCTGTAGTCGGTCCCAAGGGTTGGGCTGTTCGCCCATTAAAGCGGTACGCGAGCTGGGTTCAGAACGTCGTGAGACAGTTCGGTCCCTATCCGTCGCGGGCGCAGGAAATTTGAGAGGAGCTGTCCTTAGTACGAGAGGACCGGGATGGACGCACCGCTGGTGTACCAGTTGTTCTGCCAAGGGCATCGCTGGGTAGCTATGTGCGGACGGGATAAGTGCTGAAAGCATCTAAGCATGAAGCCCCCCTCAAGATGAGATTTCCCATTCCGCAAGGAAGTAAGATCCCTGAAAGATGATCAGGTTGATAGGTCTGAGGTGGAAGTGTGGCGACACATGGAGCTGACAGATACTAATCGATCGAGGACTTAACCAATTTGAATGTATGCTTACTGTTATCTAGTTTTGAGAGAACACTCTCAATGGTTTGGTGGCGATAGCGAAGAGGTCACACCCGTTCCCATGCCGAACACGGAAGTTAAGCTCTTCAGCGCCGATGGTAGTCGGGGGTTTCCCCCTGTGAGAGTAGGACGCCGCCAAGCTATATTATGGTAAAGGCAGCTCATCATGAGCTGCCTTTTTTGTTTATAAGTATTGCTTCAGGAAATTAGAAACGTAATACGGAAATTTGCGTTCCGTGACATCTAAGAACCGGCGGATCATCACATAATCATCACTGACATGCTGTGTCAGCAGTTCATACCACCACTCCGTTTCATATCTCGCAATCATCCCGATATTGTAGAGGACCAAATAATGAATAATCATTTCCGGAAGATGCAGGAAGTGATCACGCTGAGAGGGAATGTAATATTGATTTTTCTCCAAGTGAAACAATAAATTTGGCGAAGACCAAGATTCTCTGTCTATCGGGTCAGCCTCAAAAACCAAGTGGTTATGGTCTTTCCTCAGAAAAGACCACTTTAAATGATGGCTGATATATTCAGCAAATCGGGAATCAGACATATTGTAATGAATCACCGCATGCTCAGGCACTGAAATAAGGTCATCTTTGAGCTCTACTCGGGTCAGCCAATTCTTTTTCTCTTGGAAGTAAAAGACAGTATGCAATTCAGGTATGGCTGTCAGCAATTTCTTCATTGTGTACCGTTCTTCCTCAAGACCAGCTATCCCGAATAAGTGCTTCATTACATGAATACATAAGCCATTGCGCTGCACCTTCACTTCATCATCCCTAAAGGAGTAATTTTGCTTTTTGCGTTTCCGGGCAGTCACGCCATGCGCGAGTACTGAGGCGTGGCTTGGATAGCTTGGATCTGTGGTCAGAAGGCAGGCTTTCAGCAATTGTGACATCCCGTAAAACAACAGAATAGGCTTAATTTCTAAAGGGGAAAAAGATGCCTGTTTATAAAAGGACTCGGCGTGTTTGATAAAGAATATGAAGCGCTCACTGTTCTTAAACGCATATCGTTTTGGTTCTTCCATGCCGCTTTCTGTATAGACTTTGTTTAGAAATTTCTGGGAAGATTCTACGGAATAAAATAATGATAACTCTTTCCACTCATGATCTCTCATATGTATTTTTAAACCCTTTCCTTTATCTAAATATTTCAACTCTTTTTCGCTTCCTTGACATGCTGTTTTCTAGTTGATAATCTACATATAATATTTTGCCGAAAAGAGGGGGATTTACTAATGTGGGAAAGTAAATTTTCAAAAGAAGGCTTAACGTTCGATGATGTACTGCTCGTACCGGCTCAATCAGACGTACTTCCGCGTGATGTGGATTTATCTGTTGAACTGACAAAGACGTTAAAGCTTAACATTCCTGTCATCAGTGCGGGAATGGATACAGTAACAGAATCAGCTATGGCGATTGCGATGGCCAGACAGGGCGGCTTGGGTATTATTCATAAAAACATGTCCATCGAGCAGCAGGCTGAACATGTTGACAAAGTCAAACGTTCTGAACGGGGCGTTATTACAAATCCCTTCTTTTTAACACCTGATCATCAAGTATTCGATGCGGAGCATTTGATGGGGAAATACAGAATTTCCGGTGTTCCGATCGTAGATAATAAAGACGATCAAAAGCTTGTCGGTATCATTACAAACCGTGACCTTCGCTTTATCTCTGATTATTCAATGAAAATCAGTGATGTCATGACAAAAGAAGAGCTGGTTACGGCTCCTGTGGGAACCACATTAGACGAAGCAGAAAAAATCTTACAGAAACATAAAATTGAAAAACTTCCGTTAGTGGATGACCAAAACAAATTAAAAGGTCTTATCACGATCAAAGATATTGAAAAGGTTATCGAATTCCCGAATTCATCTAAAGATGAACACGGACGCCTTATTGTCGGCGCTGCGGTAGGCGTGACAGGCGATACAATGACACGCGTCAGCAAGCTTGTTGAAGCGAATGTCGACGTTATCGTGGTTGATACGGCTCACGGACATTCCAGAGGCGTACTGAACACAGTCGCGAAAATCCGTGAAACATATCCTGAACTGAACATTATCGCAGGAAATGTTGCAACGGCTGAAGCGACAAAAGCTCTGATTGAAGCCGGAGCAAATATTGTCAAAGTGGGAATCGGACCTGGTTCTATCTGTACGACACGCGTCGTTGCAGGTGTAGGCGTACCGCAGATCACTGCCATTTATGATTGTGCCACTGAAGCGAGAAAACACGGCGCGACAATTATCGCAGACGGCGGTATTAAATTCTCCGGAGATATTACGAAAGCGTTGGCTTCAGGCGGACATGCCGTAATGCTCGGAAGCCTGCTTGCCGGTACTTCAGAAAGCCCGGGAGAGACTGAAATCTATCAAGGCAGAAGATTTAAAGTGTATCGCGGTATGGGTTCTGTCGCTGCCATGGAAAAAGGCAGTAAAGACCGATATTTCCAAGAAGAAAATAAGAAATTCGTCCCTGAAGGTATCGAAGGACGGACTCCGTACAAAGGTCCTGTAGAAGAAACAGTGTATCAGCTTGTCGGCGGTCTTCGTTCAGGGATGGGATATTGCGGTTCAAAAGACTTGCGCGCTTTAAGAGAAGAGGCTCAATTCATCCGTATGACAGGTGCCGGACTTCGCGAAAGTCATCCGCATGATGTCCAAATTACGAAAGAATCACCAAACTATACAATCTCATAATTGTTACAAATAAAAAACATTTGACAGGGTCGCTGACTCTGTCTATTTTTTTTATATCGAGTGTGATAAAATTTATACTGTTGTGTTTTGAATTTGAATATGTCCTTAACGGCTTAATTATAGATTTAAAATGAATGACGGAGGTCGTAAGATTGAACATCACGAAATGGAAACAGCTGTTGGTGTCATTAGTGGTACTGGCACTGGCCGCAACTTGCTTTGTTCCAATGTCTAAAGCGGAGGCAGCCGGCAATGACCCGATTGATGTCAACGCATCAGCTGCGATAATGATTGAGGCTTCATCGGGAAAAATTTTATACAGTAAAAATGCAGACAAAAGACTGCCGATTGCCAGCATGACAAAAATGATGACTGAATATCTGCTTCTGGAAGCCATTAAAGAAGGAAAAGTGAAATGGGATCAAACGTATACTCCTGATGATTATGTCTATGAAATTTCTCAAGACAACAGTTTATCAAACGTCCCCCTTCGAAAAGACGGCAAATACACGGTTAAAGAACTGTATCAGGCTATGGCGATTTACTCTGCCAACGGAGCCGCGATTGCAGTTGCCGAAATTCTTGCCGGAACTGAAACGAAATTTGTCGCTGAAATGAATGCGAAAGCCAAAGAATTAGGCATGACAAACTATGATTTTAAAAATGCCACAGGGCTTGTGAATGAAGACCTTCACGGCAAGCAGCCGCAAGGAGAAGGCGTTAAAGAAGAGAGTGAAGTTTCTGCTAAAGACATGGCGCTTCTTGCAGACCGCCTGATCACTGATTATCCGGAAGTTCTCAAAACAACAAGCATCGCTAAGACGAAATTCAGAGCCGGCACTGATGATGAAATGGACATGCCGAACTGGAACTTCATGTTAAAAGGTCTTGTTTCTGAATACCCTGGCGTTGACGGCTTAAAAACGGGTTCTACTGATTCTGCGGGATCTTGTTTTACAAGCACAGCACAGCGGAACGGAATGCGGGTCATCACCGTTGTATTAAACGCAAAAGGCAACCTGCATACCGGACGTTTTGATGAAACGAAAAAAATGCTCGATTACGCATTTAACGGCAATTTCTCAATGAAAGATCTTTACCCTGAAGGCTCTCAAGTAAAAGGGCACAAAACGATTGACGTTGAAAAAGGGAAAGACAAGCAAGTCGATATTGTTACTGACAAGGCGCTTTCTATTCCTGTGAAAAGCGGGGATGAAAAGAACTATAAAGCCGAAGTGACTTTAGATAAAAAAGAAATCACGGCTCCTGTGAAAAAGGGAACGAAAGTCGGAACGCTGACAGTTACATACAAAGGCAGTGACAAAGACTATGGCTTCCTCAAATCCAAAGAGTTCAGCGTGAATCTTGTAACGAAAAATGATGTAGATAAAGCAAACTGGTTTGTTCAGATGATGCGCGGCATCGGCGGATTCTTCTCCGGTATCTGGAACAGCGCCGTTGACACGGTAACAGGCTGGTTTTAAGAAATAAGAAAGAGCTCTGATGAAAGTTAGGGCTCTTTTGCTTAATATACTGAAAAAACCAAATTATTAGTAAAAAAATGATATCTATCTTATTCATCTCGCTGTAAAATAAGAATACCCATATGAAATATTGTATTTCTGGGATACAATAAGAGATAGAAATTATCTAACTATACATTGACTAGGGGGACCAAATAATGGCTCAAACAGGTACTGATCGTGTAAAACGCGGCATGGCGGAAATGCAAAAAGGCGGCGTCATCATGGACGTTGTAAATGCTGAACAAGCGAAGATTGCGGAAGAGGCGGGAGCTGTTGCCGTAATGGCGTTAGAACGCGTTCCGGCTGATATTCGCGCTGCCGGCGGTGTTGCCCGCATGGCTGATCCGACAATCGTTGAAGAAGTAATGAATGCTGTATCCATTCCCGTAATGGCAAAAGCGCGTATCGGACATATCGTTGAAGCGCGTGTCCTTGAAGCAATGGGAGTAGATTACATCGATGAAAGTGAAGTTCTGACTCCGGCTGACGAAGAATTTCATTTAAATAAAAACGAATATACAGTCCCGTTCGTATGCGGCTGCCGTGATCTCGGTGAAGCAACGCGCCGTATCGCCGAAGGAGCTTCCATGCTTCGTACAAAAGGCGAACCGGGAACAGGAAACATTGTGGAAGCTGTCCGCCATATGAGAAAAGTAAACGCGCAAGTGCGCAAAGTTGTTGCGATGAGCGATGATGAGCTGATGACTGAAGCTAAAAACCTCGGCGCTCCTTATGAACTGCTTCTTCAAATCAAGCGTGACGGCAAACTGCCTGTAGTGAACTTTGCTGCCGGCGGAGTAGCGACGCCTGCTGATGCGGCATTGATGATGCAGCTTGGCGCTGACGGCGTATTTGTCGGTTCAGGTATTTTCAAATCAGACAACCCTGCTAAATTCGCCAAAGCAATTGTTGAAGCAACGACTCATTACACAGACTACAAACTGATCGCTGAGCTTTCTAAAGAATTAGGCACAGCGATGAAAGGAATCGAAATCTCAAATCTATTGCCGGAACAGCGTATGCAAGAACGCGGCTGGTAAAACCATAGGAGAGCTGGAAGCATGTTAACAATTGGTGTACTTGGACTTCAAGGAGCAGTAAGAGAACATATTCGTTCAATTGAAGCATGTGGTTCAAAAGGTGTCGTCATTAAGCGTCCTGAACAGCTGAATGACATCGACGGCTTAATCCTGCCGGGCGGGGAAAGCACGACGATGCGGCGTTTAATGGATACGTATCATTTTATGGAGCCGCTTCGCGAGTTTGCCGCCCAAGGCAAGCCGATGTTCGGCACATGCGCCGGTCTGATTATTTTAGCCAAAGAGATAGCGGGAACGGATAACGCTCATTTAGGGCTGTTAAACGTTGTCGTCGAGCGTAACTCCTTTGGCCGTCAGGTCGACAGCTTTGAAGCTGATCTGACGATTAAAGGCCTTGATGAGCCTTTTACGGGTGTATTTATTCGCGCGCCGCATATTTTAGAAGCCGGAGAAGATGTTGAAGTGCTTTGTGAGCATAACGGACGCATCGTGGCTGCAAAGCAGGGGAATTTCCTCGGCTGCTCGTTCCATCCTGAACTGACAGATGATCACCGGGTGACAGAGCTGTTTGTGAAGATGGCGGAAAAGCATAAGCAGGAAACAGCTGTATAAAACAGTTGAAAACCGCTGATACTTATAGTACATTATAAACACAAATAAAGATCGAAAAGCGTTGACAGGAAGCAGTAGGAAGCCTCTCTTTCAAAGAGAGCCGATGGGTGGTGCGAATCGGTGAAAGATGCTGTCCGAATCCGTCCTTGAGCGAAATGCTGAAAACAAGTAGGCATTTACGGGAAAACCGTTATGTGTTAAAGCGGGAAGCAAGTGTGAGCTTGTTTTCAATCAGGGTGGCAACGCGAGAGCTCTCGTCCCTTTTAGGGGATGAGGGCTCTTTTTTATTTTCGATAAAAACAGATAGGAGTTGTTAGGCATGATTGATACGAAGGTGCTGAGAGCCAATTTTCAAGAGGTAAAAGCGAAGCTCATTCCAAAAGGCGAAGACTTATCTGACTTTGACAAGTTTGAAGAGCTGGACGAAAAGAGAAGAGAGCTTATCGGTAAAGTAGAAGAACTGAAGGGAAAACGCAATGAAGTGTCTCAGCAGGTCGCCGTTTTGAAACGGGAGAAAAAAGACGCTGATCATATTATTAAAGAGATGCGCGAAGTGGGCGAAGAAATTAAGAAGCTTGATGAAGAGCTTCGTACTGTCGAAACGACGCTCGAAACCATCCTTCTGTCTATTCCGAACATCCCGCACGATTCAGTGCCCGTCGGGGAAACGGAAGATGATAACATTGAAATTCGCAAGTGGGGAGAGGCGCCGGCATTTTCATATGAGCCGAAACCGCATTGGGATATCGCAGACCATTTAAACATTCTTGATTTCGAACGCGCCTCAAAAGTAACAGGCAGCCGGTTTGTGTTTTATAAAGGATTAGGCGCCCGCCTCGAACGAGCGCTCTACAACTTTATGCTGGATCTTCACGTTGATGAATATGATTACACGGAAGTCATTCCTCCTTATATGGTAAACCGTACGAGCATGACAGGTACGGGACAGCTTCCTAAATTTGAAGAGGATGCTTTTAAAATCAGAGAAGAGGATTATTTCTTAATTCCGACGGCGGAAGTGCCGATTACAAATATGCACCGCGATGAAATCTTATCTGGTGAGAACCTGCCAATCAATTATGCCGCATTCAGCGCTTGCTTCCGTTCAGAAGCGGGATCTGCCGGTCGTGATACACGCGGTTTGATCCGCCAGCATCAGTTCAACAAGGTTGAGCTTGTGAAATTCGTGAAGCCGGAAGATTCTTATGAAGAGCTTGAAAAACTGACAAATCAAGCTGAGCGGGTGCTTCAGCTGCTTGAACTGCCGTATCGTGTCATGAGCATGTGTACCGGTGATCTCGGCTTTACAGCCGCGAAAAAGTACGATATTGAGGTATGGATTCCAAGCCAAGACACATACCGTGAAATTTCTTCTTGCAGTAACTTTGAGGCCTTCCAGGCGAGACGCGCAAACATTCGATTCAGACGCGAAGCGAAAGGCAAGCCGGAGCATGTGCATACATTAAACGGTTCAGGGCTGGCAGTCGGCAGAACAGTAGCTGCCATCTTAGAAAACTATCAGCAGGAAGACGGAAGTGTCATCATTCCGAAAGTGCTTCGTCCTTATATGGGAAATAAAGAAGTCATCAAACCATAAAAGGTGCGCCCTAGAGGCGCGCCTTTTTTGCTGCCCGGTATAGAGCGGCGGCATTCCGGGCTGTGCTTTCAAGGTTAAAACGGCCGGATGCTATGGCGTCTTCAAGACTTACAGCGCCGGACACGATAGAAAATACAGCTGTTATTCCTGCGCTGTAAACATGCTCGAAATTCTTGCCTAAGGAGCCCGCCAATGCGATAACGGGAATTTCTTGAGCGGCTGCGCATTCGGCGATCCCGGCGGGGGTTTTGCCGAATATCGTTTGTCCGTCAATCTGGCCCTCTCCGGTAATGACAAGGTCAGCGCCTCTTATCTGATCTGAGAAGGACAGTGTATCTAATACAACGTCAATCCCGCTTTGAAGTTCTGCCTGTAAGAAAGCGATCAGTCCGGCGCCTAAACCTCCCGCGGCGCCCGCGCCTTTTACGGTATCCGCTTCGATATCGTGCTGACGTCTCAATACGTCAGCGAAATGGCGTAAGTTGCGATCCAATACAACTTTAGTCTTCTCGGACGCCCCTTTTTGCGGGCCGAAGACATATGACGCACCGTTTTTACCGGTGAGAGGATTTTCGACATCACATGCGGCACGGATACGGATATGTTTCAGATCAGGAGAGAGACCGTTTATATCAATAGAAGCTAGGGTGTGCAGAGCGCCTCCGCCATCAGGTATCTCCTGACCTTCCTCATTTAAGAAACGCACACCGAGCGCGCTCGCCATTCCTGTTCCGCCGTCATTGGTTGCGCTCCCGCCAAGTCCGATGATGATCTCACCCGCCCCGCGGGAAGCTGCATCTGCTATCAGTTCACCAGTTCCTCTTGTCGTTGTGTTCAACGGATCTCTGAGATGGCGGGGAACGAGATGAAGTCCCGATGCTTCCGCCATTTCAATGACTGCCGTGCGTCCGTCTCCCAGAAGTCCATATGCGGCGTTTACCGGCGTTCCCAGCGGACCGGTCACAGTTTTTTGGATGATGCTTCCGCCAGTGGCATCCGTCAAAGCCTGAACGGTTCCTTCTCCGCCGTCGGCCGCGGGTATCTTGATATATTCCGCGTCAGGGAAGACCGCTTTGAATCCTTTTTCTATGCTGTCAGCGGCTTCTTTTGATGTCATGCTTTCTTTGAAAGAATCCGGTGCAATGATGATTTTCATTATGTTCTCCACCTTTATGAGCAGGTATCTGTTTGAATCTATTCTTGATTTTTACTGTGTTTTCCTGCCCGTATGGCATACTGAGGTTGAATTGGACGCAAGACTTTTGTATGATAGTAAAGCTGACGGACAAGCCGTTTAAGAAATGAAATAAAAAAATGAAAAAGCGCTTGACTGAAATTTAGGTCATGTGGTATATTATTAAATGTCGATACGGAGGAATACCCAAGTCTGGCTGAAGGGATCGGTCTTGAAAACCGACAGGGGTGTCAAAGCCCGCGGGGGTTCGAATCCCTCTTCCTCCGCCATATTGATTTTAAACCTAATGAAACTCGAGCATATATTGGAGATTGTTTTGTCCGCTGCATGTGATGCAGCGGATTTTTTATATACAAAAAAAGCGATTTTCTCTGTTCGGGGAAAATCGCTTTGTTATTTTTATTTATTTCTGTTTTCGTTGATCACGTGACTGATTTTTTCGATCAAAGATTCCAGTGACTGTTCATCAGCTTCAAGGTCATAATCTTCAATGCGTACTTTCAGCACAGGGCAGGCGTTAAAACCGCTGATCCAGTCTTCGTACCGTGTATACATCTCTTCCCAATAGGATCGGTTTGTCTGCAGCTCCATCTCGCGGCCCCGCTTTTCAATCCGGTTTATAATGTTTTCAAGGTCGCCTTCTAAATAGATCAAAACATCAGGATGCGGGAAGTACGGCGTCATGACCATCGCCTCAAATAGACTTGTGTATGTTGTGTAATCTGTCAGCGACATGGTTCCTTTATCGGCATGCATTTTTGCGAATATGCCTGTATCTTCATAAATCGAACGGTCCTGCACGAATCCGCCGCCTGATTCAAACATGTTTTTCTGCTCTTTGAACCGCTCAGCCAGAAAATAAATTTGCAAATGGAAGCTCCAGCGTTCAAAATCGTGATAAAACTTCTCTAAATAAGGGTTTTCATCCACTTCTTCGAGTGAGGTATGAAACCCGAGCCGTTTTGCTAAAGCTTTGGTCAAAGTCGATTTTCCGACTCCTACCGTTCCCGCTACTGTGATAATGGCGTTGTTTGGAATATGAATGTCTTTCATTTAATAAGCTCCTTTACCTGACGGGCAATTCTTTCATAGTCTGTCTTATTCAAAACAAAGTCTTCGGTATCACCGTCAATGGTCAGTACAGATATACCCGGACCTTCTTCCTGAAGCTGTCTGATGGCTGTGTCGTAATCTGCAATGAGACGTTCCAGATATTGATGCTCGATATTTTTCTCAAACGGGCGCCCGCGTTTTTCAATGCGTTGAAGCAATGTCGGCAGGCTTGCCTTTATGTATACAATGATATTCGGTTTCGGCAGGTCGTGAGTGAGCAGTTGATAAATCTGCTTATACTTCTCAAGCTTTTGGCCGTGCAATGTACGCTCTGCGAAAATAACATTTTTATAAATATGATAATCGGACAAAACGGGCTGTCCTTGTTTTAAATAATCTCGGTCGGTGTCCTCAAGCTGTTTATACCTGTGACATAGAAAAAACATTTCAAGCTGGAAACTCCACTCCTCGATATTGTCATAAAACTTATCGAGATAAGGGTTGTCTTCCACAATCTCATTAATCATATGAAAACCGAGCTCTTCAGAAAGCATCGTAGCGAGTGTCGTTTTTCCTGCCCCGATAGGACCTTCTACCGCGATAAAAGGGGCTCTGTTCATTGAAAATCCTCCTTAATTCTGCAAACATCCGTCAGCTGCCGGCCTTTATATTGTATCACACTCTCAGAAAAGCCCATGAAAAAAAGACGCTTCCAATTAACGAAACGTCTCTTTCACAATATGAAATTGATCGCTGAGCAAAAGCCAGTTTTGCGGGAAAGAAAGGCCGAGTTTCCAATAGCTGATCCCTCTTAAATGCAGTTCTTTAATTAAATTGAATTTCGCTTGAATGGATCGTGCGTCTTCAAACCATACTTCATGCCGTCTCTGATTTTCATCCGTGTATCGGAAGAATGGAGCCTGGGCGGTTTCGTCATATTGAATGTCGACTTTATGGCGTGCTGCCAGAGCGATTGCCTGCTGAGGACTGACGGCTTTCGCTGTCGTTCCCTGTTTGAAAGGCAGTGTCCAATCATAGCCGTACATATTCTGGCCCATGACGATTTTTGAAGAAGGCATTTCCGTCAGCGCGTACTCAATGACATTTCTTACAGGGCCGATAGGTGATACGGCCTGAGCCGGGCCTCCGCTGTACCCCCACTCATATGTCATGATCACGACAAAATCGACGATTTCTCCATGTGCCCTATAGTCATGTGCTTCGTACCATTTGCCGGCCTGGGTCGCGCTCGTTTTCGGAGCAAGCGCCGTTGAAATTTTCCAGCCTTCCCGATGAAAAATCGTCCTCGCTTCACGTAAAAAACGATTGTAGGCTTCTCTGTCCTGTGGACGTAAATATTCGAAATCAAAGTGAATATCGCGAAAGCCGTACTTTTTAGCCGTGGAGACGATTTCCTGAAAGAGTTTTGTTTTCACTGTATTGTCATTCAAGATGAGCCGCCCGAGTTCATCGCTGAATGCGTCATTTTCAAGGTTGGTGATGATCATCATCAGGGTGGTGTTGTGCCTGTCACTGATGCTTTTTAAATTGGTCAGAGGCGGTTCCTTTAAAGTCCCGTTCCGCTGCACTTGAAAACTGAATGCGCCAAGGTATGTTAAATAAGGAGAGGCCTCCCTTGCCGCCTGCTGCAGATTAGCGCTTACGCTCGTTCCCCGCGGTTCTATATATGCGTTTGATTCGATATCGGGCTTATTCGCCTGCTGCGGAATGTAAAGGCGGGTTCCGGCTCTCAATGTGGTGCCGGGCTGAATTCCGTTAACCCTCGCAAGCTCCGCGGCCGATATATGGAAACGGCCAGCGATTGCCGCAAGAGTATCACCTTGTTTCACTTCGTAATATTGACCCTCAATCGGGATGACAAGGGTTTGTCCGACAACCAATGTATTTGGATTAGGCAGTTTATTTGCTTCCGCAATGACATTTGCGGCAGTCCGGTAGCGCGCCGCAATAGCGGAAAGCGTGTCGCCCCGTTTCACTATATAGATCTGAATGAAAAACGCCTCCTTTCATATCCGCTATCAAATATATGAAAAAAGGAGGCTGATCATGTTTATTTTTCGGCGGTAATTTGTTTTTCCGTGGTTATTTCTGCGAAGAGAACATTCTCCATCATGGTCAAAGCGAAATCATTGTCCTCGTCGTTATTGGAAGCGGTGCAGTCTTTCGGAATGGTAATGCTGTATTCTCTCATATAGGCGTCGTTGGCCGTGAACAGCACACAAATGTTCCCGGCAATCCCCGTGATGATTAATCGGTTCACTTGTAATTCGGTCAGAAGGGTGTGAAGCGCCGTTTCGTAAAAAGCGGAATGCTTCGGTTTAATGAGAAAATAATCATCCGGCTGAGGCGAAATATCTTTTATAATGGGGGCGCTTCTGTTGTTGCTGCATTCCTCCCTGATGGCATCAATATCAGCCTTCCAGAGCCCGTAATGATCATTAATATAAATAATCGGCCAGTTGCTTTGTTTTGCATGCTTCTTTAATGATAAAATACGGGGGACAATTTGTTTGGTTTTTTCAGCAAGACGTTCGCCCATATCAAATTGAAAATTGTTGATCATATCGACAATCAGAAGGGCTGTGTTGTTAGGTTCAGACAATACCGGCAACTCCTTTCTGCTGGGGTATTCCTATTTTAACCTTTATGAGACATGAAAAAACTTAAGAAGAGAGCTCGAACCTATGAATGATGAATATTATATGAGAGAAGCCATAAAAGAAGCGAAGAAAGCCGAAGCGAAAGGTGAAGTGCCGATCGGAGCAGTTCTTGTTCTGCATGATGAGATCGTGGCGCGGGCGCATAACCTGCGGGAGACTGAACAGAGGTCGCTTGCCCACGCCGAAATGCTGGCGATAGACGAAGCGTGCTGTAAGCTGGGGACATGGAGACTTGAGGATGCCGTTCTTTATGTCACTTTGGAGCCGTGTCCGATGTGCGCGGGAGCCGTCGTGCTTTCGAGAGTCGATAAGGTCGTATTCGGCGCATTTGATCCCAAGGGGGGCTGTACAGGAACGCTGATGAACCTCTTGCAGGAAGAGCGGTTCAACCACCAAGCGGAAGTGGTGAGCGGCGTGCTCGGAGAAGAGTGCGGAGAAATGCTCAGCGCTTTTTTCAGAAAGTTGCGCCGGCAAAAGAAAGACATGAGGAAAAAGTTGTCTGAGTAGTACGGTTGCATTTTCTGCCTGAAGCAGATATACTTATGTGTGCATCATGAATGGTGCGCATATAAAAATTTGATATTTATTTTGCCGTGCTAAGCGGGGAGGTAGCGGTGCCCTGTACCCGCAATCCGCTCTAGCGGGGCCGAATCCCTTCTCGAGGTTCGTTTACTGTAAGGTCTGCCTTAAGTAAGTGGCGTTGACGTCTGGGTCCTGCGCAATGGGAATTCATGAACCATGTCAGGTCCGGAAGGAAGCAGCATTAAGTGAAACCTCTCATGTGCCGCAGGGTTGCCTGGGCTGAGCTAACTGCTTAAGTAACGCTTAGGGTAGCGAATCGACAGAAGGTGCACGGTAAATCAATCATCAAATTTCAGACTCACCTGTTTATGGCAGGTGAGTTTTTTCGTATATGAAAAACGGGTTTTGGCGTTAAAAGCACGTTCATGTATAATAAACATGATGAATAACAGAGGAGGGCGCATCCTGTGGGTTACCAAGCTTTATATCGAGTATTTAGGCCTCAGCAGTTTGAAGATGTGGTCGGACAGGAACACATTACGAAAACGCTGCAAAATGCCCTTTTGCAAAAGAAATTTTCTCATGCATATCTGTTTTCTGGACCGCGGGGAACGGGAAAAACCAGTGCAGCTAAAATATTTGCGAAAGCAGTCAACTGTGAGCACGCCCCCGTAGAAGAACCGTGCAATGAATGTGCGGCGTGCAAGGGGATCACAAACGGCTCTATATCAGATGTGATTGAAATAGATGCGGCGTCGAATAACGGCGTAGACGAAATCCGCGACATCCGTGACAAAGTAAAATTCGCCCCGTCGGCCGTCACCTACAAAGTATATATTATAGATGAGGTGCATATGCTCTCTATCGGCGCATTCAATGCGCTTCTGAAAACGCTGGAAGAACCGCCGGCACATTGCATTTTCATATTAGCTACGACTGAGCCTCATAAGATTCCTTTAACCATTATCTCCAGATGTCAGCGTTTTGACTTCAAACGGATTACATCCAAAGCAATTGTCGGACGAATGAAGACAATCGTCGATGCAGAGCAGCTGAAGGTGGAAGAAGGAGCCCTTGATATCATAGCGAGTGCTGCGGACGGAGGAATGAGGGACGCGCTGAGCCTGCTCGATCAAGCCGTATCATTCAGCGGCGAGGAGCTGTCGGTGGATGATGCATTGCTCATTACCGGAGCCGTTTCTCAGCACTATATTGGAAAACTGGCATCTGCTCTTCACCGCAAACAGGTTTCCGAGGCATTGGAAACACTGAATGAATTGCTCCAGCAAGGGAAAGATGCGGCCAAACTGATTGAAGATATGATTTTCTATTTCAGGGATATGCTCTTGTACCAGGCCGCTCCCGGTTTAGAAGGAGTCCTGGAGAAGGTGAAGGTCGATGAAACGTTTCGGAATCTGAGCGGTGACATACCGGCCCCCGCTTTATATGAGATGATTGATATCCTGAATAAAAGCCATCAGGAAATGAAGTGGACGAACCACCCAAGAATCTTTTTTGAAGTGGCTGTCGTGAAAATATGCCAGACGGCACAGCAATCCGCCGGAGACATCCCTGAGGTCGGCATGCTGATGAATAAGATTCAGCAGCTTGAGCAGGAAGTAGAAAGGCTGAAAACCTCCGGTGTGAAGGTTCAGATGGAAAGCGCTCCGAAAGAAGCTCCGCGTCCTCAAAAAGGCGGAAAAAGCCATTACAAAGCTCCGGTCGGAAGAATTCATGAGATATTGAAGGAAGCCACAAGACCTGAACTTGAACAGCTTAAAAGCAGCTGGGGCAAGCTGCTGGCACACCTGAAACAGCAGAATAAGGTGTCTCATGCGGCTCTGTTGAATGACAGTGAACCGGTGGCTGCTGCTCAAAAGGCATTTGTGCTTAAATTTAAATACGAAATCCATTGTAAAATGGTTGCAGAAGACAATAACGGAGTCCGTACGAATCTTGAACAGATTCTCGAATCAATGCTCGGGAAAAGAATGGATTTGATTGGCGTTCCGGAAGCACAATGGGGTAAAATAAGAGAAGAATTTTTAAATGATCACCAGCAGGAAAGTGAAGGATCAAACGAACCGGCTGAAGAAGATCCGCTGATTGCAGAGGCGAAAAAACTTGTCGGAGCGGATTTAATCGAAATAAAAGACTAATAAGATGAAAGAGAGTGATTGAATATGCGTGGCGGAATGGGAAACATGCAAAAAATGATGAAACAAATGCAAAAAATGCAAAAGGATATGGCGAAGGCTCAGGAGGAGCTTGCTGAAAAAGTGCTTGAAGGCACAGCAGGCGGCGGTATGGTGACTGTAAAAGTCAACGGCCAAAAAGAAGTTGTAGACATTGCCATTAAAGAAGAAGTCGTTGATCCGGAAGATATCGAAATGCTTCAGGACCTGGTTCTTGCTGCGACAAACGACGCCCTCAAAAAAGTGGATGACATGACGAATGAGACAATGGGACAATTTACAAAAGGAATGAACATACCGGGTTTATTCTAGGGGGATAAATAAACATGCAGTATCCTGAACCAATATCAAAGCTGATTGACAGCTTTATGAAATTGCCAGGGATCGGACCGAAAACAGCGGTTCGTCTGGCTTTTTTTGTTCTAGGTATGAAAGAAGACGTGGTATTAGATTTCGCGAAAGCATTAGTAAATGCGAAGCGCAACCTGACATATTGTTCGATTTGCGGACATATTACAGATCAGGACCCTTGTTATATATGTGAGGACACAAGAAGGGATAAGTCTGTTATTTGTGTCGTGCAGGACCCTAAGGATGTGATCGCAATGGAGAAAATGAAGGAATATAACGGCCAGTATCATGTTCTTCACGGCGCGATTTCACCAATGGACGGCATCGGCCCGGAGGATATTAAGATTCCGGAGCTGCTGAAACGTCTTCAGGATGATCAAGTGACAGAAGTTATTCTCGCAACCAACCCTAATATTGAAGGGGAAGCAACAGCGATGTATATATCAAGGCTGTTAAAGCCCTCAGGCATCAAGCTCTCCCGTATTGCCCACGGTCTGCCCGTCGGCGGTGATTTGGAATATGCTGATGAGGTCACTCTTTCAAAAGCTCTTGAAGGAAGACGTGAATTGTAAGGGAGGAAAAGGCAAGGCATGGGTTTTCTTCGCAGAAATACATTAAGAAAAGAGTTTGATGAGAAGCTGATAGAACAGCTCTTTAAACAAAAAGAAGAATGGAACAGACAGAAGAGTCTGGTCGAGAAAAGTCTCGAGCCCTCCGCTGAGGTATTGTTTGAGCTGAAAGTCGCTGAATCTAAGTACTTTTTTTATTTGAAAGAAGCAAAGCAGCGGAATTTGAAAATGAGCAGATGGAAGTAAGAGGTCTATTCTCCGGGATCTTCTCATAAGCTTGTACTAAACAAGCGAGGGGGAAGATTCATGGAGCCTTTTTTCATTATCGGTTTGATTGTCGGTCTGGTTGCTTTGCTTTTTTTATGGGGAGTATCTTCAAAACCGTTAAGATGGATTGGTGTGACTGCGATTAAGTTTATTGCCGGTGCGATTCTGCTGGTGGGTGTGAACTTGTTCGGAGGCAGTCTCGGTATTCATATCCCTGTTAACCTGATTACAACGGGCATCAGCGGGATTCTGGGGATTCCCGGCATCGCGGCTTTGATAGTCATTAAACGCTTCATCATTTAATTTGCCGATTATTGTTGACATGTTGGATCAAGGGTGGTATTCTAATATACGTCGCTGATGACGAAACAAATTCTTAAAAAAGAAATTTTAAAAAGTTATTGACGACTTTGAAGTTGATATGTTACAATTATTAAGTCGCTTCGAGAGCGATGGACAAAGTTCTTTGAAAACTAAACAAGACAAAACGTACCTGTTAATTCAAAGTTTTAAATAAATCGCACAGCGATGTGCGTAGTCAGTCAAACTACTTTATCGGAGAGTTTGATCCTGGCTCAGGACGAACGCTGGCGGCGTGCCTAATACATGCAAGTCGAGCGGACAGATGGGAGCTTGCTCCCTGATGTTAGCGGCGGACGGGTGAGTAACACGTGGGTAACCTGCCTGTAAGACTGGGATAACTCCGGGAAACCGGGGCTAATACCGGATGGTTGTTTGAACCGCATGGTTCAGACATAAAAGGTGGCTTCGGCTACCACTTACAGATGGACCCGCGGCGCATTAGCTAGTTGGTGAGGTAACGGCTCACCAAGGCGACGATGCGTAGCCGACCTGAGAGGGTGATCGGCCACACTGGGACTGAGACACGGCCCAGACTCCTACGGGAGGCAGCAGTAGGGAATCTTCCGCAATGGACGAAAGTCTGACGGAGCAACGCCGCGTGAGTGATGAAGGTTTTCGGATCGTAAAGCTCTGTTGTTAGGGAAGAACAAGTGCCGTTCAAATAGGGCGGCACCTTGACGGTACCTAACCAGAAAGCCACGGCTAACTACGTGCCAGCAGCCGCGGTAATACGTAGGTGGCAAGCGTTGTCCGGAATTATTGGGCGTAAAGGGCTCGCAGGCGGTTTCTTAAGTCTGATGTGAAAGCCCCCGGCTCAACCGGGGAGGGTCATTGGAAACTGGGGAACTTGAGTGCAGAAGAGGAGAGTGGAATTCCACGTGTAGCGGTGAAATGCGTAGAGATGTGGAGGAACACCAGTGGCGAAGGCGACTCTCTGGTCTGTAACTGACGCTGAGGAGCGAAAGCGTGGGGAGCGAACAGGATTAGATACCCTGGTAGTCCACGCCGTAAACGATGAGTGCTAAGTGTTAGGGGGTTTCCGCCCCTTAGTGCTGCAGCTAACGCATTAAGCACTCCGCCTGGGGAGTACGGTCGCAAGACTGAAACTCAAAGGAATTGACGGGGGCCCGCACAAGCGGTGGAGCATGTGGTTTAATTCGAAGCAACGCGAAGAACCTTACCAGGTCTTGACATCCTCTGACAATCCTAGAGATAGGACGTCCCCTTCGGGGGCAGAGTGACAGGTGGTGCATGGTTGTCGTCAGCTCGTGTCGTGAGATGTTGGGTTAAGTCCCGCAACGAGCGCAACCCTTGATCTTAGTTGCCAGCATTCAGTTGGGCACTCTAAGGTGACTGCCGGTGACAAACCGGAGGAAGGTGGGGATGACGTCAAATCATCATGCCCCTTATGACCTGGGCTACACACGTGCTACAATGGACAGAACAAAGGGCAGCGAAACCGCGAGGTTAAGCCAATCCCACAAATCTGTTCTCAGTTCGGATCGCAGTCTGCAACTCGACTGCGTGAAGCTGGAATCGCTAGTAATCGCGGATCAGCATGCCGCGGTGAATACGTTCCCGGGCCTTGTACACACCGCCCGTCACACCACGAGAGTTTGTAACACCCGAAGTCGGT